>JBJMWR010000025.1:0-55518 GCA_045810015.1 Luteimonas sp.
GTCGCCCGGTCTCGCGCTCGGGCCGGCGCTCGTGCCGGGCGACGCCGTGTTGATGACCCGCATCGACATGGCGGCGATTGCAGCCGGTGTGGGTCTCCCCACCTTGCCGCCACGCGTGCTGCGACTCGATCCGGCGCTCGACATCGGCTATCTCCGCGATCTCGACGTCCTGCCCAACACGCTCACGCCCGACAAGCACCTCGGTTACGCGGTGCAATGGTTCGGGTTGGCCCTCGCGGTGCTGGTCATCGCCCTCGTGCTCACGTTCCGGACCCGCCGCCGATGAATCCGTCTCCCGCGCAGACGCTGCCGCCCGAGCAGCGCAACCGCAATCGCCTGCTGCTGGTGCTGATCGTGGTGCTGTTCCTTGGCAGCGCCGTCGTCGCCGGCGCCCTGCGTTTCTCGGGCTGGCGGCCGCCGGGCATGCAGAACAAGGGCGAGCTGCTCGATCCGCCGGGTGACCTGCGCACGCATCCGCTGCACCTCATCGATGGCGGCAGTTACGACTGGCGGCCGGCCGAGCGACGCTGGCGGATTCTCGTCGCGCCGCCGCGCGACTGCGCGCAGACCTGTGTCGAACTGTCGCGGCAGCTCGATCTGGTGTGGCAGCTGTTCGGCCGCAATGCCGACCATGTCGACATCCTGTGGGCGGGCGCGGTGCCCGACGGTGCGATCCGCAATCCGGCATGGCGGATCGTCGAAGCTGACCCGGCGCTGCGTGCGACATTACCGCGCGTCGACGGCGGGCCCGGCGAGGCGGACAATGGCGTTCCCGCCTATGTCGTGGACCCGAACGGGTTCGTCATCCTGCGCTACGCCCCGGGCTTCGATCCAGGCGACCTGCGCAGCGACATGGCCAAGCTGCTGAAACTCAAGTGATGACCCACACGCCCCCCGCGCGCGCGACATCGTTCCGCCCGTCGACCCACAAGCATTTCCACCGCATCGCCTGGCTCGCCACCGCGCTGACGCTGTGCGTGATCGTGTTCGGCGCGTTCGTGCGTCTGTCCGATGCCGGTCTGAGCTGCCCCGACTGGCCCACGTGCTACGGCCGCGCGGCATGGCCGCAGGCCGTCAGCGAGGTCGTCGACCACGCTGCGAGCACGATCCGCGAGTTCGAATCGGACAAGGCCTGGCGCGAGCAGGTCCACCGCCATTTGGCGGCAACACTCGGCGTGCTGGTGCTCGGTCTCGCGCTGCTGGCCGCGCGCCGTCGCCGCTTCGGCATGCTGCAGATCATCGGTGCCTCGGCGCTGGTCGCACTCGCCATCCCGCTGTACATGCAGGGCCACGTGATGGCTGCGCTCGGCATCGCCGCGCTCGGTGAAGCGTTGCTGCTGATCGCAGCCCTGCGTTGGTCGAACATCGATCTCGCGCGCGCCGCCGCGCTGACGCTGGCGGTGGTGATCTTCCAGGCGCTGCTCGGCAAATGGACGGTCACCATGCTGCTCAAGCCGGTGATCGTCATGGGCCATCTGCTCGGCGGCATGCTGACGTTCTCGCTGCTGCTGTGGATGGCGTGGCGCGCGACGGTGCAGCCGATCGTGCTGGTCGACGCACCCACGCTGCGGCGCTGGACGTTCGGCGCGATCGGCCTGGTCGGCGTGCAGATCGCACTGGGCGGCTGGGTCAGCGCGAACTACGCCGCGCTCGCCTGCGGCGCGGGCGGTTGGGTCACCGATGCGCATCACTACGTCGATTTCCCGAAGTGCGTCGGCGAGTGGTGGCCGCAGGCCGACTTCCGCGAAGGCTTCGTGCTGTGGCGCGGTGTGGGCGTGGATTACGAAGGCGGCGTGCTCGACGGCGCGGCGCGCGTGGCGATCCAGCTCGCGCACCGGGTCATGGCGATCGCGGTATTCGCGTATCTGGTCGCATTCGCGGCGCGCCTGCTGCGCACGCCGGGCCTGCGCGGCTGGGCGGTTGCGCTCGCGCTGCTGACCTGCGCGCAGGTCGCGCTGGGCATCTTCAACGTCAAGCTCGCGCTGCCGTTGCCGGTCGCGGTGCTGCATAACGGTGGCGCCGCGTTGCTGCTGTTCGTGCTCGTGTCGCTGCTCGCGCGTCTGAAGCGGCCGGACTGACATGGCGATCCAGGCGCGCGACTACTGGGCGTTGACCAAGCCGCGCGTGGTAGCACTGATCGTGTTCACCGCGCTGGTCGGCATGTTCCTCGCCGTGCCCGGTCTGCCGCCGTGGCAGGAGACGGTGTTCGGTCTGCTCGGCATCTGGCTGGCCGCCGCGTCGGCGGCGGCGATCAACCATCTGATCGACCAGCGCATCGACAAGGTCATGGCGCGCACCGCGCACCGGCCGCTCGCGACCGGCGCGCTGCGCCCGGTGCAGGTGCTGGTGTTCGCGCTGGCGCTGGGTGCGCTGTCGATGGCGGTCCTGGTGCTGCTGGTCAACATGCTGACCGCGCTGTTGACGTTCGCCTCGCTGATCGGTTACGCGGTGATCTACACCGGTTGGCTCAAGCGCGCGACGCCGCAGAACATCGTCATCGGTGGCATCGCCGGCGCGGCGCCGCCGCTGCTGGGCTGGGCCGCGGTCACCAACATGCAGGGCCAGTGGGACTGGGCGCACGCGCTGCTGCTGGTGCTGATCATCTTCGTGTGGACGCCGCCGCATTTCTGGGCATTGGCGATCTTCCGCCGCGAGGACTACGCGCGCGCGCTGGTGCCGATGCTGCCGGTCACGCACGGCGTGGCGTACACGCGCTGGCAGATCCTGATCTACACCGTGCTGCTGGTCGTGATCACTTTGCTGCCGGTCGCGATCGGCATGAGCGGCGTGTTCTATCTGGGCGGCGCCGTCGTGCTGGGCCTGGTGTTTCTCTGGTACGCGTGGCGGTTGCTGGATCCGCCGGACGAATTCTTCGCGATGCGGATGTTCAACTATTCCGTCGTGTACCTGATGGCGCTGTTCGCATTCCTGCTGATCGACCACTGGCTGCTGCCGTGGCTGCCGGGCGCCGGCGCTGCAGCGGGCGGACTGGATTTCCAGCGCATCAGCTGACAACCGCCGCATCCGCTCCGGCGGGCGCATGGCCCGCCGGCGCAGTGGACATCAGGACTTCTTCGCGGCCTTCTCGGCCCGCTTTTCCTTCAGGGTCTTGACCGGCTTCTTCTTGGTCTCTTTCTTCTTGTCGAGGCTCTTGGCCATCGTCGCGCTCCGCTGGGATCTCTGGGGCGGCGACGGAATCGGGTTCCGTGCCGGGGTCTGATCCGGCATGCAGCTTCCGGATCACGACGCATCCTACGCCGAGTCGCTCGAAGCGCCCATCGCCGGCGTCGTCGATGCGCACGTTTCGAGGCGTGAAACGATCGATAGCAGTGCTTGCGTGCGTGCGTGCGTGCGTGCGCCTATCGCTGCAGCCGGCTCAGGCATGCAGCGATATCTGGATCCGGAGATCAGCCGCCTGCGATCACGGTCGAGGTCGGCGTGGCCTGCAGGCAGGCGTCCGGATCACCGTCGAGGCCGGCCGGCATCTCGCAGGCGCGCGGTTCGAAATCGAGCGTGGCCTGCCAGCCGGTCTTGGTGTTCGGCGTCAGCGCGACCTGCACGTCGACATCGCGGATCGTCACGCGCGCGGTCTGCTGTGCATCGTTGCGCGCCGCCCAGCCGTCGAGCGTGTGGGCGAGGGCGGGATTGAGCAGGCGGTTGGCTTCGAGCAGCTGACGGGTCTGCGCCAGCGCGTCGGGATGGTCGAGCGCACCGCCACCGGGCTGGATGTTCACGCCGACCAGCAGGCCGCCCTGCTGCTTGAACGCGACGCGATCGGCCGGCACGACGACCTGCTGTCCATTGGGCAGGCGCAAGGTGACGTCGCGCGACTGGCTGATCGTGTGTTCGGCGGCCAGGGTGCCGTTTTTCTGTGGCCAGGCCAGATCGACCTGTTCGGCGACCGGCGCGGCGAGATCGATATGCAGGGGTTTGGCGAGCACGGGCGGGGTGTCGATCTTGGCGCAGGCGCCGAGCAGCAACGCGGCGGAGAGGGCGAGACCGGCACCGAGGCGCGCGGACGGAAGGCGGGTGGATCGGATCATGGTGACGACCTGTCGGGGAAGGAAAAGGACGGGGCACCGCGCCGGACCCGTCTTCGCGGACTCGGCGGACACTCGGTGCTGGACGGACAGGTCGCCGTGACGCAGCTGCGCCATTCCGACCGGTCGATCCCCCTGCGGGGATCAGACCAGCGCGAAGGTTAAGGAATCGTCACCGGGATGTAAGCGCTATGTGCCTGAAAGCGCTTACATTTCCGAATCAGCGGACGCGCTGCAGCAGCAGTTCCCGCAATGCCTGCTTGCCGGCGGCGTCGAGCGTGCCCTCGCGTTGCTGGCCCAGCAGATCGTCAATGCGCTGCTGCAGCACCTGGCGGTCGAGTTGCTCGATCGCGTCGCGCAGTTCCTGTTCCCACGAGGCTTCGTCGCCGGCGAGATCCTGGGTCGCGAGCTTACGCAACGCCGGCGCTTCCTCGCGTTCCTCGAACTGCGACAGCAGCACGCCTGTGGTGATGTCCGGGCGGACGCTGCCGATGGCGATCAGCTCGGTCAGCAGTTCAATGCCCGGCTGGCGCAGGGCGACGAAGGGGTAGGGCGGCGGCAACTGCGCCGCCAGGCCGGGCTTCTGCAGCAGTAGGGCGATCGCGTGGCGCACCACGCTGCGTTTGGGCGGCGGCGCACCGCGTCCGCCGCGCAGCATGCGGCTGGGCGCGGCCTGCTGCGCCGGCGCCGCGCCGCCGAGACCGGTGAGTTCGCCGAGGCGCTGGCGCATCAGGTCGGCGAAGGCGCCGTCGGGAATCTGCGCCAGCATCGGCTTGGCGCGTTCGGCCAGCCGCGCCTTGCCATCCAGCGTCGACAGGTTGATGCCGTCGCCCAGGGTGTCGAAGAAGAACGTCGACAGCGGCGTCGCCTCGGTCAGGCGGGCCTCGAAACCGGGCGCGCCTTCGGTGCGCACAATGGTGTCGGGATCTTCGCCATCGGGCAGGAACAGGAAGAACGCCTGGCGGCCATCGCGCATGCGCGGCAGCACCGATTCCATCGCGCGCGTCGCGGCGCGGCGGCCGGCGGCGTCGCCGTCGAAACAGAAGAACACGTCGGGCGCGTTGCGGAACAGCAGCTCGGCATGGTCGGGCGTGGTCGCCGTACCCAGGGTGGCGACCGCCTGCGGCACGCCGAACTGGAACAGCGAGACCACATCCATATAGCCCTCGACCACGACCAGCCGTTCGATCTTCTGGTTGGCCTGGCGCACCTGCCACAGGCCGTAGAGCTCGCGGCCCTTGTGGAACAGCGGCGTCTCGGGCGAGTTGAGGTACTTGGGCGAATCCTCGGGCTTGAGCACGCGGCCGCCGAACGCGATCACGCGGCCGCGGCGGTCGTGGATCGGGAAGATCACCCGGTCGCGGAATTTGTCGTAGCTGTGGCCGCGGTCGTTCTTCGACAGCAGGCCCACTTTCTCCAGTACCGCGATGCGGCGCGCGTCGTCCTTGCCGAGCGCGTCTTTCAGCGCCGAGAAGCCGTCGGGCGCGTAGCCGATGGCGAACTGCTCGCGGATCGTGGCGTCGACATCGCGGCCATCGAGATAGCTGCGCGCGGCCTCATTGCCTGCGAGTTCGCGGACGAAGAAGCGCGACGCCGCATCGAGTGCGTCGTACATCGGCGCACTGTCGGGCCGCGCTTCGCGCTGCTGGGTGTCGCGCGGAATTTCCATGCCGGCGCGCTTGGCCAGCTCGTCGACCGCATCGAGAAATTCGAGGCGGTCGTAGTTCATCAGGAAGCTGATCGCGGTGCCGTGCGCCCCGCAGCCGAAGCAGTGATAGAACTGCTTGGTCGGCGACACGGTGAAGCTCGCCGAGCGCTCGTCGTGGAACGGGCAGCGCGACGCGTATTCCTTGCCCTGCCGCTTCAGCGGCACGCGCGCGTTGATGACCTCGACGATGTCGGTGCGCGCCAGCAGATCGTCGATGAACGCGTCGGGGATGCGCGCCATCAGCGGATCTCCCGCAGGCGGACGCCCGCGACCGCAGGGCGGACGCGGGGCAGGCAGAACAAAGTGGGGGCAACGCGGATCATGCGGACGCTAGGATGCCACGCGACGCACGGATCGCCGCATCCGAGGCGTCTGTTTTCAGGCCGCGGGCGGCGGCCCTTTCGCAAGCGCGGCAGCCTGCCGCTCGGCGCGCTTCTGCAGCGCACGGTCGACGGAACCGCGGCGCACACGTTCGTCGATGACCGCGGTGATCAGCGCGCCGACGAAGAAGATCGTCGCCGCGTAGTACATCCAGACCAGCAGGATCACCAGCGTGCCGAACGAGCCGTAGGCGCTGCCGGGCGCGGCATGTGTCATGTAGATGCCGATGCCCCAGCGCCCGACGACGAACAGCACGGACGTCACCACGCCGCCAAAGAGGGCCTGGCGCCAGCGCACGCGGCGGTCGGGCAGGTAGTGATACAGCACCGCGAACGCGAACGAATACAGCACCAGCATCAGCGTGTTGCCGACCAGCGGCAGGATCGACGGCACGTTGGCGAAGATGAACTCCACCGCGGTCGTCATCAGCGTCGACACCAGCACCAGAAAGCCCAGCGCGAACACCACTCCGGCGGAGAACACCCGCTTGCGCAGGAACACCATCAGGCCGCCCGGCAGGCGATCGCCATCGGTGCGGAAAATCAGGTTCAGCGTGCCCTGCAGCTGCGCGAACACGACGGTCGCACCGACGAACAGCAGCAGCGTGCTCCACAGGCCTGCAAGCGAGCCGATGTCGGGTTGTTCGGTGGCGTTCTGGATCACAGTGCCGGCGACATCGCGTGCGCCGGCGCCCGCAAGCGAACCGATCTGCTCGAGCAGCGCTTCCTGCGCGGACGGATACAGCGACGCCGTGATCCACAGCACCAGCACCAGCATCGGCGCTAGCGAGATCAGCGTGTAGAACGACAGCGATGCCGCCTGGGTCAGTAGATCGGCATCGACGAAGCGCTTGACCATCGCCGCCGGCAGACTTTCTTCGAAGCGGCTTACGCCTTTGTCGACGCGTGTGCGAAGACGGCCCCAGCGCGTGTGGCGCACGGGTGCATCGGTGTCCTGGGTGTCCTGTGGCGACGTGCTCATGCGTGGCGATTCTTGAAGGCCGACGTGTGGAGCGCGTGCGTCCACTGCGGCGTTGCCGTCACCTTATGCACGAGGTCGTAGCAGCGCGTGAAGCGCCGTGCGTTTCAGCGCGTCATCGTCGCGAGTGCGCGCAGGGCGTCGCCTTCGACGCGCTGCACGGTCCAGCCGTCCTGCGGCTGTGCACCGAGCGCGCGATAGAAACCGATCGCCGGCGCGTTCCAGTCGAGCACGGTCCATTCGAAACGCCCGCAGTCGCGCGCGACCGCGAGCGCGGCGAGATGCCGCATCAACTGCGTGCCGATGCCGCGGCCTCGATACGTGGGACGCACGAACAGATCTTCCAGATACAGGCCGCGACGGCCGAGAAAGGTCGAGAACGTGTGGAAGAACAACGCGAAGCCGGCGGGCGTGCCGTCGACTTCTGCGATCACGACTTCGGCCGCGGGTGCGTCACCGAACAGGGCGTCGGCGAGCAGGGCCGTTTCGGCGACGACGGCATCGGACAGGCGCTCGTACTCCGCCAGTTCGCGGATCAGCGCGAGCACCAGCGGCACGTCGTCGGGACGTGCCGGGCGCAGGACGATGCCGTCACCGGCGGTCATCAGCCCAGCGACTGCTTCACCAGGCGCGAGACCACCCCCATGTCGGCCTTGCCGGCCAGCATCGGCTTCAGCACGCCCATCAGCTTGCCGATGTCGGCCGGGCTGGTGGCGCCGGTTTCGGCCTTGGCGCTGGCGATCGCGGCCAGGATCTCGTCTTCGCCGAGCTTCTCCGGCAGGTAGCGCTCGATGATGACGATCTCCTCGCGCTCGACCTGGGCCAGATCCTCGCGGCTCGCCGCTTCGAACTGGCTGACCGAATCGCGGCGCTGCTTGACCATCTTCTCCAGCGCGGTCAGCACGGCAGCGTCGTCGAGCTCGATGCGTTCGTCGACTTCGCGCTGCTTGATCGCGGCCAGCATCAGGCGGATCACGCCGAGTGCGTGCTTGTCGCCGCCCTTCATCGCGGCCTTCATGTCTTCGGTGAGTTGCTGCTTCAGGGTCATGGCGGGCTCCAGGTGCAACGGGTGCGGGACGTGCCGGGACCGGGCGGGGCCACGGCGGAGACGACAAAAAGCCGGCGGCGCAATGCGCTGCCGGCTTTTTGCTTCATCGAACGGTCGAGCCGGGGAAACCCCGGCCCGGGCCGATCAATACAGGCGCTGGCGCTTGGTGACGTCGCGCGAGACGCGACGCGACTGACGCTTCACGGCAGCAGCTGCCTTGCGCTTGCGCTCCTGGGTCGGCTTCTCGTAAAACTCGCGCTTGCGGGTTTCAGCGAGCACACCGGCCTTCTCGCAGGTGCGCTTGAAACGACGCAGCGCAAACTCGAAGGGCTCGTTTTCGCGGACTTTGACGCTTGGCATGGAATCTCCGGGGATCTGATCGTCCGGTCCTGACGGCCGGCTCGAATCGAATTTCGAATGCGATACCACCGGGCTCAGGCCCGGCGAGCCGCGTATCATAGCGGTCCCCTGCGGCGGTGTGCAAGCCGTGGGGCCGCCGCGCCTGACGCGGCCTACCGTTTCCGCTTCGAAGGCAGTCCCCCGATGAAAGTCCTCGGCATCGAAACCTCCTGCGACGAAACCGGCGTCGCTGTCTACGACACCGCGATCGGCGGCGCCGACGGTCTGCGCGCGCATGCGGTCTACAGCCAGATTGCGCTGCATGCCGAATACGGTGGCGTGGTGCCCGAGCTCGCCAGCCGCGACCACGTGCGCAAACTGCTGCCCCTGGTGCGGCAGACACTGGACGAAGCCGGCCTGTCGACCGACGACATCGACGGTGTGGCCTATACGGCCGGTCCGGGCCTGGTCGGCGCGCTGCTGGTCGGCGCCGGTGTCGCGCGTGCGCTGGCCTGGGGTCTCGACGTGCCGGCGATCGGCGTGCACCACATGGAAGGCCATCTGCTGGCCCCGTTGATGGAAGACGATCCGCCGGCCGCGCCCTTCGTCGCGCTGCTGGTGTCGGGCGGGCATACGCAGCTTGTCGCCGTCGACGCGATCGGCAGCTACCGCCTGCTCGGCGAGACGCTCGACGACGCCGCGGGCGAGGCCTTCGACAAGACCGCGAAGATGATGGGCCTGCCGTATCCTGGCGGTCCGCAGCTGGCGGCGCTGGCGGAACACGGCACGCCCGGCGTGTTCAAGTTTCCGCGGCCGATGACGACGCGCCCGGGTCTGGATTTCAGTTTCAGCGGACTCAAGACCCAGGTGCTGCTGGCCTGGCAGGCCAGCGACCAGACCGCCGCAACAAAGGCCGACATCGCGCGCGGTTTCGAGGATGCGGTGGTCGACACGCTGGCGATCAAGTGCGCACGCGCGCTGGATGCCACGGGCTTCGACACGCTGATCGTCGCCGGCGGCGTCGGCGCGAACACGCGGTTGCGCGAGAAGCTGCGGAGCGACGCGCAGCGTCGTGGCGGTCGCGTGTGCTTCCCGCGTCCGGCGCTGTGCACCGACAACGGCGCGATGATCGCGTTCGCCGGCGCGCTGCGTCTCGAAGCCGGCCAGTACGGCGATGCCGCGGTGCACGTGGTGCCGCGCTGGGACATGGCGACGCTGCCGCCGCTCGCCGCGGCGTGAGCGGCCACGCGACGCCGCCGCGTCGCTGCCGCTAAGCTGCGGACTTTCCGCCGCACGCAATCGCCGCCATGGACAAAGTCTTCATCGAAGGCCTCGAGATCGAGGCGCTGATCGGCATCTACGACTGGGAGCGGCGCATCCGCCAGCCGCTGGTCTTCGATGTGGAGATGGCATTCGACAACCGCGTGCCCGCGGCCAGCGACGACATCCACGACACGCTGAACTACAAGGCCGTCAGCAAGCGGCTGATCGACTACGTGTCGGCATCGGAATTCGGTCTCGTCGAGACCCTCGCCGAGCGTTGCGCGGCGATTGTGATCGAGGAGTTCAAGGTCGATTGGGTACGATTGAAACTCAGCAAGCCGGGTGCGGTGCGTGGCGCACGCGCGGTCGGCGTCCATATCGAACGTACGCGCCAGACCTGATGTAACGCGGGCTGGCGTAGCGCCTGCGTGGCGCGCGACCCGGAGATCCCCGCACGATGCAGACACAACTCGAACGCCTTCGCGACGTCCTTGCGCCGTATCCCTGGGCCTATACCGTCACGGTGTTGTGCGCGTTGCTGCTGCTGGCGTGGATCGCGAATTTCATCACCAAGCATGTGCTGCTGCGGGGACTCCGGCAGCTGCTGATGAAGTCGCCGCTCGGCGGCGCGCAGCACGACCAGGAAGTGCGGCTGCGGGTGATCCCGCGTCTGGCGAACGTGGTGCCGGCGCTGGTGATCTCGGCCGGCATCTCCATCGTGCCCGACCTGCCGCCGCAGCTGGTAACCGTGGTGAAGGCGCTGTGCCAGGTGTTCGTGGTCGTGACGGTCGCGATGGCGGTTTCGAAAGCGCTCGACGCGATCAACCGCAACTACGAGCGCCGGCCCGACGCGCAGAACAAGCCGATCAAGGGTTACTTCCAGGTCGCGAAGATCATCATGTTCGTGCTGGTCGGCATCTCGGTCGTCGCGACGCTGATCGGCGCTGAGTTCCTGCACATCGTCACCGGCCTCGGCGCGATGACCGCGGTGCTGATGCTGATCTTCCAGGACACCATCCTGTCGCTGGTCGCCAGCGTGCAGATCAGCAACGACGGCCGCGTGCGCCTCGGCGACTGGATCGAGATGCCGGGTCAGAACGCCGACGGCGACGTCATCGACATCGCGCTGCACACGATCACCGTGCGCAACTGGGACCGCACCGTCACCACGGTGCCGACCAAGAAGCTGGTCAGCGATTCGTTCAAGAACTGGCGGCACATGTCGGAAGGCGGCGGCCGCCGGATCAAGCGCGCGCTCCATCTCGACCAGCGCAGCGTGCGCTTCCTCGAGCCGGCAGAGATCGAGCATTTCCGTCGCTTCAGCCTGCTCGACGGCTACCTCGACCGCAAGGATCAGGAACTGCAGGAATGGAACGCGCGCCTGGCCGCCGAAGGGGCCGAGCCGGTCAACCACCGGCGCGTCACCAATCTGGGCACGTTCCGCGCGTACATCGAGCACTACCTGCGCAACCATCCCGGCATCCACCAGGATCTGACCCTTCTGGTACGCCAGCTCGAGCCCACCGAGATGGGCCTGCCGCTGGAGATCTATGCGTTCACCTCGAGCACCGCGTGGGGCGTCTACGAGGGCATCCAGTCGGACATCTTCGATCACATGCTGGCGATCCTGCCGGAGTTCGATCTACGTGTGTTCCAGGCGCACAGTGACGCGCCGCTGGACGTCAATTTGCGCCGGCTCGACGACGCGGGCGATACAGCACACTCGCCCGGTCCGCGGCCCCGGGCCGAACCGCCGCTGCCTGCGCCCGACGTCGGCTGAGTCGCGCGCCACGCCTCGCGCGGACGCGGGGCAATCGGCGATCATGGCGCTCCCACCGGAGCGCGCCATGCCCATCGCCCTGCTCAGCCTCGGCAGCAATGTCGATCCCGAGACCCACCTGCGTGCGGCGATCGCCGCGTTGCGGGCGCGCTTCGACGATGTGGTGGTCTCGGCGGTCTACCGCTTCCCGGCAGTCGGTTACACCGGGCCGGATTTCCTCAATGCCGTGGCGACGCTGCGCACCGATCTCACGCCGGCCGCGTTGAACGACTGGCTGCACGCACTCGAAGACGCGCACGGACGCGATCGCAGTGGTCCGCGTTACAGCGACCGCACCCTCGACATCGACATCGTGCTGTTCGACGACGCGGTGCTGAGCGGCGCTGGCAACCTCCATATCCCGCGCGACGAACTGCGCCACGCTTTCGTGCTGCGGCCCGCGGCGGAAATTGCGCCCGACTGGACACACCCCGTCGACGGCGCGCCGCTCGCGCAGCTGTGGGACGCGCATGCGGATCGCGACACGGTCTTCGACCGTGTGGATGGGCTCGACGCGGACGCGCCCGGCTGATGGACGCGCCTGCGGGCCTGCGCATCCTCGGCACCGGCTGCCATCATCCGGCGCAGCGCGTGGCGTCGACGGTGTTCGATACGCGGTTTGGCCTCGCGGCGGGCAGCAGCGAAGCCGCGACCGGTGTCGCGATGCGCGGCGTCGCGGGCGATGACGAAACCGCATCCTGGATGGCCGCCCGCGCTGCCGATGCAGCGCTGCAGGCGGCCGGCATGAACGGCAGCGCGCTCGATGCGATCGTCTCGACCTGCGCCGTCATGGAGCAGCCGATTCCCTGTCAGGCCGCGCTGGTACAGCGCGCGCTGGGCCTCGGAAGCTCGGGCATTCCGGCCTTCGACGTCAATGCGACATGTCTGGGTTTTCTGGTCGCGCTGGATCTGATCGCCGCATCGATCGCGGCAGGCCGGTATCGACGCGTGCTCGTCGTCGCCAGCGAAGTCCCGTCGCGCGGGTTGCGTGCCGACGATCCGGTCACCGCACCGCTGTTCGGCGATGGCGCAGCCGCGGTCGTGCTGGGCGCCGCGGCGCCCCGCGAGGATTCGGCGCTGCTGGCCTGGCGCATGGAGACCTTCGCCGACGGTGCGGATGCCTGCCGTATCCGTGGTGGCGGCACGCACATCGCGCCGGGCGATCCGCGCAACGACGATCGCGATGCATATCGTTTCGAGATGGACGGCCCAGCGACGTTCCGCATGGCTGGCCGTCGTCTGCCGCGCCTGCTGACGCGCCTGCTCGAATCAGCCGGTCTCACGATCGACGCGCTCGACTGCATCGTCCCGCATCAGGCTTCGGGCGGTGGTCTCGACCGCATCGTGCAGGCCCTGCGTCTGCCGGAGGCGCGCACGGTGCGCATCCTCGGCGCGCACGGTAACCAGGTCGCGGCCTCGCTGCCGCATGCGCTGCACCACGCGATCACCGCCGACCGCCTGCAGCGCGGCCAGACCTGCCTGTTGCTCGGCACCGGCGCCGGCCTGTCGGTCGGCGGCGCAGTGCTGCGGTACTGACATGCGCGTCGAGCTGACCCTGTTCGACGTCGGCCAGTGCCGCCACTGCGAGCGCGTCACGCTGGCGGGTGGGCGCTGGGGCAACGTGACGTTCCCGTCGATGGTCGCGCTGATCGTGCATCCCACCGAGGGCGCGATCCTCTACGACACCGGTTACGCGCCGCATTTCATTGACGCGACCGCGGGATTCCCCGAGCGTCTGTACCGATGGGCGACGCCGGTCGACCTGCCGCAGGCGCAACGGCTGGAGGTGCAACTCGCCGCGCAAGGACTGCGACCGTCCGACATCCGCTGGTGCCTGGTCTCGCATTTCCATGCCGACCATATCGCCGGTCTGCGCGATCTGCCGAACGCGCGCTTCATCTGCATGCGCGAGGATCTGGATTCGATGCGCGCGATGTCGCGCGTGCGCGGCCTGCGCAACGGCTGGCTGCCTGCCCTGCTGCCGACGGGTTTCGACGCGCGCGTGCGTTATGCGGGTGATGGTGTGGCGCGTGCACTGCCGACGCCGTGGGAGACCCTGGGCGAAGGCGTCGATCTGTTCGGCGACGGCAGCCTGTTCGCGGTGCCGATGCCCGGCCACGCGCCGCGCCAGATGGGTCTGTGCCTGCGCGATGCGCAGGACCGCGCGGTGCTGCTGTGCGCCGATGCGTGCTGGTCGCATCTGACCTTCCGCGAACGACGCCTGCCGACCTGGCCGGCGCGACTGGTGACGCACGACTGGGCGGCCTACGTACGCACCGTCGAACGTCTGCACACGCTCGCCACCACTGCGCCCGATGTCGCGATCCTGCCGTCGCATTGCCGGGCCAGTCTGGACACCTATCGCGCAACGATCCGTGGAGGTACCCCGTGCGCATCCTCGTGACCGGCGCCTCCGGCTTCGTCGGCGGCGCGTTTCTGCGGCGTCATGCCGGACGCGAGGATCTGCAGCTGACCGGCACCGGACGCCGTGCGACCGACCTGCCGGATTACGTGAGATGCGATCTCAGCCAGCCGTTCGACCTGCCGGTGCAGCCCGACGTGGTGATCCACGCCGCCGCGCGTTCATCCCCCTGGGGCACACGCAGCGAGTACATCGCGCAGAACGTCGATGCGACGCGGCACGTCATCGACTTCTGCCGCCGCAACGGCCATCCGCGTCTGGTCTATCTGTCGTCGAGTTCGGTGTTCTACCGCGAAGCGCACCAGGTCGACCTGCGCGAGGACAGCCCGGCCGGCCCGATGTTCGTCAACACCTATGCCGAAACCAAACATGCAGGCGAAATGCTGGTGCGCGACTATCCCGGCGAGCACGTGATCGTGCGGCCGCGCGCGGTGTTCGGCGTCGGCGACACGGTGCTGTTTCCGCGCATCCTCGAAGCCGCGCGTCGCGGTGCGTTGCCGTTGTTCACCGGTCAGGACCGGGCGGTGATCGGTGACCTGATCCAGATCGACACACTGTCGGACTACCTGCTGCGCGTCGCGACGATGACGAATCCTGCGGACAGCTACAACCTGACCAATGCGCAGCCGGTCGACATCCAGGCCCTGCTGCTCGACGTGCTGGCGCGTCTGGATCTGCCACCGCCGACACGCCGCGTGCGCATCGGTGCGGCCCTGCGCATGGCAACCGTCGCCGAGTGGCTGTGGCGTGGTTTGCGATTGCGCGGAGAGCCGCCGCTGACACGCTTCGGTGTGGGCGTGTTCGCGTACTCGAAGACCTTCGATCCAGCGCGCATGCTCGCCGATCTCGGTCCGCCGAGCGTGTCGATCGACACCGGCATCGACGACTTCATCGCCTGGCAGCGGGCGCAGTGGGCGGCCTGAGCGTCGCAGCGGTACTCGCCTGCGCGTATGGCGCATTGCTGGCGTTGCGTGCGGTCTGCGCGTCGCGCGAGATCCGCAGACAGGCAGTGTTACCGAGGGCGAGTGCCGCATTCGCGATGCACGAGGTCGCGGTGCTGCAGCCGATTCTCGGAGGCGATCCGCGGCTGATCGACGTACTGGGCGGGACGCTCGATGCACTGCCCGACGCACGCTTCCACTGGCTCATCGATGACGGCGACATGCAGGCGAAGTCGGTGATCGCATCGCTGCAGGCCACGCATCCGCATACCGCCATCGTCGTGCACGTCAATCCGCCTGCGCCCGACGGCGTGAATCCCAAGAGCTTCAAGCTCGATCGCGCGTTGACCGCGGTCGAAGCGCCGGTGTGTCTGGTGCTCGACGATGACGCCACGGTGACCGCCGACGCGCTCGCGCGTCTGGTTGCGGCGCTCGACAGCGCCGACATCGCGACCGCGCTGCCGGGTTATGTCGACACCGGTGAGCGCCTGCCGGGACGATTGCTCGCGCAGTTCGTCAACGACAACGCGGCGCTGACCTATCTCGCGCCGCTGACGTGGGCGCCGCCGGTCTCGATCAACGGCATGTGTTACGCGCTGCGCACCGCCCGTCTGCGCGCGCTCGGCGGATTCGCGCCGCTGCTGCACGCGCTGGCGGACGACCTGGCGATGGCCGATCAGGTGCGTGCGCAGGGCGGCCGCATCGCCCAGACCATCGCCCCGGTGCGCGTGCGCACCAGCATCGACGGCCCGGCGCATTACCTGCGCCAGATGCATCGCTGGATGCTGTTCGCGACTCTGTTGCTGCGACGCCAGCCGATGTGGATGCGCATCCTGATCACGGTGTTGCATGGTCTGCCGCCACTGCTGCTGTGGGCGATGGGCGTGGCGCTGGCGGTGCAGCCCACGATGACGGGTGCGCTCTGCGTGATCGGCGTGTTCGTGCTGCGTGCCGCCGTGCCCGCATGGCTGCAGCGCGAGCTTGGTGTATCAGCACCACAGCGGCCGCTTTTGTCGCTGCTGGCCGAGCTGCTGCAGCCGCTGCACCTGCTGCACGCGGTCTGCGTGCGCACGGTGCGCTGGCGCAGCCGACGCTATCGCGTGCATGCCGACGGCGGCTTCCATGTTGTCTGAGATCGCCACGCCGATCCGGATCGCGTTCCTGACCGGACGCAGCGATCCGTCGCGTTGCGGTCTGAGTCCGGAGCAACAGGGATTTCTCGAGGCGCTGCGCGCGCCGGGCCGCGAACCTGTCGGTCGCAACTTTCCGTATGTCGCGCCAGAAGCCGGGCACGTCGCCGTGGCACTGCCGCTAGCGGCGTGGCGCAATCTCGGCGACTACATCGGTGCGCGACGTCCGGCGTTCGCCGGGCGCTATCGCGCACAGGTGGCTGCCGCATTCAATGGCGATGGGGCGGTCGTGCTGCTGGCCGGCAGCTGCGGGCTCGAAATCCTGACGAACCTGCATCTGGACGCATCGCTGCGCGCGCGCCTGCACGTCTTCGCGTATGGCCCGGTCGCACGACGCGCGCCGGACGTCGCTCGCCTGCTGTGCATGCAGGGTCGCAGCGACTGGATCTCTCGCGTCGGCTGGCGAGGGCCAGTGCACCGCGTCGACGGCGGTCATACGGACTATCTGCGGCAGCCCGACGTGCGGGCGTTGTGCGACGACTTCATCGCGGCGACGCCATGCGCATCGACCTGATCGCGCCGCCCTACAGCGGTCACCTGCATCCGGTGCTGGCGATGGCCTGCGCACTCGCCGCGCATCACGAGGTGCGCGTGCTGTCGACGCCATCGGCGATGGCCCAGATCACGCGCGCCGGTCTCGTCGGCGTGCCGCTGCTCGATGCCGACGCCGAACGCGCGCTCGATGCGATCTCCGATCCGCGTCATGCGGTGCGTAACCATCCGCTGCGCATGCATCGGCAACTGCGCGCCGCGCTCGACGTCATGGCGCGCTTCGCGCAGGCGCTGCGTGACACCTATGCGGACGCGACGACGCGACCCGATCTGGTCATTGCCGATTTCACCGTGCCGGCCGCCGGCGCAGTCGCGCGGTCGCTCGGCATCCGCTGGTGGACCAGCCTGCCGTCGCCGTGCGTGCTCGAATCACCCGATGGGCCGCCGGCCTACATGGGCGGCCTGTCGACTGCGGCGCATGCAGGCCAGCGCATCCAGCACGCACTTGCGCGGCTGGCGGTGCGCGGTTTCAAGCGCGGGGTGCATGGCGCGTATCGCCGACGCATGACCGCCCTGGGTCTGCCGCGGCTGTACCGCGACGACGGCAGCGAGGCGGTCTATTCGCCCGAGCGCATTCTCGCGCTCGGCATCGACGCGCTGGAATTTGCGCGCACCTGGCCCGCGGCCTTGCGTTTCGTCGGGCCGCAGTTGCCGGCCCCCGGCACCGATACACCCTGGTTGGCACCGCGCCCGGCGCCGCGCTTCGTCGAAGGTCGTCGCCATGTGCTGGTGACCCTGGGCACGCATCTGCGCTGGGCCAAGGACGCATTCGATCTGCGTCTGCGCGCACTGGCCGCTGCGATGCCGGACGTGGAATTCCACTTCACCGATGGCGATGCCACTGCGGATCACCACGCGCACGCCGGCAACCACCAGCGCCTGGCCTACGTCGATTACGCGCGCTGGATCGGCCGCTATGACCTCGTCGTGCATCACGGTGGCGCCGGCATCCTTTACCAGTGTCTGGCGGCGGGACGGCCCGCGATCGTCTGCCCGCAGGATTACGACCAGTTCGATCACGCCGCGCGTTTGCAGCACGCGCGCGCGGCGCTGTGGCTGCGTGATCCGGCGGGCCTGGAGGTCGCGGTGCGCCGTGCGTTCGCCGAGCCGGCGCTGTTCGCGGGCCTGCCGGCGCTGCAGGCCACGGTGCGGGCAGCGACCGCGGCGCAATTGCTGGTCACAGAGGTCGCCGACGATACGTCGTGGTAGTGCCTGAGCGCAGAAGGTGACCTCTGTCACTGGGCATCGCGCCCGCCGGACGCGACCATCCAGTCGACGTCCGCATGCCGGCGTCGCGTACATACAGGGGAGACCGATCATGTTCGACAAGCTGTCGCGGAGCTGGGATCTGGTGAAGGCGAGCGCGGCCGTACTGCGTTCGGACAAGGAACTGATGCTGTTCCCGATGCTGTCGGGGCTGGCCACGCTGGCGGTGCTGGCGACCTTCGTGCTGCCGCTGTTCGCGCTGCGCGTCTTCGAGCACGGCATCGGCTTCGCCGGCCTGCTGCTCGCGTTCGTCTTCTACTTCTGCCAGTACACGGTGATCGTGTTCTTCAACTGCGCGCTGGTCGGCGCGGCGATGATCCGCCTCGACGGTGGCGATCCGACGCTGTCAGACGGTCTCGCCGCGGCGAGACGCCGGCTGCCGGCGATCCTGGGTTACGCGGCCATCGCCGCGACCGTGGGCGTGCTGCTGCAGTCGCTTAAGCACAAGGACAACTTCCTGGTGCGGTTGCTGGGCAGCGGCCTGGGTGTGGCCTGGACGCTGGCGACGTTTCTCGTCGTACCGGTGCTGGTCAGCCGCGACATCGGCCCGATCGACGCGCTCAAGCAGAGCGTGACCCTGCTCAAGCGCACCTGGGGCGAGAACGCGATCGGCAACGTCGGTATCGGCGCGGCCTTCGGCCTGCTGACCACGCTGGTGGCGATGATCGGCGTCGGCGTGACTTTCATCGCGCTGCAGAGTTCGATTGTGCTGGGCGTGAGTATCGGTGTGGTCTGCGCGCTGGGCGTGCTGCTGCTGGGCGTCTACCAGGCAGCGCTGACCGGCATCTATTCGGCGGCGCTGTACCGCTACGCGATGTCGCACGAAGTGCCGGACGGATTCTCCGGCGCGCAGCTCGAACACGCATTCGAGCCGAAGGCCTAGGCGCACGCGCCACGGCTCGGATGGGCGGGCGCTAGAGCGAACGCCCGCCGTCGAGCCGCAACACTTCGCCAGTGGTGAAGCCGCCACGCAGCAACCACGCGACGGCATCGGCGATTTCCTCGGCGCTGCCGAGCCGGGCCAGTGGCGTTGCATCGAGGATGCGCGCCTGCTGCGCGCTGTCCGCGCCGTCTTCCGGCCACAGGATCGCGCCGGGTGATACCGCATTGACCCGGACTTCCGGCGCCAGCGCGACCGCGAGACCACGGGTCAGGCCCAGCAATGCAGCCTTCGACGCTGCGTAGGCGACGAGGTCTGCACGCGGACGTTCGGCGTACAGATCGCCGATGTTGACGATCGCCCCGCGCGTCGTGCGCAGATGCGGGGCGGCGGCCTGCGCGAGCAGGAACGGCGCGCGCGCATTGGTGGCCATCAGCGCATCGAAGGCGTCGGCACCGGTCGCATCGAACGCCGTCGGCGCAAAGGCCGCGGCATTGTTGACCAGCGCATCGAGACGTCCGAAGTGCGCGACGGTGTCCTCGACCAGCTTCGGCAGTACGGCCGCGTCGGCCAGATCGCCCTGGAGCACGTGCACGCTGCCCGGTCGCTGCGCATCGAGTTCGGCAGCCAGCACATCGGCGGCGCCGCGCGAGCGGTTGCAGTGCAGGGCGACCGCATAGCCATCTGCATGCAGGCGACGCACGATCGCCGCGCCGATACGACGGGCAGCGCCGGTGACGAGAACGACGGGAGCGGATGCAGACATGTGGGGACGTACGGTGGCGACGGGTGGTCACCTTACGCCACCGCTCGGTCGCGGTCCCGTGGGCCGGAGGCGGTCATCGTCCCTCTCCTGCCGAAAGCGCGATCGGGGTGAGGGAAGAAGCCTCGCGAGCGACCCCAGTCGCGCATCGACGCCTTCTGCGCGCCGGAAGCGCGTGCGTGACGGCAGGCCGTCAGGTGGGCTCGCGTATCCTGATCGGTGACTGTTCCGGAACTCCTGCATGTCCAGCCAGCCCCACGCCCCGAGTGACGATGCGCTCGCTCACAGCGAACGCCTGCGCGCCCTGATCCACGCCCAGATCGACGAGTCGGGCGGCGCGATTCCATTCTGGAAGTTCATGGAGCTGGCGCTGTACGCGCCGGGCCTGGGCTACTACAGCGCGGGCGCAGCGAAGTTCGGCGCGGCCGGCGATTTCGTCACTGCGCCGGAGCTGGGACCGCTGTTCGCCGAGTGCGTGGCCGAGGCGTTCGCGCCAGTGCTGCGGGAGATCGGCGCGGACGCGCAGTTTTTCGAGATCGGCGGCGGCAGTGGCGCGTTCGCCGGCGATGCGCTGGCGCATCTGGCCGCGCTCGACGCGACGCCAGCGCGCTACGCGATCCTCGAACCCAGCGCGGATCTGCGCGAGCGCCAGCGTGCGCATCTGCAGCAGCGGCTGCCGGCCGATCTGTTCGAGCGCTTGGACTGGGTCGATGGCCCGATGCCCGGCGACTGGCAGGGCGTGCTGTTCGCCAACGAGGTCGTCGATGCACTGCCCACACCGCGCTTCGTCATCGGCGAAGGCGAGGTGTTCGAGGAATACGTCACCCGCGATGGCGACGGCTTCGGCCGCACCGTGCATCCGGCCGATGCGCTGCTCGGTTCGGCCGTGCGCCACGTCGAGCGCCACCGCGGTGGACCGTTGCCCGATGGCTACCGCTCCGAACTGCTGCCGCAGCTGCCGTACTGGGTGCAGGCGGTCGCTGGCGGCCTGACCCGTGGCGCGATGCTGTTCGTCGACTACGGCTATGCGCGACGCGAGTTCTACCGCGACGATCGCGACGCCGGCACGCTGCGCGCCTTTCATCGCCACCAGGTGACCGGCGACGTGTTCGCGCTGCCGGGTCTGCAGGACCTGACCGCATCGGTCGATTTCACCGCGCTGGCCGAGGCCGGCACGCATGCCGGCTTCGAGTTCGCCGGCTACTGCAATCAGACCTCGCTGCTGCTCGGCAACCGTCTCGAACAGCGCCTGGCCGCGCACGAGGCACTGGCGACGGACGAAGCCGGCCGTTACGCGCTGCGCCAGCAGGCCAAGCGGCTCACGCTGCCGGGCGAAATGGGTGAGGCTTTCCAGGCGATCGGATTCGCGAAGGACGTCGAGTTCGACCACGCCTTCCTGATCGGCGACATGAGCCACCGTCTGTGAGCGTGTCCTCGTGAGCCGACGTCCGCGCTTCGGCCGTTCGTTCAAGCCGCTGCGTCGCCCGGTGCTGTGGGGCGGACTGTGGATCGCCGCGATCGCGGTCGTCGTGGTGCTGTCGCTGGCGCCGTCGGTGCCGATGCCGGACGTGCCTGATGGCGACAAACTCGGCCATTTCCTCGCCTATTTCGCGCTGGCCGCAGCCGCCGTGCAGCTCTACGCGCGCTGGCCCGCGTTGCTCGGCGCCGGTGTCGGGCTGGTGCTGCTCGGCATCGGTCTGGAATACGCGCAGGGCGCGTTGACCCAGACGCGCATGCAGGATGCCGCCGACGCATTCGCCAACACGCTCGGCGTGATCGTCGGTCTGTCCACGCGACTCACCCCGTTCCGCGATGTGCTGCTGCAGTTCGACACGCGCGGGCTCGACGGCGTCGGGCGCTGAGCGCGGCGTCGATTCGCCGATAATCCTTCCATCCCCGACCTGGTCCATCGCATGTCCGCTGTCCTGCCTGCCAATGCGTCCGCCGCGCCTGCCGACGATGCCACCCGTGCCGACGCGCGCCTGGCCTGGGCCCGCGACGCCAGCGGCGACGCCGCACTGACGCTCGAACGCGCGTCGATGGATGCCGGCTTCCGCAGCTACTGGCGCGGCGAGGCGAACGGGCTGTCGCGCATCGTCATGGATTCGCCGCCGGAGCTGGAGGACGTGCGCCCGTGGCTGCGCATCCGCGATCTGCTGGAACTGCACGGCGTGCGCGTGCCGCACGTGCGGGCGCGCGATGTCGAATCCGGCTTCCTGCTGCTCGAGGATCTCGGCGGCGAGACCTGCCTGCAGGCGTTGGACTCGCTCGACGCCGACGCGCTGATGGACGCGGCCTTCGAACAGCTGCTGCGGCTGCAGGCGATCGCGCCGCCGGACGATCTGCCGGCCTTCGATGCGGCGATGCTGCGGCGCGAACTCGCACTGTTCGAGGACTGGTTCCTCGGCCGGCATCTCGGCGTGACCCTGTCGGACGCGGAGCGCGCCGATTGGGAGTCGGTGCAGGCGCATCTGGTCGGGGCCATGCTCGCGCAGGCCCGGGTGCTGGTGCATCGCGACTACATGCTGCGCAATCTGATGCCGGTCGAAGGCGGCGTCGCGGTGCTGGATTTCCAGGACGCGGTGACCGGGCCGATCGCCTACGACGCGGCCTGCCTGCTCCGCGACGCCTTCCACAGCTGGCCCGCAGCAAAGGCCGATGCCTGGCTGGCGCAATACCACGCGCGTGCGCAGGCGGTCGGCCTGCCGGTGCCGGCGCTCGCGCAGTTCGCCCACGATGCCGCGCTGACCGGCGTGCAGCGGCATCTCAAGGTCATGGGCATCTTCGCGCGCCTGCATCACCGCGACGGCAAGCCGAAGTACCTCGCCGACGCATCGCGTTTTCTCGCCTACCTCGATGCGGCGGTGCCGCTCGATCCCGCGCTCGCGCCGCTGGGCGCGCTGCTCGACCGTCACGTGCGCCCGCGGCTCGCTGCCGACTGATCCAGAGGACACATCGCCATGCAGACCGTGATCCCGCAGCTGCGCATGACCGATGCCGAGCGCAGTCTGGCCTTCTACGCCGCGCTCGGTTTCAGCGTCGACTGGGAACACCGCTTCGCCACCGGCATGCCGCTGTTCGCGCAGCTCACGCGCGAGGGTCAGACGATCTTTCTCAGCGGGCACGCCGGCGACTGTGCGATCGGCGGCGCGATCTACTTCAAGGTGCGCGACGTCGACACCTGCGCGCGTGCGTTCGCCGCCGCCGGCGTGCCGATCGTGACGGCGCCCTGGGAGACGGACTGGGGCACGCGTGAGATGGTGCTCGTCGATCCCGACCACAATCGCCTGCGGTTCGCGCAGCATCCCGACTGATCGCGCCGCACGGCCCGAGGAGATTCCGATGGACGACCTGTTCGCAGACGCACCCGTGCCCGTCCACGGCATCCGCACCGGCATCGGCGGCTGGACCTTTGCGCCGTGGCGCGACAACTTCTATCCCAAGGGGCTCGTGCAGAAGCGCGAGCTCGAATACGCCAGCCGCCGGCTGACCGCGATCGAAATCAACGGCACCTTCTACGGCGCGCAGAAGCCGGCGACCTATGCGAAGTGGGGCAGCGAGACGCCGGCGGGCTTCGTGTTCTCGCTCAAGGCGCCGCGCCACATCGTCGGCGCCCGCGCGCTGGCCGGTACCGCGAAGCAGATCGCGGGCTTCGTCGAAGGCGGCATCGCCGAGCTCGGCGATCATCTGGGTCCGCTGCTGTGGCAGTTCGCGCCGCAGCGGCGTTTCGATGCCGAAGATGTCGAAGCCTTCCTCGACCTGTTGCCCGAGGCCGTCGACGGTCTGCCCCTGCGGCATGCGGTCGAAGTGCGGCATCCCTCGTTCCAGAGCGAGGCCTGGCTGCGCCTGGCGCGTGCGCGCGGCGTGGCGACGGTGTTCACCGACTCCAGCGATTACCCGTCCTTTGCCGACATCACCGGCGATTTCTTCTACGCCCGCCTGATGGCCAGCCGCGAGACCAGCACCACCGGCTATCCCGGCCTGCAACTCGATGCCTGGGCCAAGCGCGCGCTGCAATGGGCCGCGGGCGAAGCGCCCGCCGACCTGCCGTACGCCGGACCGCGCGACGCCGCGCCGGTCGTCCCGCGCGACACGTTCGTGTTTTTCATCTCGGCGGCGAAAGAGCGTAATCCGGCCGCGGCGATGGCGTTGCAGCAGCGGCTGCAAGCCGCCGCGTAGCGCTTTTCGTAGGATGGGTAGAGCAAAGCGAAACCCATCTTCGCGTCGTGTGTGCGTCCACGCGAGCACCCGAACGTGCTGAAGCGTGTCGTGTTGGCCGTCGCAAGCTGGGACATAGCAGCGATGGGTTTCGCTGCGCTCTACCCATCCTACGGTCGCGTCCGCGTTGGCTTCGGCGCTTTCAGCCTGCGCGCGACTGCGCGATCGCCGTGATCCGCGCCTTGCGCAGCGCTTCACCGATCGCGGGGCCGGTGATGCCCTCGGCGGCGATGTCGCGGGCGTTGACTGCGAGCGCAGCGGCGTGGGCGCGGCGCAGAATGCCCGCCTGCGGATAGGCGTCTTCGGCACTACCGAGCCGGCCGCGCTTGTCGCATTCGCAGACCAGCGCGAGTTGGTCGATGCGCGCGGGCTTGCGGAAGCCGTCGCAGCGGGCGATCAGGTCGTGCAGCGTCGCGTCGCGCAGTTCGGCGATGCGGTGCACGTTGAGGTGTTCGCGGCAGGCGACGATCGCGAGCTCACGCTGCGAGGCCGGCACCTTGAGGCGCGCGCACAGCGCGTCGAGCGGCGCGAGGCCGGCGTGCTCGTGGCCGACATGACGCGGCAGCTTGTCCGTCGGCGTCAGCGCTTTGCCGAGGTCGTGGGTCAGCGCGGCGAAGCCGATCACCGCATCGGCGGGCGCGAGTCGCGCGGCCATGTCGACGACCAGTTCGATGTGCACGCCGGTGTCCACCTCGGGATGGAATTCCGCACGCTGCGGCACGCCGTACAGCGCATCGACTTCCGGCAGCACGACGGCGAGCGCGCCGCAGTCGTGCAGCGTGCGCAGGAACGCGGACGGGCGCGCCGATGCCAGTGCACGCGACAGCTCCTGCCACACGCGCTCGGGCGTCAGCGTTTCGAGTTCGCCGGCGTCGACCATGCCGCGCATCAGCGCCATGGTCGCGTCGGCGACGGTGAAGCCGAGCGGGGCGAAGCGGGCCATGAAACGTGCGGCGCGCAGCACGCGCAGCGGGTCTTCGGAAAATGCATCGCCGACATGCCGCAGCACGCGTGCTTCGATGTCACGCGCGCCGCCGTAGGGATCGACGAGCGTGCCATCCGGCGCTTCGGCGATCGCATTGATCGTGAAATCGCGGCGGCCGAGATCCTGTTCAAGCGTCACCGAAGGGTCGGCGTCGACGACGAAGCCGCGATAGCCGCGACCAGACTTGCGTTCGGTACGTGCGAGCGCGTGTTCTTCCTGGGTCCTGGGATGCAGGAACACCGGGAAATCACGGCCGATCGCGCGGAAACCGGCGGCTTCCATCGAGACCTGGGTTTCGCCGACGACGACGTGGTCGCGGTCGCCGGCCGGTTGCCCGAGCAGACGATCGCGGACCGCGCCGCCGACGAGGTAGATCTCCATCGGCGTCAGCCCGGGCAGGCGAAACGCTTGTTGCGCTGCGCTTCGGCGCCGCGCATGCGCGGTTCCAGTGGCGCGGCCTGGCCGTACATGCGCCAGTCGTAGAGCACGCTGAAGGCGAGCACGCGCGCGACGTATTCGCGCGTTTCGCGATAGCTGATCGTCTCGATCCAGATATCCGGGTCCATGTCCGGGCGCTGCGCGAGCCAGCGGCCGGTCGGTGTCGGGCCGGCGTTGTACGCGGCGATGGCCACGTAGGGCAGCGTGTACATGTCCTTCTTTTCGCGCAGGTACGCGGTGCCGATCGCCACGTTCGTCGCCGGGTCGTACAGGCTGTCCGGGCCGCCATAGGCGATGCCCAGGCGACGCGCGACCGCGGCGCCGGTCGCCGGCATCACCTGCATCAGGCCGCGCGCATCGGCGGGCGAACGCGCATTGGGATTGAACGTGCTCTCGGCGCGGATCTCGGCCGCGACCCATGCGGGATCGAGTCCCTGCCGCTGCGATTCGCGTTCGATCAGCGCCTGCTGGGTCAGCGGGAAACGCAGCGTGTACAGACGCGTTTCTTCCGGCTGGCGGCCGAGGCCGAATACGCCGCGGTCGTACCAGCCGCTTTCCTGCGCGACCTGCACCGCGATGCGGCGCTGGCTGTCGTCGAAGTTGCGCAGCGCGGCGGTCCATTCGCGCGTCGCCCAGCCGGGGCGGTCGATGCGATACAGCGCGAGCGCACGCGTCAGGCCCGGATCGGCAGCGATCTTCGCGCGTGCATCGTTCGACGGCGAGAAGTCGAGCGGGCACAGCGCGTAGGGCTGATCGACGCGATCGGCGGCCAGAAAGCCGTGGAAATCGGAATTCTTCGCCGCCTCGCGGAACAGCGGCGTGGCGCCGGCGCGATCGCCGGTAAGTTCGGTCGTACGCGCCTGGAACCAGGTCCAGCGCGACTGGCCGCGCTGTGTGGCGCCCATCTTCCTGATCGCAGTCAGCGCGCCCGCCCAGTCCTTGCGCGCGAGTGCTTCGCGCACGCGCCATTCGTGCAGCCGGTCGTCATAGGCACTCTCGGGCACGCGGTTGAGCAGCCGCGCCGAATCGGGCAGATACGACGCCACCGTCCACAGCGCAGCCTGGTACAGCACGCGGCCGTTCTCGGCCTCGCCGAAGCCGAGCGCATCGGCCAGCGCCGGCAGCTGGCGTTCGGCGGCCAGCGGATCGGCCTTGGCGAACTTCGCGAGGCCGTGCGAGGCGACGAGGCGGCTGCGTGCGGTCTTCGGCCACTGCAGCGCACGCGCGTGTGGCGCGGTCATGTAGGCGGCGTAGTCCTCGGCGAGTGCCTGCTGGCCGCTGGTGAGGCCGCGCGCGACGCTGCGCATGACGCCGACGTCCTGCTCGGCGACAGCGAGATCGAACCGTTCCCAGCGCAGGTCGTCGCCCAGACCGCCGCGTGCGGCCAGCGTCACGAACGGCGCATCGCATTCGTTCGGCAGCGAACTGCCACTGCTGCGCCACATCGCCTGTGCGTCACGGGTCCACTGCGCATCGGTGGCGCCGGTGCGGGCGCGGGCGTCGAGTTCGATGCAGCGCAGTGTTGCGTTGGTCGTGCCCGGCAGCCAGACCTCGCGCACCGCGGCCCATTCCTTGCGCTTGGCCAGCGCGCGCAGCCAGCCTTCGCGGAACACCTCGGCGACGGGTTGGCCCTGATGGCGGGTGATGAAATCCCGGCCCTGCGCGAGCGGCAGGGTGTCGAGATTGCGACGCAGCGCGGCCAGCTCCAGCCATGCGCCCGCGGGATGTGACTGCATCGCCGGCGACACCGGCTGGCCACGTTCGGCGGCCAGCATTGCGGCGCGGAACGCCGCGTCGTCTGCGACCTGCGCGCAGGCCGCAACGGGCAATGCCAGTGCGAGTGCAGGCAACAGTGCACGCAGCGCGCGGGCGCGCAGCGGACGGAAGATCGGGAGCGTTTCTCGGCGGGTCGGCTGCATCGGCACAGGCATGTCGAGGGCGGCGGCCGACTATAGCGGAGGCGGGCTGAAGCGCTCTTTGCAGGCAGATCGTGCCGCCGTCATCCCGCCGCGGGCGGGGATGCACCGACGCCCTGCAACGACGGAAAAGTCCCTGGATGACCGGACGTATGGGCGTTCAAACGCGCGCCTGCGCGGGAACGACCGGAGGAGCCGGCAGCGCCGACGCTTTAGAATACGGGTCCCCATCGTTTTCCGGCTCGCGCACATGATCACTCTCGGCACGCCCCTGTCTCCCTCCGCCACCCGCGTGCTGCTGCTCGGCTCGGGCGAACTGGGCAAGGAAGTGGCGATCGAGCTGCAGCGTTTCGGCGTCGAAGTGATCGCCGCTGACCGCTACGCCGATGCACCGGCGATGCAGGTCGCGCATCGCAGTCATGTGCTCGACATGCTCGATCCGGCCGCGCTGCGTGCGCTGATCGCCAAGGAGCAGCCGCACCTCGTGGTGCCGGAGATCGAGGCGATCCACACCGACACATTGGTCGCGCTGGAGCAGGACGGCCTCAATGTCGTGCCGACCGCACGCGCGACGCGCCTGACGATGGACCGCGAAGGCATCCGCCGCCTCGCCGCCGAGACGCTGGGTCTGCCGACATCGCCGTACCGCTTCGTCGACACGCGCGAGGCATACCGCGCGGCAATTGACGCCGTCGGTCTGCCGTGCGTGGTCAAGCCGGTGATGTCGTCGTCGGGCAAGGGCCAGAGCACGGTGCGCAGCGAGGCTGATATCGACGCCGCCTGGGACTACGCGCAGACCGGTGGCCGCGCCGGTGCGGGCCGCTGCATCGTCGAGGGTTTCATCGATTTCGATTACGAGATCACCCTGCTGACCGTGCGTCATGCCGGCGGCACCGCGTTCTGCGCGCCGATCGGCCACGTGCAGATCGCCGGCGATTACCGCGAGAGCTGGCAGCCGCAGCCGATGTCGGCCGCCGCGCTGCAGCGGGCGCGCGATGTCGCACGTGCGGTCACCGACGATCTCGGCGGTCGTGGCGTATTCGGCGTCGAACTGTTCGTCAAGGGCGACGCCGTGTGGTTCAGCGAAGTCTCGCCGCGGCCGCACGACACCGGTCTGGTGACGCTGGCTTCGCAGGATCTCAGCGAGTTCGCGCTGCATGCACGCGCGATCCTCGGCCTGCCGATCCCGGTCGATGCGGACGATGTGGTGCAGCACGGCGTCGCGGCGTCCTGCGCGCTGCTGGCGCAGGGCACGGGTGTACCGGTGTTTTCGAACGTCGACGCCGCGCTGCAGTCGCCCGACAGCGCGCTGCGCCTGTTCGGCAAGCCACGCGTCGAAGGCCAGCGGCGTGTGGGTGTGACGCTGGCGCGTGGCGCCGATGTGGATACGGCGCGGGCGACGGCGCGTGAGGCGGCGGCTGCGATCAGGATTGATTGGGTTTGATGTACCGCGTGGTGTTGGCTCTCTATCCCCGAGCGCAGTGCAGCACCTTCCCCCGCTGGCGGGGGAAGGCTGGGATGAGGGCAAGTGGTCCATGTGCAGAGCTGCTTGATCCCGGGCAACTCTCCCAGCTGGATTCGAGTGGTCCCCTCGATCTGGTCGTTCGCGTCTACCCAACCCTCACCCGTGCACGGGGGCGGGCGTCGCTTCTCCAACGCCCGCATATTCGATCAGGTGCACCCTCATGCTGACCTGGTCGATGCTCTGCTTCCCGCTGCTCGGTGCCGTGGCTGGCGTGCTCGCCGGTCTGCTCGGCATCGGCGGCGGGTTGGTGCTGGTGACCGCGCTGGTCTGGCTGTTGCCGCTCTACGGCGTGCCGCAGGACGCGGCGATGCACACCGCGCTCGCGACCGCGTTGGCGAGCATCATCCTGACCGGGCTGTCGTCGGCGCGCGCGCACCATCTGCGGCGCAGCGTGTTGTGGCGCACCGTCGCGTGGATGGTGCCGGGCGTGATGCTCGGCGGCTGGATCGGCAGCTGGCTCGCGGTGCTGCTCGATGGCGATGTGCTGCGCTACTGCGTCGTCGGCTATTGCGCGGTTGTCGGCACGCAGTTGTTGCTGTCGCGCACGCCGCCGCCCGGTGGCGATGCGGTGGTGCCGACCGGTGTCGGACTGTCGGGCGCGGGTGTCGGCATCGGCGCGCTGTCGTCGATCGTCGGCATCGGTGGCGGCGGCATGACCGTGCCACTGCTGGTGTGGCTGGGCGTGTCGCCGGTGCGCGCGGTCGGCACGTCGTCGGCCTGCGGCATCTTCATCGCGTTCGCCGCCGCCGCGGGCTATGCGTTGCAGGCGCCGGCCGACGTGCTGCCGGGCGTGTCCTGGGGCTACGTGTATCTGCCGGGCGCGATCGGTATCGCGCTGGCGTCGGTGATCGCCGCGCCCTACGGCACGCGGCTCGCGCATGCGATCAGCGGCGCCGCGCTCAAGCGCGTGTTCGCCGTGTTCCTGTACTGCGTCGGCGCGAGCCTGCTGTTTCTGTGATGTCTTCCTTTCTTCCGCTGGACCGTCCATGACCACTGCCGCACCTGCCATCCCCGAATCCATCGCCGCACTCGCCCCGCGGATGACCGCGTGGCGCCACGAGATCCATGCGTGGCCGGAGCTCGGCTTCGAGGAGGAGAAGACGTCGGCACTGGTCATCCGCGAGTTGCGCGCGCTCGGTCTGGAAGTGCACACGGGCCTGGGCGGCACCGGTGTGGTCGCGGTGATCGACAGTGGCACGCCGGGTCTGTCGATCGGCCTGCGCGCCGACATGGACGCGCTGCCGATGGACGAACAGAGTGATCTGCCGTTCCGCTCGCGCCGCCCGGGCGTGGCGCATACCTGCGGACATGACGGTCATACGTCCGCACTGCTCGGTACCGCGCGACACCTGGTCGCGCATCCGCCGTCCAGCGGCCGTGTGGTGCTGATCTTCCAGCCGGCCGAAGAGGGCGGGCGCGGCGCGATCCGGATGATCGAGGACGGCCTGTTCGCGCGCTGGCCCTGCGACGAGGTCTACGCCTTCCACAACATGCCCGCGCTCAAGACCGGCGAGGCGAGCGTGCGCAGTGGCGCCACGCTGCAGTCGCTCGCGGTGTTCGAAATCGCGATCGAAGGCGTCGGTGGCCACGCGGCCGCGCCGCATCGCGCGAACGATCCGCTGCAGGTCGCGGCGCGCCTGGCCGTGGATATCGGCGCGATCGTCGGCCGCCATATCGATCCGATGGAAGCCGCGCTGATCAACGTCGGCTCGCTGCAGGCCGGCACCACGCACAACATCATCCCGTCGACCGCCACGCTCAGCGGCACCATCCGCTCGCTGTCGAAGGACGTGCACGACGAGCTGCTCAAGCGCCTGCGCGCACTGTGCGAGGGCCACGCGCAGATCTCGGGCTGCAGCATCGCGCTGGAGATTCCGCACTCGTGCCCGCCTTGCGTCAACGCACCGGAGCAGGCCGCGCTGGCGGCCGTTGCGATCGCCGACGTGCTCGGCGCGGACCACGTGAAGACCGATCTGCGCGCGTATCCGTTCTCCGACGACTTCTCGTACATGCTCGAACAGTGGCCCGGCGCCTATCTGTTCCTCGGCATGGACAGCGCGATGTGCCACCACCCGACCTTCCGCTTCGACGACGGCCTGCTGCCGGTCGCCGCCGCCGTGTTCGACCGCATCGTGCGCCGCCGCTTGGGCTGAGCGGGACTGGCGCACTGCTCCGGCCGACCGACCGGCGTAAGCTGTGCGCCGCGCCGCGGACCCATCGCGGCCGTCGACATCTCCACGCGAGTGCCCCATGTCCCAGCGCGACTGGGTGGCCCAGGCCATCCGCAAGATCGAAGCCGACTTCAACCGCTCGGCCGACACCCATCTGATTCCGCTGGCACTGCCGGGCTTCCGGGGCATCGACGTCTATCTGAAAGACGAATCCAGCCATCCGACCGGCAGCCTCAAGCACCGGCTCGCGCGCTCGCTGTTCCTGTACGCGCTGGCCAACGGCTGGCTGCATGCGGGCAGCACGGTGGTGGAAGCGTCGAGCGGTTCGACCGCGGTCTCGGAAGCGTATTTCGCCCGGCTGCTGGGCCTGCCTTTCGTCGCGGTGATGCCGGCCTCGACCTCGCCGGAGAAGATCGCCGCAATCGAATTCCACGGGGGCCGTTGCCACCTGGTGCCCAGCGCCTGCGGCATCGGCGAGGCGTCGGTGCAACTCGCCCGCGAGACCGGCGGTCATTTCATGGACCAGTTCACCTACGCCGAACGGGCGACCGACTGGCGCGCGAACAACAACATCGCCGAGTCGATCTTCAAGCAGATGTCGCAGGAAGCGCATCCGGTGCCGCGCTGGATCGTCTGCAGCGCCGGCACTGGCGGCACCAGCGCGACGATCGGTCGCTACGCGAGCTATCGCGGCTATGACACGCGCGTGCTGTGCGCCGATCCCGAGCATTCCGCGTTTTTCGCCCACTACGCCCGCTGCATCGACGGCGACACGTCCGGTGATGCCGACGTGGTCGCGCCCTCGTCGCGTATCGAAGGCATCGGTCGCCCGCGCGCGGAGGCCAGTTTCATTCCCGGCTGCGTGGACGCGATGCTGAAAGTGCCCGACGTCCTGAGCCTCGCGGCGATGCGCTGGACCAATACGCGTCTGGGTCGTCGCGTCGGCGGTTCCACCGGCACCAACGTCATCGGCGTGCTGCATGTCGCGCATGCGATGCGCGCGGCCGGCCGCAGCGGTTCGATCGTCAGCATCCTGTGCGATGGCGGCGAGCGCTATGCGCACAGCTACTACAACCCGGACTGGTACGCGGCCCACGGCTTCGACATGGACGCCGCCGACACGCTGGTGCGCGCGGTGGCCGAGCAGGCCGCAGCCTTGCCCGCGCTCGCCACCGCCGGCGACACCGCCGACTGACCGCAAAGCGTCAAGCTGGGGTTGACCCCAGGTGCGGTCAGGTTAAGGATTCGTTACAACGAATCGCCGGCAGCGCAGGGGCACCGGCACGACCTTCCGCACCATTCGGAGTTGCACACATGACGATGCCTCGCCACCGCCTGGCCGCCGCAGTCCAGCTGTCGCTGCTGCTTGCCCTGCCCGCCGCCGCCAATGCCCAGGCGCCCGCGCCGCAGCCCGAGGCGCGCACGCTCGATACCGTCCAGGTCACCGGCTCGCGCATCCGCAAGGCCGAACTGGAAACCGCGGTGCCGGTGCAGGTGCTCACGCGCGAGGACATCGACCGCAGCGGCTTCACGTCCGTCGCCGACATCGTGCAGAACCTCACCGCCAGCGGCGCGGCGCTCAACACCAAGTTCAATTCCAGCGGCAACTTCGGCTTCCCGCCCGACGGTGGCGGCGTGGGCGCGGGCGCGGCGACGGTCGATCTGCGGCATCTCGGCGCCAAGCGCGTGCTGGTGCTGGTCGACGGCATCCGCTGGGTCAACGAGTCCTCGGCGTCGGGCGTTGGCTCGGCGGTCGATCTCAATACGATTCCGCTCGCGTTGATCGACCGCATCGAAGTGCTGGAAGACGGCGCCTCGTCGATCTACGGCTCCGACGCGATCGCCGGCGTGGTCAACATCATCACCAAGCGCGATGCCGAAGGCGGCACGCTCGACCTGCATTACGGCGAGTACGACGATCTCGGCGGTGCGACCTGGGGCGCGGACCTCGGCTGGGGCGGCAGCAGTGAACGCGCGCAGTGGTTCCTCGGCGCCTCGTACTACAAGCAGCGCGAAATCGCGTCGTCGAAGGTCGCCAACGCCAGCGTGCCGGTGCCGGGGACGGGCCTGTCGAACGGCAGCTCGGCGACGCCACAGGGCCGCTTCGTGTTCCAGGATCCGAACACCGGCGAGTCGTTCAATCTGACGCCCAACGACGGCGCCACGTCGCCGTTCTACGACCCGGCTCAGACCGGCTGCACCCGCACCGACGATTTCCATTGTTTCGGCACCGCGGACCGCTACAACTTCGCGCCGAACAACCTGCTGCTGACGCCATCGGAGCGCAAGTCGGTGTTCGGCCAGGTGCGTTTCGAGTTCACCCCGCAGGTCTCGGCCTACGCGCGTGTGCTCTACAACGAGCGCACTTCGGCCAACCAGGCCGCGCCCGAGCCGATCTTCCTCGGCACCGATGCCGGCGTGTACAACCCCTACGCCGAAAGCACGCTCACCATTTCCGCGCTCAATCCGTTCAACCCCTTCGGCTTCGACCTCACCACCGAGGGCGACAACCCGAACCTGTTCCTGCTCGCGCGTCGTCCGGTCGAAGGCGGCCCGCGTCGCTACCAGCAGGACGTCAAGACCTGGTACGCGGCCGGTGGACTCGAAGGCACATTCGGCGTCGGCGTGCGCACCTGGAACTGGGACGTGAATCTGGTGCGCAGCCAAAGCCGCGCCGAGCAGACCAATTCGGGCAGCTACAACATCCGCCGCATCAACGAAGCGCTGGGCGATCCGGCCGCGTGCGCGGCGATCGCCGGCTGCACGCCGCTGGATCTGTTCGGTGGCCCCGGCACGATCACGCCGCAGATGCTCGCCTTCATCCAGCCGATCGTCCGCGACGAAAGCAGCAACACGCTGACCCTGGCCTCGGCCAACGTCACCGGTGACCTGTTCGAGATGTGGGCCGGTCCGCTGGCCTTCGCGGCCGGTGTCGAATACCGCAAGTACGAAGGCAGCTACACGCCGGATCCGATCACCGTCGCCGGCGAATACAACGGCGTGCCGTCGGGCATCACCCGCGGCGATTACGACGTCAACGAGGCCTACGCCGAGTTCAGCGTGCCGCTGATGCGCGATACGGTGTTCGGCGAGACGCTCGACCTCAGCATCGCCGGTCGTTACTCGGACTATTCGACTTTCGGCGGCGAGACCACCGGCAAGGTCGGCCTGCGCTGGCAGCCGGTCGATGAGCTGCTGTTCCGCATGAGCTACGCCGAAGGCTTCCGCGCGCCGTCGATCGGCGAGCTCTACGGCACGCTGAGCCGCTTCGACGCGACGCTGGTCGATCCGTGTTCGGGCGCTGCCGTGGTGTCGCCTGCCTGCGCCGCGGACGGCGTGCCGGCCGGATACGAGCAGACCAATTCGCAGATTTCGGTGGTGACGTCGGGCAATGCCGATCTCGAACCCGAGCGCAGCCGCAGCCTGATGATCGGCTCGGTGTGGAGCCCGTCGTTCGCCGACGACGTGTGGTGGTCGGACCGCGTCGATCTCGGCGTGACCTTCTATCGCCACCACATCGACGATGCGATCCAGGCGCCCGACGCGCAGGCGATCCTCGAGCGCTGCATCGCCACGCGCGATCCGTTCTCGTGCGCCTCCTACGAGCGCAGCGACCGCGGTCAGATCATCCGCTTCGACGACATCCTCGCCAACCTCGGCACGATCAAGACCGACGGCTGGGATTTCACCGCCGCCTGGACGTTGCCCGAACGCGACTGGGGCCGCCTGCGCTTCGACGCCAAGACCACCTGGGTCACGCGCTACGAGCTGGCGAACGAGACCGGCGAACTCGAGCCGCGCCGCCCGGGCGTCGAGGTCAACAACAGCGCGATTCCCGAATGGAGCGGCACCCTGGTCACCGACTGGACCCGCGGCCCGTGGTCGCTGGCTTGGACGGTCCGCTACATCGACAGCCTGGTCGAATCCTGCGGCGGCGCCAACGGCTTCCCGATCTGCGACGACAGCGACAACGATCTCAACGGCCTGGGTTCGACCACGTACCACGACCTGCAGCTGTCCTGGCGCAACACCGCTTGGCTCAAGGGCACGCGTCTGGCACTGGGCGTCAACAACGTCACCGGCAAGGAACCGCCGGTGTGCCTGAGCTGCAGCCTCAACGGCTACGACGCCTCGACCTACGACCTGCCGGGCCGCTTCATCTACGCGCGGTTGGGCATCGATTTCTGATCGCGGTGAGGCGTCACTGAAACCGGCAGGTCGGCGCGAAGCGAACTGACGGATTGCGCCATCAAGCCCTCTCCCGCTTCAACGGGGGAGGGCTTTTTGTATTCACAGGATGGGTAGAGCGCAGTGAAACCCAGCGTCGCATCACCGCTGCCTCCATTTGAAAGGGCAAGGGATCAAAGCCCCTCTCCCTTTGGGAGAGGGGTTGGGGTGAGGGCAGCAGGTCGCGCGATGCGCGGTCAGCGCGACCTCGATTCCGCTTTGTGTCATCCAGAGCGGAAGGATGGCAATGATGGGTTTCGCTGCGCTCTACCCATCCTACGGAACGTGACGGCCTCTAACGTCGCAGCGCGGCCTCGGGCACGTGCAACTCGGTCGACAGCGCCAGATGGTCCGAGAACGCGGCCGGCAGCGCTTTCATGTCGGCGCACTTGAGATTCCCGGTGACCAGGATGTGGTCGATCGCCTTCTGCGGGCGCCAGCTGGGGAAGGTGTGCACTGCGCACTCAGGCGGCTGCAGGCCGGTCTGGCGGTAGAGCACCGACATCTCCGGCCGGTCGGAGGTGCAGTTGAAGTCGCCCATCAGCACCGCATGCGGGTGATCGGCCAGGACTTCGGCGATGAACGACAGTTGCGACAGCCGCGACTGCGCGCCCAGCGACAGATGCGCCACCGCGACCACCAGACCTTCGTCGCCTTCGCCGAACCGGCTCAGCAGCACGCCGCGGCCGGAGATGCGGCCGGGCAGGGCATGGTTGACGACTTCGATCGGCTCCAGCCGGCTCAGCAGGCCGTTGGCGCTGGACGCGACCGCACCCACGCGCCGGTTCGGCTGGTGGGTCCAGTACTCGAAACCGCCGCGTTCGGCGAGGTAATGCGTCTGGTTGGTGAAACCCGAGCGCCAGCTGCCCGGGTCGGCTTCCTGCAGACCCACGATGTCGTGGGTGCCGGCGAGCGTGGCGATGGCGTCGAGCGCCGTGCGCTTGCCGGCCGGCAACACATGGGACCAGCTGCGCGTCGCGTAGTCGCTGTAGCGACGCGTGCTGGAGCCGGCCTGGATGTTCGCGCTCAGCAGCTTGAGCGTGCGCGACGCCTCGGCGGCCTGCGGATCGGAGTTGTTCACAACGTCGGACGCTTACTGCGCCGCACGCTCCATCGCGACCAGGTGGTCGGTGATGCGCAGGATGTCTTCCAGCGACTTGCCGCCGATCACGCGGTACTTGCCGTTGACGACGATCGTCGGCGTGGCGTTGATGCCGCTGCGCACGGCGAACTGGCGGGCGCGGCCGAGGTTGGCGTTGACCGCGAAGCTCTGCATCGTGCTGGTGAAGCGCTGCTGGTCGATGCCCAGCGTGCCGTAGAACGCGGCGATCGCGGCGGCGTCGGCGTTCGGGCGCAGCTTCTTCTCGATGTGGATCGCATTGAACGTGGCGTCGTGGGTGCGCGCGAGCGTACCCATCGTCTCGGACGCGAAGAACGCGCGCGGGAAGTTGTCGCTCTCGTCGAACACGGCCGGCAGCGCGACGAAGTTCACGTCGCCCGGCAGGCGCGCCTTCCACGCGTTGACCAGCGGTTCGAACGCGGCGCAGTGACCGCACCAGTAGGCGAACACTTCGGCCACTTCGATCTCGCCCGAGGCGTTGGCGAACGGCTGGCCGCCCTGGATCTCGACGTAATCGGTGCCGGCAACCGGGGCCGGCCCCTGCGGCGCGACGACGGGATTGCTGTTGGCGGCGGGCGCCTCGGCCTGCGGATCGGTCGGCGCGGCAGCGTCGCCGACCGGCGCGGCGTCGGCAGCGGGCGCTGCAGGCGCGGTCTGCGACGACGTGGCAGCCGTGGCATCGGGCGCGGCCGCCGGGTCGGGCTGCTGGTTGCAGGCCGCGAGCAGGAGGGGCGCAAGCATCAGGAGCAGGGTGTGGCGGATCTTCATGGTCACTCTCTCGAAGGAAATCGTTCGATGGGCGCGCGTCAGCGCTGGGCGCGTTCGCGTGCGATCAATTGGTCGGCCACCACGAGGATGTCCTCCAGCCGCCGCCCCATCACCCGGTAGCGGCCGTTGATGATGAGCGTGGGCGTGCCTTCCACGCCACTGCGCACTGCGAACGCCCGTGCGGCGTTCAGCTTTTCGTCGGTGGCAGGACTCGCCATCGCTGCCGCGAAACGGGCCTGCGAGCGCGCGCCCTGCGTGGCGTAGAACGCCGCGATCGCTTCGATGCTCGCGCCGCTGCGCGGGAGGAGGGATGTCTCATGCACGGCCGAGAACATTGCGTGATGGCTGCGCGCATCGATGCGCTGGGCCTGGGCGACAAAGAAGCCGCGGGCGAAGTTGTCGCCGGCCGAGAACGCCGCCGGCAGATAGGTGAAGCGCACATCGCGCGGCGCCTTCGCGCGCCAGGTGTCGACCTGCTTCTGGAAGTGGAAGCAGTGCACGCAACCGTACGAGAAGATCTCGACGACCTCGATCTTGCCGTCGAGCGGCTGCCAGGGCTGGCCGTCGGCGATCAGGGCGTAGTCGACACCTTCGACCGGCGCAGTGGACTGCGCGGCGGCCGGGAGCCACGCGGATGCGGCAAGCGCGACGATCGCGAGCAAGTGGCGCCAAGTGCGGGGCAGGGATGGCATGGACGGGTCACTCCGGAACGCGGACGCCGTGCACGCGTCGGCCCCTGCGCGCGGGAGCGCGGGGCCGCCATCGGCAAGGCAAGAAAGGGGGATGTGCAGGTTCAAGTCGACAGGGTGCCGGATGCCGGCACCGGGCACTGCATCACGGCGTTTCGGGCGCCGGTGCGGGCGCGGGCTCCGCGGCAGGCGCAGGCTCGGCGGCTTCGAGCGCTTCGTCGGCGGTCGCATCGGTCGCCGGGACGGCCTGCGCTTCGGCCGGCACCGCCGGCGCCGGCATCGACGCGGCCTGGGCCTCGATCGCGGCCAGCATCGCGGGGTCGGGACGTGCATGCAGGCCCTGCATGTAGCTCGAGACAGCTTCGATCTCTTCGTCGGTCAGCGACTTGGCGACCGCGGCCATCACGTTGAACAGATGCTTGTCGTCTTCCGTGCTCTCGCCTTCGCGATAGTTGTAGAGCCGGCCGGAGCTGTACCAGGCCTGCTGGCCACCGACATGCGGATACGCCGGGCCGGGATTGCCGCTGCCCGCCGGACCGTGACAGGCCATGCAGGCCGGAATGCCGCGCTCGGTGTCGCCGCTGCGGAACAGCTTCTGGCCGACCTCGAAGAACTTCATGCCCTTGTAGGGGCCGGCTTCGACCATCGCGTCGTCGGCGATGCCGGCGCCGCTGGTCTGCTGGGCAAAGTGCGCGCCGAGATCGCGCATGTCCTGCGCGCTGAGGGGCATCGCGAACGGTTGCATGATCGCGTTGACCCGCTCACCGCTCTTGAAGAGCGCCAGCTGGCGGGCCACGTAGCGCTCGCTCTGGCCGGCGATGCGCGGGTAGAGGCTGGGATCGGCCTCTGCATTGCCGTCGAGGCCGTGGCATGCGGCGCAGGTGCCGGCGAGCTGCGCACCTTTCTGCGGATCCCCGTACGTCGTCTTGGCGAGTTCGGCGACGGCGTTGTCGTCCAGGTCACGTGTCTCCACCGCCGGTGCGTCCGGCAACGGCTGCACGGTGGACTGCGCGAACGCGACAGCGCCCACGGCAAGGACAACAAGACCGGCGATACCAATGGCGCGAGCGTGGCGCATTGCTGGGCTCCGAGATCTTTCAACGCCGGTCCGACAGGTGTCGACCGCGAGTCTCCGGATTATGTTGGCCCGCACCGGGCGGGTCAAACCGCGCGGGCAAGCGGGCGCCGGTCGTGCCAAGCTATTGCGATGTCCAATCCCTTTGCACGCGCCAAATATCTGTTGGCCGCCCACACCCCGCAGCAGCTTCCGGCCGACGGCGGGTACGAGGTCGCGTTCGCCGGCCGCTCCAATGCCGGCAAGTCCAGCGCGCTCAATGCGCTGTGCCAGCAGAACGCGCTCGCGCGCGTGTCCAAGACCCCGGGCCGCACGCAGCAGCTGGTGTTCTTCGACTTCCCGCCGCACGACAACCGCTTCCTCGTCGACCTGCCCGGCTATGGCTACGCCAAGGTGCCGCGGGATCTCAAAGCGCACTGGCAGGCGTTCCTGGCGCAGTACTTCCGGGAGCGCCAGGCGCTCAAGGGGCTGGTGGTGGTGATGGACATCCGCCATCCGCTCAAGGAATACGACCGTCAGATGATCGCGTTCGCGGTCGAGCACGGCATGCCGGCGCACGCGCTGCTGACCAAGGCCGACAAGCTGGGCCGCGGCGCGGCGGGCAACACCCTGCAGGCGGTCCGCAAGGAACTGCTGGCGCTGCACGGAGACAAGGTCAGCGTGCAGACCTTCTCCGGCGAGACCAACATCGGCATCGACGAAGCGCGTGGCGTGATCGCGGGCTGGATGGAGATCGGCCGCCCGGCATCGGGCCGCCCGCCGCGCGCGCCGCGCGCAACTGCTGCGCCGGGCACCCCCGACACCACCTCCTGATCCATCGCCGGCGGGTCGCCGCGGATTCCGCGGGCCCACCGGGTACGGCGCAGGCTGCGGTCTGCCGCCGCTCGCGTCGGAATCGGGAACACTGCGACACCGTGGGCGGGGCCGACAGCGATGGGCGGGCCGCTTATAGTGCCGGCCTGCGGGCAGTGCCCGATCGCGAGTCCGAGCCTTGTCCAGCCCCAGCCACGTCGCCGACACCCCGATCACCGACCGCGCGACGCTCGTCGAGGTGCTCGCCTCGGGCGAGAAGCCCATCGGCGACTGGCGCATCGGCACCGAACACGAGAAGTTCGGCTTCCGTCTCGATGACCTGCAGGCGCCCACCTTCGATGGCGACCGCGGTATCGAAGTCCTGCTGCGCGGCCTGACCCGCTTCGGCTGGGAACCTGTCGACGAGGGCGGCCGCACGATCGCGCTGCTCAAGGACGGCGCCTCGGTGACGCTGGAACCGGCCGGCCAACTGGAACTGTCCGGCGCGCCGCTGGAGACGATCCACGACACGTGCAGCGAGGTCGGTTCGCACCTGTTCGAGGTCAAGAGCGTCGCCGACGAGTTGCGCCTGGGCTTTCTCGGCATGGGTTTCCAGCCGAAGTGGCGCCGCGACGAGATGCCGTGGATGCCCAAGGGTCGCTACAAGATCATGCGCGACTACATGCCGAAGGTCGGCGACCTCGGCCTCGACATGATGACCCGCACCTGCACGGTGCAGGTCAACCTCGACTACGCGACCGAAGCCGACATGGTGAAGAAGTTCCGCGTGTCGCTTGCGCTGCAGCCGGTCGCGACCGCGCTGTTCGCCGATTCGCCGTTCACCGAGGGCCGGCCGAACGGCTACCTGAGCTATCGCTCCCACATCTGGACCGATACCGACGCCGACCGCACCGGGATGCTCGATTTCGTGTTCGAGGATGGCTTCGGCTACGAGCGTTACGTCGATTATCTGCTCGATGTGCCGATGTACTTCTCGTACCGCGACGGTACGTATCACGACGCCAGCGGCCAGAGCTTCCGCGACTTCATGCGCGGCGAACTGCCGGTGCTGCCGGGCCAGCTGCCGACGCTGCGTGACTGGTCGGACCATATGACCACCGCGTTCCCCGAAGTGCGGTTGAAGAAGTTCCTCGAAATGCGCGGCGCCGACGGCGGCCCGTGGAACCGGCTGTGCGCGCTGCCGGCGTTCTGGGTGGGCCTGCTGTACGACGATGCCGCGCTGGATGCGGCGTGGGATCTGGTCCGCGACTTCACGATGGTCGAGCGCAACGCGCTGCGCGACGACGTGCCCAGGCACGGGCTGAAGACACCGTTCCGCAGCGGCACCCTGCGCGATCTCGCGGTCGAGGCCCTGAAGATTTCCGCCGGTGGCCTGCAGCGTCGTGCGCGCCTCAACAGCCGCGGTCAGGACGAGCGTGTGTTTCTCGACGCGCTGATCGAGATCGTCGAGGCGAACGAGACGCCGGCCGAGCGCAAGCTCGCGTTGTTCCATGGCGCCTGGAACGGCGACATCGATCGCGTGTTCCGCGAGTTCGCGTACTGACGCACGCCTTGCACGACAGTCGCGCAGGGCTTGTGTAACGTGGTCGGATGAACCCCCACGACGATCTACCCCTGCCGCTGCGCGAAGTCGGTTTCGCGACCACCGATACCCTGCTTCGCGACGACGTCCGCCGCCTCGGCGCCATGGTCGGCCACATGCTGTCCGAGCAGGTCTCGCCTGCGTTGCTCGACCAGGTGGAAGCGGTCCGCCGCGCCGCGATCGCGCGCCGCGAGACCGGTGCGCCGGTGGACACGCTCGCCGAGCGTCTGGCCGATGTCTCGCTCGATGATGCCGATGCGCTGGTGCGCGCGTTCGCCGCCTATTTCGGCGCGATCAATCTCGCCGAGCGTGTGCATCGCATCCGCCGCCGTCGCGACTACCAGCGCACTGGCGACGCCCCGCAGCCCGGCGGGCTGGAAGCGGTGCTGCACGAACTCAAGGACGCCGGCGTCGATCTGGCGCAGCTCGAAGCCACGCTCGCGCGTCTGCACATCGAACCCGTGTTCACCGCGCACCCGACCGAAGCCGTGCGTCGCGTGCTGCTGGAGAAGGAACGCACGATCGTCGAGCGCCTGATCGCCGACATCGACCGCGAGCGCACACCGACCGAGCGCCGCGCCGACGATGCCCGCATCGTGCTGGCGCTGACCTCGGCCTGGCAGACATCCGAATCGCCGGCGCGCAAGCCGACCGTCGCCGACGAGGTCGAGCACGTCGGCTATTACCTGTCGAACGTCCTGTACCGCGTGCTGCCGGTGTTCTACGAGGCGCTCGCCGATGCGATCGAGTCGGTCTACGGTGCACGCCCGTCGCTGCCACAGGTGCTGCGCTTCGGCACCTGGGTCGGCGGCGACATGGACGGCAACCCCAACGTCAACGCCGACACCATGCGCGCCGCGCTCGGCGCGCAGCGCAGCCAGGCGCTGGCGCAGTACCGCCGCGATCTGCGCGGGCTCGGCAACGTCCTGACCCAGACACTGGGCCGCGCGACCATCGACGAAGCGATCACCGCGCGCGTCGACGACTACCGGCGCCGCCTGCCCGATGCGGACGCCGCGCTCAATCCGCGCCACGCCGACATGCCGTACCGGCGCCTGCTCGATCTGATGCAGCTGCGCCTGCGTCTGACCGATGCCGATCACCGCGCCGGCTACGCGGACGCCGACGCGTTCTTCGCCGACCTGGTGCTGATGGATACGAGCCTGCGCGCCAATCGTGGCGATCATGCCGGCCTGTTCGCGCTCGAGCGCCTGCTGTGGCGCGCGCGCACGTTCGGCTTCCATCTCGCCGCACTCGATCTGCGCCAGGATTCGGCCGTGCACGACGAGGTGCTCGGCCGCATCGACGACAGCGACTGGGCCGCGCTCGAGGTCGATGCACGCGTCGAGCGTCTGCACGCGATGCTCGATGCGCCGCCGAAGGCCAACGGCGCACTGTCAAACGAGAGTGTCGCCTCGACGCTGGGCGTGTTCGACGCGGTCACCGATCTGCGCCGCAGTCATGGCGCATCCGCGACCGGCCTGTACATCATCTCGATGGCGCGCAGCGCCGCCGATGCACTCGCGGTGCTGGCACTGGCGCGTATCGCCGGCTGCGTCGAAGACGAGCAGGTGCCGCTCGACGTGTCGCCGCTGTTCGAGACCGTCGACGATCTGCAGGCGGCACCGGCGGTGATGCGCGCGCTGTTCGACGATCCGCGTTATCGCGCGCATCTGGCGTCGCGTGGCGAACGCCAGACCGTGATGCTCGGCTATTCCGACAGTGCAAAGGACGGCGGCCTGCTGGCGTCGCGCTGGGCGCTGCAGCGCACGCAGGTCGAATTGACCGCACTCGCGCGCGAGGCCGGCGTGCGCATCGTGTTCTTCCATGGCCGCGGCGGTTCAGTGAGCCGCGGTGGTGGCAAGACCGGGCGCGCGATCAACGCCGCGCCGCGCGGCTCCGTCGACGGCAGCCTGCGCGTGACCGAGCAGGGCGAGGTGATCCATCGCAAGTACGGCATCCGGGCGTTGGCGCTGCGCAATCTCGAACAGTCGACCGCCGCGGTGCTGCAGGCGACGCTGCGTCCGCGTGCGGCCGATCCGCGCGAGGACACCTGGCGCGCGATGGCGACCGATCTGGCCGATGTGTCGCGTGCGCACTACCGCGCGCTCGTGCACGAACGCCCCGACTTCCCCGACTACTTCCGCGCGGCCACGCCGATCGACGTCATCGAACGCCTGCAGATCGGCTCGCGCCCGTCGCGCCGTCGCGATGGCGGGATCTCGAACCTGCGCGCGATTCCGTGGGTGTTCGCCTGGGCGCAGAACCGCTCCGGCCTGACTGGCTGGTACGGCCTCGGCACTGCCCTGCAGCACGGCATCCGGACCTATGGTCAGCAGGCGATGACCGAGATGGCGCGCGACTGGCCCTTCTTCAGCGCGGCGCTCGACGACGTGGAAATGCTGCTGGCCAAGACCGACATCGCGATCTTCGAACGCTACTCGCGCCTCGCCGGGGACGCGCACGACGCGTTCTTCCCCGGCATCCTCGACGAGTGCCTGCGCACGCGCGATGCGATCCTGCTCCTCAAGGAACAGGACGTGCTGCTGGCCGACGACTACCGCCTGCAGCTGTCGATCCGTCTGCGCAATCCCTACGTCGATCCGATCAGCCTGCTGCAGGTCGAACTGCTGCGCCGCTGGCGCGCAAGCGACCGTGAGGATGAAGCCCTGCTCAGCGCGCTGGTGTCGACCGTCAACGGCATCGCGGCGGGCATCCAGAACACGGGTTGAGGTGCCGACGGGCGTCAAACCGCTGTCCTGTCGGCCGGCGCACACTCCGCTTTCCCGCAACGCGAGAACCCGCATGACCACCGACGACCTTGTGCTCTACACCAACCCGATGTCCCGCGGCCGCATCGCGCGCTGGATGCTGGAGGAAACCGGGCAGCCGTATCGCGTCGAGACCGTCGGCTTCGACGGCGGCAACCGCTCGCCGGAATTCCTTGCGGTGAATCCCATGGGCAAGGTGCCCACGCTGGTGCATGGCGGCGCCGTTGTCACCGAGGCGGCGGCGATCTGCGCGTATCTCGCCGATGCATTTCCGCAGGCCGATCTGCTGCCGGATCCGACGCCGGCGTCGCGCGCCGCGTACTTCCGTTGGCTGTTCTTCGCGGCCGGTCCGGTCGAGGCCGCGGTCACGGCCAAGTCGCTCGGTCTGCTGGCGCCGCCCGAGCGTTCGATGATGGTCGGCTACGGCAGCTTCGAGCAGATGGTCGACGTGCTGGAGCAGGCCGCGGAATCCGCCGCGCCGTGGATCGCCGGCGCGCGCTTCACCGCCGCCGATGTCTACGTCGGCAGCCAGATCGCCTGGGGCCTGATGTTCAAGTCGTTGCCCGCGCGCCCGGCCTTCGTTGCGTACGTCGAACGGCTGCAGGCGCGCCCCGCGTGGCAGCGCGCCAGCGCGCTTGATGATGCGGCGATGCCGAAGCAGGACTGAGCACGCGGGGCGTGGAAACGCATCGCCGGTGCTGTGCGACGTGCGCCGCAGCGTCGACGAAATGTCGCAGATCCTGCTCGGCGAAGACCAGCGCTGTCTCTACGACGGTGTCATCATCACCGACAACGGTCGCTATCGCGGCGTGGACACCGGCGAGGCGCTGGTGCGGCGCGTGACCGAACTGCGCATCGATGCTGCGCGTTACGCCAATCCGCTGACCCAGCTGGCTGGCGACATTCCGATCACAGCGCACGTCCGGAGGCTGGCCGGGACCGGCCAGGGCTTCGGCGCCTGCGACTGCGATCTCAACCACTGCAAGCCCTGCAACGCTCCGTACGGGTACTTCCTAGGCGACCGCATGATCCAGCTGGTCGCGTCAACGCTGCAGCGCCCACGCGGATCCACGCTGGAATTTAGTCGGCCATGTCGGTGGCGATGATTTCGTGACGCTGATGCGGAGCGACGATTGGGCGCTGCGTTGCGAGCGCGTTCAACGCCGCGGCGCTGGCACTGTTCGATCCGGAAGACCGTGCGCGTGGCGTGCTCGAAGGCGAGGACCGCAGCGGCCGCTACGCGACGTTCCCGCTGACCACGCTGACGATCGGCATCGTGCAGGTCGCCGCCGGCGAGCGCAGTGGCGCCGAGGACATCGCGTCCAGCGCCGCGCGCGCAAGCGAGAAGCCAAGCGATGCGGCCTGGCGGTCCACGTGCTTCAGCGCCAGGCGTAGCCGCACGTTCGTCGCGCGTATGAACGCGCGGTACGACCGTTCCACGTCGCCATTACGGATGTGGGTGCAGGCTGACCGCCATGAAGACCAAGTCCGACATCGATGCCGCACTCGACCGCCTGGCCGAGCGTCTGTCCGAACTGCGGCACAGCCTGCCGAAGGAGGAGGTGCTCGACGCATTCGGTGAGGCCGCCCGTCCCCTGATCGAGGCGGTGCCGGCCGAGCTCGACGCCTATGTGCAGGACCGGGTGCACACGTTGCTGACCGACGCCGGGCTCATCCTGGACGATCCGGCGAGCAGCTGAACGCTGCACGTCGAAACGCACTCGCGTATACTCCAGGGGAGTATTTCGACCGGTCGTTGCCACGTGCCGCATTCGCCTGAAGAGAAGAAGCGGGTTCTGTCGCGAGTGCGCCGCATGCGCGGGCAGCTCGATGCGCTCGAGCGTGCGCTCGAAGCCGGCGCCGACTGCGGCCCCGTGCTGCAGCAGCTCGCCGCCCTGCGCGGCGCGGTCAACGGGCTGATGTCCGGCGTGCTCGAAAGCCATCTGCGCGAGGAACTCGGCCAGCCGGCCGACTCGCCCGAACACCGCCGCGCCAGCGTCGACGATGCCGTCGCCCTGGTGCGGACCTATCTCAAGTAGCCCTCGTTTTCCGGAGTCCAACATGAAATCACGTGCCGCCGTCGCGTTCGCCGCAGGCGAACCGCTGAAGATCGTCGAGATCGACGTCGCACCGCCGCAGGCCGGCGAGGTGCTGGTGAAGATCACCCACACCGGCGTCTGCCACACCGACGCGTTCACGCTGTCGGGTGACGATCCCGAAGGCCTGTTCCCGGCCGTGCTGGGCCATGAGGGCGCGGGCATCGTGGTCGAAGTGGGCGCGGGCGTGACCTCGGTGAAGCCGGGCGATCACGTGATTCCGCTCTACACTGCCGAGTGCGGCGAGTGCCTGTTCTGCAAGAGCGGCAAGACCAATCTGTGCGTCGCCGTTCGCGCCACGCAGGGCAAGGGCGTGATGCCCGACGGCACCACGCGTTTCTCCTACAACGGCGAGCCGGTCTACCACTACATGGGCTGCTCGACCTTCAGCGAATACACCGTGGTCGCCGAAGTCTCGCTGGCGAAGATCAACCCGGATGCGAATCCCGAACACGTCTGCCTGCTCGGTTGCGGCGTGACCACCGGCATCGGCGCGGTGCACAACACCGCCAAGGTCCAGGCAGGCGACAGCGTCGCCGTGTTCGGTCTGGGCGGCATCGGTCTGGCAGTGATCCAGGGCGCGCGCCAGGCCAAGGCCGGCCGCATCATCGCCGTCGACACCAATCCGTCGAAGTTCGAACTGGCCAAGGAATTCGGTGCCACCGACTGCATCAACCCGAAGGATTTCGACAAGCCGATCCAGCAGGTCATCGTCGAGATGACGGACTGGGGCGTCGATCACTCGTTCGAGTGCATCGGCAACGTCAACGTGATGCGCGCCGCGCTCGAATGCGCGCACCGCGGCTGGGGCCAGTCGGTGATCATCGGCGTCGCCGGCTCGGGCCAGGAAATCTCGACGCGTCCGTTCCAGCTGGTCACCGGGCGCAAGTGGCTCGGCACGGCGTTCGGCGGCGTCAAGGGCCGCACTCAGCTGCCGGGCATGGTCGAAGACGCGATGAAGGGTGACATCGAACTCGCGCCCTTCGTGACCCATACGATGGGTCTCGACGCCATCAACGACGCCTTCGACCTGATGCACGAAGGCAAATCCATCCGCTCCGTGGTGCACTACTGATGACTGATTTCATGGATACCATCGCGCTTGAAGCCGCGATCGAACACCTCGACCTCGAACAGGAACAGCGCGATGCGATCGCGAAACTGGACGACGGCGATCTCGAACAGATTGACCAGGCCATCCTGTCGGCGCTCGACAGCAGCTGGAAGAAGGCGGGCTTCATCGCCTCCGGCGTGATGATCGCCGCGCCCGACGAGCACGAGGAATTGCCGGAAGTGCTCTACACGATCCGCATCCGCGCGCTGGTGCAGGCCGGTCGCATCGAGGGCAAGGGCGATCCGCAGGTGCTGAAGACCTTCGAGATCCGTCTGCCGCAGGGCGGCCGCTGACATGGCGCTCGAGCGCGTCGAGCACCGTGCCTGCTTCGGCGGCTGGCAGGACGTCTACGAACACGCCTCGAAGACGCTCGGTTGCATGATGCGCTTCGCGGTCTACCTGCCGCCGCAGGCCGAGACCGCGAAGTTGCCGGTGCTCTACTGGCTCTCGGGCTTGACCTGCAACGAGCAGAACTTCATCACCAAGGCCGGCGCGCAGCGCTACGCGGCCGAGCATGGCGTGATCCTCGTCGCGCCCGATACCAGCCCGCGTGGTGACGACGTGGCCGATGCCGATGGCTACGACCTCGGCAAGGGCGCGGGCTTCTACGTCGATGCGACGCAGACGCCATGGGCCACGCATTACCGGATGTACGACTACGTCGTGAACGAGCTGCCGGCGCTGGTCGAAGCCGAGCTGCCGGCGAACGGTGCGCGCGCGATCAGCGGCCATTCGATGGGCGGCCACGGCGCGCTGGTGATTGCGCTGAAGAACCCCGGCCGCTATCGCAGCGTGTCGGCGTTCTCGCCGATCGTCGCGCCGAGCCAGGTGCCGTGGGGCGAGAAGGCTTTCGGCGCCTACCTCGGCGATGACCGCGCCGCATGGCGCGCGTACGACGCGACCGCGCTGGTGGAATACGCGACCGAGCGCCTGCCGCTGCTGATCGACCAGGGCGATGCCGACGAATTCCTCGACGGCCAGCTCAAGCCGCAGCTGCTGCAGGCCGCGTGCGCGGCCGCCGGTCATGCGATCGAATTGCGTTTGCAGCCGGGTTACGACCACAGCTACTACTTCATCCAGAGTTTCATCGGCGCGCACATTGCGCATCACGCGAAGGCGCTGCACGCCCCAGGCTGATCAAGGACGCGCATCATTGGCGAACAGCCGGCATGGGCGGTTCTCGTGCGTGGCGCCGCGCGTTGCTGGCCGGCGTGCAGGTGCCGCCCGGATTCGTCGAACCGTGCTGCCGCGGCTGCAACCCGGCACCGTCCTCGTGGCGACCGATGCGCGCGCTGCCGGAATCAGCGGCCGTGGCCAGCGCATGCTCGACGCGTGGCCGCCGGCACACCGATCGCTGCGGCTCAGTCGCGCAGGCGGAAATCGGCATAGGCGAAGCGCGCGTCGCGCAGCACGGTCTCGCCCTGCAGGAGCGGGAGCGGCGCCGTGAACATCGGACCATCGAACACACAAGTGTGGAACTCGCCATGTTCGCCGCAGGGATCGACGTGCGGCGGCAGTGCATCCAGCAGCGTGCTGTCGAACACGTGGCCGGCGAAGCGCGCATCGAGCTGGGTGGTGTCGACGCAGCACAATGCCGCGCACAATCCCTGCCGCTGCATCTCACGCGCGAGCGCTGGCGTGTCACTGCCGAACAGGGGAAACAGCGCGTCCCAGCCGAGCTTCGCGCATTGCGCCTGCCGCCATGCGCGGATGTCGTCGAGGAACAGATCGCCGAACGCGATCGTGCGCAGTGCGGGCCAGCGTGTACGCGCCGACCGCAGCGCTTCGGCGAATACGGTTTCGTAGATCGTGTTGTCGGTGGCCTGCGGCATCCGCGCCTCGATCACCGGCAGCTCGACGGCGCGTGCCTGCGCATGCAGCACGTCGACGCGGATGCCCTGCATCGAGATGCGCTCGAAACCTTCGGTGACCGTCGTGACCAGGCCGACGACCTCGACATCGTCGCGCTGTCGCAGGACGTGCAACGTCCACGCCGCATCCTTGCCGCCGCTCCAGGACAGGAGCACCGGCGTGGGCGACGCGACCATCTCAGCCGGCGCGGACGTCGCGCAGTTCCCAGGCGCTGCCGGCAAGCAGGCGCAGGCGGTGTTTCAGCACCGTGCTGGAGATCGAGGTGTTGACGACCAGATCGACACCCAGATCGCGGTCCTCGCCGCTGACCTGCGCACCGGGGTCGGTGATGCCGAGCGACGGATCGACCTCGTCGGGCTCCGGTTGCTGGTCGCGCCAGCGTGCGAACAGCGTGTCGCCACGCAAGGCGTCCTGCAGCTCGGCCGCGATGCCGGCGGCGCCCTGCGCACGGATGGCGTGTTCGCCCGAAGCGCGGGCCTGCTCGGGTTCGGGCAGTCGGATCAGATAGCGGGTGCTCATGCGGCGTCCATTCGGCGATACCAGAAGGCCCTCAGCCTAGCAACGGGGCGCGTTAGAAATCCGTCATGTGGGGTGGGCGGGCCTGGCGTGCGTCCTTCCGGAAGCGGGCACCGATCGAGGAGGTCAATGCGGACGCGGGTCTCCACGGCCGTTGTTTACGCCTGTACGCGAATGACCGGCTGTACGTCGACGTCCCGACGGCGCTAGGCAAACGCGTGCGGCGGTGCCGCGAAGCCGAGTGTCAGCGAGCCGGCACCCACGTTGACCATGCCGGTCAGGCTCATCACCGTTTCGAAGCGTTCGACGTGGTGTGCCTCGCACGCGGCCACCAGCGCGGTGTAGCCGGGCAAGGCACGCATCTGCTCGAGCTCGCCACCGTAGCTCAGGCACAGCGTCGGCGTGAGCAGGCCGGCGCGCACGCGCTCGACGGCGAACGCGAACAGTTTTTCGGCCGCGGGTTCGAAGCCGCGCACCTTGCCGACCGGGCCGGTGTCACCGCGATGACAGTGCAGGACCGGTTTGATGTCGAGTGCGCTCCCGATCAGCGCCGCGAGCAGGCTCACGCTCTTGTCGCCGCGATGTTTGATGCGCGCACGCAGGTAGCCGAGATCGCGCGGCACCATGTAGGCGTAGCTGCGTTCGGCGAGGAATTCGAGACGGCTGCGGATCTCGGGCGCGCTGGCACCTGCATCGCGCAGGCGCACGGCTTCGACCGGCAGGATGCCCTGGCCGGCGAACACCTGTTGCGAATCGACGATGCGCAGCGCGAACGGCGTGGTGCGGCCTGCCTGCGCGCGGATCGGCTTGTACTCGTTGAGGATGGCGAAGCTCGCGTGGGTCGCGTTGTCGTGGATCTGGCTGCGATGGCGCGTGACCGTCAGGCAGAACACGTAGTCGTAATCGATGACCAACTGCTCGAGGAACAGCGCCTTGATCTTGTCGGCGGGAAACGCCGAGGTCTCGGCGGTGTGGCGGCCAGTGACGTGGCTCTCGATGAAATCCAGCGTCGCCCGTTCGTCGCGCAGATCCACGAACTCGGCCTGGCCGATCTTCACCGTCACCGGCAACAGATGGATGCCGTGGGCGGTCAACCACTCGGCTGGCAGATCGCAGGCCGAGTCGACGACGATTCCGATGCGCATGAGTCCTCCCCCCGTTGCATGGCCCGCGCCTGTCTGTGCCGACGGGTCGCAGGTCGGGCACGCGCCGTGCCCGCTGGCACTCTACGCGATCGGCACCGGGACCAGCATCTCAGCCGCGCGCGGCGCCGACCGGCAGCTGCGCGAGGCGCCGCATCTCGGGTGTGTCCAGCAGGCCGGAATCGGTGAGCGCCGCAAGTGCGAAGTCGTGCGCGTCCTCGCCCCAGAACAGTGCGTCACCGATGCGCAGCGTGGGCACGCCGAACACGCCCGCGGCGATCGCCGCATCGGTATCCGTGCGCAGACGTGCCTTGACCGCGGGCGCCCCGACCTCTGCTGGTGACAGACGCGCTGCGGCCAGCACCGGCGCCAGTGCCTCGACGTTGTCGCCGGCCAGTCCTTGGCCCCAGATGTGTGCGAACAGCGCGTCGATCACGTCTGCATCCGCATCAGCGGCGACCGCCGTGCGCAGCGCTGCGATCGGGTTGAACGGATGCGCCGGCGGAAACGCCAGCGCAATGCCGTCGCGTTGCGCGCGCCAGGTGACGTACTGATAGGTGAAGACGCGCTTGGCGGGGATCTCCGCCGGCCCGCGATTGCCGATCGCCGCCAGCACCGCCGCGAACAGGATCGGCACCGGGCGGATGTCGTGCGTGGCAAGCAGTGGCCGAAGCTTCTGACATTGCAGGTATGCGAAGGGCGAGACGATGTCGAAGTACCAGGTCGCAGGCATGGCAGGATCCGTGGTGAGGGTGCCGGGGGCTTACTCCACCCCGCCACCGACACCGATCGCCACCATGTAGATGATGAGCGGCAGCACCACGATGGCAACCACGGCACCGAACAGGAACACGCGGCGTCGCTTGGTCATGGGTGGCTTGGGAGTCTTCTGTTGGGAATGCATCGCGTATATCCGGGCAGGCATGAGCTGCTGATCCTAGGCGCCCGGATGTGACGTGCGCGCGCTCGCGATACGGCCCGCCGACGTCCGGCCATCCCGCGTCGTGGCGAGCGTGCCCGTCATGCGCCCGTGCGTCGGCTTGCGGCCATGCGCTGGGCGCCGAGGAACGCACGCATCGAAGCCGGCTTCACCGGCTTGGTCAGCACGCGGTAGCCGCGGATGCGCGCGGTCTGCTTGAGCGTGTCGCTGCCGTCGGCGGTGAGCAGCGCGCCGGGGACGTCGGGCGCGATGCCGCGCAGCGCATCCAGCGTGTCGAGGCCGTCGAGCCGGTCGTGCAGGTGGTAGTCGACCAGCATCACGTCGGGCGATTCGTCCATGCAGGCGATCGCTTCGTCGATGGTCTTGGCACACAGCGGCTCCACGCCCCAGCGCCGCAAGAGCGCGCGCATGCCGGCGAGGATGTCGTCGTCGTTGTCGACGCACAGCACGCGCAGGCCATGCAGCGATTCGTCGTGCAGCAGCGCCGGCGCAGCGGTGGGCGGCAGCGTCGCCATGACGCTGCGCGGCACGGTGATCGAGAACATGCTGCCGCGGCCGACGCTGGAGCGCGCGTCGAGCGTGTGGCCGAGCAGGCGCGAGATGCGCTGGCAGATCGACAGACCCAGGCCCAGACCGCGACCGTCCCAGTCGAAATTCTGTTCGTAGCGGTGGAACTCGTCGTAGATCTGGCTCATGTGGTGCTCGGGAATGCCGGGCCCCGTATCCCACACCTGCAGTGCGACCTGGTCGCCACGCCGCCGCGCCGACAGCACGATGCGGCCGGTGCGCGTGTAGCGCAGCGCATTGGCCAGGAAGTTCTGCAGCACGCGGCGCAGCAGCCGGCGATCGCTGCGCACTGCGATCGGCAGCGCGTGCAGGCGGATGTCGAGCTTGCGTGCCTTGGCCATCGGTGCGTACTGGCCGGCGAGCTGGCGCATCAGTTCGGAGACGTCGAGATCGGTGATCTCGGGCTTCAGCGCGCCGGCATCGAGCCGCGAGACATCGAGCAGGCCGTCGAGCAGCTCTTCCGCCGCACGCAGCGAGGTGTCGACGCGCTCCGCGAGATGCTTCTGCTCGGCGCCGTCCTGGGTTTCGCGCAGCGCCGAGGTGAACAACCGCGCGGCATTGAGCGGCTGCAGCACGTCGTGGCTGACCGCGGTGAGAAAGCGCGAACGTGATTCCTGCGCGGCCTCAGCTTCGCGCGTGCGATCGGCGACACGTTGCTCCAGCGTCTCGTTGATGTCGCGCAGTTCGCGTTCCACGCGCTTGTAATCGGTGACGTCACTGTAGCTCGTCGCGTAACCGCCGCCCGGCAATGGCTGCCCACGCAGTTCGATGACCTGGCCATTGCCGAGCACACGTTCGGACACATGCGGTGAACCGGCGCGCATGTAGGCGATGCGCTTGTCGATCTCGGTGTCGATGTCGATGACATCGCGCGGGCCGAGCTCGCCGCGCTCGGCGTTGTAGCGGATCAGGTCGGCGACCGGACGGCCGACGTAGAGCATGTTGTCCGGATAGCCGAACAGGCGCTGGTAGCTGCGGTTCCATGCGACGAGCCGCATCGTGCGATCGACGACGCTGACGCCGTGATCGATGTTCTCCAGCGTCGACGACAGCACTTCGCGGTTGAAGCGGAGCTCCTGGCCGGCCTCGTCGAGCATCGCGACGACTTCGTCGACCTCCATGCCCGAGCCTCTCAGTGCGCTGGTCATCAGCAGGCGCGCCGACGAGGCGCCGACGGCCGCCGCAAGCTGGCGCTCGGTGAACTGCAGCCAGGTGCGATCCGCCGGGGCATTGAGCGCGAGTGGCTTGCCCTGTATCTGCGCGTGTTCGTCGAAAGCCGCGCGCGCGGTGCGTTCGCCGACGATGCGGCCGGTCAGCGTCAGCAGGTCGGGAATGCCGACAGTGCCGCTCCAGTCCTCGGACGCGAACGTGCGACGTTCGGCATAGGGATCGAGGAACGGCGCCGCGCGCAGACGTTCGTCGAGGGTCGGCCGCCAGCGCGCCGACACCAGCAGCAGCGCGCCGACATTGAGCAGCAGCGACCAGAACGTGCCGTGCGTCAGCGGATCCCAGCCGGCGAGCCCGAACAATGCGTGCGGCCGCAGCCAGTCGATGCCGAACGGACCCGTCGTCAGCCACTGCGGATCGAGCCAGCCCGACTGCGTGAGCGTCGGCAGCAGCAGCGTGTAGGTCCACACGCCGAAGCCGATCAGCAGGCCCACCTCGACACCACGCCGGCTCGCGCCGCGCCAGTACAGACCACCGATCAGCGCCGGCGCGAATTGCGCGACGGCCGCGAAGGCCATCAGGCCGAACGCCGCGAGCGTGGTCTCGGTGCCGCTGGCGCGGTAGTAGCCGTAGGCGAGCGCGGCAAGGCCGACGATCGCGACGCGACGGATCCACAGCACCGTGCGTGCGACGTTGCCGCCGTGGCGTTCGGCATAGCCCCGGCGCAGCAGCAGCGGCATTACCAGATCGTTGCTGACCATCGTCGCCAGCGCGACCGAGGACACGATCACCATGCCGGTCGCCGCCGAGAAGCCGCCGATATACGCGAACAGTGCCAGCGAATCCGCGTTCATCGCCATCGGCAGCGCGAGCACGAAGCTGTCCGGCGCCACCGGTCCGTCGCGGCCGAACAACGCCACGCCGGCGCTGGCGATCGGCAGCACCATCAGGCAGATGATCACGAGGTATCCGCCGAACAACCATCGCGCGCGGCGGATGTCGCGCACGTCGCCGCATTCGACGATCGCCACGTGGAACTGGCGCGGCAGACAGATCAGCGCCGCGAACGCGAGCAGGCACTGCGCGACGAAGCTGCTGGGCGGCGCGTTCTCGACCAGCGCGTGCGTCGCCTCGACGAGCTTCAGGTCATTGCTGTCGAACCACGCGATCGCGAACACGCCGACCGCGACCAGCGCGACCAGCTTGACCAGTGATTCCAGCGCGACCGCCAGCATCATGCCGGGCCGATGCTCGGTGGCATCGACCTGGCGCGTACCGAACAGAATCGCGAACAGCGCCATCAACGCGGCGACGTAGAACGCCGGATCGCCGAACGGCGTGACCGGATCGTCCGGCCCGCCGAGCACGCCCAGGCTGATCGCCACCGCCTTGTACTGCAGCGCCAGATACGGCACCGCGGCGACCAGCGCGATCAACGCGACCATCGCCGCCAGTCGCTGCGAGCGGCCATAGCGCGACGCGATGAAGTCGGCGATCGACACCGTGTTCTGCGATTGCGCGATCATCGCCAGCCGCTCGAGAATGCGCCAGCCGAACAGCAGCAACAGCAGGGGCCCGAGATAGATCGGCAGATACCCCAACCCCTGCCGCGCCGCCGTGCCGACCGCGCCGTAGAACGTCCACGACGAGCAGTACACCGCCATGCCGAGGCTGTAGACCGCCGTACGCAGCCACGGCCGATCCGGGGACAGCGGACGCCGGTCGCCATACCAGGCCACGCCGAACAACAGCGCGGCATAGCCCAGCGACACCAGCAGCAGCACCCAGCCCGGCACCATTCCCGTCCCCTCGATCCGAAGCGGCCGAGTGTACGGGGCGAGGGGCGGGGCGTGGGCTGTAGGTCCTTCCGCCTTGGCGTTTGCTTTACCGCCGTCATTCCCGCGAAAGCGGGAATCCATTCTGCCTTTGTGTTGTCCTTGTTCCGGCTCCGGCTCCGGCTCCGGCTCCGGCTTTTGCCTTGGCTTTGGCTTTCAGCCTTTGACTTGAATCGAGCCGTAAAGAGAGCCGAGCACCGGAGTCTGGCGTGGCCGAAGAGCAGCCCATGTCTGAGCGCAGCGAGTTTGGGCTGCGTGCCGCGTCAGGCGAGGAGCACAGGGCACCGATGCGGCTTCATCGCATCGGCTCGCGTCCGGCGAAGGGACCTTTTGGTTCCTTTTGGGTCCATCCAAAAGGGACTCGCACGCGCAGCGGGCGAA
>JBJMWR010000026.1:0-71806 GCA_045810015.1 Luteimonas sp.
GCCGAGGATCAGCACCAGATCGCGCACCGAGATGCCGCGGCCGAACAGCTCGAACAACGGCTCGGTCAGGCCGGCCAGCCAGGCCAGCATCAGCAGCAGGCCGATGCGCGTGATGCACGCGACCGCGATGCCGAACTTGCGCGCGAACTCGCGCTGCTCGACCGGCAGCTTGGACACCGCGATCGAGATGAAGACCAGGTTGTCGATGCCGAGCACGATTTCGATCGCACTGAGCGTGATCAGCAGGATCCAGACCTGCGGGTCGGTCATCAATTCCATCATCGGTGACACATCCTCAATAGGGCTCACGCAGCGCGGGCGACATCCGCCGCGCATCGGAGCACGCAGGATCTGACGCCGGCGTGTGGATCAGATGGAACCGGAGGTCGGCAGCGGGGCGGGTATGTTGCGATGGCCGCCCGAGGCGACATAGGCGGCCAGCGCCTGGCCCTGAATCGGCAGATGCTGTTCCATCGTGAGGCCCGCGGTCCGCATCGCGTTTGCGGAAGCAGTCCATCAGGGCGCGGTGTTCTGCGCGGTGCGTCCGGGCGCCAGCAACTGCCGGGCGCGGCGCATCTTCGAAACCCGACGCAGGCCGTGTGGATACGGACACCGTCTCGTGAATGACGTGGTTGTCGCGGGAGTACTCGGCGATGTTGCCGGCCTCGACCGCGGATTCCATCGCCCGCCTGCAGGCTTTCCAGCAATGCCGGACCTGCGTCATCGATGTTGCGCACCGCCTCGTTCGCGCAGCGCCCTTCCAGCATCGCCATCGCCGAACACAGCTGGGTGAGCTCTTTCGGCCTCAGACGGTCCCCGACTGTCACGGCCCGCATCGATCTGCACCAGGCCGTCGGCGACCCGCAGTTTCATCTGCGCGTGGCGGCGGCGGACTTGCAGCGTAGTCCTGCGACAAGCAGTCGACGCGTATTCAAGCGCCGCCGATCTGGTCAGCGGATTGCCACCAACGCCCGTGTGACGGGCTTATGGCAAGCGGCACAACGACGCAGCGGGTCCGGACGCGAGCGTGTGCGCTCGGCTGTTGCGCGGACCGCCATCTCAGCAATCGCGCGGCTTCGTCAGCGGCAACAGGGCAGTCGCCAGGCCGAGCAGCGGCAGGAATGCGGTCACCTGGTAGACCCACACGATGCCGCGCGCATCGGCAAGCTGACCGAGTGCGGCGGCGCCGATGCCGCCGATCCCGAACATCAACCCGAACATCAACCCGGACACCATGCCCACGCGGCCGGGCACGGCCTCCTGCGCGTAAACGACCAGCGCGGCGAACGCCGACGACATCACCAGGCCGATGAGCACCGCGAGCACGGCCGTCATCGCCAGGCCGACGTGGGGCAGGGCGAGCGCGAACGGCGCGACGCCGAGGAAGGAAATCCAGATCACCGCCTTGCGGCCGATGCGATCGCCGATCGGGCCGCCGGCGAACGTGCCCAGCGCGATCGCGCCCAGGAACAGAAACAGATAGACCTGGCTCTGCTGCACGCTCACGCCGAAGCGCTGGATCAGATAGAACGTGAAGTAATTGGTGAACGAGGCGATGTACACGAATTTCGCGAACATCAGCACCGACACCACCGCGATCGCCTGCACGATCTTGCCGCGCGGCAGCCCTGTGCCGCGAGTGACGGCCAGACGCGTCAACCGTGCCTGGCCATGCAGCACCGTCCATTTCGTCAGCCGCAGCAGCACGAAGACCGCGAGCGCCGCGACCAGCAGAAACCATGCAATGGCGGACTGACCGTGCGGAATCACGATCGCCGCGGCCAGCAAGGGACCGATCGCCGACCCTGTGTTGCCACCGACCTGGAATGTCGACTGCGCCGTGCCGAAGCGTCCGCCCGAGCCCATCCGTGCCACGCGAGAGGCTTCGGGGTGAAAGGTCGCCGAGCCCACACCGACGATCGCCGCGGCGACGAGCAGCATCGAATAGCTCTGCGCCATGGCCAGCACGCCAATGCCCACGAACGTCACCGCCATGCCGGAAGGCAGCAACCAGGGCAGGGGACGTTTGTCGGTGTACAGACCGATCCACGGTTGCAGCAGCGACGCGGTGATCTGATAGACCAGTGCGATCACGCCGATCTGGCCGAAGTCCAGGTCGAAATCGCCCTTCAGCATCGGGAAGATCGCCGGCAGCATCGCCTGGATCAGATCGTTGAGCAGATGCGCGAACGCCGCCGCACCGACGACGCGGATCGCGAAGCCCTGGGGGGGCGCGAACGGATCGTGCAGCGGATCTTCGACGGGTTGGCTGACGTTGACGGATCTGGACATCAGAAGCGGTGTGCGTGCGGTCGTACGTCGCAACGCGCGACAGCATGTGCTGGGCGACACGATTAGGACGTTCCGGCTGTGGCGCAGATCGGAGGGGGCTGCAGCTTAGACCTTCGCACGTCGAACGTCCCGCGTCAGGGCGATACAGTCTGTCGCATGCGTTTCCCAAGGCCGGCCATACGTGCACAGTCGCGTCACTCTCCGGCAGCGCAAAGCGCTTCCCGCTGGAGTGCACACGAGATCAGACAAGCGCGCGCTCCTTGCTCGGAAACGGTTCAGAAGACGAGCTTTTAAACGGGGGTCGATGTCGGACCGCATGCGCTGAAGGTCGCCCGCGAGCTGTGGGGCGGGGTATGCCACAAGCGGCGGGCTTGCAGCGGTAGAGATGGCTCTCTATAGACCGATCATGGCGGGCCGTGAGCGCCTCGATCGAGATGCCTCGTGGATCGGATGCGACGTCTGCACTGCGGGTCGTCCTGAAGCTGCATCGTTCGAAGCGGTGCGGACGCGTACAACGCGCCAGGAATACCCCTGAGGAGTGGAGGTCCTGTGGCCGTGTGTTCGCTGCAGGCCCCGGTCGAATCTCCTGTCAGAGCGTCCGGGCACGCAGGTCGTGGAACCAAGATCGTGTCCGGAGCGCGAGGTCCACCTTCAGCCCGTGAAGTGCTGCCCATCGCTCGGAAAGCATTCGTCCGGGGTTGCCGCCCTTGCCTGCGGAGACGATGCCTCGGTGTGACTGTCGTCAGTCTGCGATTTTTTATCCGACATGCGCATCTCCAGACGCGTTCCGGCACCAACCAGTGCCTACAGGGAGGACCCTGCGCGGTGGGAGATGAGGGCCGCGACGAGATGCGGCATTCATATCCCGTGGACGTGAAGCACGATCACGACGCGACGTGCATGACGCCTAACAGCCGGTAAACAAATTTAAATGTGAGCCGGCGCCCTACACAGTGGCGTGCCCAATGACTACCTAGCCTGCGGTCCACTCCTTTCACATCGATATCCAGGATGGCATCTCAAGCAGCGTTGCAAACCAAACTCTGGTCCGCACGGGACACCTTCCAGCAGTCTCCGGCCAGCGCGTTGTCGGAACGCTTCCTCGACAAGATCCGAGCCGCTGACTGGCCGTGCGTCGGTTCGAAAGCCGCATTGGCGAAGGACGCGATCGACTGCCGGGTGTTCGGCCGCATGGGGGATCGGGTTCATGATCAGCGCATCCTTGAAGCGCTGGACGCGTTCGCGAGGATGGTGGAGCGCGAACCGCTCGAGAGTCAGACGGTGCATTCGTTCGTCGCGATTTTCGAGGGTCCCGACGACACCGATGAAGCGCGCTTCGAAGCCCTGCTGTGGTCGCAACTGCAGCGCCTCCACGACCTGGACGTGAAGCGGGGCGTGCAATGGTCGTCTGACGTGAATAGGAATCCCGATGATCCCCATTTCAGCCTGAGCCTCGCTGGCCACCCGTTCTTCGTCATCGGACTGCATCCGGGCGCTTCGCGTATCGCGCGACGGTTTGAAGTACCGGCGCTGGTCTTCAATTCACATCAGCAGTTCGAACGGCTGCGCGCCGACGGCCGATATCAGAAAATGCAGGCGGCAACCCGCCAGCGCGAGATCGCCTTGCAGGGGAGCATCAATCCCAATCTGGCCGACTTCGGTGCTGCGGCGGAAACCCGGCAATACAGCGGCCGGAAGGCCGAGCCCGAATGGGCATGTCCCTTCAGAGTCAGGAGTCCGAAGTGAGCCAGCTGGAATCGAATGCGGCACGTATCCCGCCCTGCTCGGGCCGTGCGGTGAGGCTTGATACGGGCGACGAACTCGTCATCATCGATCCGATGGGTGAGCAGGTCAGTGATCTGACCGCCTTCTCTTGCGAAGACACTGCGGAATACCTGTCATCCGGGCGTTCGATCGATTACGCATCCAGGCTGTTTCTCACCACCGGCGATACGCTCTACTCGAATCGCAGCAACGCGATGTTCTCGATTATGGAGGACACCTGCGGGCGCCACGATTTCACGCTGACGCCCTGTTCCAAGGTCATGTTCGAGAAGCTGTATGGCGAGCAGGAAGGTCGTCCGGGCTGTGAAGGCAATCTCGCAGCCGCGTTGGCACCGTATGGAATCGGGATCGACCGGATTCCGGTTGCGTTCAATGTCTTCATGAACGTCGCGTTCGACGAAGCGGGTCGCGTGTCCGTGCTGCCGCCGCTGAGCAAGCCGGGCGATCACGTGCGCTTGCGCGCGGAGATGCCGATGGTGGCAGCCATGACGGCGTGCTCCGCGGGACAGTCGAACAACTTCACTTACAAGCCGATCGATTTTCGCGTGCTGCGTGACGGACGGGACATCACCGTCGACGCACTTGGCTGACAGTCTTTCGACCGGGTCGGGTTCCGGCACCCAGCCGGGCCGGAAGTCGTCCAGGCATCCGATTCGCGCCATGCTCTCCAGCATGTGCACGCGTCATTGGATGTCGCCGTAGCGCGAGACGTGGTAGCCAGGCGTTGAGCGGGCAATTTGCTGCTTGCCAGGCCTCGGCCCCCACCGCGCTCAGGTGACGCGATACTCCCGTCCGGCCCGGTCGATAAACACGTGTGCGGCGAGCGGATGGCCCTCGAGCGTGCCGGGAATGACCTCGTTCCCGGTGTGCAGCTGCCAGACCTGTTCGACCAGGTTCAGGGCGCCCAGCACTTCACCTGCACGTTTGAGTGCACCGCTGTCGTCGCGTTCGTACACCGTGTACTTCGTCTGCATCGTGCTCGTCTCGCATTGATCGGACCTGCACGTTAGACGTGTGCTGTGCATACACCGCGTCATGTGGCACAGGCCGCAGCGGCTCTGCGCGCCTTGCGTGTGGCGTCCGAAAGCGCTGTTGACGGCAGTTCAATCGCGCATCGCACGCGCCGCCGATGCGGTCGCAATCCCGCCGAAACGCAGGACCGACAGCGCGTGCGCGCGACGCGTGGGGCTGCTGGATGCGACACAGTCCGAGACCACCCGCACATCCAGGTCCATCACGTGCGCTTCCAGCGCGGTGGCCAACACGCACGACTCGGTCGACAGGCCCGCTACCAGCACGCGCTGGATGCGCGCCTCATCGAGCAGGAACTTCAGCGCCGTCTGGTGAAATGCCGAGTGGCGGGGCTTCAGGACATGCGCATCGTCCGCCTCGGGTGCGAGGGTGTCGAGGAGCGCTCTTCCTTTTGCGCGTTTCGCCATAGAGACGAGGGTAGGGAAGTCCGTGGTCCAGTCCGCGAAGTTGTCGTTCGCGTAGATGCAGCGCCCGCCTGTGGATTTCACGTGCCGCTTGAGCCGGGCCAGTCGTGGCGCCATGGCCTGCGCGGCACGCAGCAGGGCCGCCCCGCGCGGAAAGTCGAACGTACTGATCACATCGAGTATCAACAAGGCTGTCGGATCTGACATTCCATACTCCGTTGTCGTCGCGTCCAGCGCGCCACCGCAACGATCGGCGTTTCGTGAACCGGTCGCGTCGGCGTGCCATCCGCGGTGCGGGCCAGCGTCCCCATGCGCGGAGATCCGTGGCCACTTTCCGAGCGTGTGCTGGCAGGACGTGCAGCACGCTCATTCCAGGCGGTGCGACGCAGCGAGAGCCGTCGCGCCATGCGTCCGCTCCGACCCGTCCGCTGGGCGCTGACGGGTCGGACACACGTCTGGCGCCTGGCAGCGCCAGTGCAAAGTCCGTGCAGGCCCCCTGCAGGGCCCAAGGCTCGACGGCATGAGGATCGCTCCAGACCCCTCACCCTTCGCGAACTCGAGCTGCGGATCCGCGCTGCAGAAAGACGCAGGGACATGTTGGTCCGGCGATGTGCAGCGGCGGACGCCCGCAGCGAACTCGTCGCATTCGCGCAATCCCACGAGTACACGATCGAGCCACTCATCGACATCCCGCACGTGTCCAGCCGGGCGCGTTCGCGGGAGCCCCGGCACATGAAGGTCGAACTCTCGGCATCCGCAGAACCGGCGCAACACCGGGTCCGGTCGCGGGCGCATGCCGCGTTGGCCAGCCGCTTATGTGAAGCGCGGCCAGCGCGCCGCGGATTTTCTGGTACCGGCCGCCCGGCTGCAAAGCAGAACACTCCGATCGGACAGCAGACCGTTTACAACAACGCCTGATGACGTTCGAGCGCGATCACGCGCATTGCGCGAGACATCGCGCATTGCATCGGCGCGCGTCAGATCGAACAGCTGCGACAGCTGCCGGGGCCAAGATGTCAGGCATCAGCGTCGTCGGGCAGTTTTCCCTGGCGCGAGGGTGAGCCGGCCTTGTCGTGACCCTTGTCGCCGTCGTCTCCGCCGAGCGGTTCGCTGCCCTGTCCGGGATTGCGGTCGCCCGCGCTCTGGTCGGATTGCCCTTCCGCGCTTTGATCCGCGAAAGCACCTTCATTGCCCGTCTTGTGTGCCTGCTGCATGGGTCGATCCTCTCGAATGGGGGCGAAACCGCCGGCGCCGCTGGCGCCGTCGTCCGTGTGGAGATCGTGTGCGGCGATGCGTGTGGCACCCGTGAATCGCGGGAGTCCTTCCGGACGTCGACAGGAAAGAGATGACACAGGGCACAGACGGGCGTGCGTGCTTCGCGTCGTCGCCAGCGTCGCAGCGGCAGGTTTACGGTGGCGTCGATCGCGCCGAATCACGTCTGCACGACAGGTCCGGACCTCAAATGGCCGTCGTATTCTCGAAGAGGAACCTTTATGTCGGACGACAAGAATCAGACCGGCACGCCGGACCGCGACCGCATCAATCTCACGGAGGACTACGAGGTCCAGTACTGGACGCAGACCCTGGGCGTGACTGCAGATGAGCTGCGCGCTGCAGTCAACGCGGTCGGTTCGACCTCGAAGGCCGTCCGCGCGCACCTCGGCAAGTGAGCGGAATCAGGTCTGCAGGCCTGCTGCCAGACGCCACACGATCAATACGAACCCGTCCTCGACCAGTGCTGTGGCGGTGAGCTCCAGCAGCAGGACGAGGCCAATGGTCCATCGGAGTGGCAGTCGTGTCGCGATGGCGAATCCCGACAGTGCGAACGCGGTGTCGGCGAGCGAGTTCAACACGCTGTCGCCGTGATAATCAGGCGCTGCATTGGCCGCATTGTTGAGCAGCGCGATCACGACTGGCGTGTTCTCGACCATTTCCCACGCAGTGCTGCTGATCATGGCCAGCACGGCACGGTCGACAACCGGCCAGTTCGGACGTATCCAGGTGGATGCCAGACACAGACCCGATCCGAATGCGATGTGCAGCAGCGAATACGCATCGGCGAACTGCTGCGAGTTACGGGCCGCATCCGGCCTCGACTGCCAGAGCTCGACGACACCGCACGGGCAGACGAGACTGCGCTCGAGCAGCACCAGCCAACCCACGTGCACAAGCAGCGTCAGAACTACGACGGCGTTGACATGCTGAAGCCATGCCACGCGGGGGAAGGCGAGGCGCGCGTCTCTCCGCCATCCGGCGAAGCGATCATCGCGCAAGGCTGCGGGCCTCGCGTGCGGACAAGCACTGAGGTGCCAAGGTCGCCTGGAGGCGGTCGCTGTCTTTCATGTGCACCGCCCCGGATCCTGTAGCCAACGAGGATGTCGCGCTTGTCCCTGCCGACCAACATCGCCGTGTTCCTGTGCAGCCTCGCCACGATGGAATTCGTCGCATGGGCCGCGCACCGCTACGTCATGCATCGCTGGGGATGGGCTTGGCACCGCTCGCACCATGCGCCGCGCGCGGGTCGGTTCGAAAAGAACGATCTGTTCGCGATCGTCTTCGCGTGCGTTGCGATCGTCATGATCTATCTCGGCACGCGCGGTTGGCACCCACTCGAATGGGTCGGCGCCGGCATGACGGCCTACGGCGTTCTGTATTTCGTCGCGCACGACGGACTGGTGCACCGCCGCTGGCCCTTCAGGTATGTGCCGCGCTCCGGGTATCTCAAACGTCTCTACCAGGCGCATCGCTTGCACCACGCGGTCGATGGCAGGGACGGCTGTGTGTCGTTCGGGTTCCTGCTGGCACCGTCGATGGACCGGCTCAAGGCGGACCTGCGACGCATCCATGGTGGTCCGATCCGGAAGCGCGACGTTCATGGGTCAGACCGGACCGGCGATCGTCCCGGCATACCGCCATAGCGCATCCGGCCGCGGCTGCGCGCGGGCACCGCGGGAGCCCAGCGCCATACCGGTCGCGCGCGCCAGCAACCGGACTTTCGTCGCCTTCGACGTCGAGATGCGCTGGTCCCACGCCTGTGCACCGCGTTTGCGCACACGCAGGCCGATCTCGCGATACACCGCGTGCGCCGCCGCCACGGCCCAGGCCGAGCGTGGCGGCAGCGCCGACAGACCCTGGTGCGCAGAGTGGTAGTAGGGCTCCGCCGCGTCGACCAGCCTCGCCGCCATCGCGGCGACCGCTTTTCGATGCACGGCTGCGGCGACCTCGTCGCGGGGCACTGCGTGAGCGTCCAGCCAATCCTGGGGCAGGTAACAACGTCCGATCAGGGCGTCCTCGACGATGTCGCGTGCGATGTTGGTGAGCTGGAAGGCGAGTCCCAGATCACAGGCGCGTTGCAGCGTCGCGTCGTCGCGTGCGCCCATGATGCGGGCCATCATCAGCCCGACCACGCCGGCCACGTGGTGGCAGTACTGCAACGTGTCTTCCAAGCTCCGGTAGCACTGCCCGCGGACATCCATGGCGAAGCCGCCCAGATGGGCCAGCGGCAGTGCGATTGGAATGTGGTGCGCCTGCGCGACGGCCTGTAGGGCCGCGAAGGCGGGCGCCTGCATCGTCTCGCCTGCGTAGGCCCGATACGTCTGCGCGTAGAGCCGCTCGAGGCGATCCTCGTCGCAGGCTCGCGTTGCACCGAGGGGCGATGCGAAGCCGAGTTCCTGGCCGTCGACCATGTCGTCGCAGTGCCGGCACCATGCGTAGAGCAGCACCGCGCTGCGACGCGTCCGCGCGTCGAACAATCTCGACGCGGCCGCAAAGCTTTTCGAGCCGACGTTGATCGTGTGGGTCGCGTGTTCGAGCAGCGCAGTCGTCATGCGGCGAGGTCCTCCAGCATCAGGCGCGCGGTCGCCTTTGCAGAACCGACGACGCCCGGCACCCCTGCGCCCGGGTGCGTGCCCGCGCCGACGAGATAGAGATTGGGAATGTCGGCATCCCGGTTGTGCGGTCGGAACCAGGCGCTCTGGGTGAGGACGGGTTCCAGCGAGAACGCCGAGCCGTGGTGGGCGTTGAGCGTGTCGCGGAAATCGAACGGCGTGATGAAGTGGCTGGTCACGAGCTGATCGCGCAGGCCGGGCATGTAGAAGCGCTCGAGATACTGGAAGATCCGGTCCCGATAGCGCGGACCCTCCACATCCCAGTCGATGTCGGCGTTGCCGAGATGGGGCACCGGTGCCAACACGTAATGGCTGCCGCAACCCGGCGGCGCGAGCGACGGGTCCGTCACGCACGGCGCGTGCAGGTACAGCGAGAAATCCTCGGCGAGCTGCTTGCCCCTGAAGATCTCGTCGATGAGCCCGCGGTAGCGCTGGCCGAAGCAGACCGTGTGGTGCTGGAGTTGCTCGTGGTGCGTGTCGAGACCGAAGTACAGCACGAACAGCGACATGCTGAAGCGCTTGCGCTTGAGCGCTGCCGCCTGCCGCACGCCGCGCGGGTGATGGCCGAGCAGCGTGTCGTAGGTGTGTACGACATCGGCATTGGAGGCCAGCATATCGAGCGGGACATCACGGCCATCGGCCAGCCTCACGGCCGAAGCGCGTCCTTCAGACACTTCGATGCGCGCAGCATCCGCGTTGAGCTCGACCCGGCCACCGAGGTCCTCGAACAGCTTCACCATGCCGCGCACCAGCGCACCTGTGCCGCCACGCGGAAACCACACGCCCCACTTGCGCTCCAGCGCATGGATCAGCGTGTAGATCGAGGACGTCTTGAATGGATTGCCGCCCACCAGGAGCGAGTGGAACGAAAGTGCCTGACGCAGGTGCTCGTTCCGCACGAAGCGCGACACCATGCTGTAGACGCTCTTCCAGGCTTCGAGCTTCACCAGTTGTGGGCCGGCGGCGAGCATGTCGCGGAGCGAAAGAAACGGCACCGCGCCGAGTTCGATGTAGCCGGCCTGGAACACGTCCCTGGAATAGGCGAGGAAGCGCCGGTAGCCGGCGACGTCCGCCGGATCGAGCGCGTGGATCTGGCGGTCGAGCTGTGCCTGGTCGTTGACGTAGTCGAAATGCGAGCCGTCCTCCCAGCACAGGCGATAGAACGGGTTGACCGGTAGCAGCTCGACGTAGTCGGCCATGCGCTTGCCGGCCAGCGCGAACAGTTCTTCGAGTGCGGACGGGTCGGTGATGACGGTGGGACCGGCGTCGAAGACGAAGCCTGCGTCCGCGTAGACGTACGCGCGGCCGCCGGGCTTGTCGCGCTTCTCCAGCACCGTGGTGTCGATGCCACCCGCCTGCAGACGAATGGCAAGGGCCAGCCCCCCGAATCCGGCGCCGATCACCACGGCGCGCTTGCGTGCTGTCATCTGGAACTCCTTGCGTGTGCTGGGTCGGCGCGCACCGCGCGCCAGGCTTCGCCAACGGGGACGGGCGGTTTGCCCGCGACGATCCGCAGCTTGTCGAGAAGGGTCAGGCGGTCCGCGTAGAAGCGGGCGATCAGGCGTTCGGGCAGGCCGTAGAAACGCTGCATCACCCGCCAGCGATGTTCCGGTCGTCCGGCCATGAACAGCATCCGATTGAGCAGGCGGAAATAGCTTTGACGGTGCCAACTGGTCCGTGCCGCGGCGCGCGTGAGCGTGTGCAGATGCGCGGCGTCGAACACCTCGCTGGCGGCGATACGATCGGCGAGCCGCACTGCATGTGGCAGGGAGTATCCGGTCGTGGCGTGGAACAGGCCGGCCGCGAGCCCGGATCGCGGCTGGGCAGCGTCCGCATCCCAGAACCGGTCGAAGTCGCCGGCCAGCACGATCGGCAGTACGCCGTGCTCTTCGCGCAGCTGTTCGATGATCCGAAAGCCGCGCGCGCGTGCGTAGTCGTCGATGTTGCGACCGAGGACTTCGAGATCCGGCCGGTCGTGGTCGATGTAGTGCGTGTCCTCGATCAGCAGCGTGTCGGCCGAGAAGGGCAGTACATACACGAAGCGGTAGCCATGCCCCTGTGGGACGTCCGCGTCCATGATCATCGGCACGTCCAACCCATGTGGACGCGACGTGCGCACGACACGGCCGAGAAAGGCCTGGAAGCCGAGCGCGACATGCGTGCTGCGCCGGGCGCCACGCCCATCGATCACTGCCCTTGCGTGCAGGACGCGACCATCTGCGAGGGTCACCCGATCGGGCGCGATCGCAGCGACGTCCGCATTGCACTGGAGTGCGTCGCCCAGCGCCGCGCGCAGGGCCTCGGCGAGATCTTCGGAGACGATGCTGGCGTAACCGCCTTCGAGGCGCCGCCGGCGCTTTGGAAACCGCACGCTGTAGGCCGGCCAGCAGTGGCGGACGAGCGGCGCGATCCACTCGTGCTGGGCCGGTGTGAGATCGCTCGCGTGAAACGACCAGGTGTGATGACCGCACGGGTGCGCAGCGCGCTCCAGCATCCGCACGCGTAGATCGGGTCGGATGCTCCGCAGGCGCAGCGCGATCAGTGCGTTCGCCAGCCCGCCACCGACCAGGATGATGTCCGGGTCCGTGCCCATCACGCGGCCCGCCCCAGAACGGGCCGCGCGGTGGCGGCGGCCAGCTCGACGATGTCCGCAGCGCGTGCCGCGCCGCCCGCAGCAGCGACCGATGCGCCCAGCGCTTCGGCGCGCAGCCGGAAACCAGGATCTTCCAGCAACTGTGCGAGGCCCCGCTGGAGCTGCTTTGCCGTGGCCCACCGTGCCGAGGCCTTGAGCCCGGCACCCGCGTGGACGACGCGTGCCGCTACGCCGGGCTGATCGAAGGCAATGGGCAAGGCGAGGATCGGGGTGCCAGCCGCGCAGGCATCGAGCACGGTGTTGAGCCCGGCGTGCGAGACCACCGCGTCCGCGCGCGCCAGCATCGCGCGTTGCGGGGCGAAATCCGTGACCCACACGGCGCCGGGCGCTTCGAGCGAACGGGCCTGCGCCTCGGTGAGCCCGCCGCAGTGCGCGATTACCAGTTGGACGTCGAGGCGCCTGCAGGCCCGCGCGACGCGCCGGAAGACCGACAGGCGCTGGCCCTGCAGCGTGCCCAGCGACGCGAACACGACGGGGCGGTCTTGCGACAGCGCTATCTCGAGCGGCGGGTCGGGGGCGCGATCACGCAACGGGCCGACATGATGGAAATGTGCAGGCAGATCGCGACGCGGAAACTCGAAGTCCGCAACGGTCTGGCTGATCTGCGCGTACGGCGACAGACAGTCATGCAGCGCCTCGCGCGGCGTGAGACCGAATACCGCAGCGTGATGGGCGATCACGTGCGCATGCGGGGCCATCAGATGGTCGTAGACGCGGCGGCTGCCGGCGTAGCGCTGCCGCGCGCGCGCGTCGTCGGCGAACCGCCAGGGCATCACCGGCAGCGGCACGCCGGGCTCGCGGTTGACCGGCAACGCACAGGCCACCGAGACATAGGGCAGGCCGAGCGCTTCGGCGACAAGACCGCCGGCGGCCTCCATCTGGTCGCTGACAACGGCATCGACGCCGACGCGCGACAAGGCATCGGGCAGGGCGCGGCAGAGCATGTCGGTGGCGCTCGCCACGTCCTGGATCACCCGTCGCAGGCCGCGCGGGCCGCCGGGCCGCGCAGCGCGTTGCAGCGTGCCGGCCAGACTGCCGGCGGGGTGCGTTGCCGCGCCGACTGCCTCGAAGCCGATCCCGGGGGCGTCGAGCAACGCAGCGGCGTCGGACTGATGGAAGAACGTAGCGGTGTGCCCCCGTTCGACCAGCTCGCGCGCGACCGACTGCAGCGCCCGCATGTGACTGGGAAACGCAGGCGTGACGAACGCGAAACGTGTCATGCCGCGGGCGGCCGCGTTGGCGGCGTGCGGTTGTGCAAGGTGGCCGTCCGCAGGGCCCGCAGGTCGGCGCTGCCGGTGCAGAAACAGGCGATCCGCAACTGCCGGATCACGACATCGAAGTGTGCGATCACCGACTCGGTGGAGACCACGGCGTTGGCCAGCAGCGAGGCCGCCTGGCCTACGAGATCCGCGCCCAGCGCGATGGCCTTTGCAGCGTCCACACCGTCGCGGATACCGCCCGACGCGATCAGCATGGCCTCCGGCAGCGCGCTGCGGACGTCGGTGAGGGCGCGCGCGGTCGGAATGCCCCAGCCACTGAACGCCATGGCGACCGCGCGGTCGGCTGCGTTGCGCGCGCGTTCGCCTTCGACGGCGGCCCAGCTGGTGCCGCCCGCACCCGCGAGGTCGATGACTGAAACACCCACATCCACCAGGCGTTGCGCGACTGCTGGCGACAGCCCGGCACCGACCTCCTTTGCGACCAGGGGCACATGCAGCTGCCGGGCCAGCCGCTCGATGGCTGTCAGCACGCCGCGCCAGTCGCGATCGCCGCCGATCTGCACGGCCTCCTGCAGCGGATTCAGATGCACGATCAGTGCATCGGCATCGATCATCTCGACCGCTCGGCGCGCGAGATCGACCCCGCCATCGCGCAGCTGCGCCGCGCCCAGATTCGCGAGGATCGGCACGTCCGGCGCGCGGCGCCGCAATTCCCGCGTGAGTCCGTGATCGGCACCGGTCTCCAGGGCAACACGTTGCGAACCGACGGCGAGCGCGATTCCGAGCGACTGCGCGGCTTCCGCCAGATGCCGGTTGATGCCCTGCGCCCGCAGCGCGCCGCCGGTCATCGAGCTGATCAGCAACGGCGCCCGCAATGCGCGCCCGAACAACGTGGCGCCGATGTCGATCGCGTCGAGATCGAGTTCGGGCAGCGCACAGTGCTCGAACGTGTAGTCGGCGAATCCGGTCGTCGTGTGCGAGCGGGCCTGCGCGTCGTCGAGAATGATGTCGAGATGGTCGTTCTTGCGCGCCAGGAGCGCGGAAGCCTTCGGCGGATTGGCAGCCAGTTCCATCACTGCACCTCGAACAGGCGCGTGCAGAAGGCGGCGAGCGGACTGCCGTCGCCGTAGAGAAGTGCGATCTCGCGGCGCACGGTCTGCAGGTGCAGATCGAGCCGACGGCGGACCTCGTCGGCGCCCAGCGCGGCCAGCAGCGTCGCCTTGCCGATGTCCTGACCCGCATCCTTGCCGGTCGACGTGCTGGCGTCGCAGTCGCTTAGATCATCCTGCAGCTGGAATGCCTGGCCGAGCTCCAGTGCGATCGTGCAGAGTCCGCTACGGGTACGCGGGTCGGCCTGCGCCAGCAGGGCGGTCATGTCGAGCGCTGCGGCGAACAGCGCACCGGTCTTGAGCGCATTGGTATCGGTGATGGCGTCGACTCGGGCTGCGCCCGCATTGCGGAGGTCCAGGCACTGACCGCGCACCAGACCCCGCGGGCCGATCGCACAGGCCAGCACACGCACCAGCTGGTTGCGGACCGCAGGCGATACACCAGCGATGGCGGCTGTCGTCGCGAAGGCCTGGCTCAACAAGCCGATAGCGGCGAGCGCAGCGACGTCTTCGCCGAAACGCCGGTGGATGGTGGCGCGCCCGCGCCGCAGGTCCGCATCGTCCATGCAGGGCATGTCGTCCAGGACCAGCGACGCGGCATGCACCATCTCCACCGCGCAACCGGCGTCCACGAGTGCAGTCAGGCCAGCGCCGAGGGTGTCGCCGGCGATCAGCATCAGCAGCGGGCGGGTGCGTTTGCCGGCGCCAAGCGTGGCCTCGCGCATCGCCATCGATACGAGGTCGTGATGGTCGACAGGACCCGGCAAGAGTTCGCCCAGTCGTGCATCGATCCGGCCCTTGAGACGTGCAGGCGACAGCACGTCACGGGGTGGCGTTGCCAGTGCTCTCATGGAGATCCTGTGCGCACGTGGCGCGTGAGAAAGGTCAGGGGAAGACATCGTTGCGGAAGCGCGCGTATGCCGGTGCTGGAGCAGGATCGCCGTGGAACGGACGTCCAGGCAGTGCGATGGCGATGCAGCGATCCGGATGCGCGCGCGGCCTGGTCGTCAGCGCTCCGGTTGCCGCGCGAGCCGGTATCGCGTCGCCGGGGGCACGTGGGCTTCGTGTTTTCACGTGGCGCGCGCATGGGGCGCGCTTTGCTCGGCGCTCCGACAAGCCAGGAGCCAGTCCGATGCGCGATATCCTCAAGACCCTGTCGAGCGAACACGATGCGCTCAGGTCGCTGTTCGAACAGATCAATGCCACGACCGATCGGGCGGAGAAGAAACGCGCCGAGCTGCTCGGCAAGATCGAGGCGAACCTGATCCCGCACGCGAAGTGGGAAGAGCTGGTGTTCTATCCGGCCTTTGCGAAGCGCGCTTCCCATGACCAGTTGCTGCAGCATGCGGAAGCCATCCAGGAGCATCGCGCGGTGGAGCTGACCGTACTGCCCGACCTGCATGCTTCCCCCAAGACCTCGCGGCAGTTCGCGGGCTCGGTGAAGGTGCTCTCCGAGTTCATCACCCACCACGCGGACGAGGAGGAGCAGGACATGTTCAAGGCGGCGCGCCAGCTGTTCACGCCGGAAGAACTGGCTGACCTCGACCAGCAATACGAGGACTGGAAAGCGTCGCCGGCTGCAGCGGGTCTGACGTTCCACGCGAAGGCGAAAACGGCGCTGAAATCCGTGATCCGCAATCCGAAGGCGCCAGGCTGACTGACGTCCGGTCCGGGCGGGCGTACGTGCAGTCGAGCGCGTCGTCCGCGACGGAACCGCCACTTCGACAGGCGGGTGCACGCGCGTGCAGGTGTCCTGCGTCCCCCTAAGGCAAACGGCTGGCGACATCACCACGCGCGACCGCTCAGGTGCCCGTCTGCGCATGTGGAGCGCGCACCGGTTTGGACTCCGGCGAGCCGTCCTGCCGGAGGAAGATCGACAGCACCACGATAGCCAGCACCGCCAGAAACTCGCTTTGCCAGTTCTGGAACGATTCGAACCAGAAGGTGCTGCCCATCAGGTGCTCGGACCAGGTGATCGGCGGCAGGCCCTGTTCGGCGCGCTGCTCGAGCGCGTCGCGCCAGCTCCCTGCGAGATGGAGACCGAACGACGCGAGAAACAACGCGAAGAACGCGATGGACAGCGAGTGGGCATACAGCCACCCCACAAGTCCCGCCCCCCGGGCGGAGCGGGGCGGGGGACCGGCATCGATGCGCGAACGGTCGCGGATGCTCTCGAGCGGGCGCGATTCCGCCGATCCTCTCTGCCGCAGCGAGACTGTCAGCAGCACGTACATGCCCATCTGCAGGAATTCACTCTCCCAGTTTTCGAACGTCGCCGACACGAAATGGCCGGTGTGGGCGTATGTCGCCAGGGCAACGGTCGACTGGCCAGCCTCTTTCCGTTCCGCGTTGTACGCATGCTGGCCGGCCAGCAACTGGCCGCCCAGGAATGCAATGAAGAGGCCTGCCAGAACGAGCGAAAGGCCGTTGCGGTGGAGGAACGATGAGGCCTTGGAAGACATGGGAGTGCGGCAGCGATGGAGCGCCCAGTGCAGGCGGTGACGCGCGGAGAAAACGTGAATCCGGCCAGGTTCGACGCGGCAGTCGCACATCCGGTCGGCGCAGTCATGCGTCGCACCGACGCTGACCTCGCGCTCTGGCCCGACTTTCATCCACGGGAACGCGACGGTGTGACGGCGTCGCCACTGTGGCGACGCTCGCAGCGCGGCGACGAATCGTGCGCACGCAGCGGTGGCACGGTGCATACGACGGGCTCCGCTGTTCGCAACAGATTTCAGTGCACCGCACAGTGTGCGATGACGCATACGGTCAGACTGGCCACCACAATCGACAGACACAGGCGTTGAAGTGTCTGCAGTCGCTCGAATCGCGCGATCAGCCCGGCATGTGCATCACGCGCGTGCAGGCATGTGAGATCGAAACGCGTCTTCAGACGCGCCAGCGAGAGCAGGCCGAATGCGAGCGTGCCAAGCACCGCGAGCAGCGCGACTGCTCTCATTCCGATTGCGACGGACGCGCAAGCGCCGCGCTGACCCGAGCGATATCTGCCGCCTGCCATTTCGCGGCGCCATGCCAGCGGGTAGCACATCCCGTATCCGATTCGCCTGTGTGAGCCGGTTTCACCCGTCGGTCGTCCTGCGTGGAAGAGCGCGACCGTGAGGGGCGGGCCGTGAATCAAACGGAAATTTCGGCCGTCAACGTGCCGCCGGTGGCACGCGAGCATTGTCGGATCTTTCGCAATGCGAGCTAAGCGTTCATCCCCGCAAGGTCCTGGAAGCGTCGCGCTGCCATCGCGTCCTGCATTCATCTGGATGACCACGAGGCGTACCGGCGGGCGCGAGCGCTGAAGGTTTTTCCGGGTGCGAAAAACCTGCAATCGGGCTCACGGGGTTGGGATGGGATGGCGTCCTACAACGGGTGGACGGCGCGACGTATCGCCGCATGGAATTTCCCCCGGTTCCAAGCAGGTCTTGGTCCTGGAAGCCTCTAACTTGAAGGAGCGGACAGGTGTCTTGTAAAACGTATCGAGGCATGGTGTTGCTGGTCGAGGACAACGCGAATATCTCCACACTGGTCGGCGAATGGCTGGAACGGTGCGGCTACGAAGTGGACTATGCCGAAGACGGCATCGACGCCTGCAATCTGGCCACGGAGAACACCTACGACGCTGTGGTGCTGGATGTGTCACTCCCACGGATGAACGGGCTCGACGTCTGTCGCAGGATTCGCGAGAGCGCGAACAGCCAGGTGCCGGTGCTGCTGCTGACCGCACACGTCGATCTGGCCGACAAACTCGAAGGGCTCGAAGCCGGCGCCGACGACTACATGACGAAGCCGTTTTTCCCCGCCGAACTGGACGCCCGGCTCACGACCCTGATCCGTCGCCGCAGGTGCCAGGTGGCACCCTCGATTCTCGAGGTCCACGGGCTCAGAATCGACCCCCGCAACCAGCGGGTAACGCGCGGCGACGAGGTGATCGATGTCCTGCCGACGGGCTTCAAGATCCTGAGCATCCTGATGCGCGAGCACCCGCATGTCGTGACGCGGCGGGAACTGGAGCGCGAGCTCTGGGGTTCGGAATCACCCGAGTCCGATTCGCTGCGCAGCCACATCTATGCCCTGCGCAAAGCACTCGACAAGGGACAGGATGTTCGCGTCCTGCAGACGATCCCCACGGTGGGGTATCGACTGCGACCGACGCCGCTCGACAAGCACGAGGCGGAGACGCGACGGTCGGCGGCTGTGGCCCGCGGATGATGCGCATGGCGCCTTCGGCAGCGCCATGCGCAGGACGCGCAGATCATCGGATCGCTATTGCAGCGCGGCGCGCGCGTAGCGCCTGGGAGTGTCGTCCGCTTGCGTGGGCAGACATCCCTCCGGGAGTGCGTGCTTGTGTGCCAGGTCCTGGAGGGTCGCGTCGATCGCCAGCCGCTCGGACGCCGACGCGTCCCTGTGCAGCAGCAAGGCGACGCGCGAGAACACCGCCAGCTTCATGAGTTGCCCGTCTTCGCTCGTGTCGTATCGACCCAGAATCATGTCCAGATCGTCGAGTGCAGCCAGTGCATCGGATGGAATCGTCATGGTCGTCTCCTCGACCCGGACTTTAAGCGCCAGACGTCGCTCGGCCGTCAAGACGTCCCATTCAAACGGCACGCCCGGCAAAGATGCGCAGGGCGAGGCGCACGCCCGGTCACGCGCGACGCGTGTCAGGTGTCCTGATGGAACGCGTCCACGTCGCGAGGTGTCACGACGTCGTCGATTCGCGCCAGCAGCGCCTCGATCTCGACCGGCTTGCTGATATGCGCGTTGAAACCGGCCTCCTGCGCGCGCGTGACGTCGTTCGGGCGACCGAAGCCGGTCAAGGCGATGACCGGCAGCGCGGTCATGCCCGGCTGCGCACGCAGCGCATCGAGCAACATATAACCGTCCATCTCCGGCATGCCGACGTCCGTCAGAACCAGGTCGGGCCGATCCGTCACCGCCATCGACAGCGCCTGCGCACCGCTGGTCGCCGCCTCCACGCGGGCGCCTTCGATTTCGAGCAGCATCTGCAGCGAATGCGCCGTGTCGCGGTCGTCGTCGACCACCAGGATGTGCAGGCCTTCGCAACGTGATGATGCTGCGGGCAGCGGCGCGGCGGCAGGGAGATCGGCATCGGCGTCGTAGAGCGGCAGCCAGACACGGAACGAGGCACCGGTGCCGGTGCCCTGTGACACGCACTGGATCCTGCCGCCATGGTGCTCGGTCAACTGGCGCACCAGCGCAAGACCGATGCCGAGCCCGCCCTTCGAGCTGGCCGCACGTGCACGCGCCTGTCCGAACATCTCGAAGATGCGCGGCTGGAATTCGGGCTCGATGCCGACGCCGTCATCGGCAACCTCGATGCAGGCTTCGTTGCCAAGCACGCGCACCTGCACCTCGACGTGCCCGCCGGCCGGGGTGAACTTGACCGCGTTGCTGACGAGATTCCAGACCACCTGGTTGAGGCGCGCCGAGTCGCCCATGACGATCACATGGTCCTCGGTGGCCTCGAATGCGATATCCAGTTCGGCCGCCGACGCGTCGGCCGCTGCGGTGTCGACCACCGCGCGGGTGAGTGCGACCAGGTCGACGGGCGCCGTGTCGAGCGCCAGTTTGCCGGTGCGGATACGCGAGAGATCCAGCAGATCGTCGATGATCCGGCTCTGCGCACGGACCGCGCGCCCGATGTTCGCGAGCGCGCGCGCACTCACCGGATGGCGGTCGAAATCGATGTCGCGCGAGCGGCCGATCAGCTCGGCGCTGACGTTGATCAGGTTCAGCGGGTGCTTGAGCTCGTGCGACATCACCGCGAGGAACTCGTCCTTCAGTGCAACCGCCGCTTCGGCATCTGCACGGCCGGCGCGTGCGCGTTGCAGGCGACGCGTCGTGATCCGCAGCGCGGCCTGCTGCCGGCTCGCGTCACGGGCGATCTTCACGAAACCGCCATCGCCGCGCGTGGCTAGCGGCATCAGCACACCCGTACAGAACACACGCGACCCGTCCGCCCGCAAGTGCCAGCGATCGTCTTCGGCGCGGCCTTCGCGGCGCGCCATCTCGATTTCCTGCTGCGGCACGCCGGCGGTGATGTCTTCGGGGACGAACAGCCGCGAAATCGGCTTGCCGAGGATTTCGGCTTCGCCGTAGCCGAACAGGCGGGCGGCGCCGGCGTTCCAGCCGGTGATCAACCCGTTGCCATCCGTCGCCAGCACGGCGTAGTCCTTCGACTGCTGCAGCGCGGTCTGCATGTCGCGCGCCTGGGACTCGAGACGCCGCTCGGCGCGACGAAGCCCGCTGATGTCGATGAAGGTGATCACCGCACCATCGGCGTTTTGCGTCTCTGAGCGGTAAGGCTGGATGCGCAGCACGAACGTCCGCCCATCGACCCCGCTGATTTCGCGTTCGATCGGCTGGGCGCGCCGGGTCGCCTGGATCACGTCTTCGGGCAGGTCGGAGTAATCGAGGCGGTGGGTGAGGTCGGTCAGCGAGCGGCCGACGTCCGTGGTGCGGATGTTGAAGATGTCCTGCACGCGCGGCGTGTAGCGCAGGATGTGCAGCCCGCGGTCCACGAAAATGGTGGCGATGTCGGACGCAGCGATGAAATTCAGCAGATCGTCGTTCGCGCGTTCCGCTTCGTCGACCTTGGACTTGAGTTCGCCATTGACGGTCAGCAACTCCTCGTTGACCGAATGAAGTTCCTCGGTGCTGGTTTCCAGCTCCTCGGTCGTCGAGCGCAACTCCTCGTTGATGGCCTGCAGCTCTTCATTGGACGCCTTGAGCTCGTCCGTCGACGCATCCGAGAACTCCACCGTCGTATGCAGTTGCTCGCGCATGCGCTGCAGCTCCTGCTCCATCTGCAGCAGGATGTCGCTCTTGCCTGTCGCGTCGAGTGTGGTCTCTTCCGAGCCCATCGCGACATCGACCTCCTCGAACTGCACGAGCGCGAAATCCAGGCCGGCATCAGGGTCCGAAAACGGACGCACGATCATGTTCACGTACACGTAGCGCCCTTCGCGCGACAGGCGCACCCGGCGCGCCTCAACGCTCTGGCCCGAATGCGTCGCCTGGAACAGCGCACCGCGCAACTCCAGACGCAGCTCGGGCTCGATCAAGGTCAACAGGTTGTGCGACGGGATCCCGCCGGCGTGACGCAGGTAACGTCCCGCCTCGGCGGATACGTGCAGCAGATTCGCCTCGCTGTCGATGACCACGCTCGGGGACGCGAACCGTTCCAGGATGCGCTGGTGCAGCGCGGCGGGCGAGAACTTCTGGTGTTGCGCAGCGGCCGCCGGACGCTCCACGGGATCGGTGATGCGCAGGGGCAGCATCGGCGCACGGCGACGTGAGCCGGGCATGGCGCGGAAGATGCGGTACTTCTTGTCGATGACGTTGAACGCCGCGTCCATCGTCTCGACCGATTCGGCGCTGCCCAGGAACAGCACCCCGTCGGGCGCCAGCGAATAATGAAATGTTTCGAGCACCCGCTCCTGCATCGCGCGACTCAGGTAGATCAGCAAGTTGCGGCAGCTGATCAGGTCGATGCGGGAGAAGGGCGGGTCGTGCAGCACGTTGTGCGCGGCGAACAGGATCTGCTCGCGCAACGCACGCTTGACCTGGTAGCGCCCACCTTCGAACGTGAAATAGCGGCGCAGGCGCGCAGGCGGAATGTCCGCCATGATCGATTCGGGATACGCGCCGACGCGTGCGACGTCGATGGCGCTGCTGCTGATGTCGCTGGCGAAGATCTGGAAGCGGATGTCGAGTCCGCGCTCGTTGATCTCGTCCTGCAGCAGCATGCCCAGCGAATAGGCTTCTTCGCCCGTCGCGCAGCCCGCGACCCAGACGCGGATGGATTCACCGGACTCGTGGCTGGCGACGAGGCGTGGCACGACGACGCGCTCCAGCGTCTCGAACGCCTCGCGATCGCGGAAAAAGTTGGTAACGCTGATGAGCATGTCCGCGAGCAGCGGCTTGGTCTCGGCCTGATCCGCGCGCAGGAACTCGCGATAGGCCGGCAGATCGTGAAGCAGATTGACCTGCATGCGGCGTTCCAGGCGCCGCAGTACCGTAGCCCGCTTGTAGTGGCTGAAGTCGTGTCCGGTCCGCGCGGCGAGAATGCCGAGGATGTCGTGCAGCGCCGACTCGGCGTCGGGCCGGTCATCCTCGCGCTTGTGGTCGAGCCCTTCGTCATCGCGCGCCCGCGGCAGTGCGATCTCCTGCGCGTTGTTCCAGATGTCGACGAGCTTCTGCGGAATCTCGCTGGCAGCAAGCACGAAGTCGATGTGCCCGCCTGCAATTGCGTTGCGCGGCATGTCCTCGAACTCGGCATCGACCGGTGCCTGCGCAATGGTGACGCCACCTTTTTCCTTCACCCGTGCGATGCCGGCGGTGCCGTCGGACCCGGTGCCCGACAGCACGATGCCAATGGCGCGGTCGCGATGGGCATCGGCGAGGGTCCGGAAGAACAGGTCGATCGCGACCAGGGGACCCTTCGGACGATCTCCCTTGCGCACGCACAGACACCCGTCTTCCATGGTCAGCGACATCCGGGGCGAGATCACATAGACGTGATCGGCTGCGAGCGGCGTCCGTTCGGTGACTTGAAGCACGGGCATGCGGGTCGAACGCTGCAGGATCTGATCGGCCTTGCTCTCGTGCTTCGGCGACAGGTGCAGCACCACGACGAACGCCATGCCCGTATCCCGGGGCAGCGCTTCGAGCAGCGTCTGCACGGCGACCATCCCGCCCGCGGAAGCGCCAATACCCACCACGGCGAACTGCGGCCGAGGCTCGGCGTCGGCCTGCGAAGCGACTTGGGACGGCAATTGCGGATCGGACTGCATGGAATCTCCTCGACGTCACGGACAGGATACCCGCCGGATCAGACCCGGTCGCGGTGCTGGCACACACACGATGCTGCACATGTCATCGGGATCGCGCCTCGTGTGCTGCAAAAAATGCAGGCTTCGCAGAAAGTGCGTGTCGACTGGCGACACGACCTCCCTATCACCGGGCGCGAGCCATGGCACGCCGCTTGCGTGATTGTCCGCACCGCCGCGCCGCGCCGCGGAAGGGGGACAGCTCCGTGACAGAAGTGCCGAATGGAGTCTGCACATCGCATCGACACGATCGCGAGATGCGCCGGGAGATCGACGCGCAGCAGGACGCAGTACGACGCTGCGTGGTTGGATCCAGCGCGTTCGCAGCGCTGGCGCTTGATCTGCAGGAATATCTCGATGCGTCCGGACTGTGGCGCGCAGTGGCAGCGCTCCGCGATGTATGGGCCGCATCGGCCGGCCCGGGCGCTGTCTGCGCGATCAGTACCCATCTCGGTCCCAGCACATTGGCGATCGTGCTCCGCTCTGCGACGCGCGACGACACGTGGGCGCCGAGCGTCGTGACGCGGACATCGCACTGCAATGGACACACACGCCTCACCGTCGACGAGGCGCACGATGATCCTCGCCTGGACGCACCCCGCAGCGTGCTTGCGACGTACGGCGGCAATGTCTGCAGACTCCAGACACACGCAGGGGGCACAGCTGCGCTCGCGGTATGGTTCTCGCCTGCCGGACGTGTCATGCAGACAGCCCGCTGCAGGCCGGCATGTGCACTGGAAGGACGCCGCATCGTCGTACTCGACGATGCGCCCGAACTCACAGGCACGCTGTGCGAACTTTTTCGCTCGCTGGGCGCGGACGCCGAGCCGGTGACGACCTGCACGCAGGCGATGTCCGTGCTGTCCGCCCGACACACGGACGCGCTCGTGTCCGACCTGGTGATGCCGCGCGCAGATGGTTACGACATCGCGCGCTGGGCGCGCATGCGGCCCCGATTCGATGCCTTGCAACTGGTGGCGCTCTCCGGACTGGGCGGCCTGCGGCCCTGGCTGCTCGCGGCGGCATGCGGATTCGACGTGGTGCTCAGCAAGCCTGCCGACGTCGACATGCTGGTTCTGGCGGTGATGATGCGCAAACGCGCGGCGTGATCAACGCTCGCGCCCGGCTCATCCGATCCGATCGTTACTTTCATCGTCGCCAGCGGCGCCGCTGCCGAGCAGATCGCGGAAGCGTTTGCACGAGGATTCGGCCTCGGCGAGAAAGCCGAGTGCGCGTTCCGTTTCGCCGGTCTCGAGCAATCGCCGGGCGACGGCGACGGAGAGCAGCACGGTATTGGCGGCGTTGCGCAGGTCATGGAGCACCTGCGCGTCGGGTCCGTGCTCAGGACTCATCTGCGGATCCTTTGCCGGCATGCGGCGAGACCGGCGCCGCGGCGCGGGCCAGATGGTTGTGGATGGTACGGACACTGATGCCAAGTGCCCGCGCCGCGGCGGTCTTGTCGTTGTCGTAGAAATCAAGCGTCTTTCGCAGCGCGTGGCGCTGCAGATCTTCAAGCGTCGTGCCGACGGTGAAGACGATCGAATGCGCATCTTCGCGAGGCACCGGTGCGGGCGCGGGGCCTGGACGCACGTCCAGTACATCGCCGGCCTGCAGCAGGAAGGCGCGCTGCACGGCGCTGCGGAGCTCACGCACGTTGCCTGGCCAATGGTGCTTCAGCAGGACAGCCTCTGACTGCGCCGAGAGACGTTTGCGTCCGCCATAGCGGGCGTTGAGACGCTCGACATACATCTGTGCGAGCGCGGTGACGTCGCCGCCGCGTTCGCGCAGCGGCGGCAAGACGACCGCGATGTCGGCGAGCCGGTAATAGAGATCCTCACGCAGGCGACCTTCCGCGATCGCGGCCAGCGGGTCGCGATTGGTGGCCGCAATGATTCGTACCGGCGCCTCGATCGCACGCGCGCCTCCCAGCCGCGTGACGGCGCCGCTCTCGACGATGCGCAGTAGATAGACCTGCAGCGACGGTGGCATTTCGGTGATTTCGTCCAGCAGCAGGGTGCCGTGCGCAGCCTGCTCGAACACGCCCGGCTGCCGGGCGTGCGCGCCGGTGAAGCTGCCTTTCTCGTGACCGAACAGCTGGCTGGCGAGCAGTTCGGACGGCACCGCGCCGCAGTTGAGGGCAACGATCGGTCCGGGACGTCTGGAGACGTCGTGCAGTGCACGGGCGACGATCTCCTTGCCGGTGCCGGTTTCGCCCTGCAGCAGCACGCTCGCTTCGGTGGGGCCGATCCGGCGCACGGTGTCGAGTACACGTTGCATAGCCGGCGAGTCGCCGACGATGCCGGCCAGGCCTGCCGCTGGGCGGGCATCGATACTGGTGCGACATCGTTTCGCCCGCCGCAGCAGATGCGACAGCTGCTCGGGATCCAGCGGCTTGATCAGATATTCGGAGACCGGCATGGACACTGATGCCGCCGCGCTTTCCACCGACGGATGGCCGGTCACCAGTGCAACGAGACCGTGCGCGGTGAGATCGATATCGTCGAGGATGTCCATGCCCGAGCCGTCGGGCAACTGCAGGTCGAGCAGAAGCAGATCCATGCGCTGGCTGCGGATCGCGGCGCGCGCATCCTTCACTGTTTCCGCGAAGTGCATCCGGAATCCCTCGTTCGCGGCCAACGCGCCGACGGCGCGTGCGAACCCGAGGTCGTCATCGAGAATCAACGCATTCAATTGCATTGGGGGGATCTCTGCGGCGCATCCATCGCGCGGCGCGTTCGAAAGAGGGCCAGCACTGTTGCGAATACGGAACGGGCGCCCCCTCACCCCGTTCGTCATCCCGCATCGATGCCTTGATCCAGTCTATCAGCTGAATCTAAAAGATCCGTTCGAATCCGAACGGGCGTCAACGGCGTATTTCGCAGGACGGGCAGACAAGACGATCGCAATGCGCATTCTTGTAGTGGACGACGATACCGGTGCATCCCGGGCCCTCCAGGTGCTGCTCGAAGCCGAAGGCCACCAGGTGCGGATTGCGGGATCGCTGACGCAGGCGTGCGAGGCGTTGATCGATTGGCTGCCGCACCTGTTGCTGATCGACATCGACCTGCCTGACGGCAGTGGGTGGGATCTCGCCGGCAGGCTGCGCCTGTACTGCGAGGATCCATTGCCCCCGTGCGTTGCGGTGACGGCACGACACACCCGACTCGATTTCGCGCGATCGCGAGAAGCCGGTTTCCAGGCCCACCTCGTCAAGCCGATCCTTCTGGAGGAACTGCGATCCGCGATCGAAGCGGCGGTCTGACCACAACCTCGACTGGGGTGCTGGCGTGGATCGAACAGTCGCCCGCGACTCGGTTCTCGGTCAACAGGGAAACGCATGCGTCGTTCCGCGCCGGGTCGGACGCGTACTGCTGCACCGCGTGTGCGCTCAGCTGGATGTCCGCCGCCTCCGCCAGGTGACGATCTGTCCGACGATCGCGGTGGCGAGGATGCAGGCATTGGTGACGATGAATACCCAGTCACCGACGAGCGTGCTGTAGACCACGAAACCGGTGGATGCCGCGATCTGACCCGCGAACAGCCACCTCGACACGCCGCTCGCGTTGCGGTCCCGCAATTGCGTCACGATCTGCCGCACCAGGGTGATCAGAAGCACGGCCGAGGCGGCCCAGCCGATGATTTCGGGTGGCATCTCTGCTCCATTGGTTCCTGACATCACGCGTGCGGCGCGCGGTCGCCCGGTCCACGCCGCATCGTCTGCATCGCATCGTGATGCGCACGTCATGCGTGCTGGATCGCCAGGGCCGGCGTTCGCGATCGGCTGGTCATGCGTCCGATGCGGCGCGGCGTCGGCGTGGGCCTGCGTGATCTGCCTGCGGCCGTTTCGCAGCGGCGCATCGGTACGATCAGGGTCGAGCGCAAAGCGTGCCTGCAGGGGCGATACGGGCCACGGCGGGGTCCAGGTCCTCACAGCGTCGGTCCACGGATCCGCGTTCCGCTGTCCAGGCGGTGTGCATCCGCGCGCCTCTCGAAGGGAGGCCGGCGTCGGCCCCCGCGGGCATCGGAGGCCGGATGCCGCCGTCGGCCGGACTCGCACGCGCGGCGGCATGCCGGTAGGCATCCACGCACATCTGCGCGATGTCGCGCGTGGCATTCCATCGCAGCAGCTCGCGCGCACGCGACGGATCGGCGTAATAGCAGGCAACGTCGCCGGGTCGACGGTCGACGACGCGGAAGGGCAGGGACCGGTCGCAGGCCCGTTCGTAGGCATCAACGAGCTGGAGCACGGAAGTCCCGGCGCCGGTACCGACATTGATCGTGCAATGGCCCGGCACTGACAATGCGCGGTCGAGTGCCGCAACGTGGGCTTCGGCCAGATCCATGACATGCACGTAATCACGTACGCAGGTGCCATCGGGTGTGGGGTAGTCGGCGCCGAAGATCCTCAGATGGTCCTGGTGCCCGCGAGCGACGCGTCCCAGATACGGCACGAGATTCTCCGGTTCGCCGCGAGGCGAATCGCCGAGCAGACCGCTGCCATGGGCACCGATGGGGTTGAAATAGCGCAGGGCGACCACCGACGCTGCAGCGTCACTGGCGCACAGGTCAGCGAGCATCAATTCCACCATCATCTTGCTGCGGCCGTAAGTGCTTTCAGGCCGGAGCGGATGCTCCTCGCGCAAGGGCAGCGTATCGGGCTCGCCGTAGACCGTCGCCGAGGAACTGAACACCAGACGCAGGCTGCGTGCACGTGCCAGCGCCTGGATCAGGCCGATCGTGCCGGCCACGTTGATCGCGTAATAGCGCATGGGATCGCGCGCGGATTCCGCCACCGATTTGACCCCCGCAAAATGGATGGCTGCATCCGGCCGTTGCCGTTCGATCACCGAGTCGAGGAAGCCCGGCGTCAGAATGTCGCCCCGCTCGAACGCAGGGCGCCTGCCGGCGATGTCCTCGATCGCGTCGAGTACGGCGAGGTCACTGTTGCTGAGGTCGTCGACGATCACCACGTCGTAGCCGGCCTGCAGCAGGCACACGCAGGTGTGCGCACCGATGTAGCCGGTACCGCCGGTGACCAGAATCCGATGGGCTGCGACGATCGGGTGTCGGCCCGGGTGCACGGCGTTCAAGTCGCCCTCGCTTCGCTGCGTGTCTCGTCGATCCGGGCGAGCGCTGCAGCGCGCCGGCCGGCGAGGAAGGCGTGATCGGAGTTGTAGTACTCCCACTCGCTGTAGCGTCCCGCGAGGATGACGTCGTGCTCCAGCAACCAGGTACGGATGGTGGCGACGTTGGCCGCGCGCGCGTGGTCGTACAGCACGTACGCGTAGGGCATGTCGACGATCGACGCCGTCAGGACGGGATCCTCCGCGCGGATCATCCCGACGTCGATGCATTCGGCGATACACCGGTCGATCAGTGCCTGGCCGTCGACCGGAAGCGGCTTGGTCGGCGAGTAGGTGATCTCGCAGGTCAGCCCGAACCCGCCCGGGGGATTGTTGTGTGGACTCGCGTTGCCCTGCACGAAGATGCGGTGGAAGATCGTGTCCTCGGGGTAATAGATCCAGTGCTTGTCGGTGATGTCGGCGCGACCGATTCCGAGGTTCACGCAACGCACCGAGATGTGGCGCAGTCCCGCCGCCGCGGTGCGCACGCGCTCGGGCGCTTCTTCACCGAGCAGCGCGACCAGCTGCGGCAATGGCAGCGTGCTCACCAGCCGCTTGAAGCGCAGCCTGTGGCCGTCGGACAGCGTGACCTGGCGCCGTGCAACCGAAACACCCGTGACGGTCTTGCCGAGCATCAACGTGCCCTGCAAGTGCGGCAGGAATCCATCCATCAGTGCCTGGAAGCCACCGCGCAGTGGATAACCGAACCGGGCATTGGGGCCGACAGGCGCCGTCACCGGCTCGAGCGCGCCCTCGATCATCTCTTCGAGATTCGGCAGCGGTACACGGCCGCCCAACCACGAGGTTTCCATCTCGCGCGGCGGCACCGTCCACAACTTGGTGTTGTAGGGCACCGCGAAATGCCGGGCCACTCCGGCGCCCCATGTCTGATAGATGAACTCCTCGAAGTTTGCGGGCGTGCGTTGGGCCAGCGTCGCGACCTTGCCCGTCGCCGCCCGGTCCTTGGGATCGGCGCCCGCCACCACGTCGCTGTCCGGGACGGCGCCGTCGCCGCAGCAGTCGCGTAATTGCGGCGCTGGCGCGCGTGCAACCGGTGCTGGCGCATTGCCGTCGAGTGCGCCGAAGCGCGCTTCGATCGCACCGACGAGGCACTCCTTGAGCACCGCCGGCGGCAGTCCGTACAGCGCGCCCTGGAACGGATAGCGGGTGTGCACGCCCTTGCTGTAGACCCAGGCCTCCCGGTTCTGCCAGTGCACATTGTCGCCGAGCAACGTCGTGTAGAGCGCGAGCACATCGGGATCGTTTGAGAACATGATGTGGCCGGCGTAATCGAAGCGGAACCCGTGGTCGTCGATCGAGCGGCACCAGCCGCCGACGGTCTCTTCGCGCTCCACCAGCACGCTGCCCTCGCCGTAGTGGTACGCGGCCGAAAGGCCGGTCGGCCCGGCGCCGAGGATCAGGCAGTCGATCGGTGGCTCCGGCAGCGGCACCACACGTTCGCCAGCGAGGTACGCGCGTGCGCGGGGGTTCAGGCCGTGCGCCGCCGTGGAGCGGATCAGGCCGGTCATCGCATCGGCGGTGCTGTCCCACGACGCCGCGCCGGTCAGCGCGTCCTGCGCCTGCAGCCGGACCCGCATCGCCGCGTCCGGTTCCGCGAGCGCCTGCGCGCACGCGGTGATGAAGCCGGCCTGGTCGTGCGCGATCGACACGCCCTGTGCGTAGAGACGCTCGACGTCTCGGATGGCCGTGCTGACCACGGGTTTGTGCGCGGCCATGTATTCCAGCGTCTTGGTCGGGCTGATGAACGCGGTTGCGGCATTGCGTGCGAACGGCAGCAGGCAGACGTCCCAGGTGGCGACGATCTCCGGCAGCTCGGCATACGCCCGCTGGCCGACGTAGTGCAGGTTGTCGTGGCGCGGCAGCGTGGACGGATCGATCTTGACCACCGGGCCGACCAGGTCGACCTGCCACTCGGGATGTGCACGCGCCAAGGCGTCGACGAGATCGAGGTCGAGCCGCTCGTCGATGACGCCGAAGAACCCCATGCGCGGGACCGCGTCCGGTGCGCGTCCGGCGGGCGCGCGGCGGCCCCGCGCGAAGTGTGCGAGGTCCACGCTGCTTGGGAAGCAATGCACGCGCGGATTGTCGATCGCTTTCGCGTCCTGCAGCGAGGGGCCGCCGGTGAACACGAGATCGGCGACTTCAAGCAACGTGCGCTCGCGATCGATCAGCCGTTCCGGCGCGTTCTTGAACGCGCTCAGCTCATCCATGCAGTCGTAGATGATCGTCACCGGCTTGAGCTTCTGCACCAGCGGCAACGCCATCGGTGTGTAGAGCCAGACACCCATGTCCTCCTGTCCGTGCCCGGTGAGCCATGCCTGCAGGAGCTCTGCCAGCACCGGGAACTGTGCATCGGCGAAGCCGGCATCGGCCAGCGGCGTGTGCGGGCGCAACACGGTGACCCCGCTGGCGGGATGCGAGACCTCCAGCCAGGGTGCGCGGTCCGGATCATGGACGGGTTCTTCGAAGAACACGACATCCCACCGCTGCGCCAGCCGGGAGAGCAGATGCTGCGGACGCTGGTAGACGAAGTCCCAGCGCAGGTGGGAGAAGACGAGAAGTTGATGCATGGGTACGGGTCCGGGGTCAGGAGAAAGGGCGTGGTGGAGCCGCCGCCGCGCGTTCGCGTAGCCACGTGCGTACGCACGCGCGAGTAGCGGCGGCAGGTGTGGAGCGAGGGGGTGGGCATCCCACAGGCCGCAGCGATGCCAGTGCGCACCGTCTTCCCAGTCGGGCCGATCAACGACCGGGTAGAGGCAGATGCCTTCGATGTCGAGACCCGCCTCGCGCGCGATGCGCACCTGCAGCGTGACCTCGTCGAGCCAGCGCACGCGGCCTTCGCCGACGTGGCTGGTTTCGCTGATCGTCAGCGGCAGGCCATAACGCTGATGCAGCTGGCGCAGGAGTCGCGACAGCGGCACGCGGCGCGGATGCGTGTGATGCCAGTCGAGTGAGCCGGGAATCCCGATCTCCCACTGATTGCCGTGGTAGTAGTTCACGCCGATCAGATCGACGCAGGCCACGGAACCCCCCAATGCCGGTGCGGCGCGGCCAGTGAGCATGTCGAGCACTTCGAACTGGGCGGCGTGATGCAGCGCGGCTTCGAGGCGGAGATCGTCGCGATCTGGCGGGGCGGACACATGCACCAGCGGCTCGGCCCACATCATGCGTGCGGCCGGGTCCACGTCGAGGATCGCGGCGCGCCCGGCGAGCGCGGCGCTGACGAGTCTCCTCTTCAACAACGTCGCATCGTGTGCGCGATCGCCGACATGCGGATGGAAGAGTCCGGTGCCCGTCGCGCCCCAGGTCAGGAACGAGATCTCGTTGATCGGCGTGTAGAGGCGCGGCGCGGCGGACGCATAGCGCGTGATGACTTCGGCTGCGGCGCGGCAGAAGCGTGCGAACCTTTCGACGAAGTGGCGCTCGTTCGCGTCGAGCAGATCGAGATCACTCGGCACGCCGTAATGCATCAGCGTCCAGCGGATCGACAGCCCCTGACGCTGCGCGGCCTGTTCGCGCGCGTGCACGCTTGCGAAATCGAAATCACGGTCGTCCCCGCGATCGCTGACACGCCAGCCGACGCTTTCACGTACTTCAGAAAATCCCAGGCGTCGCAGCCGACGATAATCAAGATCCAGACGCGCCAGGTGGCCGCTGTCGTGCGGCATCGACAGCGCGATTCCGCGCCCGTTGATGTGATCCGCACCTTCGAAACCACCGATCCAACGCATACACGATCTCCGGTGCTGGGGCCGTTTCACAGTGCGCTGCGCGTGTCACGGGGCTCGCGAATCGCCGGGGCCGCGGATGACACCGTGGCGTCTGACGCAACGGAATGGCGTCGAAACTGCGCGGCGTTTCGTAAGGCCGCCGTGAGTTGGCGGCACTTTTGTGCGCGGGTCGAAACGTGTGCTACCGCACATAGATCCGCTCGTTGACACCTGCATGCGATGGCGGCGTCGGCGCGGGCCCAGGGGCCGCCGGTGGACGGGAATTGGGCGGCGCAAGAACGTGGAATTGACGTGCGCACAACGTCACCCTTGCAACGCTTCGCAACTCCGTCCGAGGTGACTCACCATGCAATCGTCCACGCCGTCGCACCCCCTCGACCAGGAACTCGAAGACACGTTCCCGGCAAGCGATCCGCCGTCAATGTCGACACCGTCGATCGCCACCACCCGCGATAGCGCGCAGGGCGTGTCGCCGGAATCCGGCTGGCTGGATCTCTATTGCATCCGGCCGGCACCCGCGCACGGGCCGGTCGCGGGGTCGGATCCGGGTGGTGGGGCACTGCTCGACAGCGGCGCGGCACAGGTCCGGTTCGGCACCTCGGCGGCCCTCGCGCTGTTGCACCACATCGCGGAGCGAAGGCATGTGTCCAAGCGCGTGCGTCTCATCAGCGCGCGCGTCGAACTGACGCAGATCGCGACGTCGTCAGCTTCGCCCGGGGGAGAAAGCCCACATGCACCCCCAAACGATTCAATCGCGCGCGGAAATCCACCGCCCGGGGTGCCCGGGCGGTTCGCCCAGAGCACGCTGTCGCCGGCTGATCGTGAGGTCCTGTGGGATACCACGCATGCAGACGCGGACGCATTGCGCGTGGTGTCGCAGACGACCTTCGACCTCGACCCGCGTCTGCTCGAAACCTCGGTCGAGCCCTAGCGCCCGCGGTCAAATCGACCGGAGGGCACGGGTCACGCAGTCCGCTATGGCGCTGCAATGCGCACTGCAATGCGCAGGGAACGTGCTGTAGCGCCGAACGGCCCGTGCACCTGCATGCAGGCGCCGCGCGATCGAGTGGGTTCTCAGTCCGCGGCTTCGACAACGCCGTCGATCGGCGTCGACGCGGGAAAGTGCGCCTGCAGGGTATCCACGCCACGCTGGGGTCGCATTGCGTCGATCAGCGGTTGCCGTCGCGCGCGGACCGCCGCCGTGTCGATGCCCAGACGCGTATCGCGCGACGCCACCAGTGCCGGGTCGATCTCGCCGTCGCGACTGAAGGACCAGGCGAGTGCCGCAGGACCGACAGGCATCCTGTCGCCGGGGCGCGTGCCGTGGCGTGTGTGCCAGGTGTGCCAGGTCTTGCCGTAACTGTTGATCTTCGAGCGCATCAGCGCAGTCTCCGCCGCCACCGGTAGTCCCGGCGCCACCAGTTGACCCGACAGGATCTCGCCATTGTGCGGGTGCCAGAATGCGCGCTCTGCTTCCGGCAATGACTGGAAACTGCGCTCGGAAATGATGTATTCGATGCCCGTGAGGTTGGCATCCACCGCGCTGCCGTCGAAGAGGGCGCACTGTGCGAAATCCTCGTTGACCTGCCGGCAGAAGTGGTGCGCCTCCATCTGCTGGTCGGGCGCCGCCTTCATCGGGTGGAAACCCACGAGATGGATGTCGAGTTTCGCGGTCGGTCCATCGTCCTGCAGCAGCGCGGCGCCGACTTCGAGTGTGTTGGTGTGATCCGATTCCGGGGCGCCTCGTGGCGCGACCGCGGGTTCGGTCTCGGCCCGGTCGCAGCCGGCGGCCGCGAAGAGCGCCAGGCAGACGACGGCCATGCGGCGCCTGCGTCGGGACGGATGCCTCGGCGGGCAGCCACCGTCGCGATGCGGCACTGCGTTCGGATCGGTCTGAATCGTGCTGCGCATTGAGGCGGTGCCCTGGCTCGAAAATCATTCGATGCTGCTCCACGGCTCCGAAAAACAATCGTGAATATCGGGAGGCGCTTGCAACCGCCTGGCTGCACTGTCCGGGTCGGTTCGCATGGTCGCGGGGTTGGCAGACGCGTCCTCGCATGCCGCGGCGAGCCCGGACGCTCGACAGCATGCGTGTTGTCATCCCCCTCGGGCATGCCCGCTGTGTCGGGTTCCGCACATTTCGAATCACTTTTAGATCACTGCGCGGCCCACAGCGTGTGGCACGGGGATCGCATCAGCCACCGCCAGAATGAGGATCACGTCCGATGTTCATGCACAACAAGAAACTCCAGTACACCGTCCGCGTCGCACAGGGTGACCCGCAGCTCGCCACGCTCATGCTCGAGCAGTTCGGCGGACCGCAGGGCGAACTTGCCGCCGCCATGCGCTACTTCACCCAGGCACTGGCCGAGGACGACCCGGGCCGCAAGGATCTGCTGTTCGACATCGCGACCGAAGAACTGAGCCACCTGGAGATCATCGGTTCGATCATCACCATGCTCAACAAGGGCGCCAAGGGTGAGCTCGCCGAAGGCATGGAGGAGATGGCCGAGATGCGCCATCTGACCGGCAACAGCACAAGCCAGACGCAGTCGATTCTCTACGGCAATGGCGCCGCGCTCGTGAACTCCAGCGGTGTCCCGTGGACGGCCGCCTACATCGATACCATCGGCGAACCGACCGCCGACCTGCGCTCGAACATCGCGGCCGAGGCGCGCGCCAAGATGGTCTACGAGCGCCTGATCAACATCACGACCGATCCCGGCGTCAAGGACGCGCTGACGTTCCTGATGACACGCGAGGTCGCGCACCAGAAATCGTTCGAGAAGGCGCTCTACTCGATCACCCCGAATTTCCCGCCGGGCAAACTGCCGGGCGATCCCGCGTTCACCGATCTCTACTACGACATGTCGCAGGGCGAACTGCCCGACGTGCAGGGCGCTTGGAATGCAGGCGAACTCTGGGAACGGGTCGAGGACCGGGAGGCGCAGTGCGCCGTCGACGGCGGCGACGGGTCGGCGAGCGTGATGCTGACCGAGCAACAGCAGGCGGCCGTCGAAGCCTTCTCCGTGCGGACCGCGTCATTGCCCGACAGCGATCCCTTGACCGGTGCCGAGCTTGGCGCCGGCCCGGGCGCCGGCGCTGTCAAGACGATGCGCTGAGGCGCGTCAGCCTGTCTGCACGCGCTGCGGGGCGTGGCTGGCGTGAGGCTGCGCCGCTTCGCATCAGAACCGCAAGAAGTCACGTTCGAATCACGACGTCGATTTTTCAATACACCCCCACTTTTCAACGGAGAAACCGATGGCGATCAAGACGCTGGACGACCTTTTCATCCATGAACTTTCGGACACGCATTCCGCCGAGCGGCAGATGGCCAAGCAGCTGCCGCGGTTGGCGCGGGCCGCCGACAATCCCGACCTGGCCGCCGCGTTCGAAGCGCATCTGGAAGAGACCAACCTGCAGATCGAGCGCCTTGACCAGGTGGTCGAACTGCTCGGCATCCGCCTCAAGCGCATCAAGTGTGCCGCGATGGAAGGCCTGGTCGAGGAAAGCAAGGAGGTCATCGATTCGATCGAGAAGGGCCCGCTGCGCGATGCGGCCCTGATCGGCGGCGCGCAGAAGGTGGAGCACTACGAGATCGCGGCATACGGCACGCTGTGCGCGCTCGCCAAGCAGCTGGGCCACGACGATGCAATCAAGCTCCTGAAGACGACGCTGGACGAGGAAAAGTCCACCGACGAGAAGCTGACGATGCTGGCCGAGTCAGGCGGCAACCAGATGGCGGCCGAAGCGGGCTGATGCTGAAACCGCCTTCGATGGACAACCCGCCCATGGATGGGCAGACCGGCGGCCAGTGGACCTGATGGCTGCACGCAGGTCCACCATCAATGCCGTCCCACGGGATGCCGAACCAGGCGTCCACGCGTTGACCCTGCGCGTGTGCGGGCGCACGCGCACGTTCGAGGGCCGGCTTTCGATCAGCACGGCCGGGTTGCTCGCAGTGGGTGCGATGGTGTCGAGCATCCTGCTCGGCGCGGCCGCGATCGTCTCCGTCTCGACGCGGAAGCTGCCGGACGACACGCACCCCCGAGATCTCTAGTACCGCACGCGCGTCGTCGCTGGGTCTTCGATACGCGCGCGCTTCCTTCCCCTGACACACGACAGGAGTACGACACGATGGCAACGATTGAGGACAACCTGGTCGACTGGCTGCGCGACGCGCACGCGATGGAACAACAGGCCGAACAGATGCTCAAGGCGCAGGCCGGCCGCCTGGAGCATTACCCGCAGCTCAAGGCGCGCATCGAGGAGCATCTGCAGGAGACGCTGGGTCAGCAGCAACTGCTCGAAGAGTGCCTCGCACGTCACGACACCAAGCCGTCCGTGGTCAAGGACCTCATGGGTCGTGCCGCCGCATTCGGCCAGGCGATCGGGGGCGCGACCAATTCCGACGAAGTGGTCAAGGGCGCAATGGCCAGCTACGTGTTCGAGAACATGGAGATCTCAAGCTATTGCGCGTTGATCGCGGCGGCCGAGCTGGCCGGTGACACGCAGACCGTCGAGGCCTGCAATCGGATCCTGCCGCAGGAGCAGGCGATGGCGCAGTGGCTGCTCGATCATCTGCCGCAGGTGACCCAGCAGTTCCTGCAGCGCAGCGCCGACCCGGACGCCACCGCGAAGCGTTGACCCTGTGCGTCGGCGCGCCGGTCGCGGCGCGCCGATCTGCCGTCAGGCCACCACGCCGAGTAACAGCAGGCTGCGATCGCAGCGCTGAAGCACCGCGCCTCCGTCCAGCACGACGTCGCTGTCCGGCTCGGCCGTGTCGGCGAGCACACGCCAACGTGTAGTCGCATCTTCGGGCAGGGTGAACGTCACCGCGGTATGGCTGGCGTTGAAGAGGATCACCAGCGTGGCATTCGAGGCCGGTTCGCGCAGGCCGCTGTCGGGGGCACGTCCGTCGATGCGCATCATCAGCGCACGCGCTTCCGGATCCTCCCATTGACCGGACGACAGCGCCTGGCCATCAGGCGCCAGCCACGAGATGTCGCGGAAGCCGAGCGCCTCGTCGAAACGGCCGTCGAAGAAGCGCGTGCGGCGCAGCAGCGGATGGGCGTGGCGCAGCTGCGTGAGGCGACGTACGAATGCCGTGAGCGTGCGACCCGCATCGCTGGCGGCGCGTTCCCAGTCGAGCCATGCGGTGGCGTTGTCCTGGCAATAGACGTTGTTGTTGCCGGCTTGCGTGTGGGCGAACTCGTCGCCGGCCAGGAGCATCGGCGTGCCCTGCGAGATCAGCAGCGTCGCCAGCAGATTGCGTTTCTGGCGTTCGCGCAGGACCTTGATGTCGGCATCGTCGGTCTCGCCCTCCACCCCGTAGTTCGCGGACAGACTGTGCGAGTGGCCGTCGCGGTTGTCTTCGCCGTTGGCCTCATTGTGCTTGTCGGCGTACGTCACCAGGTCATGCAGGGTGAAGCCGTCATGTGCGGTGACGAAATTCACTGACGCGCGTGGACGACGACCGCGCCGGTTGAACAGATCTGCCGAGCCCGAGACCCGCGCCGCGAGATCCGCCAGCTGACCACTGTCGCCGCGCCAGTAGCCGCGGCAGGTGTCGCGGAAGCGGTCGTTCCATTCAGACCAGCCAGGCGGGAAGTTGCCCAGCTGGTAACCGCCCGGACCGATGTCCCAAGGCTCGGCGATCAGCTTGACCTGTGCGAGCTGCGGATCCTGTCCGACCGCGTCGAGGAATCCGCTGCTGGGGTCGAAGCCGTGTGGTTCGCGTCCGAGGATGGTCGCCAGGTCGAAGCGAAACCCATCGACATGCATCTGCGACGACCAGTACCGCAGCGAGTCGTTGACCATGCGCAGGGCGCCGGCATTGGTCAGGTCGAATGTGTTGCCGGTGCCGGTGTCGTTGACGTAATAGCGACGGTCTTCGGCGAGGCGGTAGTAGCTGACGTTGTCGATGCCCTTGAACGACAGCGTGGGCCCGAGCTCGTTGCCTTCCGCGGTGTGGTTGTACACGACGTCCAACAGCACCTCGATGCCTGCGCGATGGAGATGCGCGACCATCTGCTTGAACTCGGCGATGCGTCCGGACGCGAGATAACGCGGATGCGGCGCGAAGAACCCCAGCGAGTTGTAGCCCCAGTAGTTGCGCAGGCCGCGCTCGAGCAGGTGCTGGTCGTCGACGAACGCATGGATGGGGAGCAACTCGAGGGCGGTGACTCCCAGGTCGCGCAGATGACGGATCAGCGCGTCGCTCTTGAGTGCGGAGAAGGTGCCGCGCGCCGATTCCGCCACGTCCGGATGCCGCATGCTCAGGCCGCGCACATGTGCTTCATAGATCACCGTCCGGTCCCAGGGCGTGTGCAGCCGACGGTCGTCGCCCCAGGTGTGGGCCGGGTCGATCACCGCCGCCTTGGGCATGTAAGCGCTGCTGTCGCGGCGATCGAAACTCAGGTCCGCATCGCGGTGACCAATGGTGTAGCCGAACAGGTGAGGTGCCCAACGCAGTTCGCCGACGATCTGTTTGGCGTAGGGATCGAGCAGCAGCTTGTTCGGATTGAAGCGGTGACCGGCGTCCGGCGCGTAGGGGCCGTGCACGCGATACCCGTACAGCTGGCCAGGCCGGGCATCCGGCAGGTAACCGTGCCAGACCTCATCCGTGTGCTCGGGCAGGGTGATGCGTTCCTGCTCCCGGCCGCGCGCATCGAACAGGCACAGGTCGACCCGCGTCGCATGCGCGGAGTACAGCGCGAAGTTGACGCCTAGTCCGTCCCAGGTGGCACCCAACGGAAAGGGCCGGCCCTCGCGCACGCGCGAACGCTGCACGAGCCGCTGCGGGATTGGGCGTGGTGTCTGTGTGCGGGCCATCAGGGCATGTGCCCCTGTACGACGTCGGGCAATTCACGCGCGGCGCGCAGTTCCGCGTCCACGAGACGTTCCGCCATGGCCCAGTGCCGCGCCGACTGCCCGTCAGGCCGACCCTCGGCTTCCCAGATCTCCTTCGCCAGCACCCGCACCCGGGCCTCGCGCTGATGTTCGTCCATCTCAGTCCTCGTATTCGGCGGTCAGCACCGCCAGCGGAAATCCAGACCACAGCGACGCCACCTGATGTGCGCCGCCCATCGCGTCGCGGCCGGTCATGACGTCGCGCCAGCGGCCGTCCGGCAGCACGACATCGAGATCCGGCCAGGCATCGGCGCGCCACCGGGGACAGTCGCGCTCGACCTGGTCCAGGAACACGGCACGCGGTACAAGTACACACAGCGCGATACCGGCATGCCGACGGACGAAACCGACTACCCGTCCCGCGGCAGCGCCGCGCGCTTGCAGGGGCGCGTAGTCGCCTCGTGCGAACAGCGCGGGCTGCTCGCGCCGAAGCTGCAGCAGGCGTTGCCACAGCACGCTCTTGACGCGGCCCGCGCGCCAGTCGCTTGCGATGTCTCCGGCGTCGGTCAGCCATTGCCGGCGCAGCGCGAAATCGACCGGGCGACGGTTGTCGGGATCGACGAGGCTCAGGTCCCAGCCGTCGCAGCCCTGGTAGAGGTCGGGCACGCCCGGCGCGCAGAGCTGCAGCGCCGCCTGTGCGAGACCGACGATCGCACCCGGAGCCGCCATCTGCGCGGCGACATCCGACAGGATGGCGCGCACGTGCCGATCGCCGAAGGCTGCATCGAGCAGGCTCGATGCAGCCGCTTCGTAATCCGCATCGGGCAATGTCCAGGCGCTGCGGAGCTTGGCTTCACGCAGTGCCTTGCGCAGCCAGCTCGCCACGCGCGCGCGCAGCGCCTCTGTGCGCGGATCGTCGCCCGGCTCGAGATCGGGTGGCCAGACACCCACGATGGTCTGCCACAACATCCAGCGGTCGCCGCCCCCGACCGCGCCGCAGGCCTGCGGCAGGGCGGATTCGATCCGCTGCACCTGATCGATCCACCAGGCAGGTGCGGCCGAGAGCAGGGCCAGGCGCGCGCGGACGTCTGCGCCCCGCTTGTGGTCATGGGTACTGGTGGCGAGCAGGGCGCGCGGACCGCGACGCGCAGCAGCGACGTGGAACGCATCGACTGGACAGGCGATGTGCTGGGGATGACTGCCAACTTCGTTGCGCGAGATCAGCAGGCCGTGGCGGTAGAACGCGGTGTCCTCGACCGCCTTGGCATTGAGCGGTGCCGACAGGTGCTCGCACCGCAGCCGGAACATGCGCGCCGCGGCATCGTTTCGCTGCAGTGCGCGCAGCAGCGCGTCGATCGCGGTCTGCACCGCAGGATCGCGGGTGTGCCGGCGCGCGCGCGCGGCCGCCTCTTGCCAGTGCGCCACATCTTCGGTGGACAGCCCGTCGGCGCTTGCATAGGTGCGGTAGACCGGGAACTCGCAAAGCAGCGCCTGGGTGGCGGCGCCGAGCAGATCGGTGCCCAGGTCACGCAGCGTCGCATCCGTTGCCACCAGTGCATCGAGTGCACGCAGCGTCCGACCCAGCTCGGCCGCAAGCGGTCCGGCCAGCTGTTCGGCGCGCGCGCACCGTTCCTCGGTCGCGAAGTCGCCGCTGCGGCCACTCGCGATGCGCCATGCATCGCCCAGCGCGGCTTCGCCGCCCGATGCGTGGAGCACGCCCCCCACCTGGTCCATGAAGTCATACCCCGTGGTGCCGTCGCAGGGCCAGTCCGCCGGCAGCGTCTCGTCGGGTGCGAGAATCTTCTCCACGAGTAGCACGGGCCGCGCGTCCAGGCGGCCAGGCACGGCATCGAGCTGGCGACGCAGACGCTGCAGATACCCTCGCGGGTCCGCGAGTCCATCGACGTGGTCGATGCGCACGCCGTCGATCCAGCCTTCGCGAAGCAGTCGCAAGGGCAGGGCGTGCACGGCCTCGAACACCGGCACATGCTCGATCCGCAGCGCGGCCAGCGCTGCAATGTCGAAGAAACGGCGATAGTTGATCAGGCGGCTGCCCGTCCGCCACCACGCCAGTCGGTAGTGCTGGGCACGAACGAGCCGTTCCAGTCGCTCCGCATCCGCATTGCGTGCCGCACACCATGCCTCGATGCGCTCGGCCGGCGCGCCGGCCACCGGGAATCGGAGGTCGTGATGCAGCAACACGACACGCTCCGCGTCATTGACGAGCCGCAAGACACCATCGGCAATCGCGTCGCGTAGCGGACGATCGAGTACTGGCAGCCAAAGCTTGCCGTCACGACCGGGCGCGTCCCAGTCGATGTCGAACCAGTCCGCATGCGTCGATGCGCGCCCATGTGCCAGCACGTCCCACCACCAGGCGTTGTCCGCATGTGCTGCCATGTGGTTGGGCACGATGTCGAGCAGGATGCCGAGCCCGACCTGGCGCGCAGCGCGGGCGAGCGCGAGGAAGCCGGTTTCGCCACCAAGCGCAGTGCTGATGCGGGTCGGGTCGACCTGATCGTAGAAGTGGGTCGAATCCGGCACAGCCTCGCCGATCGGCGACAGATAGAGATGGCTGATGCCCAGCGCGGCGTAGTAATCCACCTGCGCCGCCGCCGCAGCGAACGGAAAGTCCGCGTGCAACTGCAGGCGGGCCGTGGCACGCAGTGGCGTCATGCTGCGATCTCCCGGGCGCGGTCGAAAGCGGTCAAGCGCGCGTCGAGCGCGCCTGCTTCAGCCGGCAGGCGTCTCCGCCAGTTGGGATGCCCGTCGACCGTACCGGGCAGGTTCGGCTGTTCCATCAGTCCAAGCGCATCCTCGGCCGGCAACAGTGCGAGCGGTGATGCCGACGCGGCAACGAAGGCGGACCAGGCTTCGACGCCCTGGATGCCGAGTGCGCTGGCACATGTCGCGTCGAGCGCGGCGACATCGGCTGCACGTTGATTACGCGCGGCGGCGCGGAATCCCGAAGGCTCGCCGGCCAGACGCTCGCGCCAGTCGATGTCGCGCGCCGCGGCCCAGCCTGCGAGCGTAGGGAGGTCGTGGGTGGTGGTGGTCGCGATGGCCTCGCGTCGCCACTGCGCAGGCGCCAGGAAGCTGCCCTCTCGATCACGCGTGAACGGCAGGACGTCGATGCCCAGCACACCGCGCTGTGCGAGCACCGCGCGGATGCCGTCGGGCACCACGCCGAGATCCTCACCGATCACGATGCAACGCTGGCGCCACGACTCCAGCGCCACCAGATTCAGCAGATCGTGGAGCGGGCAAGCGAGATACGCCCCGTCGGCGGGCGATGCGCCGCGCGGCACCACCCAGAGGCGCATGAGACCGAGAATGTGATCGATGCGCACGCCACCCCGACCACGCATCGTCGCCCGCAGCAGGGCGCGGAACGGCGCATACCCGCTCGCTTCCAGACCCGCGGGGCTGTAGCCGGTCACACCCCAGGTCTGCCCCTGATCGTTGAATGCGTCCGGCGGCGCGCCGAGTTCCAGGCCGGACAGTACTGCGTCGGGCCAGGCGGCCGCCTCGGCGCCGTCAGGATCGAATCCCACCGCGATGTCGGCGATCAACCCGATGCCCATGCCGCGATCGCGCGCGTCCTGCTGCACGGTGCGCCAGCTGCGGTCCACCAGCCACTGCGCAAAGATGGCGTGCCGGCTGTCGCCGTCGCCCCGGTCGCGCGCAGCATGGTCCGCATAGGACGCCAGCGCCGCGCCGCCGTCCGCAACGAACGCCGCATGGTCCTGGCGCAGGACGTCCGGACAACCGTCGAATGCCGCATGCAGGGCGCGCAGACGCCGTTGCGCGAGATCCGTCGCCGCCGCCCAGTCGATCAGGTCGGCGGCATCGAGTGCCTCGCGCCCGGCCAGTCCCGCGTCTGCATAGGCACGCGCGACCGTCGCGGCGCCGAGCACGCGCGCGGGTGCCGCATAGACGGGATCGAGAAAGCGCCGGTCGCTCGGCGCGTAGGGGCTGTAGTGCCCCGCATGCGGACGCGAGGCGTGCACCGGGCTCAGTGCAATGGCGTCGCCGCCATGTTGCGCGACGCGCGGGACCCAGTCGGCGACGCCCGTCGCGGTGCCGACGCCCGGATCACCGGGCGCGCGCGTCGCGTACACCTGCAGGCCCACGCCCCAGGCACGCGGCGCTGCCACGTCGAGCGCATCCACGATCCCGTAGCAGCGTGCCGGCGCGACCACGAGCCAGTGCGCAGTGCCGCGCAAGGTGTACTGCCAGTCACCCGGACGCGACGGTGCACGCACGATGCCTGCGTCGTCGACCCGCAGGACGATGCCCGCGCCGTCTTCGTGGACCAGCTCGAGCGCCCCGCCTCGCACGGCGCCGATCCAGACCTCGGCGCCCGCCTGCGCGGTGCGGACGCGTGTGCGTGATCGGGATGCTTCGATGGCCCTGCGGCTGTCGCGCATCCGCGCCGCATCGTGGGCCGGGATGTGCATTGCATCGAGGATGGCGTGCAGGGCCGCGTCATCCACGGTACGTGACGCCCCGTCGGCGTCGACCCAGTCGCGCTGCAATCCAGCGGTGGCGGCGAGTGCATGCAATGACGTCATTGCAGTGCACCCCATCGCAACGCCAGAACGTCGGGAGCGACCTCGGGGCTGTCCGGGCTGCCGTCGCTGCGCCAGGCGCCTTCGACGGCTGCGTCCACTGCGGCAGGGAAGCGCACTGGCGATGGCCCCAGATTGAGGCACAGGGCGATACGTGTGGTGCCGTCGTGCCACGCGGCGGCCACCGCCCCCGGACCCGCGACGGTGGCGCCTTCGGCACGCAGGCGTCGCAGTCGCGGCACGAGCAGGTCGCGTCGCAGTGCGAGCAGCTGCGCGAACCATCCGGCATGCGCGGCGCCAGTGCCGTGCGTTGCATCCGCTGGATCCACGTGCGCTGCGGCATAAGTCGCCGGAGCGTTGGGGTCCGGAATCCGCGCCCGTGCGTCGGAATCCGCGAAGGCCGCGAAGCATGCGAACTCGCGACGGCGACCTTCGCGCACGGCTTCATCCAACGGCGGCGCGAAGTCGGTGAAGAACGGGAAGGGCGCCTCGGCGCCCCACGGTTCACCCATGAAGAACAGCGGCACCATGGGCGTCAATGCGGTCAGTCCCATGGCTGCGCGCAGACGCGTTTGCGGAAGTTGACCGCACAGCCGGTCGCCGAACGCACGGTTGCCGATCTGATCGTGGTTCTGCGTAAACGCGACGAAGTGTCGCGGCGCCACGTGCGCGCTCGGTTCGCCGCGCACTTGGCCGCGTGGGTCGGGCTGGCCCTGATAGGCGAAACCTTCCGCCAGCACGCGCGCCAGATGGTGCTCGGGCGCATCGGCAAAGGCGGCGTAATAGCCTTCGCGTTCGCCGGTCAACAGCACGTGCAGCGCATTGTGGAAGTCGTCGTTCCATTGCGCGTCGTAACCGCAGGGACCCAGCCACGACGCGGTGTTGTGCTCATTCTCGAGGACCAGGTGCACGTGCCTGTCCGGCGGCACGCTCGCGCGGATGGCATCCCGCAGCTGACCAAGGAACGCGGGCGGTGTCATCGCATGCACCGCATCCAGGCGCAGGCCGTCGATGCGGTACTCGTGCAACCACATCCGCGCGTTGTCGATGAAGTAGCGCTGGACATGTGGTGCGTCGAAATCGATCGCATCGCCCCAGGGCGTGGGCGTGTCAGGCCGGAAGAAGTCGGGCGCGTACCGCGGCAGGAAATTGCCGTGCGGGCCGAAATGGTTGTAGACGACATCGAGGAACACCATCAGACCGTGCGCATGCGCCTCGTCGACCAACGCCTTGAGCGCATCGGGTGCGCCGTAGGCCGCGGCGGGTGCATACGGCATGACGCCGTCGTAGCCCCAGTTGCGAGCGCCTGGAAAGGTGCCGACCGGCATCAGCTCGATCGCCGTCACGCCGAGGCGCGCGAGCAGCGGCAGCTGACGGCGTACCCCGTCGAAACCACCGCAGACACCGGCGTGGAGTTCATAGAGGACGACCTCCTCCCAAGGCCGTCCCTTCCAGGACGCGGATTTCCAGATGTATGTCTGCGGATCGAGCACCGCACTGGGACCGTCCACCCCGTCGGGCTGCCAGCGCGACGCGGGGTCGGGCACCACCTCGCCGCCCAGCCGGAACCGGTAGCGGGTGCCGTGCGCGCAGGCGTGTGTCACGTGGAAGCCGCCGTCGCCGTCCGCCGTCATCGCCAACGGCGCGTCGTCCTCGGTCAACAACCAGGCGGTGTCGCAGGCAGGCGCCCAGACCTGGAACCGGGTTCCATCGCCGTCGGGCCACGCGCCCCACCAAGGCGCGGCATCGGTCAGCCCTCCCATGCGAACCAGACCGTGGCGAGTGGCGGGAGGGTCAGTGCGAGCGACTGCGCATGGCCGTGCATGCCGATGTCCACGCTGGCGACGGTGCCGGCGTTGCCGACATTGCTGCCACCGTAGTGCGCGCTGTCGGTATTGAGTACTTCGCGCCATCTGCCCGCGCGTGGCACGCCGACGCGGTAGCCGTGATGCACCTGCGGCGTCATGTTGCTGACTACCAGAAGCGGATGCGCGTCATCGGCATCGTGGCGCAGGAACGCGAAGACACTGTTGGCGTGATCGTCGCCGACGCTCCAGTCGAAGCCTGCCGGCGCATCGTCGAGCGCATGCAGCGCGCCGCGCGAACTCAACTGATGATTGAGATCGCCGATCAGCTGCTGCAGGCCACGATGCCGCGGATCGTCCAGCAGGTCCCAATCGAGCTGCGTGTCGTGCGACCACTCCCGGCGCTGGCCGAACTCACCGCCCATGAAGAGCAGCTTGCGGCCGGGGTGGGCCCACATGAAGCCGTAATACGCGCGCAGGTTCGCGCGTTGTTGCCAGTCATCGCCCGGCATCTTCGCCAGCAGGGCCCCTTTTCCGTGCACCACTTCATCGTGCGACAGCGGCAGCACGAAACGCTCGGAGAACGCGTAGACCATCCCGAAGGTCATCTCGCTGTGGTGGTGCCGGCGATGGACCGGGTCGCGCTGCATGTAGCTCAGGGTGTCGTGCATCCAGCCCATGTTCCATTTGTGGCTGAAGCCCAGGCCGCCGGAATCGACGGGCGCAGTGACGCCGGGCCACGCAGTGGATTCCTCTGCCATCACCCAGACGCCGGGAAACCGTGCACGGATCTCCGCATTGAGTCGGCGCAGGAAGGCGACGGCCTCCAGATTCTCGCGACCACCGTGTGCGTTCGGAACCCAGTCGCCCGGTGCACGGCTGTAATCGCGATACAGCATCGAAGCCACGGCATCGACGCGAAGGCCGTCGAGATGGAAGCGCTCGATCCACTCCAGCGCACTGCCGACCAGGAAGCCGGCGACCTCGTTGCGGCCGTAGTTGTAGATCAGCGTGTTCCAGTCGCGGTGCACGCCCTCGCGCGGGTCCTCGTGTTCGTAGAGACCGGTGCCGTCGAAGCGTCGGAGCCCGTGGACATCGTCAGGAAAATGTGCGCCCACCCAGTCCACGATGACGCCGATGCCCGCGACGTGACACGCGTCTACGAACCGCGCGAACCCGTCTGCGTCGCCGTGCCGCGCCGTGGGCGCGTACACGCCCGTGGGCTGGTAGCCCCACGAACCTCCGAACGGATACTCGCCGACTGGCAGCAGTTCGATGTGGGTGAACCCGAGCCCCGCGACATACGGGACCAATGTGCCGACGAGCGCGTCCCAGTCCGGCACGTTGCCGTGTGCATCGCGTTGCCACGAGCCGGCATGGACCTCGTAGATGCTCATCGGCGCATCGGCGCGCGTCGCCCGCGTGTCCATCCAGGCGGCATCGCGCCAGATGTGCGTACTCGGACACGGCACGATCGAGGCGGTCGCTGGCGGCAGTTCGGCGCGGCGGGCCATCGGATCGGCCTTGTGCACGGGCACGGTCTCGCCATACCCGGTGACCGCGAACTTGTAGGCCTGTCCCGTGACATCCTGGGGCAGGAAGAATTCCCAGACGCCGGCGATATGGCGCAGACGCATCGGGTGCCGGCGCGGATCCCAGCTGTTGAATGCGCCGACCAGCGCGACCCGCCGCGCATTCGGGGCCCACACCGCGAAACGCACACCTTCCACGCCGTCGAGCGTCATGACGTGGGCACCCAGTGCGTGACGGGCGGCGTCCGCATCACCATCGCGCAGGCGCTGCAGCAGCGTGTCGTCCAGCAGGGGACCGAAGCGGTAGGGATCTTCGGTGACCTGCACGGCGTCCGGCCATGCAATACGCAACCGGTAATCTGCCGGCGCAAGAAGCGCATTCGCTTCGAACAATCCGCGCGTGTCGACGCAGCGCATGCTTGCGCGCGTGCGGTCGTCGCGGTCGACCAGTTCGACGCTGCACGCGCCGGGCAGCAGCGCACGCACGCGCAGCCGACCGTCGTTGTCGGGGTGCGGTCCGAGCCAGGCGAATGCGTCTTCGGGTCGAGCTTCCAGCAGATCTTCGAGCATGGCCGGCAAGGCCGGGCCATGCGGATCCGATGCGATGTCATCGTGGTGCACGCGCGATGGCCCTTCGCTCATGCAGCGCGTGCCGTGGTGCGAACGTAGAGTTCCGCATAGCGCTGGCCGGCCACGTCCCAGCCGTCGGGCGCGAGCATCGCCGCGCGGCGCATCGCCGACATCAGTCGCGGCATCTGCCATGTCCGGAACGCCCGGCCGACGCAACGGCGCAGCGCATCGGCGGACGCATCGCGGAACAGGAAACCGGTCACACCATCGTCGACGGTGTCGATCAAGCCGCCTGTCGCGTGCGCGATCGGCAGACTGCCGAACTTCTGCGCGTACATCTGGCTCAGGCCGCAGGGTTCGAACCGCGACGGCATCAGCAGGAAATCGGAGCCCGCGTAGATGCGTCGTGCCAGCTGTTCCTCGAATCCGATGCGCGCTGCAACGTGCGCCGGAAACCGGGCGCACAACGCGCGCACTGCCTGCTCGATCTTCGGTTCACCCTGGCCGAGCACCACGATCTGGCCCCCGGCGGCGGCGATCTGTGGCGCGACATCGATCACCAGATCGAGCCCCTTCTGGTGCACCAGCCTGGACACCACCGCGAACAGCGGGCCGCGCGTGGCAGGCAGGTGGAAATCACGACGCACATGTTCGGCGTTGGCATTCTTGCCCTGCCATTCGTTGACGCTGAAATGCACAGGCAAGTGCGCATCGGTGCGCGGGTCATAACTCGCATCGATGCCGTTGAGGATGCCGCTGAGTCGACCGGCAGCCGCGCGTCGCGCCAGCAGTTCGTCGAGCCCGCAGCCCATTTCCACATCGGTGATCTGACGCGCGTAGCTCACGCTGACGGTGTTGACCTGTTCTGCGTGCACGATTCCCGCCTGCAGAAATGAGAGCTTGCTGTAGAAATCCAGCGCAGCGACCGCCGAGGCCGGTACGCCCAGTTGCGCCGCATCCGCCAGTGGAAACAGTCCCTGATAGGCGAGGTTGTGGATCGTCAGCAGGCACGGCACCGCCGTTCCACTCCAGTGGACATAGCCGGCTGCGAGTGCACACGGCCAATCGTTGAGATGGAGCAGGTCGGGGCGCCAATCGAGCCCCGCGCGACCCGCGGCAATCTCGGCCGCCGCATACGACAGCGTGGCGAATCGCACCGCGTTGTCGGGCCAGTCGAGGCCGTCGTCGCGCACGTAAGGCGAACCCGGGCGCGCGAACAGAGCGGCGTTGAGCAGGACGTACACCGGCAGGCCGTCGGGCCGATGGACGATGCCGATTTCGCAAGCTGGCAGGCCTGCGTGCGCGGCGACACGGCCGACCACGTGTGGGCTCGCGTCAGCGACCACGTCCGGGTAGCCCGGAATCAGAACGCGGACATCGTGGCGGCGACGCAACACACGTGGCAGTGCCGCGGCGACTTCGCCCAGTCCGCCTGCCTTGATGTAGTCGCTCATCTCCGACGTGACGAACAGCGAGCGCCGTGCATTGGGTGGTGCGTATCCTGCCGACTGTGTGGGAATACGGGCGCGGAAACGACCGGACGCATCGCGGAGGCGCGGCGGTTTCGTGGCGTCGGTTTTACGACCGGCCGCGCGACGGTGGCGGCCAATACCTTCGGGGGCAGGCATAGGGGAAGTCCAGGTATCCCCGTTGCGAACACCCGCCGCGGCGGCGAGCGTCTTCGTATCGGGGCGGCGATCGGATCGCCTGACACGAATATGAAAACCGTCAAATCAAACCGGCGTGAACCGGCTGGTATTTTTTGTAAGGCGTCCGCAATAACTGCATTATCCCAACCGTTGTGTGTGCGCTGACACACATAAGGAGTGGATTTTTGTTCGGACATGCGTAGGCCTATTCGGCTGATCTGTACGCGCGGCGGATGCGACATGTGCACTGCCCGGGCGTCGACGGACACATCGTGTGTTCCACATCTTCGCCGCCTCGTTCGTCGACGCAGACACGGGCCACCGCGGCTCCGACATGCGGCGATGCATGCCGCTGCCATACCCACGACGACCTCGCGATACACGGGGACGAGGAGAACCGGCGTGCCGCGCCCAGCGGGTCAGGACTGTGTGCGTTTCGGACCGACACAGCGGCCTAAATCGGATACGCTCGCCGCGTTTTTCAGGCGGGGCACACCAGCGCTGGCGTGATCCGTCGCGCCCCGTCCATCTACCGGAGTCCACATGGCCGCACTCAGCCCACGCCTGCTTGAGATCATTGACGCGCAGCAACGCGTCCTCGCCGACCGGTGGCTCGCGACACTGGAGACAGACAACCGCGATGGCCGCGTGTCGATGCGTGAGCTCGAACCACAAGTACGCGAGTTCTGGACACTCCTGCGCGCGGCGATCTCCCGCGGCGACGCCGCGAACCTGCAGGGCCGGGAGTGGGCCGACGTCCGCAATTTCCTCGAAGACTTCTCGCGGGATCGTGTGTTGAAGGGTTTCAGTTCGTCCGAAACGGCGACTTTCCTGTTTTCGCTGAAGCGCCCGCTGTTCGACGTCGTGCAGACCAGCATGGCCGATACACCTGCCGAACTGGCGGACGCGCTCTGGTCGGTGTCCCAGCTCGTGGACGGGCTTGGCCTGCAGTCGGTGTCCGCCTTCCAGAAGACCCGAGAGGAAGTGATCCAGCGTCAGCAGGAAGAGATGCTGGAGCTGTCCACGCCGGTAGTGAAGCTCTGGGACGGCGTGCTGGCGCTGCCGATGATCGGCACGCTCGATTCGCAGCGCACCCAGGTGGTCATGGAGTCGTTGCTGCAACGGATCGTCGAGACCGGCTCCGAAATCGCGATCATCGACATCACCGGCGTGCCCACTGTCGACACTCTGGTCGCGCAGCATCTGCTCAAGACCGTTACCGCGATCCGGCTGATGGGCGCCGATGCGATCATCAGCGGCGTGCGTCCGCAGATTGCCCAGACCATCGTGCACTTGGGGTTGGATCTGCAGGGCATCGTCACCAAGGCCAATCTCGCCGACGCGCTGGCGCTGGCGCTCAAGCGCACCGGCGTGACCGTTTCGAAGGCGGGCTGAGATGGAGCGCATTCCGATTCTGCAGATGGGCGACATCCTGCTGGTCACCATCCAGGTCGACATGCACGACCAGCTTGCGCTCACGCTGCAGGATGATCTGACCGAGCGCATCCGCGCCACCTCCGCGCGTGGCGTGCTGATCGAGATTTCCGCGCTCGACATCGTCGACTCCTTCATCGGTCGGATGATCGACACCATTGCTGCGCTCGCGCGGATCATGGATGCGCGCACCGTCGTCGTCGGCATGCAGCCGGCCGTCGCGATCACGCTGGTCGAGCTCGGGCTCAGCCTCACGGGTGTGCGCACGGCACTGGACGTCGACCGCGGTCTGAGGCTGCTGCAAATTTCCGACGCAGAGGCGCCATGACGTCCGGTGGCCTGCTGCAGGTGCGCACCGAACAGGATGTAGTCCTGGCCCGGCAGACTGCACGCCAGGCAGCGGTGGCCTGCGGGCTGCGTCTGGTGGACCAGACGAAGCTGATCACTGCGGCCAGCGAACTCGCCCGCAACGCGGTGGTCTACGGCGGCGGTGGCGAAATGCGGTGGGATCTCGTGCAGCAGGGCCTGAAAAAGGGCGTGCGACTGGAATTCATCGATCAGGGGCCAGGCATTCCTGACATCGACCAGGCGCTGACCGACGGTTGGACATCGGGCAAGGGCATGGGGCTGGGGTTGTCGGGTTCCCGGCGCCTGGTGGACGTGTTCGAACTCGACAGTGCGCCCGGGACGGGCACGCGCGTCACGATCACGAAATGGGCGTAGCGTTTTCCGGCCACATCACCCGCGTCGTGCCGGTAGACGAGTCTTCGCAGGTGGGGCAGGTGCGGCGCGAGGCGTCGAGTGTTGCCCTGCAGGCCGGCTTCGACGACGTGGACGTCGGCCGCGTGGCCATCGTCGCCACCGAGATCGCCACCAATGTGTTGCGGCACGGGCAGGGCGGGCGCGTGCTGCTGTCGCTGGTCGAAGGGCGGGCGGGGAAGGGCGTGGAGATGTGCGGCATCGATCGCGGTCCCGGATTTTCTCTCGCGCAGTGCCTGCCCGACGGCTACTCCACTGCCGGCAGCCAGGGCCAGGGTCTGGGTGCGATCCAGCGCCAGGCCGCAGTGCTCGACGTGTGGTCCGACGCGCAGGGCGCCGTCGTGCTTGCGCGGGTCTACGCTGCCGACGCGCACGACCACGACGTGGCCTACGGCGCGCTGCGCATTCCGCTGCGTCATGAAGTGGTCTGCGGTGACGGCTGGCGGCTGGACATGGAGGGACCGCGGCTGACCGTGACACTGGTCGACGGTCTCGGACATGGTCTGCAGGCCAGCGAGGCCGCCGAACTCGGCATTGCCGCTGCGGCCGACGCATGTGCGCAGCCCGCGGACGAGATCGTCCGTCGCATGCACGTGCGCATGTCGCGTTCGCGCGGGGGGGCAGCGGGGGTGTGCCGCTATGACGCCGACACCGGTCAACTCCAGTTCGCCGGCATCGGCAACATCTCCGCCGTGCTGTACGAATCAGGAGGCGCGCGGGGACTGCCGTCCCACCCCGGCATCGTCGGCGGCATGTTCCGGCGCGTGCATCCGTTCGCCTTCCAGGCGCGGCCCGGCAGTCTGCTGCTGATGCACAGCGACGGCCTGCAGACGCGCTGGAACTTCACCCGATACGCAGGCCTGGCGTATCGACATCCCGCGTTGGTCGTGGCGGTGCTGCAGCGCGATTACGATCGCGGCCGCGACGATACCGGGATCATTGCGGTCCGGCTTGGAGGCACAGCATGAGTGGAACCGACCTCACCTCCGAGGCACTGCAGCGTGAGCGCGAAGAGAACGCCGCGCTGCGCGCCGAGCTCGAGGAAACCAACCAGGGCGTCCTGGCGCTCTACGCCGAACTGGACGAACAGGCCGCGCAGCTCAAGGAGGTCTCGGAGCTCAAGAGCCGGTTCCTGTCCTACATGAGCCACGAGTTCCGCACGCCGCTGGGATCGATCCTCAGCATGACCCGCCTGCTCGAAGACGGCATGGATGGGCGGCTCAACGACGAGCAACTCAAACAGGTGCGCTTCATCAGCGCCGGTGCGGTGGAACTGCGGGACATGGTCGACGACCTGCTGGACCTCGCGAAGATCGAAGCCGGCCGCATCTCGATCTCGCCCGCGTGGTTCGATCTGATGGACCTGTTCTCCGCGCTGCGCGGCATGTTCCGGCCGCTGGTCGAGGGCGCGGGCACGGTCGATCTGATCTTCGAGGATCCACCGGCGCTGCCGATGCTCTACACGGACGACAAGAAACTCGCGCAGATCCTGCGCAACTTCATCGCCAACGCGCTCAAGTTCACGCCGCAGGGTCGAGTGATCGTGTCAGCGCGGCCAGAGGGCGAGGGCCACATCCGTTTCAGTGTGCGCGATACCGGCATCGGCATCCCTGCGCACATGCTCGACGCGCTGTTCGAGGATTTCGTCCAGGTGGATTCTCCGATCCAGAAGCGTCTGCGTGGCACCGGACTGGGTCTGGCGCTGTGTCGGCGGTTCGCCGAGCTCCTAGGCGGCACGGTCGGTGTCGAGAGTGTGCTCGGCGAGGGCTCGGAGTTCCATGTGACGCTGCCCATCAAGCTGGAGGCCGGGAGTGCCGATGCAGACCTATAGGCGTGTGCTGGTGGTCGATGACAATGTGGCGACACGCTATTCGATCAAGCGCGTACTGGAGCATCACGGCTACCGTGCGGAAGAGGCGGGCACCGCGACCGAAGGCCGGGCACTGCTGCAGTCGCAGGACTATGACGCCCTCGTGCTGGACGTGAACCTGCCGGACATGAGCGGATTCGATCTGGTGCGCCTGCTGCGCGCGGAACCGCGCACCTCCTTGCTGCCTGTCGTGCACGTCTCGGCCGCCTCCATCGCAACCGGGGATCTCGTGACCGGGCTGGAGGGCGGCGCGGATGCGTACCTGGTCCATCCTGTCGATCACGACATCCTGATGGCCACACTGCGGACGTTGCTGCGCGCGCGTCAGGCCGAGCAGGCGCTGCACGCGTCGGAGGCGCGGTTCCGCGAGATCTTCGATCACATCGGCGCGCCCATTGCGGCGGTCGCCGCGGATCTTGACGTGCGTGACGCGAATGCCGCTTTCAGAGCATTGATGGCCGACGCGGCGGCCGACACTCTGCAGGCACTGTTCGGCGATCAGTCGGTGAGTGGTTTGCGGGAAGCACTGCGCTCCGATGGCAGCTGGCAGGGCACCCTCACGCTGAAGACGCGATCGGGCGACCGCGTCACCGAGTGGCGTGTCACGCCATACAAGGCGCCCGGCGTCGGACTGCTGTACATCGACGACCGGACCGAACAGCACGCACGCGAAACGGCGCGCCAGCGCGAACTCGATTCAGCCAACAGTGAGCTGGCGACGCAGATCGCCGAACGCGAGCGCGCCGAGATCGAACTGCAGCAGGCGCTCAAGATGGATTCGCTGGGCAAGCTTACCGGCGGTATCGCGCACGACTTCAACAACATGCTGACCGGCATCCTCGGCGCGTTCGACATGATCGGTACCGCGATGCAGCGCGACCGGCTGGACCGCATTCCGCGCTATGTGGATCTGGGTGTGAGTTCCGCGCTGCGCGCGGCCGCGTTGACCCAGCGCATGCTCGCATTCGCGCGCAAGCAGTCACTGGACACCACGTCGTTCGACGTTGTCGCCCGTCTCCACGCAATGGCGGATCTGCTGGCCCAATCGACCGGCGAAAACATCGCGCTGCGCTTCGATGTGCCGGATGCCGAACTGATCGCCGTGGCCGACCCCAACCAGCTGGACAACGTGGTGCTCAATCTCGTCATCAACGCGCGGGATGCGCTCGAAGGCGCGGGACACATCGTCGTCGGTGCCCAGGCGCTGACGCTGACGTCCACCGGCGATCTCGCCGCCGGCAGCTACATCAGCCTGACGGTCACCGACGATGGTCCCGGCATGCCGCCGGACGTTGTGACCCGGGTGTTCGAACCGTTCTTCACTACCAAACCGATAGGGAAGGGCACAGGCCTCGGGCTGTCGATGACCTACGGCTTCGCGCGCCAGAGCGGTGGAACCGCGCGTGTGCACACGCGGGTAGGCAAGGGTACGACGGTCGAAGTGCTGATCCCGAGCGGCGCCGCGGTTGAAGCAGACCTAACCCAGGAGACGCCACGCGTCGAACAGGGCGCTGGCAGTGTCCTGCTGGTCGACGACAACGAACTGGTACGCGCAATGGCGCTGGAAGTGCTGGTGGACGCCGGCTACGACGTCGTGACCTGTCCCGACAGCGCCTCCGCGCTCGAGATCACCGCGGCGCGCGGTTTCGATCTGCTGCTCACCGATGTGGGCCTGCCCGGCATCAGCGGCCGGGAGCTGGCCGACCGTGTGCGCGCACAGTGGCCACTGACGCAGGTGCTCTTCATCACCGGCTACGCCGAGAAGGCGCAGAACCGACAGGAGTTCCTGGGCAAGGGCATGGACATGCTGTTCAAGCCATTCAATCTGAATGACCTCTTGCGCGCGGTTCGACGGCGTCTGGTCTGAGACTGTGCGATGTGCAGCCAGATGCAGAGACCGCATCCGCAGTGGGTGCAGCGCCTCGACACGCCGTCGGGCGCAGGGTCCAGCTCAAGGCAGGCGTCTAGCGTGAGGATTCGAGCCCAAGGCCGGGACGGGCGCATACGGTACTTCGCATAATGTACATTATGTAAGAATCGCGTCGGCGTCGTGGGCGGCAGCTGGCGCTCGCCACGAACGCCAATTGCACCCCGGTCCCACTCAGAACCAGGTCCGCAGCCCCATCACGATCCTCGTGTCGCTGGGTCCATCCCCTGTGGCCTCGCGCAGGTCACGTGTCTCACCGAACGCGCGCTCGTGTACGACGCCGATGTATGGCGCGAACTTGCGGGTGAATTCGTAGCGCAGGCGCAGGCCGGCTTCGGCCTTGGTCAGTCCGCTACCGATGCCGCGTGCTGGATCGTTGCGGCGCGCCAGTTCGAGTTCGACCGCGGGTTGCAGGATCAGACGGTTCGTCAGCAGCAGCTCGTACTCGAGTTCGAGTTCGCCGATGACCTGGCCGCTTTCGCCGGCATACGCCATCGCCGAGATCTCGAACATGTACGGCGCAAGGCCCTGGACGCCCACGGCCGCGAAGGTCTGGGACGGGCCCGGCCGGAACGATTGTCGCGCGCCCGCGACGACCTCCCACCAAGGCGAGATGCTGCGCCCGTAGAGCACGTCGAGATCCGCGGCATGCGTGCGCCCTGCACTGCGTTCGCCGTTGGCTCTCAACCACAGCCGATCGGTGTCGCCGCCGATCCATGCATCCGCTTCCCAGGCCTGGCCGCTGCCATGGTCGCCATCGAAGGCCTCCAGGCGATCGATGCGGACCAGACTGCGGATCGTGTCGCCGTGCATCTCGTGGCCGTGCAGATGGTCGGGAAACGCGGCAGCGCGATCGGCATCGGTGATCGGGGGAAGCGGTTCGCGGGGCGGATGGTCGAAAGGTAGGTCGTCGGCTGGTTGCGCGGCTCTACTTCGATGATGCGTGTGCGCGTCGTCGGTTGCGGGTGGCATCTCCGGTTTGTTGGATGCCTGATTTCCCGCGTGACCTGCGTGCGCCGCATGATCCTGCGCGGTGTCGGATTCGGCACGTCCACGATGGTGCATATGTGGGTCATCTGCACGCTTTTCGTTCCCGGTTGCAGGTGCCGTGTGCCCGCTTCCATGCGCCTGATGCGCGGCCGCCGGGGCTGCATGGGTACGAGGTGTCTTCGCGGGTCCTGCCGGCGTGCGGTGATGCGCGCGGGGATCTGTAACCGGTGGCGCTGCAGGATTCGAAACGCGTGGTCTCGGCGGTGTCGCATGCGGCGGCGTCGGTTTCGCTGCCGCAGGCTTGGTGGCCGGCGGATGATGCCCATGAGCGCCGTGCTGCGCCTGGGCACTGCCGATGGCGGCGCACAATGCGGCGGCCAGCATGCCGGTGCGTGCGACTGTTGATGCGGCGCTCATTCGACCACCTGCACTTCGCGGAACATGCCCGCCTCCATGTGGTAGAGCAGATGACAGTGGTAGGCCCACCGTCCGAGCGCATCGGCGCGCACGCGGTAGCTGCGTTTCGAACCGGGTGGCATGTCCACGGTGTGTTTGCGCAACTGGAAGTTGCCCTGCGCGTCTTCGAGGTCGCTCCACATGCCGTGCAGATGGATCGGGTGCGTCATCATCGTGTCATTGACCAGCACCACGCGCAGCCGCTCGCCGTAATTGAGCCGTAGCGGCTGTGCGTCCGCGAATTTGATGCCGTCGAACGACCACGCGAACTTTTCCATGTGGCCGGTCAGATGCAGCTCGATCTCGCGTCCGGGCGCGCGGCCGTCGGGATCATCGAACAGACTGCGCATCATCCCGTAGGTCAGCACGGTGCGGCCGTTGTCGCGCAGGCCGATGCCGGGATCGTCGAGCCGATGCGTGGGCGCCATGGTCTGCATGTCGACCAGCGGGTTGTTACGCTCGCTGTCGGGATGCGTTTGCATCGCGCTGGCGCCGTGATGCTCGCCGTGTCCCATGGCGGCATGGTCCATCGAGGCGTGCCCCATCGCGGCATGATCCTGTGCACTCCCCTGCCCCGCGCCGTGTCCGGCGTGACCACCGTCGTGCATGCCGCCGTGGCCCATGTCGTCCATCGTCAGGATCGGCCGCGCATCCACATCCGGTACCGGCGCACGCAGACCTTCGCGTACGGCGAGCGTGCCGCTGATGAAGCCGGTGCGGCCCATGTCCTGCGCGAAGATCGTATAGGCGTCCTGTCCCGACGGCTCGACGATCACGTCGAAGGTTTCGGCCACCGCGATGCGGAATTCGTCGACGCTGAACGGATGTACGTACTGACCGTCGGCTGCGACGACCGTCATCTTCAAGCCCGGAATACGGACATCGAAGTACGTCATCGCCGAACCGTTGATGAAACGCAGACGAATCTTCTCGCCACTGCGGAACAGCGCGGTCCAGTTGCCCGGCGAGGTCGTGCCGTTCATCAGATAGGTGTAGGTGTGCGCATTGACGTCGGAAATATCGGTCGGCGTCATGCGCATCTGGCCCCAGCCGCGGCGCTCGGCCAGCGTTGCCCGCAGGCCATCCTCGCGCGCGTCGCGGACGAAGTCGCCGAGCGTGCGCTTGTAGTAGTTGTCGTGCTCGGCCATTTTCTTCAGCCGTGCGAACAGTGCCTGCGGCGGCAGATCGGTCCAGTCGGTCAGCAGCACGACGTAGTCTCGATCGAATGCGAAAGGCTCCGGTTCGATCGGATCGATGATCAGCGCGCCGTACATGCCGGCCTGTTCCTGGAAGCCGGAATGGCTGTGGTACCAGTAGGTGCCGCCTTGGCGCACGTCGAAGCGGTACTGGAAGGTCTCGCCGCGATGGATGCCGTCGAAACTCAGGCCCGGCACGCCGTCCATGTTCGAAGGCAGCAGGATGCCGTGCCAGTGGATCGAGGTCATGTCGCCGTAGATCGAGCCGGCGGGCAACGCGTTGCGCACGCGCAGGTCGACGGTCGTGCCTTCGCGCCAGCGCAGGATCGGTGCCGGCAGCGATCCGTTGATCGTGGCTGCGGGTCGCGTGCGGCCGGTGAAGTTGACGAGGGTCTCGCCAACGACGAGGTCGAAATCGGTGCCGGCGAGCACGCGGCTCGTCGGCGATTGCAGCGCCCAGCTGGCGCGTGGCCACAGGCCCGCACCGGCCGCGGCGATGCCGCCCAGCGCGAGGCCCTGCACGAAACGTCGGCGCGACGGCGCGACGCCATCGTCCGGGGGAATTCGGAATGTCATGTCTGCTCCAGATCGGAAACCGGGTCGCGAGGCGACCCATGCCCTGCCTCTGTCGAGGCAGCAATGCGATCAGGCGCGAAGAATCGGAGGTCGGACGGGATCGTCGAGATGCGGCGCGGCGCGATCTTCGGGCACATGCGCGACAACGACCCTGCTGCCGCTGGATGCGGCGACACGTGGCACGACCGGCAACACGCTGCCGCAGCCGTGCAGACACAGACAGTCGCCACCGTCGCAACAGCTGTCGGGTGCGGGAGACTTCCGTTCTTGCGCAGCGTCTGCGGATGCATCCGTATCCGTCGAATGACACGGCGGCGGCGTTTCGGAGGCCGAATGCGCAGCGTGAGACATCGCTGGCGCGGGCTCCGCAGCCGCGAACGCAGCGCCCATGCCGTCGAATGCCAGCAGGACGGCGAGCAGCAGATGCAGCAGCACGAGCGCGGAAGAACGCATGCGGCGAGTATACGTCGACGCGCAAATGCGCCCGCATTACGCGAGCCGACGAACAGATCGCACATAGCAGAACGGGCAGCCCTTGCGAGCTGCCCGTCTGTTTGTAAAGTGGCGTCCCCACGGGGATTCGAACCCCGGTGTCCACCGTGAAAGGGTGGTGTCCTAGGCCTCTAGACGATGGGGACGCAGAAACCTGCATCATTCTATCGATCGGCCTTTGATCGACAGACAAATTGTGGTGGAGCCAGGCGGGATCGAACCGCCGACCTCCTGCATGCCATGCAGGCGCTCTCCCAGCTGAGCTATGGCCCCACGTTTGGGAGCGCGAAATTGTAGTGTTCCGTATCGGCAACGTCAACAGAATTTCGCACTTCCTTCGTTCGCTTCGATTCGTTCCGGAGAACGTCTCAGCCGGTGGCGCCGGCCTTGCTGCGATCGAGCCGCGCATCATCCGGATTTGGACGCAGAGTTGCAAGCCCATGTCCCTGATCGTCGAGATACTGCAGCCACTTGCCGAGAAATGTGTTCATGCGCAGGCGGTGATCGACCACTTCGTCCGGCGGTGGAAACATACCGATCACGTCCTGCCAGCGGCGGCCGACATAGCAATGCGTGGCCTCGACCTGCCCCGCATCGCGATACAGACGCAGATGCGCGGACGGGTCCGGTTGGCCGGTCACCGGGTCTAGCATCGCGTAGCTCAGGCGCAGCTCCGTCGTGTACGGATGCTGCTCGACGACATCCAGCAGTACCGTCAGCGCGCCGGGCACATCGGACCGGTAGCGGGCGGGTGCGAGGCTCGCGGGATCGAACAGGCGCACCAGGCGCTCGTGGTTCTCCGCGTACAGCGCCATCAGCCAGCCGAAGCGCCCCATCGAGGGCACGCGCGGGCGGCGGCGGGTCAGGACTTTTTCCATGGATCGATGCTACATCCGCGGCGATGAATCCGTCAGGATCGAACGACGGCGTGCGGGATGGGGTTCGGGGCCTGCCGACCCCATCTCCGGCACGACGTCCTCAGTACATGACGCGCTCGATCCCCAGGGTCGACAGGACCTTGCTGGAGATCTCCTCGATCGAAGTGTGTGTGGTGCTCAGCGAGGGCATGCGCTCGGCGCGGAACAGCGCCTCGGCCGCGCCCACTTCGTGTTTGCAGGTCTCCAGTTTCGCGTAGCGCGAGTTCGGCCTGCGTTCCTGACGGATCTGAGCCAGACGCACCGGATCGATCGTCAGTCCGAACAGTTTGGCGCGATGCGCGCGCAGCCGCGGCGGCAGACGATCGTGCTCGAGGTCTTCTTCGGTCAGCGGGTAGTTCGCCGCGCGCACGCCGTGATGCAGCGCCAGATACACGCAGGTCGGGGTCTTGCCCGCACGCGACACCGCCACCAGGATCACGTCGGCCTCGTCGTAGTTCGTCGCCATGCCGTCGTCGTGGGTCAGCGCGAAGTTCATCGCGTTGATGCGGCGGTGGTAGGTCTCGAAATCGACCATGCCGTGCGCCCGGCCGACGCGTGACTCGCGCGTTTCCAGCAGCTCGCGCTCCAGCGGCTCGATGAATGGTGCGAACACGTCGAGTACGAGCGCCCCGCTCTCTCCCAGGACCAGTGCCAGGCTGGTGTCGACGCAGGAGCTGATGACGATCGGGCGTACACCCATCGCCTCGCCGCGGGCGCGAATCAAGGCCGCAACCTCGCGCGCGCGCGTCTCGTTGTCGACGAACGGGATCCGGTTCGTGCTGAACTGGGTGCCCGAGAACTGGGTGAGCAGGCTGTGGCCGATGGTTTCGGCTGTGATGCCCGTGCCGTCGGACACGTAGAACACCGGGCGGGGACTGGACATGCGGACTCCGGAAGTCACGTGACGAGCGCCGCGGCGCCCGGGAGGGCTAAAATAGCCGTTCGATGCCGGGCTTGCCCGACCTCCTTCTCGATCAACGCGACACGGAGTCTCACCTTGAGCGCCAACATCCTGTGGCTGCATGACCTGCGCCTGTCCGACCTCGCCCAGGTCGGCGGCAAGAACTCGTCCCTCGGCGAGATGATCGGCAACCTCGCCAAGCTCGGCGTTTCGGTGCCCGGCGGTTTCGCCACCACGGCGGATGCATTCAAGGCGTTCATCGCCCACAACGATCTGCATCAGCGCATCTTCGATCGCCTGGCACCGCTGGACGTCGAAGATGTCGGCGCGCTGACCGCGGCCGGCAAGGAAATCCGCGGCTGGGTCATCGATGCGCCGCTGCAGCCTGATCTCGATGCCGACATCCGCGCCGCCTACGACACGCTGGCGTCCGAGAATGGCGGCGGCGACATCGCCGTGGCCGTGCGTTCGTCGGCGACCGCCGAAGATCTGCCCGATGCCTCGTTCGCCGGCCAGCAGGAGACGTTCCTCAACGTCACCGGCGCCGACGATGTGGTGGTCAAGGTCAAGGAGGTCTTCGCCTCGCTCTACAACGACCGCGCGATCGCTTACCGCGTGCACCACGGCTTCAAGCACGAAGACGTGTTCCTGTCGTCGGGCGTGCAGCTGATGGTGCGTTCGGACATCGGCGCCTCCGGCGTGCTGTTCACGCTCGACACCGAATCCGGTTTCCGCGACGTGGTGTTCGTGACGTCGAGCTTCGGTCTCGGCGAGATGGTCGTCCAGGGCGCCGTGAACCCCGATGAGTTCTACGTCTACAAGCCCACGCTGCGCGCGGGCAAGCCGGCGATCCTGCGTCGCGGCATCGGCAGCAAGCAGCTGCGCATGGTCTATTCCGATGTGCCCGGCGAGCGCGTGCGCATCGAGGACACGCCGGCCGAGCAGCGCGACACCTTCTCGATCTCCGACGAGGACGTGCAGGAACTTTCGCGCCAGGCGCTGATCATCGAGGAGCACTACAAGCGCCCGATGGACATCGAGTGGGCGAAGGACGGGGCCAGCGGCAAGCTGTTCATCGTGCAGGCGCGCCCGGAGACGGTGAAGTCGCGGGCCAAGAACACCCAGATCGAGCGCTTCTCGCTCGAGCAGCGTGGCGAAGTGGTCTGCGAAGGCCGCGCGATCGGCCAGAAGATCGGCGCCGGCGTCGCGCGTGTCGTGCGTTCGCTCGACGATATGGCCCGTGTGCAGCCCGGTGACGTGCTCGTCGCCGACATGACCGATCCCGACTGGGAGCCGGTGATGAAGCGCGCGGCCGCGATCGTCACCAACCGCGGCGGCCGTACCTGCCACGCGGCGATCATCGCCCGCGAACTCGGCGTGCCCGCCGTCGTCGGCACTGGCAATGCGCTGGATACGATCGAAGACGGCCAGGAAGTGACGATCAGCTGCGCCGAAGGCGATACCGGTTTCATCTACAGCGGCATCCTGCCGTTCGAGCGCATCACCACCGATCTGACCTCGATGCCCGAGGCACCGCTGAAGATCATGATGAACGTCGCCAACCCCGAGCGCGCGTTCGACTTCGGCCAGCTGCCCAACGCCGGTATCGGCCTGGCGCGTCTGGAAATGATCATCGCCGCGCACATCGGCGTGCATCCCAACGCCCTGCTCGAGTACGACAAGCAGGATGCCGAGACCAAGAAGAAGATCGACGCCAAGACCATCGGTTATGGCAGCCCGGTGGATTTCTACGTCAACCGTCTCGCCGAAGGCATCGCCACACTGACCGCGTCGGTCGCGCCGAATCCGGTGATCGTGCGTCTGTCGGACTTCAAGTCCAACGAGTACGCGAATCTGATCGGTGGCACGCGCTACGAGCCTGAAGAAGAGAACCCGATGATCGGCTTCCGCGGCGCCAGCCGTTACGTCGATCCGTCGTTCACCGAAGCGTTCTCGCTGGAATGCCGTGCGGTGCTCAAGGTCCGCAATGACATGGGCCTGGAGAATCTCTGGGTCATGATCCCGTTCGTGCGCACGCTCGACGAAGGCCGCCGGGTCATCGAAGTGCTGGAGAAGAACGGTCTGAAGCGCGGCGAGAACGGCCTGAAGATCATCATGATGTGCGAGCTGCCGTCGAACGCGCTGATGGCCGACGAGTTCCTCGACATCTTCGACGGCTTCTCGATCGGTTCCAACGATCTGACCCAGCTCACCCTGGGCCTGGACCGCGACTCGTCGATCGTCGCGCACCTGTTCGACGAACGTGATCCGGCGGTCAAGAAGCTGCTGTCGATGGCCATCAAGTCGGCGCGCGCCAAGGGCAAGTACATCGGCATCTGCGGCCAGGGCCCGAGCGATCACCCGGATCTGGCCCAGTGGCTGATGGACGAAGGCATCGAGTCGGTGTCGCTCAATCCCGACACCGTGGTCGACACCTGGCTCAAGCTTGCGAAGTCAAAGGCCCGCGCCGGCTGATTCGCAGCGACAGCGTCGAAACGCAGAACGCCCGGGCTTGATGTCCGGGCGTTCTGCTGTATGGCGTCGCTCGGCAGTCGTGACTGCGGCGGCAGCGATGCGCGTCAGGGACTCGCGAGTGCGGCCATGTGCCGGCGATAGTGGCGCAGCTCGTCGATCGAATCGCGCACGTCACTGAGCGCGGTGTGCGCCGAATGCTTGGTGAAACCCGACAGCACCTGCGGCGCCCAGCGGCGCGCGAGTTCCTTGATCGTGCTGACGTCGAGATTGCGGTAATGGAAGAATTTCTCCAGCGCCGGCATCTGCCGGTGCAGGAAGCGGCGGTCCTGGCAGATCGAGTTGCCGCACATCGGCGACTTGCCCGGCTCGGCCCACAACTGCAGGAATTCGAGCGTGCGCGCCTGCGCTTCGGCAAGGCCCACGCCCTGCTCGATCGAGCGCTGCCACAGACCCGACCGGCGATGCTGGCTGCGGTTCCAGTCGTCCATCGCTTCCAGCACGTCGAGCGGCTGCACGATCGCCAGTTCCGGCCCCTCGGCGAGCACGTTGAGCTCGGCGTCGGTGACGATGGTGGCGATCTCGAGGATCTGGTCGTGGTCGGTATCCAGGCCGGTCATTTCCAGATCGATCCAGATCAGCCGGCCCTCGATGGCCTTGTCGGCATTCATGCGTGCATTCGCCTTACGCGGAGTGACGGCGCATGATATCGCAGCCGTCGCTGCCGCCAGGTCCGCAGTGTTCCCTTCCCAGATGTTGTCCAATCCCGCCTTGACGCACTACGCCATTCTCACTGCGATGCTCGCCCCGGCGTTCTTCCTGACCGCCACCGCCTCGCTGCTCGGATCCGCGAACGCGCGCCTTGCGCGTGTCATCGACCGCACGCGTTCGCTGCTGCGCGATCTCGCCGACGACGAAGGCAACGATGAAGAAGACCGTCGCATCCTCGAAGACCGGATCGCACTGCAGCGTCGCCGCAGCCGCATCATCCTGCGCGGCAGCCAGCTGCTGTACGTGGCGATCAGCTGCTTCGTCGGCACCAGTCTGACGGTCGCCGGCGATTCCTTCTTCGGCCACAAGTTCGAGCAGGCGCCGACGCTGCTGGCCTGTCTCGGCGTGCTGGCGATGTTCGCGGCCAGTCTGCTGCTCGCACGCGAGGCCTCGATGGCCGTGCATGCGGTCAACGAAGAAATGGATGACGCGCATCGCAAGGCGAACCGGCGCAGTCCGTTGATTTGAGCTTTGTGGTGTCCTTCTCTCGGGGAGAAGGTGCCCGAAGAGCGGATGAGGGTGCTTTTTAGGCATTGGCGGGTTGAGCCCTAGCCCTCACCCGAAGCGCTGCGCGCTTCGACCTCTCCCGGAGGGAGAGGTGCTGGGGCCAGCTCTGCTGTCGAGAGCCTTCTTGGATCAAATCGAGCGATCAGCGCGGCGGCAAACCGCGCTTGGCGCGGAAGTAGTTCGTCAGCATCGGTCCGGCGACATCGGCGCATACGCCGCCGGTGACTTCGATGCGATGGTTGTGGCGCGCGTCGCCGAGCACATCGAACACGCTGCCTGCGGCGCCGGTCTTCGGATCGAATGCGCCGAAGACGACCCGCGCGACGCGCGCGTGGATCATCGCCATCGCGCACATCGAGCAGGGCTCTAGCGTCACGTACAACGTGCTGCCAATCAGCCGGTGATTGCCGAGCGCAGCGCCGGCGCGACGCATCGCGACGATCTCCGCATGCGCGCTGGGATCGTGCTCGGCGATGTTGCGGTTCCAGCCCTCGCCGATCACGGTACCGTCCGCATCGACGACCAGCGCACCGACCGGAATCTCGTCGTCCTCGCGCATCGCGCGCTCGGCAAGAGCCAGTGCGCGCGTCATCCAGAGAGCGTCGGTATCTCCGGCGTTCGGTGTGAGCAGCAGCGACATCGAAACCTCAGCGCGTCTCGCGGATGTGCGCGGCGAAGTCCTGTACGAACGTGCCGAGCTGCGCGCGCACCTTGTCGTCCTGCAGCGTGCCGTCCTCGCTGAAGGCCTGACCCGCGCGTGAGACCAGCAGACGACCGCCCGCCCACTGCCGGCAGCCGAGCGTGCGCAGCACCGGCAGCCACGCGGTCTGCGACAGGATCGTGCCGAAGCCGCCGAGCGATGCACCGATCACCGCGACACGGCGGTCGCCGAACAGTGCGGGGATTCCGCTGCCGGGCCGCGACAGCCAGTCGATCGCATTCTTGAACACGCCCGGGATGCCGTTGTTGTATTCGGGCGTCACCAGCAACAGGCCATCGGCCGCGAGGATCTGCGTCTTCAAGGCCTCGACCGCGGCCGGAATGCCGTCGCGTGCTTCCACGTCGCCGTCGTAGAGCGGAATACCGTGCAGCGTGGCTGCGTCGATCGTGAGCTCATCGGACGCGAACGCCTGTGCGGCGCGCAGCAGACCGGTGTTGTAGGAGGCGGCGCGCAGGCTGCCTGAAATACCGAGAAGTCTGACCATGTCGCAATCCGCCCGAGGCTGTCGGCACCGCGCCGCAGTTCGGCGGCGACTTTACCGCAGGCGCGATGGCGGGTCGCGGCTCAACGCGCGTCGAGGCGCCATTGCGCGGCTTCTTCGCGGATCAGTGCGCGCTCGGCCGCATCCAGCCGTTCCAGACTGCGCACCTGTTGCGCGGTGCGCGGGTTCCCGGCCAGCACCGCTTCGTGGCGCAACATGAAATCCCAGTACAGACGTGTGTAGGGACAGGCCTGCGGCCCGGTGCGTTGTCCGGGATCGAACACACATGTCCGACAGTAGCTGCCGGCGCTCATGCGCTCGATGTAGCGACCGCTGGCAATGTAGGGCTTGCTGGACATCAGGCCGCCATCGGCGAACTGGCTCATGCCGAGCACGTTGGGCATCTCCACCCATTCCACCGCGTCGACGTACACGGCCAGAAACCATCGGTGCACCTGCGCTGGCTCGACACCCAGCAGTTGCGCGTACAGACCGATGACCATCAGCCGCTGGATGTGGTGGGCGTAGCCGAGCGTCAACGTCTGTTGCAGCGCGTCGGCCAGGCACGGCATCGGCGCATCACCGGTCCAGTAGAAGCCGGGCAGATCGCCGGTCGCCTGCAGCGCATTCGATTCCGCGTAGCGCGGCATCTGCGTCCAGTAGACCCCGCGCACGTATTCGCGCCAGCCGAGGATCTGACGGATATAGCCCTCCGCGGCCGCCAGCGGTGCCCTGCCCGCGCGCCATGCGGCTTCGACCGCGTCGACGACTTCGCGTGGCGAGAGCAGTTTGAGATTCAATGCGGACGCGATCTGCGAATGCCAGAGCCACGGCGCGTCCGGCCACAGCGCGTCCTGCCAGCGACCGAACGCCGGTAGGCGTTCCTCGATGAAGCGTTCGAGTGCGTGCAGCGCCTGCGCACGCGTGACCGGCCACGCGAACCGGTCGAGGTCGCCGGGATGATCGGTGAAGCGCGTGCGCACGAGAGCGAGCACTTCGCGCGTGATCGCATCCGGCTCGACGTGTAGCGGGGCCGGCACCACGCCCGGCCCCTGCGCGTCGAACGGTGCGCGGTTTTCGGTATCGAAGTTCCAGCGCTCGTCTGCGGGCGTGTCGCCGTCCATCAGCACCTGATGCGTGCGGCGCATATGGCGGTAGAACTGTTCGAGCCGGAGTTCGGGCTGACCTCTCGCCCATGCAGCGAATGTGCGCACATCGCAGTAGAAATGCCGGTCCGGTGCGATGACCAGTTCGACGTCCGCGGCCGATGTCGCATCGCGGATCGCCTGCAGCACGCGCCAGTCGCCCGGGGCAGTCATCCGTACGGATTGCGGTCGCAGGCGTCCGATGGCCGATGCCAGTTCCGCACCGAGCGTGCCGCGATTGTCCGGGTCATCGAGCAGCCGGTAGTCGACCGTCCAGCCACCAGTGCGCCGATCCTGCGCGAAGTGCCGCATCGCGCTCAGGAACAGCGCGGTCCGCATCTTCGTGGACCACACGTGCGTGGATTCTTCGGCGACTTCCGCCATCCACACGACGTCGTGCGCCGGGTCGCAGCCCTCGAAGGCGGCCGCGGTCGGATCGAGCTGGTCGCCCAGCACGACGATGAGATGGCGGACCGGATCAGCCATTCCGTGACGTATCGGGCGCGTCCGCAGCGCGCCTGTTGCGACGGCAACGCTCCGAGCAGTAACGCACCTCGTCCCAGGTCTTCGCCCAGGCGCGGCGCCAGGTCATCGTGCGGCCGCAGACCGCGCAGGGTTTGCTGGGCAGGAAGCTCTTGTTGCCGGCGAACTCGCCGTCGCGCTTGCGTGGCATCGGCGGCTCCTGTGTCCGCAGTGCCCCCGCGGAGAAATCAGGCGTGGTGCGAGGGCGACGTGGATCGCCGCCCCGGCGACTCAGAGACTGCCTTCCTGCTCGTGCAGCGTGATCAGCGACTCCATCAGATCCTCTTCCGCGCTCGAGCACACGCCCAGCAGCACGGCCTCCTCGCATCCGGTGTCGACGATGTAGGCGTGGCCCATCTGGCTGTCGATGTAGATGCCCTCGCCCTGGTCCAGCACCACCGGATCGTAGAACTCGGTGTGCACCTGGATCCGGCCTTCGAGCACGTGGATGTACTCCTCGCCGGGATGGCGGACCAGTTCGCCGAACTCGGCCGGCGTCTTGGCACGCACCTTCGTGACGATCGGGATCATGCGTTTGCGGCGCAGTTCCGTGCACAGATAGAAGTAGTCGTAGTTGTCGGTCTTGACCCGCAACGCCTTGTCGAGCGTGCCGACACTGCGTCGGGCGGTCACCGCCTGCGGCGCGCCGCTGGCGGGATCGGGCTCGGCGAACAGTTCGGACACGCGCATGTTCAGCCGCTGCGCCAGGTGCTGGAGCTTGTCGTAGGTCAGGGTCAACCGGTCGTGTTCGATCTTCGACAGGGTCGACAGGGGGATACCGGTGTGTTCGCTCATTTCCTTGAGCGTCCAACCCTTTCGCGTGCGCAGACCGCGCAGCAGGGTTCCGAGCGTCGGGCTCTTCGGACTCATGACAGACCTTGGGTATTCCCAGTGAAGTGACCCGCACGATACACCGCGCGGATGAATATCGTCCTGATCAGGATGGTCACGCGTTTCAGCAGCCATCTCCAAAGCGCCGAATTGTCTGCCGCTTCCCTCCGCGCGGCTGCATTACTCCCATTACGCATGCCCGAAGCGCCGGCCCCGGCCACCAGGACCGCCACCGGTGGAGTCACAGAGCGTTGACATTTCTCTGATCAGGAATATTGTTGCCTGATCGAGATAGTTCCGGCGCTTCCGTGCAACCCATGGGCGTCCTGTGTTCCTGCTCCGGGGGTCGTTGCATGCGTCCGTTGTCGTGGCTCGTCGCTCTGTGTTGCGCACTTGCGCTGTCCGGCCAGGCCGGCGCCCGCCAGTCGCCGGCTGCGCTTCCGGATACGCGCGCAACCGCCGTCGACGCCACCCCGCGCCTCACGGCCGAGGACGCGACGACGTGGCTCGACGCGGTGATGCCGTTCGCGATCGCGCAAGGCGATGTTGCCGGCGCGGTGGTCACGGTGGTCAAGGACGGCCGGATCCTGGTCCGTCGCGGTTATGGCTTCGCCGACGTGGCGGCGCGCACCCCGGTCGATCCCGACCGCACCCTGTTCCGCATGGCCTCGGTGTCCAAGGTCCTGACCTGGACCGCCGTGATGCAGCTGGTCGAGGCCGGCACCCTGGACCTCGACGCTGACATCAACCGCTATCTGGATTTCCGCGTGCCCGAACGCGGCGCGCCGATCACGCTGCGGCAGCTGATGACGCATACCGCGGGCTTCGAAGCCAACATCAAGCACATGTGGACCACCGAGGTAGTGGCGGCGGCCGGCGGGATCGAACTCGGCCCCTACCTCAGGCGCTGGGTGCCGGGACAGATCTTCGCGCCGGGCACCGTGCCGGCGTATTCGAATTACGGGACGAGCCTCGCCGGTTACATCGTCGAACGCGTGTCGGGCCAGCCGTTTGCCGACTACGTGGCACAGCACATCTTCGCGCCGTTGCAGATGCGGCACTCGAGCTTCCTGCAGCCGCTGCCGCCCGCGCTGCGCGCGCAGGTGTCGAAGGGCTACGCGCTCGGATCGGGCGCGCCGCGTGACTTTGAAGTCACGCCGTCCGCGCCGGCCGGTGGTCTGTCCGCAACAGGTTCGGACATGGCCCGCTTCATGATCGCCCACCTCGCCGGTGCGGGCGGTCGCGACAGCGCGATCCTCAAGGCGTCGACCAGCGCGCAGATGATGACGCCGCAGACCCGTTTCGCGCCCCCGCTGCACACGATGGCGCTCGGCTTCTACGAGATCGATGTCAACGGCCAGCGCGTGATGTCCCACGCTGGAGACACGTTCTCGTTCCACTCGCAGCTGTTCCTGTTCCGCGACCACGATGTCGGCGTGTTCGTCTCGCTCAACAGCGCAGGCGTCGACGGCGTCACTGGTCCGATTCGCCGCGAACTGCTGGAACGCTTCGCCGCACGCTACTTCCCCGCCGCCACGCCCGCGGTCGCGCCGGCCGTCGATCCCGCACTGGCCCGCGACCAGGCCCGCCTGCTGGCGTCCTCGACGTATCGCGATTCGCGACGGGCCGAAACCGGGCTTGGCCGCACCACGTTCCTGTCGCAATCGCGGCTCGAGGCCCTCGACGACGGCGGCCTGCGGTTCGACCGCATGAAACAGCCCAACCGGCAGCCCACGACGTTCAAGCCGATCGCGCCGTGGCTGTGGCAGGCGACCCACAGCGAGGTGCGCCTGGCGGCGATCGTCGAAGACGGACAACCCGTCGGATTCGCGATCGACACGTCCGCGCCGTTCAATGTGTTCCTGCGTGTCGAAGCCTATCGCTCCGCGCGGTGGCTCAAGCCGCTACTGACCGCTGCGATCGCCGTGCTCGCCCTCGCCGCGCTGGCGTGGCCGATCGCAGCCATCGTCCGGCGTCGCCACGCACGCACGCTCGATTGGCCGCCGCGAACCCTGCGCGCCTATCGCCTGAGCCGATTCGGCTGCTGGTGGATGCTGATGGTGCCGGTGGCCGCGCTCGGCGTGATGGCCTGGGCCTCGAAGGATTTCGCCCGCTTCGACGACCGGCTCGACCCGGTGATCGTGCTGCTCGGAATCGCCACGGTGCTCGCGATCGTCGGCGGCATCGCCGCGATGACGTGGAATCTCATGCAGGCCCTGCGCACCCGCCGCGGCGTGCTGCCGAAGCTCTGGGCGGTGCTGCTGCTGGTGTCCGCCTGTGCGCTCGCCTACGTCCTGGTCCTGATGGGCCTGGCCGACTTCGCTCTCGACTATTGACCCGCGCCCCGCGACGGGCTGGAGACTCCGTGTGAAATTGAATCTGCAGATCGACAAGCTGCACATGCTGGCCCCGTTCCGGATCAGCGGTTATGTCTTCGAACACGCGCCGGTCCTGCGCGTGGAGCTGGAAGACGGCGGCCTGCGTGGACGCGGCGAAGCCAGCGGCGTGTACTACCTCGACGACAAGCCCGAGCAGATGCTCGAGACGCTGGAGGCGCTGCGCGACACGATCGAAGCCGGCATCAGCCGCGCCGAACTGCAGCAACTGCTGCCGCGTGGCGGCGCACGCAATGCACTCGATTGCGCGCTGTGGGATCTCGATGCCGCACGTGCCGGCAAGCCCGCATGGGCGCTGGCCGGGCTGTCGCAGGTGCGTCCGCTGCTGACCACCTGGACGCTCGGCGCCGATGATCCGGCAACGATGCAGTCGATCGCGGTCGAGCGTTACGCGCCGGCGAAGGCATTGAAGCTCAAGCTCAGCGGCGAACTCGACATCGACATCGAACGCGTCCGCGCGGTGCGCAAGGTGCGCCCGGATGTGTGGATCGGCGTGGATGCGAACCAGGGCTACACCGTCGACGTGCTCGACGCGCTGATCCCGGTGTTGATGGACAACGACGTCAAGCTGCTCGAGCAGCCGCTGCGGCGCGGGCGCGAGGCCGACCTCAAGGGCTTCGCACGACCGCTGCCGTTCGCCGCCGACGAGAGCGTGCAGGACGTGTCCGAGATCGACGCGCTGGCCGGTCTGTTCGACGTCATCAACATCAAGCTCGACAAGTCCGGCGGCCTGACCGAAGGCCTGGCGATGGTCGAGCGGGCGCGCACGCTGGGCCTGCAGGTCATGGTCGGCAACATGATGGGCAGCAGCTGGGCGATGGCGCCAGCGTACATCGTGGGCCAGCATTGCGATGTCGTCGATCTCGATGGCCCGCTCGTGCTGCGCGACGATCGCGTGCCGGGCGTGCGTTACGACGACGGGCTGGTCCATTGCGACGACACCATCTGGGGAACGGGAGTGCAGGCATGAAGTCCTATCGAACACGCATCGGCGGCTGGCGGCCGTTCGTCTCCGGCCTGCTGCTCGCATCGGCCGGCCTGATGTCGCCGCTGCACGCGCAGGCGCCCTCGCCCACGCCGCCTGACGCGCCGCTGGCCGAAGCGCCGGCGACCGATGACGCCACGCCGCCCGCCACCGGCACGCTCGACACCGCGCGCGTCGACACCTTTCTCGATGGTCTTGTGCCGTATCTGATGGCGCAGGGCGATCTCGCTGGCGCGGTCGTCACCGTGGTCGAGAACGGGCGGGTCGTCACCGAGCGCGGCTTCGGCTTCTCGGATGTCGACAAGCGCACACCGGTCGATCCCGAGACCACGCTGTTCCGTCCGGGCTCGATCTCCAAGCTGT
>JBJMWR010000027.1:0-137835 GCA_045810015.1 Luteimonas sp.
CGGCAGCGATCGTCCCGCCGTGGTCGCGCGCGAACTGACCAAGCTGTTCGAGACGGTGCTCGACGGACTTCTTGGCGAGTTGTGCGCGCGGATCGCCGTCGATCCGGACCAGCGCAAGGGCGAGTTCGTCGTGCTGGTGCAGGGCGTCGGTGACGAGGCCGAGGCGCGCATCGTCGAAGGACGCCGTCTCTACGCGAAGCTCGGCGAACACCTGCCGCCATCCGCCGCGGCCAAGCTCGCGGCCGAACTCAGCGGCGCGCCGCGCAAGGCGCTGTACGGAAGCGACTAGCCCGCGCGGGAAGCGGCGCCCATGCGCCGCTCCTCCAGGCGGTGAGCGAAACGCAGCGGCTGCCTACGGGCACTCGGGACCGCAAAACGACAGCGACGACGGCGTCGTCGGAATATCCATCACGTTGTTGGTGAGATCCGACAGGCGGATGCTGGTGAAGCTCGCCGCCGTCAGTTCGGCATGCTGGCTGCCAGGGCAGTTGAGGGTCGAGGCCGGCGGGTCGATGCTGAGCGAACCGGTGATCGTGCCGTTCTTGCCCGACGAGAAGGCGCCGAATGCGCTGACGTTGCCGGACACCTGCTGCTTGTTCGATGCGGATGGGCACTTGCCGCCGTGGTTCACGCATTGGTACCGCGCGGAGCCGACGGCGTCTGCGCGATATTCCTCGATCACGTTGTCGCCGAGACCTGCCGACTTCCAGGTGACGGTGACGCTGGGGCTGCCGAGCGATGCATTCGGTCCGCGGACATAGTGGGCGTTGGCGGCAATGGCGACGCCGATGACGGACATTGTCGCCAACGCGAGCAGGGTGGACTTGCGATTCATGGGGGATCTCCGAAGTCGTGCGGAACCAGGGGCAGTCCCGCTGTCAGCGCACATGGCGCTGTCGTCTTGTTCCAACGCCATGAACGGATGCGAACGACTCCCCCTCTCGGGGGATAGCCCCGCCGGCCTGGCTGAACGGCTCACTGGAGGGTGGACGGCACCACGGCCGCTTGGTGCGACAATGGCGATGGCGGAGCCGGCCAGACAGCCGCGTCACTCGAAAGGGTGCCGAGGAAAGTCCGGGCTCCACAGGGCACGGTGCCAGGTAACGCCTGGGCGGCGCGAGCCGACGGAAAGTGCAACAGAAAGATACCGCCCAAGACTGCTTCGGCAGGACGGCAAGGGTGAAATGGTGCGGTAAGAGCGCACCGCGAGTCTGGCAACAGACCGGCACGGCAAACCCCACCTGGAGCAAGACCAAATAGGGACCTCATGACGTTGCCCGCGTCGGGTCCGGGTAGGTTGCTCGAGCGTACCGGTGACGGTGCGCCTAGAGGAATGACTGTCCACGACAGAACCCGGCTTATCGGCCGGCTCCGCCACCTTCTTATCTGAAGCCTCCGAAGGACTGGAGGCTGCGTCGTCGTGTGTGGCGCGGTCCAGGCCGAGGCTGTACGGCGCTGTTGCCATTCTTTCTGGGGCACGACGTGGACGCCGCGTTGGAACGGCACGGAACGCGCCTTGAGCGCTCCACGGATCCTGTCGGACTTGGAGAGCGTTCGATTCCGTGCCAGCGCTGGGAGCAGGCGATATCCGGCATCACCGCATGTCTCGACCCTCACCCGCCGCGCTGTGCGCGTCGACCTCTCCCAAAGGGAGAGGTGTCGGGTTGGCGGGTCTCATCTGGCATCCCGGCCTGATGGACGGCGGCGGCGTCCCCGAGCGAGAGAAGCCCGGCGTCCGGTCCTGCCTGTTTCGAGGCTCGATGCGACCTGAATCGACCTGACCACCCGTGCGCCCGCGCAACACGACCCCCAAGCAGCCCTCGAAACATGTGAATGCTGCACCGCAGCAAGCTGATTGCGTGAAGCCCGCGTGAGGGTTCCGTTCATCGCCAAATTCACTCAAATCTCAAAATTTGAGACGAAACAGGCGCTTGTGGATAAAGCTTGAACAAGTCTCTGAAGAGTGCCGCAAGTCATTGACCAGACAGGTGAAAAGTCGTCCACAAAGCTGTTGACAACCCAAATCACCGAACCTAAGGTGGCGACATGTGGGGAAACCGGGAATTTCGTGGTTTTCCGAATATCAAAGCCCGCGCAAGACGGGCCATCAACGGGCAGAGACGGACGTGTTGCAGGGCGAGACCGCCATCACCATCGACGAGAAGGGCCGACTGGCGATTCCCACCGCCTATCGGGACTTTGTTGCGCGTGAATGCGACAACCGCCTGGTCCTGACCTACAACCCCTTCGATGCCGGCGGGCTGTACCTCTATCCTTTCAAGGCCTGGGAAGCGCTGCGCGACCAGGTCAATGCGTTGCCGCGCACGCTCGCCCGCAATCGCACCCTCCAGCTCAAGCTGGTCGGCGCCGCCACCGTGCTCGAGCCTGACGCCAGCGGCCGGATCGGCATTCCGTCCAGCCAGCGCAACACGGTCGGGATCGACCGCCGCGCGGTGCTGGTGGGCATGGGCGACAAGTTCGAGCTCTGGAGCGAGCAGGCGCATCAGGCGCAGATCCGCCAGACCCTGACCGACGAGGACATGGCGGGCGACGATCTCGAAGGATTGCCGTTGTGACCGCCGGTGGTCCGGATGTCACTTCCGGCCACCTCCCGGTGTTGTACGCGCAGGTGCTCGACGGCCTGCACGTGCGCCCGGATGGCCGCTACCTGGATGGCACCTTCGGCCGCGGTGGTCATGCTGCCGGCGTGCTCGCACAGCTGGGCGCCGATGGCCGCCTGCTGGTGATGGACAAGGATCCCGAAGCGATCGCGGTTGCCCAGGCGCGCTTCGGCGATGACCCGCGCGTATCGATCTTCCGCGGCAGCTTCATCGCGCTGACCGGCTGGCAGGACGTCGCGCAGGCGCCGCTCGACGGCGTGCTGTTCGATCTGGGCGTGTCCTCGCCGCAGCTCGATGTCGCCGAGCGTGGTTTCAGCTTCGGCAAGGACGGCCCGCTCGACATGCGCATGGATCCGGACGCGGACGAAAGCGCCGCCGAATGGATCGCGCGCGCCGACGAGGCTGCGATCGCCGACGTGCTGTGGACGTACGGCGAAGAGCGCATGAGCCGCCGCATCGCGCGTGCGATCGTGGCGCGCCGCGCCGAGACGCCGTTCCTGCGCACGGCCGATCTGGCCGCAGTGATCGGCGCCAACGTGCCGCGCGGCAAGTCCAAGCCGGGCCAGAAGGAAACGAATCCGGCGACGCGTTCGTTCCAGGCGATCCGCATCCACATCAACCGCGAACTGGCCGATCTCGAAACCGGTCTCGATGCCGCGCTCGCGGCGCTGCGTCCCGGTGGCCGCCTCGCGGTGATCAGCTTCCACTCGCTGGAAGACCGCATCGTCAAGCGCTTCATCGCCGGTCATGCGAAGGCGCCGGCCGGCAATCGCCGTCTGCCCGAGGCCGCGCCGTTCGTGCCGCGTCTGCGCATCATTGCCGACGCGACCAAGGCCGATGAGACCGAACTGCGCGCCAACCCGCGCGCCCGCAGCGCGGTGCTGCGCGTGGCCGAGAAGCTGGAGACGGGCGCATGAAGCTGCGCCATCTCGTCGTCGCGATCCTGCTGGCCGCCAACGTGATCACAGCGATCGGCGTGGTGCACGCGCGCCATGACTACCGCCAGCTCTACATCGACCTGACCCGTCTGGAGCGCGCGCGCGACGAACTCAACATCGACTTCGGCCGCCTGCAGCTCGAGCAGGCGACGTGGGCGATGAGCAACCGCGTCGACCAGGTCGCGCGTGAGCGTCTGGGCATGCGCTTCCCCGAGACGGCCGAGATCGTCGTGGTGCGCCCATGAACTTCCGCAAGTTCATCAAGGCCGGCGACGGCCACGCCAAGAAGCCGCGCAAGCGCGCGCAGTTCGATCTGCGCCTGCGTCTGATGCTGGTCGGCGGCGCGCTGGGTCTGGGCGCGGTCGCGCTGGTCGGCCGCGCGGTGGATCTGCAGCTGATCGACAACGCGTTCTACCAGCAGAAGGCCGACGCGCGCTTCCGCCGCGAAGTGCCGATCCCGGCCTCGCGCGGCATGATCACCGACCGCAACGGCGAGCCATTGGCGATCTCCTCGCCGGTCGAATCGCTGTGGGCGAATCCGCAGGAACTGAGCAAGCATCCCGACCGTCTGCCCGAGCTGGCGCAGGCCACCGGCCTGCCGCTCGAGGAGCTGTCGCGCGCGGTGTCGCAGCGCGCCGACAAGGAATTCATGTACATCCCGCGCCACCGCCGGATCAGCCCGGTGGCGGCCAAGCGCGTGCTCGATCTCGGCGTGCCGGGTGTGTTCTCGCAGCGCGAATACCGCCGTTTCTACCCGCAGGGCGAAGCGGTCTCGCACGTGCTGGGCTTCACCAACATCGACGATAACGGCCAGGAAGGCGTGGAACTCGCGTTCGACGAATGGCTGGCCGGTGTGCCGGGCGCGCAGAACGTGATCCGCGATCGCCATGGCCGCATCGTCGAACACGTGAGCCTGGTGCGCGCCGCGGAGCCGGGCAAGGATCTGGTGCTGAGCATCGATCGCCGCATCCAGTTCCTGGCGCATCGCGAACTGCGCCGCGCGCTGGAAGAAACCGGCGCGAGCGCGGGCTCGATCGTGGTGCTCGAAGTGGCGACCGGCGAAGTGCTGGCGATGGCCAACCTGCCGACCTACAACAACAACCGCGTCACCGGCGAGAACCGCGACGCGCACCGCAACCGCGCGGTCACCGATCTGCTCGAGCCCGGCTCGACGATGAAGCCGATCACTGTGGCGGCGGCGCTGGAGAAGGGCGTCATCTCGCCCGCCAGCACGTTTAATACCAGCCCCGGCTGGATTCCGAACGGCCGCTTCCGCACCAGCGATTTCCGCAATTACGGCGTGCTCGATACGACCGGCATCATCACCAAGAGCTCGAACGTGGGCTCGGCGATGATCGTGCACAAGCTCGAGAACCAGTACTTCTACGATTTCGTGCGCAGCTTCGGCTACGGCCAGAGCACCGGCAGCGGATTTCCGGGCGAAGCCGCAGGCCTGTTCCCGGATCCCTCGCGCTGGAGCGGCACGAGCAAGCAGGGCATGTCCTACGGCTACGGCCTGTCGGTCACACCGATGCAGATCGCCCACGCCTACGCCACGCTCGGCAACCACGGCCGCTCGATCGCGCCGACCTTCGTCAAGGGCCATGCCGGCGAATCGCGCCAGGTCGTCTCGGCCGCGGTCGCCGACGAAGTGGTGCGGATGATGCAGACCGTCACCGAGCCCGGCGGCACCGGCACGCGCGCGGCGATCCTCGGCTATCACGTCGCCGGCAAGTCCGGCACGGCGCGCAAGGCCAGCGGCGGCGGTTATGCGCGTCGTTACCTCGCATTCTTCGCCGGCCTGGTGCCGGTCGAGAATCCGCGCTTCGCGATGGCCGTGGTCATCGACGATCCGGATACGTCCAAGGGCGGTTCCACCTACGGCGGCGGCTACGTGTCCGCGCCGGTGTTCCAGCGGGTCATGGACGGCGCGCTGCGCCTGATGGACGTGCCGCCGGACGACATCGACACCTGGCTGGCCGCGCAGGCCACGGCCGACGCCAAGCGTGCGCGCGAGCAGGGCCGTGCCGTGCCCGCGCCGGCGACGCCTGCGGCCGCGCCCGCCGCGCCGGTCGTGTCCGCCGTGCAGAGCACGCCGGTCGCCGCGACGCACGTCGCCGGAGGCCAGCGATGAGCCGCGCGATGGCCCTCAACGCACTGCTGCCCGACGTGGCTTCGGTGCCGGCCGACACGGTGATCACCGGTCTGGTGCAGGACAGCCGCGCGATCCTTCCGGGCGACGCCTTCGTCGCGATCGGCGGCTTCGGCACGCACGGTCTGCACTTCACCGACGTCGCGCGCGCCGCTGGTGCCAGCGCGATCCTGTTCGAACCACCGGTGCCGGCGGAGATTCCGTCGCTGCCGGCCGATGCGATCGCCGTCGCCGGTCTGCGTGCGCGCATGGGCGCGATGGCCGATGCCTTCCACGGTCAGCCTTCGCACGCGATGACGATGGTCGGCGTGACCGGCACCAGCGGCAAGACCTCGACCGTGCAGTTGCTCGCGCAGGCCTTCGAGGCCATCGGCACGCGCGCCGGCACCATCGGCACGCTCGGCGCCGGCCTGCATGGCGCGGTCGAGCCGACCGGTTTCACCACACCGCTGGTGCTGCAGACGCATGCGCTGCTCGCGCAGCTGCGCGACGCCGGCGCAGCTGCGGTGGCGATGGAAGTCAGCTCGCACGCCCTCGATCAGGGCCGCGTCGACGCCGTGCATTACGACGTCGCGGTGTTCACCAATCTCACCCGCGACCATCTCGACTACCACGGCGATATGGCCGGCTACGGCGCGGCGAAGGCGAAGCTCTTCGTGCGTGAAGGCCTCAAGGCCGCCGTGATCAACATCGACGACGCCTTCGGCGCGACGCTGCCCGCGCAACTCGCCGACGGCGTCCGTGCGATCACGATCAGCGCCGCCGGCGATGCCGCCGCCGACATCGCCGCGCACGACATCGCGCTCGATGATCGCGGCATCGCCTTCTCGCTGCGCATCGACGGCCAGTCGCTGCCGGTGCGCGCGGCGCTGCTCGGCCGCTTCAATGTCGACAACCTGCTGGTCGTCGCCGGCGTGCTGCGCGCGCTGGCGTACGCACCTGCGGACATCGTGCGCGTGCTCGCCGGCCTGCAGCCGATCGCCGGCCGCATGAACCGCCTCGGTGGCGGCCACATGCAGCCGCTGGTCGTCGTCGACTACTCGCACAAGCCCGATCCGCTGCAGCAGGCGCTGCAGTCGCTGCGCGGTCATCTGCGCGGTGAGCTGGTCTGCGTATTCGGCTGCGGCGGCGAGCGCGACACCGGCAAGCGTCCGCAGATGGCGGCGATCGCCGAGGCGAATGCCGATCGTGTCATCGTCACCGACGACAACCCGCGCGGCGAAAACGGTGATGCGATCGTCGCCGACATCATGGCCGGCTTCGCACGGCCCGACGCCGTCACGATCGAGCGCGACCGTCTTCGCGCGATCGAACGTGCGATCGGCGAATCGAAGCCGGGCGACATCGTGCTGATCGCCGGCAAGGGCCACGAGCCCTACCAGGAGATCGACGGTGTGCAGCATGCGTTCGACGACCGCGTCGTCGCGCAGGCCGCGCTGGATGCACGCGATATGGGAGGCGCGCGATGAACCCGCTGTCGCTCGCCCGCATCGCACAGCTGGTCAACGGACGCCTGCACGGCGTCGACAGCGATTTTCCGATCGATGCCGTTGCCACCGACACCCGCAAGCTCGACGCGGCCGAGGTGCACGCACTGCTGTTCGTCGCGCTGAAGGGTGACAACTTCGATGGTCACGACCATGTTGCCGATGCCGCCGCCCGCGGTGCACGCGCGGCGCTGGTCGCGCGTCCGCTCGACATCGCGCTGCCGCAGATCGTCGTCGGCGATCCGCAGCTCGCGCTCGGTGCGCTGGCGACCGCGGTGCAGCGCGCGCGCGCCGCGACCGTCGTGGCGATCACCGGCAGCAACGGCAAGACCAGCGTCAAGCAGCTGGTCGCCGCTATCCTGTCGCGTCACGCGTCCACCAGCTTCAACCCCGGCAATTTCAACAACGAGATCGGCCTGCCGCTGGCGGTGCTCGATGCGCCGGAAGACGCAGTGTTCGCGGTCTACGAGATGGGCGCCGGCAAGCCGGGCGACATCGCGTATCTGACCGCGATCGCGCAGCCGCGCATCGCACTGGTCAACAACATCGCGCCGGCGCACATGGAGCGCATGGGCAGCCTGCTCGGCATCGCCGACACCAAGGCCGCGATCTACGATGCGCTGCCGGCCGACGGCACGGCCGTCATCAATGCCGACGACGCGTTCGCCCCGTTCTTCGCCGAACGCGCGCACGGCCGTCGCCTGCTGCGCTTCGGCATCGAGGCGACCGCCGACGTGTCCGCGCGCGACGTGCGTCTCGACGATGCCGGTGCGCGTTTCCGTCTGCTCACGCCCGCGGGCGAGGCCGACGTCACGCTGCCGCTGCCCGGTCTCCACAACGTGCGCAACGCGCTCGCGGCGACCGCCATCGCGCTCGCCGCCGGCGTGCCGCTGGCCACGATCGTCGCATCGCTCGGCAGCGCCGAAGCGGTCGCCGGCCGTCTGGTCCGTTACACGCTGGCCGAAGGCGCGGTGCTGATCGACGACAGCTACAACGCCAATCCCGGCTCGCTCAACGCCGCCATCGACACGCTCGCCGCCGGCGGCGGCGATCGCTGGCTGGTGCTCGGCGACATGCGCGAACTCGGCAGCGACGGCGCGGCGATGCACGCCCAGGCCGGCGTGCGCGCGAAGTCCGCCGGCATCGCACGGTTGTATGCGCTGGGCGCACTGAGCGCGGCCGCGGCCGATGCCTTCGGCGGCGGTGCGCGCCGATTCGATACCCACGAAGCGCTGATCGAAGCGCTGCGGGCCGACCTGCACGCTGATGCGCGCGTACTGGTCAAGGGCTCGCGCGGCAGTGCGATGGACCGTGTGGTCACCGCGCTGCGCACCACTGAAGGAACCGGACATGCTGCTTGAACTCGCCCGCTGGCTGCAGGGTCTGGAAGACTTCTTCAAGCTGTTTGAGTACCTCACGTTCCGCGGAATCCTCGCGGCGCTGACCTCGCTGCTGCTGTCGCTGTGGCTGGGCCCGGCGGTGATCCGCAAGCTCGCCCAGTTCAAGGGTGGCCAGCCGATCCGTCAGGACGGACCGCAGACGCATTTCTCCAAGGCCGGCACGCCGACGATGGGGGGCGCGCTGATCCTGCTGACGATCTTCCTGTCGGTGCTGATGTGGGGCGATCTGCGCAACAGGTATGTCTGGGTCGTGATGGGCGTAATGGTCGCCTTCGGTGCGATCGGCTGGTACGACGACTGGATCAAGATCGTCAAGCGCGATCCCAACGGTCTGAAGTCGCGCTGGAAGTACCTGCTGCAGTCGATCTTCGGCCTCGCCGCCGGCCTGTACCTCTATCTGTATGCCGATGTCGCCGCAGCCACCACGTTCTACGTGCCGCTGTTCAAGTCGATCGCACTGCCGCTGGCCGGCATCAGCTTCGTCGCGATCGCCTACTTCTGGATCGTCGGCTTCTCGAACGCGGTGAATCTCACCGACGGCCTCGACGGTCTGGCGATCATGCCGACCGTGCTGGTCGCCTGCGGCCTGGGCGTGTTCGCCTACGCCTCGGGTAACGCGGTGTTCTCGAACTATCTGCAGATCCCGCAGGTGCCGGGCGCGGGTGAACTCGTGATCATCTGCGCGGCGATCGCCGGGGCCGGGCTCGGGTTCCTGTGGTTCAACACGTATCCCGCCATGGTGTTCATGGGCGACATCGGCGCGCTGGCGCTCGGCGCCGTGCTCGGCACGATGGCGGTGATCGTGCGCCAGGAACTGGTGCTGGTGATCATGGGCGGCATCTTCGTCATCGAAACGCTGTCGGTGATGATCCAGGTCGCCAGCTTCAAGCTGACCGGCAAGCGCGTGTTCCGCATGGCGCCGATCCACCACCACTTCGAACTCAAGGGCTGGCCCGAGCCGCGCGTGATCGTGCGCTTCTGGATCATCTCGGTGATCCTGGTGCTGGTCGGCCTCGCCACGTTGAAGGTGCGCTGATGGCCCGGACCTACGACACCATGGCCCACGACGGCGCCGCCGCCCGCCAGGCGACGCGCATCGACGACATCGTCGGCCGCTTCGATCCGTGGCTGGTCGGCATCATCGTGTCGATCGCGACGCTCGGCGTGATCATGGTCGCGTCGAGCTCGATCGCGATCGGCGAAGACATGCGCGTCGGCCGCTATTACTTCCTGACCCGCCATCTGATGTTCCTGGCGCTGGGCGTCGGCCTCGCGTTCGCGGTGATGCGCACCGAACTCAAGACGATCGAAAAGTACGACCGCTTCGTCTTGCTGGCCTGTTTCGGCCTGCTGGCGCTGGTGTTCGTGCCCGGCCTCGGTCGCTCGGTCAACGGCGCACACCGCTGGATCAATCTGGGCATCTCGAATTTCCAGGTGGTCGAGGCGGTCAAGGTCATCTACATCGTGTGGCTGGCGAGCTATCTGGTGCGCTTCCGCGACGAGGTCAACGCGACCTGGCCGGCGATGCTCAAGCCGCTCGGCGTCGCCGTCGCGCTGGTCGCGCTGCTGCTGCTGCAGCCCGACTTCGGTCACGCCTCGCTGATCCTCGCGGTGACCGCCGGCATGCTGGTGCTCGGTGGCGTGCACATGCCGCGCATGGCCGCGCCGGTCGTCATCGGCCTGCCGATCTTCGCGTTCATCGCGATCCTCGAACCGTATCGCGTGCGTCGCTTGACCTCGTTCCTCGATCCCTGGGCCGACCAGCTCGGAGCCGGCTACCAGCTCAGCAATGCGCTGATGGCGGTGGGCCGCGGCGAGTTCGCCGGTGTGGGTCTGGGTGCGTCGGTGCAGAAGCTCTCGTACCTGCCCGAGGCGCACACCGACTTCATCTTCTCGGTGCTGGCCGAAGAGCTCGGCTTCATCGGCGTGTGTCTGGTGATCGGCCTGTTCGTCGCGCTGGTCGGCCGTGCGTTCTGGGTCGGCCTGAAGTGCGTCGAGATGCGCCGCCACTTCGCCGGCTACTGCGCGTTCGGCGTGGCGCTGATGATCGGCCTGCAGAGCATGGTGTCGATCGGCGTGAATCTCGGCCTGCTGCCGACCAAGGGTCTGACGCTGCCGCTGGTGTCTTCGGGCGGTTCCAGCGTGATGATGACCTGCGTCGCGATGGGTCTGCTGCTGCGCGTCTCCTACGAACTCGACCGCGCCCAGCGCCAGGTCGCCCGGTTGCGCGGCGACGCCGCAGCCCCGGTGCCCGCTGGCCCGGTGCCCCCCACCACCCAGCCCCCGCTGCCCGTGCAGTCGGCGTCGCTGTCGCGCGGCACCAGCCGCCTGCAGCAGCGCGTCGAGCCGAGCTTCGGCGGCAGGAGCCAAGCATGATCCGTCGTCTCCACCAGACCCGCGGCCTGTCGAAGGAAGACTTCGCCAAGGTGTTCTCGCGCGTGCATTTCGTCGGCATCGGCGGCATCGGTATGAGCGGCATCGCCGAAGTGCTGTGCACGCTGGGCTACAAGGTGTCGGGTTCCGATACCGCCGACAGCGCGACCACGCGTCGCCTCACGCGCCTCGGCGCGACGGTGCATCGCGGTCATGCCGCGGCCAATGTGCTGGGCACCGACTGCGTGGTCGTGTCGAGCGCGATCCGCCACGACAATCCCGAACTGATGGAAGCGCGCGCGCAGCGCATTCCGGTGGTGCCGCGCGCCGAGATGCTCGCCGAGCTGATGCGCTTCCGCCGCAGCATCGCGGTGGCCGGCACGCACGGCAAGACGACGACGACCTCGCTGACCGCGAGCGTGCTTGCCGAAGGCGGCCTCGACCCGACGTTCGTCGTCGGTGGCCAGCTGCTGGCGGCGGGCGCGAACGCGCGGCTGGGCAGCGGCGACTGGCTGGTGGCCGAAGCCGACGAGAGCGACGGCAGTTTCCTGCGTCTGAATCCGCTGATCGCGATCGTCACCAACATCGACGCCGATCACCTGGAGAACTACGGCGGCGACTTCGCCCGTGTGCAGGCCGCGTTCCACGAATTCCTGCACCGCTTGCCGTTCTACGGCCTCGCGGTGCTGTGCATCGACGATGCCGAAGTCGCGCGTCTCGCGTCCGATACGCCGCGTCACGTGATGACCTACGGCCTCTCGGAAGACGCCGATGTGCGCGCCGAGGACATCGGCCAGGACGGCGCGGCGATGACGTTCACGCTGTGCCTGCCCGAGAACACCCGCGTGCGCGCGCGTCTTGCGCTGCCCGGCCGCCACAACGTGCTCAACGCGCTCGCCGCGGCTGCAGTGGGTTGGCAGCTCGGTGTCGCGCCCGAAGCGATCGTCGCTGCACTCGGCCGCTTTGAAGGCATCGGTCGCCGCTTCAATCTGCTCGGCGAACTGGTCACCCCGACCGGCGCGCGTGTGCAGCTGGTCGACGACTACGGTCATCACCCCAAGGAACTCGCGGCGGTGTTCGAAGCCGCGCGTGGTGGCTGGAGCGATCGTCGCCTCGTCGTCGCGTTCCAACCGCATCGCTACAGCCGCACGCGTGACCTGTTCGACGATTTCGCCGGCGTGCTGTCGGATGTCGATGCACTGGTGCTGACCGAGGTCTATCCGGCCGGCGAAGCGCCGATCGCCGGCGCGGATGCGAAAGCACTGGCGCGTGCGATCCGGGCGCGTGGCCGCATTGATCCCGTCGTCGTCAACGGCGCCGACGAACTGGCCGGCGTGTTGCCGGACATCCTGCAGGACGGCGATCTGCTGCTGATGATGGGCGCCGGTGACATCGGCTCGGCCGTGCAGCAGCTGGCGCAGTCCGGCTTCCAGGTCACGGAGGCCTCGCGATGAGCCTGACGCTGTCGCCGCCGCGCTTTACCGATCCGGCCGTGTTCGGTCGCGTTGCCGTGCTGCTCGGCGGACCGGGTTCCGAGCGCGAAGTCTCGCTGCAGTCGGGGCAGGGCGTGCTCGATGCGCTGCGCTCGCGAGGCGTCGATGCGCATGCCGTCGACGGCGTGCCCGCGCTCGCAAAGGCGATCGTCGCCGGTGAGTTCGACCGCGTCTTCAACATCCTGCACGGTGGCGACGGCGAGAACGGCGTGGTGCAGGGACTGTGTGATGCGTTCGCGATTCCCTACACAGGCTCGCGCGTGCTGGGTTCGGCGCTGACCATGGACAAGATCCGCACCAAGCAGGTGTGGATGAGCCTCGATCTGCCGACGCCGCGCTACCGCCGCCTGCAACCGGGCGACGACGTGCATGCGGCCGCGCGCGAGATCGGTCTGCCGGTGATCATCAAGCCGTCGAAGGAAGGCTCGAGCGTCGGCATCAGCCGCGTGTTCGAAGACGCCGATCTGGAGGCCGCGGTCGCACTCGCTGCCCGCTATCCCGGCGAACTGCTGATGGAGCAGATGGTCGAGGGCGACGAACTCACCGTCGCGGTGATCGAAGACGTCGAAGGCCCGCGTGCGCTGCCGTCGATCCGCATCGTGCCGAAGGGTGCCTGGTACGACTACGACGCCAAGTACGTGTCCGACGACACGCAGTATCTGTGCCCGGGCCTCGACGGCGACGACGAGGCGCGCATCGGTGCGCTCGCCGTCGACGCGTTCGTGGCTGCCGGCTGCAGCGGCTGGGGCCGCGTCGACGTGATGCGCGACCGCCGCACCGGCGCGTTGCTGCTGCTCGAAGTGAACACCGCGCCGGGCATGACCAGCCACTCGCTGGTGCCCAAGGCTGCGGCGAAGATCGGCATCGACTATCCGGCGCTGTGCTGGCGCGTGCTCGAAGCGACCCTTCCCCCGGAGGTGGCGCCGCGATGAACCAGGCGTTCGGCACGATGGCGCGGGTCCTGGCCTGGGCACTGGCGATTGCGCTGGTGGCCCTGCCGGTGGTCGCTGTCGTCAACGGCTGGATCGGCGCCGAGCGCTGGCCCTTGCGCGTGCTGCGCGTCAACGACGGCCTGGAGCAGGTCGATACCGCGCGTGTACGCGCCGCGGTGTTGCCGCATGCGCAGCGCGGCTTCTTCGCCGTCAACCTGGGCGATGCGCAGCGCGATGTCGCGCGCGTGCCGTGGGTCGCGGGCGTCGAAGTGCGCAAGAAGTGGCCGGACGTGCTCGAAGTGCGCATCGCCGAACACGTGCCGTTCGCGCACTGGGGCGACGCGCGCCTGCTGTCGACGCGCGGTCGCCTGTTCGCCGCCGAAGGCGTCGAGGCGCCGGCGGAGATGCCGCGCTTCGACGGCCCGGAAAACCGCATCGCCGACATCGTCGCGCTCTACAACGAATCCCGCGATCTGTTCGGCGGCGCCGGTGTGCAGGTCGAGCGCGTCGTGCTCGACGCACGCGGCAGCTGGCAGCTGACGCTGTCGAGCGGCACCGAAGTCATCGTCGGCAGCCAGGAAGCGCGCCTGCGCCTGGCGCGGTTCGCGCGGATGCTGCCGCGCCTGACCACCGGTCGCGCCGAGCCGCTCGCGCGTGCCGACCTCCGATACACCAACGGCTTCGCCCTCGTCTGGGCGCAGCCCGAACCGGCCGAAGCCGCTGCCGCTGCAGGCGCCGCGGCGCCGGCCGGCGCACCTGCCAACCGCATCGCGGTGGCCCCGATCTCCCACGCACTCCGCATCCAGAAGCACGGCCTCACATGAACCGCAAAGGCGACAAGACGCTCATCGTCGGACTCGACATCGGCACCTCGAAAGTGGTGGCGCTGGTCGGCGAGTATTCGCCGGGCAATCCGATCGAAGTCATCGGCATCGGCAGCCACGAATCGCGCGGGCTCAAGCGCGGCGTGGTCGTCGACATCGAATCGACGGTCCAGTCGATCCAGCGCGCAGTGGAAGAGGCCGAGCTGATGGCCGGCTGCGAGATCCGCTCGGTCTACGCGTCGATCTCCGGCAACCACGTTCAGTGCCGCAATTCGCCGGGCATCGTGCCGATCCGCGACAACGAAGTGACCTGGGCCGATCTCGACCGCGTGCTCGACGCCGCCAAGGCCGTCGCGATTCCGGCCGACCAGAAGATCCTGCATGCGATCCCGCGCGAGTACGTGCTCGACGATTCGCAGGAAGGCATCCGCAATCCTGTCGGCATGACCGGCGTGCGCCTCGAAGTGCATGCGCATCTCGTGGTGTGCGCGCAGTCGGCCGCGGCCAACATCAGCAAGTGCGTGCAGCGCTGCGGTCTGCAGATCGACGATCTGATCCTGTCGTCGCTGGCGTCGAGCACCGCGGTGCTGACCTCCGACGAGCGCGAGCTCGGCGTCGTGCTGGTCGACATGGGTGCGGGCACGACGGATCTGGCGGTGTTCGTGCAGGGCGCGATCTGCCACACGGCCTCGCTACCGATCGCCGGCGACAAGGTCACTGAAGACATCGCGCACATGCTGCGCACGCCGACGCCGGAAGCCGAACAGATCAAGGTCCGCTACGCCTGCGCGCTGGCGCAGCTGGCGACCAGCGAAGAATCGATCCAGGTACCTAGCGTCGGCGATCGTCCGCCGCGTCGCCTGCCACGCCAGTCGCTGGCGCAGGCGGTGCAGGCGCGCTACGAGGAGATCTTCGAGATGGTGCAGGCCGAACTGCGTCGCTCGGGCTTCGAGCAGCACGTCCGCGCCGGCATGGTGCTGACCGGTGGCGCTTCGAAGATGGAAGGCGTGGTCGAACTCGCCGAGGAAATGCTGCAGATGCCGGTGCGCGTGGGCATTCCGCAGCACGTTACGGGTCTGGGCGAAGTGGTCGGTAATCCGGTCCACGCCAGCGGCGTGGGCTTGCTGCTGATGGGCAGCCAGATCGAACACCCGCGGCGTCCGGTGGTTTCCGGCGGTCGCGCGGGCGGGTGGGTGAAAAAGATGTGGGCGCGGTTCAACGGCGAATTCTGATTCGCGTCAGTGCGGGATGCGGCGGGCAGGGCGACGGCGACAGACGCAAGTGCGGCAAGCGATAACTAAACCAATAGATGCCGGGAAGGACGTGGACACCACGCCGAACCCGGCCCAAACCCAGAGGACGACGGACATGGCACATTTCGAACTGGTCGAGAAGATGGCTCCAAACGCGGTGATCAAGGTCATCGGCGTCGGCGGCGGCGGTGGCAACGCGGTCGCACACATGGTCAACAACAGCGTCGACGGCGTGGAGTTCATCACCGCCAACACCGATTCGCAGGCGATCAAGAACTGCGGCGCCAAGCTGCAGCTGCAGCTCGGCAGCAGCGTCACCAAGGGTCTAGGCGCAGGCGCCAACCCGGAAGTCGGCCGTCAGGCCGCACTCGAAGACCGCGAGATCATCATGGATGCGCTGCAGGGCGCGGACATGGTGTTCATCACCGCCGGCATGGGCGGCGGCACCGGCACCGGCGCAGCGCCGGTCGTCGCGCAGCTGGCCAAGGAGATGGGCATCCTGACCGTCGCCGTGGTCACCAAGCCGTTCCCGTTCGAAGGCCGTCGCCGCATGCAGGTCGCGCTCAAGGGCATCGAAGAGATGTCGGCGCATTGCGACTCGCTGATCACCATTCCCAACGAAAAGCTGATCACCGTCCTGGGCCGCAACGCCACGATGATCCAGGCGTTCCGCGCCGCCAACGACGTGCTGCTGGGCGCCGTGCAGGGCATCGCCGACCTGATCGTCCGTCCGGGCCTGATCAACGTCGACTTCGCCGACGTGCGCACCGTGATGTCGGAAATGGGCCTGGCGATGATGGGCACCGGCAACGCACGTGGCGACGACCGCGCGCAGGCCGCTGCCGAAGCCGCGATCCAGAACCCGCTGCTCGACGACGTCAACCTGGCCGGCGCGAACGGCATCCTGGTCAACATCACCGCAGGTGCGGACTTCACGATGGCCGAGTTCGACGAAGTCGGCCGCACCGTCGAGAACTTCGCCAGCGAAGACGCGACCATCGTCATCGGCACCGTGCTCGATCCCGACATGCAGGACGAAGTCCGCGTGACCGTGGTCGCCACCGGCCTCAACCGCGCACCCGCGCGCGCCACCGGCTACAACGGTGACAGCGCCGGCCGCGGCAAGCCGCAGGTGCAGCTGATCAGCAACAACCAGCGTGGCGTCCGCGACGGCACGACCGGCATGCTGATCGAAGACGAGTCCGACGCCGTGGCCCCGTACAGCCCGGGTCACAGCATTGCGGCATCGCTGCGCGGCAATGGTGGCGGCGCGTCGGCGGCATCGCCGCTGCGCGGTGCGACCCGCGCCGAATCTTCGGACGCCCCGAAGGCGGCTGATTTCGGCAGCGACAGCAGCTACCTGGACATTCCTGCTTTCCTGCGTCGCCAGGCCGACTGATCCGCGTCGATCGCGGCAGTCCGTTGTGCGCGCACCGTTGAGCGGTGCGCGGCGATGGCGTGCCGCTGCATGGTGGATCGTCCTCCCGCCATGAAGCTTTGCCCGGCGTCGCGTTGTCCGCGCGGCGCCTTTGGGTCCACCGGGGTTCCCGGTGGACCGTTTTCCGGCGCTGCCGTGCGGATTTCCGCATGCATCCGGCGTTCTGAAGCACCGCCGCGCTTTCGTTCAGGTTCAGGCGGTGCCGTGATAATCTGCCCCCCGGTTCCGATGACAGTCCCATGACGGACACTCGGATCCTCCCTCCCTGCGGACTCCCCCATGCCCCGCCAACGCACCATCAAGAACGTGATCCGCGCGACAGGCGTCGGCCTGCACAGTGGCGAGAAAGTGTTCCTGACGCTGCGCCCGGCGAGCCCCGACACCGGCATCGTGTTCCGCCGTGTCGACCTGGACCCCGTGGTCGAGATTCCGGCTGACGGCAACCTCGTCACCGAAACCACGTTGTGCACCGGCCTGAGTTGCGGCCCGGCCAATGTGCAGACCGTCGAACACCTGATGTCCGCGCTCGCGGGCCTGGGCGTCGACAACCTCTATATCGAACTGTCCGCGGCCGAAGTGCCGATCATGGACGGCTCGTCCGGTCCTTTCGTGTTCCTGCTGCAGTCGGCCGGTGTGGTCGAGCAGGACGCACCCAAGCGCTTCATCCGCGTGCTCAAGCCGGTGGAAGTGCGCGAAGGCGACAAGATCGCGCGCTTCGAGCCCTACGACGGCTTCAAGCTCGACTTCACCATTGCCTTCGATCACCCGGCGATCCCGGTCGCGCAGTCGCGCGCCGAGGTGGAGTTCTCGACCGAGGCCTACATCCGCGAAGTCAGCCGCGCACGCACGTTCGGTTTCATGCGCGATCTGGAATACATGCGCGAGCGCAACCTCGGCCTCGGCGGCTCGATGGACAATGCGATCGTGCTCGACGAGTTCCGCGTGCTCAACGACGACGGCCTGCGCTACGCCAACGAGTTCGTGCGTCACAAGATCCTCGACGCGGTGGGTGATCTGTACCTCGCCGGTCACCCGATCCTCGGCCGTTTCGTCGGTTACAAGTCCGGCCACGCGCTAAACAACAAGCTGGTACGCGCATTGCTCGCCGAAGCGGATGCGTGGGAGAAGGTCAGCTTCGACCAGACCGCGCCCGCGCCGGTCGCCTACGGCACGCCCGCGATCGCCTGATCCGCGGCATTCAGCTTCGGCAATCTGCGCTGAACTTCTTTGACATCGAGCCGAAGCAGTTCGGGGGCTCGCTACGCATATAACAGAAATTTAACTTTTAATTTCTGAATATTTAATTTTCAGTTAACTTCCCGCCGACGCACCGCCGGTAGGATGCCCGCTCCCCTTCACCCGACGTCGACGTCGGTGACCAGGGGAAGACGGATCTCCCGACTCATCGCGTCCCGTTGTCGTCGTCATCAGGCGGTTGCAACGAGGCCAGCGCGGCTGCCACGGCCCTGCGGGCCACGGCGGACGGCGGTGTCGGACGTGCGCGGCCTGCATCGACTTCCGGTCGAAGCGGTCGGGTCGAGGTCCTGATCACGATGTCGCTGACATCCAGCCCGATGGACCGGGCGGCGTCGAGCAGCACATCGGCCGACAGGCGCAGCCTGGCGTGCCAGATGGGCGAATCGACGAGGAAGACCAGCCTGCTGCCATCGACATTGGCCAGCCGCGCATGCGGCGCCAGCGACGGCGGGAGCAGGGGAACGAGGCGGCGGTCCAGCGCGTCGAGCCACATGGCCCGGCGGATCGGATCGGCCGACGCACCACCCAGTGCCGCGTCCAGCGCGGCCGTCGGAATCCCGCTACGGGATGCACCGATGCGGGGTGGCTTGGACCTGGACCTGAAATCAGACATTGGCACGCATGACTCTAGATTCGTTGTTGAATGATATGCGCGGCCGCGCTGCGCAGGTGGCCGCCAAGGCCCGCGCACTCGCGGTCCGCAAGCCCCTTACCGTCATGACCGCCGTTGCGATCGCCAGCCTGTGCGGCGGCGCCGCGCTCAATGCCGCCGAAGTCGCGCGCATGCACGGCGTGGCCTCGGCGAGCGAGCAGGGCATCGAAGACACCCGCCGCGACGCGCAGCGCGAGATCAACGCACTCGCCGCCCGCATGGGCGAACTGCAGGCGCAGGCCAACCGGCTCAATGCCCTCGGCGACCGCCTCGCGCGTGGCGCGGGCCTGGAAGACGGCGAGTTCGATTTCGACCGTCCGGTCGGCCAAGGTGGTGCGGAACCGGCGCGCGACATGCCGGCCCGCAAGCTGATCGGCGGCATGGACGCGCTCGACGGCGATCTCGCCAACTCCGGCCAGCAGCTCTCCGTGCTCGAAGCGCTGCTGTTCGATCGCCGGATCGAGCAGAACGCACTGCCGTCGCGCTCGCCGGTGGCGAGCAGCTACGTGACCTCGTCCTACGGCTATCGCGCCGACCCGTTCGGTCGCGGTGGTCAGTTCCACAAGGGCATCGACTTCGACGCCCGCACCGGCGACCGCGTGATGACCGTCGCCGATGGCGTGGTCAGCTACTCGGGCGTGCGCAGCGGCTACGGCAACGTGGTCGAAGTGGACCACGGCAACGGCTACGTGACCCGCTACGCGCACAACTCGCGCAACGTGGTGAAGGTGGGCGACCTGGTCCGCGTCGGCGACGAGATCGCCAAGGCCGGCTCGACCGGCCGCTCGACTGGTGCACACGTGCACTTCGAAGTCTGGGAGAACGGTCGCGTGCAGAACCCGCGCAAGTTCCTCGGCGACATGGGCGTCAGCCGGCAGTAAGTTTTTTTGCCTGCCTCCGCGTGCGGAGCAGTGGACCCTTCATGGGTCAAAGGCCGGGACGGGGCGAGCCTCCCGCTCGCAAGCGTGCGGGTATCGCATTCGAGATGGTGCCCAGATCACGCGCTCCGGTCTGCGCTGATCGCCACCATCCAACCCGCCCTCACGCCGCCATGTCGTGTGCGGTCGACGGTCGGTTGCGTACGAGCGGCGAGTCGCTTGAAAACGCCGCCGCGCTCCCCAAGCTACAATGCGTGTTGCCATCGAGGGGCGCCAGGCGCCCTTTTTCTTGTTTGCGGATTCGGGGGAAACCGCCCCGGGCCGCGTTCCGTCTCCAGAACCCGGACTTCCAATGCTCAATCGCCTGCTCACCAGCGTCTTCGGTAGCCGTAACGACCGTTTCGTCAAACAGCTCGAGAAGATCGTTGTGAAGATCAACGCGCTCGAGCCGCAGATGGAGGCGCTGTCGGACGCCGAACTGCAGGCCAAGACCCCCGAGTTCAAGGACCGCGTCGCCAAGGGCGAAACGCTCGACAAGATCCTGCCCGAAGCCTTCGCGGTCTGTCGCGAGGCCAGCAAGCGCGTGCTGGGCATGCGGCCCTACGACGTGCAGCTGATCGGCGGCATGGTGCTGCACATGGGCAAGATCGCCGAGATGCGCACCGGTGAGGGCAAGACCCTCGTCGGCACGCTGCCGACCTACCTCAATGCACTCGAGGGCAAGGGCGTCCACGTCATCACGGTCAACGATTACCTGGCCCGTCGCGACGCCGCGCAGATGGGCAAGCTCTACAACTGGCTGGGCCTGTCGGTCGGCGTGATCTGGCCGGGCATGCCGCACGGCGAGGCCAAGCGCGATGCCTACCGCGCCGACATCACCTACGGCACCAACAACGAATTCGGCTTCGACTACCTGCGCGACAACATGGCGCTGTCGAAGGCTGATCGTTACCAGCGCACGCTCAACTACGCGATCATCGACGAGGTCGACTCGATCCTGATCGACGAAGCCCGCACGCCGCTGATTATCTCCGGCCCGGCCGACGATTCGCCGGAGCTCTACATCAAGGTCAACCGGATCGTGCCGTCGCTGGTGCGTCAGGAAACCGAAGAAGGCGACGGCGACTTCTGGGTCGACGAAAAGGCCAAGCAGGTCCACCTGTCCGAAGCCGGCCAGGAACACGCGGAAGAACTGCTGCGCAAGGCCGGCATCCTCAATGAGGAAGACAGCCTGTACGCGCCGCAGAACATCCACGTCGTACATCACCTCAATGCCGGCCTGCGTGCGCACGCGATCTACCAGCGCGATGACCACTACATCATCCGCGACGGCGAAGTCATCATCGTCGACGAGTTCACCGGCCGTACGTTGCCGGGCCGTCGCTGGTCCGATGGCCTGCACCAGGCGGTGGAGGCGAAGGAAGGCGTGCCGGTGCAGCGCGAGAACCAGACGCTCGCCAGCATCACCTTCCAGAACCTGTTCCGCATGTACGGCAAGCTTTCGGGCATGACCGGTACCGCGGATACCGAAGCGTTCGAGTTCGAAAGCATCTATTCGCTCGAAGTCGTGGTGATCCCGACGCATCGCCCGATGATCCGCAAGGACGCGCCCGATGCGGTGTTCCTCAACCGTCCGGGCAAGTACCGCGCAGTCGCGCGCGAAATCCAGGCCGCCAACGAACGTGGCCAGCCGGTGCTCGTCGGCACGACGTCGATCGAAGTGTCGGAACTGCTGTCCGAGCATCTGCGCAAGGAAGGCATCCACCACGAAGTGCTCAACGCCAAGCAGCACGAGCGCGAAGCGACGATCATCGCGCAGGCCGGTCGTCCGGGCGCGGTGACCATCGCGACCAACATGGCCGGTCGCGGTACCGACATCGTGCTGGGCGGTTCGCTCGAAACCGAACTCTCGACGCTGGAAGCCGAGACCGGCGTGCCCGTCGACGATGCGACGAAGGCGAAGCTCCGCGCCGAGTGGCAGGTGCGTCATGACGCGGTCAAGGCCGCCGGCGGCCTGCACATCATCGGCACCGAACGCCACGAATCGCGGCGTATCGACAACCAGTTGCGCGGCCGTTCGGGCCGTCAGGGCGATCCGGGTTCGAGCCGCTTCTACCTGTCGCTCGAAGACAACCTGATGCGCATCTTCGCCGCCGACTGGGTGCAGAAGGTCATGGCGCGCATGGGCCTGCAGGAAGACGACATCATCGAGTCGCCGCTGGTCACCAAGCAGATCGCGAACGCGCAGCGCAAGGTGGAAGCGCACAACTTCGACATCCGCAAGAACCTGCTCGACTTCGACGACGTCAACAACGACCAGCGCAAGGTGATCTACGGCCAGCGCGACGAGCTGCTGGATGCCGAGAGCATCAAGGACAACGTCGACGGCATCCGCGCCGACGTCATCGCCGGCATCGTCGGCCGCTACGTGCCGCCGCAGTCGATCGACGAACAGTGGGATCTGCCGGGCCTGGAGTCGGAGATCGAGCGCGAGTTCAGCGTGCGTCTGCCGCTGGTCGAGAAGGCGAAGGCGAGCGACGAACTCGATTCCGAGCAGATCGCCGATCACGTGCAGCAGGAAGTCGATCGCCTGTTCGCCGAGAAGGAAGCCTCGCTTGGCGACGAGACGATGCGCATGCTCGAAAAGCACATCATGCTCAACGTGCTGGACCAGGGCTGGAAGGAGCATCTCGGCCGCATGGATTACCTGCGCCAGGGCATCCATCTGCGCGGATACGCGCAGAAGCAGCCGAAGCAGGAATACAAGCGCGAAGCGTTCGAGCTGTTCTCCGAGATGCTGGACAAGGTCAAGCACGACGTCGTGACCATGCTGGCCCGCGTGCGCGTGCGCAGCGAGGACGAGATCGCCGCGCTGGAGGCCGAGGAACGCCGTCAGGTCGAAGCCAAGCTCAACCAGGCCCAGTTCCAGCACGCCGACGCCGGTGGCTATGGCGCCGACGAGGAAGCCGAAGACGTGCGTGCAGCGGCCGCAGCGCAGGGCGCGCAGGCGCCGATCGTGCGCGACGGCGACAAGGTCGGCCGTAACGATCCGTGCCCGTGCGGCAGCGGCAAGAAGTTCAAGCACTGCCACGGGCAGTTGAGCTGAGTTCCTATCAGTTTGTTTCCTGATACCTCTCCCTCCGGGAGAGGTCGACGCGCAACGCGCGTCGGGTGAGGGCTTGGTGATTCTCGAGTGTCATTCGCCAAGTCGCGCCCTCATCCCACTCTCTCTCCCAGCAGGAGAGGAACTCAGCTGGGTCGAAGCTCAAGGCGACCGATCGGTCTTCCTGTAACTGCGGTCATCACGCCTCTCCCTTCGGGACAGAGCCTGCCCCGGACTTGAACCGGGGTCGACGTGCGAAGCGCGTCGGGTGAGGGATGGGCTCTCGCGAGCAACGCCTCACGCCAATCCTGCCCAGATGGGCGGGGCATTCGAGTCGCACCAGCACAGCGAGTGCAAACCTGGCCATCGGACGGCTGGCAAACCGCCCGGACCGCGCCTAACCTGACTCCCCTCTCCGAATTCCAGAGCGGCATGAGCGAATGCGTCATCGAGGTCGTCGCCGGCGTCATCACCGACAAGCGTGGCCGGATCCTGCTGTCGCGGCGCACGCCTAATCGCGACATGCCAGGCCTGTGGGAATTTCCGGGTGGCAAGCGAGAAGCCGGCGAAACGCCCGAGGCTGCCTTGATCCGCGAACTCGACGAGGAACTCGGCATTCGCATCACCGTCGGCCCGCCCCTGATAGCCGTGCCGCAGCAGTACCCGAGCAAGCGCCTGCGACTCGACGTTCGGCACGTCACGCACTGGGAGGGCGTGCCCAAAGGGCGCGAAGGGCAGGCGCTGGCCTGGGTCGCACCCGAGAAGCTCGGCCGCTATTCGATGCCACCCGCTGACCTGCCCGTCGTCGCCGCGCTTCAGACACCCGACCGCTATCTGGTGACGCCGCCACCCGGCGACACGGACGCCTCTTGGCTGCAGGCCCTCGACGACGTCCTGCGGCGCGGTATCCGTCGTATCCAGTTGCGCCTGCCGGGGATCCCGGACGAGCGCCAGATCGCGCTTCTGCAGCAGGCGACCATCCGCTGCCGCAGACGCGACGCGCAACTCCTGTTCAACGGACCCGTCGAAGCCGCGCTGGCGGCCGGTGTGGGCGTTCATCTGAAATCATCTGTCCTGCAGACGCTCACCGATCGCCCGGTCCCCGAAGGCACGCTGTTGGCGGCCTCCTGCCACACTGCCGAAGACCTGTCCCACGCCGCACGTCTGGGCTGCGACTTCGTCGTCCTCGGCCCTGTCGCCGAGACTGCCAGCCACCCCGGCGAACCCGGCATCGGCTGGACCGCCTTCGCCCGCCTGCGCGAGACCACGGCGCTGCCGATCTACGCCATCGGCGGCATGAGTCCCGACGACATCCCTGAAGCCCGCCGCCACGGCGCCCAGGGCATCGCCGCGATCCGGAGCCTGTGGGCGTCGGGCTGAGCGCCTGGCGCGTTGCGCCGGCATCCGTAGGATTGGTAGAGCGAAGCGAAACCCATCGCGTCCGTCCGATACAGATGCCGCGAGCGACTGAACTCATAGCGAAAGAGAGTTCGGGTCCAACCCGTCCCATTTCGGCCGCAACCCCCGGAGACCTCAAGAGACCTGCGCGCGTCGGCTGCCCGCACACCTCAAGAGAGTGCGGACGAACGAGGCATAGGGATGGCAATCCTTGACGCGCGCTGCACCACGCGCAGGCGACGCACATCGCTAGCCGAGGCAGCGCTCCAGAGCCCCTCTCCCTCTGGGAGAGGGGTCGGGGTGAGGGTAGACGCGCGCAATAACGCCAGGCCCGATCGACGCGGCACGCACTTCTCAGGGCTGATGAAGGCAGGGTTTGCTTAAAAGAGCGCGGGTAAATCGCATCGGCAAGCCGTCGTCGGAATCGAATCTCGCGGATACAGGCGTCTGCGACCGAAGTATCGCGTTGAAGCGGTCTACTCTTCTGTATCGCGCGATCGATATGGACGGGCAGGACCGCAATGTCGCGCGACGTGGGGTCTTCCAGCGAGCGATGGGCTTCGCTTCGCTCTACCCATCCTACGGAAGTCGACAGGCGTCGCTGACGCTTGAGCAGAGGCGCATCGCCATCCGGCTTACGAACCCGACGCCGCCATCCCACGATACTTCCCATCCAGCACGCCCACCGCCGCATCCAGCGCCTCGAGCGTTCCGTCGTTGACGATCACATCGTCCGCAACCGCCGAGCGCGCTTCGCGCGAAGCCTGCGCAGCCACCATCCGCTCAGCAAGAAGCGCGTCGATTCCGTCGCGTGCGAGCAGGCGGGCCAGCTGCAGATCGCGCGGCACGTCGATCACCAGCACCCGATGCAACCACGGATACGCCGCGCGGCCGCCTTCGGTTAGCAATGGAATCGCTGCGACCGCATAGGGCCCGGACGCCGTCTCACAGGCGGCACGCAGCGCAGCACGTACACGCGGATGGATGATGGCCTCGAGGCGTGCACGAGCCTGCGGATCCTCGAAGATCCTACGCCGCATTGCGGCGCGATCGAGACGGCCGTCCTCTGCGAGCGCATCCGCCCCGAACGCATCGACAACCGCCGCCAAGCCCGGACTGCCCGGCGCAACCGCCTCACGCGCAGCCAGATCGGCATCCGCCACCACGATGCCGCGTCGCTCGAACGCCTGCGTCGCTGCGGTCTTGCCCGAGGCGATTCCGCCGGTCAGGCCGATGATCAGCGCGCTCATCGCAGAAGTGCGGTCAGCTGAGGCCGGCGAGCTGCTTGTAGCTGTCGACCAGATCGTGACCCCACATGAAGGTCACCCAGCCCGCGATGGCCAGATATGGCCCGAACGGAATCGGCGTCGACCGATCACGGCCCTGTACGGCAAGCATGATCGACCCGATGATCGCGCCGGCCACGGCCGACAGCAGGATGATCGGCAACAGCCCACTCAGCCCGCACCACGCACCCAGTGCGGCCAGCAACTTGAAGTCGCCATGGCCCATGCCTTCCTTGCCGGTCGCCTGCTTGAACAGCCACCAGACGGTCCATAGGCTCGCGTACCCCACCACCGCGCCCAGCAGGGCGGGTTTTGCGGGCATGTAGAGGTTGTCGAGACTCGCGATCAACCCCAGCCACATCAGAGGCAGGGTCAGCGAATCGGGCAGCAACTGGGTCCGTACATCGATGCCCGAAGCCGCCACCAGAAAGCCGGTCAGCACCATCGCGCCAAAACCCTGCCAACCGAAGCCGAAGCGCCATACACAGGCGACGAACAGCAGCATCGTCAACAGTTCGACCGCCGGATACTGCGCCGAGATCGGCGCCTTGCAGCTGCGGCACTTGCCACGGAGCGCCAGCCAGCTCAGGACCGGGATGTTCTCGTACCACGACAGCTGATGGCCGCAATGCGGGCAATGCGAACGTTCCACCACGATTCCCGGCGGCGGCGGATCGTACAGCTCCGGCTCGCCCAGAATCTCGCGGGAATCACGCTTCCACTGCCACTCCATGCGACGAGGGAGGCGCAGGATCACGACGTTCAGGAAGCTGCCTACAAGCAGGCCGAAACCGGCGGCGAGCGGAAAGCCCAGTGCGGGGTTCTGATCGAGGAACGCCATCTATGCAATCACCAGCTCACTGCGCACATCAGACCACAGCTGCCAGCTTGAAGATCGGAAGATACATGCCGATGACCATGCCGCCGACGAGCCCGCCGATGAAGACCATGATCATCGGTTCCAAGAGGCTGCTGAGTGCATCGACCGCGTTGTTCACTTCTTCCTCGTAGAACTCGGCGACCTTGAACAACATGGTGTCGAGCGCGCCGGCTTCCTCACCGATTGCCGTCATCTGCACCACCATATGCGGAAACAAATTGACCTGTTTCATGGCCATGTTGACTTGGTAACCAACGGACACGTCATCGCGCATGCGAAGTACGGCCTTTTCGTAGACCGTATTGCCCGTAGCGCCCGCGACGATCTCGAGCGCTTCGACCAAGGGCACGCCTGCCTTGAACGTCGTGGCGAGCGTGCGCGCGAAGCGAGCAATCGCCGCATTGTGCAGCAACTGGCCGATCACCGGAATCTTGAGCAGAAGACGATCGATGCCGTGCTGCAGGGGAACCGATCGCTTGTAGAGAAACAGGAAGCCCGCGATGCTGCCCGCCAGCACCAGCAGAACGATCCACCACCAAGCAACCATGAAGCGGCTTGCCGATACGATCATCTGGGTGAAGGCCGGGAGCTCCGCGCCGAAGTCCTTGAACACCGATTCGAACTGGGGCACCACGAAGATCAACAGGATGGCGCTGACGATGATCGCGACCGCAATGACCGCGATCGGGTAGAACAGCGCCTTCTTGATCTTGCCCTTGAGCTTCTCAGTGTTCTCTTTGTAGGTCGCGATGGTGTCCAGAACGGTCTCGAGCACGCCAGCCGATTCGCCGGCACGCACCAGGTTCTGGTAAAGCTCGTCGAACTGCACCGGATGTTTCGCCAGAGCCTCGTTGATCGACGAACCGCCTTCGATATCCATCCGCATCGTGTTGAGCAGTTTCGCCATGCGGGGGTTCTTGTTGCCGTTGCCGACAATCTCTAACGCCTGCACCACGGGCACGCCTGACTTGATCATCGTCGCGAACTGGCGACTGAAGACTGAAATGTCCTTCGCCGTGATCTTTTTGCCAGCGCCGCCGAACAGCGGCTTGCCTTTCGCCTTGATGACACCGGGCTGGATGCCCTGACGACGCAATTCGGCGCGCAGCATGTTGACGTTCTTGGACTGCTGCTCCCCCTTCATCCTGACACCGCGCTTGTCGGTGCCTTCCCAGACGAAAGTGTCCAACTCGACGCCAGTCCGGATCGGCTGGCTCGGTTTGGCAGTGGTCTTGCGTGCGGCAGTGCGACTCATGGACATGCGGGCGTTCCCCCAAGGGCCGGCCTTCCCCAGCCGGACTAAGGCCGCATGGTAAGCCGGTTGCGCGAAAAAGTGTCGGTTCGCGTCCCAGAAACGAGGATGCCGTGGGCTGCGGGTAACTTCCTCGCCAGGGCCAACCAGGCGACCACGCAGGCGTCAGGCCGAAGAGCCCTAGTCCTTGGTCACCCGGTTGATCTCTGCCAGGCTGGTCAGACCCTGCTTGGCTTTCTCCAGAGCCGACTTCCGCAGATCGTTGACGCCTGCCCGAGCAGCGACCTCCGCGATCTGGATCGCATTGCCGCCCTGCAGGATGATCTCCTGAATCTGCTCGCTCATCGGCATCACCTGATACACGCCCACGCGACCCTTGTAGCCGTTGGTGCACTCGTCACATCCGACGGCCTCATACAGGCCGATGCCGGCGCGGACCTGGTCCTCCGAATAGCCCTCCGCAAGAAGCGCGTGGTCCGGTAGATCGACCCGTCGCTTGCACTTCGAACAGAGTCGGCGCGCCAGCCGCTGGGCGATCACGAGCGTCACGGACGACGTGATGTTGTAAGGCGCGATCCCCATGTTCATCAATCGTGCGATGGTCTGGGGTGCATCGTTCGTGTGCAACGTCGACAGCACCATGTGGCCCGTCTGCGCCGCCTTGATCGCAATCTCGGCGGTTTCGAGATCGCGGATCTCGCCGACCATGATGATGTCCGGATCCTGGCGCAGAAACGAACGCAGTGCAGCGGCGAATGTCATACCGCGCTTGTTGTTCTGCTGCACCTGATTGACGCCAGGCAGGCGGATTTCCACCGGGTCCTCAGCCGTCGAGATATTGCGGGTCTCGTCGTTGAGGATGCCTAGCGCCGTGTACAGCGACACGGTCTTGCCCGAGCCGGTAGGGCCGGTCACCAGCACCATGCCGTAAGGCTTGTGGATTGCCTCAAGGAACAAGGCTTGCTGATCCGGCTCGTAGCCCAGCTTGTCGATGCCTAGCTTCGCAGCGCTTGCATCGAGGATACGCAGCACAACCTTCTCGCCGAACAGCGTCGGCAACGTGCTCACGCGGAAGTCGATCTGTTTGGTCTTGGACAGGTTGAGCTTGATGCGACCGTCCTGCGGAATCCGCTTTTCGGCGATGTCCAGCTGGGCCATGACCTTCAGGCGCGCAGTGATGCGACCATTGAGCTTGACCGGCATCTTGGCAACCTGCTTGAGGATGCCGTCGATACGCAGACGCACGCGGTAATCGGTCTCGTAAGGTTCGAAATGGACGTCGGAGGCACCGCGCTTGATCGCATCCACCAAGACCTTGTTGACGAACTTGACGATCGGTGTGTCGTCTTTCCCGTCGACGACGTTGTCAATCTTTCCGGGGTCGTCATCGGATCCGACATCGAGCGCGTCCAGTCCGTCGGATCCGTCGAGTTCCTCGCCGAAGCTGTCCGACGACTGGAGCCAGATTTCCAGTGTGCGACGGATACTGTCCTCGTCGACCAGAATCGGTTCGACCGTTAGATTCGTATGGAACTTGATCTCATCGAGCGCATGAGCATTGGTTGGGTCGGAAATACCGATAAACAGCCGCGCGCCGCGCTTGAACAGCGGCAGCACCATGTGTTTTTGCAGCAGTTCCTCGTTGACCAATTTGACTGCCGTCGCCTGCGAGTCCATCGCGGAAACGTCCAGAATCGGCATGCCGAACTCCACGGACTGCGCAGCCGCCATCTGGGCTGCGCTGACCAGCTTCTGTTCGCGCAAATAGATCGCGATTTGCTTGCGGGTCGCAGTGGCCTTCTCCAGCGCCTCGCGCGCCGCAGCTTCGTCCAAAGCGCCATCAAGGACGAGTCGCCGCGCAATGCCGGTTATGCCGACCAAGTTGGGCGTGCTGACTGCGTTCATGGTCATTTTTCCGGAGTGCCTGCGCACAACTTTACTGCAAGGCAGGCCAGATGTAGGACGTCTCCGGTCATCCCGCGGCGAGGTCCAGCTTTCCGGTCCGGCGAACGCGCTGTACCCTCGCGCTGGGACTTGGGGAGCGTGCATGCGGATTTCGGTCGTACTGCCAGCGAAGAACGAAGCCGAGGGTCTGCGCCGGACGCTACCGGCGCTGATCACGATGTTTCCGGACGCAGAGGTGATCGTGTCCGACGACGGCTCCACCGATGCCACTGCTGCGGTGGCGCGGGAGGCGGGGGTCCGCGTGGTGAGCGCCCCATATTCGATGGGCAACGGCGCGGCCATCAAGCGCGGCGCGCGGGCGGCCACAGGAGAGGTGATCGTCTTCATGGACGCCGACGGCCAGCACGATCCGGCGCACATTTCCGCGCTGCTCGCACCGCTGGGCGCCGGCTTCGATATGGTCGTGGGCGCGCGCGACGCGAGCGGGCAGGCCAGCCGCGGGCGCAGCTTCGCCAACGGCTTCTACAACCGCCTCGCCAGCTGGATGACCGGGCAGCACATCGCCGACCTTACCTCGGGTTTCCGGGCAGTGCGCGCCTCTAAGTTCCGCGAATTTCTGCACCTGTTGCCCAACGGATTTTCGTATCCCACAACAAGCACGATGGCGTTCTTCCGCAGCGCGCACCCGGTCGCATACGTGCCCATTCCGGTTCACCAGCGGCTCGGCAAGAGCCACATCAGGCCGCTGCGCGACGGCGTGCGCTTCCTGCTCATTATTTTCAAGATTGCGACGCTGTATTCGCCACTGAAACTATTCGCGCCCGCTGCAGTGCTTTTCGGTCTGGCGGGTCTGGGGAACTACGCCTACACCTTCATCCAGTTTGGGCGTTTCACCAACATGAGCACCCTGCTGCTTAGTGCAGCCGTGATCATTTTCCTGATGGGGCTGATCTCGGAGCAGATCACCAACTTGACGTACCGCAGGGATGGCTGAGCAGCCGGACGCCCGTCCGATGCTGCTGGTTCTGACGTCCACGTATCCGCGTTGGCGTGACGATCCGGAGCCGGGCTTCGTTCACCACCTGGCCTCGCATCTGACCGACTGGTTCCAGGTCGTGGTGCTCGGGCCGCACGCACCCGGCGCACGCGCGGAAGAGTGGCTCGATGGGGTCAGAGTGGTGCGGTTCCGCTATGCGCCTGCCCGGTTCGAGACGCTGGTTAACGACGGTGGGATCGTGCAGAACCTGCGCCGGCATCGGTGGAAGTGGCTGCTCGTACCGGGGTTCCTGGTGTCGGAGTTCGTGACCTCCCTGCGCCTGCTGCGCGAACTCCGGCCGGCGGTCGTGCACGCCCATTGGTTCGTTCCACAGGGGCTGGTCGCAGCTGCGTGCAGGCGATTGCTGCGCAATGCGCCGCCGTTCGTCCTCACCTCCCACGGCGCAGACCTGTTCGCGCTGAAAGGCACCCTGTGGCGCCGGTTGCGACGGTTTGTCATCGGCGATGCGGCCGAGGTCACCGTGGTCAGCAGCGCGATGCGAGAGGCGCTCGGCCGCGATGGCATCGACACCACGCGCGTGCGCGTCGAACCGATGGGCGTCGACCTCGAGCAGCGCTTCACGCCGGACGCCACCGTCGAGCGCATCGACGACGCGTTGCTGTTCGTGGGGCGGCTTGTGCCCAAGAAGGGTCTGCATGTCCTGCTCGATGCGCTACCGGCGATCGTTGCGGCCCGGCCTGCCGCCACGCTGACGATCGTCGGATTCGGACCCGAGTTGCCGGCGCTGCAGAGCCAGTCCCAGCGATTGGGAGTGGAGGACATCGTCCGATTCGTGGGGGCCGTGGACCAGGCGAGCCTGCCCCATCATTATCGACAGGCATCGATCTTCGTGGCGCCGTTCGTGGAGGCGCCCGGCGGCGATCAGGAGGGGCTTGGCCTCGTGGTGGTCGAAGCGATCGGATGCGGGTGCAGAGTGGTGGTGTCCGACCTCGTCGGAACGCTCGACTTCACGGAGGTGCCGGGCGTGCTGACACGCATTGCGCCGGGCGATGCCGCCGGGCTCGCACTGGGCGTGATCGAGATGCTGACTGCGCCGCGCGGGGTATACAGCGCGGATATTGCACGGTTCGACTGGCGTCGGCGTGCGGACGCCTATACAGCGCTGCTCCTTAACGCGGCTGGTTTGCGTGCGTCGGAAGTCGCAAGGCCACTGCGTTGAGTAGTCATCGACGGCTGGCCGTCTGGTTCCCTGCGGTCCGCACGGGAACGGGCACAGACGTCTTCACGGAACGGCTGGCAGCTGCGCTGTCCGAGCGAGGTCTGCGCACGGAGATCGCGTGGCTTCCTCTTCGCGCCGAGTACATGCCGTGGACCGTGCGTGCACCCTCCCCACCGCCCTGGGCGTCGGTAGTGCACGTGAACAGCTGGCTGCACCCGCGTTTCCTGCCGCCGGCACTTCCGATCGTGTCCACGGTCCACCATGCGATCCATCACCCCGACGCGATACGCGCCAAACGCGCCCTGCAGCGCCGCTACCACGCGCACTGGGTGGCGGCAATGGAACGTCGCAATCTGGCGCGGGCCGCAGCGGTGGTCGCCGTCAGCGCCCATGCGGCCGACGCCGCCGCACCGGTCGTGGGCAGCAAGCGCGTGCGGATCATCTACAACGGTGTCGATCTTGGGGGCTTTCGTCCCCCGGCCATCTCGACGCGCCGGCCCGGTGACCCGTTCCGCCTGCTGTACGTCGGCAAGTGGACGCGGGCGAAGGGCGCAGACGTCCTCCCGATGCTGATGGCTTCGCTCGGAGAGCGGTTCTCGCTGTCCTTCACGGGTCCACATGGCGGCCTGCGAGGCCTGCCTTCCAACATGCACGATCTCGGCAGGTTGTCCCCGGACCAGGTTGCCGAGGCAATGCGACAGGCCGACGCGTTCGTGTTTCCTTCGCGGGTGGAAGGTTTCGGCTTGGTCACCATCGAAGCGATGGCGAGTGGCCTCGTGCCCTTGGCTGCAAACAATTGCGCCTCGCCCGAGATCATCGAGCACGGCCGTTCCGGCTTCCTGTGTGATGTCAACGATATCGAGACGTTCGCCGCTCCGATCCGGACGCTCGCCCAGGACGCCATCTCCCACGCGGCCATGGCGGCGAACGCACGATCACGCGTCGAGCAGGCATTCTCGATCGACGTCATGGTGGATCGATATCTATCCACCTATGAGGAAGTCGCGTGAGCGAGCAGTCCCGCGATCGTTCAATGAGTGCCGGCGCATGGTCGCGCGGCGGCCTCGTTTCGCTGGGTGTGTGTCCTGCCTGCGGCGGCCGCTCAACCCGAGACGGCGAGTACGTGCGCATGGACGACCAGCAGGCGATGGCCGACCTGTGGCGGATGCGAGATTGTGCGGCGTGTGCCTCGATCTACCTGGATCCGCGTCCCACACCAAAATCGCTGGGTCGTGCCTACGAGGATTACTACACGCATGTCTCCGAACCTTCGGAGGCATCGCAGGCCACGCTCGTTGCGCGCGCCATCAACGGCTACCTCAACCGCCGCTTCCGCTTGGATCGGCAGCCTGCCGCTGCGTGGGGCTGGTGGCTCTTCCGGGTATCGCTCCCGTTACGCATGAAGCTGGATGTGTTCGGGCGGCATGTTCCAAGGGCGCTCTGCGATGCCGGCGGGCGCATCCTGGACGTGGGATGCGGCAACGGCGCGTTCGTTCTGCGGGCGCAGCAGATGGGTCTGACCGCTTACGGCTCGGAACCGGACCCAAAGGCCGTGGAGGTCTGCCGGCGGCAGGGTCTCGACGTCGTGAAGGACGACATTTTCTCATCGCACTGGACGGCGTCGGCGTTCGACTGGATCACGATGAATCACGTCATCGAACACGTGGAGCAACCCGAGCGCTTCCTGGCCCGAGCGCTGGATCTCCTGGTGCCCGGCGGCGTCCTGTGGCTTGGCCTCCCGAATCCCGAGGCCCTCGGCTTCAGATGGTTCGGCGTGGGTTGGAAAGGACTGCATCCACCGTTCCATCTGCTGATTCCCAGCCAACGCGTCCTGCGCCGATGGCTGGAGGATGCGGGCTTCGAAGATGTCGTCTTCGTCCGCAGAGGCGCGCAGAGCGCCGGCATGTGGAGCGAAACCGCAGGCTTGTCGCGTCGCGAAGGGCTCGTGCGCCAACTGAAATTCCTCCCCTTTGTCCGCCTGTTCGGAAATGTGCTGGCGTCATTGGGCGCGCGCTGGTCGGAAGAAACCATCGTCGTCGCGCGACGTTCCGCCGTCCGTGAATGAAGACACCGCCATCGCGGTAGTACTGCATTTCCGGACGGTGGATGCGACCGCGGAATGTCTCGCTTCTTTGCGCCGATCAGGTGTGCGGCGGACGGTTCTCGTCGACAATTCGGAGGATGAGGGCCGATCGCTCGCCAGACTGTCTTCCCATCTCGATGATCTTCTGGCTGGGGGCATGGCGACGAGCGTGGTGTCGCCCGGCATCAACCTCGGCTTTGCGCGCGGTGTGAACACCGGCATCGCCCACGCACTGGCGGCGGGTGCAGACAAGATCCTGCTGATCAATTCCGATGCGCGGCTTGCACCAGGCTCGCTGTCGGCGATGTGTTCCCAGATGAAGATCGAGGGCGCCGGCGCTATCGCACCGTCAATTGTGATGGGCACGGGTTTTCCTGCGGAAGCGCTGCATTATCAGGTGCTCACTGCTGTGGTGACGCCAGTTGCCAAGCCGGGCTCGATCGAGATCCTGAGCGGGGCTTGCCTGCTCGTTGGTCGCGAAGTCGCAATCAGTTTTCCGTTCGATGAGTCCTTCTTCTTCTACGGTGAGGACGTCGACTGGTCGCATCGGTTGGCGAAGGCTAATGTGGTTACCAGGCACTCGTCGGCGATCGTGCTCCACGCCGGCGCAGGCAGTTCGCAAGACGGCTCTTTCTTTTATGAGTACCACACGGTCAGGGGTCACTGGCTGCTCGCAATGCGACTTCTGGACAGCCCGCTTGTCCAATCGTCTGCATTGGTTCTGCGTGTCGGCACGTTAGGCGCTAGGGCAGCGCTCAGGTCCTTGCGCTCCTCGTCCCTGGTCCCTGTTCGCGCGCTGTTCCGGGCGACGTTGGATGTCGTGCGTCGTCGGCGCGTGACCCTCACGCCACCGGCAGAGGTGGTGTCCCGCGACGAAGACGCGCAACGATGAGCCAGGCGGCCAATGCCATGGACCACTCTGATGCCGCGAGCGCCAACGGCAACGCAGCGTCGTTGGCCTGCCGGCTCAGCATGACCGCCACGACCCCCATCATGAGCAGCCCCAGACACTCCACGAGCGCGCGCGTCCACGGCTGTCCCTTGGCCATCAGCGCGCTCGTCGCGGCGAGACGCATCGACATGCCGGGTACCGCGATGGCGAGCAGTTCGAGCGTCTTGCCGAGCGCTTCATAGCCGGGTCCGAACAGACCGGTGATCGTCCCGGAAGCCACAAAGACCGCGAATCCAGCCATCAATCCGTAGCCTGTCGACGCAAGAAAGATCGCTGGGACGAGCATGCGGTCGCGCGTATCGTGGCCTGCGAAGAGGCGAGGCAGCGACGACAGCATCAAGGCCGTGACCGGCAGAACGAGCGCGCCGACCACACGGGATGCCGTGGCGTAGATGCCGGTACCATCGGCCTGCATCAGGCGAAGCGCGAGCACCTTGTCCAGTTCGCCGGGGCCGGCGGCCGTTAGGTTCAGGGCGGCATACCCGCCGGCGTCCTTCCACTCGGCACGACGAGGCATGCGCCACTCACGAAAGGGTGGCAGCACGTTGCGAACGAACAGGCAAGCCAGCAGCAGCGCAGCGATACTCGCCAAGGTGTAAGCCACGCAGTAAGTGACCAGTGCATCGTCCGGCTCTGCCCACCACAGCGCGAGCGCCGCAGCGAGTCGAAGGCCCAGCGGCAGCGATACGAGCAGCTGCGAACCCGCGACGCGCCCTTTACCCAGAATGCGCGCCGACGCGAGCGCGAGGAAAGGTTGCAACACGACGTCGGCGAGGCCGATCGCGACCACCGCCATGAGCGGCACCCGCGACGGGGGCAACGCCAGCAGCGCGACGGCGAGAAAAACGGCGAGCATCGCCACAGTGCCCACCAATGTGGCCGTTGTCGCGTAGCGAAGGGCGATGGCGCCCAGTCGCGCATCGACCGCGTTGTCGCGCATCACAACGAGGTGCGTCCCGAGCGTTGCAAGCGCGCCCGCCATGATGGCGATGGCGGCGACGCCCGAGAACGCGCCGAATTCAGCAGGTTCCAGAAGACGCGTCAGCACGAGCAACGTGGATGCAAGAAGCACGAGTCGAAGCAGCAGAGTGCCGATTGTCTGCACGGTAGTGCGTGCGAGTGCGCCGCCGAGGCTCACGGCACGCGCTCGCCGGAAACGCGCCCATAATGCTCAGCCGTCAAGGCTTCGCGGGTCGACACGAACGTTGGACGGAGGATTCGGTCGACGGGCAAGGCGTGCAGTCAACGGCAGGCGGGCGGCAAGTATCTCCCATCGAGCCCCGAGCAGTTCCAGTGAAGGCTTCCGCCTTCGTCCACCATCGTCAAAGCCAGCTTGGCGCCGCTGATCCGGCTGCTCGCCTGATTGCCGAACTCGACTTCGATTACACCGTTCTCGTGCAGGTCTATCGGAGTCACGTATCGACCCATGATGGATACTGGACTAGCCAAGCCGGCGTCCTCGTTGCCAATTAGGAAGCCTTCGCGCTCCGCGTGGTACACGTCAACGGCTATGCGTGCATCGCTGGCCAAGGAGTAACCCTCCGCCACCTGAGCGCGCGCCACGTAATCGTGATAGGCCGGCAGCGCAATGGATGCCAGTAGCGCGATTATCGCCGCGACGATGATCAGCGCGATCAGGGAGAATCCCCGCATCCTGCGCACGTGCTCTTTTCCCCGGCGGCATGCCACCGTTCAATGCAGGCCCTCGCGTTCAGCGGGGATGACCTGAGCAACTCCGATTGCTCCGAGGCGTCGAGACGGCACGCGGCGCTATAGTTCGCCCCAACCTGTGCCCTCCGACCATTCGTGGCGTCTAGCTGAGGAAGCAAGAACTTCACCAGTGCGAGGGCATCGGCGAGATGCCGACAGTCGGGTCGCTTCGGGCCGGATGTGTATCGCTTTGTCATGCGTCACATTTAAGCGCTGTTTGCCGCGAGGTGCGCGTCGGTTGTGGACCGGATCTCGCCGCACGCTTAGATCCGCGTGGCCGGACCCACGCATTTCTAGCCGATCAGGCTAGTCGCGCACAGAAGAACTTCCTTGTCTTACGGGAAGTATTGGTTGACCTGACTCAGAATAGACCCCGAACTCGTCACCGGCTTCGATCGCATTCTGAAGACTATCGACCTCGACGCCGGTGGATCCAGAAGCACGAAGATAATCACGCAGGTTGGCCTTGTACTGGAGTTCTCTTGGTGAGAGGCGCACCGCTTCACGCATCATATCGATGGCGAGTGCTTTGTCGGCCATGATGTTCCAGGCCACGATCGAATAGAGGGAGTGCACGACTGCAGAATTGGGGTTGTGGCGGAGAGCGACGATAAACGTATCGAAGATTTCCTGATCGTCGATTGCACATTGACCGCGGATACGGCACTCCAATATTCCGTAGAGGGCATTCACCGTCTCCGCACCCGCTTGTTTCATCGCCAGCTTCTCTCGGAACCTGCCCCAGACCCCGACAGGCACTGGTTTCTGGTCCGACGAAGTTAATATGATCAACGCCTGCTCAGGCAGAACTGACGTTGACGGAAGCGCGCTCGCTCTCTTCAGTTCCTGTACAGCGAGGTCTCGTAGCGGTGACTGCGGATCCTGCCTAGAAGCGTCGAGCATGCTTGTGCTGAGTTGGTAGGCGGCACGCACCGACGTCGGATTCCGCGTGCTGAGCGACATTGATAGTCTGAGCGGGTCACTCCATGTGTTCGCCTGGAGCACTCCGTAGAACAGCAGCAGTGTGACGAGCGCACCAGCGATAACGCGTCGAAGTTCGAGCGCGATGTTATGGGTGATCAGCGCAAGCACTTGGGCGGCTGCGATGATGATTCCGAGCAGTCCGAAGTAGTTCCGGTGTTCGAAGGCGAGCTCGAGCGGAATGACGTTGCTGGTCAAGGCGTGGGATACAAGGAACCAGCCGATTCCAACAACGATGAGCGGCCATCTGTTGCGGGTTACGGCGGCGGCGGCCACTACAGCGACAAGCGACACCAATGCGATCATCGTCGAGCGCGGATGCAGCAGGCTGTGGGCGATGGGAAAGTTGTCGTAGTAGAAGAGGAGCCTGTCGGGAGAAGGCAGGACGATCTGCAGCATGTACATGGCGAGCACTGGAACCTGCGTAAGGAGCCTTTCGTGCAGATTGAAATCGCGTGATGCGTACGCGGAGACTTCGAGCGCGGACGGAAGGATGCGGGCAAAATAGTAAACGGCCCCGACAATCGTGCCGGCGACATAGATGAAGACCAGGGGCTTGCAGAGCTTGAAGTTGGCGCCGCGAAATCTGAAGACGAACAGTTCGAGGATCAGGGCGTATCCAGGTGTCAGGAGTGCGCTCTCCTTGAATCCCATTCCGATCATCATCGAAAGCACACTACCCGCGAACCATGGCCAGCAGCGACGGTATTCAGTGAGCTTTATCCGGCCCATCACGTAGAATAGGAGGGCAGCCAGAACTCCGGTATGCGCACCGACCTCCATGCGCTGGATGATGTAGAGGACGGTTGACGCCTGCAGCGGATGTACTGCCCAGGCAAGGCTGGTGAGCGCTGCGGCGTAAGGGCCGAACTGGGTGCCCCCTCCGCCAGGAAGCGGCCGTATCCCGAACAGCTTGGTTAATAATGCGAAGAGAAGGGCGACATTGACTGCATGCAGGATCAACCCCGTCAGCTTTAGTGGGAAAATGTATGCGCCCGTAAAGTAATGATTGAGCGCAAACGTGAACATCGCGAGCGGTCGACCGGCATCGCTCGAAATTCCGAGGAAGATCGCACGGCGCCATTGATCGGGATCGAGCGAAGTGACGCGCCAATCGGCGTCCAAGACCAGATTCGGGTAGTCGTCGAAGATGAATCCGCCGGAGAGTCCGGGCCAGAACACGGCAGTCACGATGCCCAGCAGGCAGAGGGTTGTGGCGACATTCCTGACTACTGTTCGATGCATCGCTGGTCTCTTGCAAAAAAAAGGCCGCGCGAGGCGGCCCTTCTGGAACTGGATCCAACAATTAACGGCAGGAGCTGGGCAGGTACTTGTCGTTGATGCTGCCGGTGTTGCAGGTCCAAGTGACGCTGCCGCCCGCATCCGTCGGAACGAGGATGAAAGTGCCGCCGGCAACCTTCTGGCTCACCGAGCCCACAGCCTTCATCGTCGCAGTGATGTTGCCACCGGTGGACAGCGCGACACTGCGGACGTATTTGCCGCTGATGCTGGCGCCGTTCGTGGCAAGACCCGCCACGGCGTTGGTTGCCGGCCAAGTGCCCTTGTCGGCGTAGAACTCAGCCACGGCAGTCTTGGCGCCCGAGGTCAAGCTCATCGCTTCCGAGACCTGCGAGCGGGCCACGTAGTCCTGGTAAGCCGGCAGCGCAATCGCGGCCAGGATAGCGATGATCGCAACAACGATCATCAGTTCGATCAGGGTAAAGCCCTTTTGCATCTTCTTCATGGTGTATCCCCTAGGAGTGGATTGTTCACGTGCCGCGTGGCCGGCTGGTGCCGATCCGTGGGCAGCCGTGCGACCTGCACGTGCGCTTGGGATAACGCACGAGGCGTGCCAACTTCTTCAGCGCTGGAATATCGATGCGCTCACGCTTCAAAGGCCGCGTGCGGGCGCGAATGGTGCGCAGCAGCGTCACAAGGTGACGCATGACGTCCGGATCAAGTGGGCGGTTCTGGAATTCGCCACACGCGAGGCGTTGGAGCCAGTCAGGCTCGACAGTGTCAGGAACTCAGGCCAAAGGGATCACGCGTGTCAGTGCAAGCCTGCGGAAGGATCAGTCGATCCCGAGCTTCTTCAGCTTGTAGCGCAGCGCTCGAAAGGTAATGCCCAGCGCCGCCGCGGTCTTGGTCTTGTTGTAGCGGTTTTCCTGCAGCGACTGCTGGATGGCAGCGCGCTCGATGTCCTCGATGAAGGACGGCAAGGCAGTGCCGGAGGTCTCGTAGGGGCTGACGGTGCGCGGATCGCGAGGCTGGCCGGGGCTTTGCGGAAGCGCCTGGTGGACACCGGTGGCGTAAGGCGAAGCGGGCTGGGGCTGCGCGGCCTGCTGGGTGCTGCGTGCTGTCGGCAGGTGCAGATCGGCAGCGGTGATGTGGTCTTCGTCGGCCATCGCCAGTGCGCGTTCGAGAATGTTCTCGAGTTCGCGGACGTTGCCGGCGAAGCCGTAGGTTTCGAGTGCGGCGACGGCATCCGGTGCGAGCGTGGGGGCGGCGCGATGCATGGCCTGGGCGAGGCGACGCAGGATGGCGTCCGACAACAGCGGCAGGTCACCGGTGCGCTCGCGGAGCGCGGGGACGTTCAGACCGATGACGTTGATACGGTAATAAAGGTCGTGGCGGAAGCGGCCGTCGTTGACCAGTTGCGACAGATCCTTGTGCGTGGCCGAGAGGATGCGCACGTCGACCTGGATTTCGGCGGCGGCGCCGACCGGGCGGATCGACTTCTCCTGGATCGCGCGCAGGAGCTTGACCTGCATCGGCAGCGGAAGCTCGGCAATCTCGTCAAGAAACAGGGTGCCGCCGTCGGCGGCCTGGAACAGGCCCGGCTTGTCGCTGTGCGCGCCGGTGAAGCTGCCTTTCTTGTGTCCGAAGAACTCGCTCTCCATCAGTTCGGTCGGGATGGCGCCGCAGTTGACCGGCACGAACGGTCCGTTTGCGCGCGCGCCCTGAGCGTGGATGGTGCGGGCGACCAGTTCCTTGCCCGTGCCTGATTCGCCCTGGATAAAGACCGGGGCCTGGCTGCGGGCGACCTTGGCGATCGTATTGCGGAGCGTAACCATGACGTCGGACGTGCCGAGCAGGCGGCTGCTCTGCTCCTCAGTGGTGCGCTTGGCGCGCTCACCGAGTTCCAGCGCCTGGCGGACCAGGCCGCGGAGCACATGGATGTCGACCGGCTTGCTGACGAAATCAAAGGCGCCGACTTTCAGGGCTTCGACCGCAGCTTCGACATTGCCGTAGGCGGTGATCATCGCAACCGGCATGCCGGGGTAGCGGGTGCTGATTTCGCCGACGAGTTCTAGGCCCGAGCCGTCTGGCAGGCGCATGTCGGTCAGGCAGAGATCGTAAGCCGCGGAGGCCAGCAGTTCGCGGGCGGCGGCGAGGGTGGGCGCGGTTTCAGTACGCAGCCCCATCCGGCTGAGAGTGAGCACCAGCAGTTCACGAATATCGTGTTCGTCATCGACGATCAGGACGCTGCGAGTTTCACTCATTGAATCGCCACACAAATGGAACTGAGGTGTGACGCATAGTGACAGATTCTGTCAAAAGTGACGAGGCGCGCGCGGGTGACGCGGGTCACGGTGGCGGGTGGACGGAGGCCGATATCGGGCGGATCCCGGCGTCCGGAAAATTGCGCGGTAGACGGGCGGAGGCTTCGGAGCCGAGGCGGTCGTGTCTGAGAACGGGATCGGACTGTCTGCAAGACCGTTACCCCGGCGGGTGCTGGGGTAATTCTGATTCAGCGCCTGGCGCTGGAGGGTCCCCGATTACCCGAGACGCACTGGACAACTGCGCTTGGCTCGCCATTCCTGCAGGCGGGAATCCAGTCCCTGGCATTCAGTGGTTTGGAGACATTGAATTTTCCGTGCTCGCGGGAGTGGTTCGCGAGAAAGAAACGCGAGGCGCTGGAGGTAAGGTCTGCCGCCGAAACAAGTCGTTGGGCCCCGGCCTGCGCTGGGGCAACAGTTTTTTTCGGCCCGATCGATGGCTCGTCTGCATCTCTCTTCTTCGCCGCGAACATGGATCCCAGCGTGACCAGACATGCGTCTGTTGAGAGCCGCTGGGATGACGAGCGGGGGAGTTGGCTAGAGAAAAAACAGATCGGCACAAGCTACGACGGCGTCGATGACCTTGCTGCCGCGAGTGAGGGAGCGCTGCGAACTAGTTTCGCAACAACGTCTGCCGCGCTGCCAGCGTGACGCGAAAGCACGCGCCGCCGCCGGGGACGGCGACGTATTCGAGATGCGCTTCGTTCGCCCGGCACAGCTCATGGCCGATGTAGAGACCCAGGCCAGTGCCGCTTTCCGAGGTGGTGAAGAACGGGCGGAACAGCTGGGCGGACACGGCGTCCGGAATGCCGGGGCCGCGGTCGAGGACGCTGAGGGTGGGGCACTCGCCGGCCTGTTCGAGACGCAGGGTGATGCGCGCCGGTTCGCCGGGCATGCGGCCGTAGCGGACGGCGTTGTTGACCAGTGCGGTCAGCACCTGCTGCAGGTGGCGCGGGTCGAAGATCGCGCGCAGCGTGGGCTGGTCGCAGCTGACCTTCAGTTCGGCGTTTTCTTCGGTGACGATCATCCGGTAGTCCTGCACGAACGCATGCGCGGCAGCGACGAGATCGACGTGTTCGGGTCGGGCACGTTCGCGGCGAGCGAGGCCGAGCACGCTTTCGACGATGCCGTTCGTACGCACGCACTGCTGGTGGATGATCTGCAGCAGGCGGCGATCGGCCTCGCCGATCTGGTCTGACTCTTCCATCAGCTGGGTGGCGTAACTGATCGCCGCGAGTGGATTGCGGATCTCATGCGCGAGGCTGGCCGAGAAGCGTCCCATCGTGGCGAGGGTCAGCGATTCGGCGCGGCGCGAGACCAGCGAGGTGTCGTCGAGAAACACGAGCGTGCTGTCGCTCTCGGCGAGCAGGCGCACGAAGCGCGGCATCACGTCGGTGTGTTCGCGCAGGGTCAGCGGGGCGCTGTCGACGCTGCCGCTGCGTAGCCATTCGGCCAGGCGCATCGCCAGTGGCGGCGCGAGGTGGCCCAGCGTGCGGCCGTGCAGGCCATCCTCGCCGGGTGTCTCGGTGTCGCCGATCAGCAGCGTGGCGGCTTCGTTGGTCAGGCGGATGTGGCCGGTGCCGTCGACCAGCAGCACGCCAGTCTGCATGCGGCGGATGATCAGTTCGTTGATCTCGGCCAGGTTCGCGGCTTCGGCGCCGCGGCGGTCGGCCAGTTCCTGCGTGTCGCGGACCTGCTTGCCCAGCTGCCGGGTCAGCGAGGCGGCGGCGAAAAAGCCCAGGCCGAACATCAGCATTTCGGCGAAGGGGCGGTCGAAGGTGCCGGTGCCGAACAGACCGACCAGGCGCTCGGCGAGCAGCGCCAGCGAGGCAACCACCGCGATCAGGATGCTGGTGCGCAGGGTGACGAACAGCGATGCGGCACCGATGTTGAACAGCAGCAGCATCGCGATGCCGGGCGCGACTTCGGGAATCGCGTGGGTGATCAGCGTGGCGACCACGATGTCGACAACAACGCCCACAACCGCATGGTTGGGGAAGTCGGCTTTGGCGCGTCGGGCGTGCAGCAGCAGACCGACGGAGGCAATCAGATAGCCGATGCCGACCGAGATCGCGACCGGCGTATCGGTCACCTCGCCGAGCGTCGCGCCCCAGGGGCTGAACACCAGCAGCGCCAGCAGGGCGGCTTCCAGCACCCGGTACAGCGCGAACAGCGAGAGTTCGCGCTGCAACAGCGACGGGGTGAGCGAAGAGGCTGCAAGCAGGGGCACGGACACGTTCCATCGGAGCCGGACAGCCGAGTATAGGCGGCCGTCCTGTGTGGCCGGGCGGGGTGGTTTTGCCCGCCGCCGCCGCATGGGCGAGAATAGCGGACCCCGTTGGCCCGCCGAGCGTCCCGCGCCGCCCGCCGACCGGTGTCATTTCCTCCTCCGTACGGACCCCACATGAACTTCCACGAATACCAGGCGAAGCAGTTGTTTGCCGAATACGGCATCCCCGTGCCGGCAGGACGCATCGCGTCCACCGCCGACGAAGCAGTCGAAGCAGCGAACGCCCTGGGCAAAGGCCCCTGGATGGTCAAGGCCCAGATCCATGCGGGTGGCCGCGGCAAGGCCGGCGGCGTGAAGTTCTGCAAGACCACCGACGACGTGAAGGCCGCTGCGGCCAAGATGCTCGGCACGAAGATGGCCACCTACCAGACCGCTGGCGTTGAACTGCCGGTCAATCTGGTGCTGGTCACCGAAGCCGGTGAGATTGCCAAGGAACTGTATCTGTCGGTGCTGGTCGACCGCGGCACGCAATCCATCACCTATATCGTCTCGAGCGAGGGTGGCGTGGACATCGAGCAGGTGGCTGCCGAGACGCCCGAGAAGATCGAGAGCCTCAACGTCAGCTTCGTGGAAGGCTTCCAGCCCTACCAGGGCCGCGAGATCGGCTTCAAGATCGGTCTGACCGCGAAGCAGGCCAACCAGCTCGCCAAGATCATGGGCGGCCTGTACACCCTGTTCAACGAGAAGGACCTGGCGCTGGTCGAACTCAACCCGCTGGCGATCCTCGACAACGGCGACCTGTACGCCCTCGACGGCAAGGTCGACTCCGACGACAACGCCGCGTTCCGTCACAAGGATCTGGCGGCGATGCGTGACGCTACGCAGGAAGACGAGGCCGAGGCGCGCGCCAGCCAGTACGACCTGAACTACGTGACCATGGACGGCAACATCGGCTGCATGGTCAACGGCGCAGGCCTGGCCATGGCGACGATGGACGTGATCGCACTCAACGGCGGTTCGCCGGCGAACTTCCTCGACGTCGGCGGCGGCGCGACCAAGGAGCGCGTGACCGAAGCGTTCAAGCTGATCCTGTCGAGCGACAAGGTGAAGGCGATCTTCGTCAACATCTTCGGCGGCATCGTCCGCTGCGACATGATCGCCGAAGGCATCATCGCCGCGGTCAAGGAAGTGGACGTCAAGGTGCCGGTGATCGTGCGCCTCGAAGGCACGAACGTCGAAGCAGGCAAGCAGCTGCTGGCCGATTCGGGTCTGGCGATCACTGCAGCCGACGACATCAACGACGGTGCCAAGAAGGCCGTTGCGGCTGCCGCCTGATTCCGAACGAATCTATTTCCTTCCCTTCTTCCTCCGGGAGAAGGTGCCCGAAGGGCGGATGAGGGCGCTTGCACCCAGGCAGCCCTCACCCCAACCCCTCTCCCAAGGGGAGAGGGGCTCAACAGGACCATTCCATGAGCGTTTTGATCAACAAGAACACCAAGGTGATCGTGCAGGGCTTCACCGGCCAGCAGGGCACCTTCCACGCCACCCAGATGGTGGAATACGGCACCCAGGTCGTCGGCGGCGTCACGCCGGGCAAGGGTGGCACCAAGCACATCAACCTGCCGGTGTTCAACACCGTGCGCGAAGCGGTTGACGCCACCGGCGCCGACGCCTCGGTGATCTACGTGCCGCCGCCGTTCGCGGCTGACGCGATCCTCGAAGCCGCTGCGGCCGGCATCAAGGTCATCGTCTGCATCACCGAAGGCATTCCGGTGCTCGACATGCTGCGCGTCAAGAACGTGCTGAAGTCGCACCCGGACGTGACTCTGGTCGGTCCGAACTGCCCGGGCGTGATCACGCCGGGCGAGTGCAAGATCGGCATCATGCCGGGCCACATCCACATGCCGGGCAAGATCGGCATCGTGTCGCGTTCGGGCACGCTGACCTATGAAGCGGTCAAGCAGACCACTGCGGCGGGCCTCGGCCAGTCGACCGTCATCGGTATCGGCGGCGATCCGATCAACGGCCTGAACTTCGTCGACTGCCTCAAGCTGTTCAACGAAGATCCGCAGACGCTGGGCATCATCATGGTCGGCGAAATCGGCGGCGACGCCGAGGAAGCGGGCGCCGAGTACATCAAGGCGCACGTCAAGAAGCCGGTCGTCGGCTTCATCGCCGGCGCGTCGGCCCCTCCGGGCAAGCGCATGGGCCACGCCGGTGCGATCGCCTCGGGCGGTTCGGGCACGGCGGAAGGCAAGTTCAAGGCGATGGAAGCGGCCGGGGTGAAGACCGTCCGTTCGCCGGGCGACCTGGGCGAAGCGATCGCTGCGCTCGTGAAGTAATCGCGCTTTTCGCGTGATTCGAAAGGCCGCCTCCGGGCGGCCTTTTTTTGTGGCGTGATCTCATCGCCGCGCGCTGCACATGCGCGCGTGCGCCCGCGGTCCCTGTGATCGCGGCCGCTATGATGGGCGCCCCCGACCGCGTGCCTGCCGACATGACCGACCCCCTGCGTATCGCACTCGCCCAGTTCGACTTTCCGGTCGGCGATGTCGGCCGCAATGCCGAACGCATCGCGGAGATGATCGCGGCGGCGCGCGACGAGTTCGGCGCGCATGTCGTGGTGTTCCCGGAGCTCGCGATCAGCGGCTATCCGCCCGAGGATCTGCTGATGCGGCCCTCGTTCCTGATCGACTGCGAGGCGGCGCTGATGCAGATCGCCAAGGACGTGCGCGGCATCGTCGCCGTCGTCGGCTGGCCCGAATCGGCGGGCAGCGTGCTCTACAACTCGGCCAGCGTGCTGCGCGACGGCAAGCTAGAGCGTACGTACCGCAAGCGCGAGCTGCCGAACTACAACGTGTTCGACGAGCGTCGCTACTTCCATGTCGATCCCGACGGCGCGCCCTGCGTCGTCGATGTCGGCGGTGTGCCGGTCGGCGTACTCGTCTGCGAGGATCTCTGGTTTCCCGAGCCGTTGGCCGACACCGCGGCTGCCGGCGCAGCCGTCGTCGTGGTACCGAACGCATCGCCCTACGAGCGCGGCAAGCATCGCCAGCGCGATGCGCTGCTGGCCGAGCGCACCCGCGAGAGCGGCGTGGCGCTGGCGTACGTCAATGTCGTCGGTGGACAGGATGCGCTGGTGTTCGATGGTGCCTCGGTCGTGGCCGATGCCGATGGCACCGTGCATCCCGCGGCGATCGCGTTCGAAGACCAGTGGCTGGTCGTGGATTTCGACCCCGAAAAGCGGGCCTTTTCGCCGGTGGTCTGGATCGACGATGGCGACGAGAGCATCGACGCGCTGGCCTGGCGCGCGGTGGTCCGCGGCACGCGCGACTACTGCGGCAAGAACGGGTTTTCGAAGGCGTGGGTGGGGCTGTCGGGTGGCATCGATTCGTCGGCGGTACTGGCGATGGCCGTCGATGCGCTGGGTGCGGAGAACGTCACTGCGGTGCGCATGCCCTCGCGCTTCACCGCCGGACTCAGCAATGATCTGGCCGCCGAGCAGTGCGAGGCGCTCGGCGTGCGCATGCTCACCATTCCGATCGAGCCACCGTTCCAGGGATTTCTCGACACGCTGTCCGACGTCTTCGAGGGCAAGGACGTCGACATCGCCGAGGAGAACCTGCAGTCGCGCACCCGCGGCGCGATCATGATGGCGCTGTCGAACAAGCACGGCGGCCTGGTGCTCACCACAGGCAACAAGAGCGAATACGCGGTGGGCTACGCGACGATCTATGGCGACATGTGCGGCGGCTACGCGCCGATCAAGGATCTCTACAAGACCGAAGTCTTCGGCCTGTCGAAGTGGCGCAACACGGTCGGCGGCGCGCCGGTGATTCCGCCCGCGGTGATCGCGCGGCCGCCCTCGGCCGAGCTGCGCGACAACCAGCTCGACCAGGATTCGCTGCCGCCCTACGACGTGCTCGACGCGATCCTGCGCCGCTACGTCGATCAGGAAGAGTCGCGCGACGAGATCGTTGCCGCGGGCTTCGACGCGGCCACGGTGGACCGCGTGCTCCGGCTGGTGCGCATCAGCGAATGGAAGCGCCACCAGGCCGCGCCGGGTCCGAAGATCTCGCGACGTGCGTTCGGGCGGGAGCGCCGGTATCCGATCAGTAACCGGTATGAAGGGTGAGTGCATTCATAGACGAGTTGCGGTTTCTCACCCCTTCCCCCGCATGCGGGGGAAGGGGTGGATGGGGGCATCGGGTCCGGTCTCGGACGAATAATCTGCAATTGATGCTGTGGCGCTTGTTTCAGGTTTCCGCCCAGTCTGACGGGCTGCCCCCACCCAACCCTCCCCCGCACGCAGGGGAGGGCCTGAAGCGCGCTCGCCGAGTGGGTCTGCCATGCTCGCCCTGATCCAGCGCGTCAGCGAAGCCGCCGTCCGCGTCGACGGCGCGGTCATCGGCCAGACCGGTCCCGGTCTGCTGGCGCTGGTCGGGATCGAGCCCGGCGACGGCGAGGCCCAGGTCGAACGCATGGCCGAGCGCCTGTTCGCCTACCGGGTGTTCTCCGACGACGCCGGCCGTATGAACCTGTCGCTGGCGCAGACCGGCGGCGGTCTGCTGCTGGTCAGCCAGTTCACCCTCGCGGCGGACACCCGTTCGGGCAACCGGCCCGGCTTCAGCACCGCGGCGCCGCCCGATGCGGCTGAACGGATCTTCGACCGGCTGGTCGCCGCGTGCAGGTCGCGTCACCCGGGGGTGGAAACCGGCCGGTTCGGTGCCCATATGGAGGTCAGCCTGGTCAACGATGGCCCGGTCACCTTCCTGCTCAGGGCATGATCCCGGCCTCGCAGGTGGTACAATTACGGGTTCACTTTTCAGACGGTGCGCCACATGGCGAATGAACGTCCCGCCCAGCAGTCCGACATCAAGATCCTGATCAGCAAGGGCTTGGAGCAGGGCTATCTGACCTATGCCGAAGTCAACGATCACCTGCCCGACGACATGGTCGATCCGGAGCAGATCGAAGACATCATCGGCATGATCAACGGCATGGGCATTGCTGTCCATGAAGTGGCGCCCGATGCGGAAACGCTGCTGCTGGCCGGCGAATCCAGCGGTAACCGCGAAGTCGACGAGACCGCTGCGGAAGAAGCCGCGGCTGCGCTGACTTCGCTCGATACCGAAGGTGGTCGCACCACAGACCCGGTGCGCATGTACATGCGTGAGATGGGCACGGTCGAGCTGCTGACCCGCGAAGGCGAAATCGCCATCGCCAAGCGCATCGAGGAAGGCCTCAACCAGATGATGGCCTCGGTGGCCAGCTTCCCGTGGTCGGTCCAGCTGCTGCTCGAAGAATACGAACTGCACAAGGGCGGCAAGAAGCGCCTGGCGGAAGTCGTGGCCGGCTTCAACGACCAGCTGCTCGAAGAGCTGGCGGCCGAGGAAGAAGCGGCGTCGGGCAATGCGCCGGCCGTGGTCGAGGCCGAGGAAGAGGCCGAGACCGACGAGGAAGAATCTGTCGATTCGTCCGACGAGGAAGAGAGCACCGGCCCGACCGGTCCCGATCCGGAGGAAGTCCTGCGTCGCATGGACCTGATGGCGGACCTGTTCAACAAGTTCCAGAAGTCGTACGCCAAGAACGGTGCGACGGCGAAGGCGTCGATCAAGCTGCGCGCCGAGATGGCCGACGTCTTCATGACGTTCAAGCTGCCGCTGCCGCTAACCGACCTGCTGGTCCGCAAGCTGCGCGAGGTCGTGTCCGAACTGAAGGACCACGAGCGTCGCATCCTCGACCTGTCGACCCGCGTCGCCAAGATGCCGCGCAAGGATTTCATCCGCGCATGGGACGGCAACCAGACCAATACGGGCTGGGCGGACGAGATGATCAAGCGCAAGCAGAAGTGGTCGTCCGGCCTGAAGGATGTGCGCGACCAGATCGTCGCCGAGCAGGAAGCCACGCTCGCGATCGAGAAGGCGATGGGCGTGACCCTGGGTGATCTCAAGGAGATCAACCGCGCGATGGCCTACGGCGAGGCCAAGGCCCGCAAGGCCAAGAAGGAAATGGTCGAGGCCAACCTGCGCCTGGTGATCTCGATCGCCAAGAAGTACACCAATCGCGGCCTGCAGTTCCTCGATCTCATCCAGGAAGGCAACATCGGCCTGATGAAGGCGGTCGACAAGTTCGAGCACCGTCGCGGCTTCAAGTTCTCGACCTACGCCACATGGTGGATCCGCCAGGCGATCACGCGTTCGATCGCCGACCAGGCGCGCACGATCCGTATTCCCGTGCACATGATCGAGACGATCAACAAGCTCAACCGCATTTCCCGCCAGATGCTCCAGCAGTACGGCCGCGAGGCCACGCCGGAGGAGCTGGCCAAGGAAATGGACATGCCGGAAGACAAGATCCGGAAGGTGATGAAGATCGCGAAGGAACCGATCTCCATGGAGACGCCGATCGGCGACGACGAGGACTCGCATCTGGGCGACTTCATCGAGGACACCAATGTGGAGTCCCCGATCGACGCAACCACTAACACCAACCTCATGGAGACGGTCCGCGACGTGCTCGCCGGCCTGACCCCGCGCGAGGCCAAGGTGCTGCGCATGCGTTTCGGCATCGACATGAACACCGATCACACCCTCGAGGAAGTCGGCAAGCAGTTCGACGTCACCCGCGAGCGGATCCGCCAGATCGAGGCGAAGGCGCTGCGCAAGCTGCGTCATCCCTCGCGTAGCGAACAGCTGCGGAGCTTCCTCGACGTCGAATGAGTCGAGGCTGCGCACAGTAAAAAAGCCCGCCGGAAGGCGGGCTTTTTTTTGGGCGATGCGGCCGTGCGGATGCGCGTTTCAGAGCACCGTCGGCGTCGCCGTGCCCACGATCACCACGTCCGCCTTGCGGCGTGCGAACAGACCGACGCTGACCACGCCCGGAATCTGGTTGAGCTTCGCTTCCAGCGCCACCGGGTCGGTAATCGACAGGCCATGGATGTCGAGCACCCAGTTGCCGTTGTCGGTCCTCACGCTTTCGCGCCAGACCGGTTGGCCGCCGGTCGTCTCCAGGATGGTGCGGGCCACGAGGCTGCGCGCCATCGGAATCACTTCGACCGGCAGCGGAAACGCGCCCAGCACCGGGACCTGCTTCGCCGGATCGATGATGCAGATGAACTGCTGGCTCGCCTCGGCGATGATCTTCTCGCGCGTCAGGGCGGCGCCGCCGCCCTTGATCAGGTGTTTGCCCGGATCGCACTCGTCGGCGCCATCGACGTAAAGCGCCAGCGGACCGGTCGCGTTGAGGTCGAGCACGTCGATGCCGTGACTGCGCAGGCGCTCGGTGCTCTGGTTCGAGCTGGAGACCGCGCCGTCGATCCGGTGCTTGATGCGCGCCAGCGCGTCGATGAAGTAAGCGACCGTCGAGCCGGTGCCGACGCCAACGATCATTCGGTCTTCCACGTACTCGATCGCCTTTTCGGCGGCCAGGCGCTTGCCTTCGCTCATCGCTTCTTCTCCAGGGACAACAGCACTTTCCACTGCGCGGACGTGACCGGCAGCACCGACAGGCGCGCGCCCTTGCGGATCAGCGCGAATTCTTCGCCGAGTGCGGCGCTGTGCTCGCGAATTTCCGCCAGCGAAATGGGGTGGGCGAGCGTGCGCACATAGCCGACATCGACGAGGAACCAGCGCGGCGTCTCTTCGGTAGCCTTCTCGTCGAAGTACTTCGAGGACTTCTTGAACTGGCTGGGATCGGGATACGCCGTCGACGCAACCTCGGCGATGCCATAGATGCCGGGCACGTCGGTGTTCGAGTGATAGAACAGCACGCCGTCGCCAACGCGCATGCCGTCGCGCATGAAGTTGCGCGCCTGGTAGTTGCGCACGCCCGTCCAGGGCTCGGTGCCGACGCGGGCCAGGTCGTCGATCGAGAAGTCCTCGGGCTCGGACTTCATCAGCCAGTAGCGCTTGCGGGTGCTCATCGCGTCTCGGTCAGGCAGCAGTGGGCGGGTGGAGCGTATTCGATTCGGTGCAGATCGCATCGAGCGGCACATCCCAATCCGCGGCGTCGAGCGCCTCGACCTGCTGCAGCGCGAACGCGGCGCCCACGAGCAGCGGCGGCGCGGCCTGCGCGCGACGGAATTCGAAACTGCGGTCATACCAGCCGCCGCCCATGCCGAGCCGGTGGCCGCGCGCGTCGAAGCCGACGAGCGGCGTCACGACAAGCGCCATCGCGCTCGCGTCGAGCGCGGAGGCCGGTTCGATGTCGGGTTCGGGAATGCCGTAGCGGTTGGTGACCAGCGGATCGCCAGCGCGCCAGGGCGCGAAGCGCAGCACTTCGTCGTGCAGCACAGGCAGGCAGTAGATCAGCCCGGCGGGCAGGCGCATCTGGAAGACGTGGAGACCGATCTCGCCATCGCTGGCCCAGTAGCCAGCGACGTAGCCGGATTCGGGCAACGCGGGCAGTGCGAACAGTTGCGTCGCGAGGCCTTCAGCGGCGGCGATGCGCGCGGGCGCAGGCAGGGCACGGCGCTGGTCGCGCAGGCGTCGGCGGAGGGCGGGGCGGTCGATCATGCGGCCGGGGCTCGTCGTCGGAAGTGCCGACGACGCGGCGGGCAGGCTCAAAAAAATACGTTCTCCGCCGATGCCGATGCAGGCGAAACGACCTTGAACCCGGGGTTCAAGTGGGAACGCTGGGATTCCTTTGGGCTTTCCGCTCGGGGGCGGACTGGCACTCCCGGTTTCCTGACGTCCCCGGTGTCGTTATTAAGGGACAAGGCGAATGTTTTGCACGCTGTCGAACACGGCAGAGAACGCAGGTGCAGTATAGCCAATCGATCCGCAGCACGTGTTCCGTTCGTCGGTCGCGACGTGACGGGCGGCGGCGGGGATTCAGTTGCGTGGAGGCGTCGCGAAGACGCGCACGGCTCAGAACCTGTTCGATGTCCTGCTGCGCTTGTCAGCTGGCGCGCGTGCGGTGCTCGGAATGCTCACGTACCACCCGTACGCTGCGCTTCCTGCGCTCCACCACGCGCCATCTGGCGGCGCTCGCGACGGACCTTGAACAGGTTCTCAGCGCTGTTCGAAGTCGAGCACGTCGAGCTTGCGGTGCAGCGCCGCCACCGAGTCGAAGACTTCGCGTGAGCCGTGCGACTGGCCGTCGCCGAGCAACTGCAGTTCGTGCGCGAGATTCAGCGCCGCGAGGATCGCGATGCGATCGACCGCGGCCATGCGGTTGGCGCCGCGGATTTCGCGCATCCGCGTATCGAGCAGCTTGGCCGCGGCCATCAGACTGTCGCGCTCGTCCGGGGTGACGCCCACGGTGTACTCGCGGTCCAGCACGCGCACGCTGACGGCTTCGGTCGCACTCATGTGTGCTGCTCCAGGGACTTGAGCCGCGCGATCATCGCCTCGACCCGTGAGCGTGCCTGCTCGTTCTTCGACAGCAACTGGGCGCGTTCGCCGACGATGGATTCCTGCTGCTGGCGCAGGCTGCGGTTCTCGTCGCTGAGGATGCGGACACGTTCGATCAGCGCGTCGAGGCGCGACGTCAGTCTCTGCAGTTCGGCGATGACGTCGGGTTTGGTCATTGCCGCACCATAGGCAGCGCGCCGGTGGCGGTCAAGGCAGCACGGCCAGCGGTTCGTCGCGCGCGAGGAGCAGGCCGTCGGGGCGCCAGTTGCGCATGAAGGCCAGGCACTGCAGCGCGTCGAGCGGTGGCGAGAGCCAGAAGCCCTGGATCTCGTCGCAGCCGCGCTCGGCGAGGAAGCGCATCTGTGCTTCGGTCTCCACGCCCTCGGCCACCACGCGCAGGCCCAGCGAGTGCGCCATCGCGACGATGGTCGGGGTGATCGCCGCGTCCTCGGCGTCGTGCGGCAGACCGTCGACGAAGGCCTTGTCGATCTTGATCGTGGTGATCGGCAGCCGCTTGAGATACGCCAGCGACGAATAGCCGGTGCCGAAATCGTCGATCGCCAACGACACGCCGAGCGCGCGGAAGGCCTGCAGGCGTTCCGCTGTCTGCTCGGCATTGGCCATCAGCACGCTTTCGGTGAGTTCGAGTTCGAGCAGATGCGGCGGGATCCCCACATCGTCGAGCACGCGTCCGACCACACCGACGAAATCGCCGCGCAGCAGCTGGAGTACCGACACGTTGACCGAGACGTTGAGGTCGTCCATGCCGTGCTGGCGCCAGCGCTGCAGCACCAGGCAGGCCTCGCGCAGCACCCATTCGCCGATCTCCAGGATCAGCCCGCTTTCCTCGGCGATCGGAATGAACTCGGCCGGCGGAATGTCACCGTGTTCCGGACTCGACCAGCGCAGCAACGCTTCCACACCGGTGATGCGCGGCGGCGACAGCGACAGGCGCGGCTGGAACACCAGGCGCAGTTCGCCGCGGTCGAGCACCTTGCGCAGCGCGCCGGAGATCGTCGCGCGCTGGCGCACCGCAAGGTCCATGTTGTCGTTGTAGCGCATGAAGGTGCGGCGCCCGGCCGCCTTGGCCTGGTACATCGCGGTATCGGCCTGCTTGAGCAGTTCGGTCGGCACCTGGGCGTGGTCGGGGTACAGGCTGATGCCGATCGATGGCGAAATCGAAACTTCGCGACGGTCGTCCAGCAGCAGCGGTGCCTCGAACGCGTTGATGATCTCGCGCGCGATCCGCTCGGCGTCGTCGGGCTTCTCGAGATCTTCCAGCACGACGGTGAACTCATCACCGCCCAGCCGCGCTACGGTGTGCTGCTCGCCGACTGTCTGCTGCAGACGCACCGCGGCCGCGCGCAGGATACGGTCGCCGGCAGCGTGGCCCAGCGAATCATTGATGTCCTTGAAACGATCCAGATCCAGGAACAGCACCGCCAGACGCGTGTCCTCGCGATGCGCGCGCACGATCGCGCGCGACAGGCGCTCCGACAGCAGCGAGCGGTTAGGCAGGCTGGTCAGCGTGTCGAAGTTGGCGAGGTAGCGCAGCTCCTGTTCGGTGCGCTTCTGCTGGGTGATGTCGTTGAACACGCAGACGTGCAGCACGCTGTCGTCGTCGGCATCGCGCACGGTGCGCAGCTCGAGCGCGGTCAGCAGTTCGTCGCCATCCTTGCGGCGCTGCCATAGTTCCCCGCTCCATTGGCCCTGGCGCCCGGCCTGCGTGCGGATGTGGTGGTAGAACGCGCGGTCGCTCTGTGTGCTGTCCAGCAGCGACGCGCTGTGTCCGAGGACTTCGGTCTCCGCGTAGCCGGTCATGCGCAGGAACGCGGGATTGACCGAGACGTAGCGGAAATCGGCATCCATCACCGCGACCGCTTCGCCCATGCTGCGCAACACGGTGGCAGCGATCTGGCGTTCGCGTTCGGCCTCCCGCGTGCCGGAGATATTGAGGGCGGTGCCGGCGATGCGCAGCACGTTGCCCGCGTCGTCGCGTTCGACCGCGCGGCCACGCACCCGCACCCACGCCCAGCCGCCGGCGCCGTCGGCCACGCGGACCTGTGCCTGAAAGCGGCCGGATTCCCCTTCGAGATAGCGACGCAGTGTTTCGCGTGCGAGCGCCATGTCGTCGGGATGCACGAGGTCGTCGACGGGCAGGCTGTCTTCGAGCAGGCGGCCATCGCCATTGGGTTCGTCTTCGAGCAGCCGTCGCAGCTGACCGCTGCGGACGTGGTAGTCCCAGTAGCGTTCGCCGGTCGCCCACAGGGCGAGCTTCAGCCGGTCGCGGCGCTCGTTGATCTCGGAAATGTAGGCGTGTTCGCTGCTGCGCCGATGCACCAGCATGACCACCAGTAGCACGAGCAACGCGATCAACACCGCGGCGCCTGGCACGTGCAGCTGGCTGGGTTCGATCACGCGGCAGCGCTCCATGCCGGGGTCGGCGAACGCGAGTGTAGGCATGCCAGCGGTCCAGCAACAAGCGTGCGCCCGGTCACAGGATGGCCATTGGTAGAATGGCGCACCCCTGTCCGAGAGTGCCGTCCGTGTCCGAAACCCTGCCCAGCCTTGCCGAAGTCGACGCCGAGATCCGTCACCTCCAACTGGCGATGCCCGGCAGCGAACTGCACGGGGGTCTCAGCGGCTGGTTGGCGGGCGGTGGCGACGATATGGCCGCCTGGTTGGCGCCGGTGCTGGCCGACGCCGCGCTGCCCGCACCCGCGGCCGGCAGCGCGCTCGACCGGATGCGCGTGGCCACCGCGACCCAGCTCGAAGATCGTGATTTCGCATTCGCGCTGCTGATGCCCGAGGACGGCGAGCCGTTGTCGGTGCGCAGCGCTGCGTTGTTCGACTGGTGTCGCGGATTTCTCGGCGGCTTCGGTCTGGCAGCAGGCGAACGGTCGTCGCTGTCGGAAGAAGGCAACGAGGCGCTGGCCGACCTAGCGCGTCTGGCGGCGGCACAGCCCGATCCCGACGACGAGGACGATGCGGTCGAAGAGGACGCGCTGACCGAGATCGAGGAGTTCGTGCGCGTGGCCGCGTTGTTGCTGCATGGCGACGCCGCATTGGGACCGCGTCACCGCAACCGGTTGAACTGACATGGCGAGTGCGACCGGCATCACCGCGGCCACCTACGAGAAGCGTCGGCGCCAGCTGATGCGGCTGGTCGGCGACAACGCGATCCTCGTGCTGGCCAGCGCGCCCGAGCGGGTGCGCAGCCGCGATACGCATCACGCCTACCGGCAGGATTCCGACCTCTGGTACCTCACTGGCTTCGCCGAACCCGATGCGGTGCTGGTGCTGGTGCCGGGCCGCAAGCATGGCGAGGCGCTGCTGTTCTGCCGCGAGCGCGACCTGGAGCGCGAGGGCTGGGACGGCCCGCGGGTCGGGCCTGAAGGCGCCGTCGAAGCGTTGGGCATGGACGATGCGTACCCGATCGACGATCTCGACGAGATCCTGCCCGGCCTGCTCGAAGGCCGCACGCGCGTCTATTACCACTTCGGCCGCGATACCGAGTTCGATCTGCAGCTGATCGGCTGGCTCAACCGCGTGCGTGCGCAGGTGCGGGTCGGCGCGCAGCCGCCGCATGAATTCCTCGAATTGGGCCATCTGCTCGATGAGATGCGTCTGTTCAAGGATGCCGGCGAACTCAAGCTGATGCGGCGCGCGGCGAAGATCAGCGTCGAGGCGCATGCCGCGGCGATGCGCGCGGCGCGTCCCGGCATCCACGAGTACGCGCTGCAGGCAGAACTCGAATACGCGTTCCGCCGGCACGACGCGAGTCCCGCCTACGAAAGCATCGTCGGCGCAGGCGCCAATGCCTGCGTGCTGCATTACCGCGCCAACAACGCGCAGGCGCGCGACGGCGATCTGGTGCTGATCGACGCCGGTGCCGAGTACCGCGGCTATGCCGCCGACATCACCCGGACCTTCCCGGTCAACGGCAGCTTCACGCCGGCGCAGCGTGCCCTGCACGAAGTCGTCGAATCCGCGCAGCAGGCCGCGCTCGCGCAGGCGCGTCCGGGTGTGGCTTACGAGGCCGGGCACAATGCGGCGGTCGAGGCGCTGACCGAAGGCCTGCTGCGGCTGGGTCTGTTGAAAGGCAAGCTGGCGAAGAACATCGCCGACGGGAGCTACAGACGGTTCTATCGCCACAAGACGGGACACTGGATCGGCCTCGACGTGCACGACGTCGGTGACTACCGCATCGAAGGCGAGTCGCGTCTGCTTGAACCGGGCATGGTGTTCACCATCGAACCCGGCCTGTACGTCTCGACCGATGACACCAGCGTCGATGCGAAGTGGCGCGGCATCGGGATCAGGACCGAAGACGACGTGCTGGTGACCAAGACCGGGCATGAAGTGCTGACGACCGGTCTGGCGCGCACGGCCGACGAGATCGAGGACTTCATGGCGCGCAAATGAGCGCGCCTGTTCCGTCCGCAGCGCGCATGGCGCGCGCTGCGGCTTCAGGTGTCAGCGGGCGCTCGATGCGCCCGTCATGATCAGGCGGCCGCGTTCTCTTCCGCCCACGCATCGCGCGTGAGGTTCTCGGGCGCGTCGTCGGTGCAGACCACGTCGTCCTCGATGCGGATGCCGCCGTAGGGGCGGAAGGTTTCGATGCGATCCCAGTCGATGCTGTCGCCGTGGCCGGCCGCCTTCAGGTCCTCGAGCAGCATGTCGACGATGTAGACGCCCGGTTCGATGGTCACGACCATGCCCGGCTCCAGCACGCGGGTCAGGCGCAGGAACGGATGACCCTCGGGCTTGGCGATGACGCCGCCGGTCTCCGACGCCGCGAAGCCGGCCACGTCATGCACCTGCAGGCCGATGCCGTGGCCCAGGCCGTGCGGGAAGAACGCGGCGCTGACGCCGGTGGCCAGGGCGGCTTCGGGCGACACCTTGATCAGTCCGAAGTCGCGCAACACGCCGGCGAGTGCGAGATGCGCGTCGAGATGCATCTGCTTGTAGTCGGTGCCGCCGCGCACCTGCGCGACCATCGCCTGCTGCGCGGTGTCGACCGCTTCGATCATCGCCTGGAACTCGCTGCCGGTATCGGTGGCGTAGGTCCGCGTGATGTCGGCGGCGTAGCCGGCGTGACTCGCGCCCGCATCGATCAGGAAGCTGCGCACCGGATCGGGCGGCAGGCGCCCGAGCTCGGTGTAGTGCAGCACTGCCGCATGCTCGTTGAGCGCGACGATGTTGCCGTAGGGCAGTTCGTTCGCGTCCTGACCGGCGGCCTGGCAATAGGCCAAGTGGATGCCGAACTCGCTGGCGCCGGCGCGGAACGCCCGCTCGGCCGCCGCATGCGCACGCACGCCGCGACGCGACGCTTTGCGCAGCATCGACAGCTCGTAAGGCGTCTTGAACGCGCGGTGGTAGTCGAGATGGTCGATGACCGCCTGCGGGTTGTTCGGCTTGTAGGCGCCGTAATGCCCCAGCGCACTCTGCGGCTCACCGAGGATCGCGCAACGCGCTGCGTTCTTCGGCAGATGCTGCTGCGCGTCTTCGGGCTTGCGGATCACGACGATGTCGAAGTGCTCGACCCAATAGCCCGACGGCGCTTCCGGCACGACATGCCAGTAATCGCGCGGCTGCAGATACACCAGCTTCGGTCGCGCGCCTGGCGTGATCACCAGCCAGCTGCCCGGATTGCGCGTCAACGGCAGCCAGGCCTTGAATTGCGGATTGACCGCGTACGGGTAGTCGCGGTCGTCGAACATCTGGTAGTGCAGCGTGCCGCTGGGAATGACGAGATGTTCCAGGCCCGCGCGCTCGAGCGCGGTGGCGGTGCGCGCCTGCAGCGTCGCAAGGTGGTCGGCGTATAGGCTGGCGGCGGACGAAGCAGGCGTAGACATCTTGATCCCGGGGCGGCTAGTGGATCGGCCTATTCTGCCGTATTGACGGAGGGGTGTTGTTCTGTGCGCTTCTTTCCTGCGTTTTGCAGGCGGTTGGGCAAGTGCTGCTTGTCGCATCTGCCTAGGACCATGCTTTTGCTGTGCGAGATCGCGACGTCATGCTGATGACTGCAGACTCGTAGGGCGCCGCACAAGAAGGATGTGCGGCGTTTTTCGACCGAGCCAGGATGGCGAGTCGAAAAATCCCGGAACAAATGACACGCCGGATTTGCTTCGTCGGGGCTGGCCCTTTTCTTTGGTTCCGTTTCTTTCGGGCCAGCAAAAGAAATGAACCCGCTCGCCGCAAGGTGAGTGGAAGCGTCGGACTTTGATGTTCGCTTTTGATTGCGGAGCGACCCGCCCCAGCGCGGAGCAAGATCAACCGCTTTCGTCCGCTGACGCGGCCGAGTTCATTTCTTTTGGTTGACCCCAAAAGAAACGGAACCAAAGAAAAACGTCTCCCCGATAAGTCCAAAGCCCGCGACGTCATGTGCACCGGGATTTTCCGACTTGGCATCCTGCCTCGGTCGGAAAACGCCGCACGTCCTGTGCGGCGCCCTACGGGTGAGTGACAGCCGCGACGGCGGATCGGAAATCAGAAGCGGGTCTCTCGCACGCTTAGCGCTAAGGAGCCCACCGGCGAGATCGCGTCTCGGGAGATCTCAACGAACGTCAGAATCGGCAGCGTAAACATCAGGCGTAATGACTCCCCGGCGCATTGACCCACCCCTGCAGCCGATGCGCCAGCGACGGCGTCGTCGCGATGAAGCGGAAACCCGCCCAGCTCGCGCCAGCCAAGGTGGCATCGTCAAGCCACAACAGATGCGCGCCGATCTCGACAGGCGCGTCCGGCGCGTCGGGCAGGGTGAAGGACAGCTGGTACAGCGCGTCCTCGACGAAGGGCTCGCTGGCGATCAACAGCATGCCGGTCTCCGACAGGTTGCCGACGCGGCCGATGACGCGGGCAGTCATCGCATCGGTCACCAGGATCACGTCCGGCGCCTTGCGACGCTTCGCGCGGCGGAACTCCTGCATCATGCCGTCGCCTCCGAAGTGCGGCTTTCGCCGCGGCCGGCGAAGCTGCGCAGGGCGCCCATCGCGGCCTGCCAGGCGCGGTCGACGAGGTGGCCGCGGTCGGCGGTCACGACGCGCGCATTGCCGGTCGCCATCAACCGTGCGACGGCATCCATCGATTGCTCGCCGGTGCGCTGGCCGCGCTGGTTCACGAACAGCACGTGGTCGGTGATCGGGCTGTACCAGGACATGCGACGGCGCACCATGTCGCCCTGCTGGTTGGTGGTGAATTCGATCCAGGTGCCGAACGGCAGCGTGCGCAGGTGGTCGTACTGCGCCTGTTCCTCGGTCGTGCGCACCGGCGGCTTTTCGCGGCGTGCGGCGCCGGCTTCCTCGCCCAGACGCGCGCGCGCCTTGAGCTTCATCGCCAGTTCGGTGCGCGACGCGGCATCGTCCTCGTCGCTGCGATGGCTGGTCAGGCGCTGGGCGATCACGGTCGCCTCCTCGCCGTGGTAGCCGACCTGGCCGAGCGCGGATTCCACATCGGACTGCAGCGCGTCGTCCGCGCGCGGCACCGCGTCGAGTGAGGCCTCGATGATGCGGCGGGTCATCCCCAGCTGGTGTTCGGCTTCGCTGGACGATTCGCCGTGACGCAGCAGGGTCAGCGTGAGCACGTCGGCCCAGGCTTGGTCGAGCAGCGCGCGCGAGAAACGCGGCAGACGCCGGTCGCCGACGATGCCCTGCATCAGCTCGTCGGCACGTGCGCGCGCGGCGGCCAGTTTCTCGCGACCGCGTGCGGCCTCGATGTGGCGACGCTCCTGCAGTTCGGCGGTGCGGGCCTGCGTCTGCAGTTGTGCCTGCACGCGCGCATTGCCCTCGGCGAACACGGCGACGTCGCCTTCGTAGTTGCCGACCACGAACGCGACTGCAGCACGTAGCGCAGCCTGCACGCGCGGATCGAAGGCAGTGTCGTCGTGCCAGTTGGCGGCGCTCTCGGCGACGGTGTTGAGCAGCTGGCGCGCGGGGTGGCGCTGACGGGTGAAGAAGGAATGGTCCTGCAGCGCCGCACGCAGCACCGGGATCTGCAGTTCGCGCACCAGCGGCGCGGCCGGCGCCTCGCTGCGGATTTCCTGTTCGATGTGCCCGTAGAGCATGCCGAGCAGTTCGAACGCGTCTTCGTCCTGCGGCGCCAGCATCGCGCCTTCACCGCTGCGCTGCCGTGCCTGCGCGAGCAGCGAACGCTTGATCTCCACCAGCGTGCGGCCAGCGCCCTGCGGCTGCTGCTGGAGTTGCCGCAGCGCATCGGACACTTCACTGGTCGCCAGCTGACGCCGCGGCAGCGGGGAGTCGGTGCGCGGCTGGAACTTGCGCAGCAGTTCGCGGCGTCCGGACATCAGCGCCTGCAGGCGCGCGTACGCGGCCTCGTGGGACTGCGCATCGTCCGCCTCGTCGTCGTCGACGGTCTCGGGTTCGCCCCACCCGGTGTACGGACGCTGGGCGTCGTCCACCTGCGGGCGTGGCATTTCAACGGTTTCGGCAGTCCTTGCCACGCGGGAAGCTTCCTTGGGTTCGACGGCCTCGGCCCGCGCGCGCATCGGCACGAACGTCAGCGAGGGGAGGATGCCGTCGTCGGCGAGCTGCGCATCCAGGCGCTCGAGGACACGGGCATAACCGGGCATCACCACCCGGTCGAAGATGCGGTAAAGCAGCAGCCGCGCGTCGTGCTCGATTTCGAGCATGCGTGCGGCCGAGGCGATGGCCCGGCACAGGCACTGCGGTCCGAGCGGCAGGCGCTCGGCATCGAAGGCGGGCGAGGCGGCGAGCACGCCGAAGCGCTGGCCCAGCAGATGCAGCGACAGATTCGCGCGGCCCTCCTGGCGGCTCGCGATCTCGCGCAGCACCGTGCCTTCGTCCATCACGGTGTCTTCGACCAGGCTCAGCGGCCCGAACGAGGCGGTGTCCAGTGGCGTCGGCGGCGGTGGCGGCGCAGGTGTGCGGATGGCCGCGATCGAACCTTCCAGCGCGAGCAGGAACCGCGGCACGAGGTCGGCGCGATTGGCGCGGAACGCCCGCAACGTCGCCATGTAGCCCGATTCGAGGCCCGGGTTGCGCGCATGGTCGGCGAGCCGGAACAGTTCCTGTTCGAACTCGGAGACGAGGCTGGAGAGGCCGCCATCGAGTTCGTTGGACACGAACGACAGCGCACGCTCGAGCGTGCGGCGCACACGCGGGGGCAGGCCTGCCGCGGCAAGCGAACGGGGTGGTGGTGGGTAGTGTGCGGTCGCAGGCATTCCGGTTGCCGGGCTGGGCATCGATCACATTCTTTAGCATGCGCGCGCGGCCGTCACCACTGGCGTGCGAACGCGAGTGGCAGCCCGTGCGCGGGCGGGGCGTACGGACCGTAAGAACGGGGTGGCCGGGCGGCGCCGGCCACGTGCCTGCTGCGTTGCGGCAGGCGGCTGCGCGCGGCTTCAGTCCTCGAGGAACAGGGCGACGACGTCGTTGGTGAAACGCCGGCCGAGTTCGGTCGGCACCACCCGGTCGGCGTCGCGTTGCAACCAGCCCCTGTCGATGGCGATGGCCAGCGGGGCATCGATGGTCGAGGGCGGCAGCCCGGTCGTGGCCTCGAAGCCGGACAGGGTGAAGCCGTCGACCAGTCGCAGCGTATTGAGCATGTACTCGAACGTGCGGCGCGCCGGCTCGATGCGCTCATCCCCGCCGATACCGGCCTGCGTGCCGGCGCCCGCCAGCCAGGCGATGGGGTGCTTGGATTTCCAGCGGCGCAGGATCGTCTGCTCACTGCCCAGCGTGAGTTTGCCGTGCGCGCCGGCGCCGATGCCAAGGTAGTCGCCGAAGCGCCAGTAGTTGAGGTTGTGTGCGCACTGCCGCCCGGCGCGCGCGTAGGCGGACACTTCGTACTGCGCATAGCCGGCGTCGGCCAGCAGCGCCTGGCAGCGCTCCTGCATGTCCCAGGCGAGATCGTCGTCGGGGATGCCGGTCGGCGGGCGGGCGGCGAACACGGTGTTGGGTTCAAGCGTGAGCTGGTAGTGCGAGATGTGCGTCGGCGCGAGGTCGATCGCGCGCAGTACATCGGCCTCGGCCATCGCCAGCGTCTGGTCGGGCAGGGCGTACATCAGGTCGAGATTGAAATTGTCGAAGCCGGCATCACGGGCCAACTCGACGGCTGCGGCCGCCTGCGCGCTGTCGTGGATGCGGCCGAGCTTCTTCAGCGTGGCATCGTCGAAGGTCTGGATCCCGAAGCTGATCCGGTTCACGCCGATGCGCCGGTAATCCTCGAAACGGCCGTGCTCGGCGGTGCCGGGATTGGTCTCCAGCGTGATCTCGGCCTCGGGCGCGAAACGCAGCCGCGAGGACGCGCCCTGCAGGATGCGTTCGATCGCATCGGCCGGAAACAGGCTAGGCGTGCCGCCGCCGAAGAACACGCTGTGCACGGTGCGGCCCCAGACCAGCGGCAGGTCCTGGTCGAGATCGGCGAGCAGTGCATCGACGTAGGCGTTGAACGGTGGCGTGCCGCCCTTGAACTCGTGCGAGTTGAAATCGCAGTACGGGCATTTGCGCACGCACCAGGGCAGGTGCACGTATAGCGAGAGCGGCGGCGGAATCAGCATCGGCAGAAGTTCAGGGCGGCGGGCGGCGTGCGCAAGTGCGCGCGGCGATCGATCAGGCGAGCAGGCCGGACGACGCCAGACGGTCGCGCAACGCCTGCAGCGCCAGTGCGCGGTGGCTGATGCGGTTCTTCTGTTCCGGCGGCATTTCGGCCGCGGTCAGACCCTGCGCGGGATCGAGGAACACCGGGTTGTAGCCGAAGCCGTGGTGCCCGCGCGGCGCATCGAGGATGCGGCCTTCCCAGCTGCCCTCGGCGATCAGCGGTTGCGGATCGTCGACGTGTCGCAGCAGCACGATCACCGCGTAGAAGCGCGCAGTGCGTTGCGCCTCCGGCAGGTCCTCGAGTGCCTGCAATAGCTTGGCGTTGTTGGCAGCATCGTCGGTCGGGCTGCCAGCGTAGCGCGCGCTGTAAAGACCTGGCGCGCCATCGAGCGCATCGACGATCAGACCCGAGTCGTCGGCCAGCGCGGGCAGGCCGGTGACCTTCGAGGCATGCCGCGCCTTGATCAATGCGTTCTCGACGAAGGTGGTGCCGGTCTCCGGGACATCGTCCACGCCAAGCTCGTGCTGCGGCAGAACCGTCAGCGGAAGATCGGCCAGCATCGCGCGCAGTTCGAGGAGCTTGCCGGCGTTGCTGCTGGCCAGAACGAGGGTCTTCATGCGGCAGGCTCTAGCAGGTCCCACTTCGTGCCGTACAGATCGACGAATACCGCGACCGTGCCGTAACGCTCGACGCGCGGCGTCTCGAGAAATGTCACGCCGGCCGCGGTCATTCGGGCGTGGTCGCGTTCGAAATCATCGGTGTAGAGAAAATGGTCGACGCGGCCGCCCGTCTGGTCGCCGATGCGCGCGCGCTGCGCGTCGTTGGCGGGCTGCGCCAGCAGCAGCGACGCATCGTCTGCGCCGCCGGGGCCGATCTGCACCCAGCGCTTGCCGTCGCCGAGCGGCCGATCCTCGAACACCCGGAAACCCAGCGCACGCGTGTACCACTCGATGGCCGCGTCGTAATCCGCCACCAGCAGCGTGGTTAACGCGATGCGCCGCTTCATCCTGCGAGCGCTTCGCGCTGCAGGGCGACGAGCTGTGCGACGCCGGTTTCGGCCAGCTGCATCATCGCGTCCATCTCGGTACGGCGGAACGCGTGGCCTTCGGCCGTGCCCTGGACTTCGATGAAGCCGCCGCCGTCGTTCATGACGACGTTCATGTCGGTGTCGCAGTCGCTGTCCTCGGCGTAGTCGAGATCGAGCACCGGCACGCCGCGATAGATGCCGACCGACACGGCCGCGATCGCACCATGCACCGGATCGCGCGTGATCTCGCGCCGGCCGCGCAGCACGCCGATCGCATCGACCAGCGCGATGTATGCGCCGGTGATCGCGGCGGTGCGGGTGCCACCGTCGGCCTGCAGGACGTCGCAGTCCAGCGTGATCGTGCGTTCGCCGAGTGCCTTGCGGTCCACGCACGCGCGCAGGCTGCGACCGATCAGACGCTGGATTTCCAGCGTGCGGCCGCCCTGCTTGCCACGCGAGGCTTCGCGATCGTTGCGGGTGTTGGTGGCGCGCGGCAGCATGCCGTATTCGGCCGTCACCCAGCCTTCGCCCTTGCCGCGCAGGAAGCCCGGCACGCGGTTCTCCACGCTGGCCGTGCACAGCACGCGGGTGTCGCCGAAGCTCACCAGCACCGAGCCCTCGGCATGGCGCGTGAAGCCGCGCTCGAAGCGCACGGCGCGCAGCTGATCGGCAGCGCGGCCGCTGGGACGGGTGAAGTCGGACATGGAGAGCCTGCAGGGGGAAGCGGGCATGGATTCTAGCAGTGGCGCCGGAACCGCCCCGGCGGGCGGTGGCATACTCGTCCGCCGTTTTCCGCAGTGAACTTGCCGATGATCCGCAGCATGACCGCCTTTGCCTCGGGCGAGCGCAGCACCGAGTGGGGCACGCTGGCCTGCGAACTGCGCGCGGTGAACCACCGCTTTCTCGAACTCGGCACGCGGATGCCCGAAGAGATGCGTGCGGCCGAACCCGCGCTGCGCGAGCGCATCGCGACGAAGGTCTCGCGCGGCAAGGTCGATCTGGGTCTGCGCCTGCGCAGCACCGAAGGCGGCGGCGAGCTGCAGCTCAATCAGGCGCTGCTGACCCAGCTGCAGAATCTGGCCGGGGATCTGCGCGGTGGATTTCCAGAGCTGCGCGCCAGCCTGACCGAGCTGCTGCAGTTCCCCGGCGTGCTGCAGTCGCGGGGCGTCGATCCGGCGGCGCTGCAGGTGGAAGTGCTGGCGCTGCTCGACACCGTGCTCGAAGACTTCATTGCCGCGCGCGAGCGCGAGGGCGGCAAGCTGGTCGCCGCGATCCTGGAGCGCGTCGACGGCATCGCCGCGATCGCCGCCGAGATCCGCGTGCTGATGCCGCAGATCGGCGAGGCCCAGCGCGCCAAGCTGCAGGCGCGGCTCGACGATTTGCCCCACCCGGTCGAGCCGGGCCGCATGGAGCAGGAACTGGTCATGTGGCTGCAGAAGCTCGACGTGGACGAGGAACTCGATCGCCTCGACAGCCACGTCGTCGAGATTCGCCGCGTGCTGAGCCAGCGCGAGCCGCAGGGGCGGCGCCTCGATTTCCTGCTGCAGGAATTCAACCGCGAGGCCAATACGCTGGGCTCGAAATCGGTCGATCGCCGCAGTTCGCAGGCGGCGATCGAGCTGAAGGTGCTGATCGACCAGATCCGCGAGCAGGTCCAGAACATCGAGTGATCCCGCGCGGGCCGTCCGCCTTCCGGCGCAGGCCCGCGTAAAGCGGTACGATGCGCGGCCTTTCGAGCGCTGGAGACGGGCGTGGCCCCCGAATCCCATCATTCCGCGGACACGCCGCCGATGCGCGGCACGCTGTTCATCGTCGCCGCGCCGTCGGGCGCCGGAAAATCCAGCATCGTCAACGCCTGTCTGGCGCGCGATCCGGACATCGCCCTGTCGATCTCGTTCACCTCGCGCCTCGCGCGTCCGGGTGAGCGCCATGCCGAGCATTACCACTTCGTCGGCAAGGACGTGTTCCAGCAGATGATCGATGCCGGCGATTTCTTCGAGTACGCGCAGGTGCACGGCGACTGGAAGGGCACGGCGCGCCAGTCGGTGGAGCCCCAGCTGGCTGCCGGCAAGGACGTGCTGCTGGAGATCGACTGGCAGGGCGCGCGCCAGGTGCGTAACAAGGTGCCGGAAGCCGTCAGCGTCTTCATCCTGCCGCCGTCGCGCGAAGCGCTGGACCAGCGCATGCGCAAGCGCGGCCAGGACAGCGAAGCGGTGATGGCCCAGCGCCTCGCCGCCGCGCAGGAGGAGATGTCGCACTACGACGAGTTCGATTACGTCGTGGTCAACGAGGATTTCGACACCGCCGTGGCCGAGATGTGCGCGATCTTCCGCGCCAGCCGGCTGCGCCGCGAACGCCAGGCCGAGCGCCACGCCGCGCTGATCGCGCGCCTGCTGCGCGAAGAGGCGGCCGCAACGGTGTCGAACGCAGGCTAACTGTTTGATTCCTATAGCCGGCGCTTGCGTCGGCATGGGCCCGGCGCTACGATGCGCGACCCTTTTTCGTCAATTCGCGCGGCCGATCCGGTCGCCGGGAGCCCGTATGGCCCGCATCACCGTAGAAGATTGCCTGGAAGTCGTCGACAACCGCTTCGAGCTGGTCATGCTGGCCGCCCGCCGCGCCCGCCAGCTCGCCAATGGCGTCGAATCGCAGCTCGACAACAGCGAGAACGACGACAAGCCGACCGTGCTGGCACTGCGCGAAATTGCCGCGCGCCGCATCGATCAGCCCTTCATCGAAGCCGTCGACAAGTCCGAGCGCGAGCGCAAGGAGCGCGAGGCGCTGGAATGGGCCGCTGCCGAAGTCGTGGCCGACGAGGACATGGGCAAGGGCGACGACCTCTGATCCGCCGGCCGCGCGCCTGACGCGCGCAGCGCAATGTTCCACCGACGACCCCGCTCCGGCGGGGTCGTTGCGTTGAGGGGCGCCGCGGCACCGTCCGCGTCGCCCTGTGCCGATGTGGTTCCAAAACTATGACCATGCCCGTAGGCTTCGTGGATGACGCCCGCCGCACCTGCCACCGTCCCCGCTGTGCCTGATGTCCCCGCGGACGACGCGGTGCCCGAGTACATGCGTGTGCTCGAGCGGGCAGCGCAGTATCTGCCTGAAGAACAACGCGTGCAGCTGCGGCGTGCCTGGTCGGTCGGTGCGGCCGCGCACTCGGGCCAGATGCGCAAGTCCGGTGAGCCCTACATCACCCATCCGGTCGCGGTGGCGGTGGTGCTGGCCGAGCAGAAGGTCGACATCGAGACCCTGGTCGCGGCGATCCTGCACGACACCATCGAAGACACGCCGCTGACGCGCGAAGCGCTGGCATCCGCCTTCGGCGAAACCGTCGCCGAACTGGTGGAGGGCGTCACCAAACTCGACAAGCTCAACTTCGGCAGTCGCCAGGAAGCCGACGCGGAAAGCTTCCGCAAGATGATGCTGGCGATGGCACGCGATCTGCGCGTGATCCTGATCAAGCTCGCCGATCGCCTGCACAACATGCGCACCCTCGGCGCGCAGCCGGGCCCGTCGCGCGAGCGCATCGCGCGCGAAACGCTCGACATCTACGCGCCGATCGCCCAGCGCCTGGGCATGAACAAGATCAAGGCCGAGCTGCAGGATCTCGGCTTCCACGCGCTGTATCCGATCCGGCACATGGTGCTGGAGCGGCGTATCCGCAACCAGCCGCTCGTGCGCCGCGAAGCGCTGGCGAGCATTGAGGCACAGCTGGCGCAACGGCTCACCAGCGCGGGCCTGCAGTACCGGCTCGTGGGCCGGGTGAAATCTCCGTGGAGCATCTACAACAAGATGCAGGGCGAAGGGAAAACCTTCACCCAGGTCATGGACGTGTTCGGCTACCGGATCATCGTCGGCAACGCGGCCGACTGTTACCACGCGCTGGGCATCGCGCATTCGGTGTTCAAACCGCTCGACGGGCGTTTCCGCGATTTCATCGCGATCCCCAAGGCCAACGGCTACCAGTCGCTGCACACGGTGTTGTTCGGTCCTTACGGCGCGCCGATCGAAGTACAGATCCGCACCGAGGAAATGGAGCTGATCGCCGAGCGCGGCATCGCCGCGCACTGGGCCTACAAGCACGGCGGCGACGGTCCGAACAGCGCGCAGTCGCGTGCGCACACGTGGATCGCCGGGCTGCTCGAATCGCAGCGTGCGACCGGTTCGTCGCTGGAGTTCCTTGAAAACGTCAAGGTCGATCTGTTTCCGGACGAGGTCTACCTGTTCACGCCCAAGGGCGACATCATGTCCTTGCCGCGCAACTCGACCGCGCTGGACTTCGCCTACGCAGTCCACACAGACATCGGCAACCAGGCGGTGGCTGCGCGCGTCGACGGCAAGCTGGTACCGCTGCGCACGATGCTCCTCAGTGGCCAGCGGGTCGAGATCATCACCGCGAAGTCGTCGCTGCCGCGCCCGCAATGGCTGGAATTCGTCGTCACCGGCAAGGCGCGCACCGCGATCCGCGCGCAGCTCAAGCATCTGCAGCACGAAGATGCGGTGCAGCTCGGGCATCGCATGCTCGACCGCGCGCTGGAACTGCTCGGCACCTCGCTCGACCGGTTGCCGCAGGAGCGCCTCGACGCGTATCTGGTCGAAGCGAAGTATCCGCGGCTCGAAGAACTCATGGCCGACATCGCGCTCGGCAACTGGATGCCGGCGCAGGTGGCACTTGCCTTGGCGCAGCACGACGGTGGCGTGCCGACCGAGCAGATCGCGCGTGCCGGCGAGACGATCCGCATCCGCGGTGACGAGCGCGGCATCATCACGTTCGCGAACTGCTGTATGCCGATTCCCGGCGACGACATCATGGGTTACCACACCACCGGCCGTGGCATCGTCGTGCACCGCGTGGACTGTCCGAACGTCGCCGAGTTCCGCAAGTCGCCCGAACGTTGGGTTGCGATCGACTGGGACCGGGAAGTGGTCGGCGACTACAACGTCGCGCTGCGCATCGAGGTGGAGAACCACCCCGGCGTGCTCGCGCAGGTGGCGGCGGCGATCGCGCGCGTGCATTCCAACATCGACGGCGTGGAGTATCTGGAGCGCGACAGCACCATCGCGGCGATCCGGTTCTCGATCGAGGTCAAGGGCCGCAAGCATCTGGCCGAAGTGATCCGACGGACACGGCGTCTGCCGGTTGTGCACGGCGTGCAACGGATGTAATCCGAAACGCGGCGCGGCGTGCGCCCGCTAGAATGCGGGCTTTCCCGTCGCCGGAGTTCCACGATGCCTCGCACGCCCATTTCCACGTCCGACGCGCCCGCCGCGATCGGCCCGTATTCGCAGGCCGTCCGCGCCGGCGACACCGTGTATTTCTCGGGTCAGATCCCACTCGATCCGGCCACGGGCGAGATCGTCGCCGGCGACATCACCGCGCAGGCGCGACGCGCGTTCGACAACCTCAAGGCCGTGGCGGTTGCGGCCGGCGGCAGCCTCGACGACATCGTGCGCGTCGGACTCTATGTCACCGATCTGGGCGAGTTCGCGCAGGTGAACGCAGTGATGGCGGAATACTTCGAATCGCCGTATCCCGCACGTTCCACCATCGAAGTGCCGGCGCTGCCCAAGGGCGCGCGCTTCGAGGTCGATGCGGTGATGGTGCTCGGCTGAGTTCCCGCGGTCCCGCATGAGCCGGTCCGGCACCCACGCGCCTTCGCTTGCCGATGCGGGCCAGGCGCCGGTGTCCGCCTTGTCGGGCGTCGGGCCGAAGGTCGCGGAGAAGCTCGCCGCGCGTGGGCTCGGAACGATCGGCGATCTGTGGCTGCACCTGCCGCGCCAGTACGAGGACCGCACGCACGTGACGCCGATCCGCCATCTGCGCGGCGGCGTGCCGGCGCAGGTCGAAGGCACGGTCGAGGCGATCGAAAAAGGATTCCGGCGCAGGCCGATGTTGCGGGTCGCGATCGGCGATGGGTCCGGCGGTACGCTCGTCCTGCGTTTCTTCCACTTCCGTGCCGCGCAGGTCGCGCAGCTTGCCGTGGGCACACGGCTCTGCTGTTTCGGCACGCCGCGGCCCGGTCAGCAGGGTCTGGAAATCGTGCACCCGAGTTATCGCGTGCTCGACGACGACGCGATCACGGTGCTCGACGATCGTCTCGATCCGGTCTATCCCGCTGTGGAAGGTGTCGGCCCACAGGTTCTGCGGCGGCTGGTGGGGCAGGCGCTCGACCGTCTGCCTGGCGACGCCGCGCTCGAGCTGTTGCCGGGCGATGCGCTGACGTCGCTCGGCATGCCTACGTTGCGCGAAGCGCTCCTATACGTGCATCGCCCGCCCAGTGATGCGGACATGTCGATGCTGGCTTCCGGTCGCCATCCCGCCCAGCGCCGGCTGGTGCTCGAGGAAATGCTCGCGCATCACCTCAGCCTGCGCCGGCAGCGCATCGCATTGCAGGCGCATCGCGCGCCTGCGCTGCGGCCGGGACCGTTCGCCGCTGCATTGAAGGCCTCGCTGCCGTTTGCGCTCACCGGCGCGCAGGCGCGTGTGTATCGCGAGTTGCTGGTCGACCTCGCCCGGCGCAAGCCGATGCTGCGGCTGGTGCAGGGCGATGTCGGCAGTGGCAAGACGGTCGTCGCCGCGCTTGCCGCAGCGACGGCCATCGATGGTGGCCGTCAGGCCGCGCTGATGGCGCCGACCGAACTGCTGGCCGAACAGCACGCGCAGAACCTGCGCGCGTGGTTCGAGCCGCTTGGCGTGCGGGTGGCCTGGCTCGCCGGCAAGGTCACCGGACGCGCACGCGCGGCAGTGCTGGCGGATATCGCATCGGGTGCTACGCCGCTCGTGGTTGGTACACACGCGTTGATGCAGGCCAGCGTCGCCTTCCACGACCTCGCGCTCGCGATCGTCGACGAGCAGCACCGCTTCGGCGTGCACCAGCGCCTCGCGCTGCGCGACAAGGGCGCGGGCGGCGATCGCGTGCCGCACCAGTTGGTGATGACGGCAACACCGATTCCGCGCACGCTGGCCATGTCCGCCTATGCCGATCTTGACGTCTCTGCGATCGACGAACTGCCACCCGGGCGTACACCGGTGCAGACGGTCGTGCTCAGCAGCGAGCGGCGGCCCGCACTGATCGAGCGCATCCGCCACGCTTGCGCCGACGGACGTCAGGTCTACTGGGTGTGCACACTGATCGACGATTCGGACGAGGTCGTCGCGCAGGCCGCGCAGACGACGTTCGAACAGCTGTCCACCGCATTGCCCGACGTCCGGGTCGCGCTCGTACATGGCCGCATGAAACCCGCTGCCAAGCAGGACGCGATGCGCGCGTTCAAGCAAGGCGATATCGATCTGCTGGTCGCCACGACCGTCATCGAAGTCGGCGTCGACGTGCCCAACGCCTCGCTGATGGTGATCGAGAATGCCGAGCGCCTCGGCCTCGCACAGCTGCATCAGCTGCGCGGGCGCGTGGGGCGAGGCAGTGCCGCGTCAAGCTGTGTGCTGCTGTACCAGGCGCCGCTGTCGCGGATGGCGCGTGAGCGCCTGGACACCATGCGCACGACGAGCGACGGCTTCGTCATTGCCGAAAGGGATCTCGCTTTGCGAGGCCCGGGCGAGTTGCTGGGCACGCGTCAGACCGGCCTGGCGGAATTCCGCCTCGCGGACCTCGTGCGCGACGCAGATCTGTTGCCAGACGTGCACCGCATTGGTGACGCTATGCTGAAAACGCAGCCAGCGCTGGCCGAGCGCGTGGTGGCGCGCTGGATCGGCAGCGCGACGCGGTATGCGGCTGCCTGAATTGGCGCTAGTTCTGGTTCAATTCAGTGAATACGAGCGATCTCTCGCGCGATATTGGAGAAATGCCGTACAGGTTCACGTTGAATTTGTGACGAATCGCACGATTCGGTGCTGCGGATCTATCCCGCGAACGGGATAATTCTGACGAGCTTCACATCGCCGAGAGGCGGGGCAAGTCCCGCATGCCCAGGGAGGGACAATGGACACCCAGTTGCGTATTTTCATCGCCGACGATCATCCGTTTACGCTGGCCGGCGTTCGGGCCGAGATCGAACGGGCAGGCGAGCCCTTGGTGGTCGCCGGGGAAGCGTCGAACGGGGCAACCCTGCTGAAGCTGCTGGAGGCATCGCTTCCGGGTGATCTGCTGGTGACCGACTTCTCGATGCGGGGCCCGCAGCTCCGTGATTGCGACGGTCTGCCATTGCTGCTGACGCTGCGCCGACAGTTTCCCGCGTTGCCGATCATCGTGCTGACCGAGGTCGAGAATCCCGCCATGTTGCGCGCGATGGTGGATGCCGGCGTGCGCGGTCTTGTCGACAAGATTTCGGCCCGCAACGAACTGCTCACCGCGATCCAGAAGGTGGCGTCAGGACGCATCCATTTCTGCCGGGCGATGCGCACGGTGCTCGATCAGGCCGGCGGGCTCGACAAGCCACAGGTCCGCATCTCCCCCCATGAAGCGGAGGTCGTGCGGCTCTTCGTGGGTGGCCTGACCGTCAGCGAGATCGCGGTCCGTCTCTCACGCAGCGTCAAGACCATCAGCCGTCAGAAGAACGACGCGATGCATAAGCTGGGTCTCGACAACAACAGCCAGCTCTACGCGTACGCGCGCGACCACGGTCTGACGTCCTGACCCCCAAAGCTTCGCGCGGCTTCTTTAACAAACGTCTCGAAACCTGCGCGGCATGGCGTTTCGGGTCTGTGCACCTCGGTATCGTTTTTCGACCAGCGCCCGGTCGATCCGTCGGCCAAGCGTTTCTGTTGCGGCGGTCGCTGTCACGGACGAGGCGCGCGATAATGCGGCATGAACGATAAAATCCCGCTTTTGATCGATACCGACCCGGGCGTCGACGACGCTCTCGCGCTGCTGCTGGCCTTCGACGACGACGCGCACGACATCGTCGGGCTGACCATCGCCGCCGGCAATGTCGGTCTGCGCCACACCGTCGCCAACGCGCTGAAGCTCTGCGAAGTGGTCGGTCGCACCGATGTGCCCGTGTTCTCCGGCGCCGCGTCGCCGCTGCTCCACGCCGCGCCCGACGCGGCCTATGTGCACGGCAACGACGGTTTCGGCGACATCGGCTACGCGCCTACAGCGCGGGGGGTCGAGGACGAGCACGCCGCGCTGGCGATCCTGCGTCTGTCGCATGTGCATGCCGGTCGTCTGGTGCTGGTCGCCCTGGGGCCGCTGACCAATGTCGCGCTGGCGTTGAAGCTCGACCCGACGCTGCCGTCGCGCGTGGCGCGCTTCGTCGCGATGTCCGGAGCGGTGACCGGCCACGGCAACATCACGCCCAGCGCCGAGTTCAACGCCTACTTCGACCCAGAAGCGGCGAAAATCGTGTTCGACGCCTTCCCGGTGTTCGACCTGTCGGACTGGGAAGCCACCGTCGCCCACGGCCTGCCGCACGACGCGGTGCTCGGCTGGATGCAGGCTGGCGGCGAGATCGGCCGGTTCTACGAGGCGATCTCGCGCAAGACCCGCGAGTGGTCCGCAGACCGGCGCGGCGACGACTGGCATTCGGCCGATGCGTTGGCGATGGCCTGGGTGCTCGAGCCCCAATCCGCGCAGGAGGTCATCGAGCGTCCGCTCGATGTCGTGCTCGACCATGGGCCTGCCCGCGGCGCGACGATCGTGGACTGGAACCGCCAGCTCGGTCGGCCCGACAACGCGCGCATCCTGATGCGCTACGACGCGGCCCGGTTCCATGCGCGGATCCGGCATGTGCTGGGCCGTTGAACGGAATATGTCCGGCGGCTTGCGTCGAGGTCTGCTCGATGGTTAAAATGCCGCTCTTCCCTTGCGCAACTTTGGTGCCGCCATGAAGGCCGACATCCATCCCGAATACCGTGAAGTCGTCTTCCAGGACGTCACGTCCGACGGTTTCAAGTTCCTCACCCGCTCGACCCTCGCCGCCACGGCGAAGGAAAAGATCCAGTGGGAGGACGGTAACGAATATCCGCTGATCAAGATCGAAGTGTCTTCGGCCACGCATCCTTTCTACACCGGCCAGAACAAGATCATCGACACCAGCGGTCGCGTCGACAAGTTCCGCAAGCGCTACGCCAAGTAAGCGTGTGCGGAGGGATGCGTGCCGCGAATGCGGCGTGCATCGTCCGACGACACCAGCGGCCGCCCTTGGGCGGCCGTCTGCATTCCGGTTTTCCGCTTTTCGCTTCCGCATCGATGCCGTGGCGTGCGTCGCCATGTTCGACCTTCGTGCAATGCCACGTACCGGCGCGCATGGAATCGCTATGCGATAATTGACGCATTGCGGCACGCGCCGCCCGCCAGGCCGGATGGTGTTGCTGTCCGGAGAAATGAGGAGCCTCCAGAGTGTCTGAATCCAACGCCAAGCTCGACCAGGTCACGCTCGATGCCGCCGGCAAAACGGTGACGCTGCCCGTTCTGCACGGCACGCTCGGCAACCCCTGCATCGACATCTCGAAGCTGCCCAAGGAAACCGGCTGCTTCACCTACGACTCCGGCTTCACCGCCACTGCCAGTTGCAAGTCGGCCATCACCTACATCGATGGCGACGAAGGCGTGCTGCTGTACCGCGGTTACCCGATCGACCAGCTGGCCGAGAAGTCGAGCTTCCTCGAAGTCGCGTATCTGCTGCAGGCCGGCGAACTGCCGACCGCCGACGAATTCGCGAAGTTCGAGCACGAAGTCACGCATCACACGATGATGCACGAGTCCCTGAAGAGCTTCCTGCAGGGCTTCCGTCACGATGCGCACCCGATGGCGATGCTCGCCGCGTCGGTCGCGTCGATGTCGGCGTTCTATCACGACACTCTGGACCTGCAGGATCCCGAACAGCGCCGCCTCGCCGCGATCCGTCTGATCGCCAAGGTGCCGACGCTGGCTGCAGCCGCGTACCGCTATTCGATCGGTCAGCCGATCCGCTACCCGCGCAACAGTCTGAACTATGTCGACCGCTTCCTGCACATGATGTTCGAAGTGCCGAGCGAACCGCTGGAGCTCAACCCGGTCGTCGCCAAGGCGATGGACCTGCTCTTCATCCTGCACGCCGACCACGAGCAGAATGCGTCGACCTCGACCGTGCGTCTGGTCGGTTCAACCGGTGCGAACCCGTACGCGTCGGTCGCCGCCGGCATCACCGCACTCTGGGGTCCCGCGCATGGCGGCGCCAATGAAGCGGTGCTCAAGCAGCTGGCCGAGATCGGCACGGCGGACAACGTCGAGAAGGCGATCCTGCGGGCCAAGGACAAGAACGACCCGTTCCGTCTGATGGGCTTCGGCCACCGCGTCTACAAGAACTTCGATCCGCGCGCGAAGATCATCCGCGAGATGACCCACAAGGTCCTCGGCGAGCTGGGCGTCAACGATCCGTTGCTCGACGTCGCGATGAAGCTGGAAGAAGCGGCGCTGAAGGACGACTACTTCGTGGAGCGCAAGCTCTATCCGAACGTCGATTTCTACAGCGGCATCATCTACAAGGCGCTCAACATCCCGACCGAAATGTTCACCGTGATGTTCGCCATCGGGCGCACCGCCGGCTGGGTGGCGCATTGGCTCGAGCAGCAGGTCGATCCGGAGGCGAAGATCGGCCGACCGCGCCAGATCTATACCGGCTACGACGTGCGTGATTACAAGGGCGCCAACCAGCGCTGATTGATCAGACAAAGCGGGGTCCTCGGACCCGGCGTGTCACGATAGGGCGGCCTTCGGGCCGCCTTTTTCGTGGCTGGATCGCCTCGATCCTCCTCGGACTTTTCCCACGATCAAGCCGGGCGCTCTCCCACTGTCGGGACACTGGGCGTTTGTCAGACTGGCGTCGACATGCGCTGGTCCGCGTCCCGTATCTCACGGGCCGCCTCCGGCGTCCGGCTCACTCGAAGGGGAAGTTCGGATGAAGATGCGATGGGTGTGGATCGCGATGCTCGCGTGCGGCACGGTGTTGGCTGTGGCGAATGTGGTGGCGCAGGAAATGTCGTTTCGCAGCGGTCTGATCACGGGCATCAGCCCGATGCAGGTCGCGGCCACCGCTGCTCCGCAGCAGGCAAAGCCGTCCCAAGCCGGCGGCGCGTTTGGCCGTGCGCTTGGCCGGATGGCCGGACGTGCGGCGTCGCGCGTCACGGGTGAGTACTCGTACGAAGCGTATGAGGTGGCCAGCGGCGCCGCCCAGGATGTCGTGCAAGGGGTGGCAGCCGCGCCTGGGGCGGGCGTGCCGACGGTCACGGCCTACATGGTGATGCTCAAATTCGATGACGGCAGCGAGTCGGCGATCCGCGCCGCGAGCGCCGATGGTCTGCGAGTCGGTGCCCGCGCGCGGGTGTTCGGCACGGGGCAGAGTGCGCAGATCGTCATGGAGTAAGCAGGGAAGGGCGCGCCATCGCTGCGATGGCACGCCGACTCAGCCGGCGCTGTGTTCCAGCGCGATCAACTGCTCGAGTTGCGATCTGGACGCGCGGCGCATCGGCTTCTCGTCCATCGTGGACAGCGGTGCCTGCCGCAGGCTTGCCTCCGGCAGCACCGTCAGGTCGAACGTCAGGTCTTCGGCCGCAAATACCCAGACGTCGAAATCGCCCGTGCGCTGACGGTCCAGACGCAGGCGGCGCATCCGGCTTTCAGCGGGAATACCGTGATCATCGAGAAAGCGCGCGAGGCCGCCGGTGTCGTCGGTGTGCACATGCAGCGTCACCGCGGAATGCGCGTCGGCCGTGCCTTCGAGGACGGGACCGACGAGGCGTGGTGAGAACCGTTCGAAGAAACCCATCGCGCGCATCGCCGCTTCACGCCGCTCGCGCAGCGCATCGGTCTGGCGCGCGCCTACGAACAACCGCTGGTACTCGCGCAGTGCGTCTTCGATCTCCCGATTGCGCGGCAGCGATGCATCGTCGTGTATGCCGAGCCGGCTCGCAGCTTTGAGTTTGGCGACATGGAAATCGCGGATGCCGCCTTCGGCCATGAGGCGGGCGGCCTCGTGCGCGAGGCGATGGCGGCGTTCGCGGGTCTGTGTCTCCGCGTGCTGACGTGCGCGGTGCATGCGCGTCCCCTGTCGTCGATCACCTGGAATCGACTTTACGCTTGCGCCGTTACGGGTCAATACACGGCGCGATACGCTTCAGCTGGCAGACGCTTCGAGTCGCATCGGCGTCGGCCGACGCGCTGATCAACCGGCGACGGAGCGCGTGGCGGGCCATGCCCGGGTCGATCAGAAGATGTCGAACGCTTCCTCGGCCGGCACGTCGTCGATCTGCAGATCGATCTCCGACTCCATACGCTCAAGGTCTTCGGCTTTGACATACTCGATGATGCCGCCCTCGGCCGCCGTCGGCAGCAGACGACCACCCGCGGTCACCGCGACCCGCACCATGCCTTCCGGCGGCTCGTTCGCAACTTCGGGCACGCCATCGAGCGCCACGCGCATGAAGTCGATCCAGATCGGTAAGGCTGCGCGACCACCGTATTCGCGGAAACCCAGAGAGCGATTGTCGTCGCGGCCGACCCAGACGGATGTCACGAGGTTGCCGCCGAAGCCGGAGAACCAGGCGTCGCGATGGTCGTTGGTCGAACCGGTCTTGCCGCCGACATCCTCGCGTTCGAGCGCACGTGCGGCAGTGCCGGTACCGCGGCGCACGACGTCGCGCATCATCGAGATCATCTGGTAGGCCACGCGCTCATCGATCGCGCGCGGCGCCATCACCGGGGCAGCGCCATCGGCACGCGGCTCGGGCGGCTTCGGGGCTTCGACCGGTGCTTCGGTGACTTCGCGCTTCTCGGCGGCCGGGCCCAGATTGAATCCGTCGACCACATGGCCGGGCGTTGACGACTGGCCCGGCGTACCGCCGCTGCCGCAGCCGCGGCATGCACGCGCCGCGTTTTCCTTGAACACCAGCGTGCCTTCGCGGTCACGCACTTCATCGACGAACCACGGCGTCACGCGGAAGCCGCCATTGGAGAACACCGCGTAACCACGGGTGACGTCCAGCGGGGTCAGCGACGGGGTGCCGAGCGCAATGGAGAGATTTGGCGGCAGCTGCGATTCCTCGAAGCCGAAATGACTGATGTAGCGGCGGGCATAGTCGACGCCAATCGCGTCCAGCAGACGCACGGCCACCAGGTTGCGCGATTGCACGAGCGCTTCGCGCAGACGCATCGGGCCGACGAATTTGCCGTCGGAGTTCTGGGGGCGCCAGTCCTGTCCGCGACGCATGCGGAACAGCACAGGTGCGTCGAGCACGATCGAGGCTGGGTTGAAGCCCTTCTCGAACGAGGCCGCGAACACGAACGGCTTGAAGCTCGAGCCCGGCTGGCGACGCGACTGCGTGGCGCGGTTGAAGTTGCTGCCAGCGAAGCTGAAACCGCCGATCAATGCGCGCACCGCGCCGTCGTCGGGCTCCATCGAGACCAGCGTCGCCTGCGCGCGCGGCAATTGTTCGAGCTGCCAGGTGATGACCGGCGGTGGCAGCGCGTCCGGGGCGGTATCGGCTGGCGCCTTGGCCGGCGTTTCGATGCGACGCACGCGGGTCAGGTCGCCGCGCGTCAACAGCGCTGCCGGGCTCTTGCCGGTCCAACGGCTGGCGGCGGCATCGAGCGTCACGGTGCTGCTGTCGGACAGCACGACATCGGCCGTGCCTTCACCGCTGCGCACGACGACCGCCGGCAGCATGCCGCCCTGCGGCGCGATGCCGCGAAGGCGGCGCGCGGTGGTTTCGGTGTCTTCGCCGGCCGCGAGCTCGAACGTGTCCGCCGGCTTCACCCAACCGTGGCGACGGTCGTATGTGGTCAGGCCGCTGCGCACGGCCAACTCCGCGGCCGCCTGCATCGTCGGGTCGATCGTGGTGGTGACGTGGTAACCGCGGGTCAGCACATCGCCGCCGTAACGCGCGACCATTTCCAGGCGCACCATTTCCGCGACGTAAGGCGCGAAGACTTCGATCGGGCGCTCATGCGGGCTGGCGTGCATGTCGACGGCGCGCGCAGCCGAGGCTTCTTGCGCGCTGATGAAGCCGAGCTCCTGCATGCGCGCGAGCACATAGACGTCGCGACGCTCCTTCGCACGCTCGGGGTTGCTGAGCGGATTGCCGCTGGAGGGGAATTTCGGAATCGCCGCCAGCGACGCCATCTCGTCGAGATCGAGTTCGGCCAGCGACTTGCCGTAGTAGAACTCGGCGGCAGCCGCGACGCCGTAGGCGCGATTGCCGAAGAAGCTCTTGTTGAGATAGAGCTCGAAGATCTCGTCCTTGCTGAGGTTCTGCTCCATCTTCCGCGCGAGCAGCATCTCGGCGAACTTACGCGTGAAGCTGTACTCCGAACTCAGGAAGAACTGGCGTGCGACCTGCTGGGTGATCGTCGAGCCACCTGGCACACGACGGTCATTGGTCGTGGCCAGCAGCCACAGCGCGCGCGCGACACCGCGGTAATCGATGCCGCCGTGTTCGTAGAAGCGTGCGTCTTCGGTCGCGAGGAAGGCCTGCTTCAGGCGCTCTGGGACCTCCCCGATGTCGACCGGGTAGCGGCGCGTTTCGCCGAACAGCGCGATCAGCCGGCCGTCCCGCGCATAGACGTACATCGGCTCCTGCATTTCGATGTCGCGCAGCGCTTCGACGTCGGGCAGCTTGGACGCGACCGCCGCATAGAGGATGCCGCCAGTGATCGCGCCGAGGACGCCGAGCGCAAGCACTAGGACAAAGATCCAGCGCAACAGACGGCGGAAGCGGGAGGGGCGGGGCTTGGACGTCGGCGTGGTGGCTGGGCTCATGGCGGCGAAGTATAGGGGAGGTGCCTGCGGGCCGCCGGTGCGCGAGCGTGGAACAGGCCTTGCATGACGTGGCCGCCGGCTGTGTCCGCCGGTGGTTCAGCTTCCCGGAATCCAAAGCGCGTGTTGCCAATATCCGGAAAGTCCGCTATTTAATGCGCCGGGACACGAGGCGTGGCTAAACGCCCGTGGCAAAGGGGATATTCCGTGGGGCTCATCACAAAAAGCCAGGTGCCGATCATCGGCGTCGACATCAGCTCGACTGCGGTCAAGCTGCTGCAGCTGTCGCGCCAGGGCAATCGCTACCGCGTGGAGCACTACGCGGTCGAACCGCTGCCGCCCAATGCGGTGGTCGAGAAGAACATCGTCGAGGTGGAGGCCGTGGGCGAGGCCATCCGCCGCGCGGTGTCGCGCTCGGGCACCAAGGCCAAGCACGCATCGGCCGCGGTCGCGGGCTCGGCGGTCATCACCAAGACCATCCCGATGCCGGCCGATCTCGACGAGGACGATCTCGAATCGCAGGTTGAGCTCGAGGCGGTCAACTACATTCCGTACCCGATCGAGGAAGTGAACCTCGATTTCGAGGTGCTCGGGCCGATGCCCGGCAACGCCGAGATGGTGCAGGTGCTGCTCGCGGCCTCGCGCTCGGAGAACGTCGAGCTGCGCGCCTCCGCGCTGGAACTCGGCGGGCTCACCGCCAAGGTTATCGACGTCGAGGCCTTCGCGGTCGAGAACGCGTTCGCGATGATCGCCGGCACGCTGAGCATGCCGTCCGACGGCGTGGTCGCGCTGGTCGATGTCGGCGCGACGATGACCACGCTCAATGTGCTGCGCAACGGGCGCAGCCTGTATTCGCGCGAGCAGGTGTTCGGTGGCAAGCAGCTCACCGACGAGGTGATGCGCCGCTACGGCCTCAGCTATGAGGAAGCCGGTCTGGCCAAGCGCCAGGGCGGTCTGCCCGAGAGCTACGAGGTCGAAGTACTCGAGCCGTTCAAGGAAGCAATGGTCCAGCAGGTCAGCCGTCTGCTGCAGTTCTTCTATGCCGGCAGTGATTTCAACCGCGTCGACCAAGTGGTCCTGGCCGGTGGGTGCGCGTCGATCCCGGGCGTGGCCGACATGGTCGAAGAGCAGCTGGGCGTGCAGACCGTGCTCGCCAATCCGCTGGCGCAGATGACGCTCGGACCACGCGTGCAGGCGCATGCGCTGGCTCAGGACGCGCCCGCGCTGATGATCGCTTGCGGCCTGGCCCTGAGGAGCTTCGACTGATGTCCAGGATCAATCTCCTCCCGTGGCGCGCCGAACGGCGCAAGCAGCGGCAGAAGGAATTCGGTGTCATGGTCGGCATTGCTGCTGCGGCTGGCGTGGCGCTGTGGTTTCTCGTGAACATGTACTACAACGCGCAGATCGACGGACAGAACGAGCGCAACGCATTTCTCCAGCAGCAGATTGCCGCGGTCGACACGCAGATTACCGAGATCGAAGCGCTCGAATCACAGCGTGCACGCCTGTTGGCGCGCAAGGCCGTGATCGAGGAACTGCAGGGCAACCGCTCGCAGATGGTCCATCTGTTCGACCAGCTGGTGCGCACGATACCCGATGGCGTGTTGCTGACATCCCTCAAGCAGGAAGGCCAGACGCTGACGCTGGAAGGCCGCTCGCAATCGAACGCGCGCGTCAGTACCTATATGCGTTCGCTCGATGGCTCCGGTTGGATGACCAGCCCGCAGCTGTCGGTGATCGAAGCGCGTGACGGCGTGCCGGGCCTGCCGTATGCGTTCACCCTGAGCGTGCAGCTGTCCACGCCGGCCGCCAAGGAAGCTGCGGCAGCCGAGGGCTCCGATCCGGCTGCGCCGGCCGACGCCGTGCCCGAGGCCGCACCGGTCGCTGCACCCGCTGCAGAAGGAGCCGCGTCGTGAGCAAGAAGAAGATGTCGCTGCGCGAGCTGGACTTCAACAACACCGGTTCTTGGCCGCGCGAGTACAAGATCGGCGCTTGCATCCTTGTGGGCCTGCTGATCTTCTTCCTGCTGTGGTACGTGATCACCCGGGAGAAGGGCGACGAGCTGACGAATCTCGAAGCGCAGGAATCTACGCTGCGCGCCGACTTCGAGACCAAGCAGGGCAAGGCTGCGAATCTAGAGCCGCTCAAGCAGCAACTGGCCCAGATGGAACAGCAGCTGCAGCAGATGCTGCGGCAGCTGCCGAGCAAGACGGAGATGCCTGACCTGATCGTCGACATTTCGCAGACTGCGATCGCGACCGGTATCCAGAACGATCTGTTCAAGCCGGGCGAGGAAATGCCGCGCGAATTCTACGCCGAGCAGCCGATCGCCCTGCGCATGGTCGGCACCTATCACCAGTTCGGTGCTTTCGTCAGCGGCGTCGCGTCGTTGCCGCGCGTCGTCATCATGACGATGCACGACATCTCGCTGAAGCCGCGTGGCGCTGGCACTGACGGCTTGGCGGGCATCGGACCGAACTCCAGCCTCGAGCTTTCGGGCACCGTGAAAACCTACCGCTACCTCGACGAAGAAGAAACCGCCGCACAGGCCCAAGCCGCGCAGACGACGGAGGGGACGCCGTGATGGCCGTCAGGACGGGCAACATGTTGCGCGGCGTTGCGCTGCTTTCCCTGGCGCTGGCCGCCTCGGGCTGCGGTCGCGGAGTCACCAGCGAGCCGGGCGAGGCGCCCAACCTCGAAGTCTGGGCCGAAGAGGTCAAGCAGCGTCCCGCACCGGCGCTCGAGCCGCTGCCGGTGATGCAGCAGTTCGAAACCTTCGAATATTCGGCGCAGGGTATCCGTGATCCCTTCAGCAATGCGTTCACCGACGACTCCGGTGGCAGCGGTCCGCGCCCGGATTCGAACCGCCGCAAGGAAATCACCGAGCAGTACCCGCTCGACAGCATGTCGATGGTGGGCACGATCGGCACCGGGGGACGCATCGTCGGCCTGGTGCTCGCGCCCGACAAGGTGACCTATCGCATTAACCCGGGCAATTACCTGGGGCAGAACGATGGCCGCGTCACTTCGGTCAATGAAAATCGCATCGAGCTCGTCGAGCTCGTGCCCGATGGCGCCGGCGGCTGGTTGGAACGTCCGGCTTCGCTCGCGCTGAACGAACAATGATGAGGGGAAGCAACATGGCCGTGAGCAACGCGGGAAGCCTGCAGTCGGGCCGGATGACATCGGTGCGTGCCGGCGCGCTCGGTCTTGCCATAGGACTGGTGGCGACGTTCAGCGGGGCCCATGCCGCGCAGGGGCCGACGCGTGCGTCGGTGCTGCCGCTGTTACAGGCAACGACTGCTGCAGTGCAGCCGGCCGGGGCGGTGACAGTGACGGATATCGATTTCCGTCGCGGTGACGGCGGTTCGGGCAAGCTGGTGCTTCGTTTCGATGGGGATGGCGCCGCGCCCGACCTGCGCACGCAGGGCGGCAACGTCGTCGTCAACCTGGGTGGCGCGACTCTGCCGGCGTCATTGCAGCGTCCGCTCAACGTAACGGACTTCGCCACGCCTGTGCAGCGCATCGACGCACGCCAGGGCGCGGACGGCACGCAGGTCGTGCTCAGTGCACGCGGCGAGTTCGAGCCGATGGCGTATCAGAGTGGTCGCGACTACATCGTCGAGATCATTCCGCGCACTGGCGCTGCCGCAAGCGACCGCGCCGTAGGTGCAGCGTCGACGGCCGCGACCATGGGTCAGGCGGCCGCAGCGACTGTGTCGGATGTCCGCGCCTACAGCGGCGCACCGGTGACGTTCAACTTCCAGGACGTGCCGGTTCGCACGGTGCTGCAGCTGATCGCCGACGAGTCGAACCTCAACATCGTTGCCAGCGACAGCGTGACCGGCAACGTAACCCTGCGCCTGCAGAACGTGCCGTGGGATCAGGCGCTGGACATCGTCCTGCAGGCCAAGTCCCTCGACAAACGTCGCAGCGGAAACGTGGTCTGGGTCGCCCCGCAAAGTGAGATCGCCGCGTTTGAGCAGGCCAAGGAAGATGCGCGTCTGGCGATCGAAGAGCGTGCGGAGATGACCACCGAGTACATCCCGATCAGCTATGGCAATGCGGAAGACATTGCGAAGCTGCTGACGGAAGAGAGCAAGAGCGGTGCGAGCGGCGGCAGCGGTGGGGCTTCGCAGCAGCGTGGATTCTTGTCTTCCAGAGGAAGTCTGAGCTTCGATCGCCGCACAAATACTCTTCTCGTGATCGACATTCCGAATCGGGTCGCCGAGGTCAAGCGTCTTGTTAACATGCTCGACAAGCCGGTCGACCAGGTGGTGATCGAAGCCCGCATCGTGATCGCGAACGAATCGTTCGCCCGCGATCTGGGTGCGCGCTTCGGCGTCAGCGCGAGCAAGCAGCGTGTCAATGTCGGTGGCGCTTTGGGTACCACGGAGCAGGGTGGCGCGTTGTCCCCGATCGGTCTGAACGTTGACCTGCCGATCGAGGCGGGCCCGTCGCTCGCCTTCACCATTCTCGGCAATACGATCGACTGGGCTGTGGAGCTGCAGGCCTTGCAGACCGAGCAACGGGGTGAGGTGATTTCCAACCCGCGCATCGTGACCAGCAATCAGCGTGAAGCGGTCATCAGCCAAGGACAGGAGGTCGGTTATCTGACGATCACCGGTGGCCAGAGCAACAGCATCCCGACGGTCGAGTTCAAGGACGTCCTGCTGGAGCTGAAGGTGACGCCGACCATTACTAATGATGGACGTGTGTTTCTCGCCATGGACATCAAGAAGGACGAGGTCACCGGTACGACCGACTACCCGGGTATCGGTTCCATTCCGCTCATCAGTAAGCGTAATGTAACGACGGCTGTATTGATCGACGATGGTCAGACGGTGGCGATCGGTGGTGTTTACGAGTTCGCCGATCGCGCCTCGCTCTCGAAGGTACCCTTCCTTGGTGATTTGCCGATTGTCGGTAATTTGTTTAAAAGCCGTGGACGGACGAAGGACAAAGCCGAGCTTCTGATCTTCGTGACGCCCAAGGTTATGCGCGTGGCGCAGCGGCCGGTCGGCTAATCTGAGACGCAGCTGTTCATCGACGACGGGGCCTTTGGGCCCCGTTCTCGTTTCCTGATCACCGATTTGGTTGGCGTTGTGAACTGAAGGCGCGGGTTCCGGTCAAACTGGGTCTCCGCGCGATGGGCGCCGGCGAACGAGGATGGCGATGGACCTGTTGGATGGAACTGCAGGCGGGCTGCATGGGCGGTTCGTGGCGCTGCGCGATGCGCTGTCGGAGGAGATCATCGGGCAGGCGGCGCTGGTCGAGCGGTTGCTCGTGGCGCTGTTGGCGGATGGGCATCTGCTTGTCGAAGGCGCGCCGGGTCTGGCGAAGACGACCGCCGTGCGGGCATTGGCGGCGCGACTGGATGCGGATTTCGCGCGGGTGCAGTTCACGCCAGACCTGTTGCCAGCCGATTTGACCGGCACCGAGGTCTGGCGGCCGCAGGATGGGCGCTTCGAGTTCCAGGCCGGGCCGATCTTCCACCCGCTGCTGCTCGCCGACGAGATCAACCGGGCGCCTGCCAAGGTGCAGTCCGCGCTGCTGGAGGCCATGGGCGAACGTCAGGTGACGGTGGGGCGGCAGACCTATCGGCTGCCGGACCTGTTTCTGGTCATGGCGACCCAGAATCCGATCGAGCAGGAAGGCACTTTCCCGCTGCCGGAAGCGCAGCTGGACCGGTTCCTGATGCATGTGCGCGTGGGCTATCCGGAAGCCGATGCCGAAGCGCGCATCCTGCAACTCGCGCGCCATCGTGCGCTGGCCCAGCTCGATGACGTGTCGACCCCGGTCGAACGCATGCCGCTGGCACAGTTGTTCGAGGCGCGGCGCGCAGTACTGGCGATGCATGTGGCGCCTGCAGTCGAACGCTATCTCATCGAACTGGTGCTCGCGTCACGCGATGCGGGCCGTTACGACGCGGCGCTGGCAGACCGTATCGCCTGGGGCGCCAGCCCACGCGGTTCGATCGCCCTAGAGAGATGCGCGCGCGCGACCGCCTGGCTCGCCGGGCGCGACTTCGTCACACCTGATGACGTACGCGCCGTCGCGCCCGACGTCCTGCGCCATCGTGTGCTGCCGAGTTATGAAGCCACGGCAGAGGGCTGGGACGGCGAACGCCTGGTGCAGGCGTTGATCGAGCGGGTGCCGCTGCCGTGAATCCGGACGAGGCGGACGTGGCGCCGGGCGTGCGCCCGTCGCTGGCGGAACTGGTGGCGCTGCGTCCGCTCGCGCGGCAACGCGGTGCGGTGCGTCGTGCCCGCAGCGGTGCGCGCGCGATGGCGCCGTCGCCGCAACGCGGCCAAGGCATGGAGTATGCGGAGTCGCGCGATTACGTGGCTGGCGACGATGCGCGGCACATCGACTGGCGTGTAACCGCGCGCACCGGGCGTCCGCACACCAAGACCTTCCAGCGTGAGCGCGAGCGGCTGACGCTGATCGTCGCCGACACCACGGCCGCGCTCTACTTCGGCACGCGAGTCCGCTTCAAATCGACCCAGGCCGCCCGCGCAGGCGCGATCGCGGCCTGGACTGCGGCTGCCGATGGCGATCGCATCGCGGCCCTGCGTGGGTCGGTGATCGAAGCGCCGGTGCCGCCAGCGGGCGGCACGCGCGGTGCGCTGCGGGTGCTGCACGCGCTGACGCACTGGTACTCGGCGCCGCCGGCGGGCGATGCGGGACTGGGTGTGGCGATGGATCATGCGCGGCGCCTGCTGCGTCCCGGCTCGCGTTTGCTGGTGCTGGCGGATGCGGCCAGCGCCGCCGCGGTGCCGGCGCGCGACTGGGCGGCGGTCGGGGCGCACTGCGATTCGCTGGTGTTGCTGCTCGACGATCCGCTCGAACGTGCACCCCCGCGCGGGCGACTCGGGTTCGCGAGCGAGGGCGGAAGGATCGATCTGGATCTGTCGGGCGTCGCGCAGCGCGGGCGCTGGCGTGAGGCATTCGATGCGCCGCGCGAGGCGGCGATCGCCCATCTGCGACGCGCCGGCATCGGCGTCGAGTCCTTGTCCAGCGATGCGCCGAGCGACGTCTGGATTTCCGCGTTCGCCCGTGGCCGGTTGGGCTGATGGCGACGATGCCCGACCTGGTGTTGCGCGACATCCACCAGCCGCCCGCGCCGTCATGGTGGCCACCGGCGGTCGGCTGGTGGTGGCTGGCGGCCGCGCTTCTGGTGCTGGTCTGCGCGGTCGTGGGCTGGCGTCTGTTCCGCGCATGGCGGCAACGGTGCTGGCAGCGGTTGTTCGATGCGGAGGTTGCGGCTGCGCCGGATGCAGCCGGACGGATCGCCGCAATGTCTTCGCTGCTGCGCCGCGCGGCGCGCCGCTATCGCCCTGATGCCGATCGCCTGCGTGGCGACGACTGGCTGTCGTTTCTCGACACCGGTGTGCCGGGCGCGCCGTTCACGACCGGCGAGGGCGTTGCGTTGCGGGACGGCGCGTTCCGGCGTGACACAGACGCTCCGGACACCACGGCGCTGCATGCGCTCGCACGTGCGCGTTTCGTCGCGTTGATGCTGGGCCGCCGTCGGTGACCGGCGAGCTGCACGCATGGCTGCTGGCGCTGCGCGAGATGTTCGCGTGGCCGGGGTGGCTGCTCGCGATTCCGTTGCCCTGGCTCGTGCGGCGTTTCCTGCCGGCGTCACAAAGCCGCGGCGGTGCGCTGCGCGTGCCCTATCGCGGACTCGATGCATTGGCGACCTCGGGCAGTGCAGTCGCCGCGTCGAAGACGCCTTGGCTGTTGTGGGCGGCGTGGTGTCTGCTGTGTATCGCTGCCGCGCGCCCGCTGCAGTGGGGCGAGGTGGAACAACCGCCGCGCAGCGCCCGCGATCTGATGCTCGCCGTCGATCTGTCGGGCAGCATGAGTGAGGAAGACATGTTCGTCGGGCGACGTCCCGTGGACCGGCTCACCGCGGCGAAGGCGGTCATCGCCGACTTTCTCGAGCGCCGCGCCGGCGATCGCATCGGCCTGATCGTGTTCGGCCAGCGCGCCTACGCGATGACGCCGATGACGCTGGATCGGGAGAGCGTGCGCCAGCAGCTCGACGCGACCGTCGTGGGTCTGGTCGGGCGTGAGACCGCGATCGGCGATGCCGTCGGTCTCGCGGTCAAACGCCTGCAGGATGCGCCGCGCGGCCAGCGCCTGCTGATCCTGCTGACCGACGGTGTCAGCAATGCCGGTGCGTTGACGCCCGACAAGGCCTCCGAACTGGCCCGCGATGCCGGGGTACGCGTCCACACGATCGCATTCGGCAGCGATGCCGGCGCCGGCGGCCTGTTCGGCTTCCAGATGCCCGGCAGCGAACCGGCAATCGACGAGGCCGCGCTGCAACGCATCGCCGACACCACCGGCGGCCGCGCATTCCGTGCGCGCGATACCGATGAGCTCGCCGGCATCTACGGCGAGATCGATCGTCTCGAACCTGTCGAACAGCCCGGACCCGCATTACGCCCGCGCATCGAACGCTATCCGTTGCCGCTCGGCGCGGCGTGTGCATTGCTGATGCTCGCGCTGCTGCCGCATTTGCGCCTGCGGCGCGAGGCGGCCGCATGAGTCTGCCGTTCGATGCAGTGCAGTTCGCGCGCCCGGCCTGGCTGTGGGCCCTGATGGCATTGCCGTTGCTGGCCTGGATCTGGTGGCGACGTCGACGCAGCGCGGAAGCCTGGCGCGAGGCCGTGGATCCGCATCTGCTCGCGCACCTGCTCGAAGCGCGTCCAGATCGACGCGGTCTGTTCGGGCTCGTCGCGTGGCTGCTTGCCGGCGTGCTGGCGGTGCTGGCACTGGCCGGACCGGGTTGGCGCGAGGTCGCGGTGCCGCTCGACACGCAGGGTATGTCGCCGCTGGTCGTCGTGATTGATCTGTCGACGGCGAGTACCGCGAGCGATCTGCCGCCCTCACGGCTGTTGCAGGCGCGCGCGAAGCTCGCGCAGTTACTGGCCGAACGCGGCGCGGGGCAGATCGCGCTGGTCGCGTATGCCGACGATGCCTTCACCGTCGCGCCGCTGACCGACGACGCGCGCAACGTGGCGCTGTATCTCGATGCACTGTCCCCCGGGATCATGCCCGTCGATGGTCAGCGCGCCGATCGTGCGATCGCGCATGCGACGCGCCTGCTGCGACAGGGACAGGCACTACGCGGTGACATCCTGCTGGTGACCGGCAATGCCAACACTGCGGCGGTTGCGGAAGCGGGCATTGCCGCGCGCATGGGGTATCGGGTCTCGGTGCTCGGACTCGGTACCACGGCCGGCGCGGCCTATCGCGACGCCGATGGCGCACTCGCGCATGCGCGTCTCGAGACCGTCGCGTTGCGCGCGCTCGCGGTCGCCGGCGAAGGGCGGTATCACGCGCTGTCGATCGACGATGGCGATCTGCGCGCGCTTGGCGTATTGACGCCGGAGCTGACTGTAGGCGGCGCGTCGACGCGCAGCGATGCGAGCGTGCGCCGTGTGCTCGACGAAGGTTACTGGCTGGTGCTGCCGCTGCTCGCGCTGGTGTTGCTGGCCTTCCGCCGCGGCTCGGGCTTCGCCTGTATGGCGGTACTCGTGTTGTTGCCCGCCCTGTTGCCGATGCCCGTACAGGCGCAGGCGCCGGCCGCGACGCCCTGGCAGCGCGCCGATCAGGTGGCGGACGGCCGGATGCGCGCGGGCACGTCGGCCTATCGCGGCGAACGCTACGACGAGGCCCTGAAGACATGGGCCGGGTTGCCGGGCGCCGACGCTGCATACAACCGTGGCAATGCGCTGGCGCGGCTGGGCCGTTTCGAAGATGCGATCGCGGCCTACGACGAGGCGCTGTCGCAACAGCCGGGCATGGCCGACGCGCAGGCGAATCGCGCGGCCGTCGAAGCCGCGCGCAGCCGCAAGCCGCCACCGGGACAGGGGCAGGATCCGCGCGCGCCGCAGACACCGCGCCACGACGGTGACGGCCAGCCGAAGCCGGGCGAGGCGGGCGATCCTTCGGACAGCCAGCCTGGCGAGGCGCAAGGACGAGGCGACCAGCGCTCGCCGCCCGACGCTCCGGAACCGCAGGCATCCGACACACCGGCGCCGGCCGATGCACAGGCGCAGCGCCATGCGGATGCGCAACAGCGCGAACAGATGCAGCGCGCGCTCGAAGGCGAGCCGGACCCGTCCGACGAAGACGCCAAGGACGCCGGCGCGACGGGTGCCGATACCGGCGACGAACGCGAGCAGGCGAATGCCGCGTGGCTGAGACGCGTGCCCGACGATCCAGGCGGATTGCTGCGTGCCAAGTTCCGGCTCGAACACGAACGTCGCGCAACGGGAGGCGACCGATGAAGGCTGTGCGTTCGAAGGGCGCGCGATCCGCGGTATGGATGGTCGCGATGCTGTTGCTGTCGTGCCTCGTCGGTGTTGCGCAGGCGCAGGCGCAGACGCGCGCGTGGCTCGACCGCGACCGCATCGCGTTCGGTGAAACGACCACGCTCAACGTCGAGACCGACGGGGCAGGTGATACGCCCGACTGGGCGCCGCTGGCGCGCGATTTCGACGTCAGCGGCCATACCAGCAGGCGCGAGGTCGAGATCACCGGCGGCCGGCGCGTGACGCGCTCGCTGTTCGGCGTCGCGCTGCGGCCGCGTCGCGAAGGCGTGCTCACGGTGCCGGCCCTGCAGGTCGGCGGCGCACGCACCGCGCCGTTGTCGCTGAGCGTCGCCCCCGCTGCGGTCACGGCTGCGCGTGATGGCGCGCCGGCCTTCATCGAAGCCGACATCGACGTGCAGTCGCCGTACGTGCAGCAGTCGGTGGGCTACGTGCTGCGGCTGTATTACGCGACGCCGCTGGTGTCGGGCAGCCTCGACCAGCCCTCGCCCGAGGGCGCGTCGATGCAGCGCATCGGCAGCGACGTGCAGTACAGCCGCGACATCGACGGGCGCCGCTACAGTGTCGTCGAACGCCGCTACCAGATCGTGCCCGAGCGCAGCGGCACGCTGTCGATTCCCGGCGCGCGATTCGAGGGACGCGGCGCGGGCGGCGGTATGTTCGACGACGTGTTCAATCGCGGTCCGCGCGAACTGTCGGCGAACGGACCGCCCAGCGTGCTCGACGTGCGCGCGATGCCCGCGAACGCACCGCAGCCGTGGCTGCCGCTGTATGACGTGCAGACGCGCTGGCTGGAGGCGCCGACCGAAGGTCGCGCCGGCGAGGCCAGCACCTTCGTTCTGGAGGCCGTGTTCGATGGCGCGGTCGGCACGCAGCTGCCGGAGATCTCACTGCCGCCGTTGCAGGGCGCGCAGGTGTTCGCCGAACCGCCGCAGTACGACGAGAGTTTCGAGGACGGCCGGCCGCGCGTGCGGCTGACCCGGCGCTACTCGGTGGTGCCGCGCGCCGAGGGCAGCCTGCAGGTGCCGGGCCCGCGGATCGCCTGGTGGGACGTGCGCGCCGGCGCGGCGCGGACCAGTGCTCCGCCTGCGGTGTCGCTGGCGGTCGCAGCTGGTGAAGCGTTGCCCGGTGCGGCGCCACAAGCGGAAGTCGACGCGGTGGCTTCGACCGCCGTGTCGACACGTTCCAATACGAGTGGTTCGAATCTTTGGCCCGCGCTCTCCGCCCTGCTCGCCGCGCTGTGGCTGGCGACCGCGTGGGTAGCGTGGCGCTTGTATCGCCAGCAGCCGATCGGCCACGCGCGCGCAGGGGTCGCGTCGTCGGAACCCGGCGGCGCGCCGGCTCCCCCACAAACGCCCGGCTCGGCGGGTCAGGCGCAACGTCGCCTGATGCATGTGCTGCAGACCGGCGAGCCGGCGGACGTCGAAGCCGCCTTGCGTGCTTTGTCCGACCCGCCCGCGGCGGACCTCGACACCCTCGCGGGACGTCTCGATGCATCCGCCCAGCGCGAGGCCGTCGGCCTGTGGCAGCGGGCGCGCTGGACCGGGGGAGACCTGCCCGGCGCGCGTCAGGCGTTGCGCGCAGCGTTCCGCGGCGGCGTGTCGTGGCGCGACGCGCCTTCGCGGGCGACGCGCAGCTCGGACTTGCCACCGCTCTACCCGCGCCGCTGAGTCCGGCTTCCTGCTAGCCTCCGCGCTTTCCCGCGGTCTCCACGCCATGGCCGATTCCAACGCTCCCGCACGTTCCCGCCTGCCGCTCCACTGGAAGATCGCGATCGGTTTCGCGGCCGGTCTGGTCTTCGGCCTCATCGCGCACTACACCGGCCTGACCGCGTGGACGCTGGCCGATCCCGCATCGGCCGCCTGCACCGGCGCCGAGCCGTCCTGGCAGTGCCGGCCGCTGATCGAGAGCTTCGTGGGCTGGGTCACCGAGCCGCTCGGCACGTTGTTCCTCAGCCTGATCTTCATGCTGATCGTGCCGCTGCTGTTCTCGGCGCTGGTGATCGGCGTATCGGAGATGGGCGATGTCGCGGCGTTGGGCCGCATCGGCTGGCGCACGCTCGCGTGGACGGTCGTGCTGTCGGGCATCGCGGTGGTTGTGGGACTGGTGATGGTGAACCTGTTCCGGCCCGGCGACGGTGTGGACCCCGCGCTCGCGCAGCAGTTGCTGGCCGAAGGCGCGCAACGCACCGCAGCGATCGTGCGCGACAGCCAGGAAGGCGCGACCGTCATGGACATGCTGATGTCGATCGTGCCGCAGAACGTGATCGGTGCGGCGTCCAGCAACGCCAATATCCTGTCGCTGATGTTCTTCGCGCTGATGTTCGGCATCGGCCTGGTGCTGACGAAGTCCGAAGCCACCGCGACGCTCAAGCGCGGCATCGAAGGCCTGTTCGAAGTGTCGATGACGCTGATCGGCCTGGTGATCCGCCTCGCGCCGATCGCGGTGTTCTGCTTCATGTTCAATCTGGCCGTACTGTTCGGCTGGGATCTGCTGCTGCGCCTGGGCGCCTATGTGCTGGTGGTCGTCGGCGCGCTGGCGCTGCACATGCTGGTGACGTACTCGCTGGCGCTGAAGTTCGTCGGCGGCTGGTCGCCCCTGGCGTTCTTCCGCGGCGTGCAGGAAGCGATGCTGATGGCGTTCTCGACCGCGTCGAGCAACGCCACGCTGCCGACTGCGCTGCGCATCGCCGACGAGAACCTCAAGCTGCCGCGCAAGGTGTCGCGCTTCGTGCTGACCGTCGGCGCGACCGCCAACCAGAATGGCACCGCGCTGTTCGAAGGCGTCACGGTGATCTTCCTCGCCCAGTTCTTCGGCGTGGATCTGTCGATCTGGCAGCAGGTGCTGGTGATGCTGGTCTGCATCCTCGGCGGCATCGGCACGGCCGGCGTGCCCTCGGGCTCGTTGCCGGTGGTCGCGCTGATCTGCACGATGGTCGGCGTGCCGGCCGAAGGCATCGGCCTGGTGCTGGGCGTCAACCACTTCCTCGACATGTGCCGGACCACGGTCAACGTGACAGGCGATCTCGGCATCGCGGCGCTGGTCTCGCGGGGAGAGGACGACGCGCCGGAGCCGTTGAAGGCGGCCTGAGGTCGCGCTGCGCGCAGAAACGCGAACGCCCGGCAATGCCGGGCGTTCTCCTGAAGCGGATCGGGTGCTTTACTGCAGCAGCGAACGCAGCATCCAGGCGTTCTTCTCATGCGTCTGCAGACGCTGGGTCAGCAGGTCCTCGGTCGGGTCGTCGTCCGCATCGTCGGCCACTTCCAGCGCCTGGCGGGCGCTACGGCAGACGGCTTCGTTGCCGATCACAAGCTGGCGCACCATTTCGCGCCAGTCCGGCGCCTTCTCGAGGCCCGGTTCTTCCTTGATCGACGACAGGGCGATGAATTCACCGTAGGAACCCGGTGCGTTGTAGCCCAGCGCGCGGATGCGTTCGGCGATCTCGTCCAGCGCGTTCCACTGTTCGGTGTACTGGCCTTCGAACATCACGTGCAGGGCGTTGAACATCGGCCCGGTGACGTTCCAGTGGAAATTGTGGGTCTTCAGATACAGCGTATAGGCGTCCGCGAGGAACACCGACAGATGCTGCGCGACGGCCTTGCGATCGGCGTCGCTGATCCCGATATCGATCGCCGGTGCGCTGGATTGCGCATCGGGCGATGCCACCGCCGGCGCGACCGGCGCCGTGGAGGTCTTCTTGGAAGTTTTTGGCTTGGTCGTGGCCATGGCGGGACTCCGGTGGTGAAGGGATTGCGCCCACAATAGGGCGGCATCCGTTGTGGATGTGTGACTTGAGAGCGGGTTCGAAGCGTGACGCAGCATTTCAGCGACAGGGCAGTGAACGGCGTGTTGAAGCAGGCGCAGGAGGCGATCCTAACTGCGTGTACGCGGGACCGCGGCCGCCTGCTGGGTCTCCTCGGTCGCTGGCGCCGCGCACCCGGTGACGCGGCGGCGCGAGAGGCTTTCGAGACGGGGCTGCAGGCCTCGGTCCGACAGCGGGAGACGCGTGCGTCGCAATTGCCGCGCGCCGCAGTCGATCCGGTGTTGCCGATCGCGGGCAAGGCAGAAGACATCGTGCGGTTGATCCGCGATCACCAGGTCGTCGTCGTCGCCGGCGAGACCGGCTCCGGCAAGACCACACAGTTGCCCAAGTTATGCCTGGCCGCCGGCCGTGGAGCCGCGGGGCTGATCGGCTGTACCCAGCCGCGTCGCATCGCCGCGCGCACCGTGGCGAAACGCGTGGCCGACGAGTTGCAGGTGCCTGCCGGCGGCCTGGTTGGTTACCAGGTCCGCTTTAACGACAACGTCAACGATGCGACCGCGATCAAGTTCATGACCGACGGCATTCTGCTGGCGGAAATCGCGTCCGATCGTTGGCTGTCGGCCTACGACACCATCATCATCGACGAGGCGCACGAGCGCAGCCTCAACATCGATTTCCTGCTGGGCTATCTGAAACAACTGCTGGGGCGCCGTCCGGATCTCAAGCTGATCGTGACCTCGGCGACGATCGACACCGCGCGCTTCGCCGAACACTTCGATGGTGCGCCCGTGGTCGATGTCGAAGGTCGCGGCTTTCCGGTCGACGTGCGCTACCGGCCGCTCGAAGGCGAAGGCGATGACGCGGGCGAACGCAGCGTGCTCGACGGCATCGTGTCGGTCTGCGACGAGATCATGCAGATCCGCGGCACCGGCGACACGTTGATCTTCCTGCCCGGAGAGCGCGAGATCCGCGACGCGCACCAGGCGCTGGAGCGTCGCAAGTACCGCCACACCGAAGTGCTGCCGCTGTATGCGCGGCTGTCGGCCAAGGACCAGGACCGCGTGTTCAATCCTGGCCCGCAACGGCGCATCGTGCTGGCGACGAACGTGGCCGAGACCTCGCTGACGGTGCCGCGCATCCACTACGTGGTCGATCCGGGTCTCGCCCGCGTCAAGCGCTACAGCCCGCGACAGAAGCTCGATCGTCTGCACATCGAGCCGGTCAGCCAGGCCAGCGCCGACCAGCGCAAGGGGCGTTGCGGCCGTATCGCGCCGGGCACGTGCTTCCGGGTGTTCTCCGAGGCGGATTTCGAATCCCGCCCGGCCTACACCGATCCCGAAATCCGGCGCGCGTCGCTGTCGGGGGTGATCCTGCGGATGCTGTCGCTGGGCCTGGGCGATATCGAATCCTTCCCCTTCGTCGAACCGCCGGATCCGCGCGCGGTCGCCGACGGCTGGCAGCAGCTCGCCGAACTCGGTGCGATCGATGGCGCGCGCACACTCACCGCGACCGGTCGCACGATGGCCAGGCTGCCGGTCGACGCCAAGCTCGCGCGCATGCTCGTCGCTGCCCGCGCGCATGGCTGCCTCGACGAGATGCTCGCGATCACCTCGTTCCTCGGCATCCAGGATCCGCGCGAGCGGCCCTCCGACCAGCGCGGCGCAGCGGATGCAGCGCACGCGCAGTTCGCCGATCCGAAATCCGAATTCGTCGGCATCGTGAAGCTGTGGGACGGCTACCGGCAGGCGCATGCCGACCTCACCCAGTCGCAGCTGCGCAAGTGGTGCGACCGCAATTTCCTCGGTTTCCTGCGGATGCGCGAGTGGCGTGAACTGCATCGCCAGCTGCGGCTGCAGTGCGAGGAACTCGGGTGGTCGATCGAGGCGCGTGGCGGTGCGGCCGTGGACGCGGATCCGCGCATGGCTGCAAAGGCGGAAGCAGCGGCATTCATCGCGCTGCATCGCGCGTTGATCGCAGGCCTGCCGACCCAGGTCGGCCATCGTGCCGATCCCGGTGGCGGTGGGCGCGTGTCCGGCCAGTACGAAGGTCCGCGTGGACGGCGCTTCCAGCTGTTTCCCGGTTCGCCGCTGTCGAAGAAGCCGCCACCGTGGGTGCTGGCGGCGACCTTGCTGGACACCGAAAAGGTCTGGTCGCTGACCAATGCAGCGATCGAGCCGGACTGGGTCATCAGTGAGCTCGATCACCTGCTGGCGCGGCGCCACCACGATCCGCGCTGGTCGCGTTCGCAGGGGCGCGTGGTCGGCAGCGAACAGATCAGCCTGTTCGGCCTCGTGCTCGCACCGAAGAAGCCGGTCGATTACGGGCGTCTGTATCCGGACGAATCGCGCGCGCTGTTCCTGCACGACGGACTGGTGACCGGCGAGATCAACACACGTGCGAACGTCGTCGAGCGCAACCTGCGTACCCTCGAGCGTGCACGCGAAGAGGAAGCCAAGCAGCGCCGCTCGGGAATCGTCGTCGACGAAGAATGGATGGCGCAGTGGTACGCGCAGCGATTGCCCGCCGATGTGCTGTCCGCGCAGGCGCTGGATGCGTGGTGGCGCAAAGCGCCCGACGCCGCGAAGCAGGCATTGGTCTGGAGCCGCGATGATCTGCTGGTCGCCGATGGCGTGGACGCCGATCTGTTCCCGACCTTCATCGCACTCGGCGAAGCGCGGCTCGCTGTGTCGTACCGCTTCGAGCCCGGCGCGGTCGATGACGGCATGACCGTCTCGGTGCCGCTGCATCTGCTCAACGCGATCGATCCGGTGCGACTGTCGTGGCTGGCGCCCGGCTTCGTCGAAGACAAGGCGGCGGCCTTGATCCGCAGTCTGCCGAAGGCGCTGCGCCGCAACTTCGTGCCGGCACCGGATTTCGCGCTTGCATTCGCGCAGGCCTGGCGCGAAGGCGATGCCGACGCGTTCACCGGCACCATGGCGCGATTCCTCAGGAAGCTCGCTGGCGTCGAGATCGCCGCATCGGATTTCGACGAGGCGGCTCTTGAGCCGCATTTGCGCGCGAACCTGCGTCTGGTCGACACCGGTCACGATCGCAAGAGCGCGACGGTGCTCGCCGAGTCACGCGACCTCGACGACCTGCGCCGCCGCTTCGGTGAGCGCGCCGCACGCGCCTTCGCCGCGCATGCCGCCGATGGCTTGCAGCAGGGCGGGCTGACATCGTTTCCGGACACACCGGTTCCCGTGTCGATTCCCGGCGCTGGCGGCCTGCCGGCGTATCCGGCGTTGCAGGACGACGGCGACAGCGCGTCGCTCGCGGTCCATGCCGACCCGACGCACGCGCGGCGCCTGCATCCGCAAGGCGTGCGGCGCCTGTTGACGATCGCGCTGGCGGATCGCGTGCGCCATGCGCGCAAGCAGCTGCCGGTCGCGCCGAAGACCGCACTGCTCTATGCCGCGATCGAATCCGCCGCGCCGCGCGACGGCAAGCCGGGCGACCGGCTGCGCGAGGATCTCGTCGACGGCGCGCTCGCGGCGCTGCTTGACGACGGGCTCGAGACGATCCGCGACGCCGGCGCCTTCGCCGCGCATCGCGACGCGGTTGGCAAAGCGCTGTTCGGCGAAGCGATGGCGCGCCTGCATCAGGCCGAAGCCATCCTCGACCGTGTCGCCGAGGTGCGCGCCAAGCTTGAATCGAAACTGATGGGCTGGGCGCGCGCGAACCTCGACGACATGCAGTCCCAGCTGCACGCGCTGGTGCCGCCCGGATTTCTGCGCACGGTGCCGGCGGCGGCGCTGTCGGAATACGCGCGCTGGCTGCATGCGCTTTCGCTGCGCGCCGAACGTGCGCAGCGCGATCCGCAGCGCGACCAGCAGCGCATGCTCGACGTCAAGCCCTTCGTCGACGCGCTCGCCGATGCCGCCGCGCGCGGTCGAGGCGATGCGCCCGACTGGCAGGCGCTGCGTTGGGATATCGAAGAGTTGCGGGTGTCCCTGTTCGCCCAGGAGCTGGGTGCGAAGGGCGGCGTGTCGCCGAAGAAGTTGGCGACGCGGGTGGCGGCGCTTACCTGACGCGTTCGACACGGACGCGGGCGTTGTAGCCCGCAACGCGCAGTAACCACCCAGTGCCGAGGCGTGCCGGCGATATCTCCACGGCAGGGTCTTCAGCAAGTCCGCCTTGGAGGGTGGATTCACCGACCTGTTTCCAGACTTGCCCGTTGGCAAGCGTGTACTCGCGCCCGCGCGCAAAACCCTCGAAACGGCCGATGAGACTGCTGCTCACAGGCTCAGGGGCCGTCACAGCCCGTGCCGACACAGGCGCCTGCTCCGCTTCGCGACGACCGGCCTCGCGCGCTTCCTGCAGAAGTTCGTCCGGTGCTTGTGTCTCGATCCAACGCGTCAGTCCGGCCAACTCCGATGCATCGAGCTTGTGCAGCCCAAGCGCACTGAACTGCTCGGCGCCCATTCGCGTTTGCAGCTCTGGCGTCTGGGCGGCCGTGGTGCTTGCCCAGAGCATGGAAGCAAGTGCGAGTCCGCGCAGCACGCGGTTCCCCGCGCTTTCGCAGGTCTTGCTCACCGGACGCGCTCGACCTTGGCTTCACGGTTGTAGCCGTCCACCTGCAGCCACCACACGCTCAACAGACCGGGACGCACGCGTACCTTCACGTCCTGTCCGCGCGCGCCTGCAATCGATGCGTTGTCGGTCTGCTTCCAGACCTGGCCGTTCGCCAGCGTGTACTCGCGACCGCGCGCGAAGCCCGTGAACGCGCCGGGGATGGTGCTCTCGACCGGCTCGCGCGACTCCGGCGGGCGCACCCCCTGGTCCGACGCCACGGCCGCTTCACGGCGACCTTCTTCACGGGCCTGCGCGATGCGCGCTTCGACATCTGGGGCGCTCTGGGGCGCAGCCTGCGGAGTACCACGCGCCAGCAGCTCATTGAGGCGTGCCAGCTCGGCATCGCTGAGCTTTTCCAGACCCGCCGCGCGGAACTCGGCGTCCGTCAGGCGATCCTCGATCCGCGTCTGCTGCGCGAATGCGGGCACGGCTGCGGCAAGCGCCGCCGCGATCAAGACACTGTGGACTGCACGCATGCTCTGTTCCTCTGGTCGGGGCGCCGCTAGTGTAGACCGTCCTGCCCGCATCGAGCGGCCGATGCCCGAGTCTCCGGACACCCTGCGCGACCGCCTGCTGGCGCTGCCGACCATGGCCGCGTCCGGTCCGTCGCTGCACGCGTTGCTGACGTCGCTGCCGGATGGTGCGGAGATCGCTGCGTCCGATGCGTCGGTGCTGCTGGATACGGTCGGATCGCTCGGTTTGCTCGGTGCGGACACCGAGGTCGTCGCGACCGCGCTCGCCGATGCGGTGCCGGGATGGCGTCCCTGGCTGATCGCGCGCCTTCCGGCGATCTCGCCGCTGATCGATGGTCTGTCGGCCGCGCATCAGGTGTGGTCGCTGCATGCCGAGCACGCGAGCGAAGGCAATCCCGAAGGCCTGCGGCGTCTGCTGCTGGCGCTGATCCGCGATCTGCGTCTGGTGCTGGTGCTGCTGGCGCGCCAGCTCGCCCTGATGCGCGCTGCCGCGCGCAGCGAAGACGACGAGGTGCGTCGCGCGCTGGCATCGCTGACCCGCGACATCCACGCGCCGCTGGCGAACCGGCTCGGCATCTGGCAACTGAAGTGGGAGCTCGAGGATCTCGCGTTCCGCTATCTCGAACCGGACACCTACCGCCGCATCGCCGGCCTGCTGGATGACAAGCGCACCGGTCGCGAGCGCCATATCGAAACGGTCCGCGTGCAGCTCGGCGAGGCACTGGCCGCGCAGGGCGTGCGTGGCGAGGTGGCAGGCCGGCCCAAGCACATCTACAGCATCTGGAAGAAGATGCAGCGCAAGCAGGTACCGATCGGCGAGCTCTACGATCTGCGCGCGGTGCGCGTGCTGGTGGACGACATTCCCGCGTGCTACGCCGCGCTCGGCGTGGTGCATGCACTGTGGACGCCGATCCCCAGCGAATTCGACGATTACGTCGCCCGGCCCAAGCACAACGATTACCGGTCGCTGCATACCGCCGTGGTCGGGCCGGACGGCAAGACGCTGGAGGTGCAGATCCGCACCCGCGAGATGCACGAGGCCTCCGAACTCGGCGTTGCCGCGCACTGGCGCTACAAGGAGAGCGGCGGTTCGCAGCGCTCGTCATCGGCCGGCGATGCCGCGCTGGAGCGTCGCATCGAATGGATGCGACGGCTGCTGGACGCGCACACGGAACCGGCGGGCGAGGGTGATCCGTCGCTGGCCGGCGCGCTCGGCACCGCGCTGGTCGAGGACCGCGTTTTCGTGCTGACGCCCAAGGGCGAAATCGTCGATCTGCCGCAGGGCGCGACGCCGCTGGATTTCGCGTATCACGTGCACACGATGGTCGGACACCGGTGCCGCGGGGCGAAAGTCGATGGCCGCATCGTGCCGCTGGACTACGTGCTGCACAGCGGGGAGCGCGTGGAGATCCTGACCGCGAAAACGCCCTCGCCGCGGCGCGACTGGCTGGTGGTGTCCAACGGCTTTCTGGCCAGTGCGCGTTCACGCGAGAAAGTCCGCAACTGGTTCCACAAGCTCGACCGCGCGCGCAACCTGCAGGCCGGTCGCGAGCTGCTGGACAAGGATCTGCGACGCCTCGGCCTGCTGCAGGCGGATCTCGTGCCGGTGCTGTCACGCTTCAATGTCGCCACCGTCGACGATCTGCACGTGCTGGTCGCGCTCGGCGATGTCGGCCCGAATCAGGTCGGTCGCGCGCTGCTGGAGCTGGAGCGCGAACGCGAGGCGCCGACCGAAGCGGCCGCACCGACCTTGCCGCTGCGGCAACCGCGCCGCCTGCCCAAGACCGCCGATTCCGAATTCCATGTGGTCGGCGTCGACAATCTGCTGGTGCAGGTCGCGCGCTGTTGCCGGCCGGTGCCGGGCGAGCCGATCGCCGGCTATCTGACCCGCGCGCGCGGCGTGACCGTGCACCGCCGTGATTGCCCGTCGTTCCTGCGGCTGTCGGCGCACGAGCCGCAGCGCGTGCTGCCGGTGGAGTGGGGGCGCGCGAGTGGCGGCCATGCATCGGACATCGTCGTCGAGGCCGTCGACCGCCGGCATCTGCTCAAGGATCTGAGCAACGCGATCGCGCAGGAAGACGTGCACGTGCTGTCGATCCAGAGCGAGTCCCTGGGGCTGTCGCGCGTGCGTCTGCAACTGCGTGTGCGCGTCGCAGACTATGGACAGCTCGCGCGTCTGCTCGGCAAGCTCGACGGCATGCCCGGCGTGGACGCTGCGCGGCGGTGACGCGGCCGTTCATTGGGGCCTTTCATACTGCGCCGCGTGCGACGCGAATCCGACATGCCTGATCATCCCGCACCGCCACCGCGCGAGCGACTGGCGCGCGCGTCGTTGCGAGCGCGGTCCACGGCGGCCGATGCACTGCAGCGTCGACGCGGCTGGTGGATCGCGGCCGGTGTGCTCGCGGTCGTGGTAGTGCTGGTCGTGCTGGTCCGCCTGTTTCTGGTCGACCGGCTGTGGCCGGAAACCCGCGCGCAGGCCCTGCTCGACGAGGCAGCAGTCGCGACAGCGGCGGGACGCCTGAGTACGCCCGATGGCGACGGCGCCCGACAGCTCTACGAAGCAGCGCTCGCGCTCGATCCCGACGATGTCCGACCGCGGGCCGGTCTGGCTGAGGTCGCACGCGCCGCCGTGGTGCAAGCGGCGAGTGCGGTCGAGGCAGGTCGCTTCGACGACGCGCATACGGCGCTGCGACTCGCCAATGAACTCTCCGCGCCGCGCGAGCATGTCGATGCGGTGACGACCGCGCTGCGTCAGCGCGAAGCCTCGGGTGCCGGGCTCGATCGCCTGGTCACCGAAGCGCAGGCCGCGCAGGCGGCCGGCATGCTCGATGCCGGCGAGCACAGCGCGTTGCCGTTGTATCGCCGCGTGTTGGCGCTGCAGCCCGACAATGCCGACGCTCTGCGCGGTCGCGAGGATGCACTGGCCTCGCTGCTGGAGGACGCGCGGCGTCGTCTGCGCGAAGGCGGCCTGCGCGAAGCGGCCGACCTGATCGCACGCGTCCGCGAATACGATGACGGCCACGTCGATCTGCCTGACACTGACGCGCGCTTGACCGAAGAGCTCGATGCGCTGCGTCGCCGCGCTGCGCGCAGTCTGGAGGCCGGCCATGTCGAACGTGCGGTCGCCGAGTGGCGCACCCTGCTCGCATTCGATCCGGCCGACGCACGCGCGCAACGCGGCCTGCACGATGCCGGCGCTGCCTATGCCGCCCGCGCGGAACGTTTCGCGCGCGACTTCAATTTCGCCGATGCCGACGCGCAGCTGCGCGAAGCGCGTGCGCTGGCGGCCGACAGCGATGCCGTGCGCACGGCCGGCGAACACGTCGAGCGCTCGCGCGCACGCCACGCGCGCCTCGGGCCGCAACTGCCGCCCGCCCAACGCCGCCAGCGTGTGGACACCCTGCTGCGTCAGGCCGCTGCCGCAGAAGCGCGGGGCGATCTGCTGACGCCGCCCGGCGACAGTGCCTACGACAAAATCCGGGCCGCGCGTCTGGTGGCACCGGACGATCCGGCAGTGGCGCGCGCCTCCTCGCGGCTGCTGCCATCGGCTCGGCAATGTTTCGATGCCGGCCTGCGCGCGAACAGCCTGGCGCGTGCGCGAACGTGCCTGGATGCGCGCGAGGTGCTGGGCGACGCGAGCAGCGAGGTGCGCGACGCACGACGCCGTCTCGCACAACGCTGGCTGGCGATCGGCGACGAGCGTCTAGGCGCCGGCAATCTGGCCGGCGCGGAAGCCGCGCTTGCATCTGCGCGCGATGTCGACGCTGGCGTGCCGGGGCATTCGGAGTTCGCGCGTCGGCTGCGCGCGGCGTCGATCAACCGCTGACTGCTGTCGAGCGTCAGCTTTCGAAGAACACGCGGCGCACCGTGGCGCGCGCCGCGTCCAGCGAGAAGTGCGCCTGCACGTTTGCCAGCCCGTTGCCGGCGAGGCGGGACCACAGCACTTCGTCGCCATACAGCGTAATCACCGCATCCGCGAATGCGTCCGCATCCTCGGCGAGCAGGACGTCCTCGCCGTCTTGCAGGTGCATGCCTTCGGCCGCGCACGCTGTCGCAACGACCGGCTGGCCGTGTGCCATGCTCAGATTGACCTTGCCTTTGACGCCCGCACCGAAGCGCAGCGGTGCGACGGCGATACGGCATTCGTCCATGTAGGCCGCGATGTCCGGCACGTAGCCATGGATGCGCACGCCGGGCGCATCCGCGAACGCGGCGATGGTGTCGGGTACGTAGCCGCCGATGCAATGGAAATTCACGTCCGGCAACGCGGCTCTGATGCGCGGAAACACCTCGCCCAGGAACCAGCGCATCGCATCGACGTTTGGTGGATGCCGGAAACCGCCGACGAAGACCAGATCGCGTCGCTCGGCGAATGCCGCGCCCGCGCCCGCAACCTCGTGCAGATTCGACAACACGGTGACGCGTGCATCAGGCGCGTCGCGGGTGAGAACCTCCGCCTCGGCTGCGCTGACTACGAGGGTGTCGTCGCTACGCGCGATGACGTCCAGCTCCAGCGAACGTGTGCGTGCGGCGGCGCGTGCCAGCGAGGCGTCGTGCGTGACTTCGGCCCCGCGCTGCTCGCGGATGTAATGCAGATCGATGCTGTCGAACACGACGCGTGCCTGCGGCGCATGCGCACGTACCAGAGGCAGGAATTCGCGCGCGATGTAGTGGCGGCACAGCAGCACGCGCTGGAAGCGGCCGCCATGCGTGCGCACCCAGCGCGCAACGCCGCCGACGTGCGGGTCGTACCAGACCTCGATACCCAATGCCTGCAAGGCGCGCGTCGCATCGCCCGCAAACCGTCGGTCGGCGGGCAGGAACACGACATGCGCGCCGGCTTCGCGCAGCAGCCGCATCAGATTCACCAGCCGCAGCGAGGCCGAGTCACGGTCGGGAGTGGGCGTCAGGTTGTCGACGATCAGCACCTGCGGCGTGCCGGGGCGCGGCACGTGTCCAGCGGCGACGGGGTCGATCGGCCGCGATGCGAGCGCGTCACGCCAGCGCGCCTCGAACATCGGCAGGTTGCGCGCCTGCGCCGCCTTCATGCCACGGGTCAGATCTGTGCCCGCGCTGGCGCCTTCCAGATGCACCACGCGCGCGACCGGTTGCACCAGCACGCGCAGCCCGGCATCGCGGACGCGGAACGCGAGATCGGTGTCTTCGTAGTAGGCCGGCGCATAGCGCGGATCGAATCCGTCGAGGCGTTCGAACAGGCTGCGTTCGAGCATCAACGCCGCGCCGGACACGTAGTCCACGTCCGCGCACCAGGCGAACGCGGGATGCGCAGGATCGGCGAACCGCCCCCGGCTCTCGCCGCGTCCGTCGCGCGCCAGCATCGCGCCCGCTTCCTGCAGGCGGCCGTCCGGATACACAAGCTGCGCGCCGACGATGCCGACATCGGCCTGCGCATCGAAGGTCGCGCGCAACGCGTCCAGCCAGCCAGGCTGGGGCACGGTGTCGTTGTTGAGGAACAGCAGGAAACGACCGCGTGCGAGCGCGGCGCCTGCATTGCATGCGTCGATGAAACCGAGATTCGCCGGCAGCGCATGCAGCCGCAGGCCATCGACCTGTGCCAGCAGCGCGAGCGTATCGTCCGGACTCGCATCGTCGACGACGATCACTTCGATCGGCGTGCGCGGCGGGTGTGCTGCGATAGCGCGCAGACACGCGATCGTCTGGTCGACGTGGCCATACACCGGGATGACGATGCTGACGTCGGGCGCGTCGGCGACGGGCAGGGCGAACGGCGCGAATGGCGACACGTCCGCGGCCAGCAACGCATCGGCCGACGTGGGCGCGAACAGCCCCAGTTGCGCGCTGACACGCTGCCACGTCGCGGCAGGGCCGCGGGTGCGCAGACTGGCGAAGCCGCGGCGGCACAGGCCGAGCGCGCGCTCCAGCTGGAACCGCGCGCCCGCCAGGGAAAACGACATGCGTTCGTAACTCCAGCTGACTGTTCGGGAGGCGGTCCGGGCCCGCGCCGGAGCGCTGGGATAGACTGCCCGGCGCTATTGTGGCATCCACATCGACCCGCCGCCGCGGGTGCAGGAATTCCATGGCCCGGATCGATTACGAAGACGACGACACCGACGATCTGAACGACGACGCGCCGCCCGCCTGGCGTCGGCGCGCGGTGACCGCGGTGCTCGCACTGGTCGGTCTCGGACTCGGCTTTCTGATTCCCTACACGCTGTACTTGAACCACCAGGTCAGCGAGAAGTTCGGTGCGCTGACCTGGCAGGTGCCGACGCGCGTCTATGCGCGTCCGCTGCAGATCACGCCTGGCGTGGCCATGAACGCCGCAACGCTCAAGACCGAGCTCGACGCCGCCGGCTATCGCGAAGGCGACGGCGTCAAGCCGGGCACGTATGCGAGCGAGGGCGGGCGCTGGACGATCTCCAGTCGCGGCTATCGCGATGTCGACGGCGCGGTCGCACCCGGCCGAGTGCAGCTGTCGCTGTCAGGCGGACGCGTGTCGCGGCTGCGCGACGGCGATGGCGAGCGCGCGCTCAAAGTCGCGCGCATGGATCCGGCGCGTATCGCCACGCTCTACGGCCAGCGCCAGGAAGAGCGCCGACTGGTGCGCATCGACGAAGTGCCGCAGTTGCTGACCGACACGCTGCAGGCGGTCGAGGACAAGGATTTCGCGCATCACCACGGCATCGACCTCAGCGGCATGGCCCGCGCGGCGATGATCAACCTGCGCGCCGGCGAGACGCGGCAGGGCGCGAGCACGCTGACCCAGCAGCTCGCGCGCAGCGGCCTGCTCGGCATCGGCCGCGAGCAGACCTATACGCGCAAGTTCAACGAAATCCTGTACGCGATGCTGATCGAGGCGCGTTACGGCAAGGGCCCGATCCTCGAGGCCTATCTCAACCAGGTGTATCTGGGCCAACGCGGCGCGCAGGCGATCCACGGCGTCGCCGCAGGTGCGGAGTTCTGGTTCGGCCGTCGTCTCGACGATCTGGAGACCGAGCAGGTTGCGCTGCTGGTCGGCATCATTCGCGGACCCTCGCATTACGACCCGCGCCGCAATCCGGAACGCGCACTGGAACGCCGCGATTTCGTGCTCGGCAAGATGCTGGAATCCGGCCTGATCGATCAGGCCGCGCACGACCGCGCCGTCAAGCGGCCGCTCGGCGTCACCGAGACCCCCGGCAGCATCGCCGCGAACCGCTTTCCCGCGTATGTCGATCTCGTGCGTCGCCAGCTAGCACGCGACTATCCGACCGGCGAGCTGCAGGGCGCGGGTCTGTCGGTGATGACGGCGATGGCGCCGTCGGCGCAGGCATATGCGGAAGGCTCGACGGTCCGCACGATCAAGGATCTGAGCACCGGCAAGCGCCCGCCGCTGCAGGCCGGACTCGTCGTGACCGACGTGCATTCGGGTGAAGTGGTTGCGGCGGTCGGCAGTCGCGATCCGGTCGAACACGGCTTCAATCGCGTCGTCGAAGCGCACCGGCCGGTCGGCTCGCTGCTCAAGCCCTTCGTGTACCTGCTCGCGTTCGGCAATCCCGGGCAGTATTCGCTGGCGAGCTGGGTCGACGATTCGCCGGTGACGATCACGCTGGAGAACGGACAACGCTGGTCGCCCGGCAATTCCGACGGTCGCAGTCATGGCACGGTGCGGATGATCGATGCGCTGGCGCGTTCCTACAACCAGGCGACGGTGCGGATCGGCGAAGCCGTCGGCGCGCGTGCGCTGGCCGATCTGGTGCACGTGCTCGCCGGCGTGCGCGCAACGCCCAATCCGTCGCTGACGCTGGGCTCGATGGACCAGAGCCCGTATGCGATGGCGCAGCTCTACCAGTTCCTCGCATCCGGCGGCGAGATCCAGCCGCTGCGTGCGGTACGCGGCGTGATCGACGAGCAGGGCCGTGTGGTGAACCGCTACGACAACGCCCCGCGCCCCGCGCAGGAAGGCGACGCGATCGCCGCACGTCTGGTAACGCTGGCGCTGCAGCACGCGGTGACGTCGGGTACCGGACGCCAACTGGTCAGCGACGGCCTGGGCCGGCTCAACGCCGCCGGCAAGACCGGCACCAGCAACGACGGCCGCGACAGCTGGTTCGCTGGCTGGACAGGTGATCATCTGGCGGTGGTCTGGGTGGGCAACGACCAGAACGAGCAGACCGGTCTCTACGGTGCGACTGGCGCGATGCGCGTGTGGTCAGGCATCTTCTCGCGCCTGCCGAGCGCACCGCTCGAAGTCGGCGATGCGGGCCTGGAGTGGCAGTGGGTCGCGCAGTCCAACAGCACCGACGCCGATTGCCCGGACGCACGTCGATTCGCGTTCGTCGCCGGTTACGCGCCGCCGTACCAGGCGTGCCCGACCTACGATCCCAACCAGACCTTCGTCGACGCGAACGGCAATCTCGTCGATGCGACCGGCGCGCCGGTGCAGCAGGAGCGTCGCGGCTGGCGCGAGTTCTTCGGCTTCGGCCGTGATGAGGAGGCCGCGCCGCCGGCCGACACCGCGCCGCCGGCTCCCGCGCCGGCTCCTGCGCCCGCACCGCCCGTCGAGGAGTCGCCCTGATGCACCCAATCCGTCTCGCGTTTCGCTTGTCCGCACTGTCCGCCGCGCTCGTGCTTGTCGCCTGCGCCAGTCCGTCGCCGACCGCCGCCGACACTGCGCCGGTCTCGACCATTCCGCCGGCGACCATGGTCCAGGCGATCCGCGCATCCGCGGGCGATGGCGACGGCGAACTCGCCGTGCAGCCGCTGCGCGATCCGATGGTCGAAGACCTGCGCGCACGCGCGGTCACGCTTGAGGCGTCTGGCGATCTGGCAGGCGCTGTCGCCGCACTCGACGAGGCCATGACGATCGTCGACAGCGATCCCGCACTGCTGCAGGAGCGCGCGGAGCTCGCGATCCTGCAGAACGATCTGCCCAAGGCCACGCAGCTGGCCGAACGCGCATACGCGCTTGGCGCGCAGGTCGGTCCGCTGTGCCGTCGCCACTGGATTACGCTCGAACAGGTGCGCCTGTCGACCGGCGATGCCGAAGGCGCAACCCAGGCACGCGGCCAGGCCGACGGCTGCCGCGTTGCCGGGCCCAATCGCTACTGATCGCGCCGCCGGCCGGGCCCGTGCTCGACGCGCGTGACACCCGCCTTGCGGACCGCAGCCGCGAGTCGCTCGTCGAAGGCGGCCTGCTCGCGGAACGGATTCCCGCGTTCCGGCCGCGCGTCGCCCAGCAGGCGCTGGCGATGTCGGTGGCCGATGCGATCGACCAGCGCGCCACGCTGCTCGCCGAGGCCGGCACCGGCACCGGCAAGACCTTCGCGTATCTCGTGCCTGCGTTGCTGTCAGGTCTGAAGACGATCGTCTCGACCGGCACGCGCGCACTGCAGGACCAGTTGTTCCATCGCGACCTGCCGCGTGTGCGCGATGCGCTCGGCAGTGGCCTGCGCAGCGCGCTGCTCAAGGGCCGCGCCAATTATCTATGCCTGTATCGCCTCGAGCAGGCGCGGGGCGAACCGCGCCTGGCCTCGCGCGAACAGATCCACCAGTTCCAGCGAATCGTCGCCTGGGCCGGACGCACGCGCATGGGCGACATGGCGGAAATCGACGGTCTGCCGGAAGACACGCCGCTGCTGCCGCTGGTCACCTCGACCGTCGACAACTGCCTCGGCAACGACTGCCCGTTCTGGAGCGAGTGCTTCCTCGTGCAGGCGCGCCAGCGTGCGCAGGCCGCGGACGTGGTCGTGGTCAACCACCATCTGTTGCTGGCCGATCTGGCGCTGAAGCAGGAAGGCTTCGGCGAAATCCTGCCGGGTGCGCAGGTGTTCATCGTCGACGAAGCGCACCAGCTGCCGGAACTCGCGGCGCAGTTCTTCGGCGAGGGCATGAGCGCGCGGCCGTTGGTCGAACTGGCGCGCGACGCGATCGCCGAATGCAAGGAGGTGCCCGGCGCGTTGCCGGTGCTGCAGTCGCCGGCGCATGCGCTGGAAGAGGCTACTCGCGCGCTGCGCAACGCAATGGACGGACTGCCGCCACGTGGCACCCGCTATCGCGCGCTATACGAGCCTGCAGTCGAGGACGCCCTGCATGCGCTCGACGACGCGCTGCTGCATCTGCGCGATGCACTCGATCCACTGCGCGAAGCCTCGCCCGGCTTCGACAGTTGCCATGCCCGCGCGCAGGCGTTCGTCACCAAGCTGCGGCGCTGGAACGACGGCAGCGCGGCGGCGGATTCGATGTTCGACGACGAAACGCCAGTCGAGAACGCCGAGGCGCCGCCGCTCGATGACGGCGTGCTGTGGTACGAGCTCACCCCGCGCGGCTTCCGCCTGCAGCGCACGCCGCTCGATGTCTCGGCCCCGCTGCGCACGCATCGCGAAGCCTCGGGCGCGGCGTGGATCTTCACGTCGGCGACGCTGGCCGTCGACGGCCACTTCGATCACATCGCCGAGCGCCTGGGCATCGAAGCGCCGCAGACCCTGCTGACGCCGAGCCCGTTCGACTGGCCGCATCAGGCGCTGTGCTATCTGCCGCCGAAACTGCCGCAACCGTCGGCGCAGGACTACACCTGCGCCGTGGTCGATGCGGTGCTGCCGGTGCTCGAAGCGTCGGCCGGCCGCGCATTCCTGCTGTTTGCCTCGCATCGCGCCCTGCGCGAAACCGCGGCGTTGCTGCGCGACGGCAGCCGCGACTGTCCCTGGCCGCTGTTCGTGCAGGGCGAGGCGCCGCGCCACGTGCTGCTGCAGCGCTTCCGCGAGTCGGGCAACGGCGTGCTGCTGGGCGCGGCGAGTTTCCGCGAGGGTGTCGACGTGGCCGGTGACGCGTTGAGCGTCGTGGTCATCGACAAGCTGCCGTTTGCCGCGCCTGACGATCCGGTATTCGAGGCGCGGCTGGATGCGATCCGCCGCGCAGGCGGCAATCCGTTCCGCGACGAGCAGTTGCCGCAGGCGGTGATCGCGCTCAAGCAGGGCGTGGGCCGCCTGATCCGCACGGAATTCGATCATGGCGTGCTGGTGCTGTGCGATCCGCGTCTGCTCGGCCGCAGCTACGGCGGTGTGTTCCTCGATTCGCTGCCGCCGCTGCCGCGCACCCGGGAACTGTCGACCGTGGCGGCATTCTTCGCGAGCCGCGAAGCGCCGGTGCCTGCGACAATGCCAGTGGACACGCCGTCCGAATCCTCCATCCCGACTGCCGAATCCCTGTCCCGATGAAACTGCTCGCGTTCGAAACCGCCACCGAGGCTTGCTCCGTCGCCATCTGGGACGACGGCCGTGTGCTGGAGCGGTTCGAAATCGCGCCGCGCCGGCACGCTGAACTCGCATTGCCGTGGGCAGAGGCGCTGCTGGCGGAAGCCGGCATCAAGCGCAGCCAGCTCGATGCGGTGGCGGTCGGCCGCGGCCCCGGTGCGTTCACCGGTGTGCGTCTGGCGATCGCACTGGTGCAGGGCATCGCACTGGCGCTCGATCGACCGGTCGTCGCGCGCTCCACGCTCGAAGTGCTGGCGATGCGCGCGCAGGCCGCGCCCGGCAGGCAGGTGCTGGCCGCGATCGACGCGCGCATGGGCGAGGTCTATAGCCAGGCGTTCGTCCACGAAGCCGATGGCCTGCGCGCACTCGGCCCCGCGCGCGTGTCCGCGCCCCATGCAGTCGAACTGCCGGGCGATGCGACTACGTGGTCGGGTGTCGGTACCGGCTTCTCGGCTGTCGACGGTGCATTGCAGTCGCGTCTGCGCGCGCGCTTCGCGCAGATCGACGCAACCGCGCTGCCGCGCGCGGCCGATCTGGCGCAGATCGCAGCTGCGGCATTCGCGCGCGGGGACGCCATCGCGCCCGAGCGCGTCGAACCCGCCTACCTGCGCGACAACGTCGCGCTGACCCTCGTCGAACAGATCGCCTTGCGCGCCTCCCGTCGCGCGGCGGAACCCGGCACGCCGGGCACGGTCTGACACCGGATCCTCTTGGAGAGCGCGACATGACCGCGACGTCCCCACCGCCTTCGCCCTGGCGCGCCGGTCAGCGCGGCGCACGCCTGCGCGGCTGGCTGCGCCGCGAAGGCCTGCCGCTGGTCTGCCTGCTCGGCCTGCTGCTGGTCGCGCGCTCGTCGCTGGCCAATCACTACTACGTGCCCAGCGGTTCGATGGAGCCGACGCTGCTGCCGGGTGATCGCGTCGTCGTCGACATGCGTGCCTACGGCCTGCGCGTGCCGTTCACGCAGTGGGCGGTGTGGGGCGGCGATGCGCCGTCGCGCGGCGATGTCGTCGTGTTCCGCTCACCCTCGGACGGCATCCGCCTGATCAAGCGCGTGGTCGCCGTCGGTGGCGACCGCGTCGATCTCGTCGACGGCCGGCTGACGATCGACGGTGCGCCCCTCGCCGACACGTCCGATGCGCTGGAAGACTTCGGCGACGTGCAGGTCACGCTGAATCTCGACTCGGGCGGCGGCCCCGACCTCAACGGTCTGCAGGTGCCCGACGGCCAGGTGCTGGTGCTCGGCGATCATCGCGGCGCCAGCATCGACGGGCGCTATTTCGGCTTCGTCCCGGCGGCGGCGATCTACGGTCAGGCGCGCGGCGTGTTCTGGCGCACGGGTGATGGCTTCGGTTGGCGGAAGCTTTAGGGCACCGCTGAAAAGTCGTCATTCCCGCGAAGGCGGGAATCCAGAGCTCTCAAGCCATTGAAAGAAAAGGCACTGGATTCCCGCCTTCGCGGGAATGACGAATAAAGAGAGACTTGATCAGCGTTGCCTTCGGGCACCCGGGCATAGGGCTGACGCCTGACGCTCGAAGCCGCACTGAAGCACACCTCTCCCCCTGGGAGAGGTCGACGCGCAAAGCGCGTCGGGTGAGGGCGGGGCCTCTCCAGAAAAAACTTCATGGAAGAACTGCCAACGCACGCAGACCTCACCGATCGTCGATCAACTCTCCACCCGGCAGGAAATTCCACGTCCGGGTGACGTGCAATACATCGATCTCGTCACCCGTCGCCGGCAATGGCGGATAGGGCTCGGCCAGCCGCGCGATGCGCAGGGCGGCGTCGTCGAGCATCGCCGTGCCGCTGCTGCGGATGATGTCGGCGCGTTCCACCGAGCCGTCACGGCGAATCGCCACGCTGATCACCAGCTCACCGGCCAGCTGCCGGCGCCGCGCTTCGTCGGGATAGTTGAGATTGCCGACGCGCTCCACTCGGTCCACCCATTGCCGCAAGTACGCGGCGTAGGCGTATTCCTGCGTACTCGCCGAGACGAACTTGCGCTTGGGCCTGCGCGCGTAGCGCTCCGAACGCATGTGGATCTCGGCCGCGAGCCTCGCCATTTCCAGATCGCGTTCGATCTTCTCCGGCCCGCGCGGCAGCGTCGATGGCTCGGTCTGCGTGGTCGGATCTTCCACGGGCAACGCCGTCTCGCCGCGCGTGCTCGCGACCACGCGGTCGAGCGGCGGCGGCTGCGCATCCGGCGACTGCGCGCGCAGTTCCATCGGTGCGACGCCGGTGGTGTCCTGCGGTACCTGGCCGATCTGCGCCTCACGCGGGCGGTTGGTCTGCTCGTGCTCGCCGCCGCCCTGGCTGCTGGCCTGGGCGAGGAAGTCGGCCTGGGCCTGGGTCAGCGGGCTGGTGGTCTCGGTCAGGATCACGTCCAGCGTCGGCATCACCGGCGCGGCGTCCTCCGTTGCGAAGCCGATGCCCAGTACCAACAGGCCGTGCACCAGCAGCGACAGGACAAGCGTCGCACCGAGACGCGCGCCGTCGTCGATCTGCGGAGGCGGCGGGGCGGCCTGCATCGTCGGCGGCGCTCTGCGCGTCAGGGCGTGTGCGTCGCGACCGGGCCGCGCTCGATCGCGTCGAACAGCAGACCGGCGATGTTGGTGCCGTAGGCCGCGTCGATCTCGCGGATGCAGGTCGGGCTGGTGACGTTGACCTCGGTCAGCCAGTCGCCGATGACATCCAGGCCGACGAAGCGCATGCCGCGCGCGGCGAGCGTCGGGCCGACTTGCGCGGCGATCCAGCGATCGCGCTCGCTCAGCGGTCGCGCTTCGCCGCGGCCACCGACTGCGAGGTTGCCGCGGAATTCGTCGCCCTGCGGAATCCGCGCCAGGCAATAGTCGACCGGCACGCCGTCGATCAGCAGGATGCGCTTGTCGCCATTGACGATCTCCGGCAGATAGCGCTGCGCCATCGCCAGACGACGGCCGCCGTCGGTCAGCGTTTCCAGAATCACGTTGAGGTTGGCGTCGCCGGCGACGGCGCGGAAGATCGAGCGACCGCCCATGCCGTCGAGCGGCTTGAGCACGGCGTCGCGATGTTCGGCGACGAACGCCTTCAGCGAAGGCGCATCGCGGCTGACCAGCGTTGGCGGGCAGCACTGCGGAAACGCCAGCGCGCCCAGCTTCTCGTTCATGTCGCGCAGGCCCTGCGGATCGTTGACGATCATCGCGCCCTGCCGCTGCGCCACGCCCAGAATCTGCGTGTCGCCGACGAACTCGGGATCGACCGGCGGATCCTTGCGCATCAGCACCACGTCGCCTTCGCCGAAACGGCGCAGCGCGGGGGTGCCGAGGGTGTACCAGTCGTTCGGATCTTCGCGCACGGTCAGCGGCGCGGTCCGTGCGACTGCCTCGCCGCCGGTCATCGCCAGGCCGCCAGGAATCACGTAGTGCAGGCGATGACCGCGGCGCTGCGCTTCGAGCAGCATCGCGAACGTCGAGTCCTTGGCGATCTTGATCGATCCGATCGGATCCATCACCACGACGACATCCAGGGACATGCGTACGACCTGCGGAATAGGGACGCACGATCTTATCAGGGGGAGTTCACGTGCCGCGCCGCCGCATTTCGAGGCGCTGCGCACAAAGCGCGTGAAAATCTTGACAGGCCGACGCCGGGCCGCGGTATAACTCCGTCCTGCACCGGCGCGCGAAGTCCCGCGCCGCGCACCAGGGGAGAATGCATGACCAGTGACGACAAGCCGTCCTCCGGCAGCCTCGATGGCTTGCGGGTGATGGTGATCGACGACTCGAAGACCATCCGGCGCACCGCCGAGACGCTGCTGCGTCGCGAAGGAGCCGAGGTCGTGACCGCCGTCGACGGATTCGAGGCGCTCGCCAAGATCGCCGACCAGAAGCCGCAGATCATCTTCGTCGACATCATGATGCCGAGGCTGGACGGGTATCAGACCTGCGCGCTGATCAAGAACAACCAGGTGTTCCGCAATACGCCGGTGATCATGCTGTCGTCCAAGGACGGCCTGTTCGACAAGGCCCGCGGCCGCATCGTCGGCTCCGAGCAGTACGTCACCAAACCATTCACGCGCGAGGAACTCCTCGACGCGATCCGTACGCACGTCACCGCCTGATCAGGGGAGAGCAGGGCATGGCACGCATCCTGTTGATCGAGGATTCGCCGACCGATACCGCGGTGCTGACGCAGTGGCTGGAACGCCACGGGCATGAGGTCACCGCATCGGGCAACGCCGAGGACGGCATCGTCGCGTGCAAGCGCGAGCGCCCCGACCTCGTGCTGATGGACGTGGTGTTGCCGGGCATGAGCGGCTTCCAGGCCACGCGTGCGCTGGCCAAGGACGCCGAAACATCCGGCATCCCGGTCATCATCATCAGCACCAAGGGCATGGAAACGGACAAGATGTGGGGCCTGCGCCAGGGTGCGAAGGGCTACATCGTCAAGCCGCCGACCGAGGACGCGCTGATCAGTCAGGTCAACGCGGTTCTGGCGAGCTGATGTCCACCACGCAATCCGTCGACGCGCCCGCCACGGGCGCGTTCGCACTTCTGGCCGAGTACGAGCGGCGCAGCCTGGCGCATCGCATCGGTCTACCCGACCAGCTCGACGCGCCCGGCCTGTGGCGCGGCGTCGGCTACCGGATCGGCCGGCGCATGCTGGCTTCGTCGTTCGACGAGGTCATCGAGATCCTGCCGATGCCGCCGGTGACGCCGGTGCCCGGCGCGCAGCCGTGGGTGCTCGGCGTCGCCAACATCCGCGGCAGCCTGCTGCCGATCGTCGACCTCAAGCAGTTCCTCGAAGGCGAGCGCACGGTGCTGCAGGAAAGTCAGCGCGTGCTGATCGTGCGCCAGCCCGGCGGCGACGTCGCGCTGACGATCGACGAACTGTTCGGCCAGCGCAGTTTCCTCGAGGAAGACGAGGTCTCGGCCGACCGCATCGCCGAAGGCCGCTACGGCCACTTCGTCGAGCGCGCGTATGCGCATGCCAATGCGACCTGGGGCGTTTTCAGCCTCGAACGTCTCGGTCGCACCCCGGAATTCAGACACGCCGCGGCCTGATGGCCGCCGTCGCACCCAGCATCAGGAACGGACAGCCCGCATGAGCACAGCCGCCGATACTCTCGCCATCAAACGTCGCACCTTCGGCACGAACTTCTGGGTCGTGGTGCTGGTCGTGGCCGGCGCGATCCTGGTCCTCAACACCGGTTACGGCACGTGGAAGGCCTCGGCCCTCGGCGGCGCCAGTACCTCGGCCTCGAACCTGCGCGTGGACAGCCAGCGACTGGCCAACCAGGGCAGCGACGCGGTCCGCGGCAACGCGGCGGCATTCGCCACGTTCAAGGCCACGCGCGCGCAGATCGACGGCGACATCCAGCAGCTCAACGCCAGCTACGGCGATACGCCGGGCGTCTCCGGCGCGGTCGCCAAGGTCACCGAAACCTGGACGCCGCTCGGCGCCAGCGCGCAGCGGCTCGCCGACAGCGAAGCCGCGGTGACCGCATTCGCCGGCCAGGCCCAGCGCTTCAGCCAGGGCGTGCCGCAGTTGCAGGCGCTGCTCGACGAACTGGTGCGCGCGATGTCGAGCAGCGGCTCGCCGTCCTCGCAGGTCTACATGGCGCTGCGCCAGGTGGTGATCGCCGGCGACATGGCGCGCCGCGTGACCGAGGTGCAGTCCGGCGGCGCCGGCGCGGCGATCGCGGGCCAGGGCCTGCGTCGCAACGCGGAAGATTTCCAGCAGGTCATGACCGGTCTGCGCGAAGGCGACCCGTCGCGCGAACTGCAGGCACTGACGAACGGCAATGCGCTCACCGCGCTGACCCGCGCCGACGAGGCCTGGGCGCAGATGCGTGCCGAACTCGAAGCCATCCTCGGCAGCAGCGAGCAGCTGTTCCAGGCGCAGGCCGCGGCTGGCGCCCTGGTGACCGGCTCCGATCAGCTGCTGAGCGACAGCGAATCGCTGTTCAACGCCTTCACCGCGTTCGGTTCGCTGACCGACCGCAGCATCCTCGGCAACATCTGGATCAGCATCGTCGCCGGCCTGATCGCACTGGTCGCCATCGCCGGTCTGCTCGTCTCTCTGAACCGCGCGCAGCGCGAACGCTACGAGACCACGATGGAACTCAACAACCGCAACCAGGAGGCGATCATGCGCCTGCTGGACGAAATGGGTTCGCTCGCCGAAGGCGACCTGACGGTCAAGGCGACGGTCACCGAAGACATGACCGGCGCGATCGCCGACTCGATCAACTTCGCGATCGAGCAGTTGCGCAGCCTCGTGCAGACGATCAACGACACCTCGGTGCAGGTTGCCTCCAGCGCGCAGGAAACCCAGGCCACCGCGATGCATCTGGCCGAAGCGGCCGAGCATCAGGAGCAGGAAATCAACTCCGCGTCGGACCGGATCAACGAGATCGCGGTCAGCATCGACCAGGTGTCGAAGAACTCCGCCGAATCGGCCGACGTGGCGCAGCGCTCGGTGCAGATCGCGACCAAGGGCGCGGGCGTGGTGCGCGAGACGATCGCCGGCATGGACTCGATTCGCGACCAGATCCAGGAAACCTCGAAGCGCATCAAGCGGCTGGGCGAAAGCTCGCAGGAGATCGGCTCGATCGTCGAACTGATCAACGACATCTCCGAGCAGACCAACATCCTGGCGCTCAACGCCGCGATCCAGGCGGCCTCCGCCGGTGAAGCGGGCCGCGGTTTCGCGGTCGTGGCCGACGAAGTGCAGCGCCTCGCGGAACGCGCGACCAATGCGACACGCCGTATCGAAACGCTGGTGCAGACGATCCAGTCCGACACCAACGAAGCGGTGACGTCGATGGAACAGACGACCTCCGAAGTGGTCGCCGGTGCGCGCCTGGCCGAAGACGCCGGCACCGCGCTGGGCGAGATCGAAAGCGTCTCGACCAGCCTCGCCGACCTCATCCAGGGCATCTCCTCTGCCGCGCATCAACAGTCTTCGGCTGCGACCAACATCACCACGGCGATGCACACGATCCAGTCGATCACCAAGCAGACCTCGCAGGGTGCGAACCAGACCGCGGCGTCGATCGGAAATCTGGCGCAGCTCGCCGCCGACCTGCGTCGCTCGGTCGCCGACTTCAAGCTGCCGGCCTGAGCCACGGAACGGATTCCATGACCGTCTGCTTCATTCGCGCTGACGCGCGCGGCGTCCTTCGCGGAGCCGCCGCATGAGCGGTCTGCGCGATGCCATCGACCACACCATGCTCGGCTGGATCAAGCCGGAGCTGGACGAAGTGCTGCGCCAGGCGCGGATCGAACTGGAAGGCTTCGTCGACGCGCCGGACGATCCGGGCCGCATGCGTCTGTGCGCCGGCTATCTGCACCAGGCGCAGGGCACGTTGCGCATGGTCGAGCTGTACGCGCCGGCGATGGTCGTCGAGGAAATGGAGCGGCTGGCCGATGCTCTGCGTGACGATGCGACCGCCGACCGTGACATCGCCTCGGCTGCGCTGCTGCGCGGCATGCTTCTGTTGCCCGATTACCTCGAACGCCTGCAGGGCGGGCACCGCGACATTCCGATCGTGCTGCTGCCGCTGCTCAACGAGCTGCGCGCCGCGCGCGGCGAAACCGGGCTGAGCGAAAGCATCCTGTTCGCGCCGGATCTGGCGCGCGCATTGCCCGACACAGCGCCGGTCGAAGATGCCGGCATCGATCCCGACGCCGCGCTGCGTCAGTTGCGCGTCGCGCTGCAGGCGTGGCCGGCGACCGGCAGCCCCGGCGATACCGGCGCGCTGGTCACGGGACTGTCGGCACTCGCCGCACAGGCCGGCGCCGAAACCCAGCGCCGCATGTTGTGGGTCGCCTCGCGCGTCGCCGACGCACTGGCCGATGGCGCGTTCGCGCCGGTCGTGCATCCCACGCTGCGCCAGGTGTTCGCCGGCGTCGAACGCGAAGTGCGCCAGTATGCGCAGGCCCCGCGCCTCGACGCGACGCTCGCCGACGGCGCGCAGGAACCCACGCGCCAGCTGCTCTATCACGTCGCCCACAGCGACGCCGCGCATCCCGCGCTCGATGCGTTGCGCGAGGCTTTCGACCTGCAGGCGCAACTGCCGAGCGAGGCCGAACTCGAACATGCACGCGGCAGTCTCGGTGGCCGCAACCGCGCGCTGCTCGGTACGGTCGCCGCCGCGGTCAAGGAAGACCTGCTGCGGGTCAAGGACGCGCTGGATCTGCATCTGCGCACCGGCTCGACCGACATCGCCGGCCTGCAACCGCAGGTCGAAGTGCTGGCCGGCGTCGCCGACACGCTCGGCATGCTGGGCCTGGGCGCGGCGCGCACCGTGGTGCAGCAGCAGCGCGACACGATGCGCGGCATCGTCAGCGGCGCCACGCCGGCCAGCGAAGACACGCTGCTCGATGTCGCCGGTGCGCTGCTCTATGTCGACGCGACGCTCGACGACCAGGTCTCGCGTCTTGGCGCCGAGGTCACCGACGGATCCGACGACACGCTCGCTGTCGAGGCGCAGCAGTCGATGGCGGTGCTGGTCCGCGAGGCGATCGCCAATTTCTCCGACGCGCGCCAGGCGCTGGTCGCGTTCGTCGAAACCAGCTGGGATCACGCCGAACTGCAGGAAGTCCCGCGTCTGCTGGCCGAGGTCGGCGGCGCGCTGGCGATGCTGGAACTGCCGCAGGCTGTCAGTTATCTGGCTGGCGTGCGGTTGTACGCCGAGCGCGAACTGATCGCGCGTCAGCGAGTGCCCAATGGCCGCCAGCTCGACACCTTCGCCGATGCACTGGCGAGCCTGGAGTACTACCTCGAAGCCCTGCGCGAGCAGCGCCCGAACCGCGCCGACATTCTCGACATCGCGCGCAGCTCGCTGGAAGCGCTGGGCTATTGGCCGTTGCCGGAAGCAAGCGTCGCCGACGAGACTGTCGTCGACGACAGCCCGTTCGACGAAGACGACAGTGCGACGGCCGGCTTCCATCTCGACCAGTTCGCCCGCGGCATCGAGGTGTGGGAACCGCCGGCTGCCGAAGTCGAACCGACGCCTGCAGCGGTCGTGGGTACGGTGGATGCATCGCTCGCGCCGACGCCTGCGCCGGCGCGCAATGTCGCCGGTGGTTTCGAGGACGTCGGCGACGAGATCGACGATGAGATCCGCGAAGTGTTCCTCGAGGAATTCGCCGGCGAGATCGAGAATCTCGACGCCCTGCTGCCGCCTTGGCGGGCGCAGCCGGATAACATCGAACGCGTGCGGCCGATCCGGCGCGTGTTCCACACACTCAAGGGCAGCGGCCGGCTCGTTGGCGCAAAGGCGCTCGGCGAGTTCAGCTGGTCGATCGAGACCATGCTCAACCGCGTGATCGATGGTCGCCCCGCGACGCCGGCCGTGATCGAGATGGTCGACCAGGCGTTCTACACGCTTCCCGAACTGCAGGCGGTGCTGCGCGGCGAAGCCACGCTGCGCGCGGATCTCGAAACGATGCAGGCCAATGCGGCGCGCATCGCTGCCGGCGATGACACCTTGCCGGTGCAGCCCGCGGCGCTCGCGGTGGCGGCAGACACCGTCGAAGTCGAAGTCGACGACGTGCCGGCGCCGGTGGAGGTCGAATCCGACGGCGGTCCGGTTGCGACGGATGAGGACGCGCGCCCCGAGATCTTGGGAATAACGTCTGCCGCGGCGTCCGACGACATCGAGACGGTACCCGCGTCCGTCGACGCGCTGCTGCTCGAAATCCTCGACAACGAAGTGCAGGGCCATTTGCAGACCGTCGGCGACTGGCTCGGTGCGATCGATGCCGGCGTGCCTGCCGATGGCGAGCGCCTGCTGCGCGCGCTGCACACCATGCACGGCGCGTTCGCGATGGCCGAAGTGCCGGCGATCGGCCTGCTGCTCGGTCCCGCAGAGGAATACGCACGCCGTCTGGTCGCCGCCGGCACTGCGCCTGACGCGGATGTCACGCCGGTGCTCGACGCGGTCTGCGTCGCCGCCCGCGAAGCGCTGCGCCAGTTGCACGAACCCGAGCCGCGTATCGCGGTACTGACCGCACTGGCAGACCAGGTCGGCGCATTGCGCGATCGTCTGCCCGAGGCACCGGTCGAACGGTTCGAATTCGATCCACCCGACGACATCGATGCGCTGGACGATCTGTCCGATTCCACGTCGATCGCACTCGACGAGGACGATGAGACCGGACAGGGGCAGCCGGACGCTGAGCGTCTCGAGGCTGAGCGCGCTGCGCAGGCGGAAGCCGATCGGCTCGAAGCCGAGCGTGCAGAGAGCAAGCGTGTCGAGGCCAAGCGTCTCGAACAGGAACGCGTAGACGCAGAACTTCTTGCGCTTGCAGAGGCCGAGCGCGCCGAATCGGAACGCGTCGAGCGCGAGCGGCTGGAACAGGACCGTCTCGACGCTGAGCGTCTCGCGCAAGCCGATGCCGAGCGTGCCGAAGCCGAGCGCCTCGAAACCGAGCGTCTGGAGCAGAAACGCCTCCTTGCCGAGCGTGTCGCACAGGCAGAAGCGGAACAGGCGGAAGCGGCCCGGATCGAAGCCGAGCGTCTCGAGAACGAGCGCGCGGAAGAGGAGCGTCTCGCCGCCGAGCGCGCCGCTCAGGAAGAAGCCGAGCAGGCGGAAGCCGCACGACTCGACGCCGAGCGTGTCGAGTCCGAGCGGCTGGATGCAGAGCGGCTCGCCGATGAACGCGCTGCGCAGGATGAAGCCGAGCGGGCCGCGCTCGCGCGCCTCGAGATCGAACGGGCGGACGCGGAACGCGTCGAAGCGGAACGCGCCGCAGCCGAGCAGCAGGAACAAGAACGTCTGGCGGCCGAGCAGGCTGCAGAGGCGGCCGAGATTGCTGCGGCGGCGGGTCATACCGCGGTGGAAGACGTCGAAGTCGAAGACGCGCGTCAGGCCGATGCCGCGCGGATTGCGATCGAGGCCTTCGAGAAGCTGCGCGGTCAGGCCCACATCGACGCCAGTGTGCTGGTCGCCGAGCGTGCCCGCTTCGATCAGGACGAAGCCGCGCGCCGTCTGCGCGATGCCGAGTTGGCAACCGCGGAGGCGAGCGCGCCGACCGCAGTGGCATCCCTCGACGCTGCTGCAGACGATGTCGATGCAGTCGGGATCGTCGGCGATGCATCCGATGTGGGAACGTCATCGAGCGAAGACGTCGCAACGTCGCCGGAGATCGAATCGGCAGACGTTGCCGAAGCTGCGCTGGCGCCCGACGTCATCGATGTCGAAGACGCTGCGGATGCAACGCCAGATTCGCCGCGCAACGCCGCCTCGGAAGCCATCGACCCCACCGAGCCTGTTGCAGACCTCGAAGCAGATACGTCGACGCTCGACCATGAAGTCGACGACGTCGCAGCCGCGCCACCTTCCGACCTCGAAGCCGCGCCAGTCGATTCGATCGACGACGAGACCGAGGTGTCGACGGATACTGCCGAAGCGTCGACAGAGACCAACGAAGCAGAGGCCCCGGCCGATGCAGCCGCCTCCGCACCCGCCGACGATCTGCCGGCCAGCGAAGACGATCCCGATGCCGCGCTCGCGCTCGACGGTCTCGATCCGGAACTGATCGACATCTTCGTCGAGGAAGGCATCGACCTGCTCGACCACTCCGACGCATTGCTGGCGCAGTTGCGTGTCGCGCCCGACAACCGCGACGCGGTGGCCGGTCTGCAGCGTGATCTGCACACGCTCAAGGGCGGCGCGCGCATGGCCGGCCTGATGGAGATCGGCGAGCTGGGTCATGCGATGGAGACCCTTCTGGAATCCGTGGCCGAGCGTCGGCGCACGCTGCGCCGCGGCGACGTGACGCTGCTCGAACGCGGCTTCGACCGTCTGCACACGATGGTGACCCGCGCCGGCGACCGCCGTGCGATCGGCCCGTCGCAGGCGCTGGTCGATGCGTTCAGTGGCAAGCGCCCGAGCGAATCGCAGGCTGCGTCTCCGACGCCCACCGACGAGGCACCGAAGGTCGAACTCGCGCCGCTGTCCGCGCCGCTGCCGCTCGACAGCGGCACCGCAGATGATGAAGAGAACGCGCTGCGCGGCTCGCAGGAGCAGGTGCGCATCCGCGCCGATCTGCTCGACAAGCTGGTCACCTACGCCGGCGAGGTCGCGATCTATCGCGCGCGTCTGGAGCAGCAGCTCGGTGCGTTCCGCGGTGCGATGAACGAACTTGCGCAGACGAATACGCGTCTGCGTGATCAGCTGCGCCGCCTCGACAGCGAGACCGAAGCGCAGATCGTCGCGCGCTACCAGCGCGAGGGCGAGGACACCGACACCACCTTCGATCCGCTGGAACTCGACCGCTTCTCGACGCTGCAGCAGCTCTCGCGTGGCCTCAGCGAGACCGCGTCCGACTTCGGCAGCCTGCAGCAGATGCTCGAAGACCAGACGCGCCAGTACGAGACGCTGCTGACCCAGCAGTCGCGGGTGAGTTCGGATCTGCAGGAAGGTCTGATGCGCACGCGCATGGTGCCGTTCGACGGCCTCGTGCCGCGGCTGCGTCGCGTGGTCCGCCAGGCCGCGCAGGACACCGGCAAGCAGGTCCAGCTGCGCCTCGAAGGCACGCAGGGCGAGCTGGATCGCAACGTGCTCGAACGCATGGTCTCGCCGCTGGAACACATGCTGCGCAACGCGGTCGCGCATGGTCTCGAAGCGCCCGACGCACGTCGCAACGCGGGCAAGGCCGACGAGGGCAGTGTCCACATCGCCGTTCGCCGCGAAGGTTCGGAAGTGGTGCTGGAAGTCGGCGACGACGGCGCCGGTCTCGACCGCGCCGCGATCCGCCGTCGCGCCGAGGAACGCGGGCTGCTGCAGGCGAATGCCGAGGTCGCCGACGTCGATCTCGACGCGTTGATCCTGCAGCCGGGCTTCTCGACCGCGACCGAAGTCAGCCGCCTGGCGGGGCGCGGCGTCGGCATGGACGTCGTCGCCAGCGAAGTCCGCCAGCTTGGCGGCACCTTCGACATCCGCTCGCGCGATGGCGCGGGCACCACGTTCACCCTGCGCCTGCCGCAGACGCTGGCCGTCACCCAGGCCGCGTTCGTGCGCATCGGCGAGACCAGCTTCGCGGTGCCGATCGCATCGGTGCGCGGCGTCGGTCGTATCGCCCGCACCGAAGCGAAGCCCGGCGCGATCTATCGCTACGGCGGCGAGGACTATCCGCTGTACGACCTCGGTCGCCTCGTCGGTCAGCCTTCGGCGCGTGCCGAAGGTCAGCTGCAGATGCCTTTGCTGCTGATCCGCGCCGGTGAATTGCGCGCGGCGGTGGCGGTCGACGAAATCGTCGGCAACAAGGAAATCGTGGTGAAGCCGGTGGGTCCGCAGATCACCTCGATCCCGGGCATCTTCGGCGCGACGATCATGGGCGACGGCCGCGTGGTCGTGATCCTCGACATCGCGCCGCTGGTGCGTCGCCACGGCACCCAGGCCGCACAGATCGATGCGCCCGTACAGACGGCCGAACCTGCGGTCGAACGCCGCGCGGTGCCACTGGTGATGGTTGTCGATGATTCGGTGACGATGCGCAAGGTCACCGGCCGCGTGCTGGAGCGCCACAACTTCGAGGTCGTGACTGCGAAGGACGGCCTTGATGCGCTGGAGCGCATGGACGAGCGCGTGCCCGATCTTATGCTGCTCGACATCGAGATGCCGCGCATGGACGGCTACGAACTCGCGACGCAGATGAAGGCCGATCCGCGTCTGCGCGACGTGCACATCATGATGATCACCTCGCGTACCGGCGAGAAACATCGCCAGCGCGCGTTCGAGATCGGCGTCGACCGCTATCTCGGCAAGCCCTACCAGGAGCCCGAGTTGCTGCGCCATGTCTACGAACTGCTGAAACTGGAGCGCGACGATGACTGACGCGATCCGTACCGTGGTGCTGGCGCGTGCAGGCACGGCCTGCGACCGCGTGGTCGAAGGCCTGTCCGAAGCCGGCGCCGAACTGGTCGCGACGCTCGATCCTTCGCAGCACGCGCCGGATGCACTCGAAGCGCTGGCGCCTTCGGTGCTGGTGGTGGTGCTCGATCCCGTCGACGAGGACTCACTCGAACCCTTCGAACCGGCCTTCGCCGCGCCCGGCCGCACGGTGATCTTCGAAGAAGCCGCGCTGGTGCTCGAGCGCACCGGCTGGGACGCCGCGCGCTGGGTCCGTCATCTCGCCGCGAAGCTGCGGGGTGTCGGCGATGTGCTGCCGCCATCGGCGTACAACGATGCGCCGGACGAGGCGTCGCCGCTGACGCTGGAGTTCGACGCGCACACGGAAGCCGCGGCGTTCGTTGCTTCGGAAGCGGTAACGGCGCCGGAAATCGAAAGGCCGATCACACCGGAATCGACATCCGACGACGGGACGCATCTCGCATTCGATCCGGTCGCGGCCGAGTTCGACGCACCGCCGAGCGTGCAGACGCCTGCTGTGGAGTTCAGTTTCGATTTCGAACTCGCCGAATACGACGAGAGCAGCTACACCCCGCCGGCTGCGCCGCCGGGCGAAGTGCGCGATCTCAACGAGAATCTGGCCGCGTGGTCGGATGAGTCGACCGCGCCGGTCGAGCCGCCGGTTGCGGATCCGATCAAGGCCGATGCATCGATCGATGCGCCCGTCGAGCCGGCGCCCGAACCGGAAGTCGCGTCGACATCCGAACCGTTGACGCTGCTCGATGGCGATGCGTTGCCTTCCTTCCGCGCTGCGGCGCCGGCTGAAGACGACGCCCCCGCCTCAGTCACGCCGGCCAAGACGCTGCGGCGCGATCTGTCCGATCTGGAATCACGCATTTCCGGGCTGAGCCTCACCGATACCGACAGCTACGGCCACGGACCGGTCAAGGGCGTCGTGCTGATCGAAGGCGGTCTGGGCGGCCCTGACGCGGTGCGCCAGTTGCTGGGTGCATTGCCCGAAGGCTTTCCGCGTCCGGTACTGGTGCGGCTGCAACTCGATGGTGGTCGCTACGACCGGCTCGTGCGGCAGATGGAACGCGCAACCGCGATGCCGGTGCAGCTGGCCGAAGCGGGCATGACCGTCTCGCCGGGCGAAGTCTATTTCCTGCCGCCGGAGCTGATGCCGAGCGCGGCCGGTGGCGCACTGCGTTTCGCCGAAGCCGGCGACATCACCGGTCTCGCCGATGCGGTACCGGCCGACGACAGCGCATTGCTGTTCCTCAGCGGCGCCGATCCGTCGCTCGTCGATGTGGCGATGAGCCCGGCGTGGCAGGGCGCACTCGTTGGCGGCCAGAGCGAAGAAGGGTGCTACGACCCGAGCGCGGCGCGCGCAGTCGCGGAGCGCGGTGGTCCGTCGGGCAGTCCGACCGATATCGCCGACTGGCTGGTCGCGCGCTGGATGCCGAGTGCGCGCCGTTTCGATTCCGGAGGGTTGTCGCTGTGAGCGCAGATCAAGAAATCCGCGGTGTGCTGATCCGCGCCGGCGCGACGCAGCTGCTGCTGCCCAATGCGACGATCTCCGAGGTGCTCTCGTACTCGGCGCCCGAAGTGGTCGTGAATGCACCCGACTGGCTTTTGGGCCGGCTGCGCTGGCGCGGCTGGCGTCTGCCGCTGGTCGCGTTTCCCGTGCTGTCGAAGCAGGGCGACGAACGCGCCGAACTGGCCAGCAAGGTCGTCGTGCTCAAGACGCTGGGCGGCGATGCGCGCCTGCCGTTCTTCGCGCTGCTGACCGAAGGCTTCCCGCGGCTGGTGACGATCTCCGAGTCGAACCTGCTCGACGAATCGGACGGCGACGGCGATGCGCTCCCGTTTGCGGTGCGCGCCCGTGTGCGCCTCAATGATGACGTCGCGCTGATTCCCGATATCGACCTGATCGAACAGTCGGTGCGCGAGGCACTGGCTGCCTGAGACGTCGCCGGCGCTCAGCCGGCCAGATCGCCGAACCGCGCCTGCAGCGCCGCGATCGCGGCCATGCCGGCGGTCTCGGTGCGCAGGATCCGCGGGCCCAGTCGCAACCGGTTGAAGCCGGCGTTGGTCAACGTCGCGCGGTCATTCGCGGACCAGCCGCCTTCCGGGCCGATCGCGAGCACAATGCGGCCCGACGGCGGCGTCATCGTCGCGAGCCCTGATGTCGCATCGGGATCGAGCAGCCAGCGCGATGCATCGGCAGGCAGGTCGGCGAGCGCAGCGGCCAGCGCGCGCGGCGGCGCGACTGACGGAATCCTCGAGCGCCAGCTCTGTTCGCAGGCCGACACCACGACGCTGCGCCAGTGCGCCAGACGCTTGGCCGCGCGTTCTGCGTCGAGCTTCACTTCACTGCGATCGCTGGAGACCGGCACGAAGGCGGCGACGCCGAGCTCGGTCGCCTTCTGCAGGATCCAGTCCATCTTCTCGCCGCGCGCGATGCCCTGCACCAGCGTGATCGACAGCGGCGATTCGAGAGCGATCGCGCGGCTACCGCTGATCTCCGCCACGGCGCTGCGCTTGTCCACGCGCACCAGGCGTGCGTCGTGATCGATGCCGTCGCCGTTGAACAGTACGCAGGCATCGCCTTCGCGCAGGCGCAGTACACGCACCAGATGCGCCACGGCGTCGTCGGGCAGTTCGACCGGCTGGCCGGTGGCGAGCGGGCGATCGACGAAGGCGCGGATCACACGCATGCGGTGCCCGCCTCGATGGCTTCGGCGGTGACGTCGGCCAGCAGCTGCAGCTGTGCATCGTCGATGCAGTAGGGCGGCATCCAGTACAGGATGTCGCCGAGCGGACGCAGCAGCACGCCGCGTTCGACCGCGTGCCGGTACGCGCGCAAACCGACGCGCAGCGCCGGATCGAACGGCGTGGCCTTGTCGCCATCGCGGGTGAGTTCGAACGCGACGATCATGCCGGTCTGGCGCGTGTCGGCGACCTGCCGGTGCGTGCCGATCTGCGCCGCGAGTGTCGTCATCTTCGCGGCCGTGTCGCGGTTGCGCGCGAGCACGTCGTCGGTGGCGAAGATGTCGAGCGACGCCAGCGCCGCGGCGCAGGCCAGCGGATTGCCGGTGTAGCTGTGCGAGTGCAGGAAGGCGCGCTCACGCGAGGCGTCGAGGAAGCCGTCGTACAGCGCCTGCGTCGCCAGCACCGTCGACAGCGGCAGGAAGCCACCGGTCAGGCCCTTCGACAGGCACAGCAGATCCGGCTGCACGCCCGCCTGTTCGAATGCGAACAGCGTGCCGGTGCGACCGAAGCCGACCGCGATCTCGTCGGCGATCAGGAACACGCCGTGCACGTCGCAGAGTTCGCGCACGCGCTTGAGATACACCGGGTCGTGCATGCGCATGCCGCCGGCGCACTGCACCAGCGGTTCGAGGATCAGCGCGCAGATCTCGCCGGCATGCGCGTCGAGCAGATGCGCCAGCGCATCGGCCGCGTCCTCGGCGTGGCCGGCCGCGCTCTGTCCGGCGCGCGCGGTGTAGGCATCGGGCGAGGGCGCGAACACCGACTCGCAAAGCAGTGGCGCATACACGCGGCGGTACAGCGGAATATCGCCGACCGCGAGCGCGCCGAGTGTCTCGCCGTGATAGCCGTTCTGCAGTGCGACGAACTTGGTCCGGCGCGGCTCGTCGCCGCGGTTCTGGAACCACTGGAACGCCATCTTCAGCGCGACTTCGACGCCGGCCGAGCCGTTGTCGGCGAAGAAGACCTTGGTCAGCGGCGGGCGGCCCGGCTCGCGCGGGGCGACGGCGAGCAGGCGTTCGGCGAGTTCGACCGCGGCCGGATGCGTGCAGCCGGCGAGGATCACCTGCTCCAGCGTGCGCGCCTGCGTGGCGATGGCCTCGGCGATGCGCGGTTCGGCATGGCCGTGCAGGTTGGTCCACCAGCTGCTGCCCGAATCGAGGATCTTCCGGCCGCCGGCCTCGATCAGCCAGGCGCCATCGCCGCGCACGATCGGCAGCATCGGCTGGATGTCGGGATGCTCGCGCATCTGGGTGCAGGGGTGCCAGACCGCTGCGAGGTCGCGGGTCCGCCAGTCGTTGCCGTCGGCTAGAATGGCCGCATCGTGAATCTGTCCAGTCATCCCGTCATTATCGCTCCGCAGCGCCGCCACCGTGCAGACGGGAGCGCGCGGGCATGAGCAAGACGCTGCCGACGATCCACGAGGTTACCGAGCACGAAGCGGCGCTGTACCGCATGGAGCGGCTTGATCTGGAGTTCTCCAACGGCGAACGGCGCCTGTACGAACGCCTGCATGGCCGAGGCCATGGCGCGGTGATCGTGGTGCCGATGCTGGACGCGGAGACGGTGCTGCTGGTGCGCGAGTACGCCGCCGGCTTCCATCGCTACGAGCTGGGTCTGGTCAAGGGCCGCATCGACGCGGGCGAGTCCGCGCTCGAAGCCGCCAACCGCGAGCTCAAGGAAGAGATCGGCTACGGCGCACGCAGCGTCGAAGCACTGCGGTCGATCTCGCTGGCGCCGCAGTACATGAGCCATCAGGCGACGCTCGTCGTGGCGCGCGATCTGTATCCCGAACGCCTGGCCGGCGACGAACCCGAAGAGCTCGACGTGGTGCCGTGGAAGCTCGATGCGCTGCACGAGCTGATCCTGCTCGACGAGTTCTCCGAAGGCCGTTCGATCGCCGCGCTGTTCATCGTCCGCGACTGGCTGCGTCACCACGGTGGCTGACGCCACCGGGCCCGTCACTGCAGCAGTCCGCGACGGCGTCATCGCGATCGCACGCGCCGCGGCCGACGCGATCCTCGCCGTCTACGCCGACGACTTCGACGTCATCCGCAAGGCCGACGCCAGCCCGGTCACCGCCGCCGATCTGGCCGCGCACCGCGTCATCGTCGATGGCCTGCGCGCGCTGACGCCCGATATTCCGATCGTTTCCGAAGAATCCGCCGTCGTCGTGCCCGCTGCTGAGCGCCGCGCGTGGACACGGATGTGGCTGGTCGATCCGCTCGACGGCACGCGCGAGTTCGTCAAACGCAACGGCGAGTTCACGGTCAACATCGCGCTGATCGACAACGGCGTCGCGGTGTTCGGCGTGATCCAGGCGCCGGTGACCGGTGCGCTGTGGCATGGCGCGCCCGGGCATGGCGCCTTCATCCGCGAAGGCGACCGCGACACCGCACTGCAGGCGCCGCGCCACGACTCCACAAGGCCCGTCGCACTGCGCGTCGCCGCGAGCCGCTCGCACCGCGATCCGCGTACGACGGCGCTGCTCGAGCGGATCGGCGATGTGACGCCGGTGCCGCTGGGCTCTTCGCTGAAGTTCTGCCGGCTCGCCGAGGGCGGCATGGATGTCTATCCGCGCTTCGGCCCGACCAGCGAATGGGATACCGCGGCCGGCCAGGCGATCCTCGAAGGCGCGGGCGGCGCGGTGCTCGATCCGCAGGGCCGCCCCTTCCGCTACAACCAGCGCGACACGATCCTCAATGGAGATTTCATCGCGCTGGGCGATCCGTCGTTGCCGTGGCGCGACTGGCTCGCCGCCTGAGTATTTGCGCTCGCATAGTGCGCACGTGATGAACTTTTGTAGGAGCGCGCTCGCGCGAGAATGTGGACTTGCCAGCGCTGACGATGCTGACATCGCGCACAAGCGCGTTCCTACAATGACTGGCCTCGATCAAGGTGATGTGCGGCCGTTTTCAAGGAGTCCGACGTGACTGATGCCCCCGGCGATATCCATCGCATCCTCGACATCATGGCGCGCCTGCGTGATCCGCAGACCGGCTGTCCTTGGGACGTCAAACAGGATTTCGCATCCATTGCCGCCTACACGATCGAGGAGGCCTACGAGGTCGCTGACGCGGTCGATCGCGGCGATCTGCCGGGCCTGTGCGACGAGCTCGGCGATCTGCTGCTGCAGGTCGTCTTCCATGCGCAGATGGCGCAGGAGCAGGGCGCGTTCGCGTTCGGCGACGTCCTCGATGCGATCAGCGACAAGATGATCCGCCGGCACCCGCACATCTTCGGCGACGTCTCGGCCGACGATGCCGAGACCGTGCTGCGCAACTGGGAGGCGATCAAGCGTGAGGAGCGCGCCGCGGCGGGCGAGACGGACGCGTCGGCACTGGCCGGCATCGCACGCGGGCTGCCGGAATGGCAGCGCGCGGTGAAGCTGCAGCAGCGCGCCGCGCGTGTCGGCTTCGACTGGCCGGGCCCGGAGCCGGTGATCGCGAAATTGCACGAGGAGATCGACGAGGTGCGCGTGGAGTTCGACGCGGTCGCTGCCGATCCGGATGACACTGCGGCGCAGGATCGACTCGAAGAAGAACTGGGCGATCTGCTGTTCGTCGCGGCGAATCTCGCGCGGCACGCGAAGGTCGATGTCGGCGCTGCATTGCGGCGCGCGAACCACAAGTTCGAGCGGCGTTTCCGCGCGATGGAAACGATGGCCGAGGCCGAGGGCAGCGCGCTGGCAGGCCAGTCGCTGGACGCGCAGGACGCCTACTGGAACCGCGCCAAGCAGGCCGAGCGCGCACCATGAAAACGCTTCTGCTGTTCGTCGCGACCGCGTTCTTCGAGATCGTCGGCTGTTACCTGCCGTGGCTGTGGCTGCGCAAGGACGGCAGCGCATGGCTGCTGCTGCCGGCCGCTGCGGCGCTGGCCGCGTTCGTGTGGCTGCTGACTCTGCATCCCACAGCGTCGGGGCGCGTCTACGCGGCCTACGGCGGGGTCTATGTCGCGGTCGCGCTGCTGTGGCTCTGGCGCGTCGACGGCATCGTGCCCAGCCGCTGGGATCTGCTGGGCGCCGCGCTGTGTCTCGGCGGCATGGCGGTGATCATGTGTGCCCCGCGCACGGCCTGAGAATCCGTTCCATCTCCTGTTGCGCCTTGCTGCGCGCCGCACTCGACCTGGTGGCGCGCGCGACGGCGTGTGGACAGGTCCCTCGGCGGGGTTGACGTGTGCGGGGCGCCGGTGCGATCAATGCCGTGGAACGCCTGCCCTGGGAGAACGCATGCGCCGCTTCGCCAGTTTCCGCGAGTTCTATCCGTTCTATCTCGGCGAGCATAGGCACCCGGTGTCGCGACGCCTGCATTTCATAGGCAGCTGCGGCGTCCTGGCGCTGCTCGGCGCAGCGATCTGGCAGCGCAATCCGATGTGGCTCCTGGCCGCGCTGATCTGCGGTTACGCCTTCGCGTGGGTCGGCCACTTCTTCTTCGAAAAGAACCGGCCGGCCACGTTCAAGCACCCGATCTACTCATTCATCGGCGACTGGGTGATGTTCAGGGACATCCTGACCGGCCGTATCCCCTTTTGAGAAATCGCGCCGCCTGAAGCGGAGTGCGCCACGTCCCGCTTGCTGCGGGAGAACCCAGCACCACCCGCAGTGCAGGCGGCGGGTGACGTAGGATTACTCCAGAAAAATCAGCCAGGCCGCGACCACGATCAGGGCGAAGCCTGCCCAGTGATTCCACTTCAGCGGCTGGCCCAGATACCAGGTCGAAAAACCCGCGAACACCAGCAGGGTGATGACCTCCTGCATGCCTTTGAGCTGCGGCGCCGAATAGACCGCGGCGCCGATCCGGTTCGCCGGCACCATCAGCATGTATTCGAAGAACGCGATGCCCCAACTGACGATGATGACCGTCAGGATCGGCACGCTGCGGTATTTCAGATGCCCGTACCAGGCGAACGTCATGAAGATGTTCGACCCCACCAGCAGCAGGACGGGCAGATAGCGCTCGTATCCGGGCATCACGGCTGTTCCGCGCAGAAGTGAAGGCGTCGATCGTACTGCCAAGCCCGTTGCAACGCGCTCGGTGCACGAAATCTTCACAACTCCTGCACTGGAGAAGTGGGAAATTCACAAAGCTTAATCCCCACCGCACCCAGCTACGGAGTCGTTCATGCGCGCAGGTCAGGAACCCGGAGGACTCGTCCTCATCGTCGAGGACAACCGCAACATTTCCGAGATGGTCGGCGAATACCTGGAAGGCCGCGGCTTCGAGGTCGATTACGCCGCCGATGGGTTGGATGGCTACCGGCTGGCCACCGAGAACAATTACGACGTGATCGTGCTCGACCTGATGCTGCCGCGTCTGGACGGTATCGAAGTCTGCAAGCGCCTGCGCGAGGACGCGCGCAAATCGACGCCTGTGTTGATGCTTACAGCACGCGACACGCTGGACGAAAAGCTCACCGGTCTGAGTTCCGGGGCGGACGACTACCTCACCAAGCCCTTCGCGATCCAGGAACTCGAAGCGCGTCTGCGCGCGCTGATCCGACGTGAGCGTCGCCAGGTCGGTTCGGAAGTGCTCAAGGTCGCCGACCTCGTGCTCGATCCGGCCAGCATGCGCGCCACGCGTGGCGGTACCGAATTGCAGCTCTCTCCGATCGGCATGAAGCTGCTGACGATCCTGATGCGCGAATCGCCGCGCGTCGTGAACCGCCAGGAGATCGAGCGCGAAATCTGGGGCAACAGCCTGCCCGATTCCGACACCCTGCGCAGTCATCTCTACAACTTGCGCAAGATCATCGACAAGCCGTACGAGAAGCAGCTGTTGCATACGGTACAGAGCGCGGGATACCGCATCGCCGACATCGAGCAGTCGCCGGCCTGAGCCGGCGACGCGACGCTCGACCATGCCCCAGGGGCTACCCAACCGCATCCGGGATGCGTTCACTTTCCAGGCCGTGATCGCCGGGATGACGCTGATCGTCTGCGTCATGACCGCGGCCTTCATCGGCCGCGAGGTCGTTGCGCGCCAGTGGTTGCAGGCCGAGGCAGACGCCTGGTGGCAGGCCAAGGCCACCGACGCGGCGTATCCACCGCCGTTTGGCGTCAACCTGCAAGGCTATTTCATGCCCGCTGGTGGCGGCGAACTGCAGGCCATCATCGGCGGCGATCGCGCGGTCGCCAATCTGGTGTGGTTCAAGGGCGCGCCGGACGGCTTCTCGCCGCGCCGCGATACCGAAGGCGTGCTGCTCGTGGACCGTCGCGAAGCCGGCACCCTGTATCTGGCCGCATCACTGTCGCTGTTCGACCGCATTCTGGGACTTGCCGCAGGCGGTCTCGCACTGCTGATGATGCTCACGATGTTCGTCGTGTCGTGGATGACCTACCGGACGTCAAAGCGCATGGTGCTGCCGATCCATCGGCTCGCCGACGAAGTCGGGCGATGGAACCCGTCCGACAACGACGATGGTGTGCCTGCGGCGCTGACCACGCAGGACAATGCCGGCCGCGAAGCGCAGGCCCTGACCAGCGCGCTGCACGGTCTCGGCGATCGCATCGGCGCCTTTGTGCGCCGCGAGCGCGAGTTCACCCGCGATGCCAGTCACGAACTGCGCACCCCGCTGACGGTGATCCGCGTCGCCAGCGACATGATCGCGGCTGATCCCGCGACGCCACCGCACCAGCAGCGCCCGCTGTTGCGCATCCGACGCGCGACGCAGGACATGGAAGCGGTGATTGATGCGCTGCTGGTGCTCGCGCGCGAGCGCGGCGTCATGCCGCAGAGCGAAGTCTTCGACGTGGTCGAGGTGGTCGAGGAGGAACTCGACAAGGTCCGGCCCCTGTTCGAAGGCAAGCAGCTTTCGCTGACGTTCGACATCCAGAGCCGCCCGCGACTCGATGCGCCGCCGCGTGTGCTCGGCGTGATGCTGGGGCATCTGCTGCGCAACGCCTGGGCGTTCACAGAGACCGGCGGAGTCGAGGTGATCGTCGAGCGCGACCGCATCATCGTCCGCGACACCGGCATCGGCATGACGCCTGATGTGCTCAAGCGCGTTTACGACCCGTTCTACCGCGCCGATCCGTTCTCGCAGTCCGGCAAGGGCATCGGCCTGTCGATCGTGCGGCGCCTCGGCACGCGCTTCGGCTGGCCGGTCGCACTCGACAGCGCGCCCGACGAGGGCACCACGGTCACCATCGTGCTCGGCGACCGTCTGGTCTGAATCGACGCCGACGCGATGTCGGCGATCGCGCGCGCGGCGCAAAAAAGTCCGCGCCACGGTCAACTCCACGCCACGCGATGCGTTAGCGTCTCCAGTTGCCCATCAAGACCGGACCCATGTCGACCCGTCCCAAGCCCCGTCGCCGCGCCGTCTCGCGCCTCGTCCCCGTCATCGTGATCGCCGCCGTCGTCGCCGGCGGCGTGTGGTTCTGGTCCCAGCGCAATGCCGCCGCTGCGGAAGGCGCCTGGCGCACGACGCCGGTCGAACGCGGTGACATCCGCGTGGTGATCTCGGCCACCGGCACGCTCAGCGCGACGTCGACGGTCGTGGTCGGCAGCCAGGTCTCGGGCCAGATCACCGACGTGCTGGTCGACTTCAACGATCCGGTCGAGCAGGGCCAGGTGCTCGCGCGCATCGACCCGGCGACGTTCCAGGCGCAGATCGAACAGGGCTCTGCCCAGGTCAACAGTGCGCGCGCGTCGCTGGCGCAGGCACAGGCCAGCCTGCGCAACGCCCAGCTCGATTACGACCGCAAGGCCTCGCTGGCCGGCCAGCAGCTGGTCGCGCGCAGCGACGTCGATCTCGCGCGCGCCGCGCTCGATCAGGCCAAGGCGCAGGCGAACGCCGCGCAGGCGCAGATCGTCCAGCAGACCGCATCCACGCAGACCTCGCGCATCAACATGGAGCGCACCGTGATCCGCTCGCCGGTCGACGGCACGATCCTCACGCGGTCGATCGAACCCGGCCAGACCGTCGCCGCGAGCCTGCAGGCGCCTGAGCTGTTCACCATCGCCGAGGACCTGCGCAAGATGCGCATCGAACTCGCGGTCGACGAAGCCGACATCGGCCAGGTGCAGGTCGGTCAGGGGGTGACGTTCACCTCCGACGCGTTCAACGACCGCCGCTTCAACGGCACCGTCGAGCAGGTGCGCCTGGCGGCGACGACGACGAACAACGTGGTGACGTATCCGGTAGTCGTCGCGGTCGACAACGCCGACGGCACGCTGCTGCCGGGCCTGACCGTCAACGCCGAAATCGAAGTCAGCAACCGCGAGAACGTGCTGAAGATCGCCAACGCGGCGCTGCGCTATCGTCCGGCCGATGCCGCCGACATCGCCGCGGCCGCGCGCCCCGAGGGCGGCAACGCGCCGCGCGGTGGCGGGCTGGCCGACGATCTCGCCGCCGCGGCGGCTGCGATGCAGCTCACCGCGCCGCAGCAGGCTGCGTTCGACAGCGCGCTCGCGGCGATGCGCGAGCGTCAGCAGGCGCCGCGTCCGAGCGGCCCGCCGGGCGGCCAGCGCGGCAATGCCGGTGGCGGTCCGCCGCCCGGCATGACCATGGGCGGTGGCAGCAGCGATCCCAGCGTGCAGGCGCAGATCCGCCAGCGGATGATGGATCGCTTCCAGCAGACTTTCGCCGACTTCACCGCGACGCTCGACGCCAATCAGCGCGCGCAGTGGAACCGCACTTTGGCCGCGACCGTCGGCGCGACCCGCGTCACCGTGTACCGCCTGGTCGACGGACGTCGCGAAGCGGTGCCGGTGCGGCTGGGCGCCAGCGACGGCAGCATGACCGAAGCCTCGGGCGGCGTGTCGGAAGGCGATCTGATCGTCACCGGCGAGCGCGCGGCGACCCGATGAGCACGACCGCCGTTCCACCGCAGGCCGGCGCCCGGCCGCCGGTCATCGAGACCCGCGGGCTGGAGAAGATCTACTCGGCCGGCACCGAAGCCGAAGTCGTCGCGCTCAAGGGTGTGCACATGTCGATCGCGCACGGCGAGTTCGTCGCGATCATGGGGCCGTCGGGCTCGGGCAAGTCGACGCTGATGAATCTCGTCGGCTGCCTCGACACGCCGACCGGCGGCCAGTATCTGTGCGACGGCATCGACGTCGCCACGCTCGATCGCGAGCAACTGGCCGAGCTGCGCCGCGACAAGATCGGCTTCGTGTTCCAGGGCTTCAATCTGCTGCCGCGGATGACCGCGCTCGAGAACGTCGCGATGCCACTCGGCTACGCGCGCGTGCCGAACGAGGAACGCGCCGAACGCGCGCGCGAAGCGCTGGCCTCGGTCGGACTGGAGAATCGCGGCACGCATCGCCCGAGCGAATTGTCGGGCGGCCAGCAGCAGCGCGTGGCGATCGCGCGCGCGCTGATCAACCGGCCGCCGGTGCTGCTCGCCGACGAGCCCACGGGCGCGCTCGATACCAAGACCGGCGAGGAAATCCTCAGCCTGTTCAAACGTCTGCGCGACGACGGCCACACCGTCGTGCTGATCACCCACGATCCCGAAGTCGCCGCGCACGCCGACCGCACGTTCGTCATGCGCGACGGCGAGCTGCATGAGGAAGGGCCCTACGACACCCGCGCGCACGCGCAGACCGGAGCCGCGTCATGACCTATCTCGACGTCCTGCGCACCGCGATCTTCGCGCTGCGCGGCAACTGGATGCGCAGCGCGCTGACGTCGCTCGGCGTGATCATCGGCATCGCAGCGGTCATCGTCATGGTGTCGGTGGGCCAGGGCACGCAGGCCGAGATCGATCGCATGGTGTCGGGCCTGGGTTCGCAGCGTCTGGACATCTCGCCGGGATCGCGGCGTACGCCCGGCGGTGCGCGTCAGGCGAGCAGCAGTTTCTTCACCTTGAACGAGGGCGACGCCGAGGCGATCCGCGGCGAGATTCCCGAAGTGCAGCTGGTCTCGGGATCGCTGCGCGGCAGCAGCCAGATCGTGTTCGCCGAGAAGAACTGGGCCAGCAGCTGGCAGGGCGTGCAACCGGACTTCTTCGAAATCAACGGCTGGACGGTCGTCGACGGCTCGGGCTTCGAACCGCAGGACTACAGCGGCGCCGGCAAGAACGTGATCATCGGCGAAACCGTGCGGCGCGAACTGTTCGGCGAGGACAGCGGCGTCGGTCAGACGGTGCGCATCGGCCGCACGCCGTTCGTCGTGGTCGGCGTGCTGAACTCGAAAGGTCAAGGCGGCTTCGGCCAGGACCAGGACGACGTCATGATGGTGCCGCTCGAAACCGGGCGGCGGCGTTTGCTCGGCGCAATGGGCATGCCCGCCGGCGCGGTGATGCAGATCGCGTTGACGGTGGGCAACGCCGACGATCTGCCCTATGTGCAGGGCGAAGTGGAAGCGCTGCTGCGGCAGCGCCACCGCATCGCGCCTGGCGCCGAAGACGATTTCAGTGTGCGCAATATTTCCGAGATCGTCGCCACGCGCACTGCGACCACACGGTTGATGTCACTGCTGCTCGGCGCGGTCGCGACGATCTCGCTGATCGTCGGCGGCATCGGCATCATGAACATCATGCTGGTGTCCGTCACCGAGCGCACCAAGGAGATTGGCATCAGAAAATCTCTCGGCGCGCGACAGATGGACATTCTGAAACAATTTCTGGTGGAGGCTGTAACGCTGGCAATTATCGGAGGCGCAGTCGGAATCATTCTGGCGTGGATTGTAGGCGCAGTGGTGACGGCCTGGATCTTTCCGACTTACCTTTCGCTGGTGGCAATTCTGGGCGCGCTCGGCGCGTCGGGCGGCGCGGGCGTGGCTTCGGGTCTCTTTCCGGCGTGGAAAGCGGCGCGCCTGGATCCGATCGAAGCTTTGAGAGCTGATTGAAGAAGAGGGCATCATGAGCATACTGCGAAGCGACATTTACGAGAATCTCATGATGGCCCTCTCTACCTTGCGGGCCAACAAGCTGCGTTCCTTTCTCACCGTCTTCGGTGTCGTGATCGGCATCATCACGGTCATGCTGATCGCGTCG
>JBJMWR010000028.1:0-35955 GCA_045810015.1 Luteimonas sp.
CGCTGATCTGCGCTCGACCCTCACCCGCCGCGCTTTGCGCGTCGACCCCGGATCAAGTCCGGGGCAGGCTCTCTCCCGGAGGGAGAGGTGCTGGGGTCGTGCCTGCGGTGGGTGCTGAGGCTGCCCGCACGCATATCCTCACCACGCCGCGATCCACTTACAGATTGAATGCGCGCATGCCGCGACGCCGACCTGCCGACACCCCTGCCCGACCACGCGATCTGACCCGCGGTGCGATCGGTCCCACGCTGTTCGCGTTCGCGCTGCCGATCCTGGGCGGCAACGTCATGCAGTCGCTCAACGGCTCGGTCAATGCGGTGTGGATCGGGCGCTTTCTCGGCGAGGGTGCGCTGGCGGCGATCGCGAATGCCAACAACATCCTTTTCCTGCTGCTGGGCGCGGTGTTCGGTGTCGGCATGGCGGCGACGATCCTGGTGGCGCAGGCGATCGGCCGCGACGATCTGCCCGGCGCCAAGCGCGTGATCGGCACCAGTGCGACGTTCTTTCTCACCGCGTCCGTGCTGGTCGCACTGGTCGGCCTGCCGCTGTCGCGCCACGTGTTGCTGTGGATGGGCACGCCGGCAGAGGCGCTGCCGCATGCGGATGCCTATCTCAAACTGATCTTCCTCGCGGTGCCGTTTCTGTACGCCTTCGCGTTCCTGTCGGCGATCCTGCGCGGCGCCGGCGATGCGCGCACGCCGTTCCTGTTCCTGCTGCTCGTGGTCGCGCTCGACATCGTGCTGGTGCCGATGCTGATGCTCGGCGTCGGCCCGCTGCCGGAGATGGGCATGGCCGGCGCGGCGCTGGCGAGTCTCATCGCCAACGCGCTCGGCCTGACCGCCCTGCTCGCCTGGTTGCGGCATCGTCGCCACCGTTTGTGGATCCATCGCACCGAGCGTCACCTGTACCGGCCCGACTGGACCATCGTGCGTGCGCTGCTGGCCAAGGGCCTGCCGATGGGCCTGCAGATGGTGATGCTTTCGGCGGCGATGATCGCGATGATCTCGATGGTCAACGCGCACGGCGTGGACACCACCGCGGGCTACGGCGCCGCGATGCAGCTGTGGACCTATGTGCAGATGCCGGCGATGGCGATCGGCGCGGCGTGTTCGACGATGGCGGCGCAGAACGTCGGCGCCGGCCATTGGGATCGCGTCTCGCGCATCGCGGTGACCGGCGTGGGCTTCAACGTGTTGATGACCGGCGCGCTGATCGGGCTGTTGCTGCTGCTCGACCGCGCCGCGCTGTCGCTGTTCCTCGGCGATGCCAGCGTCGCGCTGGAGACCGCGCGTCATCTCAACCGCATCGCGATCTGGTCGTTCCTGTTTTTCGGCGTGACCTTCGTGCTGTTCGGCGTGGTGCGCTCGACCGGCGCGGTCATGCCGCCACTGGTGATTCTCGCGGTCACGCTGTGGGGCGTGCGCGTGCCGTTTGCGACACTGCTGCAGCCGACGCTTGGCGTGGATGCGATCTGGTGGAGTTTTCCGGCCAGCGCATTCCTCGCGATGCTGTTGTCGATCGGCTACTACCGCTGGGGCGGCTGGCGCCGCGCGCGCATGCTGGATGGCGCAGCGCGCGAGCCAGTGGCGATGCCAGCAGAAGTGCCCGCGCAACCGCCGGCGCCATTGGCGAGTCTCGATCCGCACGACACCCAGGATGGCCGCCACCGCGCGCTTTGATGGCGTGGCAGCCGGCCCGCGCCTGAACCTGCGGACCGCGCTGCATTGACCTGCCTGCAATGCGACGGCATGTAGGACGTTCGAACGCGATGTTCTGCGTGCACCCGGACAGTCCCATGCGCACTCCACTTCTTCTGATGCTGCTGATCGCCACCGCGACGGCGCCCGCCTTTGCGCAGCAGCTGCGCAATCCGGCCGATCCACCGCCGCGTGCTGCGCCGGTGTTGCGTCAGGCGGAACCCTCGCCGCGCTTGCCCACGCATGTCGGCGCGAACGCGGCACGCGACGCTGCGCACGAACGCTGCGTGCAGGCGGCATCGCGCTCGATCCAGCCGACCAGCAATGCCCGCGTAGCGAGCGCGCAACGTCGCGCCGCGGCGATCGAAACCCAGCGCGCCGCACGCGGCGGCGACGCGCGCGATCCCACGGATCAGAGCGGCTTGCGCGCGCAGCGCGATGCGCAGCAGCGTGCTGCGACGCGAGAGCGGAATGCGGCGAATCAGCGATTGTCGGTCGCGCGCGCGAATTGCGGTTAGGGCGTCGCGAAGCATTTCAAGCCGTGATCCGGCGAGGGCCGGAAGCGCTCTTCAACTGCCGAACGGCTGGTCATCCAGTGACGTCTGCTTCAGGTTCGGCGATGGATGGAGGGTCGCGAGACGCAATGCCAAGTCGCTGGATCCCGGCTTTCGCCGGGATGACGGTAGATGCATTGGTGGGATCTGCGAGAGGCCCTGAATCCCGTCATTCCAGCGAAAGCTGGGTCTTCAACGGACGCATGTCCGGTCATCCATTTTCGCGGTCGGCGGGAGATCACTCGCGATCGAAGGCCCCGCGAATATCAAGATGGATTCCAGCGTTCGCTGGAACGACGGAATAGCAAATCGGTGCGAACTTCAACTGCTGATGCCCAGCGAGCCTTGCGATTACGCCGACGCCCGCCTCAACCCCACTTCGGCAACTTCGCCCGATCCAGCCCCGCCACTTCGAACACCGCGGTCCGTGTACCACCCGCCTTCACCGGGAACTCGATCGACACCGTCTTCGCACCATCGAGCAGACGCCACAGCGCGCGCTCGTCGTCGATGAACATCGCGATGGCTTCGTCGGTCTGCGGGCGGTTGGCGGCCATGCGGCGGGGTTCGCCGTCGTCGACGCGCACGCTGACGCGGCAGCTGGGAACGCAGTCGAAGTCGCCGGTCTGCAGCACGAGGTAGCTGCTGCGGCCCCAGGACGGGTGGTCGCGGAAGATCAGCTGCACACGTTTCGCGCCGGTGCCGTCGACATCGATGCTGTCTTTGGCGTAGATCGCCGCCGACAGTTGTTCGCCGCCTTCGACGTTCGCGGTGTTGTAGCTCCACAGTGCCTGCGTGCGCGCGGTTTCGCGCAGGGCTTCGCCCTTGGCGGCGACGTCGTCGAACTTCGCGCGGACGCGCTCTGCGGCGGCGGTGTCTGGATAGCGTGCGAGCAACACGTCAGCCTGCGCCTTCGCCAGTGGCCAGCTTTCGGTTGCGACAGCGGCTTCGAAATCGGCCTCCGCCGCTTCGGCCTGTTGCTCGGCCGCGGCCGCCTGGGCCTGCGCCTGGGCGGCGGCCTGGGCTTCGCGGTCCTGACAGGCAGTCAGCGGCAGCAACGCGGCGAGCAGTGCAGTGGCGAGCAGGTGTCGGGATGTCATGCGGGCGTTCCTCGTTCGATCAGCCAGTGCACCGCGTCGGCGACGTCGCGCGGTTGCTCCATCAGGGTCATGTGGCCGCTGCGGTCGAGCAGCACCTGACGCGCCTGCGGCATGCGCGCAGCGTACAGGGCCATCGCACTCGGATCGATCACTTCATCGTGTGCGCCCCAGATCAGCAAGGCAGGTTGTCGAATGTCGCCGGCAGCATCGCCGGGCGCGAACCGTTCGTCGCTGCGGCCGATGCGATCGAGCACCGATTGTTCGAACGCGGCCTCGTTGCGGCGATGGCGCACGAAGGCGATCGTGCCCGGCCAAGGCAGCGGCGGCCGCGCACTGCGCTCGTGGAACAGCACCGACAGGTACTGCTCCATCGACGCTGTGTCCTCGATGCCGAAGGGGTTGCGGCCGTCGAGCACGGCGAGACCGAAGGCGTTGTCTTCGAAGTGCACGCCGGCCGCATCGAGCAGACCAACGCGCGCGACGAGATCGGGATGTTTCGCCGCCACCAGTGCGGCGATGCCCCCGCCCATCGAATGCCCCAGCAGCACGACCGGCCCTGCATCGAGATGGCGCAGGAACGCAGCGACGTGCGCGGCTTCGGCGACGAAGCCATGGTCGGCATCCGCGATGCGTTCACTGTCGCCCCAGCCCGGCAGATCGGGCATTACGAGGCGGAAGCGCGCATCGAGTTCGGGCACCAGCCGGTACCAGTTCTCCTTGCTGCCGGTGTAGCCGTGCAGCATCACCAGCGTGGGCGCGGATGCGTCGGTGCCCGCGCGTTCGGTCCAGCACCAGCGCAGTCCGTCGATGCGCGCGCGATGGACGGACAGTCGCAGGTGCCGGCGCTGGCGGCCGTACTCGGCGCGAATCAGTTGCCGCGGCTCGCGGAACAGCAGCCACGCGAATGCGGCGATTCCGATGGCCGCAACGCACGCGGCCGCCACGAGGGCGGCCGCGAACGGATGGCTCAATGCCTGCATCGCCTCAGTTAGCGGGTGCCGGCGCCGCCGGATCGGCAGGCGCGGCCGCATCGGCCGCAGGCGCTTCAGCCGGTGCCGGCGCCGGTGCGGGCTTGGCCTCGTTGATCAGCTTCTCCACCGAACCAGTCGTGATCGGGTGATAGCCCGGACGTGCGGTTGCGAAGATCTGCTTCGCCAGCGCGAGGCCCGGCTCGGTCTGCACCAGCGCGGTGTAGATCGGCATGATCAGCTTGCGACGGCCGACGCGTGCGGTGAACTCGGCCAGTGCCTCGTTCGCCTGCGTATAGCCGCTGCGCACTGCCAGCGGATACCAGCGCATCGCGATCTCGCCGTTCTCGGTGCCGGTGAACTTGTAGGCTTCATCGAGCTGGGTCAGCTGTTCGACGGTCAGCGTCGGCGGCAGGCTTTCGAGGAAGTGCAGCCACTCCTGGGTCGACCACGCATCGGTGATCTGACGCGGCGGCAGTTGCGCGCTGCCCAGCCACGCGAGACGCGCGGAATCGACGATGCCGAAGTTGCGCGACATCACCTGCGGCGCGTAGCCCGGAATGCCCGGCGCGTAGACCCATTCCTGGATCTCGGCGTCGGTCACGGTGTCGGGGAACTTGTCGAACAGGTTTTCCTTGGCGTACGCGAGGAACTGCTCGGTGGTGATGCTCTGGAACGCGAAGTGGTCGAAGTAGCCGCGCAGGAACGCGTCGAAATTCTCGCGACCGAAGCGCTGCTCGAGGAACTGCAGGAACCACGCGCCCTTGTCGTAGGACACCGCGCTCAGCGCGTCGTCGGCATCGAGCGCGACGTCCGGCTTGACTGCCAGCGCCTGCGTGCCCTCGGGCATCGACGTGATGTTCTCGCGCAGGGAATTACGCGCGATCACGTACTCCATGTCGCTGACTTCCTTGCCGTACAGCGACTCGACGATGCGGTTCTCGACGTAGCTGGTGAAGCCTTCGTTGAGCCAGCCGTGCTTGGCGCTGGAGAACGTCACCAGGTTGCCCGACCAGCTGTGCGCCAGCTCGTGCGCGATCAGCGAGACCAGCGACTTGTCGCCGACGATGACGGTCGGGGTGATGAACGACAGACGCGGATTCTCCATGCCGCCGTACGGGAACGACGGCGGCAGGATCAGCAGGTCGTAACGCTCCCAGCGATACGGCCCGTAGAGCTGCTCGGTGGTCGCGATCATCTTCTCGGTATCGGCGAATTCCGCCACCGCGCGATCGATCATCGCCGGCTCGGCCCACACGCCGCTGCGGTTCGAGATTTCCTTGAACACCAGGTCGCCGGCAGCGATCGCCATCAGGTACGACGGGATCTTCTGCGGCATCTTGAAACTGTAGTCGCCATCACGCTGCGCGGCCGGATCATTGTCGGCGCTCATCAGCACCATGACGTCCGGGCGCGCGGTGACGTGCGCGGTGTAGGTGTAGCGGATCGCCGGCGTGTCCTGCAGCGGCACCCAAGAACGCGCGTGGATCTGCTGCGACTGGCTGAACATGAAGGGCAACTGCTTGCCTTCGGTCATCTCCGGCGTGAGCCACTGCAGACCCGACGCGTCCGGCGAGGTCACGTAGGTCACCCGCACCTTGGCGTTGCGCGCGGGCGTTTCGATGGTGAGCCTGCTGCCGAGCGTCGCATCGGCCTGCGCCAGCGCGTACTGCAGCGGCTGCCACTGGCCGCCGGCTGCTTCACCCTCGACCTTGGAGATCGTCAGGTCGCGCGTGTCGAGCACCAGTTGCGTTGCCGCCTGGTCCTTCCACTGCAGCGTGTAGGTCGCGGTGCCGGCGATGGTCTTCGCATCGAAGTCCAGCGCGATATCGAGCGCCAGGTCTTCGGTGACCACCTTGTCGGGCTCGGCATAGGAATGCTCGTCGCGGTCGACGGCGGCAGGCGCAGGACCGGTCGCGGGGGTCACGGCGGTCTGTTCTCCGGATTCGCGCTGGCAACCAACGGCCAGCAGGGCAAGCAGCAGTGCCGGCAGGAACCGGCGGACATCCAGCTTCGATCGCATAAGGAAGTTTGGCAACGGACAGGGATGCACAGTCTAGCGCGGGGGGATGGCGGGCCTGTGGAGTGTGTGGAATCGCACATTTGTGCGGCTTTGGCTGTGGCTTTGGCTGTGGCTTCGGCTTCGGCTTCGGCTTTGAGCCTTTGACTTGAATCGAGCCGTAGAGCGAGCCGAGCACCGGAGCCTGGCGTGGCCGAAGAGCAGCCCATGTCTGAGCGCAGCGAGTTTGGGCTGCGTGCCGCGTCAGTCGAGGAGCACAGGGAACCGGCTCGGCGCAGCCGTGCCGGCTCGGGTCCGGCGAGGGGACCTTTTGGTTCCTTTTGGGTCCATCCAAAAGGGACTCGCACGCGCAGCGGGCGAAAGCCCTGCACTTGCTTCAGCTTCTAGTTTTTGCCTTGGCGCTGTCGCTGGATTTTTTACGCGGCCGCCAGACGGACTGCTCGCAAGGCGAAGATCAAGTACAGGGCTTCCGCGCTGTCGCGCGGCTTACTTTATGTCTTGGCAAAAGTAAGCACGACAGGGCGAATGCACTGGCGAACGGCGAAGCCGGCCCGAAGGGCGAGCGCCGAAGGCGTGAGTCAAACCGTCTTCGCCGGACGCGATCCGCCGCGATACAGCCGCCGCGGTCCCCTGCGCTTCTCGGACGACGGGGCACGCAGCCCACACTCGCTCCGCTCAGACATGGGCTGCTCTTCGACCCCGCCGCCCTGCGATGCTCGGCTCGCTCTACGGCTCGATTCGAGTCAACGGCGAACAGCAAAAGCCGAAGCAGAGGCAGAGGCAGAAGCGGAAGCCAAAATGGATTCCAGCTTCACCAGACATGCGTCTGTTAAAAGCAGCTGGAATGACGGCGCGGGGCTGATTGCGCATCGGGGATGCGCCGTGGCGCAAAAAGACCCAGCCGCCCACCTGAAAAGCAGAAGGCCCGCTTTCGCGGGCCTTCAAAAAAAAATCAGAGCAGAGCGCGTCTCAGACCACCGCCAACTGCCGTGCCTGCGCGCGGGTGCCGGTGTAGCCGTTCGCGCCGTAGGTGCCGGTCGATTCCGTGCGTCCCATGTGCCGCAGCGCCCAGTCGACTTCGCGGCGACGGCGCGACAGCAGCACGCTGTTGGCCTGGTTGAGGATGCGCAGGGCGGCAATGCGGTCGGCGACGGAAAGATCCGGCGGGGCGGCTTCGGCCTGGCGCAGGGCGCGGACCTTGGCTTCGGTCGAGGCCAGCAGGGCGACGACGTCGTTGTCGAGCAGCGCTTGGCGTTCGGCCTGCAGGGCGCCTTCGAGGGCGTCGAGGGCACCGGACTGGATGACGGCGCTCATCGCGCGCCCTCCAGCTGGCGTTCCAGACCCAGCATGCGGGTGGCGATGGTCGGGGCGTCGATGGCGTAGCTGCCGTCGGCGATTGCCGCCTTCAGTGCGTTCACGCGGGCCATGTCGATGCCCGCCGGTGCGGTGCCCAGTTCGCGTCCCATGGCCTGCAGTCCTTCGGCGTCGCCGGTCAGGATGACGCGATCGACGGCCGGGGTCGGCGCGACGGGTTCGTTTCGCGGGGCGCCGGTGCGGCCGACGGACGACAGTGCGGTGGCTTCCGCTGCGCGGGCCGCCGGGGGCGGTGCGTCGATCCTGTGGGTCATCGGGAGGCTCCTCGTTCTCGGTACGAACACGATAACGGCCACCCGCAGCGGAACTTGAGGCCCGGCGCGATGCGAAGTTGTGATGACACGTTCAGCTTCCGGAGAAGGGGCTCAGAGAACGACCTCGACCACGCCGCTCTCCGGGGTCAGCCGGCCGCGGATCACTTTGTTCGAGCCGCTGTTCTGCACCGCGACCCGCTCGCCGACCCGCGCCGATCCCAGCGCGACGCCCGGCACGCGGACTTCCACGCCGCCCGCGCGCGAGACCAGCACGACCGGATCGCCGCGCTTGACCGGCTGCCCGGCCTGCACGTCGTTGCCGGTCAGCACGCTGCCGGCGCCGAGACCGCGCGCCGGGATGCGGCCGGCGAGTTCGGCGGGATGGCTGAAGACCGCGCCGTCGAGATGCCCGACCTCGCGGCGCTGCACGCTGAGCTTCGAGGGATCGATCGGCTCGCCGGCGCGGACCGGACCGGTGACGACGACCACGTCGGCCTCGCGGCGCAGCGTGACGGGGACATACAGACGCCAGCCGGGGGCATCGCTGCAGCGCACCTGGGCGATGCGCGGACTGGTGGCGACCGCTTCGAGCGGCTGGCTGCAAGCGGCCAGACGCAGGCGCGAATCGAGGCGGGCTTCGCCGGTGGCTTCAGGGCCGCCGATGGCCTGCAGGGCCGCGGCGCGGATGGCGTCGAGGGGCTGCGGGGCGGCCTCGGCGAATGCGGGTAACGCACAGGCCAGCCACAGGGCGGCGGGCAGGCAGACGGATCGGAATCGGGCGCGCGAAGTGTCCATGCGCGAGAGAGGTGCAAGGGATGTGCCTGGGGACGCTCCCGCATCCGCCGACTCGCCAGGCCCCTGCGGCCTGCTCGTGGTCCCAGCGGCCTTCAACGCGCGTCTGGTCAAGCTGGAACCCATTCTCGCGTCAGGCCCCAGATCAAGGTGGGCCCCAGCGTTTGCTGGGGCGACGCGTTTGGCTGCGCGCGTTCTCGACCCTGCGCCACCCTGGAACGCCGATTGCACTCCGCTTTCAGCCCTCCCCCGCGTGCGGGGGAGGGCTGGGTGGGGGCAAACCGTCAGGTTGCAGCCGTCTCGGGTCTGGGCGGCAAGCCGCGCGCACGAGTCGACCTCCAGACGATCGGGCCGTTCGCCCCAGCCCGACATTCCACTTTTAAAGGGCGCAATGCCCCGCTGGCGAGAGGAGGCGTTGATGCCCGGCGCGGACGGGCCGCGACAGAAACCCGACACCCCCCCCGATCCCGACATCGAGAGACCCGCCCACTCCATTCACCACGCCCCCACAAGCCCGTCGCACCGCCTCTGGCACGCGGCTTGCCTGATCGGAACGACACCCCGCCCATTGGAGGGCAGCATGGCCGACTTCCTAGGCATCCACGGCACCGCACTCGCAGTCCGCGAGCAGCGCCTGCAGCTGCTGGCTGCCAACATCGCCAACGCCGACACACCGCAGTACAAGGCGCAGGACCTCGATTTTAACGGCGCCCTCAATGCCGCCCTGGCGGCGCAGCGCGGCGGGCCGCTGGAACAGGGCAATGCGATCTCCACCGCGGCGACCAACGCGCATTACCTGCGGCCGAGCAGCCAGCCCAGCCTCGACGGCAACACCGTCGACGGCGACCGCGAGAACGCGGCGTTCGCGCAGGCCTCGCTCGAGTACCGCGCCTCGCTGTCGTTCGTCGAAGCCAAGGTGCGCGGCATGTTGACCGCGATCACCGGCCAGTAAGGACCGCATCCATGAGCAATCTGCCGATCTTCGACGTCGCCGGTTCGGCGATGAACGCCCAGTCGGTGCGACTGAGCACCGTCGCCTCGAACATGGCCAATGCCGATTCGGTGTCGGGCGATCCCAACACCGTCTACCGCGCCAAGCAGCCGATCTTCACCACCGAGCAAGTCGGGAACAATCCGGCGCTGCAGGGCGTACGCGCCACGCAGGTGCTCGACAGCCAGGCGCAGCCGATCAAGCGCTACGAGCCCGGCCATCCGCTGGCCGATGGCAACGGCTACGTCTACGCGCCGGACATCGATCCGGTGGCGCAGATGGTCGATCTGATTTCCGCCTCGCGCAGCTACCAGGCGAACGTCGAGGTCTTCAACAGCGCGAAGGAAACCGCGCTGGCCACGTTGAACATGGGCCGCTGACGGCCCGCCCCTTCGAGACCGCCACCATGGCCACCGTCGACACCAGTACCCTCGCAGGCCTCGGCCTCACGCCGAAGCAGACCACCGCCGAGAAATCGACCGGCGCGCTGGGCCAGGCGAATTTCCTGCTGCTGATGACCGAGCAGCTGAAGAACCAGGATCCGCTCAAGCCGCTCGACAGCCAGCAGTTCCTCGGCCAGCTGGCGCAGTTCTCCACCGTGCAGGGCATCGACCAGATGCAGACGGCGATGGGCTCGATGGCCAGCGTCATGGAGTCCGACCAGACCCTGCGCGCGGCCACGCTCGTCGGCCACGACGCACTGGTGGAAACCTCCAAGGTACAGCTGGCGGCCGGTGCCACCCTGAGCGGCGAGATCCAGGCCACGCGCGGCGGCACCCAGACCATCGAGATCACGGATGCCAGCGGCGCCACGGTGCGGCGGATGACTGTCGAGGCAGCCGGCGCCGGCGCCGAGGCGTTCCACTGGGACGGCCTGACTGACGGTGGCGTGCCCGCGGCCGGCGGCAGCTACACGATCAAGGCGGTCGCAGGCAGCGCCGCCAGCGGCGCGGGCACGGGCGAAGCCCTGTCGGTGCGCGTGCAGGCCAAGGTGGAGAGCGTCTCCATCGAGGCCAGCGGCCTGACGTTGAACATGGCCGGTGTCGGCAGCCACTCGCTGTCCGCCGTCCGCCGTATCGGCTGACCGCCGCTCCCTCCTCCTCACCCGTACCTGACTCTTCCGGAGAATCCCGATGAGCTTCCGTATTTCCCTGAGCGGCATGAACACCGCCTCGTCCGACCTGAGCGTCACCTCGCACAACATCGCCAACGCCAACACCACCGGCTTCAAGCAGAGCCGCGCCGAGTTCGGCGACGTCTTCGCGGTCTCGCCCTACGGTCTGGCGAAGAACGCCACCGGTGCCGGCGCACGCCTGCAGCGCGTGGCCCAGCAGTTCAATCAGGGCAACCTTGACTTCACCGGCCAGGCGCTGGACATGGGCGTGTCGGGCCAGGGTTTCTTCACTCTGTCCAACAACGGGCAGACGGTGTACTCCCGCGCCGGCAACTTCACCACCGACAACAGCGGATTCGTCGTGAATCCGGCGGGCCAGCGCCTGCAGGTCTACGCCCCGAACGGTGACGGCCGCAGCTTCAATACCGGCACGCTCAACGACCTGCAGCTGGCAACCGGCGACGCCGCGCCGAAGGTCAGCAGCAAGATCAATGTGGGCGTCACCCTGCCCGGCAACGCGACCCCGCCGGCCAACACGCCCTTCGATGCGACCGATCCGACGACCTACAGCCACACCACATCGCTGACCGTCTACGACTCGCTGGGCGCCGCACATTCGCAGTCGCTGTATTTCACCAAGACCGCCAACGACAACGAGTGGACCGTGCAGACCCAGATCGACGGCACCGATGTCGGCACACCGCAGACGCTGCAGTACTCGGACACCGGCGCGCTGCTGTCGCCTGCCGGCGGCAACATCGCCCTGCCCGCCTACACCCCGCCGGGGGGCGCCGGTCCGCTGACACTGGCACTGGAACTGGGCAACACCGCCCAGTACGGCCAGAAGTTCGCGGTCTCCGAACTGACCCAGGACGGCTACGCCACCGGCAGCCTGTCGGGCATCTCGGTCTCAGCCGAAGGCATCGTGCAGGCCAGTTACAGCAACGGCGTTTCCAAGCCGCTCGGCCAGGTTGCGCTGACGATGTTCGCCAATCCGCAGGGCCTGCAGCAGACCGGCGACAACGCGTTCTCGGAAACCTTCGACTCCGGCCAGCCGCTCCGCGGCGCCGCCGGCACCTCGCAGTTCGGACTGGTCCAGGGCGGCGCACTGGAAGCTTCGAACGTCGACCTGACCGAGCAGCTGGTCAACATGATCACCGCCCAGCGCAACTTCCAGGCGAACGCGCAGATGATCCAGACGCAGGACCAGATCACGCAGACGGTGATCAATCTGCGCTGATAAGCGCAAGCGCCCGTCGCCGCGCGGCGGGCGGTTTCACTTCGCATTGGCTTGCTTTTTTGCGGTGTTGCTCCGGTCCTTCCCCCTCTGGGGGAAGGTGCCCCGAAGGGGCAGATGAGGGTGCTTTGCTTTTGAATCGAGCCGTAGAGCGGGCCGAGCATCGCAGGGCGACGGGGTCGTAGAGCAGCCCGTGTCTGAGCGTCGCCAGTTTGGGCTGCGTGCCCCGTCGCCCGAGAAGCGCAGGGGACCGCCGCGGCTGTATCGCGGCGGATCGCGTCCGGCGAAGGGGGTTTTTGGTTCCCTTTTCGGCCCGTCAAGAAGGAACTCGCACGCGTAGCGGGCGAAAGCTCTGCACTTGCTTGCGCTTCTTCGCTCGTCGCTTGCGAATTCGATGTTCCAAGCAAATAAAGAATCAACCGCAGGAGCGAAGATCAAAGACAGGGCTTCCGCGCTGTCGCGCGGCTTACTTTTGTCTTGGCAAAAGTAAGCAAAACCGTCTTCGCCGGACGCGAGCCGATGCGATACAGCCGCATCGGTGCCCTACGCTCCTCGCCTGACGCGGCACGCAGCCCAAACTCGCTGCGCTCAGACATGGGCTGCTCTTCGGCCACGCCAGGCTCCGGTGCTCGGCTCGCTCTACGGCTCGATTCAGATCAAGAGCTGGAAGCCAAAGCCGGAGCAACGGCTACCCTCACCGACACGCTGCGCGCGTCGACCTCTCCCGGAGGGAGAGGTGCCAGGGTTCCAGCGGCGGATGAGACATCGAGCTGAGAGCCGTGAAAAGCGAACCGCCAAGGCCTGACGCACCCCGCGGCACAGCCCTTGCACGTCCAGTTCCATGGACAAAGCCCTCTACATCGCGATGACCGGCGCCAGCGCCTCGCTGCGCGCGCAGGCGAACGTCGCCCACAACCTCGCCAACGTCGACACCGTCGGCTTCCGGGCCACCCTGAGCGCCACGACTGCGATGCCGGTCACAGGCGACGGTTTGTCGTCGCGGGTGGCCACGGCCGAGCGCGTGGTCGGGGTGAGCAATGCGACCGGTGCGCTCAGCACGACGGGCAGTCCGCTGGATGTCGCGCTGAATGCCGATCGGTGGTTCGCGGTGCAGGATCCGACCGGCGGCACGGCGTACACCCGCGCCGGCGATCTGCGGGTCAGCCAGAACGGATTGCTGACCACCGGCACCGGGCTGCAGCTGCTCGATGCGGGCGGCCAGCCGATGGCGATTCCGCCCAACGACGGGATCGAGATCGGCGCCGACGGCACCGTGTCGGTGATTCCGCAGGGTTCGCCGCGTTCGTCGATGACCCAGGTCGGCCGGCTGCAGGTGGTCGAAACCACGACTGCGGATCTGGTCCGCGGCGAAGACAGCCTGCTGCGTGCGAGCGCCACGCGCGCGGCGCCGGTGCCGGCCGCCGGTGCGGTGCTGCAGAACGGCGTGCTGGAGAGCAGCAACGTCGATGCGACCGGTGCGCTGGTGTCGATGATCCAGCTCTCGCGCCAGTTCGAGATGCAGGTACGCGTCTTGCAGGCCGGAGACGAGTCCGCGCGTTCGGCCAATTCACTGCTGTCCTCGCGCTGATCCCACCTTTCAGGAATAGACCGCCATGACCACACAGGCACTCTGGATCGCCAAGACCGGCCTCGACGCGCAGCAGACGCGCATGGCGGTCATTTCAAACAACCTGGCCAACGTCAACACGACCGGCTTCAAGCGCGACCGCGCGAACTTCGAAGATCTGCTGTACCAGACCCAGCGCCAGCCCGGCGGTGCGTCGTCGGAGCAGACCACGCTGCCCAGCGGCATGGCCACCGGCACCGGCGTGCGCGTGGCGACGACCGCGAAATCCTTCGTGCAGGGCAACCTGTCGCAGACCGGCAACGCGATGGACGTGGCGATCAACGGCCGCGGTTTCTTCGAGATCTTGATGCCCGATGGCAGCAGCGCCTACACCCGCGACGGCGCGTTCCAGATGAACGCCGAAGGCGAAGTGGTCACCAACGAAGGATATCCGGTGCAGCCGGGCCTGCAGGTGCCTGAAGGCACGCAGAGCATCACCATCGCCAGCGACGGCACGATCAGCGTGCAGCTTGCCGGGCAGAGCGAAGCCACACAGATCGGCCAGCTCACGCTGACCGATTTCGTCAACCCGACCGGCCTGCATTCGCTGGGCGGCAACCTCTATACCGAGACCAGTGCTTCGGGCCCGGCGCAGACCGGTGCGCCCGGCGAGAGCGGTGCGGGCCTGCTGATCCAGGGCTCGCTGGAAAGCTCGAACGTCAACACCGTCGAAGAGCTGGTCTCGATGATCGAAACGCAGCGCGCGTACGAGACCAACGCCAAGGCGATCTCGACCGTCGACCAGATGCTCGGCTACCTCAACAACAACCTGTGATCGCGACCATGCGCCTGCTGCTTCCCACTCTCGTGCTCGCCGCGCTGCCGTTGTCGGGCTGCGCGAGTTTCGTCGGCGACGTGGTGCCGTTCCCGCAGCATCCGGCCGCGGCGACTGCAGCCTACGGGCCGCGTGCGGCGTACGTGCAGCCGGTGTCGGGCGATGGCGGCGGTTCGATCTTCGCCGGCGCCACCGACGGCAGCGGCAATCCGGGCATCCGCCTGTTCCAGGACAACAAGGCGCGCGAGGTCGGCGACCTGCTGACCGTCGTCCTGGTCGAGAGCACCAGCGCGCGCAGCAACGCGCAGACCGGCATCAGCAAGAATTCGACGATCGGCATGGGCGCGCCCACGCTGTTCGGCCAGAACGTCACGCTCAACGGCCGCAACCTGCTCGAAGCCGAAGTGGAAGCCAAGCGCGGCTTCAACGGCCAGGGCAACTCGACGCAGAGCAATGCGCTCGCCGGCAACATCACGGTGACCGTCATCGAGCGTCTGCCCAACGGCAACCTGCGCGTCGCCGGCGAGAAGCAGGTGCGCCTCAACCAGGGCGACGAACTGGTGCAGGTGCAGGGCATCGTGCGTCCGTCCGATGTGGGCCCCGACAACCGCGTGTCTTCGGACCGCGTCGGCGATGCACAGATCCTATACGGCGGCCGCGGCGCGATGGCGCGCTCGAATGCTATGGGCTGGCTGGGTCGCTTCTTCAATTCCGCTGCTGCGCCCTACTAAAGGCCTGCCGACATGTCGTTCGTTTCCCGTTTCGCCACCGCCGGCGCCGCACTGCTGGGCACGCTGGTCCTCGCACTACCGGCTGCGCCCGCGCATGCCGAACGCGTCAAGGACCTGGCGCAGGTCGCCGGCGTCCGTGGCAATCCGCTGGTCGGCTACGGCCTCGTCGTCGGTCTCGACGGCAGCGGTGACCGCACCTCGCAGACGCCGTTCACCGTGCAGAGCCTCAAGACGATGCTCGACCAGCTGGGCGTGACGATTCCGCCGGGCGTGAACCCGCAGCTCAAGAACGTCGCCGCGGTCGCGATCCAGGCCGAGCTGCCGCCGTACGCGAAGCCGGGCCAGACGATCAATGTCACCGTGTCGTCGATCGGCAACGCCGGTTCGCTGCGCGGTGGCGCATTGCTGATGGCACCCCTGCGCGGCGCCGACGGTCAGATCTACGCGATCGCGCAGGGCACGCTGGTCGTCAGCGGCTTCGGCGCGGCCGGCCGCGACGGGTCGCGGATCTCGGTCAACGCCCCCAACGGCGGCAGCATTCCCAACGGCGCGATCGTCGAACGCGCGGTGCCGGGCACTGCCCAGAGCGCCGACGGCACGGTGACACTCAACCTGCACGAATTCGACTACACCACGGCCTCGCGCATCGTCGAAGCGGTGAACCGAAACTTCGGCACCGGTACCGCGCAGGCGATCGACGGCGTGACCATCGAGATCACACCGCCGGCGATGGATCGCATCGGGTTTCTCGCCCAGCTCGAATCGCTGGACGTCAGCCCGGGCACGGCCGCGGCGAAGGTCGTCGTCAATGCGCGCACCGGCACCGTCGTCATGGGCGGCATGGTCGCCGTGCTGCCGGCCGCCGTGTCGCACGGCTCGTTGACGGTGTCGGTCGTCGAGGGCGCGGCGATCAGCCAGCCCGAAGCGTTCTCGCGCGGCGGCCAGACCGTCGTGGTGCCGCAGTCGACCGTCAGCGCGACCGCCGACGGCGGCAAGATGTTCATGTTCCAGGGCGGCACGTCGCTCGAATCGATCGTCCGCGCCGTCAACGCCGTGGGCGCAGCGCCGGGCGATCTGGTCGCCATCCTCGAAGCGCTCAAGCGCGCCGGCGCCCTGCGCGCCGAGCTCGAGATCATCTGACGCCACCGCCATGCGCATCGCTGCCGCCACCGCCATGCCGCTCGATGCCGCTGCGACACCGTCGCAGCCGCGCATCCGCGAGGCCGCGCGCGAACTGGAAACGCAGTTCGCGCACATGCTGGTGAAGTCGATGCGCAGCACGACGTCGGGCGATCCGCTCGGCGGCGACAACAGCACCTATCGCGACATGTACGACCAGCAGCTCGCGCGCGAGATCACCAAGGGCAAGGGCCTCGGCCTGGCCTTGCAGATCGAGCGCCAACTGCAGCGCAGCACCGGCGAAGCCGTCGACGAGGTGCCGCTGGATACGCGTCTGCCCGGCACGATCGGCGCCCCTGCACTGCCATTGGCGCAACCGCCTGCAGGCATGACGCTGGGCCTGCGTCCGGCGGGTGAACTCTCGAACCCCGGCGGCGGCGCGATGCCGACTGCCGCGCCCGGCGGCACGCTGTCGCTTGCGTCCACGCGCAGTGGCGTGTCGCTGCAGGCGCTGCCGATGCCGGCGATTTCCGCACCGCCCTCCGACGCCGGCTTCGACGCCGGCTTCGATACCGGCATCACGCTCGATGCGAGCAGCCCCGAAGCCTTCGTGCAGTCGATCTGGCCGCACGCGCAGAAAGCGGCCGCCGAACTCGGCGTGCCGGCGAAGGCGCTGGTCGCACAGGCCGCGCTCGAGACCGGCTGGGGCCGGCGCCTGGCCGGCGAGAAAGGCGTGAACTCGAACAACCTGTTCGGCATCAAGGCCGGCAGCCGCTGGTCGGGCGAGAGCGTCAACACCGGCACCCACGAATACGTCAACGGCGTGCGCCAGACCGAACAGGCACGCTTCCGCGCGTACGGCTCGCCGGCGGAAAGCTTCGCCGACTACACGCGCCTGATCGGCAACGACCGCTATGCCGCCGCGCGCGGCACCGGCGACGACGTGCACCGGTTCGCGAGCGCACTGCAGCGCGCCGGCTACGCCACCGATCCGCGTTACGCCGCCAAGCTCACCGCCATCGCCAACGGCCCGACCATCACCAACGCGATCGCCGGCATGGAACAGCGCGGCGTGCCCGTGTACGACACCGGCGTGCGCTACGCCGGCGCGATGCCCGCGCCCGGCACGCGTCTTGCAGCGCAGTCGACGGGTGATACCGATGTCGCTCTGCTCGCCTCGCTCGGCAATCGCAGGTCGACCGGGCCGCGGTACTAAAGGATTCCGATGACCGGCATGCTCTCCACTGGCAGTTCCGCCCTCCTCGCGTTCCAGCGCGCGCTGGGCACGATCAGCCACAACGTCGCGAACTCCACCACCGAGGGCTACAGCCGCCAGCGTGTGGACATGGCCGCGCGCGCGGGCACCCCGCAAGCCGGCGGCGGCTACATCGGCCAGGGCGTCGATGTGGCGCGCCTGCAGCGTCTGGCCGATGGCCTGGTGTTCGGCCGCCAGATCGACAGCAGCGGCGAGGTCGGTCGACTGGCCAGCCTGTCGTCGATGGCGACGCGCGTGGACAGCCTGTTCTCCGATGGCTCGACCGGTCTGTCGCAGCCGTTCAATGCGTTCTTCAATGCCAGCCGTGGCGTCGCCGCCGATCCCACGTCCACCACGGCGCGCAGCGCGCTGCTGGCCGCGGCGCAGGCGCTGACCACGCGCTGGAATGCGCTCGACACGCAGCTCTCGACGATCGAAGCCGAAACCAATGCCAGCCTGACCGGCAAAATCGGCGACGCCAACCAGCTGATGCGCGAGATCGCCGATCTCAACAAGGCGATCGCCGCGAGCGGCCCGTCGGCAACGCCGGACATGCTCGATGCGCGCGACCTGCGCGTGGGCAAGCTCGCCAACATCACCGGCGCCAGCGTCATCAAGGCCGACGACGGTTCGCTCAACGTGTTCACCCTCGGCGGCCAGCCGCTGGTGCTCGGCGCCAAGGCGTCGACGCTGACCACGCTGCAGGATCCGTATCAGCCCGACCGCATGCAGCTGGGCCTCGACACCGGCAACGGCACGCCGGTGCGTCTCGCCGACAGCAATGTCTCCGGTTCGCTCGGCGGCTTGCTCGAATTCCGCGGCCGCGTGCTCGATCCTGCGCGCAACGAGCTGGGCCGTCTCGCCACCGTCCTCGCCACCGAATTCAACGCCGCGCAGCGCGCGGGCGTGGACTACAACGGCGATGTCGGCGCTGACCTCTTCACCATTTCGCCGCCGCGCATTTCGGGCAACGCGGCGAACACCGGCTCGGCTGCATTCCAGACGGGCATCGCCGATGCGGGCGCGCTGAAGGGCCAGGATCTGTCCCTGCGCTTCGACGGCAGCAGCTGGACCGCGCAGCGCAGCGACGGCGCACCGGTCGCGATGAGCGGCAGTGGCACCGCGGCTGATCCCTTCGTCGTCGAGGGCGTGTCGCTGGTGATTAGCGGCAGCGCGGCCGCCGGCGACCGTTTCGCACTGCGCCCGACCGCCGACGCGGCCGGCAGTCTGAAACTCGCGTTCAACGACCCGGCGAAGATCGCCGCCGCTGGCGCGATGACATCGACCAGCGATCTCGGCAACTTGGGCAATGCGCGCGTCGCTTCGACCAGCGTGATCAGTGCCGCGACGTTCGCCGGCTTCAACGGCGCGACCATCGAATTCCTGGACAGCACGCAGTACACGGTCGACGGCGCCGGTCCGTTCACGTGGACGCCGGGCAGCCCGATCAACGATCCCGGCGGCGCGTGGTCGATCACGCTCGCTGGCACGCCTTCGCCCGGCGATGGCTTCACCCTCGGCCGCACATCGGCGCGCTCGTCGAGCAACGCCAACGCGCTCGCATTCTCCGGCCTCGATACCGCCGGCACGCTCAACGGCGGCACGGTGTCGCTGACCGTCGGTCTGAGCGAACTCGTCGCCAAGGCCGGCGTCGAAGCGCGCCACGCCTCGCTCGGCCTCGAAGCGCAGCAGGCGATCGACGCGCAGGTCACCGCCGAGCGCGAATCGGTCAGCGGCGTGAACCTCGACGAGGAAGCCACCAATCTCATGAAATACCAGCAGGCGTACCAGGCGGCGGCGCAGGTCCTCAAGACCGCCGACACGCTGTTCCAGACCCTGCTGGTCTCGGTCAGTCGATAAGGGCATGCCATGACACTCCGCCTGTCCACCGCCGGTATCCACCAGCAGGGCCTGTCTGCGCTGCTCCGCCAGCAGTCGAACGTCGCGCGCGCGCAGCTCGAGCTGACCACGCAGCAGAAACTGATCAACGGCGCCGACAATCCCTCGGGCATGGCGAACGCCAAGCGGCTCGAACACGCCCTGTCGACGCTGGAACAGCAGGACAAGGACTCGGCCCTGGTCGAACACCGCCTGCGTACGCAGGAGCAGGCGCTGAGCGATGTCGGCACGCAGCTCGATCGTGCGCGTCAGCTCACGGTACAGGCCGGCAACGGCGCGCTGTCGGATGCCGACCGCGCCTCGATCGCCGGCGAACTGCGGCAGATCAAGGACGCGATCATCGCGATCGGCAATCGCGACGACGGCACCGGCAATCGTCTGTTCGCGGGTTCGCGCGATGGCGTATCGCCGTTCGTCGTCGATGCCAACGGCGGCGTCAGCTACATCGGCGACGACGGCCGCAACCAGGTCGAAGTCGCACCGGGCCTGCGCGTCGGCGACACCGATCCCGGCAGCGACCTGTTCCTGCGCATCCGCACCGGCGATGGCCTGAGCCGCACGACCGCGGGCGCCGGCAATACCGGCAGCGGCGTGATCGGCAGCGGCGCGGTCACCAACACCGCGACCTGGGCCGGTCGCAGCCTCACCGTGCACTTCACCGCGCCCGATGCCTACGAGCTTCGCGACGATGCCGGCGGCGTGGTCGCCGGCGGGCCGTACGTCGCCGGCAGCGCGATCTCTGCCGGCGGCATCCAGATGACGCTCAGCGGCGCGCCTGCGGCGGGTGACATGTTCACGATCGCGAAAGCACCGACGCAGGATGTGTTCGCGACGATCGAAACCCTGGCCGACGCACTCGACGCGCCGGCGATCACTGCCGCAGAGAAGGCCACACGCCAGAACGCGATCCGGGCCGCACTCGGCGACATCAGCAGCGCACAGGATCACTTCCTGTCCGCACGCAGCGACACCGGCACGCGCCTCGCCGCACTCGACGATGCGAAGGACGGCCGCGGCGCCTACGGCATAGGCCTGGAAACGATGCTGTCGAACCTGCGCGACGTCGATCCGACGGAAGCCGCGAGTCGTCTCGCATTGCAGTCGACTGCACTCGAAGCCGCGCAACGCACGCTGATCAAGGTGCAGCAGATGTCGATCTTCGATCTGCTGTAACGCGGCGTCAGCCCTCACCCCAACCCCTCTCCCAGAGGGAGAGGGGCTTGGATATCGCGAGCGTTTGCTTCGTAGCCCCTCTCCCTCTGGGAGAGGGGTTGGGGTGAGGGCTGACGCTCAAGCGAACCCCGACTTCCCGCCCCAAGTCGTCGCGAGCCACAGGCATCGCCACGGTGGACTTCGCTGCGCTCTACCCATCCTACGCAGCGTCAACGCGCGCGACGCACGCCTGTGTCGAATCGAACACGCGCGCTCGAGCTGCAACGACGCCCGCCTAGCACCTTCCCCACTCCGACAACAGCCTTTCCAGCCGATCGCCGAAAAATATTTCGCGATCCGCCCTAAAGGATCCCCCGGGGGTGCCGTTATCCATGTCAGCAGCGGCGAGGGCCAATCCCGGCCAACACCCTGCGGAACCGGCAAGGCCCCTCGTCGCCGCCGGACCCAACCTCCAGGAGAGCTTCCATGTCCCAAGTCATCAACACCAACGTGATGTCGCTCAACGCCCAGCGCAACCTGAGCGCGTCCGGTGCCGATCTCGCCACCTCGCTGCAGCGCCTGTCCTCGGGCCTGCGCATCAACAGCGCCAAGGACGACGCCGCCGGCCTCGCCATCGCACAGCGCATGACCACGCAGATCCGCGGCATGGATCAGGCCGCGCGCAACGCGAATGACGGCATCTCGCTGGCACAGACCGCCGAAGGCGCGCTGGGCTCGATCGGCGACAACCTGCAGCGCATCCGCGAGCTGACCGTCCAGTCTTCGAGCGACACCGTGAGCGCCGACGACCGCGCCGCGATCCAGAAGGAAGTCACCGCACTGTCCGCGGAAATCACCCGCGTGGTGACCAATTCCGAGTTCAACGGCCAGAAGCTCCTGAACTCGGCGACCGCCTTCTCGATCCAGGTCGGTGCGAACGGCGACGCCGACAACCAGATCGCCATCAACACCGTCGACATGACCGCCGTCTCGGCTGCCGTCTACACGCTGACCGACGCCGGCGCGTCGCAGGGTCTGCTGACCGCGATCGACGCCAACCTGAAGCTGGTCAACGATGGCCGCGCCGACCTCGGCGCCATCCAGAACCGCTTCACGTCGGTGATCTCCAACCTGTCGGTCGGTTCGGAAAACCTGTCGGCTGCCCGCAGCCGCATCCAGGACGCCGACTTCGCCAAGGAATCGGCTGCGCTGACCCGCAACCAGATCCTGCAGCAGGCCGGTACCGCGATGCTGGCCCAGGCCAACCAGAGCTCGCAGAACGTCCTCAGCCTGATCCGCTGATGCAATACCGGGGCGTGGCACCAGCCACGCCCCGTTCTTCTGCGTCTTCGGCATCGAGGCCGCAGAAGAACGGGAACACCGATCCACTCGATTTCCGCCCGCGTCACGACACCGGACACGCCATGACCGCAGACCTCGCCATCGCCATGCAGCAGACCGGCCATCCGGCGCTTGCGGGCGTTGCGCAGGCCGGAGGAATCGCCTGATGGCACTCGGCGCAGTCGGCTCCGGAATCGACCCAGCGACCACGGCGCAGCAGCTGGTTGCAGCCGAACGTGCGGTCGCGGATCAGCGGCTTGCCAGGACCGATACCAAGATCAAGGCCGAGGTATCTGCAGTCGCGTCCCTGCGTTCCGCGATGTCGGCCCTGCAGTCGGCGATCCGCACGCTCGCGACGCCGACCGCGTCGCAGCCGCGCACCGTGGGCCTGTCGAGCACGGGCGCGTTTACCGCGACGGCGGCCACCGGCGCACCGACCGGCCAGTTCCAGGTCGAGGTGACGCAGCTCGCCAGCGCGGAGAAGATTGCATCAGCGCCGTTCTCGACCGACGCCGCTGCCTCGGTCGGGACAGGCACACTTTCGATCCAGGCCGGCGAGCACAGCTTCGATATCGAGATCGTCGACGGCAGAAACTCGCTGGCCGACATTCGCGATGCCATCAACGCCAAGGCTGCAGGCAACGGCGTGCAGGCCACGCTGGTCAATGGCGACGGCGGCACGCGGCTGGTGCTGAGTGCGGTGGACAGTGGCACCGCGAATGCGATCACGGTGAGCGCCAGCGGTGGCGATGGTGGACTGTCGACCCTGGCCTATGCCGGCAGCGATACGCCGGGCGGCACGACGCAGCTGGTCGCCCCGAAAGACGCCATCATCGTCGTCGACGGCATCACGCGAACCAACGCGTCCAACACGATCACCGACCTCCTGCCCGGCATCAGCTTCACCCTGACCGAGGCAAAGCCCGGTACGACGGTGCAGATGCATGTCGGCATCGACACCGCCGCGCAACTGGCCTCGGTCAAGACCTTCGTCGAAAAGTACAACGCCGCACTGTCGACGATCGCCAGCCTGACGTCCTACAACGAAGCCACCAGGACCGGCGCAGCGCTCAATGGCGATTCGATGGTGCGCGGCCTGACGCGTCAGTTGCGCGACATGGTGGGCAGCGACGTGACCCAGCTCAAGAGCATGGGCATCGAGATCGCGAAGGACGGCAAGCTGACGCTCAATGAAGCCGACTTCACGACAGCGGTCGCGAAAGATCCGTCCATCGTGACCACGGCGTTCGGCGCCGGCGATACGCTCGGCACGAAGCTCAACAAGCAGATGACCGACCTGCTCGCGTTCGATGGCCCACTCAAGACCCGCGACGACAGCCTGACCCAGCGCACCAAGACCCTGACCCAGCAGCGAGACGCGCTCGACCGGCGCATGTCACTGGCCGAGGCACGCTACAAGGCGCAGTTCGTCGCGCTCGATGCGATGGTCGCCAAGCTCCAGAGCACCAGCAACTTCCTGACCCAGCAGCTCTCGTCGTCCTCGACGGGTTCTTCGTGAGAACCGCCATGCACGCGCGCAACCTTGCCAACCAGTACAAGCAGACCGGTGCCAGCAGCGCGGCGCTCGACGCGAGTCCGCACCAGCTCATCGCAATCATGCTGTCGACCGCGCGCGAACGCATTCGGCTGGCGCTGGCCTGCATCGAGCGTGGCGACGTGCCGCGCAAGGCGCATGCGATCACCGATGCCTGCGCGATCATCGGCGGCCTCAACAGTTCCTTGAATCTCGAGGCCGGCGGCGAGATCGCCGATGGCCTCTCGGCGCTGTACGACTACTGCCAGCGTCGCCTGCTCGAAGCCAACCTCAACAATGACGCCTCGCCGCTGCGCGAGATCGATGACATCCTCGGCGACATCGAAGGCGCCTGGCGCCAGATCGCACCCAAGGACTGAACGATGTCGTCCCAGCCGCCCGCGCTCGATCGCGTACCCGACCTGCCGGTCGAGGATGTCCGCACGGCGATCGCAGCCGAAGACTGGGGCACCGCCGCGGCGCTGCTCGATTCGCATCACGGCGAGATCGTGTTCGCGCTGGCCAAGGTCGATCTGAAGGTCGTCGCGCGCCAGCCCTGGCTGGATCTGCTGGCCGCGCACGGCGTACTGATCGAGGAACTGCGCGTCGCCCGCGACGCGGCTTCTGAAGAACTCGCGCGTCTGGGCCATGGACGCCGCGGTGCGAACGCCTGGCTGCGGGCACTCGCATGAGCGCGGTCGATCTTCCGACGCTGACGCCGGAGCAGGCGCACGAGGCGCTGTTCGGCGACATCCTCACCTTGCACGAAACGCGCTCGGCGACCTTCCTGCCCGGCGCGCTGGACGACGCCAGCCGCGATCGTCTGGCGCTGCAGGGCGAAGCCCTGCTGCGCGGCCTCTCGGTCATCGACGACGGCGCGCCGCGGGTCGAGGATCCCGAGCATCCGACCGATCCCGCCCTGCTGCGGCTCGAAGCCAAGCTCGACGTGCTGACCCTGCTGATGACCGGCTTCGCCGCCGCGCAGGGCGCGCTCGACGCGCCGGTCGGCCTGGTGTGGTCGGCGCACGGCGCCGAGGTGCAGGTGCGCGGCGCGTTCGCGGTCGGCACCGAAGGCACGTTCCGCATGTCGGCCAGCGACTGGCTGCCGACACCGCTGATGGTGCCGGCGACGGTGATCGCGAGCGCTGCCGGCGAAGGCGAGGTCACGCGCGTCTGGTTGCGCTTCGGACCGCTGTCGCCCTCGCTGTCGGACGCGCTCGAACGCCACGTGTTCCGCATCCATCGCCGCGAAGTTGCGGAGATTCGCCGACGTTGATCGCATTCCGCACGTGATGTCCAGCCTGTCGCATGGTCTTGATCTTCGTTAAGGTACAGATCGGGGGACACAAGGAGTGGGGTCACGGACGTGATTCGGGTACTGATTTGCGACGACCATGCGCTGGTGCGCGCGGGCGTACGCCGTCTGCTCGAGGCAATGGACGGCGTCGAAGTGGTGGGAGAGTCCGGCAATGCCGACGACGCGGTCATGCGCGCGCGTCAGACGCTGCCCGACATCGTGGTCCTGGACCTCTCGTTGAAGGGCCGCAGCGGCTTCGATGCGCTGGCCGAGTTGCGGCTGGCCGTGCCCGAGAGCCAGGTCGTGATCCTGTCGATGCACGAGGACGTGCTTCACGTCCGCGAGGCGCTGTCGCGCGGCGCGCTCTGTTACGTGGTCAAGGATGCGCCGCCGGCGGAGCTGGAAATCGCCCTGCGTGCCGCGTCCACCGGCCGCACCTTCCTCAGCCCGCAGGTGTCCGCGCCGCAACTGCGCAGCTACCGCGCCGAACGGGCGCCGGGCGATGTCGAAAACCTGCCGCGACGGCAGCGCGAGATCCTCAACGCCCTCGGCGCCGGCCGCAGCACCAAGCAGATCGCCGCCGATCTGGCGATCAGCATCAAGACGGTGGAAACCCACCGCTCGCGGATGATGGAAGCGCTCGGGTGCCGGAATGCCGGCGAACTGCTGCGCATCGCGATGCGGCACCACGATCGGCCCTGAGAGGCACCAAAGCGCGTTTGCGGCCGGGTCGAGCCCAGCGAAACCCATCGCGCGGCGCCTGCAGATCGATGGCGTCGGAAACGCGTCGTTGCGACAGGTGTTTCACGCCTGCCCGGGCCGAGCTTCCAAGCGTCAAGACCGGCGTTTCACCGGGTTTCGCTGCCCAAAACCCATCCTACGGGCGCGTTACAAGCGGCCACCCGTACATCAATTCTCGCGGCACGCGTCTTGCCAGATGCCTCCGTCGATTCGAACTGCACGCAAAAAAGCGCCGAAAACCCGACTTGTGATCGGCGTCACACGTGACGCAGCGCGTCATTCCGCGTCACTTCACATGATCTTCACGTCATTTTCACGACACAAAGTCAGGGCCGCCCCTACACACCTACAGGTACGCCCTGAATAGCCGCCGGGTTTGCCCCGATTCGTGCGCCGACATCCCGACTTCACGATATCTCCACTGGCTGACGGGGCGTCGGCCGAGGGGATTCGAAGTGATGAAGGGCACTCTTCGCGCCGGGATGGCGCAAGGCGTCAATCTGACGCCGCAACTCCTCCAGTCCATCCGCCTGCTGCAGCTGACCTCGCAGCAGCTGGCCACCGAACTCCAGCAGACCCTCGAGCGCAATCCGCTGCTCGAGCAGGACGAGCCGGAGCTGGACACCGAGACCCCCGAATCCGACATCGCCGGCTTCGAAGCCGCGGCCTGGGACGAACTGCCCGAGCCGGCCTTCCTGTCGGGCCTGGGCAGCAACGGCAGCGCCGGCGGTTTCGATGACGACGCCACCGCGCGCATCGCCGACGGCGAGTCCACCGACATGCGCCAGCGCCTGCTCGCGCGCCTCGCGCTGGACTGGGCCGCCAAGGATCTGCCGCTGGCCGCGTTCTGGCTCGATCGCTGCGATGACAACGGCTACCTCGAGCAGTCGCTCGTCGAGCTGCTGGCCGAAGGCGAAACCGAATTCCCGGGCCGTGGCGACGATCTGAACATCGCGCGCCAGCGGCTGCTGCACGGCGAATGGCCGGGCATGGCCGCGAGCGATCCGACCGAATGCCTGTCCGCGCAGCTGCGCGTGCTCGCCCCCTCCGACGCCCGTTCGCTGGCGCTGCGCATCCTCGCCGATCACGTCGGCCTGCTGGCTGCGCACGACGATGCCGCGCTCGCCGCCGCGCTGTCGGTGGATGTCACCGCGGTGCGCGATGCCGTCGCCCTGATCCTGTCGCTGCGCGCGCATCCGGTCGAAGCACCGGCGTCGATCGAGGACAGCCACATCATTCCCGACGTCGTCACCTGGCACGCCGGTGGCGCCTGGCGTGTCGCGCTGGGTCGTCACACCACGCCGCGCGTGCGCATCAGCGCGCATTGCGAGCGCGCGCTCGCCGGCAGCGACCACAGCGTGCTGCGCGGTCTGCTCGACGAGGCCCGCTGGCTGGTCCGTGGTCTGGCGATGCGCAACGACACCCTGTTCCGCACCGCGCAGCTGCTGGTCGAGCGTCAGCGCGGTTTTCTCGAACAGGGCGACGAGGCGATCTTGCCGCTGACCCTGCGCGAAGTCGCCGATGCGATCGGCGTGCACGAATCCACCGTCTCGCGCATCGTCGCCGGCAAGTACATCCAGACCCCGCGCGGCACGATCGAACTCAAGCGCCTGTTCGCCGTGCGCCTCGAAGGCGCAGACGTGTCGGGCAGCGCGGTCCGCGCGATGGTCAAGCGACTGATCGACGACGAGCCGCGCCATGCGCCGCTGGCCGACGACGTCATCGCCGGCATCCTCGCCCGTCAGGGCGTGCGCATCGCCCGCCGCACCGTCGCCAAGTATCGCGACCAACTGTCGATCGGTCCCGCCAAGGCCCGCCACTCCAACCGTCCCGTCGTCGCCCTGCAGGTCGCTGCCTGATGAACACCGCCCGCATCCTCGTGATCGAACAGGACATGGAACGCGCCGAGCGCGTCGCCACGCTGCTCGAGTTCATGGAATACACGCCGCGCATCGTCGCCGGCCTCGAGGACCTGGACCTGACCCGTGCGCGCGCCGAGGACTGGCTCGCCGTGGTCGTGGGCGATATCGACGAGGCCGAGCTCGCCGGCTTCGCCGCGTGGCTGTCGAAGCAGTCGCTGCATCCGCCGGTGCTGGAACTGCCGGGCCATGCGCCGGATGCCACGTGGCGTTCGCGCCTGCACCGCCAGTCGGTGTGGTCGCTCGATTTTCCGCTGCGCCGCAGCCAGCTGCAGGACTGCCTGCAGCGCGCGGCGATCAACCATGCCGAAGCGCAGGCACGCGCCGCGCGCCCGCAGAGCGGCCCGACCGGCCACAGCGCCGGCGTCGTGGCGCTCAACCGCATGATCGACCAGGTTGCCCCGCACGACACCACCGTGCTGATCCTCGGCGAATCCGGCACCGGCAAGGAAGTCGCCGCGCGCGCCGTGCACGAGCGTTCCGCACGTCGCGAGAAGCCGTTCGTTGCCGTCAACTGCGGCGCCATTCCCGCCGACCTGCTCGAGAGCGAACTGTTCGGCCACGAGAAGGGCGCGTTCACCGGTGCACTGACCCAGCGCAAGGGCCGCTTCGAGATGGCCGAAGGCGGCACGCTGCTGCTCGACGAAATCGGCGACATGAGCCTGCCGATGCAGGTCAAGCTGCTGCGCGTGCTGCAGGAGCGCTGCTTCGAGCGCGTCGGCGGCACCGGCACCATCAAGTGCAACGTGCGCGTGATCGCCGCGACCCATCGCGATCTGGAATCGCGCATCGAGAACGGCCAGTTCCGCGAAGACCTGTTCTACCGCCTCAACGTGTTCCCGATCGAGCTGCCGGCGCTGCGCGAGCGCACCGAGGATCTGCCGGCGCTGATCGCCGCGATCTCGCGCCAGCAGGCCGAACAGGGCCGCGGCCAGGTCACGCTGTCGCAGGACGCCGTCGCCACGCTGCAGCGTCACCGCTGGCCGGGCAACGTGCGCGAACTGTCGAACCTGCTCGAGCGTCTGGCCGTGCTGCATCCGGCCGGCACCGTGCGCGCCATGGATCTGCCGCCGCGCTACCGCGCAGCGATGCCGACCGGCGAACTGCTCGACGAAGCGCCGATGCTGCGCCAGATCGCCGAACCGGAAACGCCGATCGCACGGCTCGTCGCTGCACCGTCGCCGGCGATGCCGAACGCCGGCGTCGACATGACGACGGCGGCGTCCGATGCGCTGCCCAGCGAAGGTATCGACCTGCGCGATCACATCGCCGCCATCGAACTGCAGCTGATCCGCGCCGCACTCGCACAGGCGAACGGCGTCGTCGCACACGCCGCGCCGCTGCTGGGCCTGCGTCGCACGACGCTGGTCGAGAAGCTGCGCAAGTACGGCATCGACCGCGAAGCCGACACCACCACGGCCGCTGCGGCAGGTTTCTGACGAGCCGCTGGCACGGGAATTGCCTGAACGGCGTAGAGCCGCTGCGAAGCCACCCCGATGACCGACGCCATCTCCTCGATCCTCAGCCAGATCCGTGCGCACGAAACCCGCGCGCGTGGCGATGTCGGCAACAGCAATGCGATCGACACCGGTCTGGGCAACGCCCAGCTGGGCCGGGTCGACAGCGGGACCAAGGCGCCGGGATTCGGTGAGCTGCTGTCGGGCGCGATCGACAAGGTCAGCCAGACCCAGGCCCACAGCAGTGCGATGCAGACCGCGTTCGAACTCGGCGATCCGCGCGCGGATCTCGCCCGCACGATGGTCGCGATGCAGCAGTCGTCGGTCGCGTTCCGCGCCACGGTCGAGGTCCGCAACCGCCTCGTCCAGTCCTATCAGGACGTCATGAACATGCCGGTGTAAGTGCGACACGCCTGACCGTTCTGCCCCGCTCTTCCACCTTCATTTCCGACTGCCGAATCCTCGCCCATGAGCGCCGTCCCCGTTCCCAACTCAGGACTTCCGAAGGCCGCCGCCGCACTGCGCGACCTCGGCCGTTTCCAGGACATTCCGGTCGTGCGCCAGGCGGGCCTGTTCCTGCTGGTCGCGGCGACCATCGCGCTGGGCCTGTGGCTGTTCTTCTGGACCCAGAAGCCGGACTTCGTGACGGTCTCGGCCGGCCTCGACGCCAAGTCGACCAGCCAGGCCGCCGACACGCTGCGCACCGCGCAGATTCCGGTGCGCCTCGACGCCGCGACCGGTGGCCTGTCGGTGCCCGCCGACCAGGCCGGTGCCGCGCGCATGGCGCTGGCGTCGGCCGGTCTGACCGCCGCCGGCCCGGCCGGTTTCGAATCGCTGCAGGGCGATCAGGGTTTCGGCACCAGCCAGTTCGTCGAGAACGCGCGCTACCAGCACGCCATGGAGATCGAACTCGCGCGCACCATTTCCAATCTGCGCCCGGTGCGCGAAGCGCGTGTGCATCTCGCGATTCCGAAGCCGTCCGCCTTCACCCGCCAGAACGAGCCGGCCAGCGCGTCGGTCGTGCTGCAGCTGCATTCGGGCCAGGCGCTGGAGCAGAGCCAGATCGATGCGGTCGAGCGTCTGGTCGCGTCCAGCGTGCCGGACCTCTCGCCCGAGCGCGTGACCGTGGTCGACCAGTTCGGTCGTCTGCTGTCGAATCCCGATCCCGACAGCGCCGAAGCGATCACCGGCAAGCAGTTCGAACAGCAGCGCCGTCAGGAAGCGCTGTACGTGCAGCGCATCGAGGAACTGCTGGCGCCGATGACCGGCCCCGGCCGCGTCAGCGCCAAGGTCAGCGTGGACATGGACTTCGCGACCACCGAGCAGGCCAGCGAAACCTATGGTCCGCAGGCGGCGATCGTGCGCAGCGAGCAGCTCTCCGAAAGCGGCAACCTCGGCGCGACCACGCCCGCGCAGGGCGTGCCCGGCGCCGTCGCCAACACGCCCAACGCCGCCAACACCACCAATCCCGCCGACCCGCAGACGCAGACCGCGCAGGCCACGGCCACCGGTCCGGGCAGCCGCAGTTCGACGCGCAACTACGAGATCGATCGCACGCTCACCCACACCCGCCAGGCCGTGCCGCGCATCCGCCGTGTCACTGCCGCGGTGCTGGTCGACAACGTCGCCGGCACGCCGGGCGCCGATGGCGCAGCGGTCGCCGCGCGTCCGCTCAACGAAGCCGAGATCACCCGCATCGAAACCCTGGTGCAGCAGGCGATCGGTTTCGATGCGCAGCGCGGCGACGCGGTCTCGGTGGTCAACGCACCGTTCGCCCGCGAAGCGATCGAAACACCGGCTGGCCCGCCGATCTGGCAGGACCCGCAGATGCTGCAGATCGCGCGCATGGTGCTCGGCGGCCTCGCGGTGCTGCTGGTGATCGTGTTCGTGCTGCGTCCCGCCTTCCGTCAGCTGATCGGCACGCGCCAGCGCGCAGCGGGCAGCGAACTCGTGCCTGCGGGCGCAGCAGCGGGTGGCAGCAACAATCTCGGCACCGTGACCGCCGAAGTCGTCGAGGACGACGACGTGCCGGTCAAGCTTTCGCCCGCCTATTCCCCGAAGCCGGCCCTGCCGCCGGCGCCGGGCTTCGACCAGAACCTGCAGACCGCGCGCGACGCGGCGAGCGCCGATCCCAAGCGCGTGGCCCAGGTCGTGCGCGAGATGGTGGCTTCCGATGGCTGATACACCCGACGCCCTGAGTGGCACCCAGCGCGCCGCCGTCGTGCTGCTCTCGCTCGGCGAGGCGCAGGCCGCCGAAGTGCTGCGCCACATGGATGCCAAGGACGTGCAGAAACTCGGCGTCGCGATGGCGACCGTCGGCGACATCTCGCACCGCACCGTCGAGCGCGTGATCGGCGAGTTCGCCGACGTGATCACCCAGCCGGCCAAGATCGGCGATGGCGCCGACGAGTACGTGCGCGCGGTGCTGATGCAGGCGCTGGGCGAAGAACGCGCCAGCGGCGTCATCGACCGCATCCTGACCGGCCAGAACACGCCCGGCCTCGACGCGCTGAAGTGGATGGAACCCAAGGCGATCGCCGATCTCGTGCGTCACGAGCATCCGCAGATCATCGCCATCGTGCTCGCGCATCTCGACGGCGACCAGGGCGCGGAAGTGCTCAAGTGCCTGCCCGAAGCGCTGCGCGGCGACGTGCTGATGCGCGTGGCCACGCTCGACAGCATTCCCGCGCACGCGCTGACCGAACTCAACGACGTGATGGCGCGCCAGTTCTCCGGCACCCAGACCGCGAAGCCCGCGGTCGTCGGCGGCGCCAAGGTCGCGGCCAGCATCCTGAACTTCATGGACGCGGGCAGCGACGAAGCGCTGCTGCAGTCGATCAGCGAAGCCGACGGCGCGCTGGGCGACGAGATCCGCGATCTGATGTTCACCTTCGACAATCTGGCGACGATGGAAGACCGCACGATGCAGGCGATCCTGCGCGAGGTGTCGTCCGATACGCTGGCGCTCGCGCTGCGCGGCGCAGATCCGCGCGTGCGCACCAAGGTCACCGGCAACATGTCGCAGCGCGCGGCCGAGATCCTGATCGACGACATGGAATCGCGCGGCCCGGTGCGCCTGGCCGAAGTGGAAGCCGCGCAGAAGGAGATCCTCGCGCAGGTGCGCAAGATGGCCGAGTCCGGTGACATCACGCTGCAGACCCGTTCGGAGGACTTCGTCTGAACGCCGTCGCGATCAACATGGACAACGCCGAGCGCTGGATCGCACCGGGTTTCGGCGAAGCACCGCGTGCGGTGCCGCGCACCGTCGACGTGCCGCGCCCGCCGACCGCCGCCGAGATCGAAGCGCTGCGTGACGCCGCGCAGCAGGACGGTCACGCGGCCGGTTACGCGGCCGGCCTCGCCGCGGGCGAAGCGGAAATCCAGCGCCGCATCGCGCAGCTGCAGGGCGTGCTCGACGGCTTCACCCGTCCGCTCGCGCGATTGGATGGCGAAGTCAACGACGCACTGTCGGACCTCGCCGTGCGCATCGCCGGTGCGCTGGTCGGTCGCGCCTACGCAGCCGATCCCACCCTGCTCGCCGATCTGGTGCGCGAGGCGCTCGACGCGGTCGGCAGCGCCACGCGCGAGATCGAACTGCGTCTGCAGCCCGACGACTTCAACATGCTCGCACCGCATCTGTCCGGCCTCGCCGGCGTGCGCGTGACGCCAGATCCATCGCTCGGCCGCGGCGAATTGCGTCTGCACAGCGAAGGCGTGCGCATCGACGGTACCGTCGCCGCGCGCATGCAGGCCGTGCTCGACACGCTGCAGGCCGACGAAGTCGGCGCGCCATGATGATGAGCCCGGCGATGCAGGCCACGGCGATCGCCGCGCACGACGACACGCTGGCCGGCTGGCATGGCGCGCGCAGTCTGCGTCTGGCCGAGCGCCTGCGCAGCGCGACGCCCGATGTCGAACATCGCGGGCTGGTGCGCGAAGGCGTGCTGCGTCGCGCGGTCGGGCTGACGCTCGAAGCCTCCGGTTGCACGGCGCCGCTGGGTTCGCGATGCCGCGTCGCCACGTCCGGCGACCGCTGGGTCGATACCGAAGTCGTCGGCTTTTCCGGCGACCGCACATTCCTGATGCCCACCGGCGATCTGCAGGGCCTGCTGCCAAATGCGCGCGTGCTCAGCACGCGGCGCAAGGGCGAGGTCGCGGTCGGCGAAGGCCTGCTCGGCCGCGTCATCGACAACGATGGCGAACCGCTGGACGGCAAGGGTCCGATCCGCGCCGAAAGCTACGTGCCGCTCGCCGGTACGCCGATCAATCCGCTGTCACGCCGGCCGATCGAGGAATCGCTCGATGTCGGCGTGCGCGCGATCAACGCGATGCTGCCGATCGGTCGCGGCCAGCGCGTCGGCCTGTTCGCCGGCTCCGGCGTGGGTAAGTCCACCCTGCTTGGCATGATGACCCGCTTCACCCAGGCCGACGTCATCGTCGTGGGTCTGATCGGCGAACGTGGCCGCGAAGTGCGCGATTTCGTCGAAGCGACGCTCGGCGAAGAAGGCCTGCGCCGCGCCGTCGTCGTCGCCGCGCCGGCCGACCGTCCGCCGCTCGCGCGTCTGCATGGCGCGCTGCGCGCGACCGCGATCGCCGAGTGGTATCGCGACCAGGGCCTCGACGTGCTGCTGCTGATGGATTCGCTGACGCGATTCGCCCAGGCGCAGCGCGAGATCGGCCTGTCGGTCGGCGAGCCGCCGACCACGCGCGGTTATCCGCCGAGCGTTTTCGCCAAGTTGCCCGCCCTCGTCGAACGCGCCGGCATGGGCGCCGACGGGCACGGCTCGATCACCGCGTTCTACACCGTGCTCACCGAAGGCGACGACCAGCAGGAACCGATCGCCGACGCCTCGCGCGCGATCCTCGACGGCCACATCGTGCTGACGCGTCGCATCGCCGAGTCCGGCCAGTACCCGGCGATCGACATCGAACAGTCGGTCAGCCGCGTGATGCAGGACATCACCGACGCGCCGTGGCGCGAACGCATCCGCAAGCTCAAGCGCCTGATGGCGGCGCACGGCGCGCAGCGCGATCTCATCGCGATCGGCGCCTACCAGCGCGGCAGCGATCCGACCGTCGACGAAGCCCTGCAGCGCTGGCCCGCGATTCAGCACTTTCTCGGCCAGGACGTGCGCGAATCCGCCGACGTGCCGGCCAGCCGCGACGCACTCGCGCGCCTGCTCGACGACGCCGCCGGTCAACCCTTTCCGCTCAACCCGACCCACGGGACCTGATCACCATGCGTTCGCAACGACTCGACCCGCTGATCAAGGTGGTGCAACAGCGCCAGGACGAGGCCGCACGCCGCGTCGCCGAGCGCGAGAAAGTGGTGCGCGAGCAGCAGGACCGCCTCGAAGCCCTGCGCCGCTACGCCGACGAGTACGCCGCGTCGCCCGGTTCGGTCAGCATCTCGCCGGCGCTGCTGGTCAACCGCATGGCGTTCCGTGAGCGGCTCAATGCAGCGGTCGTCCAGCAATCGGGCATCGTCGATCACAGCCGTCAGGTCAGTGATGTCGAACGCGCGCGCCTGATGCTCGCCAGCCGCGAGACGCTGGTGTTGGAGAAGCTTGCCGACAGCTACCGCGCGCAGGAAGCCAAGGTCGAGCAGGCCAAGGCCCAGCGCGAACTCGACGAGATCGGCGGCCGCCGTCCGCGCAACGCCGCGACCGCGGAGGACGTGGCATGAACGGGTCGTCGCCCTTGCAGCTCTTGGCGGCGACGCCCGTCGCTGCTCCGCCCGCACCGACGGGCGCGGCATCAGCAGAAACCGGCACCGATTTCGCACGCGTCGCCGCAGACCTCGCGGCCGCCTTGCAGATGGCCGGTGCTGCGCCGACCGCGCGCGCCGCGCTCACCGATCCGAATACCGTCATGAATCCGATGCTGACTGCCGGCGGCCCGTCGCCGTTCGTGCAACCCGGTGTACCGACGACGCGACATGCGACGCCGATCGAATCGCGGCTCGATGCGCGTCTGGTCGTGCCGACGGAAACCGCGGCGATCGACCCCGCGTTGCTCGCGGTGCCGACCGATGCCGCCGCGTTGCTGCCGACGCTGCCGCAGATGAGTGAGCGCGATGTCGTCGCCGTGTCGCCGGACGCCGCACTGTCGCAGCAGATGTTCGCCTTGCTGTCCGGCCTCGCGCCGCCGACTGCACCCATTGAATCGACGCCAGCGACCGACGCAGCCGATCTGCTCGCCGGCATGCGCGCACCCGTATTGCCCGCGCAGGCGCTGCCGATCGCGACCGCACCTGCCGCCGCGACACCCGATGCCGGTGCAGGCGCGATCGACCTGTCGTCGCTGCTGTCCGAACTGCCCGCGATGCCGCGCGCGAACGAAACCGCTGCGCTTGCTGCACCGATTGCAGCTGCGACGGCAGTGCAGATCACACTCGTTGCATCGCAGGATGTCGAACGCGAAGACGTCGGCGCGATCGATGGCCTCGAGTCGCTGCCGCCCGGCGTTCCGCTCGCCGTGCACGGGTCCACACGCGGCCCGAGCGCACCGTCGACGGTGATGCCGCCGGTACAGATGCCCACCGATCCCGACGCCGGCTTCGACGACGCGCTCGGCGCCCGCGTGGCCTGGGCCGCGGAGCAGAAACTCGGCCATGCCGAAATCCGCCTCAATCCCGAACACCTGGGCCGCATCGATCTGAAGATCCAGCTCGACGGCACCCGCGTGTCCGCCGAATTCGCCAGCGCGAATGCCGATGTGCGCCAGGCGCTGGAAGCGACGTTGCCGAAACTGCGCGACATGCTCGGTCAACATGGGTTGCAGCTGGGCCACGCGGATGTCGGCCAGCGCCAGCAGAACGCCCCGCAGTCGCAGGGGCAGAGCGCATCGGGCGTCAGCAGTACCGGCTTCGGCGACGAGGGCGCGAGCGCGAACGTCGCTGCGTCGATGCCCGCGCCGGCACTGCGCAATCGCGGACTGTTGGACGAGTACGCCTGAGGTTCGCATCACTGCGAGATGGCATTGATGGGTTTCGCTGCGCTCGACCC
>JBJMWR010000029.1:0-14847 GCA_045810015.1 Luteimonas sp.
TACCCATCCTACGGTCGCGCCGCCATGCCTTTGTAGGATGGGTAGAGCGCAGCGAAACCCATCGCCCGCAGAGCACGACGGCCAAGCTATTTCCGTTCGCCGAATTCGTGCGCGTCGGATGCATCTCCTGCCCAATCGGCTGGCAGGACGCCACGTCGCACATATCGATGGAAGCTCGACCACGGCCAATCCACGACACGCGCCACGTGTCCGTGCTTCACCGGATTGAAGTGGATGTAATCGACATGGCGCATGAAATCCTCCTCGTCCCGGATCCGGTGCTCCCAGTATCGACGCTGCCAGATGCCGCGCTCGCCAGCCGAAGTCCGGCTCCGTGATCGAGGCTCACCCCCAGCGAGCCCGCGCGAGAACGTTGCCTTGATCAAGCGCCAGCGCAGCGGATAGCCGGCATCGCCTGGCGGCAGGGTCCAGATCGCGTGCAGATGGTCGGGCAGCACTACGATCGACTCGATCTTGAAGGGATGCCGGTCGCGAACGTAGGCGAACGCAGTTTTGAGCAAGGCGACCTGCTCGACCAGCAGGCAGTACCGCCGATCGGCGAGGTTGACCGTGAAGAACCAGGTGCCGCCTGGCATGCGGTCGCGTCGGTAGTGGGTCATCCTTGACCTCGAGTTCCAGGTGATGGGTATCGCGGTGCGCGACCCATCCTACGAAGCGCGCATGTGCGCGGCTGTCGGCTTTCCGGCAGCCGCCCTGTCGGCGCCCCGGCACACGCCTTGCATCCGGTAGACATCCATCTCCGGAGTCGTCCCGTGTCCGCTGCCCCTGCCCAACCGTCCGCCCCCAAGAAGAAGAGCAAGCTGCCGTTGATCATCGGCGCGGTAGTGCTGCTGGCCGGTGGTGCCGGCGGTGGTTGGTGGTGGACCCAGCACAACGCGCCGGCGCATGCGCCCGAAGGCGAGGCGGCCGCTGCGGCGACACCGGCCAAGGCCGCGGCGACCTATTTCGCGCTCGATCCCTCCTTCGTCGTCAATCTCGCCGACACCGACGCCGCCCGCTTTCTGCAGGCCGACGTGCAGGTGATGACGCGCGATGCCGAGACGCATGCGGCCATCGAGGCGCAGGCGCCGGCGATCCGCAATCGTCTGCTGTTGCTGTTCGGCCAGCAGACTGCCGCGCAGCTCGGCCAGCGCAGTGGCAAGGAACGCCTGCAGGAACAGGGCCTGGCGGAGGTACGCAAGCTGCTGCGCGAGGAAGGCCAGCCGCACAAGGCCGAGGCCGTCATCTTCACTAGCCTGGTCGTGCAGTGATGAGCAACGAGCTGCTGTCGCAGGACGAAATCGATGCGTTGCTGCACGGCGTCGACAGCGGCGCGGTGGGCACGGACGCGCCAGCGGCGCCGGGCGAAGTGCGTCCCTATGATTTCGCCCGCCAGGGCCGCGTGGTGCGGGGTCGCCTGCCGGGTCTGGACGCGGTCAACGAACGCTTCGCGCTGGCCTTCAAGGTCGGCCTGTTCAACCTGCTGCGGCGCTCGTGCGAACTCACCATCCGCGGCGTCGACGTGGTGCGCTTCGACGAATACATGCACTCGCTGCCGCAGCCGGCGAACCTCAACGTGATCCAGGCGCGGCCGCTGCGCGGCAACGCGCTGGTGGTGTTCGAACCGCGACTGGTGTTCACCGTCGTCGACAACTTCTTCGGCGGCGGCGGGCGCTTTCCGGCGAAGGTCGCCGAGCGCGAGTTCACGCCGACCGAGCAGCGCATCGTGCAGCTGATGCTGCGCCAGGTGTTCGCCGACATGACGACCGCATGGCTGCCCGTGCAGGCGCTGGAATTCGCCCATACCGCCACCGAGAGCAACCCGCTGCAGGTCGAACTGATCGACCCGCGCGACCACATCGTCATCAGCCGTTTCAGCATCGCGCTCGACGGCGGCGGCGGTGATCTGCACATCGCCCTGCCCTACAAGATGCTCGAGCCGCTGCGCGACCACCTCGAGGCCACCGGCCCGCGTCGCCAGCGCAGCGATTCCGACGAGACCTGGTCGCGGCACCTGCGCGCGGGCGTCGAAGCCGCGGCGCTGGAGCTCAGCGTGTCGCTGGCGCATCGCCAGATCAGCCTGCGTGAACTGTCGCGACTGAAAGTCGGCGACGTGATTCCGATCGAGCTGGCACGCCCCGTGCAGATGGAGGTCGAGTCGACGCCGATGTTCGAAGGCGAGTTCGGCACCCACAACGGTTTCAACGCATTGAAGGTCACCCAGCTGAAGTTTCCGCAGGTGATCCCGTCCAACGATTCCCACGAGTTCCAGGCCGCGACCCCATGAGCACCGACACCGCCACCACCGCCGCGTTCGATCCGCTGACCGCCGAGGCCGCTGCCGCGCCCGCGGGCGATCTGAATCTCGACGTCATCCTCGACGTGCCGGTGCAGCTTTCGCTCGAGGTCGGCCGCACCCGCATGCCGATCCGCAACCTGCTGCAGCTCACCCCGGGCGCCGTGGTCGAACTCGAACGCGCGGCCGGTGAGCCGCTCGATGTCTATGTCAACGGCACGCTGATCGCGCATGGCGAAGTCGTCGTCGTCAACGACCGCTTCGGCGTGCGCCTGACCGACGTGGTCAGTCCGGCCGAGCGCATCAAGCGCCTGAAGTGACCGCGATGACCAGCGCCCTCGCCGCCCACGCCACGCTCGCCGCGGCGCAGGCACCGGTCGCGATCGGCGGTGCGTCCGCTGCCGATGCGGCTGTCGATGCACCGCCAGCACCCGCGACCGCATTCGGCGTCGATGCCTTCGTCGTCGACATGCCCGGCCCCACTGCGCCGGCGACCGCGATCGGCGCGCAGGCGATTACTGCAACGCCCGCCGTCGCGCAGCCGCTCGGGCGTCCGTCGACGGATAAAACCGTGCAGGTCGCGACGCCCGGCAGCGCGACGCCGGTCGCGTCCGCGAGCAGCGCCGGCAGCATCGGTGGCGCGGTCCTTGCACTGGTCCTCGTCGTGGGCCTGATCGTGGCGCTGGGCTGGTTCGCCCGGCGCATGCCGGGCATCGGCGGCGCCAGCAATCCGGCGCTCCGCGTGCTCGGTTCGCTGTCGCTCGGCCCGCGCGAACGCGTGGTGGTGCTCGCCGTCGGCGACACCCAGCTGCTCGTGGGCACCGGCGCCACCGGCACCCGCGTGCTGCACACGCTCGACACGCCCCTGCCGGTGCCCGAAGCGAAGCCGACGCCGGTCTTCGCCCAGGTGCTCGCCCAACAGTTCGGAAAGAAGAAGCCGTGATCAGCTGCTCCACGTTCCGCATCCGCATCGCCACGCTGTTGCTCGCCGCGCTGCTGCCCTTCGCCGGCAGTGCGCTCGCGCAGACCGCGCCGTCGCCGACGCCGGCACCGATCGCCGCGCCTGCGATTCCCGACAGCGGCGCACCCGGCTTCGCCGATCTCGCCACGCAGTCGATGCCGGCGGTGACCGTCGGCCAGGTCGGCGGCGAGACGGTCAGCATGCCGCTGCAGGTGCTGGCGCTGATGACCGGCATCACGTTGCTGCCGGCCGCGCTGCTGGGCATGACCGCGTTCACCCGCATCATCATCGTGCTGGGCCTGCTGCGGCAGGCGCTGGGCACCGGCCAGACCCCGAGCAACCAGGTGCTGCTGGCGCTGGCGCTGTTTCTCACCTTCATGGTGATGACGCCGGTGTTCGACGCCTCGTGGAGCGCGGGCATCGCGCCCTACCTCGACGGCACCCTGGATTTCCGCAGCGCCTGGGCCGCGGCCAGCGACCCGTTCCGCGGCTTCATGCTGGCGCAGGTGCGCGAAACCGATCTGATGACCTTCGCCGGCCTGTCCAACAGCGGCCCTTACAACAGCGCCGAGGACGTGCCGTTCGGTGTGCTCGCCGCGTCGTTCCTGACCAGCGAACTGAAGACCGCGTTCGAGATCGCGTTCCTGATCTTCATTCCGTTCGTGATCATCGATCTCGTCGTCGCCAGCGTGCTGATGTCGATGGGCATGATGATGATGTCGCCGATGCTGATCTCCGCCCCGTTCAAGATCCTGCTGTTCGTACTGGTCGACGGCTGGGTGCTGGTCGTGGGCTCGCTCGCCGCCAGCTTCAACGCGGTCTGATGCCATGACCCCGGAAACCGCCCTCACCGAAATCTCCCGCGGCATGCAGATGGCCCTGGTCCTCGGCGGCCCGCCGCTGGTCGCGGTGCTGGCGATCGGCGTGATCGTCGGCATTTTGCAGGCCGCCACGCAGATCAACGAGCCGACGATCGCGTTCGTGCTCAAGGCGATCACGCTGGTCGCGACGTTCGCGCTCGTCGGGCATTTCCTGCTGGGGCGGATGGTGGCGTTCACCACCGAGCTGTTCCATCGGATTCCGCATCTGATCGGGTGATTGGGTGCTGGTGCTCGACCTTTTCGGGGGGGCGCATGCTTGCGTATGCTGAGTGAGCTGTCCTAGCGCTCTGTTCGACGCCTTTGCAAAACAGAGCTTTCGTCCGCTGAAGCGGCCGAGTTCATTTCTTTTGGTTGACGCCAAAAGAAACGGAACCAAAGAAAAACGTCTCCCCGACAAGTCCGAAGCCCGCAGTTTTTTCTCGCAGGGATTTTCCGACTCGGCATCCTGCCTCGGTCGGAAAACACCGCCCATCCATGGGCGGCGCCCTCCGGGTTTGCGGCTTTAACGGCGCGTTGCGGACAGCAAGAGCAAGAGCAAAAGACCGGCAAGTGCCATTGCAGCTGCAGCTGCGAGCATGAGGGCGTGCGAGGGTCCAGCCGGGTGCGTCAGCCAAACCTGAAACGCAAGCGTCCCTCGCTCTTGATCGTCATTCCCGCGAAGGCGGGAATCCAGGGACTCTGCTCTTTCAAGCAGCACGGGCTTCTGGAAGCGACGTCCATGGATTCCCGCCTTCGCGGGAATGACGGCAGGTTGCCCCCGGCACAAATCCTGCATCCCGCCATCACGGCCCTCCCGCCGCGATCGCCCCGGACCGCTCGACCCGCAATGGACACCGTCACCCTCACCACCTCGACCGGCGTCGACATGTTCGCGATGCTCGCGGCCGTGCTGTGGCACGCGATCCGCATCGGCGCGGCGTTGCAGGTGTTGCCGGCGATCGGCGGCCGGACGATGCCGGTGCGGGCGCGCCTGATTCTGGTGATCGCGCTGTCGGCGACCATGAGTACCGTGCTGCCGGCGCCGCCGCCGATGGCGGTGGATTCGGCGACGGTGCTCGGTGTGCTGCGCGAGTTCACGGTCGGGGTGGCGATCGGGCTGGTGCTGCGGATGGCGTTCGAAGCCGGACAGCTCGCCGGTGAACTGGTGTCGCAGGGCATGGGTCTGTCGTTCGCGACGATGGCCGATCCGCTCAGCGGGGCGTCGTCGCCGGTGCTGTCGCAGTGGTTCTTCCTGGTGTTCTCGCTGCTGTTCTTCACTCTCGACGGACACCTGGCGCTCATCGGGCTGTTGCACGACAGCTACGCAAGCCTGCCGATCGGCCAGGCGCTGCCGGATCTGCAGGCGCTGCTGTCGGCGGTGCCGGCGTTCTTCGCGACCGCGCTGCGCGCGGGCGTGCTGCTGGCCTTGCCAGTGGTGATGGCGCTGCTGTCGGTCAACATCGCGTTCGGCGTGCTGTCGCGCGCGGCGGCGCAGCTCAATCCGATGGCGATCGGTCTGCCGGTGTCGCTGCTGACCGGGCTGATCCTGCTGACGCTGCTGATGCGCCAGTTGCTGCCGCCGGTGCAGGCGCTGTTCGACCAGGCCTTCCTCGCCGCGCGCGGCTTGATCGGCTGAGGCCCGGGCAATGAGCGAGACGGACCAGGAGGACAAGACCGAACTTCCCACAGAAAAACGGCTTCGGGAAGCGCGGGAAAAAGGCAACGTGCCGCGCTCGCGCGAGCTGGCAAACGTCGCCGTACTCGGCTGCGCGGTGCTCGCGCTCAAGGCGACCGCCGGCAGCATCGGCGCGACCAGCATGGACTGGATGCGCAGCGCGCTGACCATCGATGCGTCGATGCTCGGTACCCAGGACCGCCTGCTGCCGCACGCGGCTGGCCTGTTCGGACGGCTGCTGCTGGCGATGACGCCGCTGTTCGTCGCCGCGCTGCTGGCCTGCGCGATCGCGCCGGCGGCGATGGGCAGCCTGCGCTTCGCAGGGCAGTCGCTGCAGCCCGATTTCAAGCGTCTCAATCCGAAGACCGGTCTGGGCCGGATCTACGGCAAGGAAGGCGCGGCCGAACTCGTGCGCTCGCTGCTGCGCGTCCTGCTGATCGGCGGCGTCGGCATGCTGATGGTCTACCACGCGTTCTCGTCGCTGCTGTCGATGCCGCTGGCGTCGCTGGAGCAGTCGGTGGCCGGCGGCATCGACACCGCGATGAACGCCCTGCTGGCGATGGTCGGCGCGCTGGGCGTGCTGGCACTGATCGATGTGCCATGGCAGCACATCCAGTACCGCAACAAGTTGAAGATGACCAAGCAGGAAATCCGCGACGAGTACAAGGAAAGCGAAGGCAATCCCGAACTCAAGGCGCGCGTGCGCCAGGTGCAGGCGCAGATGTCGCGCGGGCGGATGATGGACGCCGTGCCGCAGGCCGACGTGATCCTGGTCAACCCGACCCACTACGCCGTCGCGCTGAAGTACAAGGCCGACGGCGACATGCGCGCGCCGGTCGTCGTGGCCAAGGGCGTCGACGAACTGGCGCTGGCGATCCGCGCGATCGCCGACAAGCACCGCATCGCGATCGTCGAGGCGCCGCCGCTGGCACGGTCCTTGTACAGACAGGCACAGGTCGATCAGGAAATCCCGGTGAAGCTCTACGCCGCCGTCGCACAAGTGCTGTCCTACGTGTACCAGCTTCGCGCCTGGGCGCCCGGCCGTGGGCCGATGCCGTCGCTGGCCGAGCTCGACGCCGGCCCCGAGGGCGCGATCGATTACGACCCGACGGCCGACACCGGCGTCAACGGACCGGCGCGATGAACGCCCAACCGGGTCGGTTCTCCGTCGGCGGCGCATTCGGTGCGATGAAGGCCGGTGCCGCGGCGCCGATCGTCGTGCTGGCATTGCTGGCGATGATCATCATCCCGCTGGCGCCGCCGGTGCTGGACGCACTGTTCACCATCAACATCGCGCTGTCGCTGGTGGTGATGCTGGCGGTGGTCTACGTGCGCAAGCCGCTGGACTTCTCGATCTTCCCGAGCGTGCTGCTGCTGGTCACGCTGCTGCGCCTCGCGCTCAATGTCGCCTCCACCCGCGTGGTGCTGCTGCACGGACACAAGGGCCCGGGCGCGGCCGGCCACGTCATCGAATCCTTCGGCCAGTTCGTCATCGGCGGCAGCTTCGCGGTCGGCATCGTGGTGTTCGCGATCCTGACCATCGTCAATTTCATCGTGGTCACCAAGGGTGCGGGGCGCATTTCGGAAGTCTCGGCGCGCTTCATCCTCGACGCGTTGCCCGGCAAGCAGATGGCGATCGACGCCGACCTCAACGCCGGCGTGCTGACCCGCGAGGAGGCCAAGGCGCGGCGCCAGGAAGTCCGCGACGAAGCCGACTTCTACGGCTCGATGGACGGCGCCTCGAAATTCGTCCGTGGCGACGCCATCGCCGGCATCCTGATCCTCGTCATCAACATGATCGGCGGCGTGCTGATCGGCGTGCTGTCGCACGACATGAGCTTCGGTGAAGCCATGCGTACCTACACGCTGCTCACCATCGGCGACGGCCTGGTCGCGCAGCTGCCGGCGCTGCTGGTCGCGACCGCGGTCGCGATGCTGGTCACGCGTTCGACCGGCGAGCAGGAAATGGGCGAAGCGGTGTCGAAGCAGGTCTTCGGCCACCAGCGCGCACTCACCGTCGCGGCGGTGATGATGTTCCTGATCGGCATCATCCCGGGCATGCCGAACCTGCCGTTCCTCATTCTGGCCGGCATCCTCGGATTCGTGGCGTGGAAGCTGCGCGGCGCGCCCGAAGCGGAGGCGCAGGCCAAACGCGACGCCGAGGCCGTCGCCGCGACCGCCGCCAGCTCGCCGCTGGCCGAACTGAGCTGGGACGAGATCCGCCCGGTCGAGCCGCTGGCGCTGGAAGTGGGCTACAAGCTGATCGCGCTCGTCGACAAAGCCCAGGGCGGCGAACTGCTGGCGCGTCTGAAAGGTGTGCGCCGCAAGCTCACCCAGGACATCGGTTTCCTGATTCCCGCCGTGCACGTGCGCGACAACCTCGAACTCGCACCCGGCGCGTACCGGGTGATGGTGCACGGCGTGCCGGTCGCCGGCGGCGACATCCATCCCGACCGCGAACTCGCGCTCGATCCGGGCCGCGTGTTCGGCCCGCTCGACGGCATCCCCGGCAAGGACCCGGCCTTCGGTCTCGACGCGACATGGATCCTGCCGAGCCAGCGCGCGCATGCCGAGTCCTTGGGCTACACCGTTGTGGACGCGGCGACCGTCGTCGCGACCCATCTTTCGCATCTGGTGCGCGAGCGCAGCGCCGAACTGCTGGGCCACGACGAAGTGCAGCAGCTGCTGTCCACGCTGTCGAAGGCGACGCCGAAGCTCGTCGAAGACCTGACGCCCAAACTGCTGCCGCTGTCGGTCGTGGTGAAGGTGCTGCAGTCGCTGCTGGCCGATCGCGTGCCGGTGCGGCAGATCCGCCAGATCGTCGAAACCCTGCTCGAGCACGGCGTGCACACGCAGGACCCCGCACAGCTCACCGCCGCGGTGCGCGTGGCGCTGGGCCGCTTCATCGTGCAGGAACTCAACGGCATGGCCGAAGAGTTCCCCGTCTACACCTTGGCGCCGCAGCTGGAACGGGTATTGCAGGACTCGGTCAACGGCCAGGGCGCAGCGCTCGAACCGGGACTCGCCGAGCGTCTGCATCAGAACTTGAGCGAGTGCGTCACCCGCCAGGAGAGCCGCGGAGAACCCGCCGTGCTGCTCGTTCCCGGTGGAGTCCGCGCCTCGGTGGCGCGGCTGGTGCGGCACAGCGTTCCGTCGCTGTCCGTACTCGCCTACGCCGAGGTTCCCGAAGACAAACGTCTGCGTCTGGTCGGCGCCGTGGGATGACCCGCGGTTCGATTGCCCGCCACTGACACGGTCGGCGCGCCGGAAATCCGGCAGCCGCGGAGAGGACCATGAAGATCAAGAGTTTCATCGCCCCGGACATGCGCACCGCGCTGCGGAAGATCCGCGAAGCGCTGGGCCCCGATGCGGTGATCCTGTCGACCCGCGGCGTCGCCGAGGGCATCGAGGTGGTCGCCTCCCTCGGCTACGACGAAGCCGCGCTGGCCCGCGTGCTGCGCGCCGCCGAAGCCGACGAGACGCCGGTCGCCGATGCCGGAATCCCGACGCCTGCAGCGCCTGTCGTGGCACCCGCGCCGGTCGCGCCTGCGCGCACCGTGTTCGAACGCGCCATCGTCGATCCCGCCGCCGCATTCGCCGCGGCGCTGGGACACAACCGCCAGCCTGCCGCCGTCGAAGCACCGATTGCCGTACCCGTCGCCGCACCCACCGGCACCGCTGCGCTGCGCGACCGCGCACGGGCCCGCCTCAAGGACAGCGACGGCCCCACGCTCGCCGAACTCACATCGGCGATCCGCCCGGCCGCTGCCGTCGCCGAAGTCGCCCGCAGCCTGCCGCTGCAGCCCGCCTCGCCGACACGCGCGACCTTCGCCGCGGCCAATGCCGAACTGCGCGCCGACGACACGCACGCACTCGATGCATTGATCGCCGACGAGGCGCCGTCGTTCGCAGCGATGCTGGGCACGCGCATGCCGCGGGCGCCGCAGCCAATGGCGGTTGAAGAATCTGCTGCCGTCGAAGCATCTTTCGAAGCGCCACGTCCCGCGGTCGCCACCGCACCGGCGCTGTCGCTGGTGCCTTCGCCGGAACCCGAAGCGCCCGCGATCACCGCGATGCGCGACGAGATGGCGCGCATGCGCCAGCTGATGGAAACCCAGATGGCGCAGTTCGAACGCGAGCGTCTGCGCGGTTCGCCCGCGCGCGCCGCCGCGTTCGATGCACTGCGCGCGTTCGGTTGCGAAGACGCGCTGGCGCAATCGGTCGCCGCGCAGCTCGATCCGGCGTTGCCCGTCGATGCGATCCAGGGCCCGATGCTCGACGCGCTTGCCCGCACGCTCGAAGTCAGCGCCTGCGAGCCGATCGACGACGGTGGCGTGATTGCCCTCGTCGGCCCGACCGGTGCCGGCAAGACCACCACCGCGGCCAAGTTGGCCGCACGTTTCGCCGCCCGCCACCGAGCGCGCGACGTCGCCCTGATCACCACCGACTGCGAACGCCCCGGCGCGCACGAACAGCTGCAGGCGCACGGCCGCAAGCTCGGCATTACCGTCTGCGAAGCGCGCGGCATGTCCGGCCTGCAGCAGGCGCTGACCCAGCTGGCCGACTATCCGCTGGTGCTCGTCGACACGACCGGCTACGCCCCCAACGATCGCGCCCTGTTCAACCAGATCCTGTGGCTGCGCACCGCACGCAAGGTCCGCAGCCTGCTGGTGCTGCCGGCCAACGGCAATCCGCAGGACATGCACGAAGTCATCCGCCGCTACCGTCCGTGCTCGCCGGAAGGCCTGATCCTGACCAAGCTCGACGAGACCGGCTATCTGGGTTCGGCGCTGTCGGTCACCGTGCGCAACGGTCTGCCGATCGCTTACACCGCCGACGGCCAGAACGCTGACGCCGACATCGAATCGGGCAACCGCCTGCGCATCGCCCAGGCGATGGCTGCCGGCCGCCACGCGCCCGTCGCCGACACCGCCGCCACCGATGCGTTCGAGACCCGTCATGCCGTCTGATGCCGCACCCGCCACCGCCGCACCCCGCGTAATCGCCGTCGCCAGCGGCAAGGGCGGCGTCGGCAAGACCACGACTTCGGTGAACCTCGCCGCGGCGATGGTCAACGCCGGCCAGCGCACGCTGTTGCTCGATACCGATCTGGGCCTGGCCAACGTCGACGTGATGCTGGGCCTGTCGCCGCGCTTCACCCTGGCCGACGTGTTCGCCGGACGTTGCGATCTCGCCGACACCATCCTCGAAGGCCCGAACGGGCTGATGGTGGTGCCGGCCGCGTCCGGCAAGCAGCACATGGCGCAGCTCTCACCGCAGGAACACGTGGGCCTGGTGCACGCGTTCTCCGAACTCGACCGTTCGATCGACACGATGATCGTCGACAACGCCGCCGGCATCGCCGATGGCGTGCTGACGTTCTGCCAGGCCGCGCAGGATGTGATCGTGGTGGTCTGCGACGAACCCGCATCGATCACCGACGCCTACGCGCTGATCAAGGTGCTCAACCGCGACCGCGGCGTGCAGCGCGTGCAGGTGCTGTGCAACCAGGTGCAGGACGCGAGCGAGGGCCCGGCGCTGTTCGAGAAGCTGCAGCGGGTCACCGCGCGCTTCCTCGACGTCACCCTGAATCACCTCGGCTCGATCCCGCGCGACGAATGGCTCCGCCGCGCGGTGCAGCGTCAGGAAGCCGTCGTCGACGCGTTCCCGTCGGCGCCGTCGGCGGTCGCCTATCGCGGCATCGCCCGTCGCGCACGCAGCTGGCAGTCGCCGGCAGTCGCGCGCGGCCATGTCGAATTCTTCGTCGACCGGCTGGTCGCCGCCAGCGCCCAGTCCACCGGAGGCCTGCCCGCATGAACGCCACCGCCACCGCCTGCTATCGCGCGACCCAGACCGGCTCGCCGGCGGACATTGTCGAGCGTCATGGCGAGCTGGTGCGCCGCATCGCCCACCACCTCGCCGCACGGCTGCCGCCCAGCGTCGAGATCGAGGACCTCGTGCAGGCCGGCATGCTCGGCCTGATCGACGCGGCGCGGAACTACCAGTCCGATCCCGGCGCGACCTTCGAGACCTATGCCTCGATCCGCATCCGCGGCGCGATGATCGACGAGATGCGGCGCGGCGACTGGACCCCGCGCTCGGTGCACCGCGGCTATCGCGACATGATCGCCGCCGTGCGCGCGATCGAGCAGGAAACCGGCCGCAGCGCGGTGCCGGCGCAGATCGCCGCGCACATGGAGATCACTCTCGACGAGTACCACCGCATGGTCGAGGACGCCGCCCGCGGCCAGCTGACCAGCTTCGACGCGCACCTGGAAGAACACGACGGCGAGGCCCGCCTCGCGGTCCGCGACTCGGCCAGCCCCGCGCGCGCCTTCGAGGACGACGCCTTCCGCGTCGCCCTGGTCGAAGCGATCGAAGGCCTGCCCGAGCGCGAAGCCCTGGTGCTGTCGCTGTACTACGAACAGGAACTCAACCTGCGCGAGATCGGCGCCGTGCTGTCGGTCAGCGAATCCCGCGTCTCGCAGATCCACGGCCAGGCCATGGTCCGCCTGCGCGCCCGCATGACGGACTGGAAGCGGGATCCGGACCGGTTAGACGACGGGCGGGATTGAGGGGCGTTCGCCAGTGGGTGAGGGTGTGAGGGCGTCAGTGCGCTCTTCCATTGCCACGCTTAGAGCCTGCACGGACAGACGCCTTCCCCCGCTTGCGGGGCATTGCGCCCTTTACGGGTGGAAGGTTGGGATGGGGGCGAACTGTCAGCAGGCAAAAGTTCCGAACTCAAGCGCGTAGCCAGCGCTCGAACCGGCTTTCAAGCGAACTGACGGATTGCCCCCACCCAACCCTCCCCCGCCTGCGGGGGAGGGCTCGATCCATCTGCCGCGTCAGATCCATCCCGCGGCCCACCTCTTGCATCCCCTCTCCCCGTGACCCCCGCCGACGGAAATCCGTCGCCGCGGTGGCCCGACGCCGGGGCGTGCGCGTGTGCACATCCCCTCTTCAGAAATCTCCGACGCGACCGTTAACGACTCCATGGACAAGCTCAGCGTCATCGGATTCATCCTCGCGCTCGTCGCGGTGCTGATCGGCAGCGTGCTGAAAGGTGCGGGCCTGTCCAGCCTGTGGTCGCCGGCGGCGTTCGTGATCGTGATCTGCGGCACGGTGGCGTCGATCCTGATCCAGACCAGCCTGGTGACCTTCAAGCGGGCGATGAAGATCACCAAATGGGTGTTCAAGCCGCCGTCCCAGGACCGCGCGGCGATCCTCGCCAGCCTCGTCGAATGGGCCAACACCGCGCGCAAGCAGGGTCTGCTGGGCCTGGAGTCGCAGGTCGCCGAGCAGCAGGACGCGTTCACCAAGAAGGGCCTGCAGATGGTCGTCGACGGCATCGCGCCCGATTCGATCCGCGCCGTGCTCGAGACCGACATGCACCACCAGAGCCAGGGCGATCTCGCCGCGGCCAAGGTGTTCGAGGGCATGGGCATCTATGCGCCGACGCTCGGCATCATCGGCGCGGTGCTGGGCCTGATAGCCGTGATGAAGAACCTCGCCGATCCGAGCAAGCTCGGCGGCGGTATCGCGGCGGCGTTCACCGCGACGATCTACGGCATCGGCGCGGCCAACCTGTTCCTGCTGCCGATGGCCAACAAGCTCAAGGCATTGATCAATGCGCAGACCGAGGAGCGCGAGATGATCGTCGAAGGGTTGATCGCGATCGCCCAGGGCGAGAACCCGCGCAACATCGAGTCGCGTCTGGCCGGCTACGTGCACTGACCTATGGCCAGGAAGCACGTCCATGAAGAACACGCCAACCATGAAGCCTGGGCCATCCCCTACGGCGACCTGGTGACGTTGCTGCTTGCGTTCTTCGTGGTCATGTATGCGATTTCCTCGGTCAATGAAGGCAAGTACCGCGCGGTCTCCGATTCGCTCAACGCGGCCTTCGGTGGACCGCCGCGTTCGATGAGCCCGCTGCAGCTGGGCAAGACCCAGCGCCTGGGCTCGTCCTACGACCGTCCTTCACTGATGACCGCCGCCGCGAAGAACGGCCCGGCACCGGCGAGTTCGATGATCCAGCAGCGCCTGCAGCAGGCCATCGACATGCCGCGCTACGCGACCGGTCCCGAGTCGCAGGCCCAGGGCGGGCAGTTCGACGGCACCGCCCGCGGCGGACGCGAGGGCGAAGGCGAGCTGGTCTCGCTGGGTCGCGACCTGCAGGTCGCGCTGTCGGATCTGGTGCAGAAGAACCTGGTCACGCTGCGCCGCGGGCACAACTATCTGGAAGTCGAGATCCAGAGCGACATCCTGTTCTCCAGCGGCGTCGCCGCGCCCAGCACCACGGCGAGCGCCACGATCCGCAAGGTCGCCGCGGTGCTGCGCGACGTGCCCAACGCGATGCGTGTCGAGGGCTACACCGACAACCAGCCGATCCGCACCGCCGCGTTCCCGTCGAACTGGGAGCTGTCGACCGCGCGCGCGGCCAGCGTCGTCCACATCCTCGCGGCCGAGGGCATCGCCCAGTCGCGACTGGGCGTCGTGGGCTATGGCGAATTCCAGCCGATCGCCGACAATGCGACCGTGGAAGGTCGGAATACCAATCGCCGCGTCATGCTCGTGATCCTTGCCGCGCCGCAGGGGCCCGATGCCGTGCCGCAGTCCACGGCGACGGTCGCGGTGGCCGCAGCGCCCGCCGAGCCGGTCGATCCCGCGGCAGGGGCGCACTGACGTGCGGGTGTGGGCGATCGCGAACCAGAAGGGCGGCGTCGGCAAGACGACGACGGCCGTGAACCTCGCAGCCTGCCTTGCCGAGGCCGGTGAGCCGACGCTGCTGGTCGACCTCGACCCGCAGGCGAACGCCACCTCCGGGCTCGGCGAACGCGCGAACGGGACCTCGAGCTTCGACCTCCTCGACGGCGCGCCCGCGAACGAGCTCGCCTCGGGCACGCGCTTCGAGAACCTCGAGCTGATCCCCGCCCGGCCGGACCTGGCCGGGGCGGCCGCCTCGCTGGCGCTGCGCCAGGATGCCGAGCATTACCTCGCCGAGGCGCTTCGGCCGGCGGCCGGCAAGTACCGCTACGTGTTTCTCGACTGCCCG
>JBJMWR010000030.1:0-162450 GCA_045810015.1 Luteimonas sp.
CAGGGCGTGCCGACGCGGGAATGCCTGCACCTGAAGTCGGCGGTCACCGCGGTGGCGCAAGGGACGGTGCTGGTGCAGCCGGAATGGGTCGACGCCGGCGTGTTCGCCGATTACCGCGTCATCCCGATCGACCCGGACGAACCGCATGCCGCCAACGCGTTGCGCGTGGGCGACGCCGTGATCCATCCGGAGTGTTTTCCGCGCACCCGGGCGCGGCTGGAGGCGGCGGGCGTGCAGGTGCTGCCCGTCGACATCTCCGAACTGCAGAAAGCCGAGGGTGCCGTCACCTGCTGCAGCATCGTGTTCGCTGACACGCTGGAGGAGCCGCGATGAACTGGATCGGCTGGGCCATCCTGCTGCTGGTGTTGTGGCTGGCCTTCAAGGTCGCCGGCGTGCTGTTCCGCGTGCTGCTCTGGCTGCTCGTGGCCGTGCTGTTGTACTGGCTGCTGTCACCGTTGCTCGGATTGCCGCACCCGTTCTAGCCGTTCTAGCCGCTCAGCGCCCGCGATGCGGCGGACGCGGCCCGTTCGGCCGGCGCGCGCCGCCCGGACGCGGCTTGCCCGCGAAGGACTTGTCGCCGAATGGCTTGCGCGGGCGGACGCTGCGCGGCGCGTCCGCATCGGCCGCCTCGGCGCGGCGCATGCGCAGGGGCTGGCCGGCGACGCGCACCTTCTTCAGGTGCTCGAGGACCTCGCGCGGCATGCCTTCGGGCAGGTCGACCAGGCTGTAGTCGTCGCGGATGTCGATGCGCCCGATGTAGCGGCTCTCGAGGTCCGCCTCGTTGGCGATCGCGCCGACGATGTTGCCCGGCTGCACGCCGTGCACGTAACCGACTTCGATACGGAAGGTCTCCATGCCGACGTCCGGATCGCGCGGGCCGGTGTCGGGACGCGGCGGACGCGCTTCGCGCGGTTCGCGGGCCTCACGCGGCTCGCGCGCGGAACGCGATGCCTCGCGGCCACCGGGACGCTCGACGAATTCGCGCTCGAACGCGGGCTTGTCCGGCTTGCGCGGCGGCTCCAGCAACAGCGGTGTGTTGCCCTGGACCACCTTGGCCAGCGCCGCGGCGATCTCGGCCGCTGGCACGTTGTGCTCGCGCTCGTACCGTTCGATCAGTTCGCGGAACATGCCGAGCTCGCTGCTTTCGAGCGCGCCGGTGATCTTTTCGAGGAACTTCCCCACGCGCGCTTCGTTGACGATCTCCACGCTCGGCAACTGCATCTGGTCGATCTTCTGGCGCGTCGCACGCTCGATCGCGCCGAGCATGCCGCGCTCGCGCGGGGCGACGAACAGGATCGCCTCTCCGCTGCGACCCGCGCGGCCGGTGCGGCCGATGCGATGCACGTAGCTTTCGGTGTCGTAGGGGATGTCGTAGTTCAGGACGTGGCTGATGCGGTCGACGTCCAGGCCGCGCGCGGCGACGTCGGTCGCCACCAGCACGTCGAGACGGCCGTCCTTGAGGTTCTGGATCGCACGCTCGCGCTGTTTCTGGTCGAGATCGCCATTGATCGCCGCGGCCGACAGGCCACGCGCCGACAGCTTCTGCGCCAGTTCCTCGGTCGCCAGCTTGGTGCGCGCAAAGATGATCATCGCGTCGAAGGGCTCGGCCTCGAGGATGCGGGTCAGCGCGTCGAGCTTGTTGACGCCGCTGACCATCCAGTAGCGCTGGCGGATGTTGGCGGCCGTCGTCGTGGTCGCCTTGATCGCGATCTCGACGGGATTCTTCAGATAGGTCTGGGCGATGCGCTTGATCTGGCTCGGCATCGTCGCGGAGAACAGCGCGACCTGACGCGTTTCAGGTGTCTTCTTCAGCACGGCCTCGACGTCGTCGATGAAGCCCATGCGCAGCATCTCGTCGGCTTCGTCGAGCACCAGGGCGCGCAGTTCGGACAGATCCAGCGAGCCGCGCTCGAGGTGGTCGATCACGCGGCCGGGCGTGCCGACGATCACCTGCACGCCGCGCTTGAGCGCGCTCAGCTGCTGGGCGTAGCCCTGGCCGCCATAGATCGGCAGCACGTGGAAGCCGGGCATGAACGCCGCGTACTTCTGGAAGGCCTCGGCGACCTGGATGGCCAGTTCGCGCGTCGGCGCGAGCACCAGTGCCTGCGGCTTGCGCTGCGCGGGATCGATGCGCGCCAGCACGGGCAGCGCGAAAGCAGCGGTCTTGCCGGTGCCGGTCTGCGCCTGGCCCAGCAGATCACGGCCTTCGAGCAGCGGCGGAATGGTCGCGGCCTGGATCGGCGACGGCGACTCGTAACCGACTGCGGTCAGGGCACGCAGTAAGGTGTCGGGCAGGGCGAGGTCGGTGAACTTGGGGGTCTCGGCAGCGGTGATGGGCGACTCGGCGCTCATGGTTCGGTCTCTTAGCGCCGGCGCAGCCGGTCGGGGAACCGCATAGTGTAGCGGGCGGGCCGCGATGCCGCAGTCGCGCAGTCGGGGATTCTGAAGCGCTGATGGCTGGCGTTCACCTGCGGGAACGCCAGCGGAAGATCGTGCGCCCCGGTGCTTCGGTCCAGGCGATGCCGCCCCCATCATGGCGGGATTCCGCACCGAGTCGTCTCCATGATCCGCGTACACCACTTGAACAACTCGCGCTCGCAGCGCGTGCTCTGGCTGCTGGAAGAACTCGGCCAGCCCTATGAAGTGGTGCGCTACGCCCGCGATCCCAAGACCATGCTGGCGCCGCAGGCGCTGCGTGACGTGCATCCGCTGGGCAAGTCGCCGGTGGTCGAGATGGACGGGCGTCGCCTGGTCGAGTCGGGCGCGATCATCGAGGCGCTGGTGGAGCGCTTCGATCCCGATCACGCGCTGTCGCCGGCCCCGGACGACGAGGACGAGCGCCTACGCTATCGCCAGTGGCTGCACTACGCCGAAGGCTCAGCGATGCCGCCGCTGCTGCTGTCGCTGGTGTTCGGGCGTCTGCGCACCGCGCCGATGCCGTTTTTCGTGAAGCCCATTGCCCGCGGCATCGCCGACAAGGCGATGCAGAGCTTTATCGGTCCGCAGCTGCAGACGCATCTGCAATACGTGGAGCGCGAGCTCGGTGCGTACCAGTGGTTCGCCAGCGACCGTTTCACCGCGGCCGACATCCAGATGAGCTTTCCGCTGGAGGCTGCCGCGGTGCGTGCGGCCGATCGCGTCGGGCCGAACATCCGCCGCTTCGTGGAGCGCATCCATGCGCGGCCGGCCTATCAGCGTGCGCTGGAAGCGGGCGGTCCGTTCGAGCTGGGACGATGACCGAGGCCGCCCCGGCGTCCGTGCCGCTCGCGCATGCACTGACGTTCGACAACCGATTCGTCCGCTCGCTGCCGGGTGATGCCGAAACCGGCGCACGGCGGCGGCAGGTCGAGGGCGCGCTGTGGTCGCCGGTGCTGCCGACGGCGGTTGCGTCGCCCCGCGTGCTGGCGTATTCCGCGGAAATGGCGGACGCGCTCGGTTTCGATGCGGACACGGTCGCGTCGCCGGAATTCGCTGCGGTGTTTGGCGGCAACGCGCTGACCCCCGGCATGGCGCCGTATGCCTCGAACTACGGCGGTCACCAGTTCGGCCACTGGGCCGGGCAACTCGGCGACGGCCGCGCGATCACGCTGGGTGAGGGCGTCGCCGCCGACGGTCGTCGTTGGGAACTGCAGCTCAAGGGCGCCGGCCCGACGCCGTACTCGCGGACCGCCGACGGCCGCGCGGTGTTGCGTTCGTCCGTGCGCGAATTCCTGTGCAGCGAAGCGATGCACCATCTGGGCGTGCTGACGACGCGGGCGCTGTCACTGGTCGGCACGGGCGATGCCGTGGTCCGCGACATGTTCTATGACGGCAACGTCGCGCCCGAGCCGGGCGCGATCGTGTGCCGTGTCGCGCCTTCATTCATCCGCTTCGGTCACTTCGAACTGCCGTCCGCACGCGGCGACACCGCGCTGTTGCGGCAACTGGTCGACTTCACGATCGCCCGTGATTTCCCGCATCTGGCGGGCGAGGGCGAGGCGCTGTACGGCGACTGGTTCGCCGAAGTCTGCACGCGCACCGCGGCGATGATCGCCGGCTGGATGCGCGTCGGCTTCGTACACGGCGTCATGAACACCGACAACATGTCGATCCTAGGATTGACGATCGACTACGGCCCCTACGGCTGGGTCGACGACTACAACCCTGACTGGACGCCCAACACCACCGACGCCCAGGGCCGTCGCTACCGCTTCGGCTGGCAGCCGCGCGTCGCGCACTGGAATCTCGGTCGTCTGGCGCAGGCGCTGGCGCCGCTGTTCGGTGATGTTGCGCCGCTGCAGGCCGGCCTTGATGCCTACGGGGCGACGTATGCGCTGCTGGATCGCGAGACCATCGCGACGAAACTCGGTTTGCCCGAGTGCCGCGACGACGATGTCGAACGCATGCAGCGACTGCACGGGCTGCTGCAGGCCGGCGAGGTCGACATGACGCTGTTTTTCCGCGGACTCGCGGATCTCGACGCCGAGGCGCCGTCGTTGAAAATCGTGGCGGATGCGTTCTACGACGATACAAAGCGCGCGCAGGTGCAGGACGAGTTCGACGCCTGGCTGGCTGCTTACGCTGCGCGCTTGCAGGAAACAAGCGAGTCCAGCGAGACGCGCCGCGCCCGGATGCACGCGGCGAATCCGCGCTTCGTGATGCGCAACTATCTGGCGCAGCAGGCGATCGACCGCGCCGAGGCCGGCGATCCCTCCGGCATCGTCGAGCTGCTGGACGTCATGCGTCGGCCATATGACGAGCAACCCGGCCGCGAAGCGTTTGCCGGCAAGCGCCCGGACTGGGCGCGGACGAAGGCGGGGTGTTCGATGCTGTCGTGCAGTTCCTGAAAAAAACTGGTTCCACCGAAGGTGGAACGCCTACGCCCCTCTCCTGAGGGAGAGGGGAACCATTGGCGGATGCCGATGGTGGGGTGAGGGTCGGGGCTTTCTCAGGGCCGCCTTTTTTCCGGTCGGAGAATTGCGCGTGCCCTCACCCCAACCCCTCTCCCAAAGGGAGAGGGCTCGAAAACACTGCGCGAGTTGAAGCGCAACACCGCTCAAGTCCACAGCTGTCGCGCCGAACCCGCATCCGATCCACGCCGACCCGCTAGAATGGCGGGATGCCTTTGATGACCTTGAATGACGTCGACTACAGCGTCGGCGGACCCTTGCTGCTGGACGGTGTCGAGCTTTCAATCGAACGCGGCGAGCGGATTGCGCTGATCGGCCGCAATGGCGCCGGCAAGTCCACCCTGATGCGCCTGATCGATGGCGAGCTCAAACCCGACGACGGCGAAATCCGCCGCGAGCAGGGCGTGCGCGTGACGCGGCTCGAGCAGGAAGTGCCTGCGGGCGCGGACGGCAGCGTGTACGACGTCGTCGCAGGCGGACTAGGCGATGCCGGCGCGGCGCTGGCCGAATACCACCGCCTGCTGCATGCAGAGGATTACGACGCGCTTGCCGATGTGCAGGCGCGGGTCGAAGCGCTCGATGGCTGGCGGATCGATCAGCGCGTGACCGAGGTACTGGAGCGTCTGCAACTCGACGGCGATGCGGCGTTTACCAAGCTCTCGGGCGGCATGAAACGTCGCGTGCTGCTGGCGCGCGCGGTCGTGTCGGCGCCCGACATCCTGCTGCTCGACGAGCCGACCAACCACCTCGACATCGCGGCGATCGACTGGCTCGAGGGTTTCCTCAAGCAGTGGCCCGGTGCGCTGGTGTTCGTGACCCATGACCGGCGCTTCCTGCGCGCGCTTGCCACGCGGATCGTCGAGATCGAGCGAGGTGCGCTGACCAGCTGGCCCGGCGACTGGGACAACTACGTGCGTCGCCGCGAGGAGCGCCTGCACGCCGAAGCCCAGGAGCAACAGCGCTTCGACAAGATGCTGGCGCAGGAGGAAGTCTGGATCCGTCAGGGCATCAAGGCGCGCCGTGTCCGCGACGAAGGTCGCGTGCGACGGCTCAAGGCGATGCGCCTGGAGCGCAGCCAGCGTCGTGACCTGACGGGCAACGTACGCATGGCCGCCGCGTCAGCCAATGCGTCGGGCAAGAAGGTCGTCGAAATGCAGGACGTCTCGTTCTCGTTCGGCGAGCGCACGCTGATCGACAGCTTCTCGACGACGATCTTCCGCGGCGATCGCATCGGCCTGATCGGCGCCAACGGCACCGGCAAGACCACGCTGCTGAAACTCCTGCTTGGCGAACTGCAGCCGCAGGCGGGCGAGGTCAAGACCGGCACCCAGCTGCAGATCGCGTACTTCGACCAGTATCGCGCGACCTTGCGCGAAGACTGGAATGCGCTGGAGAACGTCGCGGAAGGCCAGGATTTCGTCGAGATCAACGGCACGCGCAAGCATGTGATCGGCTATCTGCAGGATTTCCTGTTCACGCCGGAACGCGCGCGCGCGCCGATCACCCGTCTGTCGGGCGGTGAGCGCAACCGTCTGCTGCTGGCCAAGCTGTTCGCGCAGCCGTCGAACCTGCTGGTGATGGACGAACCGACCAACGATCTCGACGTCGAAACGCTGGAGCTGCTCGAAGAACTGCTGGGCGACTACCCCGGCACGCTGCTGCTGGTCAGCCATGACCGCGACTTCCTCGACAACGTGGTGACCTCGACGCTGGTGATGGAAGGCGAAGGCCGCGTCGGCGAATACATCGGCGGCTACGAAGACTGGCTGCGCCAGCGGCCGCAGCCGGGCGCTGCATTGCCGGGCACGACGCTCGCGCCGAAAGCTGCTGTCACCGCCGCGGCAACTGCTGCGCCGTCGACGCCGGCCCCGGTCGCCAAGCGCAAGCTCAGCTACAAGGACCAGCGCGAACTCGAACAGCTGCCGCTGCGCATCGAGCAGCTGGAAGGCGACATCGCGCGCATGACCGGTGAGATGAACACGCCAGCCTTCTACCAGCGCGACGCCGAGGCCATCGCCGCGCACGGGCAGCAGCTGCAGGACACGCAGACGGCGCTGGATGCGGCCTATCTGCGCTGGACCGAACTCGACGCCTGATCGCTGCCGCCGCGTAGTCGGCCCACTGGAAACGTCGCCGTGCTGATCACCTGTCCGCTGCCTGCCGAGACCGACCTGCTGGCGCTGCAACGCGCGGCGCCCGCGCGTCACCCGCTGCTGCTGCAGTCGGTGGCGCACGGCACTGCGCATGCGCGCTGGGATCTGTTGCTGGCGACGGATGGCACGCGTCTGCAGCTTGATGTGGACGGCGTCACTCGCGACGCGGCGGGCGCCAGCGTCGACGGCGATTTCCTCGCGGCGCTCGATGCCGCGTGGTCCGACCTGCGCACGCTGCGCGACGAACCGCGCTGGCCCTTCCGCGGCGGCTGGGCGCTGTATCTGGGCTATGAGCTGGCGGGGCAGGTCGAGCCGGTGCTGGATCTGCCGGCCGCGGTCGGCAGCCTGCCGGTCGCGGTGGCCTGGCGTTGTCCGGCCGCGGTGCTGCGGGATCACGCGACCGGCGAATGCATCGCCATCGCCGAAGCCGGCGCAGACGCATTGCTCGCCGAACTCGTCGCGGCTGCAGGCGCCACGGTGGCGTCCCCCTCGACATGGCATCCGCCCGAAACGCTCGATGAAGACGCGCCCGCGCGCTTCACTGATGGCGTGCGCCGGGTGCTCGATTACCTCGCCGCCGGCGATGTGTTCCAGGCGAACCTGTCACGCGGCTGGCAGGCGCATTTCGACGGTCCGCTCGATCCGGCGGCGCTGTACGCCCGTCTGCGCGAACACAATCCCGCACCGTTCGCCGGCCTGCTGCAGGGCGACGGCTGGGCGGTGGCGAGTGCGTCGCCGGAACGGCTGGTGTCGGTGCGCGGCGATCTGGTCGAGACGCGTCCGATCGCCGGCACCCGCGCGCGCTTCGACGGCGACGACGATGCTGCGCGCGTGCAGGAACTCGTCGGGCATCCGAAGGAACGCGCCGAGCACGTGATGCTGGTCGATCTCGAACGCAATGACCTGGGCCGCGTCTGCGTGCCGGGCAGCGTGGAGGTCGACGAACTGATGTGCGTGGAGAGCTACGCGCACGTGCACCACATCGTCAGCAACGTCCGCGGCCGCCTGCGCGCTGACGCCACGCCGGGCCGCACGATCGCCGCGGTGTTCCCGGGCGGCACGATCACCGGCTGTCCCAAGGTGCGCTGCATGCAGATCATCGCCGAGCTCGAAGGGCAGGGCCGCGGCGCCTATACCGGCGCAATGGGCTGGCTGAATCGCGACGGTGATCTCGACCTCAACATCCTGATCCGCAGCGCGGAAGTCGAAGGCGATGTCGCACGCTTCCGCACCGGCGCCGGCATCGTTGCCGACTCGGATGCGGACCGCGAACTCGAAGAAACCCGCGCCAAAGCTCGCGGCACGCTGCGGGCGCTCGGCTTCTCCGGCTGATCGAGCCTCTCGGCCTCAGTCGATCCGTGCCATCGCACGCAGCCGTGGTTCGCCTTCGCCGACGCCCTCCAAGTCGGTGCGCAGACCGTTCTCGTAACCGCCGCCGCTGCCCGAATAGAGCAACCACACCGGGCTCTCGTTGCGCAGCACGTCGAGCGCGTTGTGGAAATCGTCGAGGTGGTAATGCAATGACGGCGCGGTGCCCTGGATGGCGTCCTCGGGCAGCACTTCGCCGTTGGCGTGGAAGACCAGCTGGCCGATCGAGCCGCTGTCGCCGTGCAGCCAGATCCGTGGCGGAAAACGGTTGGCCGAATACATCACCTGGTAGCCGGTGATCCGGGTCTGCTGCATGGCGCGCTCCGCGTGGATGTCTGTCTCCGTCACTGACGGGGGAAGTCGCGCCCACCGGCCATGCCTTGCATGGTCTTCCGCCGGCCACGGTATCCTGCACGCCCCTCCCGCATCGACGGCCCACGCCGCCCATGACCGAATCCGCACCGCCACGTCCCCGTCGCCGCATCGGCAAGATCCTGCTGGGCGGGCTCGTGATCGTCGCGCTGCTGGCCGGTCTCACCGCCTGGTTCCTGCATGCGCGCTACAGCCGCTTCGCGAACTCGCCGCTGGCCGGCCTGTCGACCGACGGCACGCTGGTGGTCGCACGCGGCGATTCGTTCCAGCGCGTGCTTGGTCGCCTGCGCGAGGCCGGCGCGGTGGAGGGACACGAACTCGAATGGCGCCTGCTGGCACGCGAACTGGGCGCCGATGCGCGCATCCAGGTCGGCGAATATCCGCTCGACCCGGCCACCACGCCGCGCGATCTGCTGGTACGCATGCGCGACGGCAAGGTCATCCATCACCGCTTCACCATCGTCGAAGGCTGGAACATCCGCGAGCTGCGCGCCGCACTCGGTCGCGCCACGCCGCTGGTGCAGACGCTGCAGGACCTCGACGACGCCGCACTGATGGACGCGCTCGGCAAGGCCGGTGTGCATCCCGAAGGCCGTTTCCTGCCCGAGACCTATCTCTACACCACCGGCGACAGCGACGTGGACCTGCTGCGCCGCGCGAACATCGCGCTGGAAGCCGCGGTCGATCGCGCCTGGGAATCGCGCGCGGACGGTCTGGAACTGCAGGACCGCGAGCAGGTGTTGGTGCTGGCCTCGATCATCGAGAAGGAAACCGGCATCGCCGAAGAACGCCCGGCGATCTCCGGCGTGTTCAATCGCCGGCTGAAGATCGGCATGCGCCTGCAGACCGATCCGACGGTGATCTACGGCATGGGCACTGCCTACGACGGCAACATCCGTCGCAGCGATCTGCAGACCGACACGCCCTACAACACCTACACCCGCGACGGCCTGCCGCCGACGCCGATCGCGATGGCCGGTGCCGCCGCGATCCAGGCCGCGACGCATCCCGCCGACGGCAATGCACTGTATTTCGTCGCAGTCGGTGACGGCAGCGGTCGGCATGTGTTCTCGCCGACCTACGCGGCGCACAACGTCGCGGTACGTGAGTACGTGCGCCGTTACCGTTCGAAATTCGGCACCGGAGACGCCAGCAGCGGCAATGCGGCCGAAGCGGCGGCAGGCGGTGAAGCCGCGCGGCCGAACGAAGTGGAAGTCGAAGCCGCCACGGGCGCAGCGGACGACGGCGCGTGAGCGCACTCCGCACGTATCCGCGCTTCGTGACGATCGAAGGCGGCGAGGGCGCCGGCAAGACCACGGTGCTGCGCGCCCTGCGTGAGGCGCTGGAAGCCGATGGCGATGAAGTGGTGTGCACGCGCGAGCCCGGCGGCACGCCGCTGGCCGAGCTGATCCGCGGCATGTTGCTCGATCCCGGCCACGAACCCGCGCGCCCGGACACCGAATTGCTGCTGATGTTCGCCGCGCGTACCCAGCATGTGCAGGAGACGATCCTGCCCGCGCTCGAGCGCGGCGCCTGGGTGATCAGCGACCGCTTCACCGATTCCAGTTACGCCTATCAGGGCGGCGGCCGCGGTATCGATCCGGCGCGCATCGCCGCGCTCGAAACCGCGCACGTCGGCATCGCGCCGGCGATCACGCTGCTGCTCGATCTCGGCGTGGCCCAGGGTCGTGAACGCGCGCGTGGACGCGATGCGTTTCCCGACCGCATCGAGGCCGAACAGGACGCATTCTTCGAACGCGTGCGCAGTGCATTTCTCGCGCGCGCGCAGGCCGAGCCGCAGCGCATCCGCGTCATCGATGCGACGCGCAGCGCCGATGTCGTCGCCGCCGACGCGGTGCAGGCCCTGCACGCGGCACGGGCTGTGGCATGAGCGCGCAGCCGACATTCGCGCCGTGGCAGGCGCGCATCCATGACCAAGTGCGCAGCGCGCTCGACAGCGGCCGGCTCGGCCATGCGTTGCTGTTCTGCGGCCCGGCGCGTCTGGGCAAGCGCGCGGTCGCCGATGCACTGGCCGCGCACGTACTCGGCCTCGATCGCGAAGTGCGCAGCGCGCAGCTGCTCGCGGCCGGCACGCATCCCGATTTCCACAGCGTCTCGTTCGTGCCGACCAAGGACGGCACCAAGCTGCGCACCGAGATCGTCATCGACCAGATCCGCGAGCTGTCGGCGAAGCTGTCGCTGACGCCGCAATACGGCAGCGCGCAGGTCGCGATCGTCGATCCGGCCGATGCGGTCAATACGTCCGCCTGCAACGCACTGCTGAAGACGCTGGAGGAACCGCAGCCCGGGCGTCACCTGTGGCTGGTCGCAGCCAATCCATTGCGCTTACCGGCGACGATCCGCAGCCGCTGCCAGCGCATCGAGTTCCGCCTGCCGCCGCGCGAGGAAGCGCTGGCCTGGCTCGCGGGTCGCGGTCATCGCGAGGCCGATGCGGTCGAAGCGCTGGACGCCGCGCGCGGTCATCCCGGCCTCGCCGCCGAATGGCTCGACGGTGGCGGCATGGCGCTGCGTCGCGAGGTCGCCAAAGATCTCGCCGGTGTGGCGAAGGGCGATCTGCCGGTCGTCGCCACCGCGCAGCGCTGGGCCAATGGCGACGATGCGTCCGAACGCGTCGCGCACGCCGCCGATCTCGCGCTCGCGCGTGCATCCGGCTTGACCGATGTCACGGGAATCGGGAAGCTGGCCGCGTGGTTCGACGCTGCCAACCGCACCCGTGATCTGCTCAGGACCACGGTGCGCGCCGATCTCGCCATCGCCGAGCTGCTGCTGGCCTGGCGCGGCACCGTCGCCCGCAACTGACTTCTTCGCTGGAAACCGATCCATGAGCGCAACCGCTGCTGGGGCACGTCAGGGCATCCTGTCGCTCGCCGTCAAGGACAAGGCCGCGCTGTACAACGCGTACATGTCGTATCTCAAGCACGGCGGCATCTTCGTGCCGACGCCGAAGCGCTACTTCCTCGGCGACGAGGTGTTCCTGCTGCTGACGCTGCCCGAGTCCAGCGATCGCTTGCCGACCGCCGGCAAGGTGGTGTGGGTGACGCCAGCCGGCGCGCAGGGCAACCGCACCGCGGGTGTGGGCGTGCAGTTCGCCGATACGCCGGAAGGTGAGGCAGTCAAGAACCGGATCGAGACCTTGCTCGCCGGCACGCTGCAATCCGAGAAGTCGACCCACACGATGTGAGTCCGTTGCCCGCGTCGCGCGGGCGACCTGTTGCGACGGATGCGCTCAGCGCGCGTCGTCGAGCATCGCGCGCAAGGCGGGATGCCGGATCTCCATGACATCGAACAGACCCGCTGCGCGCAGATACACCGCACGGCGCAGCAGTTCGTCTTCGTAACCGCGGCGTAGGCCTTCGTCGTCTTCTTCATCGATCGCCAGCCGCGCGAGTTCGGTGAATCCCTCGATCCAGCCCATCGCTGCGTAGGCATCCGGCACGGCCGGCTGCACCCGCGGCGGCGCGTGTCTCGACGGGTCGGGAAGGGCATGCATGCGGGAATTCCTTCAGGTGAACTAAACCGGCTGGACGGTATAGTCTAGAATCTCCACTTCTCCGTCAAGACGTGTGCCCATGACCACCCGCAAGCCGCGCAGCGACGCCCGCGCACGCATCCTCGATGCGGCGCTCGCCGTGTCCGATCGCGTCGGTGCCGCGCACCTGACCCTCGACGCGGTAGCAGCGGAGGCGGGCGTCAGCAAGGGCGGCCTGCTGTACCACTTCGCGAGCAAGGACCTGCTGCTCAAAGGCGTGGTCGAGCACCACATGGACCAGCACCATCGCGATCTGGAAATGGCCGAGACGATGTTCCCGGCCAATCCGGGCGGCTATCTGCAGGCCTTCGTGCATGCCCAGCGGCAGGGCCTGGAGGCCAAGCGGCTGCACGGCCCGAAGGCGACCCAGTCCTTCATCGCTGCGGCGGTCAACACGCCCGACCTGATGGATTCGCCGCGGCAGTACGCAGCCAAGCACGCGGGCCGCCTGCGCGAACTGGGTCCGGATTTCGTCGAAGCGCTGCTGGTCACGCTCGCATTCGACGGTCTGTTCTTTGGCGACGCGTTCGAGATGCTCGACCTGACGGCCTTAGAGCGCGACGCGCTGATCGCTGCGTTGGAATCGCGCGCCGCAGCGCTGGCGACGCGGCACTCGGGCTGAGTTCTTTTCTTCGACGGATCTTCGCGGGAACGCGCGAACAGTTCGAAACCGACGCGAACCAGACATGGTTCTTCGGCCGCCGCGTATCGCCGCAATGCAACCGCAATGCAACCGCAAAGCCCGTAGCTGCAAGCGATCTGCCCGGAAACAGGCGCGACGTGCGTCGCGCCTGCGGATGCATCAGGCCGTACGCGGCACCGGCTGCAGCGCCGGATTGTCCCAGCCCGGACGCGGTGCGAAGCGGTCGCCGTGGCGTGCCTGCAAGGTGCGCAGGCGCTCGACGATGACGTCGGCGCCGGTCTCGCGGATGTACTGGATCGGGCCGCCGCGGAACGGCGCGAAGCCGGTGCCGAAGATCACGCCCGCATCGAGCAGATCCGCATCGGCGACCACGCCGTCGTGCAGCGCGGCGACGGCCTCGTTGAGCAGCGGCAGGATCAGGCGGTCCTGCAGATCCTCCGGCGCCTTGTAGTCCTTCGGCAGTTCGGGCTTCTGCGCCTTGCCCTCGACCCAGGTGTAGAGACCCTGGCCGTCCTTCTTGCCGCGCTGGCCCGGTTCGGGCGGCGTGGCCAGGGAGGCGGGAATGCGCAGACCGAGGAACGGCGCGAGTTCCTGGCCGACGCCGGAGGCGACATCCAGACCCACGGTGTCGATCAGCTCGATCGGGCCCATTGGCATGCCGAAGTCGACTGCAGCCTTGTCGATCGCCTTGCCGGGAATGCCTTCGGCGTAGGCGTTCGCGGCTTCGAGCATGTAGGGGAACAGCAGGCGGTTGACGAGGAAGCCCGGCGTGCCGGCGACCGGGACGGGCAGCTTGTCGATGGCTTTGCAGAACGCGGCCAGACGCTGCGCGGTGACCTCGTCGACACCGTCGTGGTGGACGATTTCGACCAGCGGCATCGAAGCGACCGGATTGAAATAGTGCAGGCCGGCGAACTGGCGTGGACGCTGCACGCCGGTGCGCAGTTCGTCGAGCGGAATCGACGAGGTGTTCGTCGTCAGCAGCGCATCGGCCGGCAGACGCGGTTCGATATCGGCATAGAGACTGCGCTTGGCCTCGGCATTCTCGACGATCGCCTCGATCACCAGATCGGCATCTGCAATGCCGGTGCCGGCGAGATCGGAGCGCAGGCGCGCAGCGACTTCGGGGCGCTTGGCCGGATCCTTGACCTTCTTTTCGAACAGCGTCGCGGCGCGGGCCTGCGCCTTGTCGATGAACTGCTGCTCGCGGTCCTGCAGGGTGACGTCGAAGCCCTTGTAGGCCGACCACGCCGCGATGTCGCCGCCCATGACGCCGGCGCCGACCACGTGCACGCGCCGGATCGGTGCCTGACCGCTCGCGGCCTTGCCACCGAGGCCCTTGAGGCGCTCCATCAGGAAGAACACGCGGGTGAGGTTGCGCGCGGTTGGTGTGCCGGCGAGCTTGACCACCGATTTGCGCTCTGCCGACAGCAGGCTGCGCGTGTCGCCCGACGCGCGGCGCCAGGTTTCGATCATCGCGTAGGGCGCGGGATAATGCTGCTTCTTCGCCTTGCGCGCGACCTGCTTGACCAGCACCGGCGCCAGCGCCTGACGCACCGGCCAGATATTCGTCGCCCAGCCCATGAAGCGCTGCTTGAACGGACGCGTCGTGCCCTTGCGCGCGAATGCGATCGCCGCATCCACGAGCAGCGCCGGCTCGACCACCTTGTCGACCAGACCGATGCTGCGCGCGGCTTTCGCCGACAACGCGCGACCGGTCAGCATCATGTCGAACGCGGCCGGCGCACCGACCAGTCGTGGCAGACGCACGCTGCCGCCCCAGCCCGGATAGATGCCGAGCTTCACTTCAGGCAGGCCGATCTTCGTCGAGGGATCGTCGCTGGCGACGCGGTAGTCGCAAGCCAGCGAAATTTCCGTGCCGCCGCCCATGCAGAAGCCGTGGATCGCGGCGACCGTGGGGCAGGGCAGTTCGGCCAGTCGCTGGAACGCCATCTGGCCGCGGCGGATCGAATCGCCGATCGTGCCCTTGGCGTCGAAGGCCTGGAACTCGCGGATGTCGGCGCCGGCAATGAAACCCTTGGCCTTGGCCGAACGCATGACCAGCGCTTTGGGCGGATCGAGCGCGAGGCGTTCGAGCAGGGCATCGAGTTCGATCAGCACGTCCTGGGCGAACGTATTGACCGATTCGTTGGCGCGGTCGAAGGACAGCACGAGCACGCCGTCTTCGCGCGGCTCGGCTTGCCAATGACTGAAGCGGAGCCCGTCGAGGCCTGCAAACATAGGGCACCATTCTTGAAGGTATGGAGGATCCGCCTATGATCCCGAGGTTGCTTCCGCGCCGTCAAATCGGCGCTTGAAAGCGGCGTTTGAATCGATTGCCGCGTGCGGTGTCGAGTGGAGGCGCCTCAACGACTTGCAGGGCGCAGGCGCCGCCCCAAGAACATGCAGCACGGTGACGCGGCGACGATGCCACACCGCCTGTGACGGAACTTTTCGCGCAGTGCCCTGTCCTAATGACCCGAGCCAGGCCGGGTGTCCCCAAGGAGATCCGGCCCGATGGTCGAAGAACACCACAGCCAGGAGCGGATTCAGCTGGACGAGGAACTGGTCAAGCGGGTGCAGGCGGGCGACACCGCCGCGTTCGATCTGCTGGTACGCAAGCACCAGCACCGGATCGCGGCGCTGATCGGGCGTTACGTGTCCGACTGGAGCGAAGTGCAGGACGTCGCCCAGGAAACCTTCATCCGCGCCTACCGCGCGATGGGGAACTTCCGCGGCGAAGCGCAGTTCTATACGTGGCTGCACCGGATCGCGGTCAACACCGCCAAGAACCATCTGGTGGCGCACAACCGTCGGCCGCCGACCGACGACATCGACATCGAGGACGCCGAGCATTTCGACAGCGGCATCCGTCTGCGAGACAGCGATACGCCCGAGCGTGAGCTGATGCGCCAGCAGCTGGAACAAACGGTGATGCGCGCGGTCGAAGCATTGCCCGAGGAACTCCGGGTCGCGATCAACCTGCGCGAGGTCGACGGTCTGAGCTACGACGAGATCGCCGAACGCATGGGCTGCCCGATCGGCACCGTGCGCTCCCGGATCTTCCGGGCCCGCGAAGCGATCGACCGCGAACTGCGACCTTTGATGGACAACGAAAGACAAGTGGAGCGCGTGACCCGATGAACACTGCCGACGACATCGATACCCTGCAGATCGGCCCCGATCCCGACAAGCTCGAGCGGTTCCACCGCCAGCAGCTGTCGACGATGCTCGATGGCGAGCTGTCGCAGGACCAGGCGCGCTTCCTGCGCCGCCGGTTGGAACATGACGCGGAACTGGCCGGCTGCTTCGAGCGCTGGCAGGTCTGTGGCGATGTGCTGCGGGGCCGTCAGGTATCGCTGCTGCCACCCGATTTCGCCGACCGCATCGCACGCGGTATCGCTGCGGGCGATGTCGTGATCGCGCCGGTTGCGTCGGCGAAGCGTCCGCGTCTGCTGCGTTGGGGCGGCGGCGCCGCACTCGCCGCGTCGGTCGCACTGGTGGCGCTGTTCGTGGGCCGCCCGGGTGCATCTTTCGATGAGACCGACGACAGGCTGCCGATGGTCGCCGATGCCGCGCCAGCGGCGTCGGCCACGTCGAACGCACACGATGCGACTGCCGATGCCTCCGCGCTCGTCGCCGCATCACCAGTCGAAGCCACGGCCGCGGTCGCGGGCGCTGCTGCGCTGGCGGTCGCCGAAGTTCCCCGTCGCGGCAACGGCGATCGCGCCTCGCGTGGCCAGTCGCAGCGCGCCGCGTTGCGCAATACGCAGACGCGTCAGGCCACCGAGTCGCGCAGGATTGCGTCTGCAGCGCCGCCGCGGCCCCAGATGTCCAATGACGTGTCCGCCGCGTCGATGCGTGCGCTGGCGACGACATCGGTGATCGCGACGGGCCTGCCGGAAGCGCCCGCCGTATCGCGTCCGTGGCCGAAGGCCTCGTCGCTGTCGGCCAACAGCAGCTTTTCGGTGCGCTACGGCGACGCGTTCGCCGCACCGTCGTGGGATGCACCGCAGGCGTCGGGCAGCAATGTGCTGCCGAGCTTTCCGGTCGATCCTGCCGATGCCGCGCGCCCGCAGCTGCGCGCGGTGCCTTGAGTCGTACCGGCACGCTGTCTGACGCGATGCGCGGCCACGGCGTGGCCGCTGCATCGCTTCGTATTGCATCTTCCCTTCAGAGTCCGTCATGTCCTCGATGAAGAAATCCCTCCTCGCGGTGTCGCTGGTTGCCGTGCTCTCGGCCGGCACCACTGCCCTCCTGCTGCCCAGTGCGATCGCGCAATCCGGTGCGCAGTCGCCTGCCGATGCCGCGGCCAGCGTGTCGTCGACGCCCGAAGCGCCGCTGGTGTCGGGTCTGCCCGATTTCACCCGTCTGGTCGAGCGCGTGGCGCCGGCTGTGGTCAGCATCGAATCGACGATCGGTCCGCGGCAGACGCGTGGCCAGCAGATGCCCGACGACGCGCAGATTCCCGAGATCTTCCGCCGCTTCTTCGGCCCCGGCTTCGAGATGCCGGGCGGCCCGGGCGGTCCGGGCCGCGGCGGCAATGCACCACGCGGCACCTCGATGGGCACCGGTTTCATCATCTCGGCCGACGGTTATCTGCTGACCAACCATCACGTGGTCGACGGCGCCGAAGAGGTCAAGGTGCGGCTCTCGGATCGCCGCGAATTCACCGCGAAGGTCGTCGGCAGCGATGCCGAATCCGATGTCGCGGTGCTGAAGATCGAAGCGACCGGCTTGCCGACGCTGCGCTTCGGAAACGGCGCGAGCGTCAAGCCCGGCCAGTGGGCAGTCGCGATCGGCTCGCCGTTTGGCTTCGAGCAGTCGGTAACCGCCGGCATCGTCAGCGCCGTGGCGCGCGCCAACCAGTACGCCGACCAGCGCTACGTCCCTTTCATCCAGACCGACGTGCCGATCAACCAGGGCAACTCGGGCGGTCCGCTGCTCAACGTGGCGGGCGAGGTGATCGGCATCAACTCGCAGATCTTCAGCAACTCCGGCGGCTACATGGGTGTGAGTTTCGCGATTCCGATCGACATAGCTGCCAATGTGGCGGAGCAGATCAAGAAAACCGGCTCGGTGCAGCGTGGTCAGGTCGGCGTCATCGTCGAAATGCTGACCGCAGACAAGGCATCGGCCGTCGGCCTCTCTGATACGCGTGGCGCGTTGGTCAACAGCGTGCAGCCGGGCAGCCCGGCGGAGCGGGCCGGTATCGAACCGCTGGACGTGATCCTTTCGGTCGACGGAACCCGCATCAATACTTCGAGCGATCTGCCGCCGTTGATCGGCAACAAGGCGCCGGGCACACGGGTGAAGTTGTCGGTTTTCCGGGAGGGTCGCACGCGTGATGTGGATTTGACGCTCAGCCAGCTTGATGAGAGCGCGACGGCAGGTTCGAGTGCGGGGCAGGCGCCAAGCACTGGCTCCCAGACGCAGTCGGGTGGAAATCCGCTCGGCCTCACCGGCCGCGATCTCGACGCCGCCCAGCGGCGCCAGTTCGGGCTCGCCGGCGATGAGGGCGTCCTCGTCGCCAGCGCCGGCCGTGGCGCGGCGGCGAATGCCGGCATCGCGCAGGGTGACGTGATCCTGCGCGTCGGCCGCACGCCGGTCGGTAGCGCGGCCGCGCTCGACCGGGCGCTGCAGAGCGTCAAACCCGGCGATACGGTGATGCTGCTGGTCCGCGGTCGCGGCGGCGCGACCCAGTACCGCGCGATTACCTTGTCGGAGACCGCAGAGCGCTGATCAATCGCGTCATTGCGACACCGACGGCCCGCGCACTCCGCGGGCCGTTTTCGTGTGCGCGCCGGTCGTTGCGGTGAACGGCGCACCCGGCCCGATCCGCCGACCGCGTGCGACGCAGGCGCTGTGCGATAATCGCCCGTTACCTTTTCGACGACGGCCCGGCCGCCGCCCAATGACCCACGATCCGATGCGGAACATCCGCAACTTCTCCATCATCGCCCACGTCGACCACGGCAAGTCGACGCTCGCCGATCGCATCATCCAGATCTGTGGCGGCCTCCAGGCGCGCGAAATGGAAGCGCAGGTGCTCGACTCGAATCCGATCGAGCGCGAGCGCGGCATCACGATCAAGGCGCAGTCGGTCTCTCTGCCGTACAAAGCGCGCGACGGGCAGACCTATCATCTGAACTTCATCGACACGCCCGGTCACGTCGACTTCTCCTACGAGGTCAGTCGCTCGCTGGCCGCGTGCGAAGGCGCGCTGCTGGTCGTCGATGCGGCGCAGGGCGTGGAAGCCCAGTCGGTCGCCAACTGCTATACGGCGATCGAGCAGGGTCTGGAAGTGATTCCGGTGCTCAACAAGATCGACCTGCCGACGGCCGACATCGAGAAGGCCAAGGCCGAGATCGAAGCGGTGATCGGCATTGATGCCGAAGACGCGGTCGCGGTGAGCGCCAAGACCGGCCTCAACGTGGAAGAAGTGCTCGAAGCGATCGTGCATCGCATCCCGCCGCCGAAGCCGCGCGATACCGATCGCCTGCAGGCGCTGATCATCGACTCCTGGTTCGACAACTACCTCGGCGTGGTGTCACTGGTGCGCGTGATGCAGGGTGAGATCACACCCAAGACCAAGATCCTGGTGATGTCGACCGGGCGCACGCACGACGTCGACAAGGTCGGCGTGTTCACGCCCAAGCGCAAGGAATTGCCGGCGCTGCGTGCGGGCGAAGTGGGCTGGATCACCGCCTCGATCAAGGACGTGCACGGCGCGCCGGTCGGCGACACGCTGACCCTCGCCGCGAAGCCCGCCGACAAGCCGCTGGCCGGTTTCCAGGAAATGCAGCCGCGCGTGTTCGCGGGTCTGTTTCCGGTCAATGCCGAGGACTATCCGGACCTGCGCGAAGCGCTGGACAAGCTGCGCCTCAACGATGCCGCGCTGCGCTTCGAGCCCGAAAGCTCGGAAGCGATGGGCTTCGGTTTTCGCTGCGGCTTCCTCGGCATGCTGCACATGGAAATCGTGCAGGAGCGCTTGGAGCGCGAGTACGACCTCGACCTGATCAGCACCGCGCCGACGGTGATCTACGAGGTGCTCAAGACCGACGGCGAAGTGATGCCGCTCGACAATCCGGCCAAGTTGCCGCCGGCGAACCTGATCCAGGAAGTGCGCGAGCCGATCATCCGCGCCAACATCCTCACGCCCGAGGCCTACATCGGCGCGATCATCAAGCTGTGCGAAGACAAGCGCGGCGCGCAGATCGGCATCCAGTACCTCGCCAGCCAGGTGCAGATCAGCTACGAGCTGCCGATGGCCGAAGTGGTGCTCGACTTCTTCGACAAGCTGAAATCCGCCAGCCGTGGTTACGCCTCGCTGGATTATCACTTCGTGCGGTTCGACGCCGGCCCGTTCGTGCGCGTGGATACGCTGATCAACGGCGACAAGGTCGACGCGCTGTCGTTGATCGTGCATCGCAGCCATGCCGATCGCCGTGGGCGCGAGCTGACCGAGAAGATGAAGGAACTGATTCCGCGCCAGCAGTTCGACGTGGCCATCCAGGCCGCGATCGGCGCGCAGGTCATTGCCCGCACGACGGTCAAGGCGCTGCGCAAGAACGTGCTGGCCAAGTGCTATGGCGGCGACATCTCGCGCAAAAAGAAGCTTCTGGAAAAGCAGAAAGAAGGCAAGAAGCGCATGAAGCAGGTCGGCCGCGTGGAGATCCCGCAGGAAGCCTTCCTGGCGGTGCTGAGCACGTCGCGCGAGTCCTGATTCGTGTTTTCATAGCGGCGGCCCAGCGCGGCCGCCCGATCCCGTGTCCGAGGATGCTGCATGAAATGGTTTGAGACCGCCCTGGTCGTGCTGACGCTGCTCACCGGCGTCATCTGGCTGCTCGACAAGCTGGTGCTGGCCAAGGCGCGCGCGCGCCGCGCCGGACTGCTCGAGGAAAAGGAACCGATCGTCGTCGATTATGCGAAGGCGTTCTTCCCGGTGCTGTTCGTCGTGCTGATCCTGCGCAGCTTCGTCTCCGAGCCGTTCCGCATTCCGTCCAGTTCGATGATGCCCACCCTTCTGATCGGTGATTTCATCCTGGTCAACAAGTTCGCCTACGGCATCCGTCTGCCGATCACGAACAAGAAGATCATCGACATCGGCGAGCCGGTGCGTGGCGACGTGGTGGTGTTCCGCCCGCCGCAGCATCCCGACCAGGACTGGATCAAGCGTGTGATCGGTCTGCCGGGCGACACGGTCGAGTTCCGCGACAACACGGTCTTCGTTAACGGCACGCCGTTCGACTATCAGCGCGTCGGTACTTACGAGGGCGTGGGCCGTGGCGCGGAGATGACCGGCGCCTCGCTCATGACCGAGCAGATGCCGGATCGCAGCCACCAGATCCTGCACATCGACCAGGCCGCGCCGTTCCATCTGGGTGAGGGCACGTTCCACGTGCCGCAGGGCCATTATTTCGTCATGGGCGACAACCGCGACCGCAGCGATGACGGGCGCTTCTGGGGTACGCTTCCCGAGACCCAACTGCGCGGCAAGGCGTTCCTGATCTGGATGAACGTCGATACTGCTGCGCCGGGCTGGGTCGACTGGGGAAGGATCGGTCAGGGCATCAAGTGACCAACGGCATCGGCTCGAGGGGACGTCCATGAAACGCACGCAACGCGGCATCACCCTGCTTGGATTCATCATCGTCCTGGCAGTCGTCGGCTTCTTCGCATATGTCGGCATGAAGCTGTTCCCGATGTATTCTGAGTACTACAGCGTCAAGGCCGCGCTCAAGGGGCTGGCCAGCGAGCCGGGCACCGCCGCGTCCGATCCTGCACGTATCCAGGATCTGTTCTTCCGCCGGCTGTACATCAGCTACTCGGAGAACGTGAAGCCCGAGAACGTGAAGATCCGCCGCGCCGACAACGGCTGGCAGATGGACGTGCAGTACGAAGTGCGTCGTCCGCTGGTGTTCAACCTCGACGTCGTGGGCAAGTTCCACGCGACTCAGACGCTGACCCGCGGTGGCGACGGAATTTGACCGTCAGCAGGGTCGGTTCGCCGGGCACATCTTCCGTGATCCCGGGCTGCTGATCCAGGCGCTGACACATCGCAGTGCCGGCGCCCCGCACAACGAACGTCTGGAGTTCCTCGGCGACGCCGTGCTCGGTGCGCTGGTCGCCGAGTCGCTCTATGCCCGCTGGCCGAATGCCGACGAAGGCACCTTGACACGCGCGCGCGCGGAACTGGTGCGCGAGTCCTCTCTGGCCGCGGTCGCGCGCGAACTCGATCTCGGCGCGCGGCTGGTACTGGGCGCGGGTGAACTCAAGTCCGGCGGACATCGTCGCGACTCGATCCTGTCCGATGCGCTCGAAGCGGTGATTGCCGCGATCTATCTCGATGCAGGTCTCGACACCTGCCGCGAGGTGGTACTGCCGCTGTTCGAGAAGACCATGGTCGCGCTGGCCAGTGGCCGCGTCGCCAAGGATGCCAAGACGCGTCTGCAGGAATGGTTGCAGGGGCGGCAGAAGGCGTTGCCGGTCTACGAGCTGCTGTCGGAAAGTGGCGAGGAACATGCCAAGACGTTCCTCGTGCGCTGCGCGCTCAACGATGCCGGCGTCGCCGCCGAGGGGCAGGGCAGTTCGCGCCGCGCGGCCGAGCAGCAGGCTGCCGAAGCGGTGATGGGCCTGCTCGAAACGCCGGGCTGAGACGCCGGCAACCCCTGCGATGCGGTTTCCGCGTCGCGCCACCGGCATTTCCGTAGAATGCGGACATGACCGAACCCCACACCACGCCCTACCATGCCGGCTACGTCGCCGTCATCGGCCGACCCAACGTCGGCAAGTCCACCCTGGTCAACGCCCTCGTCGGCGCCAAGGTGAGCATCGTCTCCAACCGACCGCAGACCACGCGCCATCGTTTGCTCGGCATCGCGACGTTCCCGGAAGGCCAGTTGCTGCTGGTCGACACCCCCGGCATCCATCACGAGCAGAAGCGCGCGATGAACCGGATCATGAACCGCGCGGCGCGCGGCGCACTGGAGGGCGTCGACGTGGCCCTGCTGGTCGTCGTCGCCGGCCGCTGGGACGACGAGGACAGCCTGGCGTTCGACACGCTGCACGAGGCCGGCGTGCCGGTGGTGCTGGTCGTCAACCAGGTCGACAAGATCAAGGACAAGACCCTGCTGCTGCCGTATCTGCAGAAGGTCACCGAAGGCCGCGATTTCGCCGGCGTCGTGCCGCTGTCGGCGCTCAAGCGCAAGGGTCTGGAGCAGCTGAAGTCGACCGTGCTCCCGCTGGTGCCGGAGCAGGACGCGCTGTTCGGCGAGGACGAGATCACCGACAAGAGCCAGCGCTTCCTGGCCGGTGAACTGGTGCGCGAGCAGCTGATGCGCCAGCTCGGCAACGAGCTGCCGTACGCCACCACGGTCGAGATCGAAAGCTTCGTGCTCGACGGCCGGATGCTGCGCATCGGTGCGGTGATCTGGGTGGAGCGCGAAGGCCAGAAGGCGATCGTCATCGGCAAGGCCGGCAGCCGGCTCAAGGACATGAGCACCAAGGCGCGCATGGGTATGGAGCGCCTGTTCGACGCCAAGGTGTTCCTGGAAACCTGGGTGCGCGTGCGTGAGGGCTGGTCCGACGACGAGGCCGCGCTCAAGGCACTCGGCTACGGCGAATAAGAGACGCGCACGCATGAGTGAAGCGATCGACAGCGCCGACCGTCTGCACGGGCACTGCCTGTGCGGCGGCGTCACGCTCAGCGTGCCGGCGACGGCGCACGCCGTGCACGCCTGCCACTGCGGGGCCTGTCGTCGCTGGCACGGCGGTCCCGCGATGGTGCTGCAGGCCGGCGACGATTTGCGCATCGAAACCGGCGACGCGCTGGTGCGCGCGTTCGCATCATCGGAGTGGGCCGAGCGGGCGTTCTGCAGCACCTGTGGGAGCAGTCTGTACTTCCGCACGCCCGGTGACGGCCAGCATTACGTCGCAGCCGGTCTGTTCGATGCGATTTCCGGTGCGCGTTTCGAAGCCGAAATCTTCATCGACGCGAAGCCGGACTGGTATGCGCTCGCCGGTTCGGACGAGCAACTGACCGGCGAGGCGTTCCTGGCCCGTATCGGCGCCGGCTGACGCAGCCCGCGGGCCGGCCGTGCGCATCGAGGATCAGCCCGCATTCGTGCTGCATGCACGGCCGTGGCGCGAGACCAGTCTTCTGGTCGAGGTGCTGACGCTGGATCACGGCCGTCTGGGCCTGGTCGCGCGCGGCGTGCAGGGGCCGAAGAAGCACGTGCTCCGCGCTGCGCTGCAGCCGCTGCAGCACATCCGCTTGACCGCCGTGCTGCGCGGCGAACTCGCCCAGCTGCATTCCGCAGAAGCGCTCGATGCTGCGCCCCGGCTCACCGGCGACGCCATGCTCGCCGGCTTCTACATCAACGAGCTGGTGCTGCGGCTCGCACCGCGGCAGGATCCCGCGCCCGAACTCTACGAGGCATTCGCGAACGTGCGGCTGCGGCTGGCGCTCGACGGACTGGCGTGGACCCTGCGCCGGTTCGAGCGCGATCTGCTCGATGCGATCGGCCTGGGCTTCGCGTTCGATACCGACGGTGACGGCAACGAGATCGAACCGGCGGCGCGGTATCGACTCGATCCCGAACATGGTCCGCGTCGCCTGCAGCGCGATGGCGACGCGGCGGATCGAAGCGCCGCGGCCACCGGGCATGCGCTGCTGGCGCTGGCCGCCGATACCGCGCCCGAGGCTGCCGACATGGCCAGCCTGCGGCGCGCACTCCGTGCGGTGCTGTCGCATCACCTCGGCCCGCGTGGGCTGAAATCCTGGGAGCTGGCCGCGAACCTGTCGCGGCGCTGACCTCAGGCATTCGCCAGGGCGTTTGCGCTCGTGCGGGTGGCGTCGAGCGTGACGAGAAAACTCTGCAGCGCGCTCTCGGATGACGGATCGACATGCAGCACCCGCGCAGCCAGTCCGAGGCGTTCGGCGCCGACGAAGCCGCAGCTCGCACGCAGACGATGCAGATCATCGCGGATCGCGTGATCGTTGCCCGCAGCGGCCGCCGCTGCGATCCGCGCCCGGGCGCTGTCGAGCTCGCCGACGAACAACTCGCGCAGGCCGCGCACATTGCGGCTATCGCCGCCGACTGCGGCCAACGCAGTGCCACTGTTCCACAGCAACGCCTCTCCACTGCGTCGCGCATCGGGCAGGGGCGTCGCCGGGGCCGTTGCGCTGGTGCCAACGTGGCGCACCAGCACACGACGGATGGCGCCCAGCCACGCATCGGCAGCGACCGGCTTGCTGACCGCGATGGCAAAGCCTTCGGCGCGCAGCGCATCCAGTTCGCGGCGCTCACGCGCGGCTGTATGGGCGATCGCAGGCGTCGTCCGACCGTCCGCTCGCAGACGCGCCAGCAGTGCGCCGCCGGTGCCGTCGGGCAGGTTGGCGTCGATCAACCAAGCGTCGTAGGCGTTCAGTGTGGCCAACGCGTAGGCAGCCTCCACCGAATCGGCAATATCGACTTCGGCGGGCAGTGCGGCACTGGCGGCTTGCAGAAAACTGCGGCTTGTGGGGTCGTCCTCGACCAGCAGCAATCGATTCATCGCGTCCTCGATGTCGCGGGTATCCTGCGGCGATGCCGCGTCCCGTCCTGTCGATCCTACCCCTGTTTCTCGCCTGTGTGCCGATTGCGGTGCAGGCGCAGTCGATCCAGGCCCGGATTTCGAAGGTGGAAGCAGTGGACGCGACCCTGCATGACGTACGCCTGACGCTGGACTGGCCGGCGGCAGCGCCGGATGGCCAACTGCGTCTACGCGCTGGCGACATCGACGCCGGCGCGCTGGGCTGGCGCTTCGAGGATGTCGACTGGCGCTGCCCGCTGCGCCGCGAGACCTCGAGCGACGACACCCGCTGGCGCTGCGATGGCCCGCTGCGCAGCGGGCAGGAAGCGCCTTTGCAGTTGTCGCTGGTGCTGGACGCGGCCACCACGACGGTCACGCTGTCAGGCGATGGCGCGCGGGTCGGCCTGTCGCGCAACGCAGCGGCGCCTGATGCTACCCGGATCGACCTGCGACGCGTGCCGGTAGCCTGGGTTGAGGCGCTGGTCCGCGCGGGCTGGGCCTCGGCGCGGTTGACCGGCGGCACGCTGGACGGCGACGTCCGGATCGCGACGCCGGCTGGCCGCCCGATGCGCGTGGACGCGGACCTCGCGATCGCGGGACTGGCCCTCGAAACCGACGACGGCAGCGTCGCCGCCGGCGATGTTAATGGCGATCTCGAAGTGCGTCTGACGTTTCCTGAGGACGCATTGCAGGCACGCGTCGATGGCAGCCTGCGCGGCGGCGAGCTGCTGTTCGGCAACGCCTATGTGTCGCTGCCGGAGACGTCGGTCGGTGTCGGCGTGGACATGACCCGTGTCGGCGACGGCGACTGGACGCTGCCTCGGCTGCAGTGGCGCGACGGCGACACCCTGCACGTTGACGGCCGCGCGCACCTGACACCGGACTTCGGCATCGGCGCGCTCGCACTCACGCTGGCCAGCGACGACGCCACCGCGTTTCCGGCGCGCTATCTGTCCGGTTGGCTGGGCCTGGCCGGTGTGCCAGGTCTGTCGTTGTCGGGCGGTTTCCGGGCGGGCCTTGAACTCGAAGGCGCGACGCTGCGCAGCGCCGACATTGCGCTGCGACGTCTCGATATCGGCGATGCAGCCGGCCGCTTCCGGCTCGATCGTCTCGATGGCACGGTGCGCTACTCGGCGTCGGCCCCCGTGCGCAGCGCTTTCGCATGGCGCGGGGGCGCGCTGTACGGCATGCCCTTCGATGCGGCGGCGTGGAGCCTGGAAAGCGGCGCCGGCATGTTGCGCCTGCGCGAGCCGGTCGCGTTCTCGTTCCTCGGGGGCGAGATCGGCTTCGAATCGCTGCAGCTGCATCCGCCCGCAGGCGACACCGGCCTGCGGATGCAGACCGAGCTGCGGCTCGATGCGCTGGATATCGGTGTGCTGGCGAAGTCGCTCGACTGGCCCGCGTTCGAAGGCACGCTCGCCGGTCGCATTCCGACGGTGCGCTATGCCGACAACCGCATCGATTTCGATGGCGGCCTGTCAATGGAGCTGTTCGACGGTCGTATCGATGTGTCGTCGCTGGCGATCGAGCGGCCGTTCGGTGTGCTGCCGACGGTGACCGGCGATCTCGCGTTGTCGGCGCTCGATCTGCATGCGCTGACCGGTGTGTTCGGCTTCGGCAGCATCGAGGGCAGGCTGCACGGGCGTATCGACGGCCTGCGCCTTGTCGACTGGAACGCGACCGCCTTCGATGCCGAACTGCACACCGAGGCCGCCCGCGGCATGCGCCAGCGCATCAGCCAGCGTGCGGTGCAGGACATCTCCAGCGTCGGTGACGCCTCGTTCGTGACGACTTTGCAGGGCAGGGCGATCGCGCTGTTCGACGACTTCGGCTATCGCGGCATCGGCATCTCGTGCCGCCTGCGCAACGCCGTCTGCCGGATGGGCGGCCTGCGTTCAGAGGGCAACGCCTTTACTATCGTCCAAGGTGCCGGCCTGCCGCGGCTCGATGTCGTGGGATTCAATCGCGACGTCGATTGGCCCACATTGGTCGAGCGTCTGGCTGCCGCCGCAGGTGGTGATGTCGCGCCGGTGATCGAATGACCGGCGTTCGAATTTCTGACAGGAGAGTGTCGATGGCGCGTTGGATGGGTTTGCCGGCCGTGGCCGCACTGGCGTTGACCGCCTGCGTGACGATCAATGTGTATTTTCCCGCCGCCGAAGCGAAGGAAGCGGCGCGCGAGTTCGTCGAGAACGTGATCGGCGACCAGGCGCCGGCGACCGAGACGCCGCCTGCGACCGTGCCCGGCGGCGGCATGGCGCAGACGTCGACGCGCTTCGACCCGTGGATGCTGATCGGCATCGGCAGCGCGCAGGCGCAGACGCCTGACATCAGCATCCGCACACCGGCGATCCAGGCCATCCAGACGCGCATGGAGCAGCGCTTCAACGGCACGCTGCGCACGCATTTCGATTCCGGCGCGCTGGGTTTCGGCGGCAATGGCTCGATCGTGGTACGTGATGCGTCGCAGCTGCCGATCAAGGACCGTGTTGCTGTGAACTCCGCCGTCGCCGACGACAACCGCGATCGCCAGGCGGTGTATCGCGAGATCGCGGTCGCGAACGGACACCCCGAGTGGGAATCGCAGATCCGCGACGTGTTCGCGCGCCAGTGGATTTCGAGCGCACGCGCCGGCTGGTGGTACCAGCAGGGCGGGAGCTGGACGCAAAAGTGAAGTAACGCTGCGTCGATGCGCACGAGGGGCCGCCTGCGGGCGGCCCTGTGCGTTCCGGGCCGGGCAGTCCGCGCGCCGCTTCTGCGACAATGTGCGGCCCTTCTGCCCGCAGCCTTCGCCACGTGGCCCGTAAACGTCTCGATCAGACCCCCTTCGAGGTCGATGTCCTCAACCTCACCCACGACGGTCGCGGCGTCGCGCGGCTGCCGGATGGCAAGGCGCTGTTCGTCACCGGCGCGCTGCCGGGTGAGCAGGTCGTCGCCCAGCGCTTCGCGCGCTCGCGCAGTTTCGACGAGGCGGTGACGCTCGAGGTACTGCGCGCGTCCGAACATCGCATCACGCCGCGCTGCCCGCATTTCGGTACCTGCGGCGGCTGCGTGCTGCAGCATCTCGATGCCGAGCAGCAGATCATCGCCAAGGACCGCGTGCTGCGCGAGAACTTCGAGCGCATCGGCCACGTCACGCCGAAGCGCTGGATGGCGCCGCTGGTCGATCACGCCTGGGGCTACCGCCGCAAGGGCCGGTTCTCGGTGAAGCGGGTGGAGAAGAAAGAGAAGACGCTGGTGGGCTTCCGCGAGCGCGATCCGCGCTTCGTCGCCGAGCTGCAGGAATGCCACACGGTGATCGAACCGATCGCCGCGATCATTCCGGCGCTGGCGCAGCTCATCGACGGCATGCAAGCGCGTAGCACGATCCCGCAGATCGAGTTCATCGCCGGCGATCCGCGTCCCGAGTTCGATGGTATCGCGCTGGTGTTCCGCCATTTGCAGCCGCTGATCGAATCCGACGTGGCCGCGCTGCTCGTGTTCGGGCAGCAGCATCGCATGGCGATTTTCCTCCAGCCCGGCGGCAACGACAGCGTGCATGCGCTTTGGCCCGAAGCGCCGGCGCTGTCGTTCCGTCTCGAGGACTGGGACGTCGAACTGAAGTTCCGGCCGCTGGATTTCATCCAGGTCAATGCCGGGCTCAATCGGACGATGATCGCGCGCACGCTGGAATTGCTCGACGTGCAGCCTGACGACCGTGTGCTCGACTTGTTCTGCGGACTCGGCAATTTCACGCTGCCGTTGGCGCGCCGCGTGCGCGAGGTGGTCGGCGTGGAAGGCGAGGCCGGGCTGGTGGCGCGGGCGAAAGAAAACGCGGCGCACAACGGGCTGGCGAACGCGCAGTTCCACGCCGCCGACCTCACCCAGGACCAGCGCAGCGCGTCGTGGATGCGTCAGGGCTTCGACAAATTGCTTCTCGATCCGCCGCGTTCCGGCGCGATCGACGTGCTGCGCCAGCTGCCGTTGGAGCGCTTCAAGCGCATCGTCTACGTCAGCTGCCATCCGGCATCACTGGCGCGCGATGCGGGCTATCTGGTCAACGAACGCGGTTGGACGCTGGCCGACGCCGGGGTCATGGACATGTTCCCGCAGACCGCGCACGTCGAATCCATCGCCCTGTTCGAGAAGCGCTGAGCACCGCATGGGTATCGAGATCGAACGCAAGTTCCTGGTCGCATCCGACGCGTGGCGCGCGGCTGCGCATGCGGTGGTGCCGATGGCACAGGGTTATCTCAACGATGCCGCGTCGATCGCCAGCGGCGCGCAGAACGCGTCGGTGCGCGTCCGCATCGAGGGCGATGTCGCGTTCCTCAACATCAAGTCGCGCGAAGCCGGTACCACGCGGCAGGAATTCGAACTGCCGTTGCCGCTCGACGATGCGCACGCGCTGCTGAAGCTCTGCGTCGGCGGGCTGGTCGAGAAGCGCCGGCACCTCGTGCGTCATGGCGCGCATCTGTGGGAAGTCGACGAGTTTCTCGGTGACAACGCCGGGCTCGTGGTGGCCGAGATCGAACTGGACGCCGCCGACGAAGTTTTCGCGCATCCCGACTGGCTCGGCGCCGAGGTCACCGCGCATCGGCGCTACTTCAACCTCGCGCTCGCCGCGCGGCCGTTCTCGCGCTGGGACGCTGCGGAACGCGGCTGAGGTCTCCGCGCGCACGCATCGGGTGCATGATCCGCGCATGAGAATCGACATCTGGTCCGACGTGGTGTGCCCCTGGTGCTGGATCGGCAAGCGCCGTCTAGAGGCCGGTATCGAGCTGCTGGGCGATGACGCGCCGGCGTTCGAGATCCACTGGCATCCCTATCAGCTCGATCCCGATGCCGGCACCACACCGGTGCCATTGCGCGAAGCGTATGCGAAGAAGTTCGGCGGCGCCGAGCGCACCGCGCAGATGCTGGCGCAGACCCAGGCGACCGCACGCGCCGAAGGCCTGCCCTTCGATTTCGATCGCGACCAGGTCCGGGTCACGACGCTCCCCGCGCATCGCCTGCTGGCACTCGCCACACGCGAAGGCGATGCGGATGCGGTGGGCGAGGCGCTGTTCCATGCGCATTTCGCCGAAGGCCGCAATCTCGCCGATCCGGAGGTGCTCGTCGCCGCTGGCGCAGCCGGCGGTCTGGATGCCGGGCGCATCCGCGCGATGCTCGACAGCAACGCGCTCGATGCCGAAGTCCGTGCGGAGATCGCGCAGGCACATTCGATGGGCATCCGCGCCGTGCCGACCTTCGTCATTGACGGGCGGTTGGTGGTGCAGGGCGCGCAACCGCCCGACGCGATGGCCGATGCATTGCGCCAGGCGCTCGGCAGCACCGCATCGGGCGCTGCATCCGCGCCCGCCTGCGGTCCGTCGGGCTGCGACTGAACACGTCGCGCCGCTCGGCGGCACGCGCGGCCGCATCTGCGACAATGCCCGTCCGCGCCATGGGGCGTGATCGATGGAGAGGTTCGCAATGCTCGTGATCGGCGTGGCCGGCACCGAACTCACCGCGCAGGAGCGCGACTGGCTGCAGCACGATGCCTGCGCCGGCGTGATCCTGTTCAAGCGCAACTTCGCCTCGCGCGCGCAGATCGCCGAGTTGTCGGCCGCGATCCGCGCCGCCGCGCCGCGTCCGCAGCTGGTCTGCGTGGACCAGGAAGGCGGCCGCGTGCAGCGCTTCCAGGATGGCTATTCCGAGCTGCCGTCGCTGGCCGGCTTCGGTGCGCAGTATCTCGCCGATCCCGATGCCGCGATGGCAGCGTCCCGCGCGCATGCACGGTTGATGGCGCAGGAAGTCCGTGCCAGCGGCGTCGATCTGAGCTTCGCGCCGGTGGTCGATGTCGGCCACGGCAATCTCGCGATCGGCGATCGCGCGTTTTCCGAAGATCCCCGGATCGTCGCCGCGCTCACGCGCGCCTACGTCGAAGGCATGCACGAGGCCGGCATGGCGGCGACGCTCAAGCATTTCCCGGGTCACGGCTCGGTGCGCGAGGACACGCATTTCGACGATGCCGTCGACGACCGCAGTCTCGATGCCATCCGCGCGCACGATCTGGTGCCCTTCGTCGCCGGTATCGACGCAGGCGCCGACGCGGTGATGCTCGCGCACGTGGTGTACCCGCAGGTCGCGCCGGAACCTGCCGGCTATTCGCCGCTGTGGATCAACACGATCCTGCGCGAGCAGATGGGCTTCCGCGGCGTCGTGTTCTCCGACGACATCGGCATGGCCGCGGCGTTTTCTGCCGGTGGCATCAAGTCGCGCGTGGACGCGCATCTCGACGCCGGTTGCGATGTCGTCCTCGTCTGCCATCCGGAACTCGTCGCCGAATCGCTGGCCGCGGTCGAAGGCCGCACCCTCAACACCATGGCGCTGACCGGCCTGATCGGACGCGGTCCGCTCGGCTGGGACGGCGCGCTCGCCGGTGACGCATCCGCCCCCCGCACCGGAGACATCGCATGAACGTCCCACGCCTCGACGACGTGATCGACACCGCCGACCTGCTGTTCGACCGCGATGCGCTGGAAGACGCCATCGAATCGATGGCCGAAGAGATTGCCGACGAATACGGCGACGACGACGTGCCGCCGGTCTACATCACGATCATGCACGGCGGCATGCCGTTCGCCGCGCAGCTCGCGTTCGCGATCGGCGAGAACGAGGTCGACCTCGAATTCGACTATCTGCACGCCACCCGCTACCGCGGCAACACGACCGGCTCGGGTCTCGCCTGGCTGCATCGCCCAGCGACCCCGCTGCAGGGACGCCGCGTGCTGCTGGTCGACGACATCCTCGACGAAGGCCACACCCTCAAGGCCGTGCGCCAGTGGGTCGAAGACCAGGGCGCGACCGACGTCCGCGTCGCCGTGCTCGCGGTCAAGGTGCACAACCGCGGCGTGGACGGTGTCGAAGCCGATTACGTCGGCGTCGAAGTGCCGGACCGCTACGTGTTCGGCTACGGCATGGATTTCCACGAGCAGGGGCGCAATCTGCCCGGGATCTACGCGCTCGCTGAGTAAAACGCTCGCGTGCTGCGCGGCGCGGTGTCACGCGCTCTGGTGCCATCGGTCGTCGGGGCTGATGGATCTTTTCGCTTACGTGCCGACGCACCGGTAGATTGCTGGACGGCGACGCGCGCCTGACGTTCCCGCGGCGCAGGTGATCGTCGTCATCCGCTTTGGCGCCATTCGCGCCCAGTAGCCGACGCCCGACGTGCACAAGACGCGCAGACGACCGGACGCACCGTCATCGGACAAAGAAAATCCGGCCCCTTGCGGGGCCGGATTCGTTGACGCGAGCGAGAACGTGGATCAGTAGTCGTAACGCAGGGTCAGACGCACCGTGCGCGGCGACTGGTAGTTCACATCATTCAGATAGTTCGGGCTGATGTTGTCGCGCGACTGTTCCTTGAACTCGTTGTACTCGGTGACCTTGTCGTTGTTGAACAGGTTGAACACGTCGACCTTGAAGCGCAGACGGTTGTCGGCCCAGTTCGGCACGTACGCGGCGCTCAGGTCGAACGTCCACGCCCACGGGGTACGTCCCTCGTCGCCACGCTGACGCAGTTCACGCTCGCCGGCATCGTTGAGGCAGTAGAAGCTCGAGCCGGCATAGGGCGTCAGCGTGCCGAGGTCGGGCTGAGCGATGCCTTCGAGCGGGATGTAGCCCTGACAGTTGACCGGACGGCCGGACTGCACGATCAGATTGCCGCCGAGCTGCCATTCCGGCGTGAGCCTGTAGGCACCGAACAGCTTGAGCGAGTGGAGTCGATCATTGGGTGTCGGACCGTAGGTGCCGTCGGAGAACAGCGGATGGTCGAAGTCCTGGGTCAGGCCGGCGTCTTCCTGCTCCAGCGTCGAGTTGACGTAACCCTCCACGTTGCCGCGCGTCTTGGAGATCGTGTACGAACCTTGCAGGTTGAACCGCTCGCCCGTGCGTTCCCAGAAGAGCTCCAGGGCGCTGTAGTTGCGCTTGTAGCGCGGCAGTCCGAGGTAGGACGCAGGCAGTGTCGCCAGCTCGACCGTGCCGTCGCCATCGAGGTCGACGTTGAGGATGGCGTCTTCGCCCGGATTCACGAAGTAGCAGCTCGGCACCGAGCCGGGGTCGAAATCGTCGAAGCCGTTGTCGGCGGCCCATTCGATCCACGGATTGGTCTGGCAGGTGTCGTCCATACCCGACTTCACCTGGCGCCGCGTGCCGCGGACACCCGCCATCCAGTTCTCGTTGAGCTGCAGCTGCGCACCGAGGATCAGTTCGTCCTGGTACATCGGCGACAGATTGGTAGAAGCGACCGACGCCGGATTGGGTGCAACGAGCGAACCGTTGGTCTGGGTCTGGCCGATCTGCGCGCCCTGGCCCACAGGACGACCATCCGCCTCGTTCCAGCCGTTGACGTAGTACCAGTTGGACACGGTCGATTCCGCACCCGTTGCACGGATACTGGAGTTGGTGGCCACCGGGATGTAGTAGCGACCGAGGGTGCCGAACACCTTCAGGCTGGCATCGCCGTTCGCATCCCACGAGAAGCCCAGACGCGGCGCGATCTCGTAGTCCGACTCGACCCAGGCGATACCGTCACCGTTCCTGCTCTCGAACTTCTCGCCGCGCAGGCCGATGTACGCCAGGAAGTTGTCGGTGATCTGCCAGTTGTCTTCAACATATACCGCGCTGTTGATGTTCTCGTAGCTGGAGCTGCTGCTCTGGAAATCGCGTGAACGCGCATACCGGGCGCCGCGCGGTACCAGCGTGCCGTTCACCGTTCGGCCCGGCTGACCTGCGAACGCGCCAGTCGCCACCGCATTGCCGGGAACCAGGTAATAGGCCCAGTTGATGCCGCCGGCATATGTCAGACCGCGATGGCTGGAATCGTAGCTGTCATGATCGACGCCGAACCGCACGCGGTGATCGCCGAGAATCCACTCTGCATCTACGCGGAACGCTTTGCGGACGTCCTCGTCCGGTGGCGCGTCAGCATCGGGGATGGTGCTGATGGTGCCTGGGTTACAACCGATGTAGCGCTCGAGCGTGCCGGTCGTCAGGCCGAAGCTGTAGGCCCACGGGCATTCGGAGCCCGCGCCAGCCGCAGGCAGGCGCGACGAGATGAGGTTGCTCAGATAACCGAACTGGGTCGACACCGTGAAGTTGTCGGTGAAGTAGCCGGTGTACTTGAGGATGCCCACCTTGCCGCCGGTTTCGACTTCGTACTGGTCGGTGGGTGCCTCGTGGCGCCCGACGTTGTAGCGTTCATCGCCGTTGGCATCCAAGTCGTTTTCGAAGGTGTTGTACTTGGTCTTGCCCTGGTTGTAGATGCCGGTGAATTCGAGCAGGTTGCGGTCGCTGATGTACCAGTCCAGCTTCAGGATGCCCTGCGGACTGGTGTTGCGGGTGCGCTGGCTCGTCAGAGCACTGTAGGTGTCGACCGTATCGCTGCGGCCTTCGGCGAGGGCGAAGAAGAACAGCCGGTCCTTGACGATCGGCCCGCTTGCGTAAGCCGAGTACACGGTGCTGTCCGACTCGTTGTCGCTGCGGTACTGGTACAGCGGGTTCGGCGCATCCGGATCACGCTGCTGCACGTTCCTGCCGTCGGAACGACCCCAGTCGGGCGCCCATTCGACGCTGCCACCGTAATGCCAGTCGTTCGAGCCGGACTTGGTCACGATGCTGATGATGCCGCCCAGCGAACGACCATACTCGGCGCCATAGCCGCCGGTCTTGACCTGCTGCTGCGCGATGCTCTGGAACGGCGTGTCGGCGAACGACAGGAACGTGCGCATGTTGGTCACGTCGAAGCCGTTGATGTAGTAGCCGTTCTCCGCGACTGACGAACCGCCGAATGAGGCGAGATTGCCGCCGCCCAGGCCCGTATCGCCCCGCACGGTGCCGGGTGCGAGCAAGGCCACCGAGGAGACGTCGCTGGCGACCGGCAGAGATATCAGCTGCTCGGCCGTGAAAACCGAATTGGATTCCACCGATGACACGTCGATCGGGTTGAAGGCGCGCGTTCCGGTGACGTTGACGCGGCCCAGGTCGGTCGTCGTGCCGCCGAAGACGACCTGCGAGCCGCCGCCGATCTTGACCTCGACTTCCCGTCGCTGGCCGTCAGCGGTGACCACATAGGTGCCGGACGGCAGCTGGCTGAAGGTGAAGCGTCCATCGGCGCCCGCTGTGCTCGTGCGGCTCAAGCCCGTTTGCGGATTCTGGATGGTGATGGTCGCGCCCGGCTGTCCGTTGCCGAAGATGGAACCCACTGCACTCTGCGCCTGCACGCCACCTGCGACACACATACCCAGCGCGACGCTGAGTGCACTGAACCTGATGTTCTTGGACAGCAGACGATTGATTCGACGAGTCGCCATATTCGGTTTTTCCCAGCTTGATAGATGTTGATGCCGCCCGGTGATCCGGTTCGGTCCCCGCCTGTTGTCGCCGCTGGGACGACGAGTGTCCGCCTCCAGCCAACGCCCCTGAACGAATTAGTAACAACAGGTTGAACCGATAGTAGTCGAATTCAGAACTGTGTAAAGAGTTTGTAGTCAAGTGCTGATAGGCACATCGGGTGTCAGAAAGTTCTTTTTGTTCATGTAGGGCTGGCTCCAGATGCGGCCAACCGACGCTCGGAAACATGGACATGCGTCGAGGTACGTTCATTCGACACTGGCGGTATGAGAGCGGCTCAGTGACTGAAGGCGATGCATGGTCGAAAATGGCTGCCGCTCTCTTACCTTTCGCGAGACTCCATGCACCTCGACATTGACCTCGCCGTCATCGGCGGCACCGGCCTCTATCAGCTGGCCGACCTGCAGGACGTGGAGCCGCATCAGCCGGTGACGCGCTACGGGGCGCTGTCGGGTCCGGTGCGGATCGGCACGCTCGACGGCAAGCGCGTCGCGTTTCTGGCGCGGCATGGCGAGGGACACTCCGTGCCGCCGCACCGGGTGAACTACCGCGCCAATCTCTCGGCATTGCAGGCGCTGGGCGCCACGCGGGTGCTGGCGCTCAATACCGTCGGTGGCATCACCGAACGCTTCGGACCGCGCGTGCTGGCGTGCCCGGACCAGTTGATCGACTACACCTGGGGCCGCGTGTCGAGCTATTGCGAGGAAGAGGGCACCGAGGTGCTGCATGTCGACTTCGGCGATCCCTACACCCCCACGCTGCGCAGGCGCGTGCTCGATGCGGCAGCGGTGGCTGGCGTGACACTGGTCGATGGCGGCTGCTACGGCGCGACACAGGGTCCGCGGCTGGAGACGCGTGCCGAAATCGGGCGCATGCGCCGCGATGGCTGCGATCTGGTCGGCATGACCGGCATGCCGGAAGCCGGGCTCGCGCGCGAGTTGGGACTCGACTACGCGTGCCTGGCGATCGTCGCCAACTGGGCGGCCGGTGCGGGCCCGCAGGTGGACGAGGTGATCACGTTCGAGGACGTGCTCGACAACGTCGCAGCCGCTTCGTCGGGCATCCCGTCCTTGCTGCGCGCGATGCTCGCGGGGTGACGTGTGGGTGCGGGCGTCAGCGGCCTGCAGAAAGCCCCGCGCGAGCGGGGCTTTTTTCATGCGCGATGTTCGGCCTCGATGAAGCGCAAACCCACGCCGGGCTCGGTCGCGATATAGCGGGGCTGCGCGGCGTCGTCGCCGAGCTTCTGGCGCAGTTTGCCGACCAGGATGCGCACGTAATGCGCGTCGTCGGTGTGGGTCGGCCCCCAGATTTCGCGCAGCAACTGCGGTTGGGTGATCACGCGGCCGGCGTTGCGCAGCAGCAATGACAGCAGGGCGAATTCCTTTCGCGACAGCGCGAGTGCGGTGCCGTCGAGGCTCGCCTCGCGCCGTGCGAGATCGACGCGCAGATGGCCGTCGTCGAACACCGGCGATGCATCCGGTGCCTGCGTCTGCAGCCGCAGCAGGGCGCGCACGCGCGCCATCAGTTCCTGCGTGCCGAAGGGTTTGGTGACGTAGTCGTTCGCGCCTGCGTCGAGCGCCGCGACCTTGCCGCTTTCGTCGCTGCGCACCGACAGCATCACCACCGGCACCTGCGACCACGCGCGGATCGCGCGCAGCACGGCGTGGCCATCCATGTCGGGCAGGGCGATGTCGAGCACCACGAGGTCGGCGCCGTCGCGCGCGAGGGTCTCCAGCGCCTGCGTACCGGTTTCGGTCAGCGCGACGTGCCAGCCCTGCGCGCGCAGGCTGATGTCGAGGAAGCGGCGGATCTGTGGCTCGTCGTCGACGACGAGGATGCGCGCGGCGCTTGAGGACGTGGTTTCAGTCATCGGGATCGTCGCGCTCCGGTCCGGTCGGTTGCTGCATCGGCAGCTCGATGCGGATTAGCGTACCCGTGCCGCCGGGTCCGCGCAGCGCCGACACCGCACCGCCATGCGCGCCGATCATGCCCTGGCAGATTGTGAGGCCCAGGCCGGTACCGGTGCGGCCGCGATCACCACGTTCGACGCTGTAGAACATGTCGAAGATCCGGCTGCGCTCGTCTTCGGGAATCCCGGGGCCGGCGTCGACGACGTCGAGGCGCAGCCACGTACGCGTATCGCCGGCGTCGGGTGCGGCAATCGCCCGTGCTTCGACGCGGATCGGCACGCCGGGCGGTGAGAACTTCGCGGCGTTCTCCAGCACGTTGAACAGCGCCTGCTCGACGAGCGCTGGATGCACCCAGACGGGTGCCAGCTTCGGTGCGAGATCGATGTCCACCTGCTGCGCGGGCTGGTAGCGACGCAGACGCCCGACGGCCGCGCCGACCAGTTCATCGACGCCGATCCAGTCGCGGTTGAGCGTCAGGCCGTCGTGGCCGAGCCGGGTCATGTCGAGCAGGTTCTGGATGTAGCGGTCGAGCCGTTCGCCTTCGAGCACGATGGTGTCGAGCAGGGCATGTCGATCGGCGGCGTCCATCGATTCGCCGTAGCCGACCAGACTGCTGGCCGAGCCGATCATCGAGGCCAGTGGCGAGCGCAGGTCGTGCGAGACCGACGACAGCAGCGCCGAGCGCAGCCGTTCGGTTTCGCCACCGACGCGCGCGGCTTCAAGATCGGCGACCAGCCGCGCGCGCGACGCGGCCTGGGCGATGTCGTCGAGCATGGCCTGGACCAGACGGCGTTCTTCGATACCCGGTCGCGCGGCGTCGTCGGACGGGCGCAGCGCGGCGACGCCATGCAGCGTCTCGCCGTCGCGCACCGGCAGCAGCCACCAGCGCGATGCGGACAGGGTGTCGGTGAAGCGGCCCGCGGGCTGGCCGTGGCGTCGGACCCAGTCGCTCGCCGCGGCGTCGACATCGACCGGTTTCGACACGTCGCCGCCGGGTTGGCCGATGTCGAGCCAGGCCGGCACACCGAGCACGCGCGTGAGCGCGAGGCGGCCCGCGGCGGCCACCTGGCCGAGATCGGCGGCGCCGGCCAGATCGCGGCCCAATGCCTGCAGACCGGTCGCGTGCGTATTGGCGGCGCGAAGCGCGAGCACCTGCTGGCGCAATCGCGAGGCCAGACGCCCGGCGATCAGCGCGGCCGCGAGAAACAGCACCACCGTCACCAGGCCGCGATGGGTGGCGACGTCGAACGTGAAACGCGGCTCGATGAAAAAGTAGTTGTAGCCCCCGAAACACAGCACCGCGGTCAGTACGGCGGTGGCCATGCGCGTGCGCGCGGCGACCAGCACCACCGCGACGATGAACACCATCGACAGGTCTTCGAGCCCGAGCAGATGCTGCGCGACCCAGCCGATGCCGCTGGCCGCCGCGGTGGCGAACAGCGCGAATGCGCCTTCGCGCAGGAGATCGCCGTCGGCACGCAGCCGCTGTGCGCGTCGCGCCCGCGCGCGTGCGCCGGGCGTACCGATGATGACCAGTTCGTAATGCGCGCCCTGCTGCAGCAGGCGTTGCGTCAGCGTGCGGTTGAACATGCGCGCGACCGGACGCTCGCGCGTGCGGCCAACCACGATCGACGACGCGGCGCTGCGCTCGGCGTGGTCGAGTAGGGTGGCGGCGATCTGGTGACCGTGCAGCAGTTCGGTCGTCGCACCGAGACTGCGGGCGAGGGCGAATGCGCGGTCGAGTTCCAGTTGCCGCGCTTCGTCCGGCGGGCCACCGCTCTGCACCGTGACCACGGTCCATGGCGCGTCGCGACGTTCGGCGATGCGCCGCCCGGCGCGCACCAGATACTCCGACGCGCCGAGTCCGTCGATCGCCACCAGCACCTGCCGGCGCAGCGGAATGCCCGGCAAGCCGCTTGCGGCCTGCGATTCACGCAGGTGCGCATCCACGCGATCTGCTGCGGCCTGCATCGCGAGTTCGCGCAGCGCGGCGAGGTTCGATGGCGAGAAGAACGCCTGCAGTGCCTGCGCCGCCTGGTCCGGCAGATAGACCTTGCCGGCGTTGAGCCGTTCGATGAGCTCGCGCGGCGGCAGGTCGACCAGACGGATGTCACGCAGCCGGTCGAACACCGCGTCGGGCACGGTTTCGGTCACGCGCACGCCGGTAATGGCGTGGACGACGTCGTTGAGGCTTTCCAGATGCTGGACGTTGACCGTGGTGAACACGTCGATGCCGGCATCGAGCAGGTCGATGACGTCCTGCCAGCGCCGTTCGTGACGGCTGCCCGGCGCGTTGCGGTGGGCGAGTTCATCCACCAGCACCAGCGAAGGCCGGCGCGCCAGCACCGCGTCGACGTCGAATGCCTCGAGCATGCGGCGGGTGCCATCGGGCGATGCGTACGGCAGGCGCGTCCGCGGCAGCAGTTCCAGACCGTCGAGCATCGCCGCGGTCTCGGCGCGGCCGTGGGTCTCGACGATGCCGACCAGCACTTCGCGGCCCTGCGCGTGCAGTTCGCGGGCGCGTGCCAGCATCGTCCAGGTCTTGCCGACGCCGGGCGCCGCGCCGAGGAATACAGTCAGCCGTCCCGCGCCGGCATCACGCGCGGTATCGGCGAGCAGGGCATCGGCGCGGGCATCGCGATCGGCGGGCATGGGCCTATTCTGCGCCTCGCGCGGCCGCGGCCGCATCGAGCGCGAGATTGAGGGCGAGCACGTTGACGCGGGCCGCGCCGAGCACGCCGAAGGTCGGCGTCTGCGTGTGCGTATCGACGAGCGCCTGCACCCCCGCGGGGTCGAGACTGCGGGCCGCGGCGACGCGTGCGACCTGCACGCGCGCGGAATCGGGCGAGATGTGCGGATCGATGCCGCTGCCGGAACGTGTGGCCAGATCGCTCGGCACGTCGGCGACGTCGATACCGTCGCGTGCCGCGATCTCCGAGCGGGTCGTCGCGATGGTCTGCAGCAGTTCCGGATTGCTGCGCGCCTGGTTGCTGCCGGCCATCGCCATTGGATCGAAGGTTGCCGCGGACGGCCGGGGCGCGAAATAGCGGACATCGGCGAAAGGCTGGGCGACCAGCGCGGAGCCGACGATGCGGCCGTCGCGTTCGATCAGGCTGCCCTGCGCCTGCGCCGGGAACAGCAGCCGGCCGAGGCCCGTCGCGAGCAGCGCATAGGCGAAGCCGGCACACAGCAAGGTGAGCAGGGCGAGTGCCAGTGCAGGGCGCAGCGTGCCGACATCGCGTTCGGGCGCGGCGGTCACGGTGGATTCGGTGGACATGACGGACTCCTCAGGGGCCGACGCTGGCGGCCAGCGCCAGGTCGATGAGCTTGATGGCGACGAAGGGCAGCAACACGCCGCCGACGCCGTAGACGAGCATGTTCCGGCGCAGCAGCGCGGTGGCACCCGCCGCGCGCACGCGCACACCGCGCAGCGCGAGCGGAATCAGCATCGGAATCACCAGCGCGTTGAACACCAGTGCTGCGATCACCGCATTGCGCGGACTGGACAGGTGCATGACATCGAGCGCCGCGAGCGAGGGCACCGACGCTGCGAACAACGCGGGCAGGATCGCGAAATACTTCGACACGTCGTTGGCGAGCGAGAACGTGGTCAATGCGCCGCGGGTGATCAGCTGCTGCTTGCCCACTTCGACCACGCGCAGCAGCTTGGCCGGATCGGAATCCAGATCGACCATGTTGCCGGCCTCTTTCGCCGCCTGCGTGCCGGAGTTCATCGCCAGGCCGACGTCGGCCTGGGCGAGCGCCGGCGCATCGTTGGTGCCGTCGCCGACCATTGCCACGAGGCGACCGCCCGCCTGTTCGGCGCGGATGCGCGCGAGCTTGTCTTCTGGCCGCGCTTCGGCGATGTAGTCGTCGACGCCGGCTTCGGCGGCGATGGCCGCGGCGGTCAGCGGGTTGTCGCCGGTGATCATCACCGTACGCACGCCCATCGCCCGCAGCTGCGCGAACTTCTCGCGGATGCCGGTTTTCACCACGTCCGACAGTTCCACGACGCCGAGCACATGACGACCGTCGGCGACGACCAGCGGCGTCGCACCATTGCGGGCTACGTGTTCGACACGGCCCCGCAGTTCCGCCGGCACCTCGCCGCCGAGCGACTGCACGTGGGCGATGATCGCGTCCATTGCACCCTTGCGGATCTGCCGCGTGCCATGACCGCCCGGCATGTCCACGCCGCTCATCCGCGTCTGCGCACTGAAGGCGACGAAGTGCGCCTGCGCCGGTGCATCGAGCGACGCGCCGGGCCTGCGCGCGAGCGCGACGATCGACTTGCCCTCGGGTGTGGGGTCGGCCAGCGAGGCGAGCAGTGCGGCTTCGCGCAGCGCGTCGGGATCGATGCCCGCGAGCGCATGCAGCGCGGTCGCCTGCCGATCGCCGTAGGTGATGGTGCCGGTCTTGTCGAGCAGCAGCACGTCGACGTCGCCCGCCACTTCGACCGCCTTGCCGGATTTCGCCAGCACGTTCGCCGACAGCGCCCGGTTCATGCCGGCGATGCCGATGGCCGGCAGCAGACCGCCGATGGTCGTCGGAATCAGACAGACGAGCAGCGCGACCAGCAGCAGCGGATCGAGGCGCGCGCCGACGAAGCCCGCGATCGCCGGCAGCGTCAGCACGACGACGAGAAAGGTCAGCGTCATCGTGCCGAGCAGCAGGCCGAGCGCGATCTCGTTCGGCGTCTTCTGCCGGTTGGCGCCTTCGACGAGCGCGATCATGCGATCGAGAAAGCTGTGGCCCGGTTCGACCGTCACCCGCACCACGATCTCGTCCGACAGCACTTTCGTGCCGCCGATCACGCCCGAGCGATCGGTACCCGCCTCGCGCAGCACCGGCGCGGATTCGCCGGTGACCGCGGCCTCGTTGATCGTCGCCAGACCGTGCACGATCTCGCCGTCGGCGGGAATCAGCCCACCCTCCGAGATGACCACCAGGTCGCCCGGGACGAGATCGGTCGCGGCAACGCTGATTTCGCCGCGGCCCGATTCGTCGCTGACGCGTCGCGCGACCAGATCCTTGCGTGCCCGTCGCAGCGACGCGGCCTGGCCGCGACCGCGCGCTTCCGCCAGCGCCTCGGCGAAGTTGGCGAACAGCACGGTGATCGCGAGCAACGCGGTCACCGTCCGGCCCATGCCGGGCGAAGACGCATGGCCGGATGCGGTCAACACGGCGGTCAGCACAGTGCCGAGCCAGACCACGGCCATCACCGGATTGCGCAGCGCATGGCGCGGTGAGAGTTTGCGGAACGCGTCGATCAGCGCGGCGCGCAGGATGGCCGCGTCGAACAGACCCGGATTGGTGCCGCGTGTCGGCGCGGCGGTGTCGGTTGCGGGATTCATCGGATCAATCCGGAGGTGGCCAGTGCGAGGTGTTCGGCCACAGGGCCGAGCACCAGCACCGGCATGAACTGGAGAAGGGTGAGGATCACAACGATCGCGACGAGCGTCAGCGCGAAGGTCGGCGTCTCGATGCGCAGCGTGCCGACGCTCTCGGGCGTGACGCGCTTGGCGGCAAGCAGTGCGGAGATCGCAAGCGGAATCACCAGCGCCGGATAGCGGCCCAGCGCGAGCAGGGCAGTGGTGCTGAGGTTCCACCACGCAGTGGCGTCGCTGAGGCCCTCGAAACCGGACCCGTTGTTGGCGAACGCCGACGCGTACTCGTAGAGCACCTGGGACACGCCGTGGAAGCCGGGATTCGAGGTGCCTGCGAGCGATGGCATCGCCAGCGTCGCCGCGGTCATGCCAAGCAGCGCGACCGGCTGCAGCAACACCAGCACCGCGAGCAGTTTCACCTCGGGCGCTTCGATCTTGCGACCGAACAGTTCCGGAGTGCGCCCGGTCATCAACCCTGCGACGAACACCGCGAGCAGCAGATAGACCAGGAACTGCTGCAGCCCGCAGCCGATGCCGCCCCAGATTGCGTTGACCAGCATGTTGGACATGGCCACCAGGCCGGTCAGCGGCGCGGCGGAGTCATGCATCATGTTGACCGAGCCGTTGTTGACCTGCGTGGTCAGCGTTGCCCATGCGGCAGATGTGTCCACGCCGACGCGGACTTCCTTGCCTTCCATCAGCGCGGAGGCACCCCCAGCAGGACCGTGCGCTTCCGCCCAGGTCGCCGCGCCGGCCGACAGCAGGGACATCAGCAACATGCTGCCGAACACCAGCGCGGTGAAACGCCGACGCCCGGTGAACGCGCTCACCATGAAGACAACCGATATCGGCAGCAGCACGATCGCGAGCATCTCCAGCAGGTTCGACAGCGGCGTCGGATTCTCCAGCGGCACCGCGCTGTTGGGCCCGTACCAGCCACCGCCGTTGCTGCCGAGCTGCTTGGCTGCGACCATCGCCGCGACCGGGCCGAGCGGGATTTTTTGCGACGCCATGCCGGCGCTGGCGTCGACGGGCGTCGCATCCGGGCCGCCGGCGAGCGTCGAAGGCACGCCCTGTGCGGTGAGCAGCAGGGACCACAGCAGACACAGCGGCAGCATCACGCGCACGGTCGGACGGACCACGTCGGCCCAGTAGTTACCGATGTCGATGCGGTTGGCCGGTTTCGAAGGCGTCACCGGCGAACCGTCTTCGCCTGCTGCCATGTCCTGCCGATTCACGCGTCCGCCAAACAGGCCACGCAGCGTGGCTGAGACCAGCGCCAGACCCATCATCGGTGTCACCACCTGCAGGCCGACAATGCCGGCCATCTGCGCCAGATGCGACAGCTGCGCCTGGCCCGAATAGTGCTGCTGGTTGGTGTTGGTCAGGAACGACATCGCCGTGTGCAGCGCCAGATCCCATCGCATGTTGGGCGCGCTGTTCGGATTGAGCGGCAGCCACGTCTGGGTCATGAAAAGTAGCGTCGCGAGGCCGAGCAGCACAGCGTTGCTGGCGAGAAAGGCGACGGCGTAGGCCTTCCAGTCCATGCCGCGCGCAGGGTCGATGCCGAGCAGGCGGTACAGCGGGCGTTCGATCCACGCGAACACGCGATCGCCCGGCGCCACGCCTCCGCGCATCACCGCGGCGAGGTAACGCCCGAGCGGCCACGCGAGTGCGATCGCGAGCGTCAGGGGAATGAGGAATTCGATCATGAGAAGGACCGGTCGGAAGCGGACGAAGGAGGGCGGATCAGAACGCGGCCTGCAGCGCCGCTTCCACGCGAGCGCCGGCCCACGGGTCGAACACACGCTGCGCATCGGCATCGGTGTCGTGCGCGGTCACCCGCAGTTCGAATGGCGCGGCGAACGCCCAGACGGCGCCGAGCTGCCAATGCGTGTAGTCGTTGTCGCCGCCGGCGCTGTCGAGCCGGTAATGGCCGGCAGCCGCTTCGAGCCGGACCGTGTCGCCCAGCGGTACGCGCACGCCGAGCTGGGCATAGGTGCCCGATGCATCGCTGGCCAGCGCATCGTTCGAGTGGCCGATCTGCAGCCAGTAGCGGTCCTGCACGGTCAGCGTCGCGTTCGCTTCGGTCCAGTCGAGATCGACCGTCGTGCCCGGATAGCGGTAATGGGTGAGGTTGACATCGAGCGCCCAGGCGTCGGACAACGCGCCGCTCCAGCCGGCGATCAGATCGAACTCGCTCGAGGCCTGCGTCTGGGGCGCGAACTCGACGCTCGACGCCCAGACCTGTGCGTACAGGCCGCTATCACCCGCGACTTTCGCGCCGGCCTGCACGGCCGGGCGTTCGTTGCTCTGGCTGGTGCCGCGCCAGACGTAATCGGAGGTCAGCGCGGCCGTGCCGCTGACATCATGGGCCTGCGCCGCGGATGCGGTCAGCAGCGTGAGCAGGGCACAGGCGACGGCGTGCGGGCGTCGCGGACAGAACCGGGTGGACATCGTGGCATCCAGGGCGGAACCGTTCCGCCGATGCCGCGCATGGTCCGCCCGGCGCGCATAAAGTCTCCATGCACCCGGCGGCCTTGCGGCATAAATTCGCCGTAAAACCTGCCCCCCGAAACGCACACGGCCGTCATGCGACGGCCGTGTGGAGTGACGCGAAACGCGGCCTGCGCCGCGCCTGGATCAGCGCGTGACCGGCGACCAGCGCAGCGCCAGACCGTACTCGCGACCGGGCTGGTAGTACCAGTTCACGGTCTCGTAGTTCTTGTCGAGCACGTTGGTCGCGCGGGCTTCCAGCGTCCAGTCGGGGTTGAACGCCCACGCGGCGCGCAGGTCCAGCGTGCCGTGGCCGGCGACGCGCACCGTATTGGCGGCGTTGTCGTAGCGGCTGCTGCTGGCGCGCAGCGTGGTGCCGATGCGGAACTCGCCGAAGCTGCGGTCGATGTCGAGACGGCCGCTGTTGCGCGCACGACGGGCGAGCAGGTTGCCGTTGTTGAAGTTGTCGCTGCGGTCGCGCGGATCGACGTGGCTCAGTTCGGTCGACAGGTCGAAGCCGGCAAGCGTGGTCGCGAACGTCAGCTCGGCGCCGCGGATGCGCGCTTCCTGGATGTTCTGCGGGACGAAGTTGCTGTCGAGGAAGATCAGATCGTCGACGCGACTTTCGAACGCGTTGATCGACCAGTTCCAGTTGTCGCCGTACTGCGCGAGGCCAAGGTTGGCGGTCTTCGCACGTTCGGGCTCGAGATCCGGATTGCCGCTGCCGAAGGGGAAATAGAGATCATTGAACGTCGGCGCCTTGAAGCTGGTCGCGGCGCTGGCATTGAGGCGCAGGCCATGGTCGAAATCCAGACCCCAGCCAAGGCTGCCAGTGGTATGGCCGCCGAACTGCTCGTTGTCGTCGTGACGCACGCCGGCCTGCACGCGATGCGCGCCGAATCGCGCCGTGTAATCGGAAAACACGGCGAAGTTGTTGCGCGAGGTCAACGCATAGTCGGTGTCGCTCTCGATGTTGTCGGACATCCAGTCGAAGCCGAGCGAGAAGCGCTGGGTCGGCGCCAGACCGAAATCGGCCTGCACCGACGCGGTATCGCGACGGGTGTCGATGTGGCCGACGTCGACGCGCGTGCCTGCATCGATGTCGCGGAAGAACGACGTCGCTTTGTCATATGCACGACCGGCCTGTGCGGTCAGCGTGACCGCGCCGGAGGGCGAATAGGTCAACTTGCCGCCCGCGACCTGCTGCGTGTTGTTCGCTTCATTGCCGCCGAACACGCTGCCGTCGTACTCATTGACCGCGTCGGCGTGGAGCAGGTTGCCTTCGAGCGTCAGTCCCTGCGTGAGCTCGACGCCGCCACGCGCACTGAGCGAGCGATTGCGGTACCCGTCACGATCAGGCTCATCGACGAAGCAGCCCTGGAACAGCGTGCCCGACCCTCGGCAGCTGTCGATCCCATCGGTGCGCTGGAAGGCCGCGTCGACACCGAACCATCCGCGGCCTGTGCGGCCACCGATGCCTGCGCTCGCTTCGCGAAGGTGGTGGCTGCCCACGCCGATGCGTGCGTGCGGGGTGATTGCGCCGGTGTTGCGGCGGGTGAAGATCTGGATGACGCCACCGATGGCTTCCGAGCCGTACAGGCTGGAACGCGGTCCGCGAACGATCTCGATACGCTCGATCTGGTCGACGGGCAGGTCCTGGAAGGAAGTGAGGCCCGCGGTGGCGGAGCCGACACGGACACCATCGACGAGGACGAGCACATGGTCGGATTCGCTGCCGCGCATGAACACCGTCGACAGCTTGCCGGGACCGCCCTGGTTGCCGATCTGGATGCCGGCGCGGCCGCGCAGCAGTTCGGGCAGGTCGCGCGCCTGGGTGCGTTCGATCTCGGCGCGATCGATGACCTGGGCCGGCACGATGGTGTCGCCGAGCGTACTTGCGCTGCGGTTGGCGGTGACGAGCACGGTGTCGAGATCGCGCGCGTCGGCGGCGGTCGCCGCAGCAGCGAATGGCGAAGCGAGCGCGGCGACGATCGCCACGGTCAGGGTGCGGAACGGCATTGCAGTCTCCTTGTCGCGTGCGCCCACGCACGCGGGGTGTCGGGAGATCACGAGGACGGACACGGCTGCCGGCCGGACGCGCATGAAGCCGTCCGGAACGCCGCCGCAATGCCCGCCGCATCGCAATCGAAGAAGGCTTCGTGGCCGGTCTCCGGACTCGCGCGTGGGATGTCTCCCGGGGCGTCGCGCCTTCCCGTGCAGAAGCACAGTGGCGGATGCGATGCCTTGAACACGCTTACCGTTGCGGGGGCAGTGCCGGGCTGGCGCAAACGCGCGTCACCGGCTTCCCGTTTCAACCCGGGCGGCGATGCGCCGGCGGGTCACCATGAAGCTGGCGCGGATTGTACGTGAGCGCGGGGCAGCGGGCGCGGGCAGTACGCGCCGGTGTCGCGGTCAGTCGTCGTGCCGGTCGAACAGCCTGTCCAGCGGCGATTCGGACTCGACCGGGTCGCTCACAGTCGTCGTGACCGGGCCGGCGGCCTGGCGCGCGCGCGGATCGGGCAACAGTGCAGTCGCGGCCTCGGCGGCTTCGACCAGTTGCAGGCGGCGCGCCTCGGGCACGTCCTGCCAGTGGCAGTCGAGCAACGCGCCTTCCAGCGAGTACAGCAGATTGAGGCTGGGCTTGAAACCGGCGCGACGCACCTTGACGAACGCATCCACCGCGCCCGCCGCTTCCAGATCCTCGCGCGTGCGCAGACCGACCTGACGCAGCCAGGCCGCGGACTTGGGTCCGATGTTGCGCAGCTTGAGCGGCGTCGGTGCGGTCATCGCAGTGATTCGAGATAGAGGGCGGCGAGGGACTCGATGCCTGTCTGGTCTTCAACGTCGAAACGCGCCGGCACCGGACTGTCGATGTCGAACACGCCGATCAGGCGCTCGCCGATGTGCAGCGGTACGACGATTTCCGAACGCGAGGCGCTGTCGCAGGCGATGTGACCGGGAAAGGCATGGACGTCGTCAATGCGCTGCGTCGTGCGCGTGCGCGCCGCGGCGCCGCAGACACCCTTGTCGAGCGGAATGCGCACGCAGGCCGGCAGACCCTGGAACGGGCCGACCACGAGTTCCGTGCCGTCGAAGAGATAGAAGCCGACCCAGTTGAGATCCGGCAGCGCGTGATAGACCAGCGCCGAGAGGTTCGCCGCGTTAGCGATCGAATCGCGTTCGCCATGCAGCAGCGCCCGTGCCTGTGCCGCCAGCGCGGCATACTGTTCGGCCTTGGAGCCGGTCAGGGGAGATGACGTGAACATGCCGCGGAGTGTAGCAGCGGCCCCGCAGGGGCTTGATGGACCTGACGTGCTACCGCGCGATGTGTACGCTTTCCGCTTGAGCGGCACGCAAGTCTCGCGCCCTGAAATGCAGATGCGCATGACGCCGGACCCCGCATGAGCGCACGCAGCTTTCTGGTGACCGGCACCGATACCGGCATCGGCAAGACCCATTCGAGCGTGGCCCTGCTGCACGCACTGCGTGCGAACGGTCTGCGCGCGGTCGGCATGAAACCGATCGCCAGCGGCTGCGACTGGATCGACGGGCGCTGGCGCAACGAAGATGCGCTCGCTTTGCAGGCGGCCAGCGATCCGCGACCCGACTATCCCGACATCAATCCGGTCGCGTTGCCGGAGCCGACGGCGCCGACATTGGCGGCAATCGCCGCCGGTGTGACGGTCGACATCGCGGCGCTGTATGCCGCGCATGCGCGGCTCGCCTCGAATGCGGACGTGGTGCTGGTCGAAGGCGCCGGCGGCTGGGATGCGCCGCTGGCGGAAGGGCTCGAACACCGGGATCTCGCGCGACAGCTTGGCGGCGCCGTGGTGCTGGTGGTCGGATTGAAGCTCGGTTGCCTGAGTCATGCGCGGCTGACCTCGCGTGCGATCGAGGCGGACGGCTGTCGGCTGGTCGGGTGGATCGGCAACCGCATCGATCCGGACTTCGCACGTGCGGACGATTACGTCGGTCTGCTGTCGGAGGCCTTGCCCGCGCCGTGTCTCGGAGTGTTGCCGTTCGTTTCGGGCGAGAGCGATCCGCCTGCGCCGTTGTCGCCCGATGCGGAGTGGATCGCGACCCTTTAGCGAGTTGCGCAATGGGCTTCGCTGGCGCACTACCCATCCTAAGAACGCGCCGGCACTCCCACCGTAGGATGGGTAGAGCGCAGCGAAATCCATCATCGCCATCTGATGGAATTCGATAACCCACAAAAGAAAAGGCCCAACCGAAGCCGCGCCTTTTCCGTGTCATCTGTCGCCGGAACTCAGTGCTCCTGCGGCGCCGGCGTCAGATCGTCGTCGTCGCGACGTTCCGCCTTCTGTGCTTCCGTTGCCTCGCGATCGTGGCTGTGGTCGCGGGCCAGCAGCAGGTAGAACGCCGGCAGCACGAACAGGGTGAACGCGGTGCCGATCGACATGCCGGCAGCGATCACAAGGCCCATCGAGAAGCGGGCCGCAGCGCCGGGGCCGCTGGCGATCAGCAGCGGCACCATCGCGAATACCAGCGCGGCGGTGGTCATCAGCACCGGACGCAGTCGGATCGCAGCGGCGCGTTCGATGGCCTCGGCCTTCGACACGCCTTCGTTGACCTGCAGCTTGTTCGCGAACTCCACGATCAGGATGCCGTGCTTGGAGATCACGCCGACCAGCGTCACCAGGCCCACCTGCGTGTAGATGTTGATCGACATGCCGGGAAAGGCCTCGATGCCGGCGAACTGCAGAACGCCCGACAGCAATGCCAGCGCATTGAGTACCAGCAGCGCGCCACTGATCGCCATGGGCACCGTGGCCAGCATTATCACCGCATCGCGGAAGCTCTCGAACTGCGCAGCCAGGACCAGGAAGATGATCACCAGCGCGAAGGCGAGGGTGATCAGCATCGTCGTCCCTTCCTGCTTGAACTGCCGCGACTCGCCGGCGTAGTCCACGCTGTAGCCCTGCGGCAGCACGTCGGCGGCAATCTCGTCGAGCACGCGCAGCGCCTCGCCCTTGGTCACGCCAGGACGCGGCGCGAAAGTGATGCCCACCGCGTTGAGCTGCTGGAAGCGCTTGAGCGATTGCGGCTGCGCGCTCTCCTTGAACGAGATCACCGTCGACAGCGGAATCAGATCGCCGTCGCGGGTGCGGGTGTAGTAGTTGCCCAGCTGTTCGGCGTTGAGCCGGTCGCTGCGCTGCACCTGCGGGATCACGCGGTAGGAGCGGTTCTGCATCGAGAAGCGGTTGACGTAACCGCCGGCCAGCAGCGCGCTCATGTCGGCCGCGAGGGTGCGCATGTCGATGCCGAGCAGCGCCGCCTTGTCGCGATCGATCTGCACCTCCACACGCGGCTTGTCGATCTTCAGATCCTTGTCGAGGAAGATGAAGCGACTGCTGGCCTGCGCGCGTGCGACCACCTCGTCCGCGATTTCCGACAGCTGCTCCAGCGAGCCGATACCGCCGATCAGGAATTCGCCACCCCCATCGCCACCGGCCGACGGCAGCGACGGCGGCACCAGCGCGAAGATGTTCAGGCCGGTGATCTCGGCGAGCTTGGGCTGCAGGTCCTGCTGCAGGATCTGGTTGGTCGAGCGCTCGCGCTGGCTCCACGGCTTCATGACGAAGCCGCCCATCGCACTGTTGCTGCCGCCCATGCCGCCCATGCCGCCGTTGAACAGGAAGAAGTCGTTGATCTCGGGAATCTGCTCGACGACGGCGGTCATCTCTTCGGTGTAGCCCTCGACGTAGTCGAGCGTACTGGCCGCATCGGCGCTGCCGATCGCGAACACGAAGCCCTCGTCTTCCGGCGGCGCCGGTTCCTTGGGCGCGCCGATGTAGAGGAACACGCACGAGACCAGCACGATGACGCCGAAGGTCAGGATCACCGCGCGCGTCTGCAGCGCGCCATGCAGCTTGCGCTGGTAGCCCTGCTGCAGCGCGTCGAAGCGGCGGTCGAGCCACTTTTCGAGCCGGCTCTTGCTGTGCTCGCCGTGCGGCTTGAGGATCTTCGCGCACATCATCGGCGTGAGCGTCAGCGCGATGATGCCCGACAGGAACACCGCGCCTGCCAGGGTGAACGCGAATTCGGTGAACAACACGCCGGTCAGACCGCCCTGGAAACCGATCGGCAGGTACACCGCGATCAGCGTCGTGGTCATCGCGACCACCGGCCACGCGAGTTCGCGCGCGCCGCGGATCGACGCGTCGTAAGGCGTCATGCCTTCTTCGATGTGGCGGTGGATGTTCTCCAGCACGATGATCGCGTCATCGACCACGATGCCGATGGCCAGCACCATCGCCAGCAGCGTCAGCAGATTGATCGTGAAGCCCATCAGCAGCATCAGGAACAGGGCGCCGACCAGCGACAGCGGCACCGTGACCGCCGGAATCAGCACGCTGCGGAACGAGCCGAGGAACAGGTAGATCACCACGATGACGATGATCACCGCCTCGATGATCGTGCGGATGACTTCGTTGATGCCGTCCTGGATCGACTCGGTGCTGTCGTAGGGAATCGTCGCCTCGATGCCTTCCGGCAACTGCGGCACGATCTCCTCGTCCCAGGCCTTGCGCACCTCGGCGATCACGTCGAGCGCGTTCGCATCCGGCGAGACATAGATGCCCATGAACGTCGCCGCGGCACCATTGATGCGCACCGACGAACCGTAGTTCTCCGAACCCAGCACGACATCCGCGATGTCGCCGAGCCGCACGATGGCGCCATCGGCCTCGCGCACGACGAGCGCGCGGAACTCCTCGGGCGTGCGCAGATCGGTGCGCGCGGTCAGATCGACCGAGACCATCTGGCCCTTGGTCGAGCCCAGCGCGGACAGCACGTTGTTGGACTGCAGCGCGGTCGACACGTCACTCGCGGTGACGCCGAGCGCGGTCATGCGATCGGGCTTCAGCCACACGCGCATCGCGAACGAACCCGGGCCCATGATCTCGGCACGCTGCACGCCGGGGATCGTCGCGATCGTCGGTTCGACGGCGCGGGTGAGGTAGTCGGTGATCTGGTTGTCGTTCAGCGCGTCGCTGGCGAACGAAACGTACATCGCCGCGACCTGCTGGCCCTGCTGCAGGTCGATGACCGGATCTTCCGACTCGGCCGGCAGTTCGCTGCGCAGCTTGTTGACCTTGGCCGCGATCTGCGTGAGCGCTTCGTTCGGGTCGTAGTCCAGCCGGATATAGGCCTGGATCACGCTGACGCCGGCCGAACTGGTCGAGGTCAGATAGTCGATGCCCTCGGCGCTCGCGACTTCACGTTCCAGCGGCGTCGTGATGAAGCCCTGGATCAGATCGGCGTCGGCGCCGAAGTAGGTCGTGCTGATGTTGACGACCGCATTCTGCAGCTCGGGGTACTGGCGCACGTTGAGCTCGGAGAACGCGCGCAGGCCGAACAGCAGGATGAAGAGGCTGACGACCATCGCCAGCACGGGTTTGCGGATGAAGATGTCGGTGAATTTCATCTCGGTCTCCCCCGCGCGGCGTCGCGCGGGTCAGGGAGCGGGGCGGGCGCAGGGCGCCCGGACACATCGATCGGGAAGCGGTGACCGCTCAACGGTTTTCAGGCGTCGGCGCGGCGTCCGCGCTCGGCTGCACGCGGTTGTTGATCGTCACCACGGCATCGTTGCGCAGCTTGAGCAGGCCGCTGGTCGCGACACGCTCGCCGGGCTTGAGTCCATCGGTCACCGCGATCAGATCGCCGCGGGTTGCGCCGGTCTTGATGAAGCGCTGGCGCACGATCAGCGTCGGGCCCTGCTGCGCGTCGTCGCCTTCGGCCTTGGGCGCTTCCGGATCGACCGGCTTCTCGGACACCACGTACACCGCATTGCCGTAGGGATTGAAGGTGACCGCGGTCTGCGGAATCACCACCACGTCCTGCTCGCCGCCGACCGCGAGGCCGACACGCGCGAACGCACCCGGGCGCAGCTTGCCGTCCGGATTGGCCAGCGTGGCCTGCACCATGAAGTTGCGTGTGCCGGCATCGACCGACGGCTCGATCGCGGTGATCGTGCCTTCGAACTGCTCACCCGGCAGCGAGTCGACGACTGCCTGCAGCGTCGCGCCGGTATTGATCAGCGGCAGCTGCTGCTCGGGCAGGGTGAAGTCGAGGAAGATCGGATCGAGCTGTTGCAGGCCGACGATCGGCGTGCCCGGCGAGATGAACTGGCCCAGGTTGACCTTGCGGATGCCCAGCACGCCATCGAACGGCGCGCGGATGGTCTTCTGCGCGATCAGGGCACGCTGCGCCTCGACCTGCGCGATCGACGTCGCCGCCTGCGTCGCGCGTTCTTCGACTTCGGCCTTCGACACCAGCTGCGTCTCGCCGAGTTCGCGCCAGCGGTCGCGCTGCACGATGGCGAGCCGCGCGGCGGCTTCGCTCGAACGCAGCACCGCGAGTTCGTTGTCGGTGTTGAGTTCCACCAGCACGGTGCCGGCCTTGACCGGCTGGCCGGGCTCGAACGACAGCTTGCGGACCACGCCGCCGGCTTCGGTGGTGACGTCGGTGCCATTGACCGCGACCAGCGTGCCGACCGCCTCCAGCGGCGTCGACCACGACTGCTGCGCGGCGTCGTAGGTCGTGATCGCGACCGGCGGCTGCGGCATGTTGTCGAAGAAATCGTTCATGCCCTTGCCCATCAGGGCCTTGGCCAGAAAGACGCCACCGAAGATCACGGCGACGAGGATCAGCATCACGATCATTCGCAAACGGGGACGCGGTTTGCGCTGCGTGGATTGGGTTTCGGTCCTGGACATGGCGGTTTCCGTCAGGAAAGAGGAAGGGAAGGCGGGAGGTCTGGCGTGATGCTGGACCAGTCGGTATCGAAAACATCGCGGCTGACGCGGGCGATCAGCGCATCGAGCGCGGCATCGTCCTCGGCGTCGAACACCGGTTGCCAGCGGTAACCGTTGAACAGGTACTGCAGCTGGCGGATCAGCAGGCGATAGGGATCGCCGGTCACGGCGGTGTCCACGAGACCCTGTTGCTGCACGAGCGCATGCATGCCGACGGTCATCATCCAGGGGCCCATCGTCATCGCGCCGACCGACAGCACCGAGGCCGGCAGCTCACCGCGGGCACGGCCCTCGGCGACGATGCCGTCGATGAGTGAACTGAGCGGCTCGCAGGCTTCGAGCGCGCGCCGCCGGCTCTCGTTCGAGGCCGCGCCCCACACCACATCGGTCCAGACGAACTGGGCCAGGCGGAAGTGCTCGGGCTGTTCGCGGATGATCAGCATGTCCGCAAGCGCCACGGCGAGCATGCGTTCGCGGGTCGGGCCGTTCCATTTCGCGGCGCGTTCGAACAGCTCCACGCGATCCAGGCTGTTGCGCGTCGCCAACGCAATCAGGAGGTCTTCCTTGCTGGCGAAATGTTTGTACAGCGTGCCAATCGCATAGCCGCATTCCTCGGCCACGCGCGCCATCTGCAGCGACAGCAGCCCGTCGCGCTGGATCTGCGCCTGCGCGGTATCGAGCAGCGTGCGTTCACGCGCTGCGACCTCACGCTGGCGGCGCGCGATGGCGGGGGACAGGGGCGGCATCTTGAACCTGAATGGACCAGAAGCGGCGCGGATTATGAACTTGATTCATTCCGTGAGCAAGGTTCGCTTTCACCGGCTTCGCACCGTCTGCGGCGCAGCATCGCGCCCGCACGCGCACCAGTGACTTACTTCACGGTGCGAACTGCAACCTGATTAGCTATACTGGTCGGTATAGTAAATCCCGTCCCACCTCTCCCAGGTCTCCCCCATGCGCCGACTCCTCTCCATTGCCGTGCTCGCTGCGGCACTTTCCGCCTGCGGTCAACAAGAGGAGCAGGCCGCGCCGCCACCGCCCGAAGTCGGTGTGCTGACCGTCCAGCCCACGAGCATCGCGCTGGAACAGGAACTGGTGGGCCGTCTGGCGCCGTTCCGCAGTGCCGACGTGCGCGCTCGCGTGCCGGGTGTGCTCGAAAGCCGGGTCTATCAGGAAGGCAGCGACGTCAATGAAGGTGACGTGCTGTTCCGCATCGATCCCGCGCAGTTGCAGGCTGCCTTGGGCACCGCGCAGGGCGCGCAGGCGCAGGCGCAGGCCAATGCGATCAACGCCAAGAGCGCCGCGGATCGCGCACGCCAGCTGGCGCCGACCAACTTCATCTCCAAGTCCGATCTCGACAACGCACTCGCCGCCGAGCGCAGTGCCGAAGCCGCGTTGCAGGCCGCCCGCGCGTCCACCCAGACCGCGCAGATCAACCTGGGTTACGCCACTGTGCGCGCGCCGATCTCGGGCCGCGCCGGCAAGCAGCAGGTCACCGAGGGCGCGCTGGTCGGGCAGGGAGATTCCACGCTGCTGACCACCGTCGACCAGATCGATCCGCTGTACATCAACTTCTCGATGAGCGCAGGCGAGTTCGCTCGCATCCGCGCACTGCCGCTGGACCGCGACGCTGGTGGCGGCCAGGTCGAGATCGTCCTCGGCGACGGCACCGTGCACGACCAGCTGGCGACGCTGGACTTTTCCGGCGACGTGGTCGATCCGGCATCGGGTGCGATCCAGCTGCGCGCGACGTTGCCGAATCCCGATCGTCGTCTGCTGCCCGGCGTCTATGTGACGCTGCGCGCGAACATGGGCCAGCAGAGCGGCGTGTTCCTGGTGCCGCAGGCCGCCGTGCTGCGCGATGCCAACACCGCCTACGTGCTGGTCGCGGGCGAAGGCGACAAGGTCGTCCGCAAGTCGGTCCGCACCGACCGCGCACAGGGTGGCCAGTGGGTGATCACCGACGGCCTGGTGGCCGGTGACCGCGTGATCGTCAGCGGCGTGCCGAAGGCACGTCCCGATGCGGTGGTCGCGCCCAAGCCGTGGACGCCCGAGCAGGCGAAGGCGCAGGCGGCGCCCGGCGCGGCCGCAGGTGCAGCGCCGGCGGCGCAGCCCGCAGGCGAGGCCACCGCACCCGCGGCGCCCGGCGACGCGGCCGCGGCACCGACGCAGGAGGCCGCCGGCCAGGCGCCCGCTGCGAACGACACGCAGGACTGATCCGCCATGCCCAAGTTTTTCATCAACCACCCGGTCTTCGCCTGGGTCGTCTCCATTCTGATCTCGCTCGCAGGCGTGATCTCGCTGCTGAACATGGGCGTGGAGTCGTATCCGAGCGTCGCACCGCCGCAGGTCACCGTCTCGGCGACCTATCCCGGCGCCAGCGCCGACACCACCGAACGCGCGGTCACACAGGTCATCGAGCAGCAGCTCACCGGTATCGACAACCTGCTGTACTTCAGTTCGACGTCGAGTTCGTCCGGCCGCGCCAGCGTCACGTTGACCTTCGAAACCGGTACCGATGCGGACATCGCGCAGGTGCAGGTGCAGAACAAGGTCTCGCTGGCCACGCCACGCCTGCCCAGTGAAGTGGTGCAGCAGGGCGTCGTCGTGGCCAAGGCCAACGCCGGCTTCCTGATGGTGGTGGGTCTGCGCTCGGAAGACACGACGGTCACCCGCAACCAGCTCAACGATCTGATCGGTTCGCGCGTGCTCGAGCAGATCGCGCGCGTGCCCGGCGTCGGCAGTACCCAGCAGTTCGGTTCCGAGTACGCCATGAACATCTGGCTCAACCCGGACCAGTTGCAGGGCTACGGCATGTCGGCGACGCAGGTCATGGCCGCGGTGCGTGGACAGAACGTCCAGTTCGCAGCAGGTTCGGTCGGTTCCGACCCGGCGCCGGAAGGCCAGGGTTTCACCGCGACCGTCTCGGCCGAAGGTCGTTTCAGCACGCCCGAGCAGTTCGAGAACATCATCCTGCGCGCCGACAGCGACGGTGCAACCGTACGTTTGAAAGACGTCGCACGCGTCGAGATCGGCGCATCGGGGTACGGCTTCGACACCAAGTACAACGGCCAGCCGACCGGTGCGTTCGCGATCCAGCTGCTGCCCGGCGCGAACGCGCTGACGGTGGCCACGGCGGTCGAATCGCGCATGGACGAACTGCAGCCCTCGTTCCCGCAGGGCATCGAGTGGTTCAAGCCCTACGACACCACCACGTTCGTGACGCTGTCGATCAAGGAGGTCATCAAGACCCTGATCGAGGCGGTGATCCTCGTCTTCCTGGTGATGCTGCTGTTCCTGCAGAACCTGCGCGCGACGATCATCCCGACGCTGGTCATTCCGATCGCGCTGCTCGGCACGTTCCTGGGCCTGAGCATGCTCGGCTACACGATCAACCAGCTGACGTTGTTCGCGATGGTGCTGGCGATCGGCATCGTGGTCGATGACGCGATCGTGGTGATCGAGAACGTCGAACGCATCATGGCGGAGGAACATCTGCCGCCACGCGAGGCGACGATGAAGGCGATGGACCAGATCACCGGCGCCGTCGTCGCGATCACCGTCGTGCTGGCCGCGGTGTTCATTCCCAGCGCGCTGCAGGGCGGCGCCTCGGGCGAGATCTACAAGCAGTTCGCGATCACGATCGCGGTCGCGATGGGCTTCTCGGCCTTCCTCGCGCTGGGCTTCACGCCGGCGCTGTGCGCGACCTTCCTCAAGCAGCATGCACCGCCCGGCGAGCGCAAGGACAACGTCGTCGTCCGCACGTTCAACAAGTACTACGACAAGGTCAACGCGACCTACGTCGGCCACATCGGCAGCGCCGTAAAGCATGCGCCGCGCTGGATGGCGGTGTTCGCGGTGCTGTGCGTGGTCTGTGCGTTCCTCTACATCCGGCTGCCGTCGAGCTTCGTGCCCGACGAGGACCAGGGCTATGCGCTGGCGATCGTGCAGCTGCCGCCCGGCTCGACCCTGCAGCGGACCAATGCGGTGTTCGAGGACGTGCGCGCACGTCTTGAGCAGAACCCGTCGTACGAGGCGATGCTGCAGGTCGCGGGCTTCAGCTTCGTCGGCCAGGGCGAGAACGTCGGCATGGGCTTCATCAAGCTCAAGGACTGGGGCGAGCGCGACGTCGACATCAACGGCTTCCTCGGCGAGGCCAACGGCGCGCTGCAGGGCGTGCAGGACGCGACGATCTTCGTCGTGAACCTGCCGACCGTGCAGGGTCTGGGCCAGTTCGGCGGCTTCGACATGTACCTGCAGGACCGCACCGGCGCCGGCAACGCGGCGTTGCAGCAGGCACGCAACCAGCTGCTGGGCGCGGCTGCGCAGAAGACCGACGTGCTGCAGGGCGTACGCCCGAACACGCTGGAAGATGCGCCGCAGCTGCAGCTGCACGTCGACCGCGTGCAGGCGCAGTCGATGGGCCTGTCGGTGACCGACATCTACGGCGCGATCCAGCTGATGCTGGCGCCGGTCTACGTCAACGACTACGTGTCCGACGGCCGCATCAAGCGCGTCAACATGCAGGCCGATGCGCAGTACCGCACCGAGCCGGGTTCGATCGGCCGCTTCTACACGCCGAGCACGACGTCGACGAATCCCGACGGCACGCCGACGATGATTCCGCTGAGCACGGTGGTGAAGCCGGAGTGGGGCGCGAGCACGCCGTCGCTGACGCGTTACAACGGCTATTCGGCGATCAACATCGTCGGTTCGCAGGCGCCTGGTCGCAGTACGGGTGAGGCGATGGCCGCGATGGAGGAGATCGTCGAGAACGAACTGCCGGAAGGCTTCGGCTACGACTGGGCGGGCATGTCCTACCAGGAGATCATCGCGGGCAACACGGCGACGCTGTTGTTGCTGCTGTCGGTGGTGGTGGTGTTCCTGTGTCTGGCCGCGCTCTACGAGAGCTGGTCGATCCCGGTCGCGGTGCTGCTGGTGGTGCCGCTGGGCATCCTCGGCGCGGTGGTCTTCACGATGCTGCGTCCGGGCCTGTCGAACGACATCTTCTTCAAGATCGGCATGGTGACGGTGATCGGTCTGGCGGCGAAGAACGCCATCCTGATCGTCGAGTTCGCGGTGCAGCAGTACAAGGAAGGCAAGACGCTGCGCGATGCGACGATCGAGGCGGCGAACCTGCGCTTCCGCCCGATCCTGATGACCTCGTTCGCCTTCATCATGGGCGTCACGCCGATGGCGCTGTCGAGCGGTGCGGGTTCCAGCGCACGTCATGCGCTGGCCACCGGCGTCATCGGCGGCATGCTGTTCGCGACCTTCCTCGGCCTGCTGCTGATCCCGGTGTTCTTCATCATCGTGCGCCGCGTGCTGGGCGACAAACTCGACGAGCCGGATCCGCGTCTGGAAGCGGCACGCGAGCGTGATCGCCAGCTGGAACACGACGGCGACGAACGACCGGCGCACTGACCGCACGTTCGACTGATCCACGAGGGCCGCCCCGCAACAGGGCGGCCCTTTTTTTATGGCGCGCGAGGCATGCGACTGCCGGAATCCGCAGCGCGCCGGATATGCTGGCCGCCCCGCTGCGGAGCCGTCATGACGTCATTGCGTATCGCCATCGTCGGTTACGGCACGGCCGGACAGGCCGCAGCGGTGTTGCTGGCACGCGATGGCCATCGCATCGAGGTCTTCGAACGTGCGCCCGAGCCGGGCCCGGTCGGTGCGGGCTTCCTGCTGCAACCCACCGGCCTGCAGGTGCTGTGGCGCATGGGACTGCTCGACCAGGTGCTCGCGCATGGCGCGCGTGTCGATCGGCTGTACGGCGAGACGCCCTGCGGCCGCGCGGTCATGGACATGCGCTACGCCGCACTCGACGCGCGCCTGTGCGGCGTCGGCCTGCAGCGCGGCGCGCTGTTCTCGATCCTCGACCAGGCACGCGACGCCGACGTGCGCCTGCATGCCGGCATCACCATCGAAGGGCCGGACGACACCGACGATCGCTGGCTGTGCGATGCCGATGGCGGACGGCACGGCCCGTTCGATCTGGTGATCGCCGCCGACGGTGCCGCCTCGCGTCTGCGTGGCCGGCTCGGTGGCGTGCGGCGCGACGCGGTGTATCCCTGGGGCGCGTTGTGGTGTCTGATTGATGCCGACGACTGGCCGCATGTGAACGAGCTCCGCCAACGCTACGTCGCCGCACGCAGGATGATCGGCCTGCTGCCGGTCGGCACACGCCCGGGCGATACGACACAGCGTCTGAGCTTCTTCTGGAGCCTGCCGATCGCTGCCTTCGACGGCTGGCAGTCCGCCGCGCTCGATGACTGGCGCGACACGGTCACCGCGATCTGGCCCGAAGCCGCGCGACTGCTCAGTGCCACGACGACGCACGCACACCTCGCACGCGCGACCTACCGCGACGTCACGCTGACGCAGTGGCATCGCGGCCGCTGGGTCCTGCTCGGCGACGCCGCGCACGCAATGAGCCCGCAGCTGGGGCAAGGCGTCAATATGGCGTTGCTCGATGCCGAAGCCTTGCGTGATGCGTTGCGGGGGCAGGCATTGCCGGATGCGCTGGACACGTATGCGCGCGTGCGTCGACGGCATGTTGCGATCTACCAGTTCTGGAGCCGTTGGCTGACGCCGGTGTTCCAGTCCGAGCGCGACGTGATCGCGAAGGCGCGCGATGTCGCGTTCCGACCGATGGGGAATCTGCCGGGTGGGCGGGGGCATATGTTGCGGGTGCTCAGTGGCACGCAGCAGGGGGTGTTCGGGTCGATGGCGTTGGCGCCGGCTTTTGTAGATGCGTTGGGAGCGTTTCGGGTGTCAGGAGTTTCGACGAAGTAATAGCGCGTCTGCCTGCTTTTCGTTGTCGCGCACGCTTCAGGCTTCCTGCTCCTGTTTCCGCTTCTGCTTCTGCTTCTGCTCCGCTGTGGCTTCGGCTTCGGCTTCGGCTTCGGCTTCGGCTTCGGCTTTCAGCCTTTGACTTCAATCGAGCCGTAAAGCGAGCCGAGCACCGGAGCCTGACGTGGCCGAAGAGCAGCCCATGTCTGAGCGTAGCGAGTTTGGGCTGCGTGCCGCGTCAGGCGAGGAGCGGAGGGGACCGATGCGGCTTCATCGCATCGGCTCGCGTCCGGCGAAGACGGTTTTGCTTACTTTTGCCAAGACAAAAGTAAGCCGTGCGACAGCGCGGAAGCCCTGTCTTTGATCTTCGCTTCTGCGATTGATTCGTCTGACTCGCCCCGAACATCGACGCCGCAAAGCGACGAGCGTAGAGCCTCATGCAAGTGCAGGGCTTTCGCCCGAGTTCCTTCTGGATGGACCCAAAAGGAACCAAAAGGTCCCTTCGCCGGACGCGATCCGCCGCGATACAGCCGCGGCGGTCCCCTGCGCTTCTCGGGCGACGGGGCACGCAGCCCAAACTCGCTGCGCTCAGACATGGGCTGCTCTTCGACCCCGCCGCCCTGCGATGCTCGGCTCGCTTTACGGCTCGATTCAAATCAAACGCGTAAGCCAAGACCAGAGCCGAAGCCGAAGCCAACGCTCCAGTGCGGAGATCGAAGCCGGAGAGACAGCGGTAAGCGAGTCGAAGCTCGACAGTCTCAAGCGGCAAGGCACAGCCGGGCTGCGCAGCTGCGCGCGGCTCGAATCGAAACGACTTGACGCCACAGCAGTAACGGCGTAATTAATTAGGTAATTAGTTAACTGGATTCCGCCATGGAACGGGTATTCGAAGCCCTCGCATCGACGCCGCGCCGCCAGATACTGGCGTATCTCAATGCCGGCGAACTCACCGCGGGCGAGATCGGCGCGCGTTTCGAGTTCAGCAAACCGGCGTTGTCCGGGCATCTGCGGGTGCTGGAAGAGGCCGGTCTGATCGAGCGCGACAAGCGCGGCCAGTTCGTGTTCTTCCGGCTGGTGCCGGACCGGCTTGCGAACACGATTTTCGCATGGGCGGCGGAGGTGTGTCCGGTGGGGCGTCCGCTCAAGCGGGAGCGTCGCAAGGCGGGTGCGGGTTGAACACGGTGAGCGGCGACGCGCTGCGTGCTGAATCGACTGCGCGCGCGGGCTTGACCGCAATCCGTGCGTCGTCGACGTTTCCGTCGGTGCGTCTGCCGTCACACTGCGGTGGACTGCCGGTCGAAGTCACGCTGATCGCGCAGTTCGCGCCGGGGCAGGGGGATGTCGCGATCGGCGATGCGCTGCGTCGGCAACGGGCCCATCCGGCTTTCGTCGATGCGTTGGACGAGCCGTCCACGCGGCTCGGTGCGATGGATCTCGCGCGTGGCGATCCCTCGTCGCTGTACACCTTCGGCGTCGGCGCGAACGGGCACCCGTTCCATCGCCACGTCGGCAACCGCATGTTCACCGCGGTGTCCGGCAGCGCCGGCGCGCATTTGCGGTTCTCGACCGCGTCGCAGGCGCAGCTCGATGCCGATCCGCGCGCGTTCCTCGATGCATTGCATGTGGTCGAAGTGCCACCGGATTGCCTGTTCTCGGTACGCTTCGGCGGCGGTACCTGGCACCAGTTCATCGCCGTGCGTCCGGGCGGTCCGCATCCCACCTTGTTCGCGCTGTCCTGCCATCCCGATGAGACCGCCGGCGGTCTCGATGCCGCGCACAGGCACGCGTGCTCGGCAATAGGGCAGACATTCCCGCGCTGACCGAAGTGCTGACGCCCGGCGTGCAGGTGCTGCTCGAGGCGGCATGGCGCAACCCGGCATCGATCGCGACCACGGCACTGTCGTTGCATGCACCGCCGGCGTCGATCGCCGCGTGCTTCTGTGCCGGGGTGCGCGGCGCGATGGGGCGTCTGCGGGCGGGCATCGCGCAGCGCCGCGCCGCTGCGGGCTTCCGCGCGGACAATGGCGGCGGACGCGATGTCGTCGCGAGCGGCGTGGATGCGGATTCGCTGCTGCAATCGCAATTGCCGGGCCGTATCGCACACGAGGACCAGGTCGCGCTGCGGCTCGATGCGGCGCAGATCCACAACGCGACACCCGCACGCGTCATGGATCACCTGCTGGCCGGATTCGTCGAGAATCCGCCCGATGGCGTGTCGCGATTGATGGCGCTGCGCAATGTGCTGGTGCGGCCCGCGGGTCTGCGCACCTCGCCACTCGGATGTCCTGCATCCTCGCTGCTGTCATCCGATGCGCCGTTGAAGTTCGCCGGCCGGCATCCGGTGGTGTCCGAGCGCCGCAGTGACGACGGGCGCCGCGTTGAAGTCATCCTCGGCGCCGACGACAGACATCTGATGTTCCGCACCTGCGTCGGTGTGCGCATCGAGGCCGATGGCGCGGTCGTCTGCACGATGGCGACGCGCGTGCGCACGCGCAATCCGTTCGGGCGTTTCTACATGGCCGCGATCAGCGGCGTGCATCGCCGCTACATCGCGCCGGCGATGTTGCGGCATGCAGCGGATCACGCGGTGCGATCGCTGCGCGGCGTGGACGCCGTCGGCACGGCACTGCTCACGCGGAACGGGTAGCGCGAAGCGAGACCCGTCGAAGGGCGACTCGCGCGCAACCTCAGTCGATGAACTGCAACCGCGCCAGCTCCGCGTAGAGCCCGCCCTGCGCCAGCAGATCCGCGTGCGTGCCCTGGGCGACGATGCGGCCGCGGTCCATGACCACGATACGATCGGCCTTGAGGATCGTGGCCAGCCGATGCGCGATGACCAGCGTCGTGCGGCCTTCCATCAGCCGCGCCAGCGCCTCCTGCACAGCGAACTCGCTTTGCGCATCGAGCGCGGAGGTCGCTTCGTCGAGCAGCAGCACCGGCGCATCGCGGAGCAGGGCGCGCGCGATCGCGATGCGCTGCTGCTGGCCGCCCGACAGGCGCGCACCACGTTCGCCGAGCTGGGCGTCATAGCCGTCGGGCAGTTCGCGGATGAAGGCATCGGCCTCGGCCGCACGCGCCGCTGCCTCGATGTCGGCAGCGCTGGCATCGAGGCGTCCGTAGCGGATGTTCTCGCGCGCGCTCGTGGCGAAGATCGTCGGCGACTGCGGCACCAACGCGAGATGGTCGCGCAGCGCGGCGGGATCGAGGCCGCGGATGTCGACGCCATCGATCGAGACCGCACCTTCGGCCGGATCATGGAAGCGCAACAGCAGCGACAGCACCGTGCTCTTGCCGGCGCCTGACGGCCCGACCAGCGCGACGGTTTCGCCCGGCGCGACATGCAGGCTGAAATGCTCCAGCGCCGGCGCGTCCGGGCGCGACGGGTAATTGAAGCGCACGTCGTCGAAGCGCAGCTCGCCGCGGACCGGCGCCGGCAAGGTCACCGGCGCATCGGGTGCGCGGATGCCGGGATGCTGGACCAGCAGTTCGCCGATCCGGCCCATGCCGCCGGCGGCGCGTTGAAGTTCGTTCCAGACTTCCGCCAGCGCGCCGACCGAGCCTGCGCCGAACAGCGCATAGAGCACGAACTGGCCCAGCGTGCCGGCGGTCATGCGGCCTTCGATGACGTCGTGCGCGCCCGACCACAGCACGACGACGACGGCGCCGAAGATCAGCGTGATCGCGACCGCGGTGATGATCGACTGCAGGCCGATGCGCCGGCGCGCGGTGGCAACCGATTGCGCGACCGCATCACCGAAGCGACCGCGTTCCCAAGGCTCGCGCGCATGCGCCTGTACGGTGCGGATCGCGGTCAGCGTTTCGTTGGCGAGCGCATTGGCATCGGCCACGCGGTCCTGGCTCTGGCGCGAGATCTTCGCCAGCTTGCGGCCGCCCAGCACCAGCGGCAGCACAAACAGCGGAATACCGATCAGGGTGAACGCTGCGAGCCGCGGACTGGTGACCACCAGCATCGCGACGCTGCCGATCACCATCACGGTGCTGCGCAGCGCGACCGACATCGTCGAGCCGACGACCGCACGCAGCAGTTCGATATCCGCGCTCAGGCGCGAGACCAGATCGCCGCTGCGGGTCTGCTCGAAGAAGGTCTGGTCGAGATCGAGCAGATGACCGTAGAGCCGGTTGCGCAGATCGGCGACGACGCGCTCGCCCAGCAACGAGACGAAGAAGAACCGCGCCGCGGTGAACACCGCCAGCGCGATCGCGACGAGCAGCAGCAGCGCGAACGCGCGGTCGATCTGGTCGCCACCGGTGAAGCCGTGGTCGATCATCTGCTTGACCGCGAGCGGCAGGCTCAGCGTCGCCGCCGACGACAGCGCCAGCGCGACCATCCAAGCCGCGAACAGACCGCGCTGGCGCATCACGAACGGCCACAGGGTCTTGAGCACGCTGATGCGCGCCTTGGGTTCGCCGGCGTCAGGCGTCGTGCGGGGGGATTGGAATGCCATCAGCCATTGTCGTCGATGCGGACCCGATCACGGGTGGCATCGCGCAGACGCGTTTTCAAGTCGTCGACGCGATCCGCCGGCAGGTCCAGCACCACGGACACGCCGTGGGCGTCGAAGGTTTCTTCGCGTTTGACCGCGCGTGCGGCGGGCAGGGCGGCATGCACGCTGCCGATCGCATCGAACGGTGCATGCAGCCGCAGCGTCGCCATCTCGACCAGCGCAACGCGCGGCGCGGTGCGCAGGCATTCCGCCGCGCAGCCACCGTAGGCGCGGACCAGGCCGCCGGCGCCGAGCTTGATGCCGCCGTACCATCGTACGACGACAACCGCGATGCGGTCGAAGCCCTGGCCATCGATCGCGGCGAGAATCGGCCGGCCGGCGGTCCCGGCCGGTTCGCCATCATCGCTGGAGCGGTACTGGTCACCGATGCGCCAGGCCCAGCAGTTGTGGGTGGCATCGGCGACGTGCACCTGCTGCATGAAAGCGGCCGCGCCCTCGGGATCGTCGACCGGCGCCGCGTACGCGATGAAACGGCTGTGCTTGACCTCGAGCGTGTGGTCGACCGGTCCGGCCAGGGTATCGAGCGGCATCAGTCCAGCAACGCGCGCAGGTCCGGCGGCAGTTCGGCCTGCGGATGCCGACGGTGGAATTCGGCCAGGCTCGCCCTGGCTTCGCCGATGCGGCCGGCATCGAGCAGTTCGCGCACGCGCGCCAGCCATGCGGCGCGCACTTCGGGTGCATCGGCCGACGCGGGCGGATCGCCGTCGTCGGGACCGTCGTCGATCGAGTCGAGCATCAGCGCCTGCGACTCCGCGCGTGTCTGGCGTGCTGCGGCAGGCGCGGGCGCTGCCGGCGCCGCGCGACGCGCCGCTGACTCAGCGGGCGCCTGCATCGGCGCGGGTGCGGGCGGCGAGGGTGGGGCCGGCGGCGGTGCGCGTGCAGGTGCTGGCGGTGCGGGCACAGATTGGGCGGCGGCTGGGATCGCAGGCGGAGGCGGCGGTGCAGCGGCCGGGTGCATCTCTGCGCCGAACGCGGTCGGTCGCTCGGCCGGCGCCTGCACGTTCGCAGCCGCAGCCGAAGACGCGTTGTCCGCGGACTCGGCGGCCACCGTCTCCTTTCGTGTCGGTGCAGCAGCCGGCGCTGCGTCTGCGGCCGGCGCCTCAGGTGCCGGTGCATCGGTGACGGCTTGCGCGGGCGGCGGCGCAGGTTCGGCGAGCGGCAGTGCCGGGACCTCGCGGGAACGCATCATTTCGGGCGCTGGCGCGATGTCTGCCGCGGGTGCAGCCGCGGGCATCTCGGACGCTGTCTGCATCTCGGTATCGGGTACTGGACGCAACTGCCACGCGATGCCGACCGTCAATGCCAGCGATGCGGCGATGCCCGCCGCGAACGGCCAACGACGGCGACGCGCGGCCACCCGTCGATGCGCGACCGCGGGTTGCGCCTGCACGGGGGGTGCACCTGCGGCCTCGCGCGCGGCGCCGAGGATCGCCGCATCCAGCGCAGCCGACGGCGACGCAGCACTGCCGTCGCGTGCCAGGCGGTCGGCCAGCATGCGTTCTTCGGGCGTCAGCGGTTCGCGGTCGGGTCGATTCATGGGTTCAGCAACGTGCGCAGTTTGTCCATCGCGTAGCGCAGTCGCGATTTCACAGTTTCGCGGCCGACGCCGGTGATCTCGCCGATTTCCTCCAGCGTCAGGTCCTGTTCCAACCGCAGCAGCACCACTTCGCGCTGCACCTCGGGCAAGGACTCCAGCGCGAGCTGCAGCTGGCGACGCTGCTCGAACTCGGAGAGCTGCCGTTCGGGCGAATCGGGATCGACGATCCGCGCGGTGCGCAGGTCCGCATCTTCGGGCGGCGGCGGCCGATGTTGCGCAGCGCGCCAGTGATCGGCGAGGCGATTGTGGGCGATGCGGTAGAGCCAGGTGGTGAACATCGCGTCCGGTTTCCAGTCGGCGCGCGCGGCGATCACGCGCTGCCAGATGTCCTGGAACACCTCGTCGGCCAGCGCGCCATTGCGCAGCTGGCGGACGAGAAACCGGTAGAGCTTGTCGCGATGCCGGCGGTAAAGCGTTTCGAAGGCCGCGACATCGCCCGCGACCCATGCCTGCATCAGGGCATCGTCGCCGGGCGGCTCCTGCTGGCTGGCGATGTCGGGCATGGCCTGCAGGTTACGTGCTGCGGACGTGGCCGGGAAGACCGGACGGATCGGAAACGCGGGAGCGGCGTGCGCGTGCATGGTCTGTCGAACGTGCGGATGTCGCAGATGGGGTCGCGGGCACGGATCGATGTGACGATTTGGTTATGCTCGCGTCAGCCAACGCCCGCCAAGTTCCCGTGTCCGATCGTCACCTTCCGGAGTCGCCCGCCCAGCCGTCCGCCGACGCGGCTGCACGTGCGCGGGAGATTCTCGACACCGCGCCTGGCGGGCTGGCGCTCGCGATCGCCTGGCGTTGCCCGTATGGCGGCCGCGGCACGATCCACGCGCGTGACGCATCGCGTGCATTGGCGGATGCCGCGCAGAACGCGCTCGATGACGATGGGGCCGCCGAAGACGCGCGCATCCTTAGCGCCTCACGCGGTGGCGCGCGTGTAGCGGTCGCCATCGATGCCGGGCATGACGATGCAATGTGCGCGGCCTGGGCGCGCCTTGCGGCGAACAGCCTGCTGGCCGCGCTCGATGCGCTGGCCACCGATCACATCGTCGCGACCCTGCAGCGCTCCGAGCGGCTGCAGCAGGCGCTGTACGAAATCGCCGACCTGGCCGGTTCGTCGCTGGAAATGGGCGAGGTGCTGGCGCGCATCCATGGCGTCGTCGGCGGGCTGATGACCGCCGAGAATTTCTACATCGTGCTGTACGACGATCTCAGCGAGACACTGCGGTTCCTGTATTTCGTCGACGCGCTCGATCCATGGGTCGCCGATCCCGAGCAGGAACTGCATGTCAGCGACATGCCCAACAGTCTGACCATCGCGCTCCTGCGCGGGGGCCAGCCGATGCTGGGGCCGTCGGCGCAGCTGCGGCGTGCCTACGGTGTCGACGACGGCGATCTTCTGCACGGCCCCGACAGCGCCGACTGGCTGGGCGTGCCGCTGCGGCGCGACGGTCGTGTCGCAGGGGCCATCGTCGTGCAGAGCTACGACCGGCCGGACCGCTACAGCCAGGACGACCGGGCGCTGCTCGAATTCGTGGCCCAGCACATCCTCACCGCCCTCGACCGCAAGCAGGCGCACGCCGAACTCGAGCGCCGCGTGGATTCGCGCACCCAGGAGCTGCAGGAAGCGAACTTCGGCCTGCAGGCGCAGATCGCCGAACGTGCACGCGCCGAGCGGCTGCAGCGGGCGCTGTACCGGATCAGCGAACTGTCGGTCGCCGCCGGCAGCGTCGAACGCTTCTATGCCGACCTGCACGCGATCGTCGGCGAGCTGCTGTACGCGCGGAATTTCTACATCGCGATGCTGAGCCAGGACGGGCAGCGTCTCGAATTCCCGTATTCGGTCGACGAACGCGACGTCGCGCGCCGGCCGCGCCAACGGGCCAATGGTCTGACCGAATACGTCATCGACAGTGGCGAGCCGCTGCTCGCGCGGCGCGAGAGCATCGTGCTGCTGGAGGCCAGTGGCGAGCTGCAGAGCCGCGGCACCCAGGCGCAGTGCTGGCTGGGCGTGCCGCTCAGTCGCGATGGCCGGCCGGTCGGCGCGATCGCGGTGCAGAGCTACGACCCGGAGATCAGCTTCGCGCACAGCGACCAGGCGCTGCTGACCTTCGTCGCCCATCACATCGACAGTGCGCTGGAGCGCAAACGTGCGCAGGAAGCGCTGAAGGCAGCGCACACCGAACTCGAATTCCGCGTCGATGCGCGCACCCGCGAACTGGAAGAAGCCAACCGCGAACTGCGTGCGCAGATCGGCGAACGCGTGCGGGCGCAGCAGCGGCTGGTGCATCAGGCGCGACACGATCCGCTGACCGGCCTGCCGAACCGCGTGCAGCTGCTCGAACGTCTCAATGCCGCGCTGGCCTCGTCGGAAAGTCGCCAGGAACCGTTCGCGGTGCTGTTCCTCGATCTCGACCGCTTCAAGCTGGTCAACGACAGCGTCGGCCACGCAGCCGGCGACGCGATGCTGGTCGAGATCGCGCAACGCATTTCCGCGCTGCTGGGCCCGCAGGACATGGCGGCGCGGCTCGGCGGCGACGAGTTCGCGCTGGTGCTGGGCGGCGTCGATGACGCCATCGTCGCCGACACGATGGCGGCGGCGCTGCTGGCGACGCTGTCGCGACCGATGTGGGTGGCCGGGCGCGAGCTCTATCCCTCGGGCAGCATCGGCATCGCGATGTCGCACGCGGGTGCAGACGGCGACGGTCTGCTGCGCGACGCGGACGCGGCGATGTACCGCGCCAAGGCTTGCGGCCGTGATCGCAGCGAGCGCTTCGACGAAGCGATGCGTGCCGAGGCGACGCGGCTGCTCGATCTCGAAGCGGATCTGCGCCGGGCGATCCTGCAGGATGCGTTCGAACCGTTCTTCCAACCGATCGTGCGTCTGTCCGACGGCGCGGTGATCGGCCACGAAGCACTGCTGCGCTGGCGCCACGAACTGCACGGCATCCTGCCGCCCGCCGATTTCATCGGGGTGGGCGAAGACAGCGGTCTGATCGAGCAGGTCGACTGGCTGATGTACCGCAAGGTCATCGGCATCATGGCGACGTCGAAGTGCCCCGGGTACGTGTCGATCAACGTGTCGCCGCGGCATTTCCGCTCCGATGATTTCGTCGAGCGCCTGCTGTTCCTGCTCGAAAGTGCGGGCGCCGATCCTAGCCGTCTGCGCATCGAGATCACCGAGGTCGCGCTGCTCGACGATGCGCCGCGTGCGCTGCGCATGCTAAGCCAGCTGCGCGAGCGCGGCGTGCTCGCCTTGCTCGACGATTTCGGCACCGGGTTTTCGGCGCTGTCGTATCTGCACCGGTTCCCGATCCAGGCGCTGAAGATCGACCAGAGCTTCGTGCAGGGGCTGGGCAGCGATCTGCATGCCGAAAGCCTCGCATTGGTTCGTGCAATCCTCGCGCTTGCCGGCACGCTTGGCATCGACACGATCGCCGAGGGCATCGAAACCCAGGCGCAGCGCGACCTGCTCGACGAGCTCGGCTGCCAGTACGGGCAGGGCTATCTGTACGGGCGACCCGCGCCGCTCTGAGCCTGCCGTTCCGCGACGCGATGCTAGAGTGCCGGCGATTTTTCCAACGCCGGAGCACGTCATGCAGCAGACCCCGTTCTATCCGATCGGCACCCCCGGCCAGCCCTGGGGCAATGCCGAACGCGCGGTATGGCGGGCCCGTCAGGTGCGACAGCGCAGCCACGCCGACGATGTCGTGACGCGCGTCGATGCGCTGCGCGATCGTTTCGACATCGAGACCTACGACACGCTCGATTACAGCCGGCGCGAAGCCGGCGGCCGCACGTACCCACTGCTCGCGATCCGCAGCCGCGACTGGATCCCCGAGCTGCCGATCGGCGTGGTCACCGGCGGTGTCCACGGCTACGAGACCAGCGGCGTCGAAGGGGCGCTTGAGTTCGTCGAGCGGTCGGCGGCGGATTACGCGGGGCGGATCAATCTGCTGGTCGTGCCTTGCGTCAGCCCCTGGGGCTACGAGCACATCCAGCGCTGGAACATCGACGCGATCGACCCGAACCGCTCGTTCCGCGCCGGCAGCCCGGCGCAGGAGTCAGCAGCACTCGTCTCGTTGCTCGCGCCGCTGCGGGGCACGGTGCTGGTGCATGTGGATCTGCACGAGACCACCGATACAGACGAATCCGAATTCCGTACCGCGCTCGCCGCGCGAGACGGCCTGCCGTTCGAGCCGGGCGGCATTCCCGACGGCTTCTATCTGGTCGACGACAGCGTGCGTCCGCAGCCCGCATTCCAGCAGGCGGTCATCGCTGCGGTGGAGCGGGTCACGCACATCGCGCCGGCCGATGCCGACGGCGAGATGATCGGTTCGCCCGTCGTCGCGCATGGTGTGATCGAGTATCCGGTCGAAGAACTTGGCCTGTGCGCCGGCATCACCGGCGCTCGCTACGTGACCACGACCGAGGTCTATCCCGACAGTCCGCGTACGACGCGGGTCGAATGCAATGCCGCCCAGGTGGTGTCGATCGTCTCCGCACTGGATTACGCACTGGCACATCGCTGAGCGACCTAGTGGCTGGATGTCAGCCCGTTTGATTCCGGGGATGTCGACGGCGGTATCGGGCAGGCGGTACCAGGTCGCCCAGTCTCGAAAGCCGCCCGTGATTTGAAGCCCTCCCCCGCATGCGGGGGAGGGTTAGGTGGGGGCGAACGTTCAGATCGTGTAGATCCGACGATTCAAAAATCCACGCGGCATGCATCCCGTTCGTACCGCAATCCGACCGTTCGCCCCCATCCCGCTCTTCTCCCGTGTACGGGGGAGGGGCAGATTTCCATGCGGCCTGGGTTGGCTGATCCTCGACGTCTCTCAAAGCAACCGGAGTCGTTTCGCGAACATGAGCCGAATCTGCTTCAACGACCTCGCTAAGAAAAGAAAAGGCCACCGCAAGCGGTGGCCTTTTCCATGTTGCCTGCGCAGCCGGATTCAGAAATCCGCACGCAGTCCCAACGAGATGCGGCGGCCCGACAGTTCGTACATCGTCGGGAAAGACGGATCCATGGTGTAGCCGGTCGTCGCCTCGTCGGTCATGTTGATGCCCTTGAGGCTCAGCTTGAGGTTGTCGGCCAGGCGCAGGCCGATCGACACGTCGAGCTGGCCGTAGCCGTCGCGGTAGATCGGATACATGTTGTAGCCGATCGATTCCACGTACTCGCTCTTGTGGTTGTAGGACACCCGGGCGTCGAAACGCGCGTTCTCGTAGTACGCGGTGAGGTTCCAGGTCTTCTCGGCCAGGCCGGGCATCGGCGTCTGGATACCGAGCGCCGATTCGCCGGCCAGCGAGCTGTCGAGCATCGTGTAATTGGCGTTGATGCCGAAACCTTCCAGGGCCGGATGCAGCATCGTCAGCGGCAGCTGGGCGCTGAGCTCGATGCCGTCGACCTCGTAGGCGCCCGCCGCATTGACCGGCTGGTAGACGTCGAAATCGAAGATGCCGTTGAGCGTGCCGTTGGCGTTGTAGACCGGCACATCCTCGACCACGCCCGTCAGTGCGTTGATCACCACGCCGTCGATCTTCTTGCGGAAGTAGGACGCGGCGAGCAGGCCGCCGTTGTCGAGGTACTGCTCCAGGCCCACTTCCCACTGGTCGGCATAGGTCGGCTTGAGGGCGGGGTTGCCGTCGGTGAAACGGTAGGAGCTCCAGCTCGCCGTGCGCTTGTAGGCGATGTCGGTCATCGCCGGGCGGATCAGCGTCTGCGATGCGGCGGCGCGCAGCAGCAGGCCGTCGCGCAGTTGGGCGGTGAGGTTGAGGCTGGGCAGCACGTCGCTGTAGTCGCCGTCCATCGACACGGGTGTGTCGGTATAGCCGGTGCTGCCGTCCGGATTCTGCACCGGGTGATAGCCGAACGAGGTCACCGAGGTGTCGACGTAACGCACGCCCGCGTTGATGTCGACCGGCACGCGGCCCAGATCGAAGGCGACGTCCGCCATCGCGTACAGCGCCGTCGCCTGTTCGTCGACGCGGTAGTACTGGGCGTCGTCGAACGGGGTGGAGAAGCCTGCATAGCGGAAGGTGTCACGCGCGTAGTCGTTGCCGACCATCTGCCAGTCGAGATCGCGTGCTGTGTAAGCGCCGCCGGGCACGATGCTGCCGATCGGCTGCAACTGGCTGTCGGCCAGCGTGCGCGTGTTGACCCAGCTGTTGTTGCCGGCCGAGGGGCCGCCGATCTTGGCTTCGCCGTACTGGCGTTCCTTGGACTTGTCGGTATGCCGTGCACCGAAGCTGATGCTGCGCAGCGCCGGCAGGAACGCGAGATCCAGCGTCTTGCCCACGTTGACCTGGGCGGCGTATTTGTCGTCGCTGATGTGCTCGAGCGTTGTCTCGTACGCTTCGAACAGGTAGCGCTCCGGCGAGTCGTACATGTCGAAGCCGTTCGACGACGCGCTTGGAATCGTCTCGCCGCCGCGATCGGTCCAACGCGTGCGCGAAGGCGCATAGGCCACGTGCTTGAGGTTGGCGTAGTCGAGTGTCTTCTTCGCGCCCGACCAGCCGAGCAGGGCATCGACGGTCCAGCTGTCGCCGCGCCAGTCGAGCGCCGCGCTGTACTGGCGGAAGTCGGTTTCGTTGCGGCGTTCCTTGCTCAGGAACTCGTGCTGCGTGGCGGTGTAGGACACGTCGCGCAGCACCAGGATGCCGTGCTCGGCCAGTGTGGTGTCGTCGTAGGCGTGAATGGTTTCGAGCGTGCTGCGGCTCGACGCGGAGTACGCGGCTGCGTCGTACTCGTCTTCGGTCGAGTCGTAACCGCCGACCAGCGCGTCGAAGGTCAGGCTGAAGTCGTTGCTGGGCTTGAACTGCAGCGACGCGGTCGCGCCCCACTTGTCCTGTTCGTTGAGGAACACGCGGTCGCCGACCTTGTCCTGGAACACGATCAGGTTCGATTCGGCGGTGTTGGCGCGGTTGCCGATCTGGCGACCGGTATCACGCTCGATCACGGCTTCGGCCTGCGACCCGCGCACGCCCGATGCGCCGAGGAAGCGCGACATCGGACGGAAGTTGATGCCCGACGTGCCATCGGTGCGGTTGGTGCGCTTCGCCTTGGAGAACGAGACCAGCGCGCCCCAGTCGCCCCAGGTGTCGGAGGCGAGGAAGGAGATTTTCGGATCGGTCTCTTCGGAGATCGAGTTGTGTGCGCCTTCGACCGAGCCGACCAGCTGGCGCGTGCTGTAATCGAACGGGCGCGCGGTGGAAATCTTCACCGAGCCGGCGATGCCGCCTTCCTCATCCGCCGCGGTCGGCGACTTCTGCACTGTGACCTGCTGGATGATCTCGGACGCGAAGATGTCGAATTCCACCTCACGACCGCCGCTGCCCGAGGCCGTGGCGAGATCGTTGATCGACACGTGCGTGTAGTCGGACGGCAGGCCGCGCACGTTGACGCGCGAGCCCAGGCCCTTGTTGCGTTCGATGGTGACGCCGGGCATGCGCTGCAGCGCTTCGGCGAGATTCTGCTCGGGGAAATCCGCCACGTCGGTGGCGACGATCGAATCGGAGAAGCCCACGTTGTCGCGCTTCAGATCGACGGCCTGCTCGAGGCTGCGACTGTAGCTGCCGGTGACCGAGACGGCGTCCAATGCCTGGATGTCGTCGGCTGCCGGCGCGTCCTGCGCGAGGGCAAGCGTCGGCATGGCGACCATGCCGCCGACGAGAAAGAAATGGATGCTGCGGCTCAAGCAGCGCGGGCGCGGCCCGGACGCGCGGCGCGCCGGGTGGTAGGACTTCATGCCAGGTGTTCCCCTTGGAGACGGATGGACGAGCGCGCCGTGCGCTTGCACGCGACGCGATGGGCCGACGTGCGACCGGGGCCGGAGGCTAACGACGATGTATTGAAGTTTTGTTGCGGTGCAACGCGGCGTTTCGGAAGCCGCACGCCGCACGTCACGCGCGGCGATTACCATCGAGGCCCGAACCGCCGCAGGAGCCCGTCATGGCCACACCGCCGAAACAGACCGCACGGGATTTCGATCCCGATGTCCTCGCGTTGTTCGACGACTACGTGCACGGCGCGATCGATCGCCGCGGCTTCATGACGGGCGCAGGCCGCATCGCCGGCGCCGCGGGTGCGGTGGGGCTGCTGGCCGCGTTGAGCCCGCAGTTCGCCAGGGCACAGCAGATCGCGCCGGACGACGCCCGCCTGCAAACGCGCCACGTGGAATTCGATTCGCCCAAGGGCAATGGCCGCGGCCGCGGCTATCTCGCGCAGCCGGCCGAAGCGAGCGGCCCGTTGCCGCTGGTGCTGGTGGTGCACGAGAACCGCGGCCTCAACCCGCATATCGAGGATGTCGCGAGGCGCATCGCGCTCGAGGGCTACATCGCGTTCGCGCCGGATGCGTTGTTTCCGAAAGGCGGCTACCCGGGCGAGGAAGACGCCGCGCGTGCGCTGTTCGCCACGCTGGACCAGGACACGGCACGGCAGGACTTCGTCGCTGCTGCAGGCTGGTTACAGGCCATCGAAGGCGGCAACGGCCATCTCGGCGTCGTCGGCTTCTGCTACGGCGGCGGCATGGCGAACTGGCTGGCGACGCAGTTGCCGACGTTGCAAGCCGCGGTGCCCTTCTACGGCCCTGCAGCGCCGCTGGAGGACGTGCCGAAGATCACGGCGGAACTGCTGGTGGTGCTTGCATCGAACGATGCGCGCGTCAATGCGCAGTGGCCGGCGTACGAAGCCGCGTTGACGGCGGCAGGCAAGACCTTCGCGCTCTACCAGCCGGCCGACACCGAGCACGGCTTCAACAACGACACCACGCCGCGCTACGACGCGGCTGCGGCGAAAGAAGCGTGGTCGCGGATGCTGGCGCTGTTCGCGCGCACGTTGAAAGTCCCGGCCTGACGATGCTGCGCGGCCTCCACCATGTCGCGGTGATCTGCGGCGACTACGCGGTGTCGAAGGCGTTCTACGTCGAGACGCTGGGCCTGCGCGTGCTCGACGAGCATTACCGCGAGGAGCGCCAGTCCTGGAAGCTCGATCTCGCCCTGCCGGATGGCGGGCAGATCGAGCTGTTTTCGTTCCCGGATGCACCGCCGCGACCGTCGCGGCCGGAAGCGCGTGGTTTGCGGCATCTCGCGTTCGCCGTCGACGATATCGAAGCGGCCTACGCGCGCCTGACCACGCGTGGCGTTGCGCTGGAACCGGTGCGCGTCGATCCCTACACCGGCCAGCGCTTCGTGTTCTTCGCCGATCCAGACGGCCTGCCGCTGGAACTCTACGAGGTCGCCGCGGCAGGCTGAGCGTTCACATGGCCCGTCGCGACGCGGGCGCAGCATCCGGGCGTCGAATCCCCGGGAGCCGGTCATGCACGTCGAACTGCGATGCCGCTGCGGACAGTTGCGCGGCGAAGTGGACAACGCCCACGCCTACGGCCATGCGCGCTGCTACTGCCGCGATTGCCGCGCCTATGCACGCTTTCTGGGCGCCGACGATGTGCTCGATGCGCAGGGCGGCACTGCGATCGTTGCCGTGCCGCCGGACGCGATCCGCTTCACCGCGGGCGAAGCGCGGCTGGCCTGTCTGTCGTTGTCGGACACGGGTGTATTGCGTTGGTACGCCGACTGCTGCCAGGCGCCCATCGCCAACACGGCGCGCGATGCGCGTGTCGCCTATGTCGGGGTGATCGCCGGCGCGCTGGAACCGCAGGATCGCGATGCGGCGTTCGGCCCGCCGCGTTTCGTACTCAACCAGGCGTCGCCCGAAGGACATGTGCCGGGTACGCCCCTTGCGACCGCGATCGGTGGCGGCCGCATCTTCCTGCGCCTGCTCGCGGCGAGACTGCGCGGCCTGCGCAACCGGGCGTTCTTCGACGCCGGAGGTGCGCCGGTGCGCACACCGCAGGTCGTCGACGCACCGCGCGGCGCCTGATTCAGAACGGCGCCGGAAACGCGAGTTCAGGACCCACCGGCACGATGCCGGTCGGATTGATCTGGCGATGGCTCTGGTAATAGTGGCGACGGATGTGCTCGAAGTTCACCGTCGGCGCGACCGCCGGCTCGGCGTAGAGCCGCTGCGTGTAGGCCGACAACACCGGGTAGTCCTTGAGCTGCCGCAGATTGCACTTGAAGTGTCCGTGGTAGACCGCGTCGAAGCGGAGCAGGGTGGTGAACAACCGCCAGTCGGCTTCGGTCTGCACGTCACCGCACAGCCAGGTCCGGCCGGACAGATGCGATTCCAGCCAGTCCAGTGTCTCGAACACGCCGCGCACGGCCTCGTCGTAGGCGGACTGGCTGGTCGCGAAGCCGGCCTTGTACACGCCGTTGTTGAGGCCGTCGTAGATGCGCGCGTTGAGCGCATCGATCTCGCCGAGCAGTGCATCGGGCGCGTAATCGCCCGGCGTCGCGCCGACGCCGTCGAAGGCGCTGTTGAACATGCGGATGATGTCGGCCGATTCGTTGCTGACGATGGTCTCGCGCTGCGTGTCCCACAGCACCGGCACGGTCACGCGGCCGGTGTAGCGCGGATCGGCGCGCACGTAGAGTTGCCAGACGGTCTTGGCGCCGTACAGGGGATCGGGAATCACGCCGGGGCCGGTGGCGAAGGTCCAGCCGTCGTCGGCCATCAGCCAGTGGGTGACCGACAGCCCGATCATCGCCTGCAGGCCCTTGAGTTCGCGGAACAGCGTCGCGCGATGCGCCCAGGGACAGGCCCGCGCCACGTAGAGGTGATAGCGGCCGGGCTCGGCAGCGAACCCACCTTCGCCGGTCGGACCGGGCGCGCCGTCCGGCGTGATCCAGTTGCGGAAGGCCGAGTCGGGCCGTTGCAATGCGCCGTCCTTGCTGACGAGCTTGTCGTCGTCGGATTCCCAGCGGCCTTCGATCAGCATGCCCATGCGTTCGGTGTCCTGTGCGGTTGCAGCGCGATTCGCGCCGGGGGCCAAGCCTCGCCGATGCCCGGTCAAGGCTGCGTCCCCGGGCGCGTGTTAAGACGCGCGGGCGCCGGATTCCAGACGCGCAGGCGCTGGAATCAGGCGTGCTGGAGGCCCTCGCGCGGCTCGCGACCGCCACGACTGAAAACGGTTACGCTCCCGGTCGCGACGGCCCACGTGCCGGCGTCGCGACCCTGGGGAGGGCGTGCGAAGACAGGGCAGGGGCGCGATGCGGAACCGGGTGCGGTGGCTGTGTGGTGTGGTGTGTGCGTTGGTCGGCGCGTCGGCGTTCGCGCAAGACAGCCTGCCGCCGCGTGCGTCGTGGACGGCGACGAGTTCGTCGACGCAGGTACAGGCCGAGGCGATCGATCATCTGATCGACGGCGACCCGGCCACGAAGACCGGCGGTGCATTCAGTGCCGGCCACTGGTTCCAGGTCGATCTTGGCCGCGCGACCGACATCGGCGGCGTGCGCATCCGCTGGGATCTCGCCAATCCCGAAGGCTTCGTACTGCAGGCGGCCGAGCGCGAAGGCGACTGGCGCGACGTGCACGTGCAGGCGGATTCGCTCGGCGGCGTCGAAACGCTGTTCTTCGCGCCGGTGCGTGCGCGCTGGCTGCGGCTGGCGGCGCTGCCGAAGACATCGGACTGGGGCGTGTCGATCTTCGAGTTCGAGCCGTTGCCGGTCGCCGAGGCACCGCGTATCGAAGGGCTGGAGGATCCGGACAACGCACGCGTCTGGCGCACGGGCGAGTCGCCAGTGCCGGTCGGGATGGACGGCGATTCGGGACGCATTACGCTTTCGTTCGCATCGCCGCAGCCCACTGCCGGCCTGCGCGTCGAATGGGCCGGCACGCGCAGAGGCGCAACGCTGGAGGCACGCGACGCGGCGGGCAACTGGCAGGTCGTGGCGCGCGATCCGTTTCCCGGCGACGGCGGCATGTCGACGCTGGCGAGTCCGGTCGCGCTGGAAGCGCGCGAGCTGCGCGTGCGTGTGTCCACCGGCGGTGGTGCGCCGCCGGCCGTCGCACGCCTGCGGCTGCTGGGGCCGGGCGAGGTGATGACGCCGATGCGCGCCTACCAGGCGGCCGCGGCGCGCGGCACCGCGTCGCTGTTTCCGCCCTCGCTGCGCATGCAGCAGACCTACTGGACGGTGGTCGGCGTGCACGGCGGTCTGCAGAAATCGATCTTCGACGAGTGGGGCAATCTCGAAGCCTGGAAGGGCGCGCCGCTGGTGCAGGCGATCTGGCGTGATGCGCGCGGCGCGGCCAGCGCGGCAACCGGTACGCCGGTGCACGCGCTGCGCGAGCGCTGGATGCCGATGCCGGCCGTCGACTGGACCGCGACGCCGGACATCGCGGTGCGCAGCGAGACCTTCACCACGACGCTCGACGGCCAGCCGGTCACCTTGCTGCGACATCGCGTCATCAACCGCGGCGCGACTGCGATCGACGGCACGCTGTCGCTGCTGGTGCGGCCGATGCAGATGAATCCGCCATGGCAGAACGGGGGCCTGTCGCCGATCCGCGAGATCGCGATCGCAGCCGATCCGCTCGGCACTGCGGTCCGCGTCAACGACCGCACGCTGCTGACATCGCTGACGCCGCCGACGCATCAGGGCGCGGCGCCGTTCGGCGAAGACGGCGCGACCGAACTCACGCCGCATGCCGCGGCCGGCACCGCGCCCGATGCACAGTTCGCGCACGATGATGGGGGCCTCGCCGCATCACTGCTCGGCTACCGCATGCGGCTCGCGCCGGGCGCCAGCGAATCGGTCGTCGTCGCGTTTCCGCTCGGCATCACCCGCACGGACCGCAACCACAGTCCGCTGCCGGAAGCACCGGCGCTGGTGCCGGCCTCGCTGCAGGTTGCAGCAACGCCCGACGCGAGTTTCGATGCGCTGGCCGCGGACGTCGCCGGCGACTGGCGCGCACGCTTCGGCGACGTGCACATCGCATTGCCCGACGCCGACATGGTCGACGCGCTGCGCACGCAGGCGGCCTACATGCTGATCAACCGCACCGGCCAAGCGATGCAGCCGGGTCCGCGCAACTACGACCGCTCCTTCATCCGCGATGGCGCGGCGACCGCCGCGGTGCTGCTACGCATGGGCCAGGCCGATGTGGCCCGCGATTTCCTGCGCTGGTACACCGACCACGCGGTACGCGATTCAGGTCTGGTGTCGCCGATCATCAACGACGACGGCACACTGTTCACCGGCTTCGGTTCGGACATCGAGTTCGATGCACAAGGCCAGTACATCGCACTGGTGGCCGATGTCGCGCGCCTCGACGGCGGCCCGGAGCGCGTCCGCGAGTACCTGCCGCAGGTGACGGCTGCGATGTGCTACCTGCAGAGCCTGCGCGAGCGCACGCTCGTGCCGGGCTACATGGCCGATGCGCCCGCACCCGAGCGCTTCCGCGGCATCATCGCGCCGTCAATCAGCCACGAAGGCTATTCCAGTCCGACGCACAGCTACTGGGACGACTACTGGGCGCTCAAGGGCTGGCACGACGGCGCCTGGCTTGCCCAACAACTCGGCGATGCGGAGACCGCCGCCTGGGCACGCGCGCAATACGACGCGCTTCGTACCGACGTCGCCGCGTCGATCCGCGCGACGATGGCCTGGAGCGGTCAGGACACCGTGCCTGCGGCCGCCGATCTCGGCGGCAACGATCCGACCAGCGTCTCGATCGCGCTCGACCCGACCGGGCAGCAGGCCCTGCTGCCCGCCGATGCGCTGCGCAACACCTTCGATCGCTATCTCGCCGACTTCCGCCGCAACGGCGCGCTCGATGCGCTGTATGCGTACTCGCCCTACGAACTGCGCAACGTGCTGACCTTCGTCCATCTGGACCAGTCCGATGCCGCATGGGAAATGCTCTCGCGCATGCTCGACGACCGGCGCCCGCAGCCTTGGCATGTCTGGGGCGAGGTCGTGCATTCGCGGCTGCGGTTTCCGCGCTATCTCGGCGACATGCCGCACACCTGGATCGGCGCGGAGTACGCGCGCGCCGTGTTCGGCATGCTGATGCGCGAGGAAGACAACGTGCTGCAGCTGCTGCCGGGCACGCCGACCGACTGGCTGGCAGGCGAGGGCGTGCGCCTCGATGCGTTGCCGACCGCCTATGGACCGCTGACCCTGCAGGCGCATGGTGATGCGAACCGACTCGATGTCGCACTCGGCGACGGATTACGTGCGGGCAGCACCGTGCATCTCGCGTGGCCACAGCGCAAGCCGCCGCAGCGGGTGCGCGTCGATGGTGTCGAGACCCGCGGCTACGACGGGCAGGGCATCACGCTGCCGGCGACGTTCCGGACGCTGGAGGCGCGCTGGTCACGGAACTGACGTCGCGGCCACTGTGACCGTCTGGTCACGTCCGCCGCGCCATCCTGCACGCCCACATCCCGCCGAGTCGCCATGCGCAGCCCTCCGCAGAACCCGCACGACCTCGGACGCCACGACATCCCGGACATCCTGCGGACGATCCACGCCGAGGTCCGCGAACGCTTCGGCCACCACAAGGGAAAGGTCGCCGACTACATTCCCGCACTGGCGTCGGCGTCGCCGGACGCATTCGGCATGGCAGTCGTGACGCTCGACGGCGATGTGCACACTGTCGGCGAGGCGCACGCGCCGTTTTCGATCCAGAGCATTTCCAAGGTGCATACGCTGACCCTTGCACTCGACAAGGCCGGCGACGACCTCTGGAAACGTGTCGGCCGGGAGCCTTCAGGGGACCCGTTCAATTCGTTGATCCAGCTCGAGCACGAGGCCGGCATCCCGCGCAATCCCTTCATCAACGCCGGCGCGATCGTCGTCGCCGACGTGATCCTGTCGCACTATGACGATCCGGAAGCCGCGTTGCTGCAGTTCATGCGTGACCGGTCCGGCAATGCGGACATCGGTCGGGATGACGAAATCTGGGAATCCGAGCGCAAGAGCGGCTATCGCAATGTGGCACTGGCCAACTTCATCCGAAGCTTCGGCAACATCAAGAACGACGTGCAGGCCGTGCTGGATTTCTATTACTTCCAGTGCGCATTGAAGATGAACTGCATCGATCTCGCGCGCAGCCTGCAGTTCCTCGCCGATCGCGGAAAGTGTCCGTCATCAGGCGTGCAGGTAACGAGCGTCGAACGCGCCAGACGGACCAATGCGGTGATGATGACCTGCGGCACATATGACGCCGCCGGCGAGTTTGCGTTTCACGTCGGCCTGCCGGCCAAAAGCGGTGTCGGGGGCGGCATTGTCGCCGTCGTGCCGCACGTGCTGAACCTGTGCGTCTGGTCGCCGGCGCTGGACGAGAAGGGCAATTCGCTGCTCGGCGGGTACGCCCTGCACCGCTTCACGCGCATGACCGGCCTGTCGGTGTTCTGAGAGCGGTGTGCTGGCCTGTGCCCAGTCAGCAGGCCGCGGGCAGCCATCACCCACGATGCCGTTGCTGCGACATCGCGGGTGGTGCGTCTTGCATCGTGCCTACAGCGCGGTGTCGACCAGTACCAGTTCCGCGTCTTCAAGTGCGGTCACGCGGATCACCGTTTCATCGCGGATCGCCGCGCCATCGCGTGTATCGATGCGCGTGCCGTTGATCTCCACCGCGCCCGACGCCGGCACCAGATAGCCGAGACGGCCATTCGCGAACGTGTACTCGGCAGTGTTGCCGGCCTTGAGCGTTGCGCCGAGGACTCGCGCCGCGGCGCGGATCGGCAGCGCATCGTCGTCGCCGTCGAAACCGCTGGCGAGCGCGATGAAATCACCGCTGCGCCCGTCCTTCGGGAACGGCTTGGTGCCCCACGCCGGCGCGCCACCGGGCGCATCGGGAATGATCCAGATCTGGAAGATCCGGGTCTGCTCGCCTTCCATGTTGTATTCGGCGTGCTGGATGCCGGTGCCCGCGCTCATTACCTGGACGTCGCCGGCGGTGGTGCGGCCGGCGTTGCCGAGATTGTCCTTGTGGCTGATCGCACCTTCTCGGACGTAGGTGATGATCTCCATGTCGGAATGCGAATGCGGCGGAAAGCCGGTGCGCGGCGCAATCAGGTCGTCGTTCCAGACCCGCAACGCGCCCCAGCCCATGCGCGCCTGATCGTGGTAACTGGCGAACGAGAAGTGGTGGTGCGCGTCGAGCCAGCCGTGGTTGGCGGCGCCGAGGGTGTCGAAGGGGCGGCGTTCGATCATGTCGTTCTCCAGTGGATGTCGGGAATGGCGCCACGTTACGCCTTGCGCGTCATGCGTGGAACGGAAAGAATGGAACATCATCCATTCCATTCGTGATGCTATGAAGCTTCCCGATCTCGAAGCCTGGGCCATTTTCGCGCGAGTTGCGGAGCTCGGCTCGTTCGCCTCGACCGCCGAGGCGCTCGGGATCACCCAGCCGACGGTGTCGAAAGCCATCGCCCGGCTCGAGAAACGCATCGGCACGCCGCTGCTGCATCGCACCTCTCGTCGGATGACCTTGACCGCGGCCGGAGAGGACGCCGTCGAGCGTGCGAGCCGGCTGCTGGCTGAAGGCGAAGCAGTCGAGGCTTCGGTCACTGCGCAGGCGGTCAGCCCGCGTGGGCACGTGCGCGTGGCGGCACCGATGTCGTTCGGCGTCGCCCATGTCGCGCCGCTGCTGCCGGCCTTCATGGCGAAGTTTCCGGACGTGACCCTCGAACTCGCGCTCAGCGACGAGACCGTCGACATCGTCGGCGGCGGTTTCGATCTCGCGTTGCGCATCGGCACGCTGGAAGATTCAAGTCTGGTCGCGCGCCGGCTGTGCGGGGTGCGCATCCTGCTGGTCGGCGCGCCTGCGTATTTCGAACGCTTTGGCCGCCCAAAACATCCGCGCGATCTGGGCACGCATCGCGGCCTGACCTACGCCTATGCGCGCTCCGGCGCCGCGTGGCGTTTCCATCACGCGCGACACGGTGACTATTCGGTGGGCGTGCCGTCGGTACTGCGCGCGAACAACGCCGAAGCCCTGACGCCGGCGCTGCTGGCGGGCGCCGGGCTCGCTTTGCAGCCGGAGTTTCTGGTCTGGCGCGAGCTGCGCCGTGGCGCGCTCGAAGTCGCATTGCCGGGCTGGCAGCCGCCGGAGATCGCGGTGCATGTGGTCATGCCGCCGGGGCGCGGTCGACCCGCGCGCGTGCAGGCGCTGGTCGACCATCTCGCCCGCAAGCTCGCGCAGGCGCCGTGGGCTTCGGGCGAATGACGCTGTGGCGTCAGCGGCCTGCGCTGTGGTCGTGCACGTGGTCGCCGCGCAGCGCGAGCGCGCGATAGGCGGTCCGCTCTGCATCATCGAACACCGCGGCCGCGCCACGTGGACGGTCGGGACCCGTGGCGGTGTCGAGCACCAGCGTCGCGCCCAGACCCGCGTAGAGATAGCGATCACCATAGGCGCGCTGCAGGGCGGCGAACGTCGCCTCGCCGGTGCAGTGACCGGGTGCGATGAAGTCGATTTCATACGGCGCCAATGCCTCGATGACGCCGGCAATCGCCGCGTCATCGGCATTGACGTAGTGGAAGCCGCCGATGACGAGGTGGATGTCCGGATCGAGCTTCGCCGCTTCGGCGACGATCACCGGCAGCCCCGGATGCGAGCAGCCGACGACCAGCAACAGGCCATCGGGCGTGCGCACGGCCAGCGACAGCTCGCGCAGTTCGCGTGTGCCCGGCACGTCGGACACCGTCGCGATCGCCCAGACACCTGGCGCGATCTCCGTGGTCTGCGCCACGGGCTGAAGCTTGGCGCCAGACCAGGCGCTGCCGAACTGCAGCGTCTCCGGCGGCGCGCCGTCGAAGTAGCGCATGCGCGCGGGCAGGGCGGCGTCCTTGCGATAGAAGCTCGACGGCAGTGAGGAGCCGTAGATGCCGAAGCCTTCCTGCGGCGCGTGGATGACGACATCGGGATTCGCTTCGAGCACCACCGACAGACCGGCCATGTGGTCGGCGTGGCGATGCGACATCACCACCATGTCGAGGTCGGCCAGATCCACGCGCTTCGCCGCGACGTTGCGGCGGAACGTCTCCGCATCGTTGCCGGTGTCGAACAGGATGCGCTGGCCGTCGACCTCGATCAGCGCGGCGAATCCCCAGTCCTTCTCGAGCGCAGGGTCATCGCCGAATGCGTCGTAGAGCACGCTGATCTTCGGCGCGTCGTCCTTCGCGAAGGCAGGCAGGGCGATGGACAGCAGCAGGCTCAACAGCAGTACGGGGCGCAGTGTCATGGCAGTGGCTCGACGGGACTGGACCTGCAGCCTAGATCGCGCGGAGAGCACGCGACGCGTCGATTCCGGCACACCGTGTTGCCGCATCCGCGATGCTGGCCGCGCGCCGTGCGTTACCCTGCGCCGGTTTCCCACGAGCCCTGCCATGCACCGTGCCGTCCGCCTGCTGTTGCCCTGCCTGATCGCCGCGCTCGCCGGCTGCACGACGGGCCGGCCGAACACCACGTTTCCGAAGACCGATGCCATGACCGAATCCGCAGCCCTCACTGAAACCCGTTTCCTCACGCCCGCGCGCTACGCCGACGAAGTCACCGCTGCCGGCGCGCCGATTGCAGCGGCGTCTGCGCCCGATGTGGACGGCGTGCGGATCGGCACGTTCGCCGGCTATCCGGCGGTGCTGGTCGAAACCGCCGACGCGCGTGCGGCGATCGCACTGCATGGCGGGCATCTGCTGTCGTACGTGCCGACCGGCGGCGAAGACCTGCTGTGGCTATCGCCGCGCCTGGCCGATGCGCCGGCCGCGATCCGCGGTGGCGTGCCAGTGGTGTGGCCGTTCTTCGGGCGTCAGGGCCAGCACAACGACGTGCCATCGCACGGCTTCGTGCGCACGGTACGCTGGCAGCTCGTCGAAGCGGCACGCGGTGTCGACGGCAGCGTGTCACTGACGCTCGCACCGCCGCGTTATGCCGACCTCGGCCTGGAGTTGCGCATGCACCTGCGCATCGGCGCCACGCTCGAACAGGCGCTGGAGACCCGCAACACCGGTGACGCGCCCGTCGCGTTCACCCAGGCGCTACACAGTTATTTCCGCGTGTCGGATGTCGCCGATGTGCGTGTCGAAGGTCTCGACGGACTGCGTTTTCTCGACAAGAACGACGGCTACGCTGCGCATGCACAGACCGGCGCCTGGGTGCTGGACGATGCGCGCGATCCGGGCCGCAGCGATTACATCTACGTCGATGCCGGAGGGGGCTACCTGCTGGACGATCCCGGCCTCGACCGCCGCATCGAACTCGAGACCTCCGGCAGCCGCACGCTCGTGGTGTGGAATCCGGGCGAGGCCGCAGCGGAACGCGGCAGCGACATGAACGACGGTGCCTGGCGCGGGTTTCTGTGTCTCGAAGCCGCGAATGCGGGTCCGGACATCGTCCGTCTCGCGCCCGGACAGACGCACGTTTTGACGCAGCGCGTTCGCGTGCTGCCGCGCGACTGAGCCGCCGGCAATTCGCCTCGGAGGACGGAAATCGCCCTGCCGACGGCGATTTCCGCGGTGGCGAGTGCCATTCGTTGGGTCCGGATCAGGACGGCGTGCACGTCCGGGCCGGTATGCTGGGCGACCGGTTTCGCGTGCAACCGCGCGGCCGGACCCGAACGAATTCCCGGAGATCGATTTTGAAGAAGACCCTGCTGTCCGCGGCCACGGCCGTCGCGCTGACGATGGCGGCCTCGTCCGCCATCGCCCACGACCACGAGCACGCCTGCCTCGACGACCTGTGCCAGCTGCAGTCGCTGTTCCAGGCCGACACCTCCGCCGGCGGTAGCGCCGAAGCGACGGTCGCCGCCAAGCGCATGGGCACCTGGGGCATCGACACCGCCGGCATGGACACCAGCGTGCGTCCCGGCGAGGACTTCTTCCGCTACGTCAGCGGCAACTGGGCCGAGAACACCGAGATCCCGTCCGACAAGTCGAGCTACGGCGCATTCCTTGTGCTGCGCGATCTGTCCGAAGCGCGCGTGCGCCAGCTGGTCGAAGGCTATCCGACCGGCGATCCCGCCACCGACGGCGACCAGGCCAAAGTCGCCGCGCTGTATGCCGGTTTCATGGATGAGGCCGCCATTGAAGCGCTTGGTGCGAAGCCGCTCGAGCCGAAGCTGGCCGCGATCCGCGCAGCGACCGATCGTGATGCGCTCGCCACCCTGATGGGCGAGAGCCAGGGCGACTTCGGCCGCAGCTTCTTCGGTCTGGGCGTGTCCGACGACCAGCGCGATCCCGATCGCTACACGCTGTACATGAGCCAGTCGGGCCTCGGCCTCGGCGATCGCGAAATGTACCTGCGCGAGAACTTCGCGCCGCAACGCGAGCGCTACCAGGCCTACATCGCGCAGATGCTCGAGCTCGGCGGCTGGGACAACCCGCAGCAGAACGCCGAAGCCATCCTCGCGGTGGAGACCAAGATCGCCGAGGCGCACTGGACCCGTGCCGAGAGCCGTGACCGCGACAAGACCTACAACCCGGTCGAGCTGTCCGCGTTCGACACCACCGCGCCGGGCTTCCCGTGGGCCACGTATTTTGCCGCGGCCGGTGTGCCGCAGGCGCCGCGCGCCGTCGTGCGTCAGAGCACCGCGATTCCGAAGCTGGCGGCGATCTTCGGTGAGACCGACATCGCCACGCTGCAGGCCTGGCAGGCGTTCGGCACCATCGACAGCGCCTCGCCGCTGCTGTCGAAGGCGTTCTCCGATGCCCGCTTCGAATTCCGCAACAAGTTCCTGTCGGGCCAGCCCGAGGAGCAGGAGCGCTGGAAGCGCGGCGTGTCCTTCGCCGAGAACACGATGGGCGAGGCGATCGGCCGCGACTACGTGCAGCTGTATTTCCCGGCCGATTCCAAGGCCAAGATGGACGAGCTGGTCGCCAACGTGAAGGTGGCAATGGGCGCGCGTTTGGACCAGCTCGACTGGATGGGCGCCGCGACCAAGGCCGAGGCCCACAAGAAGCTGGAAGGCTTCGGACTGAAGATCGGCCACCCGGACACCTGGCGCGACTACAGCGGCCTGCAGGTCGCACGCGGTGACGTGTTCGGCAATGCCGAGCGCTCGATGGCGTTCGAGTGGGACTACCGCCGCAACCGTCTGGGCAAGGAAGTCGACAAGGGCGAGTGGGGCATGACCCCGCAGACCGTCAACGCCTACTACAACTCGGTCAAGAACGAGATCGTGTTCCCCGCCGCGATCCTGCAGCCGCCGTTCTTCGATCCCGATGCCGACCCGGCGGTCAACTACGGCGCCATCGGCGGCGTGATCGGCCACGAGATCATCCACGGCTTCGATGACCAGGGCCGCAAGTCCGACGGCGAAGGCGTGCTGCGTGACTGGTGGACGGCCGAAGACGCGGCGAAGTTCGAGGCCCAGGCCGCCAAGCTGGGTGCCCAGTACGAGGCGTATGAATTCCCGCAGCTGCCGGGCATGCACATCAACGGCAAGGTCGCGATGGGCGAGAACATCGGCGACCTCGGCGGCATCACGATCGCGCTCGAAGCCTACCGTCGTTCGCTCGATGGCAAGCCTGCGCCGGAGCTCGACGGCTTCAGCGGTGAGCAGCGTCTGTTCATGGGTTGGGCGCAGGTGTGGCGCACCTTGTGGCGCGACGACGCACTGCGTCAGCAGCTGGTCAACGGCACGCATTCGCCGGGCCACATTCGTGCGTTCGCCCCGCTGCGCAACGTCGACGCTTGGTACGACGCGTTCGACATCACCGCGCAGGACGCGCTGTGGATCGCACCGGAAGATCGCGTCCGCATCTGGTGATCCACGCGGATCGCTGAGCCAAGAAAGGGCCGGGATTTCCCGGCCCTTTTCTGTTGTGGAGTCCGCTGTCTTCCGGATCGCTGAACTCCGGACTCAGTCGCTCAGCGCGCTCGCGATCCGCACCTCGCCGGTCAGCAGCTTGTGCACCGGGCACGCATTCGCAATCTGCAACAGACGCTCGCGCTGGTCCGCATCGAGCGGGCCGCGCAGCGTGATGTGCCGCGCGATCTCGGTGCCGGTGGCCGGCTTGCCGTCCGGATCGAGCGCCAGTTCGACATCGACACCATCCAGCGGCCACTGCTTGCGCGCGGCGTACATGCGCAGCGTGATCGCCGTGCACGCACCGAGCGCCGACAGCAGCAGCTGGTCGGGCGTCGGGCCGCTGTCGCCGCCGCCCAGCGATGCAGGTTCGTCGGCTGACCACTGATGGCCGGTGTCGTCATCGAGTACGACGTGGAAGTCGGCGCCGTCGGTGCGGGCCGTGAGTCGGGCGCGTGGTGTGCTCATGGTTGAACTCCGATGATTCGCATCTGTGGCGCGGCGCCGCCTAGCTCTCGCTGGCGTCTGCGATGAAGGCATCCACTTCGCGTTCCAGCAGCTCCAGCGGCACCACGCCGGTCAGCAGCACGCGGTTGTGGAAGGCGCGCGGGTCGAAGCGGTCGCCAAGCGCGTCACGCGCCTTGTCGCGCAGGCGCACGATTTCGAGCTGGCCGATCATGTAGGACGTCGCCTGTCCGGGCATGACGACATAGCGGTCGACTTCGGATGCGGGGATGCCGTAGTCGATCGTCTGCTGGCGCGTCCAGCGCATCGCGTGCAGGCCGGTGTCGGCGACCAGGCGACGCGCGCGGAACAGTTCGGCGTCGAGCTGGCCGAGGCGGCCTTCCGGATCGCCCTCGTACCAGCCTTCCTCTGCGGCGAGACGTTCGGCGTACAGCGCCCAGCCTTCGCTGAAGGCGGAGATGCCACCGAGCGCACGCGTCTGGCGGAACTTCGGCAGCTCGGCGTTCTCGACCGACAGCGCGACCTGGAAATGATGGCCGGGCACGGTCTCGTGGTAGACCAGTGTGCGCAGTCCAAAGCGGGTCAGACGGTCCTTGCGCAACGGCATTTGGTAGACGCCCGGACGCGACCCGTCGAGCGGCGGCGCGGTGTAGCTGGCGGCGGCGCTGTCCCAGCGGTATTCGGGATAGGGCTGGGCGATCACCGCCGAGCGCGGACGGATGTCGAACAGCGCATCGCTGCGACGCTCGGCGTCGCGCATCATCGTGTCGATGTCGGCCATGATCGCGGCGCGCCCGGCGTCGTCATCCGGGTAGGCGAGATCGACGCGCAGTTGCTTGAGGCGCGCTTCCACGCTGCCTTCGCTGCGGCCGATCGAACGCAGGATGGTGTCCATCTCGGCTTCGATGCGCGCGACTTCGCGCAGGCCGATCGCGTGGATCTCCTCGGCGCTCGACGCCGTGGAGGTGAAACGCCGCAGCTGGAACGCGTAAGCCTCCGCGCCATCCGGGAAGCGCCACAGACCGGCATCGTCGGTCGTACGCGGCAGCTGGCGTTCGAGTTCGGCGATCGCGCGCGACCATGCGGGATAGACGCCGCTTTCGACGGCCTGCGTCGCTCTCGCGACGAGTGCCGCACGCGCGGACGCATCGATGGCGTCGACGGTCTGCAGGCGCGTGTCAAAGGTCGCCACCAGCGGATTGCGCGCGGGCGCATCGGCGATGAAGCGGCGCATCTGCGCGATGGTCGCCTCGACGATGAAGCGTGGCGGCAGCACATCGCGCGCGGCGAGCTCGGATGCGCGCGCCGTGGACTCGTCCATGCGGGCTTCGAATTGCGACAGCCGCGCGAGATAGCTGTCGGCGTCTGCAGCGGTGCGCAGCGGATGCACGACCGTCATCAGGTTGGGGAGTCCGACGTTGGCACCGCTGAACTGCTGCAGCGGAAACCCGTAGTCATCGAAGCGGTCGCCTTCGACGAGGCTGCGCAGCTGCCAGTCCATCAGTTCGGCGGACACGCGGTCGGTGTCGCCCATCGATGCACGGTCGAGCGCCGACAGTTCGGTCAGGCCGCGCTGCGCGAGCGCGATGGTCTCTGCGCGGAATGCCTGGGTCTGCGGGGTGAGTTCGCGATCCATGCGCGCCTGCTCGGCATCGCCGAAGTAGCGGCTCGCGGTGGAGGACGACGGCTGGCGCCGCATCCATTCGTCGGTGAAACGCTCGAAGAAGATCGAGGCCTGCGTCGGCGATTCGACGCTGGCGCGCGCGTCACCCGGTTCACTGCGCTGCACAGGTGCGCACGCGGCGAGCAGGCAGGCGCCGGCAAGCGCAATCGCGAGAGACGCGGGTCGGATCGGCAGGCGCATTGGAACTCCAGACGAAAGAAGGCCCTGCGATTCTACGCAGGGCCTGCCGATGACCGGAATGCGCGGCGGGGATCAGCCGTGGACGCGGAACCGGATCGCGTCGTCGATGAAGGTCTTCTCGCCGAAACCGGCTTCGTGCGAACCGAACGGCATCTGCGCGCGCAGGCGCCATGTCGAGGGGAGATCCCATTCCGCCGCGACGGCAGCATCGGGCAGCGGGTTGTAGTGCTGCAGGCTCGCGCCGATGTCCGCTTCGGCCAGCGCGGTCCACACGGCGTACTGCGCGATGCCGCTCGAATGCTCGGACCACACCGGGAAGTTGTCGGCGTAGAGAGGGAATTTCTCCTGCAGTGCCTGCACCGTCGCGGTGTCCTCGTAGAACAGCACCGTGCCGGCACCGGCAGCGAAACTGTCGAGCTTGGCCTTGGTGTCGGCGAATCCGTCGGCCGGCACGATCTTGCGCAGCGCGTCTTCGACGAAGCCCCAGAACTTCAGGCTCTGGTCCCCGAACAGGATCACGGCGCGCGAGCTTTGCGAGTTGAACGAAGACGGCGCCTGGCGCACGGCTTCCTGGATCAACGCGGTGGTGTCGGCCTGCGACAGCGGCAGCGACTTGCCCAGGGCGTACTGGCTGCGGCGACGCGTGGCGGCGGCGATGAAGGTGTTGGACATGGTCGGGACTCGTGTTGGACGGATCGTTGCCGCGTGCTGCGGCCTGTTCACAAGTCTGGCGATGTATCAACAATAGAACGACCTGGCGAATCGGGAAGGATCGTTGCGCATGGCGCAACGATCGACGCTGCCGCTGCTCAGCCCTGTGCGGCGCTCGATGTGTCCCGGTGCATCAGGTACAGCCGCAGATCGAACTCCAGCTGGTGGTAGTCCGGCGACATGTGGGTGCACAGGTTGTAGAAGGCGCGGTTGTGGTCGCTTTCCTTCAGATGCGCCAGTTCGTGCACGACGATCATTTCGAGAAACGCAGCCGGCGCGTCGCGGAACACGCTGGCGATACGGATTTCGCGATTCGCCTTCAGCCGTTCGCCCTGCACGCGTGAGATGGTCGTATGCGTGCCCAGCGCGTGTTTGAGCACCTGCAGCTTCCCGTCGTAGATGGCCTTGTGCAGCGGCGTGGACTGGCGCAGATGCCGGTCCTTGAGCGCCTGCACGTAATTGTAGAGCTGGTGATCGTTGCGGACCGCATGTGGCTCGGGATAGCGGCGGGCGAGGTAGTCGCCGAGGCGTCCGGTGTCGCGCAGTGCGCGCACGCGCGTCTGGACATCGACCGGATAGCCGGCGAGGTAGGGCAGGGGATCCATCGCGGCACGATAGCGCCGGAGCCGAAATCGCGCAGCCGGTATCATCGACGTCCGAACACCGTGGACGATGTGGCATGCGCAATCCGCTGCAGGAACAGCTGTTGAAGGCCGGTCTGGTCAAGGAAGGCAAAGTGGCCGAAGTCGCGCGCGAGCAGACGAGAGCGCGGCACGGCAAACAGCCCACGACCAAGACCGACTCCCAGCGCGAGGCGGAGCGCCTGCGCAGCGAAAAGGCCGAGCGCGATCGTGCACTTGCACAGGCCCGCAACGAGGAAGCCCGCGAACGTGAGCGGCGCGGCCAGGCGCGGCAACTGGTCGTCGACAACCAGGTCAAGTCGACCGGCGAGCGTGCCTATCGCTTCGATGTCGATGGTGGCATCCGCAGCGTCGTGGTCGACGATACGCAGGCGCGCCAACTGGCCAGCGGCGCTTTGGTGATCGCGCGTCTCGACAGCGGCTTCGTGCTGTTGCCCCGCGTCGTGGTGGCGCGCGTGCGCGAACGCGATCCACAGGCCATCGTGCTCGATCATGGCGGCGCGACGCCCGAGCAGGCCGATGACGACTACGACGACCCCAGGTACGCGGTGCCCGACGATCTGGTCTGGTAACACCCGCGCATACGCGAACGGGCCGGCACATGGCCGACCCGTCCGGGTGATCGAATTGTCGAAGCAGTTGCTGGGTCGCGGTATCAGCGACGCACGCGCTCGCAATGCGTCTCGACGACGCGATTGCCATTCGCTTCCTGACGGTTGCCCTGCACGTTGCGACCGATCGCGCCACCGGCGACCGCGCCGCCGACAGTGGCCAGCTTGCGGCCGTTGCCGCTGCCGATCTGGTTGCCGACCAGGCCGCCAATGATGGCGCCCGCAGCCGTGCCGCCGACGCGGTTCGGATCGGAAGTGTTGCGACGGACTTCGACGTCGTTGCAGACCACACGGCTGCCGTCGTTGAAGCGGCGTCCTTCGTCCTGCGGGCCATAGGTCTGGGCGTGGGCGAGACTCGTGCCGGCCAGCGACAGCAGGCCGAAGGCGACAAGGGTACGGATCGGCTTCATGGATGTTCTCCGTGCGGATGACAGGACCGCATGGTTGCAGTCATCTGCGCAATCGCAGGTGAAAAGTGTAGGACGCCCAGGTGGCGGTTCAGCGCCGGGGATGCAGCGTGACGCTGGCGTTAGGCGTATTGCATTTTCCGCGTCATGCCGCCATCGACGACCAGGTTCTGGCCGGTGATGAATGCCGACGCGTCCGAGAGCAGATGCACCGCGAGTGCGCCGATGTCCTCAGGGACGCCGGCGCGGCCCACGGGATGCTGGCTGTGATCGCGCTTCGAGAGCTTCGCGGTCCGACGCGCTGACGGCTTGCGCCAGTCGTCCGTGACGATCCAGCCCGGACTGATCGCGTTGACCCGCACACGCGGCCCCTCGCTGATCGCCAGCGCGTGGGTGAATCCGGCGATGCCACCCTTGGCCGAGGCATAGGCTTCGGTGTGCGGCTCGGACTGCAGCACCCGGCTGGATGCGATGTTGACGATCGCGCCGCGCGCCTCGCGCAACGCGGCCAGTGCGTACTTGCTGCACAGGAAGGTGCCGGTCAGATGGCCGTCGATGAAGCGTCGCCAGTCGACCAGCGACAGTGCCGACACGTCGTCGATCACCGGGTCCGCCGGCCCGGCATTGTTGACCAGGCCGTCGATGCGCCCGAATGCCGCGTGGGCGTTCCTGGCGAACGCGCGGACGGACGCTTCGCGCGACACATCGAGCGGCAGGAAGCGGGCGCGTTCGCCGACATCCCATTCCGTGAGGCACGCTCGGCCCGCATCGCGGTCGAGATCGCCAATGACGACACGGCCGCCAGCACCCAGCACTGCTTGCGCGATACCACGCCCGATGCCCTGCGCGCCGCCGGTGACCAGCACCACGCGGGCGAGCAGTGGGTTTGCATCGAAAGGGCGGATCGGCGGCGTCAGCGACATGCGGGTGGCTCCTGGAGGGCAGGCCGCACGATAGGGCGACGCCGATCCACGCGCCGTCGTCGAGACGACGGCGTCGGATTCAGCTCGCGCGGCGCTTGCGCGGCGCGGCTTCGACCGGCGGCGGCACGGCCGGTCCGTCGATACGGGTCAGGGTGCGCGTGTTGCCGAGCACTTCGATCTTGCCACCCGACTTGCGGAACGAAGCCAGATCATCGGCAATGCGGTCGCTGGTCAGCGACGCGCCACGCTCGTTGGGTTTACGCGCGCCTGCGAACAGGTGACGCGTGTCGGACTGCGGGGGACTCGGGGTTTTGGTACGGGACATCCGGTGGACTCCGTCAATACATCGCCAGCGGGATACCGCGACGGCCGCGCTCGATGTAATCGGCCCGGATGTCGCGGCAGTAGGGACCATCCATGACGAAACGTCTGCAAACGTCAGGACGGCTTTCGTAGATCGAGCAACACATGCGGGCGCTGTCGATGGCGACGCACCAGCCTTCCTCGTCACGTGCCATGACCGGCAGTCCGGCATCGGTGACATCGGTAAAACGTTCCGGGACGACATCCCCCGGCTGCAGCACCACCGTCAGGCGGCAACACACGGCATCGCAGCGGTCGCAGTCGGCACGCTCGCTCACTGCAAGCGGCCCATCGCGCGGCGGTAGTGCAACACCCGACCACGCGGCAACGCATCCGCCTCGTTGTCGATGCCCGCGCGCGACTCGTGCAGCGAGAAGCCCTGCGCGTCGAGCAGCCGGCTCAGTGCCGCGCTGTTGCCGCGAGCCGGATCGCTAATCACGACCTCGGCATTCGGCTGCGCATAGCGCTCGACCACATCGGCCAGCAGCGTCGCGTGCGCGCGCTCGTACAGCACGTCGGACGCGATGATCATGTCGAACCGGCCGAGCGTGGCGAGTTCGATATCCCAGCGCATCTGCCGGTAGTGCACCGCGTCCAACGCATTGAGCGCTGCGTTGTACGCGAGAAATCCTTCGGTCAACGGATGGATGTCCGATGCGACCACGATCGCGCCGCGACGCTGCAGCACCAGACTCGACAGGCCAAGTCCGCAGCCAGTCTCGAGAATGCGTTTGCCCGCCACATCCGCGCGTTCCATCGTCTGCGCGAGCAGACGACCGGACGGCCAAACCTGGCCGAATAACGACCACTGCGCCGACGAAATTCCAAGATCCGCGCCATGACCATCAGGATCGGCGTACTGCTGCAGATCGCCGAGCACGCGCAGGCGGTAGTCATGGCCACCGACCTGGACGGTCACGATACGTGTGGAGTAACCAGGCACGAAGCTTCCTGTGAGCGGAGCCCCGAACGGGGCGGTCACGCGGGAGAGAAAGCGAGGCGGGCGACGGCTCAGGTCGCGCGGAGCGCACGGATCGGGCGCGGCCCGAAGATCGAGCATAGCACCTGGGCGCCATGGCCCGGCCCGCGGCACTCCCGGCGGTTCAGGCGCGGTAGTTGGTGTAGCTCGCGTTGCCCAGGCCGGTACCGATGGTCAGGACGCCCCAGCGCTCGACGGAGGCCATGCGCGGGCGCTCGCTGAGCCCCTGCACCACGGCATCGTTGTGCAGCAGGACCAGCGGGGCGCGCTTGCCGATGCGATCCAGCCGTTGCCGCAGGGCGTCCGCGAGCCGGAAATCCTCGGCTTCCCAGTCACCCGGCAGGTTCTGCGCGCCGTGCAGGATGCGCCCGTCGACAGCGATCTGACCCGGGCAGGCGATGCCTACGAAGGGCGCCAGCCGCAGGCCCAGCGTGCGTGCGTGCGCGATCAGGCCATTGAGCATTGCCGCCATGCGGATTACGGCGTCCTCGCGATCGGGCGATTCGGTTGCATGGCGCCACTGGCTGCGTTCGAGCACGCGGGCGCGACTGCCATCCTCGCGCTGATCGAAATGCGGCGCGACGATGCCGCAGCGGATATTGGTGCCGCCGATGTCGACGGCGAGAAAGGCATCGTGCCGATGCGTCGCGGCCGGGGCCAGCGGCACCCAGCCGAGCAGGCCGGCATCGTCGCCGTCATGGCGCAGCAGCGACAGATCCACGCCGCTGCGCGCGAGCTTGAGCAGACGCGCGGCGCGGCGCACCGACAAGGCACCGACGCGGCTGCCCGGAAATCCACCGCCAATGACGATTCTGCGCACACCATGCCAGTCGTCGGTTTCCAGAAATCCGCGCACGACACCCGCGAGCTGGTGCGCATGGTCTTCGACCGCGGCATGCACCAGATGCGCTGCATCGGCATTGCCCCCGACCAGCACGAGGTCGATCTCGTTCTTGGGAATCGCGTGCGTCGCGGTACGGCCGAAGGGATCGCGCTGTCCAGTGAAGTGATGCCGGCGCCGGATATCGAGGAACCGGCGGAACGCCGTCTGGCTCGCGCGGTCGCCGAGAAACCCGTCGCCATCAGGATCGCGCAGAGGCAGGTTGCAGCTGTCGATGCGCAGATCGGGCAGGCGGATCGCGGCGTGTCGGGTGCGGGTATCGCGCGGCATCGGGGCACGGGATTGCGAAGTGGACCGCATCGTCGCGGGCGGGCGGCTAGCGCAACGTGACGGCTCCGGTAGCATGCGTCGCGAGCTTCCGATACCTGTTCCCGATGTCCGCATCTTTTCTCCATGCGCGACGCCCGGCGATCCGCCGCGCGCGTCACATCGCGGCCGCGAGTCTCGCCGTGTTCGTCACCGCGGCGATCGCGCTGCATCTGCTGCGTCCCGAGCTCGATCCCGTCGCCAGCCAGATGAGCCTCTATCTGATCGGCGACTGGGGTCCGTTGCTGCAGATCGCCTATGTCGCGCTCGGCGTCGGCATGGTCGCGCTGGGATGGGCCTTGCGCGCAGCACATGCGCCCACGGCCCGCAGCGCGGCTGCGCTGCTGCTGTTCGCGCTCGCGGGCACGTCGCTGTCGATCACGGCGTATGCGTGGATGGACATGCCGGGCGTGGGCCGCTCGCTGGAAGGTCTGATCCATGGCGTATCCGCGCAGGGTGCATTTCTGTTCGCGACGACCGGCATGGTGGTGCAGGCGCTCGGCTTGCTGCGCGATCCCGCGTTGCGCCGAACGGCGCGCTGGGCACTGCCGTGGGCGCTGCTCTGTTTCGCATCGGTGGGGGTGCTTGCCGTATGGCGCGACGTGCCGCGCGGTCTTGCGCAGAAAATGGTGATCGTGCTGATTCTCGGTTGGATGATCTGCGTGCTGCGCGCGCTCGCCAACCGCGCGCGCTGACGGGAAGTGGACGCCTGCATTCACGCGCTCCGCACCGCGCGCGGCGGAAGATTTCGGCCACTGGCGACGCGCTATCGCGTCGCCCCGCAAGGAGAACGTTTCATGATCAAGTGGGCCATCATTTTCGCAATCATCGGCCTTGTGGCTGGCGCGCTCGGCTTCAGCGGCGTTGCCGGTGGGGCCATGGGCATCGCGAAGTTCCTGTTCTGGGCGGCGGTCATCATCGCTGTGGTGTTGTTCGTGCTGGGCCTGACGATCGCCAAGAAAGTCACCAGTTAGCACGCACTGCAGCTCAAGTGTCGACAGAACCGCCCGCATCCCGGGCGGTTCGCGTTTCCGGGATCCGGAAAACCGCATGCATCGGAACGCATCTGAAATGGCGTTGACGCAGGCCGCGTTAGGCTCGGAGCGCAACCAAACTGGAGTGCAACGTGGAATCAACCGTCCATCCGTTTACAGAACTCTTCGCCCAGCTGGGCCTGCCCAACGACGAGGCCTCGATACGCGGCTTCATCGACGAGCATGGTCCGCTGCCCGATGACGTGCGCCTGGAAGAAGCGCCGTTCTGGACCGATTCGCAGGCGCAACTCTTGCGCGAGGAGCGCATCGAGGACGCCGACTGGATCGTCGTGATCGATCAACTCAACGTCGCGCTGCATGCGCATCCGGCCACATGAGGTGGTGGCACGGTCTGGCGGCCACGAGCCTGCTGATGGCCGGCGCCGCGCACGCGCAGACGACCACGGACGCCGGTGCCACCGGCTCGTTCGCATTCGTCGATGTCGACGTGCTGCCGATGGACCGCGACGTGCGCTTGTCCTCTCAGACCGTCGTCGTCCGCGATGGCCGCATCACCGCCATCGGCCCGCGCGCCGACATCGAAGTCCCCGAAGATGCGACGCGCATCGACGGCGTAGGCCGCGTGCTGATGCCGGGCCTCGCCGAATTCCACGGCCACGTGCCGGGCGGCGACGATCCGGTCTATGTGCAGGACACGCTGGATCTGTATCTGGCCAACGGCGTCACGCTGGTGCGCAACATGTCGGGCGACATCTCGCATCCGGAACTGCGCGCGCGCATCGAACGCGGCGAGGTCAACGGCCCGACGATGGTCGTCGCCAGCCCTTGGCTGCGCAGCAAGGACGCCGACGAAGCCGCACGCGAGGTGCGCGCGCATCACGCCGCCGGTTTCGATCTGGTCAAGATCGGCAGCATTCCGGCCGCTGCGTATCCGCGCATGGCCGAGACCGCGCACGCGGTCGGCATTCCGTTCGCCGGCCATATTCCCGAAGGCGTGCCGCTGGAGGTAGCGCTCGATGCGAAGCAGGCTTCGATCGATCACTTCGATCGCTATGTCGAGTTCCTCGTGCCGCCAGGCACCGAGACCGGCGAGCGCGAAGCGGGCTGGTTCGGCAGCGGTTGGGTGCAGTGGGCCGATCGCGGTCGTATCGATGAGGCCGTCGCGCGTACGCGTGCGGCCGGCACCTGGAATGTGCCGACGCTGACCCTGGTCGAGCACATGGCCTCGTCGGAAACGCCGGAGGCGATGCTGCAGTGGCCGGAGATGCGTTACATGCCGGCGCCAGAGCGCGAGCGCTGGCGCCGTGCGAAGCAAGAGTACGCGGCGCGCGACACCTTCCAGCCCGATGCCGCGCAGGCACTCGTTACGCTGCGCCGCGAACTGCTCAAGGCGCTGCACGACGGCGACGCGCCGATCGTGCTCGGTTCCGACGCACCGCAGTTCTTCAACGTGCCCGGCTTCTCGATCCATCGCGAGATGGCGCTGATGCAGGCGTCCGGTCTGACGGCGTACGAGGTGCTGGTCACCGGTACACGCAATGCGGCGATGGCGTTGGGCACGCCCGACGCGTTCGGCACCGTCGAGGTCGGGCGCCGTGCGGATCTGGTGTTGCTGGCCGGCGATCCGCGCGAAGACCTCTCGCATGCGCAGGCGCCGCTGGGCGTCATGGCACGGGGTCGCTGGTGGCCGCGCGAAGCGCTCAATGCGCGACTGGCGGAGATCGCCGAGCGTCACGCGGAGTGAAACCTGAACCGCCGCGCCTCGATCGCGCGGCGGGTTAGGCAGCTGTGATCAGAGCAGCAGGAATACCAGACCGATGATCGTGCCGGATGCGAACAGCAGCATCAGGCAGTAGCCCATGATGTCCTTGATCTTGAGCCCGGCGATCGCGAGCAGCGGCAGGGCGAAGAACGGCTGCAGCATGCTGGTCCACGCATCGCCCCAGGCCACGGCCATCGCCACGCGCGGCAGATCGGCGCCCAGCGCCTGCGCAGCCGGAATCATCACCGGCGCCTGCACTGCCCACTGGCCGCCGCCCGACGGTACGAACATGTTGATCAGGCCGGCCGAGAGAAAGGTCAGGGCGGGCAGCGTGTCGGCACTGGCGAACGACGCGAACCATCCCGACAGGGTCGTCGCCAGGCCCGAGCCGACGAGGATCGCCATGATGCCGGCGTAGAACGGGAACTGGATCACGATGCCCGCGCCGCCCTTGATCGCTTCCTGCAGCGCGGCCAGCAGCCGGGCCGGCGTGCGATGCAGCACGATGCCGAGCATCAGGAAGCCATAGTTGACGATGTTGAGGTTGAGTCCGCCGCCGGCGATGAAGTGATCTGCAAGAAACACCAGACCCGCGACACCGACCGCGACCGACAGGATCCAGTCGTGCTCGAGACGCTCGGCGGGGCTCGAATCCTGCGCGAGCACCGGCGGTTCGGGATCTTCGGGCGGGGTGAACAGCACGGCGTCCTTGTCGGACGGCGTCATCGCGCGATTGATCAGCGGAATCGCGATCACCAGCAGCGCGACGATCAGCAGATTGAACGGCGCGAAGATGGTTTCAGACGCCGGAATCAGACCGATCGCTTCCTGCATGAAGTGGCCTTCGGTCGCGATCGTCAGCGGGATCGAACCCGACAGTCCGCCATGCCAGATGATGAAACCCGAGTACGCGCTCGCGACGAGCAGTCGGTAGTCGACTTTGACGAAGCGGGCGACCTCACGCGCGAACAGCGCGCCGATCACCAGACCGAAACCCCAGTTGATCCAGTTCGCGGCCATTGCAACCAGTGTGACGACGACGATCGCGTTCTTAGGTGTGCGACAGCGCGAGGCCATCCAGGTCAGGCCGCGTTTGACCGGCGGCGTTTTGGCCAGAATGAAGCCGGTCACCAGCACCAGCAGCATCTGCATCGAGAAGCCGAGCAGCTCCCAGAAACCGGTGCCCCAGTAGCGGACCAGTTCGAGCGGCGGAGTCTGTTCGATCGCGAAAGCGGCGATGAAGGCCAGCGCGGTGAAGATCAGGACGAAGACGTAGGCGTCGGGCAGGAACCGTTCGACGAGGCGGACGGACAGGCGCGTGGCGCGCTGGAACATGGCGGGTACCGTCGTGGGGAAACGACCGCGCAGCTTAGCGCCGCAGGCACGGTATGCCTGCTGGACGATGGTCTACCTGCGTGCGATGCATGAGATGACACATGCACACGACGAGATTGCGAGCTGTACCGTCGCGTGAGGTGAGACACGGAAAAAAAGCGAGCGCGTCGAAACGCGCTCGCGAAAGCCTCAGACCGGCGCTGCGGCCGAAACCGTGCAGGTACGGTCGGGATGATCGGGACGCGTCAGCAGTGCGTCGTTCGCGCCGCGCGTCCACAACACGATGCCGGCGTCATCGACGTACTTCGTGCCGGATGCGCCGTCTTCGGTACGCAGCACGTAATTGGTGCCGTCGACCGCGACGCTGACCTGGCCGCGGCCATCGAACGAGGCGTCGACCGGCGTGCCTTCGCAGTCGTAATGCATCACCTGCGGCAGCGGCGCTGCGTCGGTGGTGGGCGTTTCGGGAGCGGGCGGTGTTTCTTCAGTGCTGCCGCTCGCCGGCGGCGTCGCCGCATCGTCGACGGGCGGTGCGTCTGACGGCGAACACGCCGCCAGCGACAGGCCGATGGCCACAGTGAACACGGGGGTGAACCAGCGCATGGTCGTCTCCTTGCCTTGGGTGGATCGGATCGCGACGCGAGGGGGCGGGGAAGAGCACAACGAGGATATCGCCTCCGTCTGCCGGAGGCGATGAGTGCGTCGACGCGTCAGTAGACGCGCGCGCAGTTGCGTTCGTGCTGGCCTTGCAGGGTCAGGCGAGCCTCGTCGGTGCCGTGGCTCCAGAATGCATTGCCGTCAGCATCGGCGAAGCGGTCGCCTTGCGCGGTCTCGGCGCGCGGCAGGTCGAGCGTCACGCCGTCGACCACGAACTGCACGCGCGCGTCATCGCCTTCGCCTTCCTCGGCAAGGGTGACACGCGTGCCTTCGCAGTCGTAGTTGATCGTGTTCGACGGCTCGGTCTCCGCCTCGCGCGCCGCGAGCGAACCGGTCGGCGGCGCTTCTTCCGCAGCGGTCGCGGCAGGCGGCGGAGGCGGTGGTGGTGTGTCCGTGGCCGGCGATGCAGGCGTCGATTCACCGCCGCATGCGGCCAGGGCGAACGTGAGCAGGAGAGCGGTGGCGGGTGCTGCGCGCATGTGGCGTCCTCTTCGAGTCGGGCGCCGGCGTGGTGCCGACAGGTGACTGCAGGCTAGGGAAGGCGCGGTGAACGGAGGGTGGCGCCGTTGGATCGCGACGCCTGTGCTGTTCGCAGGATGGGTAGAGCGTAGCGAAATCCATCGTGTCCAAGGTCCGCGCGAAGGTGCCGAACACTGATCTCCAGTCGATATCCCTCACCCGACGCGCTATGCGCGTCGACCTCTCCCAAAGGGAGAGGTGCTGGATTTTGTTGTTCGTAGGATGGGTAGAGCGCAGCGAAACCCATCGTTGCTTTCGTCCAGCGTGCTCGCGGCCCCAAAGCTGCGAAGGAGGCTCGAGACTTCAAACCTGCTCTGTCAGTTCCGTTCCCTCACCAGACGCGCGATGCGCGTCGACCCTGGATCAAGTCCGGGCAGGCTCTCTACCCCGGCGGGCACGTAGTCCCGGAGGAAGAGATACTGGATTCATGCGATGAGTCTGGAACGGCGAGTCCGATGCAGTGGAACGCGAGTCCCACGCAACACGCGAAAGCGCTTCGCACATGCCTGCACGAAGCGCTCCCGCATCCGATCAGGCGGCAAGCCCCCGCATCGCATACCGGTGCTGGTCGGCGCCGCTGCCCGCGGTGTTCACCGCTGCGAGGAAATCGCGGCCCCAGCGTTCGACGTCGTAGTAGTGGACGATGTCGAAGAGCTGACGCTGGCGGCCGACGGCTTCGTGTTCCGGCATCGACAGCGCCTGTCGCAAGCCGGCGACGAGATCGGTCAGGTCGTGCGGATTGGTCAGCACCGCGCCCTTGAGTTCGGCGGCGGCGCCAGCGAACTCCGACAGCACCAGCGTGCCCGACGAACCTTCGATGCCCTGGGCGGCGACGAATTCCTTCGCGACCAGATTCAGGCCATCGCGCAGCGGCGTGATCCACATGATGTCGGCGGCCGCGTAGTGCGCCAGCACTTCCTCGAACGGCAGGCCGCGCGCGAAGAAGCGCACGGGTGTCCAGTCGAGCATCGCGTGGCGTCCGTTGATGCGGCCGACCGCTTGTTCGATCTGCGTCTGCAGTTCCCGGTAGACGGTCATCTCTTTCGCTGCCGGCACACACACCATCAATAGGTTGACCTTCCCGCGCAGATCGGGTTGTTCGCCGAGCAGACGTTCGAACGCGAGCAGTTTTTCCAGCGTGCCCTTGGTGTAGTCCAGACGTTCGACCGACAACACCAGCTTGCGACCGGAGAACTCGCGTCGGATCTGTTCCAGGCGCACACGCACCTTGGGTTGCGCCAGCCCCTTTTCGATGCGCTTGATGTCGGTGCCGACCGGATGCGCGCCGAGGCCGACGACGCGATCGCCGACGCGGATGCGCGTCGTGGTCTCGTCGAGTCCGACAGCACATCCGTACGTCAGGAAGCGCGGCGCGCAGCCTTCGCGTTCCAGTACTTCGGTCGGCATCGCGCCGCGCACCACGTCGACGAAATTCTCGACCTGGCGGGGGATGTGGAACCCGATGTAGTCGCACTGCATCAGGCTGCCGAGAATCTCGCGGCGCCACGGCACCACGTTGAACACGTCGGCCGAGGGGAAATACGTGTGATGGAAGAACGCGATGCGCACGTCCGGGCGTAGTTCGCGCAGGTAGGCCGGCACCATCCACAGGTTGTAGTCGTGCAGCCACACGGTCGCACCGGGTGCGGCTTCGGCCGCTGTGGCCTCGGCGAACTTGCGGTTCACACGCAGATAGATGTTCCAGTCGTCCTCGCTGAAACGTGCGCGCTCCCAGAACGTATGCAGCATCGGCCAGAAGGCTTCCTTCGAGAACCGCTTGTAGAACGCGTCGACCTCGGTCTGGGTCAGCGGCACCCGCGCAACGGTGAGATCGGGGTACGCATCGGGATCGACCGGCGTGCGCGTCTCGAACTTGCCGAGCTTGGGATCGTCGACACTCCACGCGACCCACGAGCCTTTCTGGCCGCTGCCGAAGAAGCCGAGCAGGCTCGGGATGATGCCGTTGGGCGAGGTCGGGCGGCGGCGCTTGCGCTGGCCGTCCTCCACGTATTCCTCGTATGGCAAGCGGTGATAGACCATCACCAGATCCGACTGGCCGGTGGTGCGCTCGATCGTCTGGCGCAGATAGGGGTCATCGGATTCGAGCAGATCGAAGTGGGTGATCGCTTCGAGAATGCCGCCGCAGCCTGGCGCCTGCGCCTGGAACACGTTCGACAGCTGGTCGGTGGCCTTGACGAGTGCGGGCTCGGATTCGCCCACGCACACGCCCTGGAACCCGGAGGTGTACATCGACAGGTCGTTGAGCGTGTCGCCGGCGACGAGTACGCGCTCGCGCGGCAGCTCCAGATGGTCGGCGAGCGCGGCGAGGGTGCGGCCCTTGTCGGTGTCGGGCGGCAGGATGTCGAGATAGCGGTCGGCCGAGTACAGCACCGAGCAGCCGAGCTTGCGTGCGGTGGCCTCGATGTCGCCGCGGATGCCGGCCAGCGCTTCGGGCTCGCAGAAATAGGAACAGCGACGCTCCTGCGGCACGTCCTGGCGCACGAGACCGGTGAAGCCGGCCATCGCATCGGCCACCGCGCGCTCACCCGGCCAGCGACGGTCGATGCGCGTCTGCAAGGGCTGGATCGGCTGCAGGGTGTGGCCGTCGACGACGGTGCCGCCGACATCGCAGATCACGTAGTCGGGACGCGGCAGGCTGGGGTCGGACAGCAGCGGCATGACGGCTTCGAGGCCGCGGCCGGTGACGAAGGTCAGGCGGATCTCGGGATGGCGGTCGACCAGGCGGTAGAGCTGCTGGCGGTGCGCGGGCGATCCGGCGAGGAAGGTGCCGTCGAGGTCGGTCGCGAGCATCAGTCGCGGCACGAACGGGGTATTGGCGGGGGTGAGGTCGGTGGTGGTGGTGGTTTCCTGAGTCAACGTGGGTCCTTGTGGTGTGGATCGGAAAGGTCGGGGCCCTCGGGTGCGGGGCCGGTTTCGGGCAACAGTTCGAGCGCGGACGGGGTGGTACGCAGCATCGGATGGAAGACGGACGGATGGTCGCGGTCGCGCTGACGGATCAGACGACGGCCGGCGGCGATGATTGCCAACGCGCCGAGTACGATCGCGAACGAGGCGGGCAGGGCAGACGGCCCGAAGCGCACCATCGCCGCACCTGCGAGCGCCGGGCCGATCGCCGAGCCGACACCATTGAGCAGCAGCAGGCTCGAGCAGCCCGACAGCGTGTCCTCGACCGGCAGGTGGTCGAGCAGATGCGCGACGCACAACGGATAGATCGCGAACGCCACGCCGCCGAACAGGAAGAACAGGCCGAACAGCGCGAAATGCGACCGGTCGGCGGCGAACATCATCGCCACGCCAATCACCGCCGCGATCGCGCAAATGATCGCCAGCGTCGTGCGCCGATCGCCGCGATCCGACGCGCGGCCGATCGGCCACTGCAGCAGTGCGCCGCCGAGGATCGTCGCGCTCATCAGCGCCGCGATACCCTGCAGATCGAGGCCGAGCCCGGTCGCGTAGACCGCGCCCATGCCCCAGAAGCCGCCCATCGCCAGGCCCGCCAGCAACGAACCTGTAGCCGCGGCTGGTGCCGCGCGCCACAGCGCCGCGAGTGCAAGCCGCGGTACGGCCGGCAGCGTCGGCTGCACCATGCGACTGGCGACGACCGGCAACGCCGCGACGCAGATGAAGATCGCGACGACGCTGAAGAGCACGAACGTCGACGGATCCATGAAGCTGATGAACCACTGGCCGGCGGCCAGCGCCAGCAGATTCACCGCCATGTACACCGCGAACACCTGGCTGCGCTTGTCCGGCGGCGCCTGCACGTTGAGCCAGCTTTCGATCACCGTGTACAGGCCGACGAGGCCCACGCCGGTCAGCACCCGCAGCGCGCCCCAGGCCAAGGGATTCACGAAAACCGGATGCAGCAGGATCGCAGCGGCGACCAGCGCGGAGTAGAACGCGAAGGCGCGGATGTGGCCGATCCGCTGGATCAGCCCGGGCGCCAGATAAGTGCCGAGAAAGAAGCCGACGAAGTAACCCGACATGATCAGGCCCATCGTCTGGTCGTCGAAGTTCTCGATCCGGCCGCGCACCGCCAGCAGGGTGCCGAGCAGGCCACTGCCCATCAGCAGCAGGGCGACGCCGGCGAACAGCGCTGCCAGATTACGGACGACTGGAATGATCAACCTCCGGCAACATCATCGAAGGTCCGAAATTATAACATATTGAATATGTTGGATATTTTCACTGCGAACGGACGCCGCAGGACGATGTTGCGCCGCAGCGGAAAACCGCAACGCAATCATGCGCTTGCGGCGGTTTCCAAACCGAATGACCAAAAATGAACACGCATCCGGCGATGCTGTCCGACGCCGCTTCGAGGACACCCGCCATGCGAATCCACACGGTTCATCTGCTGCTGCCTGCCGCACTGCTCCTGGCCGCCTGCCAACCCGACGTTGCGCCCGGCAGCGCTACCGCGCCTGCGATGCCAGCACCGGATGCGACTGCGCCGGCCGCGAGCAGCGACGACGATGTGGTCGTATCGACCAACGAACCGTTCTGGCAGGCCACTGTCAACGGCGACACCGTAATCCTGCGCGGCATCGACACGACGGAACGCCGCCTCACCGGCGCACGCGCATCGATGACCGCCGATGGCCGGCGTATCGACGCATCGGATGCGGAGGGCTCGGTGGTATTGATCGTGCGCCGGATGCGCTGCGAGGACGACATGTCCGGCGCGCACTTCCCGATGACCGGCCTGCTGACGATCGATGGACGTGGGCCATTCCGGGGCTGCGCGCGGCCGGCATCGAGTCCGCTCCCGGCGCCGCCAGCGGCCGTCGTGTCGACGATTCCCGAACGCGCTGGGAGACCGATGCGCACGCCTGCATGACGGATGGCAGCGACATGGCATTGCACATCACGCCGGACGCGCTGCGGATTCACGAAAACCTGTCAACGCCGCGCACCTCCACCGCGGGCGCGTGGCAGTGTGCGGATCGTGGCGGACTACGATGGCAAGGGTGACGCCTGGACACGGGAAGACACGTTTCGACCGGATGCTGACGAGCGGATCGTCATCGCGAGTGCGCACGAGTCCGACGTACCGCGCGCACCCGTGGCAAGGCTGAGTCGACATCGCGCGGTGGCCGGGGCATGACCTCGGAGACGCTCACAGTCTTCTCCGGGCGGACCGGCTCAGCGGGTGCCCAGACGCTGAAGCTTGCGGACATCGCCGACCCAGACCGCGTGGGCGATCTCCGGTCGATCGAGATCATCCAGCCGCAAGAGCGCGTTGTGACCTTCGTTGCCATCGCGGTCCCGAAACGTTTCCAGTATCGGGCGCACCGCAACCGTGCCGGCGACGACCGTGCCGTCGTCCAGCGTGAGGCGCACGACCGCTTCGTCATGCAACGCCAGGATCCAGCGTTCGATCGCGTCGACATCTTCGCGGCTGCTGACGATGCGTGGAGGCATCTGGCTCATGGGCAAACTCCGTTGGGCGAGCGGCCCATGCTCCAAGCGCGTGCGCAACATGCCGTGATGATTCGGCGCGAGACTGCATCGCGCCCCCGCCGCACCATCGTTAGCCCTCCAGGGCAGGACGCAGCAGACGGTCGTATTCGGTGCGGACCACGCCGTAACACTCGCAGGCACGTGCAACGAGGCATTCGCGATCCAGCACCTGGATCACACCGCGGCTGTAGCGGATGCAGCCTTCTTCCTGCAGACGGCGCGCGGCCTCGGTGATGCCCTCGCGACGCACACCCAGCAGATGTGCGATCTGCTCCTGGGTCATCTTGATCTCGACCGAGCCCACGCGGTCGTTGACCAGCAGCAGCCAGCGCGAGAGCTGCTTGTCGACCGTGTGATGCCGGTTGCAGACGCCGGTCATCGCGGTCTGGGTCACCAGCGCCTGGAAGTAGCGCAGCAGGATTTCCTGGAACGCGCCACCGCGCTGGAACTCGCGGATCGCAAATTCGCCGCGCAACGCCAGTGCCTCACCGCCCACCTTGACCACAGCGCGGGTCGGCACGCTTCGCGCGCCGGTCAACAGGCCGATCCCGACCATGCCCTCGTTGCCGACCATCGCAAACTCGCTGGTATCGCCGCTTTCCAGTGCATACATCAGCGACACGATGCCTTCGCGCGGGAAGTAGATCGTCGTCTGGGCCACATTGGCTTCGTGGAGCACCTTGCCAGCCGGCATGTCGACCAGCTGGACCTCGTCACCGACGCGGTCGCAGACGTCGTCGGGCAGGTCCTGCAGCAATCCATTGAGCGGCGCCCAGGGCGCTTTCTTCTTCATGCGCAGCGAATGGTCCGTCGTATGAACAAGTCAGGATTCTCGCGACTGAATGCGCTGTCGTATGTACGGCACCGCGCATACAGGTGGCTGAACTCGAGTGATTTCGAACAGTCTCTGACTGCGACCTGTTCAAATCTTTGTCCACATACAACAGCCAGCGAGGCCGGGCTGCGGGGTCTCCCGAACGCGGTCAGACACTGTGAGCCTGGAAACGTCACGTGATGCCGGGCCGACGCAGCGGTCACGGTCCTGCGGCTGAAAGCCCTGCTGCGGAAGGGACGCGCCGACGCGACAATCCGCGATTCTGAAGCTTCAGTCCTCGCGGCCGGCATTGAGTCGCATCTCATCGCCGTCAACTGCCAGGTGCATTTCGATAGGTCGACAGCAGACCGGGCAATCCTCCACGTATTCCGCGTCTCCGGCGCTGGCGTCGACAAGGGTTTCGAAGCGCTCTCCGCACCAGGGGCAGCGCAAGGTCGCGAGATCCTGCATGCCGCCAGCATGCCGCACAGCGCGTGCCCGCACTGTGAGTCGAGATTTCACGTCCAGGGCAGGCCTTCTGGGTGACGGTAGGGCGCTACCTCGGCACCGGAGTCCACCATGACCGAATCGCACCCGACGTTCACGCGCTACCACGCGCCTGCCGGAGGCTGGGGGTCGGTCAAATCGCTGCTGCGATACACGACGGGCGCCGGTGCGCAGACCCTCGAAGGTACGCGGCAGCTCTCGCGCCAGAACAAGGTCGACGGGTTTGCGTGCGTCAGCTGCTCTTGGGCGAAGCCTGCCGAACCGCATGCATTCGAGTTCTGCGAGAACGGTGCCAAAGCGACGATGTGGGAACTCGACACACGCCGGGTCGATGCCGGTTTTTTCGCGGACCACACCGTGTCCGAGCTGCTGGGCTGGGCAGATCACGATCTCGAAGCGCAGGGTCGGCTGGTCGAACCGATGCGCTACGACGCCGCGACCGACCGGTACGTGGCCGTGTCGTGGGATGACGCGTTTGCGCTCGCAGGCCGCGTGTTGCGCGACATGGCCCCCGAACGCGCGGTCTTCTATGCATCGGGGCGGGCGTCGCTCGAGACCTCGTACATGTACGGCCTGATGGCACGTCTGTACGGCAACAACAATCTCCCCGACAGTTCCAACATGTGCCACGAGAGTACGTCGGTCGGTCTGCCCCGCAGCATCGGCGTGCCCGTCGGAACGGTGCTGCTCGAAGATTTCGAGCATTGCGACTGCATCCTGTCGTTCGGCCAGAACGTCGGCGTCAACAGTCCTCGCATGCTGCATCCGTTGCAGGAAGCGGCGCGGCGCGGCGCCGAGATCATCACCTTCAATCCGCTGTACGAACGCGGCTGGGAACGCTTCACCAACCCACAGGAGCTGCTGGCGATGGCGACCGGCGCGTCCACCCGGATCAGCAACGCGTACTTTCCGGTGCGCCCCGGTGGTGACATCGCTCTGATCCAGGGGATCGGACGCGCGCTGCTGGAACTAGACGATGCTGCGCAGCACGACGGTCGGCAGCGGGTGCTCGACGTCGATTTCATCGCGGCACATACCCATGGCTTCAGCGCTTTCGAGGCTTGGCTGCGTACCGCCGACTGGGCGGCGATCGAACGCGAAAGCGGCTTGTCGCGCGCGGACATCGAATCTGTCGCGGGCGTCTATGCGAACGCCGAGTCGACGATCCTCGTATATGGAATGGGCCTGACCCAGCATCGTCACGGCGTCGACAGTGTGCGGATGCTGTGCAATCTCGCGCTCATGCGAGGCAATGTCGGTCGCAAGGGCGCCGGCATCTGCCCGGTGCGCGGCCATTCGAACGTGCAGGGGCAGCGGACGGTCGGGATTTCGGAGAAGCCTGAGCTCGTGCCGCTGGACAAGTTGGCAGAACAGTACGGGTTCGAGCCGCCGCGCGAGAAAGGGCTCGATACGGTAGGGACCGTCGAAGGCATTCTCGATGGTCACGTCAGAGCTTTCGTCGGCCTGGGCGGAAACTTCTCGCGCGCGGCGCCGGATACTTCCCGCCTGGAACCTGCATGGCGCAACCTCGAGTTGAGCCTGCAGGTCGCCACGCACCTCAACCGCAACCATCTGCTTTGCGGACGCGAAACCCTGTTGCTGCCGTGCCTGGGCCGGATCGAGGAAGACGTGCAGGCCACAGGCGCGCAGAAGGTGAGCGTCGAGGACAGCACCACGTGCATCCATGCCTCCTTCGGCACAACCACCCCGGCCGACCCGAGGCTGCGTTCGGAACCCGCGATCGTCGCAGCGCTGGCGAAGGCAATCCTTTCACCGGCGCGTGCGGCGTGCGTTCCCTGGGACGCATGGGTCGCCGACTATGCGCGTATCCGCGATGCGATCGAAGCGACGTATCCCGATCAGTTCCGCGACTTCAATGCGCGCCTTCACACGCCGGGCGGCTTTCCACGTCCGATCGCAGCGCGGGAGCGCCGCTGGGAGACGGAGAGCGGCAAGGCGGAGTTCCACGTGCCCGAGGTGCTGTCGGCCACCGGTTTCGAGGACAGGGCAGGGCGCTTTCGTCTGCTGACGGTGCGCAGCAATGACCAGTTCAACACAACCGTCTACGGCTACCACGACCGGTTCCGCGGCATCGAGGGCACACGCCGCGTGGTGCTGATGCATGAGGACGATATCGCCGAACTCGGTCTGGACGAAGGTGAGCAGATCACGCTGGCAGCGGACTTCGACGACGATGTCGAGATCCGCGAAGTCGGCGGTCTGCGCGCGATCCCATACCGCATTCCGCGCGGGTGCATCGCCGCCTACTACCCGGAGTGCAATCCGCTCATCCCGGTCTCGCACCATGCAATCGACAGTCACGTGCCGGCCGGCAAGTCGGTGCCGGTGCGTGTGGTGCGTGGTGGTAATGCGCCTGTGCCGGCGGGGCCTGCGCCGGGTTGAGCCCGACGCGACGCCAGTTGCGCGCGACCCATCGATCCATGCGCATCGCTGGCCTGCGTGACCCCGCAGGCTGATACTGGTCCCCCACGTCGCTGCACCCGTCCCCGATGTCCGTCACTTCGCCGGCGCCGCTGCGCCCCGGCCGTATCCGTCTTGCGTTGTTCCTCGCAGGCTTCGCCACGTTCTCGCTGCTGTACGGCGTGCAGCCGCTGCTGCCGGAGTTCGCGCGCGAGTTCGGGGTCGGACCGGCGGCAAGTTCCTTGCCGTTGTCACTGGCGACGCTGGGTCTGGCGCTGTCGATCTTCTGCGCAGGCGCGGTGTCGGAGACGCTCGGGCGTCGCGGCCTGATGTTCGTGTCCATGGCCGTTGCTGCGTTGCTGACGATGTGCGCCGCGATGCTGTCGCACTGGCCGAGTCTGGTGATCGTGCGGGCGCTCGCCGGCATCGCGCTGGGCGGCGTGCCGGCAGTGGCGATGGTCTATCTCGCCGAGGAATTTCACGCACAGCGCCTGGGTTCGGCGGTCGGGTTGTATGTCGCCGGCAATGCGTTCGGCGGAATGATGGGGCGGCTGTCGGTGAGTTTTCTGAGCGACTGGTTCGACTGGCGCACCGCGCTCGCGCTGCTCGGCGGCTTCGATCTGCTGGTCGCCATCGCCTTCGTCTGTCTGCTGCCGAAATCGCGGCATTTCGTGCGCCAGCGCGGGGTGAACCTGCGCTTCCATCTGCGTGCGTGGGGCGGGCATCTGCGCGATCCGCTGCTGCGGTGGCTGTTCGCGATTCCGTTCCTGGTGATGGGCGTGTTCGTCAGCGTCTACAACTATCTCGGCTTCCGGCTCGGTGCGGCGCCCTTCCATCTGGGGCAGGCGGAGATCGGCTGGATCTTCAGCGCCTATGTGTTCGGCATCGTCAGTTCGACGGTGGCCGGCGGCCTGTCGGACCGTTTCGGACGCGGCCCGGTGGTGGTGTCCGGTGTGCTGCTGGCCACCGCCGGCGTGCTGCTCACGCTGGCGCCGACGCTGTGGTTGATCGTGCCGGGTCTGGTATTGCTGACGATCGGTTTCTTCATCGCGCATGCCGCAGCGAGTGCATGGGTGGGCCGGCTCGGGCGCACGCATCGCAGCCACGCCGCATCGCTGTATCTGCTGTCGTATTACATGGGCTCGAGCCTGATCGGCGCGACCAGCGGCTGGCTGTGGGCGCACGGCGGCTGGCCGGTGCTGGCGGGCGGTGCACTGGTCCTGCTTGCGCTCGCATTCGTCGCGGCGCGGCATCTGCAACGCCATGCGCCGGACACGCCGTCACCGCAGCATCCGTCCATCGCGTCGACCGGAGACTGATCGTCGAATCGAAGACTTGGCGGTTGACGTCCAGGTCGGCGAGCGTGTGTCTACAGACGGCGAGGATCACGCTGGCGCAGGTGCACGCGGACGTGCGCGCTGCAGGCGTCCGCATCGAACTCGGGCCGGTGCCCACAGAGGCATCACCGGCCCGATTCTTTCCCTCCATGTCCGCGATCCGGCTGGCAACCTGATCGGGATCGCCAACCGGATCTGATGCAGCACGCGTCGCTTACAGCATCGCCAGTTCGACGTTGCTCAGCGTCTTGCCGTAGTGCTTGCGCAGGCGGAGCTTGCGCTCGAGGTCGTCGAGGATGCGGCCGGAGAAATCGAGGCCGGTGAGTTCCTCGAGCATGTTGATGCCGCCGGGCGTGTCGACATTCACTTCCATCAGCTTGTCGCCGACGATGTCGAGGCCGACGAAGTACATGCCGTCGCGGATCAGCTTCGGCGCGACCAGTTCGGCCAGGCGCAGCGCATCCGCGTCGGGCGTGGCCATCTCGTACTTGCCGCCGGCGCTGATATTGCTGCGCGCATCGCCGCTGTCGTTGTAGCGACGGATGCAGGCATAGGTGCCGTCGACCTCGAGCGGGCGGCCGTTGAGCATCAGCAGGCGCAGATCGCCGTCCTTTGCCTTGGGCAGATATTCCTGGGCGATGGCGTAACCGTCGCGCAGCACGGCGTCGATCATCTGGTTGAGGTTGCCGCCACTCTCGGGCGTGACCACGAAGACGCTCTGTCCGCCCGAGCCCTGCAACGGCTTGATGACGCCGTAGCCTTCGCGCGCTTCGATGAAGGCCTTGATCTCCTCGACATCCCGGCTGATGCAGGTGACCGGACGGACGTCCTCGGGGAAATGCTGGAAGTAGGTCTTGTTCGAGGCATCGGTGAGATGCGTGGGGTCATTGACCACCAGCGCACGCTTGAGCGCGCTGAGCTGGGCGAACAGCAGGCCGCTGCCGGGTGCCCAGGGCCGTTCGACCATTTCGTCGGCGGGATCGCTGCGCAGCATCAGCACGTCGAGGTCATCGACGGAGATGCGATCGGTCGGGCAGTCGTCCGACTGCAGGTCGGCGAGCAATGCCGCGTCGTCGGCGTAGTCCTTGCCACAGGGCATGTGGGCGCAGGCGCGCACGGTGCCATCGGCGTCGTAGGTGAAATCGGCGAGACCGATCAGGGCGATCTCATGGCCGCGCGACAGGGCGCGGCGGGCGAGACGGATCGTGGTGTAGTTGTCCTGCTCGGTGTCGACGTCGTTGACGACGAAGCCGAAACGCAGGGGATGTCCGTCTGTCATGCAGCATGCTCCGGGGTGCGGTGTGTATGGAAAAGGTGTTCGACCGGCGTGCGCCGGCAGGCGTCGAGGCGGCTGCGGAAATCGTCGTGGGTGGTGTAACGGGGCAGGAGCACGGGCGGGACGATCCAGCCGTCATCCACCAGCGCGTCCAGCAGTTCGAGCTGCGGCAAGGCGAACTTGCCGAGGAACAGGGCATCGAATTCGCCACCGGCTTCCAGATAGGACAGCAGGTCGCGCAGGCCACGCAGGTACACGGCGTCCTTGGTCAGGCCGCCGCCGCGCCGCGCGCGCACGGCGACATCGAAGGCGTCATCGGTCGGCATGTCGTGGGTTTCGTGCAGGCAGGCGAAGATCGCCGGTAACTGTTCGCCCTGTGCGGCCATCGAGGTCGCGACCACGCGCGCAGCCAGGATGCGCAGGCGTTCCCCGGGCAGATAACCGGTGAGGAATTCGCCGAGCACACCGAGGCCTTCCTGCATCGCGTCGTAGTGCGCCAGGCCGACTTCCAGCTGGCGCAACGCCTGCTGCCGTCCGTTGTGGCGGGTCACGACATGCGTGCCGATCTCGTGCTGGATCAACGGCTGCACGCGCGCGCGCGGCAGGCGGATGTTGCCGTCGATGTAGAACGTGCCGTGCGAGACCATCAGCATCGAACTGATGTCGGTGTCGACCACGACGTCGATATGGAAGTCCGGGGCCTGCGCGCGGTACCAAGCGATCTCGGCATCGACCTGGCTGCGGACCTCGTCGATGCCGCAGTCGGCAGCGAGCGGCTCGCCGGTACCGACATCGGCGAGGATGCGCTCGGCGAGATCCAACAGATCCGGTTCCACCGCGCCGAACAGCGCGACGCTGGCGTCGACAAAACCGGGTTGGTCGCGCTGCTCGACCAGATCGATCATGCGGCCGAGTTCGCCCTGCTTTTCAGCCAGCAGTGTCTGCAAGGCTGGCGATTCGATCCCGGCGACGGGCAGGGCATCGAGCGCCTGGCGCGTCTCGATCAGATCGGTGTCGAGATCGACATAGCGCAGCGCGGGCTCGAGCGTGCGGCCGGACGTTTCGAAGGCATTCCACAGGCCGACGCCGTCGAGCGGTGACAGCGCCAGCAGCCAGTCGAGACGCGCGTCCAGCGCCGCGAGCGCCTCGTCCACGCGTGCGGCCACCGGCGGCAGCGGTCGTGCGACCGGCCGCCGGGCAACGCCGGCGCTCACTTGAGGAACTCCGGACGCACTGCGTCGACCGCACGCGACAGACCATCACGCAAGGCATAGAGCGCAGCGATATCCGCCTCACCCGTCCATTCGTCCATGAAGATCTTCTTGTACTCGGGCGAGATCGTGCAGACGCGCTCGCCCCAGTTCTCGTAGACCCACTCCGGAAAATGGCCGCCGGTCGGGAAGCGCACATTGCAGCGCACGTCCGGCAGCACGCCACGCACCGGATGGCGGCGCAGCACGTTGGCGAAGCGCTTCGCGGTCTCGCCCCAGCGTTCGGGATCGAGTGTCGTGATCCCCAGTTCGATGTCGGGATTGGCGTCCTGCGATGCGGGCGCGGCGTCCGGCCCGTCACGGCGATGGTTGTAGCTGTGGATATCGATCAACAGCGCGCTGCCCCACCGGGCGACCGTGCGGTCGATCAGCTCGCCGATCGTGTCGTAGAAGCGGTCGTGCAGCGCGAGCGAGATTTCGCGCTCGGCATCGTCGAGTGGCGTGGTCCAGACATCCAGGCCCCAGCAGGCTTCGGGACCGGTATAGACGGCCTCGGCGCGCGGGCGGTTCAGATCGACTTCGAAGCGGGACTGCCGCACACGCAGACGCGTGTCGCCGACCTGGGTCAGCAGACTGGTGAGCGGGTCTTCCTCGCGCCAGCGTGCGTCGTCGTCGAGCTTGACGCGGTCGAGCAGCGACGGGCGCAGGGCATGGCCGTCGTGGATCGCGGTGGCGATGACCGGGCCGTCGGACACGGCGAGATCCCAGGCGTCGACGCGCTCGAGCAGCGCAGGCGGCGTGGTGTCGGAGAACAGGGGGGCGGGGGCGGAACGGCGTATATCAGGCATGGCGCGCATGCTCGCAGTCAGGGAATGATGTGCCCGTGACCACATCGACGCCCGGTGTTGACACGTGTTTAACCTACAATCGCGCCTCCCTCGCGCAGACCCTTCCTCATGGCGCCCAAGGCCACCGTCTACAAAGCCGAGCTCCAGATCACCGATATGGACCGGCATTACTACGCTTCGCACGACCTCGTGCTGGCGCAGCACCCGTCGGAGACCGAAGCGCGTCTGATGGTGCGGTTGATCACCTTCGCGCTGTTCGCCGACGAACGTCTCGAGTTCGGCCGCGGCCTCAGCAACGAGGAAGAACCCGATCTGTGGCGCCGCGATTACACCGGCGACATCGAACAGTGGATCGACCTCGGCCAGCCCGACGAAAGCCGTATCCGCAAGGCCAGCGGGCGCTCGCGCCAGGTGGTCGTGGTCAACTACAGCGGCAATGCGGCGCAGATCTGGTGGGATCGCATCGCGAACTCGCTGACACGCCTGAAGAACCTCACCGTCGTCGATTTCGACCCGGCGAAGATCGAGGCGGCGGTCGGTCTGCTGCAGCGGAGCATGCGCCTGACCGCGATGATCCAAGACGGCGAGCTGCAGCTGATGAGCGAGTCCGAAACCGTCACGATGACGCCGGTCTGGCGGGTGCGTCCGGCGGAAGACCGGTAGACGGGTCGCGGCGCCGCGGGACCGTCACGGTTTCCCGGGACGCGCCCGCACACGCCCGCAGTCGCTCGCCGAAGACCACTTATCCGGCCGTGTCCGGCGTCTGGGCGCCGGGACGCTGCGTGGTCACCAGACGCAGGAAGGTGTCGTTCTGGTAGCGGCTCATGCGCAACTGCTGGCCGTTGTCCATCGTGACCACGTGGTGGCCGTTGAACCAGGGGTCGATGGTCCTGATGCGCTGGATGTTGATGATCGCCGAGCGATGCACGCGCGCGAAGCGACGCGGATCCAGACGGGCCTGCAGCGCGGTCATGGTTTCGCGGAGCTCATGCACGCGGCCGGGTACGTGGATCTGCACGCTGTTGCGGTTGGAGCGGATCCAGATGATGTCGTCGACATCGACGAAGACCACGCGGTCGTGCTCGCGCACCGGAATGCGCGCGAGGTAGTCATCGCGCTGCCGCAGTGCATCGAGCGCCTGCATGATCCGCGCCGCCGTGTCGGCACTGGTGTCCTGCGGTGTCGCCAGTCGGGTCTTGACCCGGCGCAGCGCATCGGCGAACCGTTCGCGGGCGAAGGGCTTGACCAGATAGTCGACGGCGTTGGCATCGAAGGCGCGCACCGCGAATTGTTCGTAGGCCGTCACGAAGACGGTCGCCGGCATGCGCGCCGCGCCGATCGTCGCGACCACGTCGAGTCCGGTGATGCCGGGCATCTGGATGTCGAGAAACACCAGATCCGGCGAGCCGTTGCGGATCGCCTCCACCGCGGAGACGCCGTCGCCGCACTCGCCGATCAGCTCGATCTGCGGGTCGTCGCGCAGCAGGCGCACGATGGCCAGGCGCGCGATCGGCTCATCGTCGATGACCAGTGCGGTGATCGTCATGCGCGCGGCACTTCCGGGGCGTCGTCGTCGAGCGGGTCGCCATGCACGCCGTCGGCGAACGAGGCGGCCGTGTCCTCTTCCTCGAACCTGCGGAAGGGCAACTGGATGCGGCAGGCGACGCCCTGCGGCCAGGTGATATCCAGGCGCACCTGCGCGGCATCGCCGTACAGTTCCTGCAATCGCAGGCGGGTATTGGACAGGCCGATGCCGTGGCTGGGTACCCCGGCGGCATCGCTGTCCATGTCGCCAATGCCGCCGGCAGCACCCGGGTCTTCGAGCGTGCTGTTGCGGTTGCGCACGTCTAGGTAGAGCGTGCCGCCTTCGCGACGGCTCTCGATCTCGATGCAGTCCGCGCCCACGCGCTTGCCGATGCCGTGGTGGATCGCGTTCTCGACGATCGGCTGCAGGATCAGGCTGGGCACCGCGCAGTCGAGCGTGTCCGGCGCGATGTAGATGCGCGTGGTCAGGCGGTCCTTGAAGCGCGTGCGCTGGATGCCGAGGTACAGATCCAGCAGCACCAGTTCCTGGCGCAGGCTGATTTCCTGGCCGTCGTAATCCTCCAGGAATGCGCGCAGCAGTTCGCTCAGGCGCAGCAGCATGTCCTCGGCGGAGACCTTGTCTTCGTCGAGCAGGGTCACGATGGCGTGCAACGTGTTGAACAGGAAATGCGGCTGCAGCTGCGACTTGAGCGCCAGCAGGCGCGATTGCGCGAGGTCGGTGGCCAGCCGGCTGGCTTCCAGTTCGCGTCGCGCCTTCTCGGCGTGGAAATGGATGGCCTGCTGGACCGCGAACAGCAGCCAGTAGGTCAGCAGGCCGATGGCGAAGTGCTGCTCGATGAAGTACCCCAGCTGCTCGTCGAAGCCGCTGGGTTCGAACACCGTCGAGACCATCGCGCCGATCATCATCGCGAGCCATGTCATGCCCAGGCTGATCAGCAGCTGTGTGCCCAGTCCGTAGAAGCGCAGCGTGGTGCGTACCGGGTAGCGCTCGGCCAGACGAAACACGATGGGCGCAAGGGCCGCCCAGGTGTACCAGACGATCAACGACCAGCGGAGCACGTCCCACAGCGGCCAGTGGGTATTCGGCAAGCCGCCGTTGAGTTTGTTCTGCAGGGCGAACAGCACCGCGATCGCCGTCCACAGCGCGAGGTAGCGGAACAGGCCGATTTCGTGGCCGCCCAGGCGGATCTTCATGCTGCTCCGGTGTCGATGTCGCTTGCGCGGGGTCGTGGCGTGGGGGTCGTGCGGTCGGCGTCGTGCCGCGCGGTCCTTTGAGGGGACGTCCGCATCCTAGGTGCATTCGCGGGGTGCCGGAAGCGACGGCGGCGGCGCATTACGATTGGCACGCCCAGTACGACGATTCGTCCCGAATCGCTGTCCGGCGCCACCACGACGCGGCCTGATGCCGGTGCCGGAGCGTGGATCGTCTGCCTCCGGTCCCATTCCTGCACCGGAGCCACCGCCATGTCCATCGCGCACACCCTCGCCCTGGTCGCGCTGCTCGCGACCCTGTCCCATGCCTCCGATGCACATGCCGGAGACGCCGGGATGCGTTACTTCGATCTGATCAACGTCAGTCACGACAGCGTGGTCTCGGCCTCGGCGGCGCCCGCCGGCGATACCGGGTTCGTACCGATCGCACTCGCGCCGCTGCGGGGCGGCTTCAATGTGGCGACAGTCGAGATTTCCGGTGCGCATTGCGTCCAGGACTTCCGGATCGGCTTCCGTGACGGCCGCACGCTGCTCTACAGCGATATCGATGTCTGTCGCCGCCGGGGCCTGTACCTGCGGGCGAGCGATGGCCGGCGCGGTGATACCGGCGCGACCCGCGTGGCGGCGGTGCCGCAAGGCGACTGTGCGAATCCGTGTGTCCGAAGGGAAGGGGGCTCGGGCGGGCAGCATCGGCAGTGACCGGGCGCGGGCACACCGCTCCGCCGTGACCTCCGACCGTTGCCCCGGCCGCAGCCGATGGCTAAGGTCGCGACTCGACAGGTTCTTTCGGATGTCCCGCATGCCGCTTCGCCGTCCCGCCACTGCCGCGCTTGCCGCCGGCCTCGCGCTGTCCGCCGTGACCGCACACGCCGACGAAGGCATGTGGATGCCGAGCCAGCTGCCCGACATCGCCAAGCCGATGCGCGAGGCGGGCTTCCGCGGTCGCGCCGATGCGCTGGCCGACGTCACTGCGCCGCCGCTCAGCGCCGTGGTCAAGGTCGGTGGCGGTACCGGCGCCTTTGTTTCCGATGAAGGCCTGCTGCTGACCAACCACCACGTCGCCTACGGCGTGATCCAGTACAACAGCAGCGCCGAGCGCAACATCATTGATGGCGGCTTCATCGCCGAAGGCCGCGCCGACGAACGTCCCTCGAACCCCGACTTCCGCGTGCTGGTGACGGTCGGCTTCGACAAGGTCACCGACGAAGTGCTGCGCGACGCCCGCGGCAAGACCGGTCGCGCCTACTTCGACGCGGTGGACGCCGCCGGCAAGCGCATCGTCGCCGCGTGCGAAGCGTCGGGCGAGCTGCGTTGCAGCGTGGCCAACATGTATTACGGCACCGATTTCTATCGCATCCGCCAGCTGGAGCTGCGCGACGTGCGCCTGGTCTATGCGCCGCCGCGTGCGATCGGCAACTACGGCGACGAGATCGACAACTTCATGTGGCCGCGCCACACCGGCGATTTCACCCTGCTGCGCGCCTATGTGGGCCGCGACGGCAAGCCGGCCGATTACAGCGCCGACAACGTGCCGTACGCACCGCCGGCGCATCTGCAGATCGCACGCGGCGGCCTGCACGCGGGCGATTACGCGATGCTCGCCGGCTATCCCGGCACGACGTTCCGCCATCGCACCGCGGCCGAGTTCGATGCCCAGGTCGCGCGCGTGTTGCCGCAGCGCGTGGCCGTGTTCGATGCGCTGATCGACGCCGTCGAGACCGCCGGCGCTGATGACGCCGACGTCCGCACGCGCTACGCCTCGCAGCTGCAGTCGCTGAAGAACAACCGCAAGCGTGCCGCCGGCGAGCTCGAAGGCCTGCTGCGCAGCGACGCCGTGCGCCTGCGTGGCGAGGACGAGACTGAGATGCTGGCCGCGACCACCGGCGACGACGCGACCGACATCGCCGCGCTGCAGGCGATCCTCGGTCAGGCCGATGCCGCGGCTGCGCGCGACCAGTTGCTGACCCTCGTCGCCAGCCAGACCCAGCTGCTGCGCTCGGCGTTGCTGCTCGAACGCCTGCGCATTGAATCGGCAAAGGCCGACGATGCCGCGCGCGAGACCGGCTACCAGCAGCGCGACCATGCGCTGATCGAGGGCGTGCTGCGCCAGGCCCAGCGTCGCTACGCGCCGTCGGCGGAAAAGGCCGTGCTCGGCGTGCTGGTCGGCCGCTACCAGCGGTTGCCGGACGCGCAGCGCCTGCCGGCCTTCGATGCCGCGTTCGGCCGCACGCCGGAATCGCTGAAGACCGCACTGGACACCGTCTACGCGCGCACGACGCTGGGCGAAGAGGCGCAGCGCCTGTCGCGCTTCGCCGATGCCCGCGCCGGCCGTCCGCTGGCCGACGATCCGCTGCTCGCACTGGCCGCGCAGCTGGTCGCCGCGCAGCTCGATGCCGAGGACGCGCGCAAGACCCGCGAAGGCGAACAGCTTCGGCTGCGCCCGGCCTACATGCGTGCGCTGTTCGCATGGCGCGCGCAGCAGGGCCGCGCGGTGTATCCCGACGCGAACGGCACGCTGCGCGTGAGCTACGGCCGCGTCGAAGCGCTGGCGCCGCGCGATGCGGTGGCGTTCTCGCCGGTGACCACGGTCGCCGGCATCGTCGAGAAGAACACCGGGCAGGTGCCGTTCGATGCGCCGCAGCCGCTGCTCGATGCAATCGCCAAGGGTGATTTCGAAGGCACCGCCGAAGCCTCGCTCGGCACCCAGCCGGTGAACTTCCTGACCAATCTCGACACCACCGGCGGCAACTCCGGCTCGCCGGTGCTCAATGCGCGCGGCGAACTGGTCGGCTTGAACTTCGACAGCAACTGGGAGTCGGTCAGCGCCAGCTGGTGGTTCGATCCGCGCTACAAGCGCGCGATCCACGTCGACATGCGCTACATGCGCTGGCTGATGGCCAAGGTGTATCCGGCGCCGGCGCTGCTCGAGGAGATGGGGCTGCCGGCACGCTGATGCGTCGCGCCGGTCGGGTGCCGTTCGGGCGCGCGGCCGGCGCAGGCCGCACAATGTCAGGCCAAACCCGGAGCCCCACGGCACCATGAAGATCCCGCAGGGACTGCAGCCACTGATCGAGGACGGCATCATCGATGCCGTGCTGCGACCGCTCAAGAGCGGCAAAGAGGCTTCGGTGTACGTCGTCCAGGTCGGCGACGAGGTGCGTTGCGCGAAGGTCTACAAGGACATGGCGCAGCGCAGTTTCCAGGCGCGCGTGCAGTACCAGGAAGGCCGCAAGGTCCGTGGCAGCCGCGAACAGCGCGCGATGGGCAAGGCCACCAAGTTCGGCCGCCGCGAGCAGGAAGCCGCGTGGAAGACCACCGAGGTCGACGCGCTCTACGCCCTGGCCGACGCCGGCGTGCGCGTGCCGCAGCCTTACGGTTTCTTCCACGGCGTGCTGCTGATGGATCTGGTGACCGACGCCGACGGTTTCAGTGCGCCACGTCTGGCCGAAGTGGATCTCGAACCCGACCAGGCCCGCGAGTGGCATCTGATGCTGGTCCGCGACATCGTGCGGATGCTGGTGCTGGGCATGGTCCATGGCGATCTGTCCGAGTACAACGTGCTCGCCACGCCCGACGGCCCGGTGCTGATCGATTTCCCGCAGGTCGTCAGCGCGGCCGGCAACAACGCCGCGCGCGACATGCTGCTGCGCGACGTGCACAACGTCCGCGACACACTCGCGCGCTTCGCCCCCGAACTCGCCGACACGCATTACGGCGAGGAGATGTGGGCGTTGTACGAGGCAGGCGATCTGAAGGCCGATACGCCGCTGACCGGCACCTTCGTGTTCGATACGCGCAAGGCCGATACCGGCGCGATCCTGTGGTCGATCGAGGACGCGCGCCAGGAGGCGGTGATCCGCCAGCAGGGGCGTGAAGAGGCGGATGAAGTCGACTGATCCGCGTTCGCGCGTATGAGCCGTCCACGGTTTCCCTCGCAGAACGGCGTACCGGCGAGCCGGCTGCAACTGCCGCCGGGACCTTGGGGCACGGTGTTCGATGCGCTGGTCGCCCGCTTTCCGCAGGTCGATGCCACCACCTGGCGTGACCGCATCGCGCGCGGCCGTGTGCTCGATGCGCAGGGCACGCCCGTCACGCTGGAGACGGCGTACCGTGTCGGCGCCGAGATCGGCTATTACCGCGAAGTCGTCGACGAGCCGGTGATCGACGCGGTCGAACGCATCCTGCACGTCGACGCCGATCTGGTCGTCGCCGACAAACCGCATGGACTGCCGGTCGCGCCGACCGGCGCCTTCGTCACCCAGGCCCTGCTCACGCGGTTGGTGGCGACGCTCGGCAATCCGGATCTCGTGCCGCTGCACCGGATCGATCGCGGCACCGCCGGACTGGTGCTGTTTTCGGCGAATCCCGCAAGCCGCGCGCGTTACCAGGCGCTGTTCCGCGAGTCACGCATCACCAAGACCTACGAGGCGCTGGCGTCGCCGCTGCCGGCGCTTGCGTTCCCGATGACGCGCCACAGCCGCATCGAACGCGGCGAGCCGTTCTTCCGCATGTGTGAAGTGCACGGCGCGCCGAACAGCGAAACGCGAATCGACCTGCTCGAACGTGGCGCAGGATGCTGGCGCTATGCGTTGTCACCGGTCAGCGGACGCAAGCATCAGTTGCGCGTGCACATGGCCGCGCTGGGCGCGCCGATCCTGCACGACCCCTGGTATCCGACGCTGCAGGATGACGACGGCGGCGCGCGTCCGCCGTTGCAGCTGCTGGCCCGCGCACTCGAGTACGACGATCCGCTCGACGGACGCCTGCGACGTTTCGAATCGGAATTCCGACTTTCGGAGTCGCTGGACTGAAGACGCGTCGCGCCTGTCAGGCGGCCGGCATCTCGCGCTGCAGCCACGCCAGTACGCCATCCACCGCGACCGCAGCGCTCGCATAACACGCGGTCAGCAGATAACCGCCCGTCGGCGCTTCCCAGTCCAGCATTTCGCCGGCGACGAAGACGCCGGGCAGGGCGTCGAGCATCAGCGCATCGCCGGTGGCTTCCAGACGCACGCCGCCCGCGCTGCTGATCGCCTCGGCGATCGGGCGCGGCGCCTGCAGCCGCAGCGGCAGGCGCTTGATCGCCGCCGCCACGCGTGACGGATCGTCCAGCGCGGCGCGATCGAACAGTTCGAACAGCAATGCCGACTTCGCGGCATCGAGACCCGTTGCGCGCCGCAGGTGTTCGCCCACGCTGCGGCGGCCACGGGGGCGCGACAGATCGGCCTGCAGACGTGCGAGGTCGCGCCCCGGCGCCAGATCCAGCATCAGCAGCGCACTGCCGTCCCGCGCGATCGTGTCGCGCAACGTGCCGGAGATCGCGTAGATCGCGCTGCCTTCGATGCCGGTCTTCGTCAGGACGCATTCGCCCTGCAGCGCGTGGGATGTGCCGTCGAGACCAGTCCAGTGCAACACCACCGGTTTCAGCGGCGCGCCTGCGTGACGCTCGGCGAGATGCGCGCTCCAGCCGATGTCGAATCCGCAGTTCGCCGGCACCAGCGGTGCCACGTCGACGCCGCGTGCCGACAGCACGGGTTGCCAGCGTCCGTCGGAACCGAGTTCCGGCCAGCTGGCACCGCCCATGGCGAGCAGCGTGGCATCGGCAATGTGCGTCGCGTGGCCTTCGGGCGTTTCGAACACCAGCGCGCCGTTGTCGTCCCAGCCGGTCCAGCGGTGCTGCACATGGAAACGCACACCGTCCTCGCGCAGTTGCCGCACCCAGCCGCGCAGCAGGGGCGCTGCCTTGAGATCTTCGGGAAACACGCGCCCGGAACTGCCGACGAAGGTAGGCACGCCGCGCGCCGCGGCCCAGTCGCGCAAGGCCTGCGCATCGAAGCGGTCGAGCCAGCCGGCCACCGCCGCATCGCGCGTGCCGTAACGCGCATCGAACGCGGGGCGCGGCTCGGAATGGGTGAGGTTCAAGCCGCCCTTGCCGGCGATCAGGAACTTGCGGCCGACCGAGCCCTTGGCTTCGAACAGATCGACCTCCAGTCCGGCCGCGCGCGCCCGCTCGGCGGCGAACAGGCCGGCAGACCCGCCACCGACGATGGCGAGCCGCGGGATACGCGCATCAGGCATTTCAGGCGCCTTGCTGGAACGCCAGGATGTAGCCGTTGCAGTCGACGATGCCGAACTCGCGGGCGCCGTAGGACATGTTCTGCAGCGTCCAGGCGAGCGACGCTCGGCCCTGCACCTGGGCAAAGACAGCGTCGACGTCGGCGACGGTGAAGTACAGCGTGCCGGTCAGCGTGGGCGCGCGATGCCAGAGATCGGCGGCAGTGAAGACGAGGCGCGCGCCGTGGCCGGTGATCGTGAGCGTGTCGCCGGTCGACGGCGCGGCCGCGAAGCCGGGCAGGGCGGCGTAGAACGCGCGGGTACGTTCGAGATCGGTGCAGCGCAGCAGCAGGGTCAGGGCCATGTCGGTCCTCCTTCGGAATCGTCGCCATTATGACCGGGGCCGCTGCTCATCCCGAGTCAACGCGACGCCTGCTAGCGTCGGCATCTCTCGAAACGCGGGATGCAGGAGGCCGTCATGGCCACGGGTTGGGCAGGCGATGGCGCGGTGCAGGACCAGATCGACGCCACTGTGAAAGATGCGATCGAACGCGCCCGCAGCCAGCTGCGCAGCGGGCCGGGGCTGACGCACTGCGAGGATTGCGACGCGCCGATTCCCGAAGCGCGACGCGAAGCCGTACCCGGCGTGCGTCTATGCGTGCAATGCCAGGCGGCGCACGACGATGACGACGCGCACAGCGGCTACAACCGTCGTGGCAGCAAGGACAGTCAGCTGCGCTGAGTGCTCCACCGGATTTGCACACGCGATGTGTGAAAAAGGGCGCCGCGTCGCGACGCGGCTCTCTCACCATCGGATCGAACATGCCCGCGTCGCAGGATCTCGCGTACTTCACCCGTCAAGTTCTGATCGTGCTCGCACTGCTCGCCGTGCTGGTGCTGTGCTGGGCGCTCACGCCTGTCTTCATGCTGGTGTTCGGGGCAATCGTCGTTGCCGCGCTGCTGCTGTCGCTGTCCGCACTGCTGCGCCGCTTTGTGCCGATGCCGCATGGCCTCGCACTGGCGATCGTGCTGGTGGTGCTGATCGGCGGTCTGGGTCTGCTGCTGTGGATGTTCGGTGCGCAGGCAACGCGCGAACTGGCGACGCTCACCGACACCCTGCCGGCCGCCTACGCGCAGTTCCAGCAGTGGCTGGGCGAGACCAGCATCGGCAGTCTGATCCAGGAGCAGCTCGACACGATCGGCGACAACATGGGCCGCATCGCCAGTGGTGCCGGCGCGATCGCGATGACGGTCTCCAGCGGCACGATCGATATGTTCCTGGTGCTGGTCGGCGCCATTTACATTGCCGCGCAGCCGGAGATGTACCGCAATGGCCTGCTGCATCTGGTGCCGCCATCGGCGAAGAAGGCGGCGGCCGATGCGATGGATGCCAGCGGCCGTGCGCTGCGCCTGTGGCTGGGCGGCCAGCTCGTCGCGATGCTGGTCGTCGGCATCATGACCGGCATCGGTCTATGGCTGCTGGGCGTGCCGGCCGCGTTCGCACTCGCGCTGATCGCCTTCCTGCTCGACTTCGTACCAATCATCGGTCCGATCGTCGCCGCCATTCCCGGCATCCTGCTGGCCTTCACCGTGAGCCCGCAGGTCGGCTTTGCGACGATCGCGCTCTACGTCGTGCTGCAGCAGATCGAGAGCAACGTGTTGCAACCGCTGATCCAGCAGCGCGCCGTCGAACTGCCGCCCGCACTGCTGCTGTTCTCGCTGGTGATCTTCGGCAGCCTGCAGGGCGCCGCTGGTCTGCTGCTCGCAGCGCCGCTGACGGTTGTCGTCTACGTGCTGGTCAAGCGGCTTTACGTGCGCGAAGTGCTGGGCGGCGACACCGCCGTCCCGGGCGAGCGCGAAGACTGACGCCGCGCGCCCGCTTGTCGTCCACGCGCGCGCCGTCCAGCATGGGCACCCCACTTTTCAAGGCAGTCCCATGAAGCGCATCGACGCCGGCCCACGCATGTCCGAGGCCACGATTTACAACGACACCGTCTACTGCGCCGGGCAGGTGCCCGAGACGAAAGGCGCCGACATCGGCACGCAGACGAGCGAAGTGCTCGAGGTCATCGATGCGCTGCTCGCGCAGGCCGGCAGCGACAAGACGCGGATCCTGCAGGCGCAGGTGGTGCTGGCCGACATCGCCGATTTTTCCGGCATGAACGCCGAATGGGACCGCTGGGTCGTGCCCGGCCAGGGACCGGCACGCGCGACGATCGAAGGCAGGCTCGCCGATCCGGGCTGGCGCATCGAGATCATCGTGACCGCGGCGCTGGCTTGAGGCACGCCGCGCTTCAGACGTCGAGTGGATCGCCTGCGGCGGCGCCACCACGCGCCGCGGGCAGCGCGCCGCCACGCCAGCGGCGCAGCGCACGCTGGAAGAACAGGCTGTTGGGAATCTGCAGGCTGGTGCCGGCGCCGTCGCCGTCATCGGTCTCGCGCAACGTGGTGTAGACGAGGTTGATGTCGACCACCTGGCCGCGCAGGCCGGGCTTTTCGCCGTTCTCCAGCAGCTCGACGTGGTCGTAGAGCCGGAACGGGCGCGTGGTGAGGATCAGCATCGTGCAGAAGATGTTCGATAGCACGCTCCACGCCGCGAAGAACGCGACCGCGGCCACGGCGGCGAAGCCGGTGAATGCCGTCCACAGCACCGTGCCGGATACGCCCATGCGCTCGAGAATCAGCAGCAGCGCCGCGGCATAGATCAGGAACGAGGTGACGCGGCGCCCGCCGACCACGGCTTCGACCGGCAGCGTGTAGCGGTGTCCGATGCGTTCGATGATCCGGCGCACCAGCAGTCGCAGCAGCCAGGCGATGATCAGGATCAGCAGGATCTGGCCGATCGGCAGGACGATGTCGAGCCAGTCGTGCAGCCATGCGGGCAGTCGGTCCTTGAAACGCACAGAAGCTCCACACATAAGGCGCCGATCGCGCCGGTGCACAGTTTACGCCGCGCCGCAGCATGCGCTGTGGCGACCGCGCGTTCGTGCGCGACTCGCGGGAAGCGCCTTCAGCGTCGCGTTACCATTGGCGGCCACGACATGCGCGAAGAGGATAATCCGTGAGCACTCTGATGGCCCCGGTGTCGATCGGCGAACTCGCCGACAAGATCACCATCCTCGAGATAAAGGCCGAGCGCATCGGCGACGCGCAGAAGCTGGTCAACGTCCGTACCGAACTCGACGGCCTGTTGCCGCTATGGGCACCGCTGGCGGACAAGCAGCCCGAGATGGCCGAACTCAAGACCGCACTGCGCGAAGCCAATACGCGCATGTGGGACGTGCAGGACGCGCTGCGCGCGAAGGAAGCCGCGCAGGATTTCGGTGACGAATTCATCGCGCTCGCGCGTGCGGTCGCGCGGCACAACGGCGACCGGGTCGCGGTCAAGAACACGATCAACCGGCTGGCCGGTTCGCGCTTCGTCGAAGAGAAGCAGTACCGCGCCTGAGCGCGCGGGATTTCTGGGAAGCCAGAAGCAGAAAAGCCAGGACCTGGGTCCTGGCTTTCCGGCGGTATCGAGTGGTGGAGCCAAGGAGGATCGAACTCCTGACCTCGTCGATGCGAACGACGCGCTCTCCCAGCTGAGCTATGGCCCCACATGATGCGTGGCGATTATACGGTTCCCGCCGCGGGCTCGCCAGCCCTGTCGAGCAACGGCGCCAGCGACGGTTCCAGCTGACCGCGACGCCAGCCCGACAACGCGCCCGGCCAGTCCGCGCCTTCGACCAGCGCTTCGAGCCACTTGCGCGACGCGAGCACGCCATCGGGTAGACCAATCTCGGCGCTGCGCTCGGCGACCGCCTGTTGCAGACGCTTGAGCTGCTTGCGGTCGGGTTCCTCGCCGCGCGACAGCGGCATCTCGGATTCGTCCGGCAGCTCGGTGGTCAGCGCCTGCCAGATCACACTGGTCAGCTTGCGCGGCGCCTTGGGATGCGCATCCAGCCGCTGCTGCAACGCCGACGTGTCTGCCGGCGGATCGCGGGCGAGCAGGGTGGCGAGCTCGTTGTCGAGGATCCAGCTGCGTGGCCGGTCGGTGGCGCGCGCGTAGGTCTCGCGCCAGCGCAGCAGGCGGGCGAGCCGGCGCTGCGCATCGGCATCGAGGAACAGACCCGCGCGGCCGCCGAGCTGCGGCCAGCGATCGCCTTCCATGTTGCCGGCGGTCGCGACGAGCCTGGCGCAGTCCTCGACCAGCCAGTCCGCGCGATCCAGCGCGTCGAGCTTGCCGGCGAGCACGTCGTGCAACGCGAACAGATGTGCGACATCGTCCACGGCGTATTCGAGCTGGGTCGCCGACAACGGACGCCGCAGCCAGTCCGAGCGCGTCTCGCCCTTGGCCAGCGCGACGCCAAGCGTTTCCTGCACCAGGCGCTGATAGCCCATGCCCGCGCCGATGCCCGACAGCGCGGCGGCGATCTGGGTATCGAACAGCGGCGCCGGCACCGCGCCACACGCGTGACCGAACGCGACGAGGTCCTCGCTGGCGCTGTGCATGATCTTGAGGATCGACGCATCGGCCAGCAGCGGACGTAGCGCCTCGGCGATGCCCGGGGCCAGCGGATCGACCAGCAGCACTTCGATTCCTTCGGCACCCTCGAACGCGATCTGCACCAGCGCGAGCTGTGGCCAGAAGGTGCGTTCGCGGATGAACTCGGTATCCAGACCGATGCGGGTCGGGGCGTCGGGCAGGCGGGCCCGCAGGATCGCCGGATCGTCGATCCAGGCAGAATTGGGAGATGACATGCGCGAAAGCCTAGCGGTGCGGGCCGGCGGCGGCAATCGTCGGCGCTGTCGCATCGCCGCCACGGCCGCGATGGCTTAATCTGACGCGATGCGGTCCAGGGAGCCCGGTTTGCGCAGTCTCTTCGTCGTCGGCCTGTTGGGTGTGCTCGTGCTGGCGGGCTGCAAAGGCGATGCCGACACCGACGCGGCGTCCGGAGACGGCAGCGTGACCATCACCGGCGACGATGCAGTGGTGCCGGAACTCAACTGGACGCCCCCGCCGGTGGTCGTTGCCGAAGACGGCGCAGCCGAGGCGCTGGAACAGGCGCGCGCCGCGCTGGACGCCGACGATCTCTATGCGACCCCGACGTCGGCGATTCCGTTGTATCTCGCCCTCTCGCGGCTGCCCGACAGCGAACGGGCAGCACGAACTGGCCTGCAACGCGCGCGGGCGCGTCTGCTCGCCCTCGGCGCGCAGGCGCTGGTGGAGGCCGACGAACTCGATTCGATTGCCGGCATGCGCGCGGCGCAGGATTTCGCTGCGGTCGCGCGGTATCTCGCGGCCGGCGACGAGGCGGTGGTGCGCTACCTCGAACGCGTCGACGACAGCGACCGGCTGTGGGAACTCAACCGCGCGGCCGAACGTGCGTTGCAGGCCGGCGAACTGGGGGAGGCAGGCGGTGGCGCGCTGGCGCTGTTCCGTGAAGCCGCGGCGCTGCGTCCGGGCCAGCCGCGTGCGTTGCAAGGCATGGCCGCTGTCGAGAGCGCGATGATCCGCCGCGCCGAACTGGCGGCCGAGGACGCCAACTACAGCGGCGCCTCGCGCTGGCTGGCGCACGCGACGACGATCCGGCCGGGCTTTCCGACCGTCGGCGATGCCGAGCAACGCCTGCAGCGCATGCGCGAGGCGCACATCCGCCGCTTGCGCGACGAGGGCGTGGACGCGTTGCCGGACATCAACGGGGTCGCGGTCGCACGCGAAAGGCTGGCGCAGATCATCGGCATTGCCGATCCCGGCGACCCGGTGGTCAACGATCTACGCGAACGCATCGACCGCACCGTGCACTACGGTGATTTCCGGCCCGGACAGGTGTTCACCGATGCACTGGAAGGCGGCGCACGTGGGCCGCAGGTCGTGGTGCTGCCGCACGGCGGTTTCATGATGGGTGCGCTTCCCGGCGACCGCGACGCCGAAGACAACGAATCGCCGCGGCATCCGGTGCGGTTCGAACGCGGTTTCGCGATGGGCGTGCGCGAAGTGTCGGTCGGCGAGTTCCGGCGCTTCGTCGACGCCACCGGTTACCAGTCGCGCGCGGTGCGGCGCGGCTTTTCGCTGGCCTATGACGAGCGCACCGGCAACTTTCTCCGCCGCAGCAAGGTCGATTGGCGCTCCGACTACGTCGGCCGTCCGGCCGGCGACACGATGCCGGTGCTGCACGTCAGCGCCAAGGACGCGCAGGCCTACGTCGACTGGCTGTCGACGCAGAGCGGCCGTCGCTACCGGCTGCCGAGCGAGGCCGAGTTCGAATACGCGTATCGCAACGGCACAGCCGAACGCTATCCCTGGGGCGAGGGCACGCCGCCCGACGGCGCCGGCAATATGACGGGTGCCCTGGACCGCTCCCCCGGCGGCCGCGCCTGGGGCAACGCCTTCCCCGAGTACAAAGACGGCTACTGGGGCCCGGCGCCGGTCGGCAGCTTCGAACCCAACACCTGGGGCGTGCACGATCTTGCCGGCAACGTCAGCGAATGGATGGCCGACTGCTGGCATGCCACCTATCGGCGCGCGCCCGGCGACGGCTCGGCGTGGATCAATCCCGGCTGCCGCGACCAGGTGATCCGGGGCGGCTCCTGGGCGAGTTCGCCGGCGCAGACCCGCACCAGCTGGCGGGCACTCGCGCAGGTTGACACGACTAATGCCAGACTCGGCTTCCGCGTAGTGCGCGAACTTTGACGACAGTGCCGGGCGACCGGTCAGGGGAGACGAGATGAGACAGGATCCTTTCGGCGGCGGTGACCGTCGTCAGCCCGGCCGCGCGCCGCGGCGTCGCTTCGGCATGCGCTTCATCGTCCTGCTGTTGTTCGCGGGATACGGCGCCTATTACTATTTTTCCAACCAGAGCGTCGACCCGGTGACGGGTGAGAACGTGCTGATCGACCGGTCGCTCGACGTGACGCAGGAGAAGGCGCTGGGCCTGGAGGCGTACCAGGAAATCCTCGGCCAGGAACGCCCGGTCGATCCCGACAGCGAGGTCTCGAAGGAGGTCCGCCTGATCGCCGAACGTCTGATCGCCAAGGTCGACGTGGTCGAGGCCGAACTCGCGCGCGAACACGGTCTTGAACCGACCCGGTTCTCTGAGACCTTCGAGTGGGAGGTCAACGTGCTGGAATCCGACCAGGCCAATGCGTTCTGCCTGCCGGGCGGCAAGATGGCGGTCTACACCGGCCTGATTCCGGTGGCCAAGAACGCCGATGCGCTGGCCGTGGTCATGGGCCACGAAATCGCCCACGCGCTGCTGCGGCATGGTGCCCAGCGCATGGCCCAGCAGAAGCTGACCCAGGTCGGCCAGATGGCCGGCGCGATGAGCGGCATGGATCCGCAGCAGCAACAGATGGTCATGGCCGCGATGGGCTACGGCTATCTGCTGCCGTACGCGCGCAAGCACGAAACCGAAGCCGACAACGTCGGCCTGATGCTCGCCGCCGCCGCATGCTTCGATCCCCGCGAAGCCGTGCCGCTGTGGCAGCGCATGTCCGAGGCCAGTGGTGGCCAGGCGCCGCCGGAGTTCTCGTCCACGCATCCCAATCCCGGCACCCGCATCCAGACACTGGAAGCGCTGATGCCCAAGGCGCTCGAATACCGCGCGAAGTTCTGCGAAGACGCGCAGGGCGAGACGGCCACCGCGCTTCGCTGATCCCACGCAAGTTCCAACAAGGACGACCCGATGCGACGTTTTCTGCTGGCAGCCATGACGCTTGGAATCTGCAGCGCTGCAATCGCGCAGCCATCCGTCCCACCGGCCGGCGCGTCGTCGGCCCTCAATCTCGTGTGCGAGGGCGGGTGGTGGAAATCGGGCGGGACGGTCGGGCGTTCCGGGGACGGACGCGTGCGGCTGAAGCTCGACGGTAGGCAAGGCACCGTGCAACTGCCCGAAGCGCTCTCCGCGCCGACCCGGAACAGCGTCGACGGGTGGATTCCGCTGCAGGATCTCGTGATCGCCGAAGAGCAGATCACTGCCACGCTGCGTTTCAACATGATCGCGTCGGCGCGCATCGAGATCGACCGCATCAATGGCGTGCTCTATTTCTCGGGATCACCAGGCAATTTCGAGGGAGATTGCCGACCCTACGATCCCGACGTGCTCGAACGCGCGTTCTAGATCTCACGCCGCGCGGTCTCTCAGAACCCCATCAGCAAACCACCGTTGACCGGCAGATTGATGCCGGTGATGTAACCGGCATCGTCGGCGACGAGAAACGCGACCGCGCGTGCGATGTCGTCGGGTTGGCCGACGCGGCCGACCGGCACGCTGGCGACGGTGCGGGCAAGCACCTCGGGCGGCATCTTCGAGGTCATCGGCGTTTCGACATAACCGGGCGACAGGCTGTTGACGGTGATGCCCTTGGCCGCGACTTCGCGGGCCAGCGACATCGTGAAACCGTGCAGGCCGGCCTTGGCCGCGGCGTAGTTGGTCTGACCGAAGTTACCGGTCTGGCCGCTGACCGAACTGATGTTGACGATGCGGCCGAAGCCGCGCGCGACCATGCCTTCGACCGCGGCGCGGCACAGGTGGAACGCGCTGTCGAGGTTGATGCGCAGCACGTCGTCCCACTGCGCGGTGTCCATCTTGCGCAGCGTCGCGTCGCGGGTGATGCCGGCGGCGTTGACGAGGATGTCGAGCCGGCCGTGGCGACTTTCCACATCGGCGATCGCTGCGGCGCAGGCGTCGGCATCGCCGACATCGACCGCGAGCGTGGTCACCGGCAGGCCGGCCATGTCGGCAGCGAACGCATCGAGACGCGCGGCATCTGCCGGCAGGTCGGCCGCCACGACGTGCACGCCGCATGCGGCGAGCTGCCTGCAGATGGCGCGGCCGATGCCGCCCAGGCCACCGGTGACGATAGCGACGCGTGATGTCTGGGTCATGCTTAGGTTTCCGGAAGCGGACACGAAAACGGCGCGGAGTCCGCGCCGTGTCGGGAATGCGGAAGAATCAGCGGCCGCGCTTGGGCGGATCGCGCTCGGCGGGCTTGGCGCTCGGCGTCGCGCCGCTGACCATCGTCTTCTGGAACTCCTTCCACAGGTCGAGATTGCGTTCGGTCAGCTGGTTCATCATCGTCCACGGCGTCTGGCCGAGCAGGCCGCCCATCTGCTGGCGGAACTGCTGCTGCTGGTCGAGGAAAGTCTGCATGGAGCGCTCGAGGTAGTTGCCCATGAAGCCCTGCATCGAGTCGCCGTAGAAACGGATGATCTGGCTGAGCAGCTGGGTCGAGAGCACCGGCTCGCCGTCGGATTCGTGCTCGGAAATGATCTGCAGCAGCACCGAACGGGTGATGTCGTTGCCGCTCTTGGCGTCGCGGACTTCGAAATCCTCACCGTCGACGATCAGCTGACGGACGTCTTCGATGGTGATGTAGCTGGAGATTTCCGTATCGTAGAGGCGACGGTTCGGGTACTTCTTGATGATGCGCACGGCACTGCTCATGAAGCCAACACTCTGATCCTTTGATGCTGCGCAGCATGGCGTAGCGGGGTGGGCGGGCGCAACTGGACGAAAGGCCTGAACAGGGCGGCTCCGCGTCGCGCCGCGAACCGTCCGCGCACGTATGGTGCGGGCGGTCCGCGCGCGATGCGCGGCGCGGCTCACCAGCCCATGTGGTGGCCGCCGTTGATGTCGAGGTTCGAGCCGGTGATCCACGCGGCTTCGTCGGCGACCAGGAAGTTCACCGCGTACGCGATTTCCTCGGGGCGCCCCAGGCGACCGGTCGGGATGTCGGCAGCGATCTTCGCGCGCACTTCTTCGGGCACCGCCATCACCATGTCGGTGGCGACGTAGCCCGGCGAGACCGTGTTGACGGTGATGCCGAGCTTGGCGTTCTCGCGCGCCAGCGAAATCGTGAAGCCGTGCATGCCGGCCTTGGCCGCAGCGTAGTTCGCCTGGCCGTACTGGCCCTTCAGACCATTGATCGAGCTGATCTGGATGATCCGGCCCCACTTGCGATCGCGCATGCCCTCGATCACCGGGCGCGTCACGTTGTAGACCGAATTGAGGTTCGTGTTGATGACGTCCTGCCACTGCAGCGCGTGCATCTTGTGGAACGTGCCGTCGCGGGTGATGCCGGCGTTGTTGATCAGGATGTCGATCGGGCCAAGCTGCGCTTCGACCTCGCGCACCATCTTCTCCGCTTCTTCGTGATCGGACACGTCGCCCGAGGCGATCGCGATCTCGTAACCGGCATCGCGCATCTGCGTCTGCCAGGCCTGCGCCTTTTCGGCGTTGCGATAATTAGTCGCCACGCGATAGCCGTTGTCGGCCAGCCGCTTCACGATTGCCGTTCCGATACCGCCTGTGCCGCCGGTCACCAGTGCCACGCGTCCGCTCATGCCGTCCTCGTCTGTGGGGTGCGCTGCCGGTCCGACAGCGGGGTTTTGCAGTCTATGCACCGCGGGTGACAGCAGTGTTGTGCGATGCAGCAATCGCGACGTCATGCGTCGGTACGCGTGCGATCTCGAAGCCCTCGATGGCGCGTGCGAGGAACGTCGATGGTGTGTCCGCTTCGATCGGCGACTGGCCCAGCGCGTTCCACACGAAGTGCAGCGCAGGCATCGGTTCGCGCGCGTCGACGGGTACGGCGTGTTCCGACTTCGACAGCTTGCGGCCGTCGACATCCAGCAGCAGCGGCAGATGCGCGTAACGCGGCGTCGGAAACCCGAGCATGCGTTGCAGCAGGATCTGCCGCGCGGTGGAGTCGAGCAGGTCGGCGCCGCGCACAATATCGGTGATGCCCTGGTCGCCATCGTCGACAACGACCGCCAGCTGATACGCCCAGAAGCCGTCGGCGCGACGCAACACGAAATCGCCGACCTCGATGTCGACCTGCTGCGTCTGGGGTCCGCGGATGGCGTCGACGAAATCGATCGTCGTGCCGGGCTCGACACGCAGACGGACTGCAGGATCGGCGCGCGTGCCACTCGCGCGACACACGCCGAGATGACGACCGTTTGTTGCCGCGAGATCGGCGCGGCTGCAATGACAGACGAACGCTTGGCCACGCACGAGCAGATCGTCGACGACTGCCGCATAGCGCGCATCGCGAGTGCTCTGTACGAGCACCGGCCCGTCGTGCTGCAGGCCGAACGCCTGCAAGGTCGCCAGTTGCCCTTGCGCCGCGCCGGCGACTTCGCGCACACGGTCGACGTCTTCGACGCGGATCGCCCAATCGCCACGCGCCTGTCGCGCCATGACCCAGCTGCCGAGCGCGGCGAGCAAAGAACCGGCATGCAGTGGACCGGTGGGCGAGGGTGCATAGCGGCCGCAGTAACCGTGTGCGTCGAGCGATGGCGTCAAACTGTCTGGCATATGAACTGTCATGGGCCCGCCACTCTGCCTCGCGCAATCGCGAATTGAAATTGCGCGTCGCTGCACGCAGATTGTCGCGTCACGTTGTCATCTCCGCCTGGCGCAGGCGTCATCCGGACTCAAGGTACCCAATGTTCAAGCGTTTCGGTCTACTCATCGCCACCAACCTCGCCGTGCTCGCGCTCGTCAGCATCGTCATGGCGATCTTCGGCATCAACCCGTCCACCTACGGTGGCCTGTTCGTGTTCGCGGCCCTGTTCGGATTCGGCGGTGCGTTCTTCACGCTGGCGATTTCCAAGTGGTCGGCCAAGCGCGCGACCGGCGCCTACGTCATCAAGGACCCTCGCGACGAATCCGAGCGCTGGCTGGTCGACACCGTGCGTCGCCAGGCCCAGCAAGCCGGCATCGGCATGCCCGAGGTCGCGATCTACGACGCGCCCGAAATCAACGCCTTCGCCACTGGCGCGAATCGCAACAACGCGCTGGTCGCGGTGTCGACGGGCCTGTTGCGTTCGATGACGCGCGATGAAGCCGAAGCCGTGCTGGGCCACGAAGTCGCCCACGTCGCCAACGGCGACATGGTGACGATGACCCTGCTGCAGGGCGTGCTTAATACCTTCGTGATCTTCCTGGCCCGCGTGGTCGGCCGCGCGATCGACGGCTACCTCAACGGCGGCCGCGACAACGGCGGTGGCGGCATCGCGTACTTCGCGATCGTGTTCGTGCTGGACATGATCTTCGGCCTCTTCGCGTCGATGATCGCGATGTGGTTCTCGCGCTACCGCGAGTTTCGCGCAGACGAGGGCGGCGCCGCACTCGCCGGCCGCGAGAAGATGATCGCTGCCCTTGAGCGCCTGGCCCAGACCTACGGCCAGAGCACGATGCCCAAGACCATCGCCGCGTTCGGCATCAGCGGTGGCGTGGGCCATGGCTTGAAGAAGCTGCTGATGAGCCACCCGCCGCTGGAAGAGCGCATCGCCTCGCTGCGCAATGCGCCGCCGAGCCGCGATTCGATCAGGCAGGGTGTGGTGGCCTGAGCATCGCCGCATCACGGCACACAGAGGCCCGCCTTCCGGCGGGCTTCTGCTTTTTGGGGCCCGGCTCATCCACGCTGGGGCCTTCGCAGAATCCATCAGGCCGAACCCTTCTCCCTCTGGGAGAAGGTGCCCCGAAGGGGCGGATGAGGGGGCTTTGAGACGATCGCAGCGAGGCTCCGGCCCTCACCCGACGCGCAGAGCGCGTCGACCTCTCCCAAAGGGAGAGGTGTTCAGTGACTGCGAGTTGGGAGGCGATGCCTGCTTGCCAACAGTGGCTGATCGAACCAGCTTGAAGATCGGTTGGCGATGGTATGCCTCAACCACCCGTATGCTTTTTCTGCGCCGCCTCGAACGCCGCCAGCTGTTCCGGCGTCGCATCCTTCTGATGCTGCGCCTTCCACGCCGCGAACGGCATCCCGTACACCGCTTCACGAGCGGCGTCCTTGTCCAGCGCCGCGCCTTCGGCACTCGCCGCGTCGCGGTACCAGTCCGCCAGGCAATTGCGGCAGAAGCCGGCGAGGATCATCAGGTCGATGTTCTGCACGTCCGGGCGCGCCTCATTGAGGTGTGCGAGCAGGCGCCGGAATGCGGCAGCTTCGACGCGGGTGCGGGCGTCGTCGGACAGAGCGGTGTTGGCATCGGCCATGGGAAAATCCGGGTGTGGGAAGCCCACAGGATCGGGGCCTCGCGACGCCCCTGCAAGCGCTGCCACGCCATGTAGGGCAGCGCGCGCGTGCGATGCGGCGTGATCGCGACAGCCATTCGCGCGCGAGCGCGCTCCTACAAGTGCAGCCGAATCGGCGACAATGGCCGTCCTCACGTTGCACGACCTCCGCATGACCGCCGCTGATCCCGCCCCGGCCCGCATCCTAGACGGCAAGCGTATTGCCGACACTTTGCTTGACCAGCTGCGTGTGCGCGTGGATGCGCGCGTCGCCGCCGGCGGTTCGCGCCCGGGGCTGGCCGTGGTGCTGGTCGGTGGCGATCCTGCGTCGCAGTCCTACGTGCGCAACAAGCGCAGGGCGGCAGAGAAGGTCGGCATCCAGGCCTTCGATTTCGATCTTCCCGTCGGCACCACAGAGGGCGAACTGGTCGCGCTGATCGACCGGCTCAATGCCGATCCGGCCGTGCACGGCATCCTCGTGCAGCTGCCGCTGCCGGGCATTCCGGACGCGACCCACATCATCCATCGCATCGACCCGCGCAAGGACGTCGACGGCTTCCATCCCGAAAACGTCGGCCGCCTCGCGCTGCGCCAGTTCGGCTTGCGCCCATGCACGCCGCGCGGCATCACGACCTTGCTGGCCTACACAGATCGCCCGGTGCGCGGCGCCAGCGCGACCATCGTCGGCGTCAGCAACCACGTGGGCCGGCCGATGGCGCTGGAGCTGATGATCGCCGGCTGCACCGTGACCACCTGCCATCGTTTCACCCCGCCGGACGTGTTGCGCCGGCACGTGGGCGAGGCCGACATCCTGGTCGTCGCGGTCGGGCGTCCGTCGCTGATTCCGGGTGATTGGGTCAAGCCGGGCGCGGTGGTGATCGATGTCGGCATCAACCGCATCGAGGACGGCCGTCTGGTCGGCGATGTCGGCTTCGACGCAGCCGCGCAGCGCGCCAGCTGGATCACACCGGTGCCGGGCGGGGTGGGGCCGATGACCGTAGCCACGCTGATGCAGAACACGCTGGAAGCCGCCGAAGCGGCACAGTGATCCCGGCATCCTCGGTTCCCCGGACCGGCTCAGATGCACGCCGACGGACCGCTGCGTTGCCTGCGTCGAGGCCCCAAACGCGCTAGAATGGCGCGCTTCCTCCTCCCCGGCACCCCGCATGCTGCGCATCCAGGCCGAAGCACTCACGTACGACGACGTATCGCTCGTTCCCGCCCACTCCTTGATTCTCCCCAAGGATGTCCGGCTCGCCACCCGCCTGACGCGCGACCTGCGCCTGAACCTGCCGATCGTCTCCGCGGCGATGGATACCGTCACCGAAGCCCGCCTCGCCATCGCGATGGCCCAGCTCGGCGGCATCGGCATCCTGCACAAGAATCTCAGCGTCGAGCGCCAGGCCGCCGAAGTCTCGAAGGTCAAGAATTTCGAAGCCGGCGTGATCCGCGAGCCGTTCACTGTCGGCCCGGACACCACCATCGGTGAAGTCCTGCGCCTGACCCGCGCGCGCAACATCTCCGGCGTGCCGGTTGTCGACGGCACACGGCTGGTCGGCATCGTCACCGGGCGCGACCTGCGCTTCGAGACCAAGCTCGACGATCCGGTCCGCAACGTGATGACCAAGCAGGATCGCCTGATCACCGTGCGCGAAGGCGCCAGTGACACCGAAGTGCTGGCGCTGCTGCACAAGCACCGCATCGAGAAGATCCTGGTCGTCAACGACGATTTCGCGCTGCGTGGCCTGATCACGGTCAAGGACATCCAGAAGGCTCACGACAACCCCAACGCTGCCAAGGATGCCGACGAGCAGCTGCTGGTCGGCGCCGCGGTGGGTGTGGGCGGCGATACCGAGGCGCGCGTCGAAGCACTGGTCGCGGCGGGCGTCGACGTGATCATCGTCGACACCGCGCACGGCCATTCGCAGGGCGTGCTCGACCGCGTGAATTGGGTCAAGAAGACCTATCCGCAGGTGCAGGTGATCGGCGGCAATATCGTCACCGGCGAAGCCGCCAAGGCGCTCGAAGACGCCGGCGCGGACGCGGTGAAGGTCGGCGTGGGCCCGGGTTCGATCTGCACCACGCGCGTCGTCGCGGGTGTGGGCGTGCCGCAGGTCACCGCAATCGACATGGTCGCCGAGGCGCTGCAGGACCGCATCCCGCTGATCGCCGACGGCGGCATCCGCTATTCGGGCGACATCGGCAAGGCGCTTGTCGCCGGCGCGTCGACGGTGATGATCGGCGGCCTGTTCGCCGGCACCGAAGAAGCCCCGGGCGAAGTCGAACTGTTCCAGGGCCGCAGCTACAAGAGCTACCGCGGCATGGGCTCGCTGGGCGCGATGGAGCAGGGCTCCAAGGACCGCTACTTCCAGGATTCCTCGGACGCCGACAAGCTCGTCCCCGAAGGCATCGAAGGCCGCGTGCCGTACCGCGGCGCGCTGGGCGGCATCATCCACCAGCTCGCCGGCGGCCTGCGCGCGACCATGGGCTACGTGGGCTGCGCGACGATCGAAGACATGCGCACCCAGCCGAAGTTCGTGAAGATCACCGGCGCCGGCCAGCGCGAGAGCCACGTGCACGACGTGACCATCACCAAGCAGCCGCCGAATTACCAGGCGGGCTGAGGCCCGCCTGGCGGGAGTTGGGATTGGGGATTCGGAAAAGCAGATCCACTCGTCCGTCCGCTTCCCTATGACCCGTCATTCCCGCAGCTTGCAACAGATGGGTGTCCGGCCAAGCGGGAATCAACAGTCCGTCATTCCCGCGAAGGCGGGAATCCAGGGACTTTAGCTTTCGATTACCCATAGACATTGCTTCACTGGAGAACAAAGTCCCTGGACTCCCGCCTACGCGGGAATGACGGTAGGGGTCATCCGGGCTCGTCCAAGTAGCAATCCGTGATTCGACAAACATCAGATTGAATTGAGGCACACATGACCGGCGTTTCCGAATCACAGACTGCAAATCTCCACGACGACAAAATCCTGATCCTCGATTTCGGCGCGCAGTACACGCAGCTGATCGCCCGCCGCATCCGCGAGCTGGGCGTCTACTGCGAAATCTGGGCCTGGGACCACGATCCGGCCGAGATCGCCGCGTTCGCGCCCAAGGGCATCATCCTGTCGGGCGGCCCGGAATCGACCACCGAACACGGCTCGCCGCGCGCACCGCAACAGGTGTTCGACGCCGGCCTGCCGCTGCTCGGCATCTGCTACGGCATGCAGACGATGGCCAAGCAGCTGGGCGGCGAGACCGAAGCCGCCGACGCGCGCGAATACGGCCACGCCGAAGTCGCCATCGTCGCCAAGGACAGCCTGTTCGAAGGCCTCAGCGATCACGCCGGCGCCCAGCGTCTCGACGTGTGGATGAGCCATGGCGACCACGTGTCCGAGGCGCCGCCCGAGTTCACCGTCACCGCCAGCACCGACCGCGTGCCGGTGGCCGCGTTCGCCAACGAGGACAAGCGCTGGTACGGCGTGCAGTTCCATCCCGAAGTCACGCACACCAAGCAGGGCCTCGCGCTGCTGCGCCGATTCGTCGTCGACATCTGCGGCTGCGCCACGTTGTGGACCGCGGCCAACATCATCGACGACCAGATCGCGCGCGTGCGCGAACAGGTAGGCAGCGACGAGGTCATCCTCGGCCTGTCGGGCGGCGTGGATTCCTCCGTCGTCGCCGCGCTGCTGCACAAGGCCATCGGTGAGCAGCTGACCTGCGTGTTCGTCGACACCGGCCTGCTGCGGCTGGGCGAGGGCGACCAGGTCATGACGACCTTCGCCGATGCGTCCAGCGCGCATGGCCTGGGCGTGCGCGTGATCCGCGTCGACGCGCGCAACCGCTATTTCAGCGCGCTCGCAGGCGTCAGCGATCCGGAAGCCAAGCGCAAGATCATCGGCAACCTGTTCGTCGAGATCTTCGACGAAGAATCCAACAAGCTCAGCAACGCCAAGTGGCTGGCGCAGGGCACCATCTATCCCGACGTCATCGAGTCGGCCGGCAGCAAGACCGGCAAGGCCCACGTTATCAAGAGCCACCACAACGTCGGCGGCCTGCCCGAGCACATGAAGATGGGCCTGGTCGAACCGCTGCGCGAACTGTTCAAGGACGAAGTGCGCAGGCTCGGCGTCGAACTCGGCCTGCCGCGCGAGATGGTCTACCGCCACCCGTTCCCGGGCCCGGGCCTGGGCGTGCGCATCCTCGGCGAGGTCAAGGCCGAGTACGCCGAGATCCTGGCCAAGGCCGACCACATCTTCATCGAAGAACTGCGCAAGGCCGATCTCTACGACAAGACCAGCCAGGCCTTCGCCGTGTTCCTGCCGGTCAAGTCCGTTGGCGTCGTCGGCGACGCCCGGGCGTACGAATGGGTGATCTCGCTGCGCGCCGTCGAGACCATCGACTTCATGACCGCCCACTGGGCGCACCTGCCGTACGACTTCCTCGGCCGCGTCTCGAACCGGGTCATCAACGAAGTCCGCGGCGTCTCGCGGGTGGTCTACGACATCAGTGGCAAGCCGCCGGCGACGATTGAATGGGAGTGAGGTGAGCTGAGAATGGCTTAACTCTAGGGGACTTCAATCCGCTAAGTTTCTGGCTGGATTGGGACATGGCAGGATCATCTGGTGAATGAACGCGAGGCGGCGAAACGTTCTGATGCGGTATCTGCCGTGCAACTGTTCGACAGACTTGTCGAGGAAGGGATGCGGCGTTTTCGCTGGACCCGTAAGAAAGCGGAGGCGGCGGCGCGAAAGTACATGAGGCGCGGCGGTCAAGCAGGATTCGCCAAAATGGATCTATCGAAGCTGGCGAGGCAGGACAACGCTGAGGCGGCTTCAGTGGAAGAGAAGTCGCGCGTAAAGGTGTTTAAACCGTCGGACGTTAAGCCTAAGGCGCCGGTGGACATGCGAAAGATCGCGGCAGCGAAGGCTGACTATAAAGAGCGGATGAAGGCTGCAAAGAAGGTCGCGAAAGAACGCGGCCAGGCGGCTACGAAGGCCGCACGTGCCAAGGCTGAAATCGAGGCCAAGACGCCACCGAAACAGAAGATCCTCACGCCGAAGCAGAAGCTCGACCGTGCCGTTGGACCAGATGACGGAAAGCGTCGTGGCGGCCGAATATTCCTGCAGGGCGGCAGCCCTGGTTTAGGCCGACGTTCGTAGCGCTCGAGGCTGCATCTACCCCAAAAATTTCAGATGGCTACAAAGTCAACACGCGATTTTGCCTTGACTGGGTTCCGTCAGGGTTCGTCCATGAAAGAACCGCGTCCAGCCTCGCTGGTGTTCCTCAGGCAACTGCGGCCAGTACTCTGAGCGTCTGGCCGGGCGCGAGCGTGGCAGGTAGTTTGGCCGAGTAGTTTTGGGCCATCAAAGGGCTGCCAGGTGTCAAGATTTCAAACCTACACGCCGTTGCGGGAACAGTGCTCTCGTTTTTGAGTTCGAACTTGTAAGACGGGGCGGTCGTGTGTCCGAACTTGTTACGGTTTTCGACCTTCACAAGATCCAGTGAGAGCACCGCTTTGTTGCTTCGCGCGTTCTCCCGTTCCAGATGTAGCTTGGCCAGGGCATCTTGGGCGCGCGCAAGATTGTTGGCTTCCTCCGCCACCGCGGTCGCGAGGCCCGCGCGGTTGAGTGCCACTGCGCTGACGACAACGGCAAGCAAAGCGATCAGAAGTGTGAGCGCTTCGAAGAGCGTCATGCGCCAAGCTCCGCGCGATCAATGTTCTGCCCGGCCTTCACCAGTTCGTAGAGCAGTCCGACCAATGGATCGAGCGCTTGCTTGTCGTTCTTCAACACCTGGGATGCCAAGTCGGTGTGTGATGTCAGCGCACGCACCAACGCTGACTGGACTGAACCCTTGATGTTGCCGTTCATGGCCACGTCGCGTGGGTTGTTCTTGATCTGGGCCACGGTGGTGGTGTCTTCGCGCACGATGTCGGCAAGGTGGTTCACCAGCGCCACCTTGTCAGTGAGCGGTGTTGCTTCTCCGAAGATCGAGTTCAAGCGCGCGATCACTTGGCGCAAGTACACCGGGAGCTGGGCCTGACCAGCACCGCCTGGACCGACTGGTTTGAGGATGACGGCGTCCTCCTTGGGCGGCTCGTTCCCCTCAGGCATATCCTCTGGCTTGATGTCGAAGCCGCTGAGCACCAAGGCAGCTACGTCGACCTGCTCGGGCGGCACGCCGTTGAGGCGCTTGGCCAGCAACCGCGCGAAGCTGGCGAAGCCTTCGAGGTTTGCATCGCCAAGGTCGATGGTTTGCGCGATGTAGGTATACAGCGACCCGAAACGCGTTAGACCGGACTTGAAGTCCAGCAGTTGCTGCAACGCTTCTGCATGCGCATTCCGATTGGCGTCGGCTTGCCTCATGCCGGCCTCGTTGCCCTGTGCCTTGGTCGCCCCGTATGCGGCCTCGGCCGCCTGGATTGCGTTGCGCGACGCCGCGACCTTGTCATTGAAACGCTGGGTAGGTGCGCTCGTGGCTGCGTACAGCTCTTTGTGCTGGGACTGCTCGCCTGCGGCAAACGCTGCTGCTGACTTGAAGCGCACAGACGTGTAGGCAGCTACCTCGTCAGGCGTGTGGATCCCCGCCTTGTCCAAGTCGGTCTTCAGGTCGTAAACGACATTGGGATCTTGAACATCGACGATGCGCGCGCCTGCGTCGTACTTGGCGAACGCGTCCAGGATGGCCTGCGGGTCGTTGACGAAGTCGACGACAAATGTGGTGTCCTTGCCAGGTGCCATGCGGTTGAGGCGTGACAGCGTTTGGACGATCTCCACTGGGTTGGCGATCTTTTTGTCCAGATACATCGCGCACAGCTTGGGCTGATCGAAGCCGGTCTGGAACTTGTTGGCCACGATCATGACGCGGAACTCTGGACGGTCGAAGACCTTTCGCAAATCTGTGCCAAACTGGCGCGGGTTCATCGAGGATTCGGTGAACTGCTCATCGTCTTGCGCTGAAAACGGATCGTCCTTCAACTGCTCGTCGGCAGGATGCTTAACCTCTTTGCCCGTCAATGCGCCTGAGAAGGCCACCAGTGCCTGGTACGCCTTGTGCTGTGGGTTGGCCTCGATATACGTGTCGAAAGCGCGCTTGTAGCGCACTGCGGATGCGCGCGAGGAGGTCACGATCATCGCCTTGGCCGTACCCCCCAGAAGTGCACGCACGTTGGCGGCGAAATGCTCGACGATGAATTCGACCTTTTGGGTTACGTTGGTCGCGTGGAGGTTGAGCCACTTTGCTAACGCGCGTTTGGCGGCTTTCTGCGAAACGCGTTTTCCATCCTTGACCGGCTCCGCGAGGTTGAAGGCGGTCTTGTACGGCAGATAGCCTTGCATGACGTCAAGGATGAATCCCTCTTCGATCGCCTGGCGCATGGGGTACTTGTGGAAGGACTGGGGCAGGTTGTCCTTGCTCGGTGGTTTGGTCGAATCGGCAGGCCTACCGAACAGCATCATGGTTGCGTGCTTGGGTGTGGCAGTGAACGCGAAGTACGAGACGTTATTCGGACGCACGCGGGACGCCTGGATCTTCTCCAGCAGCTCTTCGACCGTAAGGCCTTCCATTTCCTTTGCGTCCCGGAGCGCCAACGTGGCCTGCAGCTTCGAGGCGGCGGAGCCGGTCTGGCTGGTGTGCGCTTCGTCGATGATGACCGCGAAGTTCCGATTGGCCAGCTTGCCGTTGGTGAGCACTTGCTCCATGGCATAGGGAAACGTTTGAAGCGTAACGACGATGATCGGTGTGCCACGTTCCATAGCTTCGGCCAATTCCGCGGACTTGCTGCGTCCCGCGTCTCTGTCGCCGATGGCGGCAATCAGGTCGTGCTGATGGTCGATTTGTTGGACGGCATCTTGGAGCTGCTTGTCCAGCACAGTGCGATCGGTTACGACGATGACGGAATGGAAGTAGGGCTCGCCCTTGTCGGCCGTGCGCAGGCGGATCAGGTCGTGGGCTGTCCAAGCAATCGTGCTGGTCTTGCCTGAGCCCGCAGAGTGTTCGCAGAGGTAGGTCATGCCAGGACCATTGGTCTTGGCATCGGCAATCATCTTGGTTACGGCATCCCATTGATGGAAGCGCGGGAAGATCTGCGTCTCCTTGCGAGAGTGGTTGCCGGCCAGGTCGACCACGTCTTTCGTTTCGGTGTACACGAAGCTGTGAAAAATCCGCAGCCAGTTGTCGCGCTGGCAGACATGCTCCCAGAAGTACGCCACTGGGTACTCGCCGTCTTCGCGGATCGGGTTGCCTGCGTGGCCGTTGCGGCCCACATTGAACGGCAGGAAGTAGCTGTTCTTGCCTGCCAGCTTCGTGCACATCTGGATGTCGCTGTCGGACATGGCGAAGTGAACAACGGCACCGCGCTGGAAGGTCAGCAGTGGTTCGACGCGCCGTATGGACGGCTCGATCGGCAGACGGTCGTTCTTGTACTGCTCAACGGCTGCGTCGGCGGACTGGGTGAAGTCCGTCTTGACCTCCACCGTGGCTACGGGTAGGCCGTTGATGAAACACACGAGGTCGATCGCCAGCGTGCTACCAGGGCGATACTTGAGCTGTGGCACCACACGCAGAATGTTGGCCTCATAACGCTCCCAGGCGCTTGGGTCGCGCTCATCCTCCGGCAGGCCTTCACTGAGCGCTATCTCGCCAGCACCCGCCACCTTGATGCCCTTGCGCAGGATGTTGACTGTGCCTTCGCGGTCCAACGCCTGGGCGAGCCGGCCCATCAGCGTATCAGCGGCTTTTTCGCCATTGCCCGCGACCAGCTTTTCCCACTTCTTGGGCTGAGTCGTCTTGATCCACTCCACCAGATCCTCGGGGTACAGCGCGTGGCTCTGGTCGTAGCCAGCGGTGTTACCCAACCTCCAACCGCGCGCGAGGAGCTGCTTGACGATGTAGTCCTCGAAATAGCGTTCTCGATGTGCGGTATCGGTAAAAGCAGGGTGCATGGTCTGTCCTTAGGCCGCGTTGCGAAGGTCGATCTTGCCGGTGACGGCAGCGGTGATGAGGGCCGCGCGGTGTTCGCGCAAAAGCTCGATGGAGCGCTCAGTCTTGGCGATTAGTACGTCAATGCGCGCGGATCTACTCTCGATATAGCGAACGATCTGATCCTGTTCGTCTATCCCTGGGATAGTGATATGGAAATTGTTGAACACCGGCATGCGCAACGAGTCGACGGTGGATTTCGCACCTCCATCAAGAGCGACGGCGGCAAAAATTGAGCTCAAGTAATGGAAAAAGAACCTGCCGCTTACATGGCGAAAGTTGTGCATCATGTAGACGCGCTGATGGAAGTCGAACTTGCCTTCGACATAGTGATAGACCTTTCCGACGCCAGCACCATCTCCAGCCGTCAGAACTGCCTCGCAATCGGCAGAGTAGGTGTCGATCCGTGCGACTTCTTGGGAACGCACGTAGAACGGGTAGGCTCCGTTTTCTACTGCGTTGACGGTGTCCCGACAACCCGTTGTTACGTCACAAACGAACCTGAGTCGTTTCGTCGACCAGGTCTCTGGAATGTCCCCTAGCCACTCGACACCACTGTCTTTCATCGGCACGTTCGCCCCGAGCCCCTTGGTCACGGCATGCGTGATCAGCGCCTGACGCTTCTCGCGCAGCAGCTCGATGAAGCGGGTCTTCCTGGTGACAAGGGTGTCGATGCGGGCGGTGGTGCGGTCGAGGTGGTCGGCAATTTCCTCTTGGCGGTCGACCGACGGAACCGGGACCACTGTTTCGCCAAATTGTTCGTAAGTAATGCTTTTCCCGTCCCTGATGCCTTCGACAATGACAGACCGCAACGCTGTAATGAAGGCGGAGCTCTTGAAAAGATACCCCCAAAATCGAGGGGAGATCCGATCAGCGGCGCGCAGGACTGTGTAGGCTGGACTCACGCAACCGGAAACGGTACTGCGTTCGATCCCGCCCTGAAAGCTTCGTAGGCTAATGACAAAATCGTCGACATCTACGTGTTTGAAATTTTCGATTCCCGAGAGCGCCAACACCACCCGCTGACCGTTCTCCAGCAGCTCCTGTTGGCTGACTACCCCTTGCGACTGGGTCACCGAGAGTTGCTGATCATCGGGACGCGCCCGATCCTTTCGTTGCTCAAAAAGTCGCTTTGCGGATATGCCAGTCCATCCTGGCGGCAGAGAACTCGTCCAACATTGGCCAACGACGAAGGCGGACCCACTCATTCCGCCACCTCATCCAGCAGAGCGGCGATCTCCGCTTCTACAGCTTTCAGCTCGGCGTCGATTTCATGCAGATCGCGCGGCGGCACGTACTTGTAGAAGTAGCGATTGAAGTTGATCTCGTAGCCGACTTTTCCGATCTGACCATCGCGGTCGTCGGTGTAGCTGCTGTCGACCCGGGCGTCTGAAGCGTGCGGCAGAACTTCGGCATCCATGTAGTCGCCGATCTTCTGCTCGAGTGGCACGATCTCGAAATCTTCCAGCTCCTTGTCTGCTACGACGTTGCCTTCCTCGTCCCGTACCTCGGGAGCGTCTGGATCGCGAACGCCGAGCGCAGATACCAAAGCGGCAGCAAGAGGCTTTCCGACCTTGGGTAGGCCTGCAGCTCGCGCGGCGGCAAACATGGTGGAGAACCACTCATACGGATGCGTCATGCCCAGGTCTTGGCGCAGTAGGTCGACCCACCTGTCCTGGTCGTCCGCATCCAACTTGGCAAACGCTTTGGTCTCTTTCAGTGCTTCGATACTCGCTGATGAGATCTTAGCGATCAGGCGCCACGGGCGTTGGACTCTGATGCGGCGATAGCCGAAATCGCGATAGTCGAGCAGGCGGACGTTTTCGCTAGGCTGGAAGTCAGCGTACAGGCGCGCGATGTCCTGGATCTGCTCGTCGTTGATGAAGCGACGCTTGTTGCCTTCCGACTTGCGCATGGGCGAGTGGATGCCCGTGGCGTCGATGAGTTGGACCTTGCCCTTGCGCTGCTTCGGTTTCTTGTTGCTCAGCAGCCAGATGTAGGTGCCAATCCCAGTGCGGAAGAAGATATCCGTCGGCAGAGCGACGATAGCTTCGATCAGATCGTTTTCCAGGAGCCAGCGACGGATCTCGGTTTCACCTTGACCTGCGTTGCCAGTGAACAGTGGCGAGCCCGACAGAATGATGGCTGCACGACCACCGCCCTTGCTCGGGTGTTCCAGCTTGGAAATTAGATGCTGGATGAAAAGCATGGAGCCATCGGACACGCGCGGAGTGCCGGCGCCGAAACGCCCCTCAAAGCCGCGTTCCTTGGCCTCGCGTTCCACGTGCGCCTGGTCCTTCTCCCACTTCTTGCCGAAGGGTGGATTGGACAGGCAGTAGTGGAAGCGCTGCCCCGCGAACGCGTCTTGCGACAGCGTGGACTTGGGGCCTGCGATGTTGGCTGATAGATCGCGCGCGGGCTCCGTCTCCAGTCGGCGCAGCAGCATGTTGGCCAAGGCGACCGCGTGGGTTTCGGGTTCCAGTTCCTGGCCGAACGGGATTAGCACAGGCGGTGCCTTGCCCTTCGCTGCGAACTCATCGACGTGGTTCATGGCGTCGGTGAGAAATCCGCCGGTGCCGCAGGTGGGGTCATACAGCGTGCGGATCAGACCAGGTTGATCGCGGAACAGCGCATCGTCTGGGTCCAGCAGCAGCGTGGTAGCCAGATGGACCACGTCGCGCGGCGTCATGAAGTCCTCGGCCGCCTCGTTGACTTCCGAACCGAAGCGACGGATCAAGTGCTCGTAGATGTTGGACATCACCCGGTCGGGCACGACGTTCGGATGAAGATCGGTGTTGGCGAAGTTCTGGCAGATCTTGAAGAGGATGTCGGCGCGCGCAAGACGAGCGATCGTATCCGTGAAGTTGAACTGGTCGAACACAGCGCGCGCGTTGTCTGAGAAGCCGGCGATGTAGGCCTCCAGGTTCGACTTGGTCTTCGTCGCACCCAGAGACGACAGCGAGTACTGAGACGTGTTGTAAAACGGCAGGCCTGCGGTCTGACGCAGGATCAGGTCGGTGTCCAAGCCCTTGTCTTTGAACTGGGCATGCGCCTCGCGCACCTTCTCGCGCGTCGGTTCCAGCACACACTCCAGGCGGCGCAGCAGCGTAAATGGCAGGATGATCTTGCCGAAGTCTGTGTGCTTGAAATCTCCCCAGAGATCCTCCGCGTTCTTCCAGATGAAGCTGGCCAAGACAGTGTCTGAGGCCTTGGGCGACGCTACTGGCGGGGCATTGGAGGCTGAGGCGATCTTCGTCATGTGGTCCATCAATGTTGGTGTGTGGCGAGGCCGCTGTACACGCGTGCGGGCGAACAGACAGCCGATCAGTGCGGTATCCAAGCAGACAGCGGTCTCATGTCAAGCGACGAAGCGCCGGCAATTGCTTGGTTGGAGTGTGAGAGCGTACCCGCTCTACGTCGGAGTCCGCACGATGGTCGATCACGAGCCATGAAGCGAAAAAAAGTTGCGCGAGGCGCAAGCGCAGTTGCGCTGCGCGCAAGTCGGCGCTGATCCGCCAGATCGGACGCTTTGCGGCGTCCGGTGTTCTGCCACGGGGCAGGCTGTGCGTCGCTTGCGCGCCGCTGCGCTGCGCTGGGGTAGGTTATGGGTCGAGTGCTAACGCGGACTAACGGTTCCAAGTTCACTTCCCGCTTGGCGAGAACCCTCAACGAAGCGCCGACGACCAAAGCCCGCTAGCGGGGCTTTGTTTTGCTCAGCTTTTCAGCGCTTTCGCTCACGTTTTCTCTTGAACTCCGAGATCAACTGCGCGAGTTCTTCGTCTTCGGCGTAGAGGTAGGCGGTCGGTGTGCCGAGAACTGCCACATTCGGCCGCAGGGGTTGCAGGTCCAGTCTACGCACCTCGGCTCATAGCGGTTGTCGACCTCGGGACGTCAGCGGTGCGACTTCCAGCGGCGCGACCTAAGGCAGGGATAGCGACCGCATTTGAGAAATAGGCGGACAAGAGTGTCTTGGCCGCAACTGGGTGCCTGTCCCAGCCAACGACCGAAACAGGGTGCTACATTTCATGAAGAGACTGCCGCGCAGGAGCGGAGCAAGGCATGCTGACCCTCCCCAATTCTAAGTATCAGCTCACGTGCCGAAGGCTTCGCCCCGCGCTATCTTTTCTGCCCGCATCAAGCAGGCGCGGAAGCTGCGTGGCATCGATAGCCAGCGAGCATTGGGAGCGATGATGGGACTGGACAAAGAGCGCGCTAGCAGTCGAGTCAATCGCTACGAGAGAGAGTCGAGCGGGGTTGACTTGAAAGGACTGGCCGAGCTTGCAGACGCACTGCAAGTGCCTATGGCCTATCTGGTTGCAGAGGACGAGGCCACGGCCGACATCCTCCTTTCGCTCTCATTGCTTTCAGTCAAGCAGCGGAAAGACCTCATTGCTTGGATCAATGAGAAGTTCGACAAAAACTGAGTGAGCATCTCCTGCAACTCAGCGTCTGCTCTTCGACCTCAGCTCGACAGCGAGCTTCCGTTGCTCTCCCGGTGGCAGGCTTGCTGCTGCGAGGATGATGTCCGCGAGCGTATCTGTGTCTGCCAAGAGATAGGCCAGAGGAACGCCGAGCTCCTTGGCCAACTTGCTTGCCGTTTCAAAGTCCGGCTCGGAGGTCCCGCGCTCATACCTTGTAACTCTGCTGGACACGACATCCTCCGACAGGCCGATTCTTCTTCCAAGCTCTCTCTGGGAGATTTCCAAGGCCAAGCGTGCCTCTTTCAGCCGCTTGGTGAACATGCTGCTGATGCGAGGCGCCATGAGCCGTCGAAGCCGTTCCTGTGTACGCACAGGATGGCTTTCTAGCCCCTCGCATGTATGCTACAACATGTGTAGCATTGCGTTGACTACTTCGCGAAGCCTCGTAGCGGTAGAAGGGCAAATCAAAGCTTAGAGAGGACGTCTGCCGATGAGACGGAAGCCGCAGGTTCGCGTGTGTAGCTACATTAAATGTAGCTTTATTAGGATCGACGTAAGGGAATGCGCAACGAAACGGCGGGGCCACTGGTCTCGTGTGGAAACCATGCCGCGCTGGTAGGCGGCGGCTAAGCCGCGACTGCTGAGCGGCGACCTATGGAGAAGGGACGCAGCATGAAGATAGGCAAGCTCAACAAGGCGATTTCCGTCGTTCTGATCGCAACTGCGGCGGGGACCGGGGCGTTTTCTACAGCGCGAGCGGTGACTGCCGGCGAGGGCGATAAGCAGAGTTCTGAGCAATCTGCAGACAGATCAGGCAGCGATCCAGAAGCTGTTCAACTGGACACGATTCATGTCACCGGCACCCGCATCCGCGGCGGTGTGACGCCATCGCCTGTGCTGACCATCGGCATCGAAAGCATCCGGGAAGAGGGCTTCAAGGATCTTGGTGAGGTCATCCGCAGCATTCCGCAGAACTTCGGCGGCGGGCAGAACCCGGGCGTAGCGGCGGGTGCGTCGACGGGCTCGGGTGGGCTGGCCAACCAGAACATCACGGGCGGCTCGTCTTTGAACCTTCGCGGGCTGGGACCGGATGCCACGCTCACGCTGCTCAATGGCCGGCGCATGACCTACGGCGGCTTCGTGCAGACGGTGGATATCAGCGCCATTCCGGTGGAGGCGGTGGCGCGCATTGAGGTGGTCGCCGACGGCGCATCCGCGATTTACGGCTCGGATGCGGTGGCCGGCGTGGGCAATGTGATCCTGCGGCGCGACTATGAGGGCGTCCAGGTGGGTGCCCGCTATGGCGATTCCGCGGATGGCGGATTGGGCACGCGCGAGTACACCGCCACGGCGGGTGCGACGTGGTCGACCGGTGGGTTTATCGCCGCATTCAAGGACAGCACGGTTGATCCGATCCATGCGGACGAGCGCGATTACACCCGGCAATTGCGGCCGCCCACCACCTTGTATCCCGGCAGCGATCTGCGCAGCGGGCTGCTGAGCCTGCATCAATCGATCGGCGAGTCCGTGGACGTGCGCGTGGATGCGCTGCGCACGCACCGCGACCAGCGCTACGCCAACTGGCCGTCCGCGGCGGTGAACTACTACCACGCGTTTGCGCCGCGGACGACGGCGCAGCTGCTCTCACCGACGGTGGAGTTCCACGGCCCGGGGGAGTGGACGCTATGGGCCGGCGCCACGTGGGGCCGGGACGAGCGCGAGCAGTTCGAGACGCGTGTGTTCCCCGATGCCGATGCGGTGCTCAGGACGAACGACTGCTACTGCAACGAAAGCCGTGCGTATGAGGTGGGCGGGGAAGGGCCGCTGCTTTCGATGCGGGGTGGCGAGGCGCGGGTGGCCGTGGGGGCGGGATACCGCTCGAACGACTTCCTGCATGCGAACTACCTCACGGGCACCACCACGACGGAAGGTCGGGATGCCAGCCGGTTTGCGTATGCCGAACTCAGCCTGCCTGTCATCGGGCCGGCGATGGCGGTCACCGGCGTGCGCCGGCTCGAGGCCACGGCCGCGCTTCGCAGCGAGGACTACGACAGCTTCGGCCGAGTGACCACGCCGAAGCTGGGGCTGGTGTACGCGCCGAGCGCGGACTACACGCTGAAGTCTTCGTGGGGACGCTCGTTCAAGACGCCTACGCTGTTCCAGCAACACTGGGACAGGCAAGCGGTGCTGTACACGGCGCCGACGCTGGGCGCGGTAGGTGCGCCTGCGGGCGCGACCGCGCTGATGCTGGGCGGCGGCAATCCGGATCTGGATCCCGAGCGGGCACGCACGCTCACGGCGTCGGTGGCGTTTCATCCTGTGGCGGCACCGAACCTGGAGATGGAACTGACCTGGTTCGACATCGATTACACCGATCGCGTGGTGCAGCCGGTCACCGACTACGCACAGGCGCTGCGCAATCCGCTGTATGCCCAGTTCGTCCAGCGTGCGCCGAGTGCGGCCGAGCTGCAGGCGGTCATCGATTCGGCGGATGCGTTCTACAACGTGGCCGGCGCGCCGTATGTGCCCGGCAACGTGGTGGCACTGGTGCGGGCGGAATACGTCAACGTGGCGCGGCAGCGGATTCGTGGCCTGGATCTGTCGGGCTCGTACCGGATGGACCTGGGCGCTGGGCGATTAACGCTGCGTGGCTCGGGCAGCTGGCTGGACAGTTCGCAGCAGAGCGCGGCGGGGCAGGCGAACTATGCGCTGTCGGGCGTGCTGTTCAATCCGGCCAAGGTCAATGCGCGGCTCGGCGGTGTGTGGGCGGTGGGCGGCTTGTCCGCATCGACGTTCGCCAACTACACCGGCGGCGTGACCAACACCGCGGACGACGAGAAGACGGCCTCGTTCACCACCTGGGACGCCACGCTGCGCTATGCCAGCGACCGGCCGGGGGCATGGTCCGGGTTGGAACTATCGCTGTCGGCGCAGAACCTGCTCAACCGCGCGCCGCCGCTCCACACGACGCTCAATAGCCTGCACGCGCCCTTTGACTCCACGAACTACTCCGCTATCGGACGGTTCGTGAGCGTCTCCGTCTCCAAGCACTTCTGAGGTGGTGATGAAGCGGCTTGGAATGTCCGGTCTGGGCGGGGGCGTGCCGTTTTGGCACGCCCTTGGGCGACCGCTTCGGCGCCAGTGGCGCTGGCTGGGGGCGGCATGCGTGCTGTTTGCTGCGTGTGGCGATGCACTTGCCGCGGACGTCGCGCCGCGCAGGTTGCTGGAAGTCGTCGACTTCGGCGCGCCCGTCATGTCGCCGGATGGATCGCGCGTGGCATTTCGCGTCGAGCAGGCGAGCGTCGAGCGGAATACGTACGACACCACGTGGTACGTGCAATCGATGGAAGGTGGGCCACCACGGCGTGTGGCCGATGGTGGCGTGCCGCTCCGTGATTCGGCAGGCAATCCGGTGCCACCGGATGTCACGTGGTCACCGGATGGACGCTGGATCTACTACCGCGCTCTGCTCGACGGCCGGATCGATGTGTGGCGCGCCGCAGCGGATGGTGCAGGCAGCCAGGCACTGACGCACGATCCTGCCGACGTGCGTGCCTTCGTGCTGGGCGAGGATGGCAGCACGCTGACGTACAGCGTGGGCGCCACACGCGAGGAAGTGGCCGACGCCGAGCAACGCGAGTACGACGTCGGCATCCGTGTCGATGGGTCTGTGCCGGTGGGGCAGCCGTTGTTCCGATCCGGCCTGCTTGAGGGCCGGCCAGCGACGCAGCGGTATGGCGGTGTCTGGTTCGACCGCGGCGGGCTGCTCGCCGGGGTTCCGGATCGATGGAAGGTGCTCGACTTGCGGGATCCGGACGCTGGGCTTGTTCCCTCGAAAGCGCCTTCCGCGCCGCGCATGGTTGAGGACGTGGCGGGAGGCGAGGGCGTGCCGACGCTTGTGGCCGAAGAACGCGATGGCGCGCGTATCGCAGTGGTGCGCCGCATGGCTGTGGGCGCTGCGCTGTCGATGCGCCCGCGGCCCGATGCAAGCCGCGAGGTGATCTGCCAGGCCGAGCTGTGCACGGGCAAAGCGATCACATCGGTGCAATGGCGGCCCGGCAGCGACGAAATCCTGTTTACGGTGACGGATCCGCTTGAGGGCTTGGCGCAATCGATCTTTGCGTGGAACGTGGTCAGTGATGAGGTGCGCGAGGTTGTCGCCGCACGCGGGCTGGTGAGCGGCGGTCGGGACAGCCGCAGCCAATGCGCTGCCTCGACCGAGGCGCTCGCGTGCGTCACGTCGGAGGCCGATGTGCCTCCGAGGCTGGAGCGGATCGATCTGGAAACGGGCGCGCGGCGGGTGCTGTTCGCGCCCAATCTGGCGCTCGCCCAGGACATCGCCGAGCGCACGCCGGCCACGCTGCTGCGCTGGACCGATGCGCAAGGCGACGAGTTCACCGGTCAGTTGTTTGCCGCGCCGCGCCGGGAGGGCAGGCCGCCGCCGCTGTTCATCGCGTACTACACCTGTCCGGGCTTCCTGCGCGGCGGCATGGGCGATGAGTGGCCGCTGGCCTCCCTTGCGGCCAACGGCATCTCGGCGCTGTGCATCAACCAGCACCACGAGCGTCTGCCGGATCGTGTGGCGCTCTATGCGCAGACATTGGGCGCGGTGGAAGCGGTGATCGATCTGCTGGCTGCGCAGAGTGCGATCGATCCCGAGCGCATCGGGATGGGCGGACTCAGTCTGGGCAGCGCGATCACGCTGTGGGCGGCCATGCACTCCGACCGAATATCGGCGGTCTCGGTGGCGTCGCCGGTGGTTTCGTACAACTACTACCTGATGGGCAGCCTGAAAGGCGAGGCGTTCACGGCCGGCCTGCGCGGCATCTGGCAACTGGGCGCGCCGGATGAGACGCCAGGACGTTGGGCGCAGCTGTCGCCAGCCTTGAACATCGATCGAATCCGCGCGCCGGTGCTGATGCAGATCCCGGAGCAGGAGTATCTGTACGCCTTGGACTACACAATCCCGCTGCTTCGGGCGCAGCGCGCCGATCTCTACGTATTCCCTAACGAGCCGCACCAGAAGTTCCAGCCCCGTCACAAGCTCGCGGTGTACGAACGTAATCTGGACTGGTTCCGCTTCTGGTTGCTGGATGTGGAAGACGATGCGCCGGGAAAAGCTACGCAGTACGCCATCTGGCGGGGAATGCGTGAGGCGAGGGCGCAAGCCCAAGTGGCGCTGCATTCAACTGATCGGTGACGTCCGGTTGCGCACCCAGTTTTCGACCATGCACAGGGCAAAGATCCGCATGAAAGAAATGTCGCGTGAGGCGAGTTCGGCAGCGAAGTAGTTCTCCAGTGCAGGCACATCCAGCAGACCGCGCTCGCGCAGCTGACCTTCGAGCAGAAATGTCCGCATCCCTTGCTTGCTGCGACGGTAGACCGCGCCCGAGAAGGCGGCGAACGAACCCTTGCTGCAAAGACTAACGGTTCCAGGTTCACTTCCCGCTTGGCGAGAACCCTCAACAAAGCGCCGACGACCAAAGCCCCGCTAGCGGGGCTTTGTTTTGCTCAGCTTTTCAGCGCTTTCGCTCACGTTTGCTCTTGAACGCCGAGATCAACTGCGCGAGTTGTTCGTCTTCGGCATAGACATAGGCGGTCGGTATGCCAAGAACCGCTGCCTGCGGCCGCAGGGTTCGCAGGTCCAGTCTACGCACCTCGGCTTCACAGCGGTTATCGACCTCGGGACGCAAGCGCGGCGGCTGGACGGCAGCGGCGCGACTCCCAGCGGCGCAACTTAAGGCAGGGATAGCGACCGCATTCAAGGGTTAAGCGGACAAAATTATCTCGTGCCGTAACTAGGTGCCTCTCCCAGACAAAGACCGGAATAGAGTGCTAGATTTTATGAAGAGACCGTCGCGCAGGAGCTTAGCGAAAGGTGTGCAGCCGGGCTACCTGCACTCGCGTTCCGTATAGGCTTCGCGACGCGTCCGGCGCTCTCGCTGGAAATTGCCGGCGCCGGCTGCAACCCAGTCATGCGGCCCGAACAGGTTTGGATTACCTTAGCGCCTGTTGTGGGGTAGGGAACGGGCCTCGTCTTTCCGGTTGACGGATCGGTGCCTGTAACAACATCGGGTTGCGCCGCAAGGGCGCGCGTCTACATTTCAGGGGAAAACATGTCGTCCATTCATCGACTCGCAGTCGCGGTCGCGCTGTGCCTTGCCGTGCCATTTTCGGCCGCCGCTGAGCTGCCCGAGGCGTCGCAAGGCAGCTCGCCTGCTGACGAGGCGAGGGTGAAGATCGCCGCTGTTCGCGTGACCGGTGTCGCCGAACACCCCGCAGCTGGCATCACGGCCGACTCGATCCAGCGCGTGGCCGACGCCGCGCTGCGGGAGCAGGCCGGCGCAGATGCCGCCCCCGCCGCGCTGACTTTTGCACAGCTGGAGCAGGTCGCTGCCCGGGTCACCCAGGCCTATCGCCTGGCGGGATTCGTCGTCGCAACCGCCATACTGCCGCCCCAGCAGATCGGCCCCGATCAGGTGCTGACGATCCAGGTCGTCGAGGGCCGGATCGGTCAGATCCGCGTTCAGGGCAGCGATCGCTACCACGCCAGTGCATTAGCCGCGCCGATGCAAGGACTCGCCGGCCAGCCGCTGCAATCGCAGACGCTGCAACAGGCGCTGCTTTACGCGCGCGAACTCCCTGGGGTGTCCGTCTCCTCGGTTCTCGTGCCCGGTGCGAATCCTGGCGAGACCGATGTGGTGATCGTCGCCGAGGACAGTGCCAGGCCTTACGTCGTGCGGCTGGGCGGCAGTAACCATGGCACTGACACGACAGGCCGCTACCGACTTGAAACCGGGGTGACCCTCTACAGCCCACTTGGGGTCGGCGACCTGTTGTCCGCCAGCTATGCCTACGCACTCAATCCCAATGACAGCTGGGTCGGCGCGGTGTCCTACAGCCTGCCTTTTGCGGGTACCACTGGCATGAGCGGCATTCTCGGTTTCACTCGCAGCGAGATCGAGCTGGGCAGCGGTCCATTCGCAGCACTCGACATCAACGGTCCGACGACACTGGGCTACGCAGGCGTGGACTGGAAGTTCATCAACCGCGCCGATCTGCAGATGCAGGCCTCTGGCCGCTACATCCATGAAGCGTCCCAACTCGACGGGCTTGGATTCCGGCTGTCCGAGCACACCTTCGACGTGCTTGAGGCGGGACTGGCGGTGCGGCAGGACCAGCCGAGCAGCCGCGGCATCAACTTCGCCCAGGTCAGTGTGCGCAAGGCATTCAACGACGAGTCCGCGCCCGAGAACCTGATTTACGCCGCGCACGACAGCCATTTCCTGATCAGCCGCCTGTCGCTGTCACGGTTGCAGGGCATCACACCGACACAGCGCGTCCTGCTGCGCGGCAACGGCCAGTTCACGGGCGACGCGTTGCCGCCGCTCGAGCAGTTTTCGATCGGCGGTCCGACGAGCGTACGTGCGGTTCCGCTGTCGGCCGCGCTGGGCGATCGCGGTGTGCAGGCTACCTTCGAATACCAGGTCGATGCCCCCGGCTTTGGCGCACATCCGTCTCCGTTCCAAGGCCGGAACTGGTCGGATGTGCTGACGCTGCACGCGTTCTACGACTGGGGCCGCGTCTCGCCGGTCGAGCAGAACCGCCTAATTGGCGTGCTTCCGATCACCTACGAGGGCGCAGGGCTTGGCTTGGTGCTGCGTCTGCCCTATCAGCAGGGTCTGCAGTTCAATTTGTCCGCAGCCACTCCGACCGGCAATACGACATCGCCTGATGGCGACGACATTCAGATCTGGGCCGGCCTCGGCTTTACTTTTTAAGGAGCGCATCATGACCATTACGCAGATTAACCGGTCGCTCCTGGTGGAGCGTCGGACTCCACGTCAAGCGGCGCTTCCCATCGCGCTCGCAGCGGCCATCGCCAGTCTGGCGCTTTCTCAAACGGCTGTCGCGCAGGTGTCGGCCAATCAGCTCCCCACCGGCGGCAGCATCACCGGCGGCACTGGCACGATCAATCTGCCAAACGGCGCCAGTCAGGTGATTACCCAGACATCCAACCGCCTGGCGCTCAACTGGTCCACATTTGATATTGGCTCGGCGGCCACGATGACATTCAACCAGCCATCGAGCAGTGCCGTAGTGCTCAACCGAGTGCAAGGCGGCAATCCCACGCAGATCTTCGGCAATCTCAACGCCAACGGTCAGGTGTTCTTGATCAACACCAACGGCATGATTTTTGGCAGCACCGCAAAAATCAACGTTGGTGGGCTCGTAGCCAGCACACTTGGCCTCACAGCCTCCGACTTCATGGCCGGCAACGACGTACTAGACGCCGGCGGCAGTACGGTGGCGCTGATGTTCAGCAGCGGCACGATCAATGCCGCCGCCGGCGCGGTTGACCTCATCGGCGGCAAGGTGGTCAACAATGGGGTCATCACCGCAACTGCCGGCAACATCAACCTGGTCGGCGCTGACAGGGTCACGCTTAACTTTGAGACCGGCGGCTTCGGCGTTGTTGTCGACAGACCGCTTCAACTGCAACTCGACACATTGGCGGTCGACAACACCGGCAGTCTCATCGCGCCGGGCGGCACCATCACGTTGCAGGCTCGCGCAGCGCAGGGAATTTTCAACCAGCTGATCAACAATAGCGGCACCATCCGCGCTTCAGCCGTCTCCAGCGGCATCGATGGCAGCGTTTCTCTGGTGGCAACTGGCGCCAGCAGTGTCGACGTCGGTGGCAGCGGCAGCATCGATGTCGGCACGGGTTCGATCAGCTATTCGTCTGCTCGAAGCGTGACTCAGTCTGGCGTAGTCACGGCAGGGGATGTCGTTGTGAACGTTGGCGGCAATCTGCTGTTCACTGGCAGCAACCGGATAGCGCGGATCAGTGGCGTGGTGGGTAACGAGCTGCGGGTCACCAATGCCCGGGACATGAGCCAGCAGGCGGCGCTGACGGTGGCAGGCGCGAGCTCATTCGCGCTGGGAACGAATGCGCTCAACCTTGATAACGCCGCAAATGATTTCGCAAACACAGTCAACATTGTTGCTGGCGCCGTTCGTATCGCCGACAGCAATGCGCTGTCGCTTGGCAATCTGTCTACTGGGGCACTGACAGCCAGTAGCAATGGCGCACTGAATCTGGGTAGCGGCGCAATTGTTGGCGCACTCAGCGCGAACAGTGGCAATGGCTCTATCAGCCAAGCTGGCGCGCTCAATGTGAGCGGTCCCGGCACCGTTAATGCAGGCAGCGGTGCAATCTCGCTGGACAACAATGCCAACGATTTCGGCGGCAGCGTCAGCCTCACCGGAACCGGCGTTCGCGTGTACGACGTCAATAACCTCAATGTTGTGTCGCTGACCAACGGCAGCAATGGCAGCATTTCTCTTCTTGCGGGCGCCGCGCTGAGCCTACCGGCGCAGAGTCTTAGCACTGGGACTGGCAACCTGAGTCTGGTCGCCAACGGCGGCGCGTTGACCACGGCTGGAAGTTTGAGTGGCGGCAACATCAGCCTAAGCGCGCGCAACGGGATCATCATCGGCCACGACATCAGCGCCAGCGGCACGCTGGGATTGACCGCTATCGACAGCGCGATCGTTCAGACCGCAGGTGCGGTCAATATCGGCGGAGCCACGGCGATCAACGCCGGCAACGGCGCGATCTCTCTTGAGCAGGCTGGCAATGACTTCGGCGGCGCTGTTGGTCTTACGGGTGGCAGCGCACGCCTCGCAGACGTCAATGCACTCGCTCTAGGTGCCTCGCAGATTGCAGGGTCGCTGAGCGTGCGAAGCGGCGGCGATTTGCGCCTCGTGGGCGCGGCGCGAGCTTCCAATGCAGACCTGGCAGCGGGCGGTCTCTTCCAGAACGACGTGGGCGCGGGCGCGCTCGATGTGTCTGGCCGCTGGCATGTGTACTTGGCGACACCGTCGGCCGGACACGTCTTCGGCGGTCTGGATAGCGGCAACGCGGCTGTCTGGAACACTGCTGCGTTCGGCGGCGTTCCTGCTTCAGGCAACCGCTACGTGTTTGCGTTTCAGCCGACGCTTCTTTGGACTTCGACAAACCTCTCGAAAACCTATGGCGATACGATCAACGTCGCCAATGCCTTCACCGTCAGTGGGCTGATGCAGGGCGTGGCCGGCGCATACCGCAGCGACGTGCTCGCCGATGTGGTGAACGGCGCTCCGTCGCTGAGCTCTACGGGGAGCGTGGCGACCGCGTCAGTCGCTGGCAGCCCTTACGCTATCCAAATCGCGCAAGGCACACTCGATACAGCAAGCTCGGGCTACGCATTGGCTTTCGACAGTTCCGGTCTCTTGGGCGTCGACCGTGCAGGCCTGACTGTCACTGCTGCCAATGCAGGAAAGACCTATGGGCAGACGGCAAACTTGACCGGATTCACCGTTGGCGGCCTGCGCAATGCGGATGCAGTGTCGTCCGTTGGTCTGGCCAGCGCCGGCGCGGTCGCGACAGCCAACGTCGGCGATTACACGATCACCGCGTCCAACGCGGATGGCACCGGGTTGTCGAACTACGACATCACTTACACGGACGGCGTCCTCTCGGTCGGCAAAGCCGGGCTGACGATCACCGCTGCGAATGCCGGCAAGACCTACGGCCAGACCGCAGTCCTCAACGGCTACAGCGTCGCCGGCCTGCAGAATGCGGACGCGGTAGCGTCAGTCGATCTCGCCAGCGCTGGCACGGTCGCGACGGCCAACGTCGGCGACTACACGATCACTGCTACCAATGCTGATGGCACCGGGTTGTCGAACTACGACATCACTTACACGGACGGCGTCCTCTCGGTCGGCAAAGCCGGGCTGACGATCACCGCTGCGAATGCCGGCAAGACCTACGGCCAGACCGCAGTCCT
>JBJMWR010000031.1:0-120297 GCA_045810015.1 Luteimonas sp.
TGGAGAGTCCTGCGATACGAACAGGATGCAATCGTGCGACGAGCCGATCTCCGGAGGTATCGCATAGGGAATGGCACTGCCGCCAGCGAATTGCGCTCTGCAAAGATACAAGATCACGTGTTGTGACACTGGTTTGCCTAACGCCTGAATTAAGCCGATCCGCGAAGCGGATCCGGCTTGAATGAATTGTTAGGCCTACCGCTGGCCATGCCAAAACTCAAACTCTTGAACTCGCGTCCAATCATCTCCTAGCTTGAGGAAGGCGATAAGAATAGCCTCCATATCGTCTACCGTTTCAGGCGCGTACTTTGTGACAGCCTCAGTTTGCTCATTGCGATTCCGGTACACGGCAGACAGTCCATGGTCCGGATCGAGGCTGCCCCCCACCTCCATCGAGGTTCCAGGCGATAGAACAACTACGACTTGGTGAAAGCCATTGACCCAATCAACACTTCGCAGCGCTGAACGCACAGCATCCTCGCTGATTTTCGGAAAGTAGATGGTTGAGTCGTCTCCGAAATTTGGGATGAGATGGATACCGACGTTCGACTCGACCGGATCCGTCTCCCACGCATGCGCTTGAGCAGCAGAACTTGCCGGGAGAAGCAGGGATAGGAGGCCGAGCAGTAAACGTTCCATAAGTAGGCATAACACCAGAATTAAGCCGTGCCGCGGAGCGGCATCGGCTTGAATAAATTGTTAGGCCGCAACCGATCCATCTACCCACACGGCTTGGCCAGGATGATGCTCCCGAATAGTGTCAAGCGCATCTGCCATGTCAGTCAGGTTTCTTGGATCAATGGGAGTCGTAAAGTCTGTAACGGACATTCCCTTTGCTCGCAAATCATTCACCTCAGATGGGTCCAGAATTTCAGAAGAAATCCATAGCACAGCGGGTGGCCAAGCGGATGATGCAGCCAGTTGATCGTAACTGTGTCGTGATGTTGCGAAATAGATCATTTGCGGCCTAACGCCTGAATTAAGCTGCGCCGCGAAGCGGCGTCGGCTTGAATGAATTGTTAGGCACCGGTCCGCGTCCTGAGGATGCCGACGACCGCCAGCCCGATGAGCCCACCGAAATACGTCGCAATGACTGGAAGATGAGTGTCCTTGTATGCGAGCGATCCGTAGCGCTTAGTGTCCGGATACCAAGAGGGCTCCAGCAGAATCCATGCTGCAATTGCACCAACTATGAAGGTAGCGCATGAGAGGAGCACTTTACGATCAGGCGCAGCAACATAGGTGGTTACGACGACAGCAAAAGCTGCGACAAACCCAGCGCCGGGAAGATGCCAGAGGCCTAACAGATCGCTCGCAACAGATCCGGCAACGCCAGCCACGAAGAATGCGCCGAGCACTGCGAGAACCGCCAAGCCCCATTGTTTGATTGCGGGCATCTCTCCTCCGGTGCCTAACGCTTGAGTTAAGCCGTGCCGCGAAGCGGCATCGGCTTGAATGAATTGTTAGGCACCAGACCCTCCAACTAGATGCGCGGGCATTGGGCCACGGTAGAAGGTGCTAGCAACAGGCACGGCGCGCCAGCCAGTAAATTCGCCTAGCGTGATTTGCTCAAGCGTTGCGGCGCACCCAAGGATGGTGTCCGGCTCGTCTCCACACCAAACGAAGACCGTCATGCCATCTTTAGCCGGTATTGAAGCAAGGGTATCTGTGTCCAAGGCATAGATGCTCTCGTCGGCGCCCCCGGCCCAGCCGCAGGCATTGAAGTCGCCACAAACGAAGAGCATTTGCCGAGTTGGTAGATGGCCTTCCACGGTGCCTAACGCCTGAATTAAGCCGCGCCGCGAAGCGGCGTCGGCTTGAATGAATTGTTAGGCAGCAGCCGGCTCACTGCGGCCACTCCTGCTCCACATTGGCCAGAACCTCACAATCGCAGTAGCCGCCATACTCGCCGAGCCAAGGAACAATTGTGGCCTCCGGCAAGCCATTGGTCTTTAGGAATTGCCTCGTGAGTTTGAGGGAGTGGTCACAACCAGCCGACAGCGCGCCGTCTAGGTAATCAAACAGCTGAGCAAGCTGATCCTGTGAGATGGGCATTGAAGCAACTGCCTCAGTGCGCTGCCGTTGGGCAATCCCACGGACTACGGCCTTGCGACGATCTTGTTCGGCTTTTGGGGTCATTGGTTCTGCTGCCTAACACCTGAGTTAAGGCGTGCCGCGAAGCGGCGTCGCCTTGAACGAACTGTTAGCCTTGCCGACCAGTGACATTGAAATCATTGCTTGAGCGGTGGCGTCAGCGTTGTCGGAGGTAGTGAGGACGAACAGGAGCTCAGCTTTGTCTTCTGGTCGCCCCCATGAGTAAACCGTCGTACGAGTGTGCGGGGCCTGGGGGCCGAGCGCGGTCGCCTCCTGTGCCGCTGCCATGAGCGGCTCCGGGGCCGTACTAACCATCTCCGAGAAGCCCGAGTGAGCTCGATCCGCATCGGCGCGCTGAGCGAACACTGCGCAGACAGAGTCATCTCTGAGCGCGACCACATATTCGGTGGAAGGCGCTAAGACGACCACGCTTTGCCTGGCTTGCCGGCAAGAAAGAACTCCGCTCTATCTGGTGGAGCCTCCGGAGCGCCGGTGTCGCTCATGGATTTCCGCAGGACGTCCTGCGAATAGAAGTGCTTCATGCAAGTGCCGGCGAAAATTTCGTTGATGCTGTCCGGCGGTGTGGACGCCACAGCGCAGGTAGGAAGTAGCGCTGCGATTGCCAGAAGTTTGCGCATTCTCTGTCTCGGAAGGCTAACAAGATGTAGCGCTCAAAAAGCGCGATATGCACATCGTGTCCCGCGACCTCGCGGAGGTCAAATCCAGACATTTTTCGCCTTTCCTTCAAGCGTTGGCGCGCCGCATGCCGCTTGGCGCGAGCATTTCGTCGGCTCCGCATATTCCATAGTTTGCGGTCTATCGCTTTATCCGCTCGAATTATTCGATATGCACGCCCCAAACAAATGGGGGCGACCCGAAGGCCGCCCCGATCTGTACCGCTTGTCTCAGCCCGCGCCTCGCGCGTCAGCCGTATCGCGTCACTTCAACCCACGATGCTCCAGCAACGGCTCCACGCTTGGCTCCTTCCCACGGAACTCGCGGTACGCCACCGCCAGATCACGCGAGTGCCCGATCGACAGGATCTTGTCGCGGAAGATCTGGCCGTTTTCGCGGGTCAGGCCGCCGTTCTCGCGGAACCACTGGAAAGCGTCGTGGTCGAGGACTTCGGCGCCGAAGTAGGCGTAGTAACCAGCGGCATAACCACCGCCCCAGATGTGGCTGAAGTAACTCGTGCGGTAGCGCGGGGGCACGGCGGCGAGGTCGACCTTGTACTTCGTCAGTGCCTGCTTCTCGAAGGCATCGACGTCCTGCTTGGCTTCGCCTGCGGGCAGGGTGTGCCAGGCGAGATCGAGCAGGGCGGCCGAGAGGTATTCGGTGGTGGCGTAGCCCTGGTTGAAGGTGCGGGCGGTGACGATCTTGTCGACCAGCGCCTGCGGCATCGCCTCGCCGGTCTGGTAGTGCTTGGCGTAGTTGGCGAAGACCTTGGGGTCGAGCGCCCAGTGCTCGTTGAACTGCGAGGGGAACTCGACGAAGTCACGCGGGGTGTTGGTGCCGGCGACGGACGGGTACTTCGTGTTCGAGAAGAAGCCGTGCAGGGCATGGCCGAACTCGTGGAACAGGGTGGTCACGTCGTCGAAGCTCAGCAGCGCGGGCTGGCCAGCCGCAGGTTTCGTGAAGTTCTCGACGTTGTAGACGGCGGGAATCGTACCGGTCAGGCCGTTCTGCTCGACGAAGTTGCCCATCCACGCGCCGCCCTGCTTGCTGTCGCGCTTGAAGGGGTCGAGATAGAACAGGGCGAGCTGCTTGCCGTCGGCGTCGAAGATGTCGAACACGCGCACGTCGGGGTGGTAGACGGGGATGTCCTTCCGCTCCTTGGCGGTGATGCCGTAGAGCTGGTTGGCGGCGAAGAACACGCCGTCGTTGAGCACGCGGTCGAGCTCGAAGTAGGGCTTGATCTGCGATTCGTCGAGATCGAACTCGGCCTTGCGGACCTGCTCGGCGTAGAAGTCCCAGTCGGCGGCGCCGGCGGTGAAGCCGCCGTTCTGCGCATCGACCACACCCTGGATCTTGGCGAGCTCGGCGCGCGCACGCGCGGTGGCGGCGGGCACGGTGTCGGTGAGCAGCTTGAGCGCGGCTTCCGGAGTCTTCGCCATCTGGTCGGCGATGGTGTACGCGGCGTAGTTCGGGAAGCCGAGCAGCTGCGCCTGGCGCGCGCGCAGTTCGGCGAGGCGCTGGATCGTCGCGCGCGTGTCGTTGGCGTCGCCCTTCTCGGCGCGACCGGTGGACGCGGCGAGCACGCGCTCGCGAAGCGCGCGATTCTTCAGCGAACCCAGCACCGGCTGCTGCGTGGTGTTCTGCAGGCTCAGCAGCCACTGGCCATCCTTGCCGGCCGTCTTGGCGGCATCGGCCGCGGCGGCGATGGCACCGTCATCCAGACCGTCGAGTTCGGCGACATCGGTGACGAACACGCCGCCGGCATTGCCGGCCGCGAGCAGCTTGTTGCCGAACGCGGTGGAGAGCGTGGACGACTCGGCGTTGAGCTTGCGCAGCTCGGCCTTGTCGGCATCGTTGAGCAACGCGCCGGCGCGGACGAAGCCGTCGTGCGTGTGTTCGAGCACCGTGGTCTGCTCCGGCGTGAGGCCGAGCGTGGCGCGCTGGTCGTAGAGCGTCTTGACGCGCGCGAACAGCGCCGGGTCGAGATGGATGGCGTCGCTGTGCTCGGCGAGCTTCGGCGCCAGCGCTTCCTCGGCGGCCTGCAGGGTCTCGTTGGTGTTCGCGCCGGTGAGCATGAAGAACACGTTGGCCGACCGGGTGAGGAGTTCGCCGCTGCGCTCCATGGCTTCGATGGTGTTCTCGAAGGTCGGCGCTTCGGGGTTGTCGGCGATCGTGCGGATCTCCGCCAGGTGCTGCTGCATGCCTGCTTCGATCGCCGGCTGGTAGTCGGCGTCTTTCAGCTTGTCGAAAGGCGGGGCCTGGAACGGCAGCGCGCTGGCGGTGAACAGGGCGTTCTCGGCGGGCGCGGCGGTGGCAGCGGTATCAGTGGCAGGCATCGTGGGCTCGGTGGGCGTGCGGTCGCCGCAGGCGGACAGCGCCAGCGCGATCGCGGAAGACAGGAGGAGCGTACGCAACATGGGAGGGAACTCCGGAAAGACAACGCGGGATAGCGTCGGTCGCGCTGGGCGCGGCCCGCCAGCCGCGCAGCGTGCGCCTGTCGTGGGCGCTTGGATATGTGCCGTTGGTTGGCCAATTCAGCTTGTGGTGCGGAAGGGCGCGGCCGCGACGGGGCACGGTGCTGCAGACAGGGTTACATCGCGCGCACTGCCACGGGTCTCGGATATCGATGCATCACGCAGCGCACGCCCCGTGCCGGCGTCCGGTCAGACCGTGCCGCGGTGCTTGCCCATCCACGGCGCGTACCAGTTGCGGATCATCGCCATGTCGGCGTCGGGATCGTCGCTGGGCTGGAACATCGGGCCGAAGCCGATGACCTTGTCGGGGTAATGGAAATACAGCGTCTGGATCGGCACGTTGGCGGCCTTGGCGATCTTCCAGAAGCCGGTCTTCCAGCGTTCGACACGCTTGCGCGTGCCCTCGGGCGCGAGGCCGTACCAGAAGGCGTCGTTGCCATTGATCGCGGCGGCGGCCTGTTCGATGACGCGCGAGGCGCGGCTCCGGTCGACCGGAATCACACCGAGCGCGCGCAGTGCCCAGCCGAGCACCGGAATGCGGAACAGCGAGTCCTTGCCGAGCACGCGGATGTCGAGGCCCAGCGCGGCCTTGGCGGCGAAGCCCCAGACGCCGTCCCAGTTGGACGAATGCGGCGCGCCGATCAGCACCAGGCGCGGGACATCGGGCAATTCACCGACGATGCGCCAGCCGCCGGCCCGCAGGATGCTGCGACCGACCCAGCGCGCGAGACGGCTGGGCCTGACACGCGGCGCGCGCGGCGGAACGGGAACCAGGAACGGATACTTCGAAGTACTCATGCGTCCTCGGCGCAGGGCCAACTGTGACGGGATCAATCCCAGTCGCGCGTCGCGCGACCGCGCTTGATGGTACTGCGTTCGCGTTTTGCCCCGAGGCGCCGCTCCTTCGAGCCACGCGTGGGTTTCGTCGCCACGCGCGCCTTGGGCACTTCATAACCGAACGCGACGAAAGCGGCCAGCCGCTCGCGCGCGTCTTCACGGTTGCGGTCCTGGGTGCGGAAGCGTTGCGCGTTGATCACCAGCACGCCCGCTTCGGTGATGCGCCGGTCGCGGCGTGCCAGCAATCGGGTGCGCACGTGTTCGGGCAGCGAGGGCGAGCCGGCGATGTCGAAACGCAGCTCGACCGCGGTCGACACCTTGTTGACGTTCTGGCCACCGGGACCGCTCGCGCGCACGAAACGTTCGACGAGTTCGTCTTCTGGAATGGCGGGCGGCGTGGACATGGGCGGCGATTGTAGAGGGTGGGGGTGGAGGGCCGGTCGCGGGGCTTGCATGCGCGCCGGCGAAGCCGCTTTCGAGCCCTCCCCTGCGAATCGGGGGAGGGTTGGGTGGGGACAATTTGTCCGGCTGCGAACGAATAGCGATCTTGGTAGACCGATGCTTGGCGCGGTCGAACATTCTCCAGATCGGATGGGTCGCCCCCTCCCAACCCTCCCCGTAACCGGCGGAGGGCTTGAGCCACTACGCCGCCATTCCCGGAAACAGCACCAACGCCTTCGCGAACTCATCACCCGGCGGCGTGTCCACCACCAGGCGTGCGCCCGTCTGCGGATGATCGAAACCCACGCGCTCGGCGTGCAGCAGCATGCGGTGGATGCCGAGCATGCGGAAATTGCGATTGTGGCGGCCGTCGCCATGACTGGTGTCGCCGATCAGGTGATGCGACAGGTGCTTGAGATGCCGCCGGATCTGGCGGAAGCGGCCGGTCATCGGTTCGGCGCGCAGCAGTGCGTAACGCGAGGTCAGGAAACCCGCCGACGGCACCGACAGCTCGGTCATCGCCAGGCGCGTAAAGCGCGTGACCGCAGGCTTCTTCACCGGCTTGCCGGGACCACCATCGAGTGGATGGTCGACGACGATGTCATCCGGCCAGCCGCGGCAGATCGCGAGGTAGTGCTTGTCGACGCTGCGCGCCATCCACTGTGTGCCGAGTGCGGACGCGGTGTCGCGATCGAAGGCCACGAGCAGGCCGCCGCTTGTGGCGCGGTCGAGCCGGTGGATCAGGAACAGCGGGCGGCCGAACTGTTCGCGCAGGCGGTCGGCGAGGAAGTCGTGTTCGTCGCGCGCGAGGGCGCTGTCGTGGACCATCAGGCCCGCCGGCTTGTTGACGACGGCCAGCCATTCGTCGATGTAACGCACCTCGATCATCGTGAATCCACTGGTGTGTCGCCGCCGGTCGGCCGCAACTGATCTGTTATTTTCGTCGATCGTCTTCGCCAACGGGGGATCCGCATGCAACGTCGTCTGCGTGCCTGTGTCGTGGTGCTGTTGCTCGGCGCCGCATGGCCGCTGTGGGCCGCGCCGCCGCAGCTCGATGCACCGGTGCACGAGGCCGAGGGCATTCGCGAGTACCGCTTCGACAACGGCTTGGCGCTGGTGCTGTTTCCCGACAGCAGCAAGCCGGTGACGACGGTCAACGTGACTTACCGCGTGGGCTCGCGCCACGAGGGCTACGGCGAAACCGGCATGGCGCATCTGCTCGAACACCTGGTGTTCAAGGGCACGCCGACGCACACCGACATTCCCGGCGAGATGCGCCGGCGCGGTGTGCGCTTCAACGGCACCACGTGGCTCGACCGCACCAACTACTTCGCAAGCTTCTCCACCGACGCCGACACGCTGGACTGGGTGCTGCGGATGGAAGCCGACCGCATGGTCAACTCGCGTATCGCGCGCGAAGATCTCGACAGCGAGATGACCGTCGTCCGCAACGAGATGGAATCGGGCGAAAACAATCCGGTGCGCGCACTGGTGCAGCGCGTGATGGGCACGGCCTACCAGTGGCACAACTACGGCAACTCGACGATCGGCGCGCGCAGCGATGTGGAGAACGTGCCGATCGAACGCCTGCAGGCGTTCTACAAGACCTGGTACCAGCCCGACAACACAGTGCTGGTGATCGCCGGCGATTTCGATCCGGCGCAGGCGCTGGCCGCGGTCGGTGCGAGTTTCGGCGCATTGCCGACGCCGACGCGTGCATTGCCGGTCACTTACACGCGCGAACCCGCGCAGGACGGCGAACGCCATGTGGTGGTGCGCCGCGTGGGACGCACGCCGTATCTCGTCGCCGGCTATCACATTCCCGCTGGTCGCCATGACGACAGCGCGGCCGTGGCGGTGTTGTCGCAGGTGCTGGGCAGCACACCGGGCGGACGCCTGCATCGCAGGCTGGTCGAGCCGGGACGCGCGACCGGTGCGTCGGCATCCGCGCTGGCGATGGACGAGCCCGGCTATCTGACCTTCGTTGCCGAGGCGCCGGAAGGCAGCGACCTCGATGCATTGCAGACCGAACTGCTCGCGCTGGTGGAAGACGCGGCGGCGACACCGTTCACCGACGCGGAAGTCGACGACGCGAAGCAGCGCATGCTCGCCGGCTACGAACGCGCGATGCGCGACCCCAACGCGATCGGCGTGGCCTTGTCGGAAGCCATCGCACAAGGCGACTGGCGTCTGCTGCTGCGCACGCGCGACCGGCTCGACACGGTGACGGTGGACGATGTCACGCGTGTCGCGCAGGCCTATCTGCGCCGCGACAACCGCACCACCGGCCAGTTCCTGCCGACCGATGCGGTCGAGCGCGTGATGATCACCGAAGCGCCGACGGCCGAGGCCGCGCTGGCGGATTTCGTACCTCGCGCTGCGCTCGATGCCGGCGAATCCTTCGATCCGTCGTACGCGAACATCGATGCGCGCACGAGGCTGTCGACACTGTCGAACGGCGCGAAGCTCGCGGTGCTCGACAAGGACACGCGCGGCAACTCGGTGCAGATCCGCATGAATCTGAGGCTGGGTGATGCGCAACGTCTGCAGGACCGCGCCATCGCCGGACAGATGGCCGGCACGCTGCTGATGCGCGGCAGCGCAGGCTACGACCGCGCCGCGCTGTCGCGACAGCTGACATCGCTGCGTTCGACGCTGAGCGTCGGCGGCACCGCGACCACGGTGACGGTGGCCGCGACCACAGATCGCGAACACGTCGGCGCATTGCTCGATCTCGTCGCCGATGTGCTGCGCACGCCGACGTTCCCGGACAGCGAATTCACCCAACTGCGCAGCCAGCAGCTGACCGGCATCCGCAGCAGCATGAGTGAGCCGGGCGCGGTCGCGAACGAAGCGCTGTCCCAGCACTTCAATGCGTTTCCGAAGGGCCATCCGTACCATGCGACGACGTTCGAAGAGCGCATCGTGCTGATCGAAGCATTGCAGCTCAACGACGTGCGCGCGTTCCATCGCGATTTCTACGGCATGGGCAATGGCGCAACGATCGCGGTGGTCGGCGATGTCGATGCGGACGCGGTACGCACGCAGCTCGAAGAACTCTTCGGTGACTGGACGCTGCCGACGCCATTCGCGCGTATCGAGACGCCGTATGTCGCGCGCGAAGCGGTGCACGCGAAGCTGCGCACGCCCGACAAGGCCAATGCCACGCTGATCGCGCGGCAGTCGCTGCGCATGCATCAGGACCACGCGGATTACCCCGCGTTGCTGATCGGCAACTACATCCTCGGCGGCTCTGGCATGAAGTCGCGTCTCGGCGACCGCATCCGTCAGCGCGAAGGCCTGAGCTACGGCGTGGGCTCGAACTTCTCTGCCAGCGTGTTCGACGATGCCGGCATGTTCGGCGTGTCGGCGATCGCCGCGCCGGAGAACATGGCGCAGGTGGAAACCGCGGTGCGGGAAGAACTGCAGCGCATCCGCAGCGAAGGCATCACCCAGACCGAACTCGACGACGCGCTCGACGGCATGCTGCGTGCGCGCCGCACGTCACGCGCGAACGATCCCGAACTCGTCGGCATGCTCGACAGCAATCTCTATATCGGTCGCGACATGGCGTACTCGGCCGCGTTCGAGGAGAAGCTGCGCGCGTTGACGCCGGAAGACGTGCGGGCCGCGATGGAGCGGCATCTGCAGCCGGAGGCGTTGTCGGTGTTCATCGGTGGGGATTTCAAGGATTGAGGGGTGTTGGCGTTCTTTCTCGGAAGGAGAACGCAGCCTCTTAGGATGGGTTGAGCGAAGCGAGACCCATCGCTGCACAATCAGTGCGGTATTTCAGATTCCGGTATGTCCGTTGCCAACGTCGACGTTTGATGGGTTTCGCTGACGCTCTACCCATCCTACGGAGGCATTGACCTCTCTACCCGCCCTCACCCGACGCGCTGTGCGCGTCGACCTCTCCCAGAAGGAGAGGTGCTGCTTCGCTGCTGCCGATGGATCAGCGCCTGATCGGTGAGCCTGGTCGGTCATCACTGAGAGTTGCGGCGCCTTTCTTTGAGCCCTTCTCCCTTTGGGAGAAGGTGCCCGAAGGGCGGATGAGGGCGCTTCTCAACGGTCCTCTCTACCATCCCTCAGCCGACGCGCTCTGCGCGTCGACCCCGGATCAGGTCCGGGGCAGGCTCTCTCCCGGAGGGAGATGTGCTTGAAGGCCAGCCGAGCCTCAGCCCACCGGCGGCGGCGGTGCCTGCGAGGCCATCGCTTCGAGCTCGTCGCACATCTGCTTCTGCTGCGGCGGCGTGGCCTGGGTGAACTGGGCGTTGGTTTTTTCGTGCGCGGACGCGAACTCGCCGTCGAACGTGCCGATGTCGCCGCCCATCTTGGTGAACTCCTGGCGCAGCTGGTCCTTGGCCTGGTTGAGCTGTGCGTCCGAGACGTTCGGATCGCAGAGCTTCGCGGCGGCGTGCATCGCGCCGGCGATGCCGGCGATCTGGGTCAGCATGGTGCTCGCCGCATCGCTAGTCAGCGGGGCATCGACCGGCGATGTACCCGATTCGATCTGCGCCTGCGCGGCTTCCGATGGCTGGGTCTGCGTGTCCTCGACCGGCTGGGTCTGCGCTGCGTCGCCGGTCGCGGGCTGCGGCGCGGCGCCACAGGCGGCAAGGCCGAACATCGCGGGCACGAGCAGGCAGGCGAAACGTCGGGTACGGGGAAGCGTCATGCGGCCATCTCCATCAGGGGAGCGGCGAGCCTAGCAAACGCCTTGCGAAGGCCCGGCGCGCCGTCAGGGCGTCTGCGGTGTCTCGCGGCGAGAGCGGTAGGCCTGCAGATGCACCCAGGCCGCGTCGAGATGCGGCACCGCGCGACCCGCCGCATGCGCGCGTGCGCGCAGGTCGCCGATGATCTGCAGCGCTTCGACGTCCTGTCCGGATTCGAGATCGCGCAGCATCGATGCGGTGACCGTCGAGCCGGCTTTGGTCAGCAACGCGCGCGCCTGCTGCGCGGCCTCGGACGGAATCGCGTGGCCGTCCGCGGCGGCCACCGCGAGGCACTCGTCGTGCAGCGCCGACAGGAATGCGGTGCCGCCCTCGGTGTCGACGATCCGGCCGATGCTGGCGCGCATCAGGCACGTCGCCGCAGCGAGCGCGGCCAGGAAGGTGAACTTGTTCCAGGCGGCCTGCATGAAGGCGTCGCTGCGCACGGCGTCGAAGCCGGTGGCGCGTGCGCATACCGCTTCCAGCGCGCGCGTCCGTGCACTGCCGTTGTCTGCTTCGTCGCGCTCGCCGAAGGTCATCGACGGTGGCGACGGCAGATGCACCACCTCGCCGTCCTCGCCCTTCATCGCGCTGATGAAACACAGGCCGCCGAGTACGCGCTTGGCGCCGAAGCGCGCGTCGAGCGCGGCGTAGTGCAGCAGGCCGTTGAGAATCGGCAGCACCGCGGTGTCCGCAGTCACGGCCGGCGCGATCGCGTCGATCGAACTGTCGAGGTCGTAGGCCTTGCAGCTCAACAGCACCAGATCGAACGGCCGCTCCGCAGCAAGCGCGGGCAACGCATCGGCGGTGACGTGCGCGACCGGGAACTGCGCATCGCCCAGGCCACTGCGGATCCGCAGACCGTCGCGTTCGAGCTGCGCCGCGCGCGCGGGACGCACGAGGAAGGTGACATCGACGCCCGCCTGCGCGAGGCGACCACCGAAGTAACCGCCGGTGCCACCGGCGCCGAGAACGAGAATGCGCATGACCAGTCCCTGTGCATGGATGCGCGCGGCGCTCACCGCGCGCAGAAAATCTCAGCTGCGCAGACCGATACCGCGCTTGAGCAGCCACAGCGCCAGCGCGCCGAGTGCGATGACGAAACCGATCATCAGCGCGAACGACACGCCCAGCGAGACATCGCTGACGCCGAGCAGACCGTAGCGGAACGCGTTGACCATGTAGAAGATCGGGTTGGCATGCGTCGCGGTCTCAGCCCAGCCGGGCAGCAGCGAGACCGAATAGAACACGCCGCCCAGATACGTCAGTGGGGTCAGGATGAAGATCGGCACGATGGCGACATCGTCGAACTTCTTCGCGTAGACCGCGTTGACGAAGCCGGCCAGGGCGAAGATCGTCGCGCCCAGCAGCACGGTGGCGAAGGTCACCAGCGGATGCGGAATGCGCACGGTGGTGAACAGCATCGCGATGCACAGCACGATGACGCCGACCGCGAGACCACGCGTCACCGCGCCGATCACATAACCGCCGAGGATCACCCAGCTCGGCATCGGGCTGACCAGCAGTTCCTCGACATGGCGGCCGAACTTCGCGCCGAAGAAACTCGACGAGATGTTGCCGTAGCTGTTCTGGATGACGCTCATCATCACCAGGCCCGGCACGATGAAATCCATGTAGCGGATGCCGTCCATTTCGCCGACGCGCGCGCCGATCAGGCCGCCGAAGATCAGGAAGTACAGCGTCATCGTGATCGCCGGCGGCACGAGGGTCTGGCCCCAGATGCGCAGGATGCGGACGATCTCGCGGCGGGCGATCGTGTACAGCGCGACCCAGTGGCGCTGCGCGGTGCCTTCGATGGCGGCGACGTCGGTGGACTTGGTGCTCATGCCGTCTTCTCCTGCTGCGAGGCGGCGTTGGGACCGGTCATGCGTACGAACAGTTCTTCGAGCCGGTTGGACTTGGTGCGCATCGAGCGCACGCGGATGCCGGCGCTGTCGAGCGTGGCGAACACGCGGTTGAGATCCATCGCGCGCGGCATGTCGAGATCCAGCGTGTGGTCGTCGGTCGCGACCAGCGTGGTGCCCTCGATCGGCGGCAGCGTGGCGGGCAGCGTGCCGTCGATGTCGAAGATGAAGCCCTCGACGTCGAGCTTGGACAGCAGCACGCGCATCGGACCCTGCTCGACGATGATGCCGCGGTCGATGATCGCGAGATTACGGCACAGGCTCTCGGCTTCTTCCAGGTAATGCGTGGTCAGGATGATCGTCGTGCCGGCGGCGTTGATTTCCTTGAGCGTCTGCCACATGCCGCGGCGGATCTCGATGTCGACGCCGGCGGTGGGTTCGTCGAGGATCAGCAGCCGCGGGCGCGTCATCATCGCGCGGGCGATCATCAGCCGCCGCTTCATGCCGCCCGACAGCGTGCGCGACATCGTCGTCGCCTTGTCCCACAGCTGCGCGCGCTTGAGTTCCTCTTCGGCGCGCACCATCGCCTCGGCGCGCGGAATGCCGTAGAAACCCGCGTAGTTGACGAGGATGTCGAAGGGCTTTTCGAAGAAGTTGAAGTTCAGTTCCTGCGGCACCAGGCCGATCAGGCGCATCGCCGCATCGCGGTTCGTGTGCAGATCGGTGCCGAACAGGCGCACGTCGCCGCTGGTCTTGTTGACCAGTGAGGAAATGATGCCGATCAGCGTCGACTTGCCGGCGCCGTTGGGGCCGAGCAGGGCGAAGAAATCACCGGGTGCGACGTCGAGCGAGATGCCCTTGAGCGCCTCGACACCGCCGTCATAGGTCTTGCGCAGATCGCGCACCGAAAGGGCGGCGTCGGCCTGGGGAATCGGGGACATGTCCATCGCTCGTGCCGCGGATGGCGCGGCGGGGCCCGTAGTATAGAGACGCCCCGGCTGGCCCGGCCGCAACGGCGCGTTGCATGCGTGGGGCCGTGCAGGTGCGCAACACGCCATTGCAACGTCTGCACCGGGCGCTGCGGGCCGACCCGCTACCATAGGCGCATGGAGCCCCACCGGCCGCGCACAGGGCCGGATGCTCGTCGAATCACGGACAAATTCCCGCAGTGGCCATCACGCAGTTCCCCATCAAGCTCGTTTCGCGGCGCATGGTCGCGCCGACCGTCGCCCACCTGTCCTTCGTCCGCGACGACGGCCAGCCGCTGGACTTCATCCCCGGGCAGTTCATCCAGATCCATTTCGAGTACGCCGACGGCACCGCGACCAAACGGTCGTATTCGCTGGCGACGATCCACGACCATGCGATCGGTCCGGGCGAGGCGATCGAAGTCGCCGTGAGCTATGTGCCGGGCGGCGCGGCGACGGCGCTGTTCGAGAGCATGGATCTGGGCAGCACGGTGCAGGCCAGCGGCCCGTTCGGGCGCTTCTGCCTGATGCCGCAGGACACCAACCGCCGCTATCTTCTGGTCGGCACCGGCACCGGGGTCACGCCGTACCGCGCGATGCTGCCGCTGCTGGAGAAGGCGATCGCCGAGCGCGGCGTCGAAGTGGTGCTGCTGATGGGTGCGCGCACGCCGGCCGAGCTGCTGTACGGCGACGACTTCCGCGCGTTCGCCGACGCCCACCCGAACTTCCGCTTCGTGCCGTGCTTCTCGCGCGAATTGCCGGACGCACCGCATGCCGACGTGCGCCATGGTTACGTGCAGCAGTTCCTCGAGGAGTTTGCGCCGGGCGAAGGCGACATCGCCTATCTGTGCGGCAATCCGAACATGGTCGACGCGACGTTCGAGGCGCTCAAGGGCTTCGGCCTGCCGGTGCCACTGATTCGTCGTGAGAAGTACGTCAGCAGCAAGTGATCCGCCGCGGATGACGACGCCCGACAGCGCCACGCCGCCGCACGCCCCGCTCGCATCCCTGATGCCGCCCGCGCCCGAGGCGCCGGCGAAACGCCCGGTGTGGCGGCGCGCGCTGCGGCCGCTGGCGCTGTTTCTCGCTGGCGGTCTGTTCGGCGCGGGCCTCGCCAGGCTCGGTCTGCCTGCGCTGGAAGCGCTGCCGGCCGGCACCGGACTCGCGCTGCTGGCCGGCTTCTTCCTGTCGCTGTGGCCGCACATCGTGTTGCACGAGGCCGGACATGCGCTCGCAGGTCTGTCGCGCGGCATGCAGGCGATCGCGTTCGGTGTCGGACCGCTGCGGATGGAGCGCGGCAGCGACGACCGCTGGCGTTGGCGCTATGGCGGCGGCGTACGCGGAATCGGCGGCTTCGCCGCGTTGCTGCCGAGCGGCGAACGCGGCCTGTCGCGCCTCGACCAGACGGTGTTCCTGCTGGGCGGGCCGCTGGCGAATCTGGTGACGGCTGCGCTGTGCATCGCGCTGGTGCTGTGGCTGCCGATGTCGCCGTGGCTCGCGGGCGCGGCGCTGGGTACCGCGCTCGCAGCCGCCGTCATGGGCCTGGGCAATCTGCTGCCGATGCACATGGACGGCTGGCGCTCCGATGGGCGCGGCCTGCTCGATCTCGCCCGCCGCACACCCGATGCCGCGCTGCAGTTGCAGATCAACCAGCTGATGGCGCTGAGCCTGGCCAATGTGCGGCCGCGCGACTGGCCGCCGGCCTCGATCCCGACCGTCGACACCGGCATCGCCAGCAGTGGCCTGCAGCAGAGCGCGCGCATGCTGCGGCTGTCGCACGCGGTCGATCGCCGCGATGGTGTGGCCGCGCGCCCCCAGGCCGAAGCACTCGCGGCCGCATTCGCGAAAGCGCCCACTGCATTCCGGCCTTCGATCGCGGTGATGCTCGCCAGCCACGCGGCGCTGCTGGTCGGCGACCGGGCACTGGTCGCGGCCTGGCGGGCACATTGCGAAGGCGGCCTCATGGATCTGTCGCCGTACCGCGCATGGCTGGATGCGGAAATCGCGCGGCTGGATGGCGACGCGGCCGCGGTCCGCATGCATCTGGATCAGGCGCGTGCACTCTCGGAGCGGATTCCCGATGCGGCCAGCCGCACGGTGTTCGACGAGCGGCTGGCGGAACTCGGCGCATCCCACGTGGACAGCCGGCACCTGGTCACGTCAGAGGCGTAGCGAACCACTGTCAAGCACGCTTGACACCGCAATCGGTGCCGCGCATGCTCCGTGTCAAGCCAACTTGACACACGGTCCCGCCATGGACGTATCGTCCGCCCGTTTTCCGCTTCGCGCCGTCGCCGTACTCCTGCTCGCCGCCGCGGTCGCCTTGCGGCTGCTGGCGCCGACGGCGCCGGAATGGGCCAGCGCCCTGATCCTGCTGTCGGCGGTCGTCATCGGCGTGGTGTCGCTTTCGCGGCGCGCGACCGCCTGCGATGGCGCGCCGGCGGCGCTGCAGCGTCGCTACACCCGCGATGTCCTCATCGGCATGGGCGCCTACACCGTGCTGCTGTTCGTGTCCTTGCTGCTGTTGCGCAGCGTCGAGGCGCCGGCGTTGCGCGCGCTGATCGCCCTGATGCCGGTGGCGCCGATCGCGCTGGTGCTGCGGGCGATGGTGCACTTCGTCCGCGGCGTCGACGAGCTGCAGCAGCGCATCGAGTTCGAAGCGGTCTGCATCGCCGCCGCGCTGGTCGCGTTCGCGTACATGACCGCCGGGTTCCTGCAGGCGGCCCATGTCATCGACGTGCCCGCGAGCGCGGCGATGCTGTGGGTGTTTCCGCTGCTGTGCGGCACCTACGGCATCGCCAAAGCCATCATCGCGCGGCGTTACCGGTGAGCGCGCGCGGATGAAGAGCCGGGTGCGCGAACTGCGCGAGGCCTGCGGCTGGTCACAAGCACAGCTCGGCGAACGTCTGGATGTATCGAGACAGACGATCAACGCGATCGAAACCGGAAAGTACGACCCCAGCCTGCCGCTGGCGTTCCGGATCGCCCGCGAGTTCGCCGAGCCCATCGAATCCATTTTCCTGTTCGAGGACGTTCCATGACAGCAATGAGGCTTTCCCTGCTGGCGCTGACCGCGAGCGCGACCCTCGCCGGCTGCAGCGGCGCTGCACCGGCGCCCGCCGATGGCGACAGCGCGCGTCCGGCGCGCATGTTCGGCCAGATCCCCTTCCACGCCTGCACGCTCGACGGCGGCAACGCCGCCACGCGCGTCGAAGCGCAGTGCGCAACCTTCGAAGTGCCGGAGAATCCCGATGCACCGGAAGGCCGCAAGATCGGCCTCAACATCGCGTGGCTGCCGGCCGACGCAAGTGACGGCGGCACGGCCGACCCGGTGTTTTTCCTCGCCGGCGGACCCGGCCAGGCGGCGACCGAACTGGCCGCGCAGATCAATGCCGGCCTGCGCGAAGTGCGCCGCCAGCGCGACATCGTGCTGGTCGACCAGCGTGGCACCGGCAGCTCGAACCCGCTCGATTGCGTAGACGCCGATGGCGCGCCGATGGAACTCGATGCGCTGACCACGCCGACCGATGCCGACCTCGATGCCTATGTAGGCCGTTGCCTCGCCGGGCTGGCGGATCGCGCCGATCCGCGCTTCTACACGACGGCCAACGCGATCCGCGACCTCGACACCGTGCGCGCCGCGCTTGGCGCCGAGCAGTTGAACCTGGTCGGCGGCTCCTACGGCACGCGCGTCGCGCAGCAGTACGCGATGGCGTATCCGCAGCACACGCGCAGCATCGTGCTCGACGGCGTGGCGCCGAACGATCTGGTCGTCGGCGGCGAATTCGCACACACCTTCGAAGATGCGCTCTCGCTGCAGTCGAAGCAGTGCGTGCAGGACGCCGCCTGCCGAACGCGCTTTCCGACCGACCTGCAGGCGCAGCTGCGCGGCGTGCTGTCGACGCTGCAGACGACGCCGGCGCCGGTGACCTATCGTGATCCGACCACCGGCGCGCAGCGCGATGGCGTGGTCACGCCCGACACGGTGACCGGCCTCGCGTTCCTGTTCTCGTACGCACCGCAGACCGCGTCGCTGCTGCCGCTGATCCTCGACGAAGCGGCGCAGGGCCGTTACGGCCCGCTGATGTCGCTGTCGCAACTGATGGTCAGCAACGTCGGCGGCCAGATGACCCGCGGCATGCAGTGGTCGGTGATCTGCGCCGAAGACGCCGGCCGGTATCGCGAGGACGGCCGCGTCGCGGACACGATCCTCGGCCCCGGCGTCGCCAGCATGTTCTTCGGCGCCTGCCGCACGTGGCCGACCGGCACGCCGCCGGCCAACCACACCGCGGCGCTGCAGTCGGACGTCCCCGCGCTGCTGATGTCGGGTGAACTCGACCCGGTGACGCCGCCCGCGTATGCCGAGCGCGTGCTGGCCGGTCTGCCCAACGGTCGCCATCTGGTGTTCAAGGGTCAGGGCCACGGCACGTTCGCGCTCGGCTGCGCGCCCAAGCTGCTCGCGCAGTTCATCGAATCGACCGATGCGAAGGCGCTCGACGCCACGTGCCTGGATGCGATGCGTCCGGTGCCGCCGTTCACCAGCTTCAACGGGTGGTCGCCGTGACCGCGCCGCGCCTGTCGACTTCCCTCTTTCTTCCGGAGCTCCGCCGATGATCACGGCCCAGCAACTGCACAAGGCGTTCAAGACGAAGACCGGTACGGTCAAGGCCGTCGACGGCGTCGATTTCGTCGCCGAGGACGGCCGCATCACCGGCCTGCTTGGTCCCAACGGCGCCGGCAAGACGACGACGCTGCGCATGCTCTACACGCTGATGAAGCCAGACAGCGGCCGCGTGCTGGTCGACGGCATCGACGCTGCGCAGGATCCGGCCGCGGTGCGTCGCGTGCTCGGCGTACTGCCCGATGCGCGCGGCGTCTACAAGCGCCTGACCGCACGCGAGAACATCCGCTACTTCGGCGAGCTGCATGGTCTGTCGAAAGCGGAGATCAAAGAGCGCACGCGTGTGCTCAGCGAACAGCTCGACATGGGCGAGATTCTCGACCGCCAGACCGAAGGCTTCAGCCAGGGCCAGCGCACCAAGACCGCGATCGCACGCGCGCTGGTGCACGACCCGCGCAACGTGATTCTCGACGAGCCGACCAACGGCCTGGACGTGATGACCACGCGCGCGATGCGCGAGTTCCTGTTCAAGCTGCGCGACGACGGCCGCTGCGTGATCTTCTCCAGCCACATCATGCAGGAGGTCGCCGCGCTGTGTGATCGCATCGTCATCGTCGCCAAGGGCCGCGTCGTCGCCGACGGCACCGCCGACGAACTGCGCGAGCGTTTCGGCAAGCCGAATCTCGAGGACGCGTTCGTCAGCGCGATCGGTTCCGAGGAGGGCCTGCTGGCATGAGCAACATGAAATGGATGTGGTGCGTGGTGCGCAAGGAGCTGCTCGACATCGCGCGCGACCGGCGCACGTTGTTCATGGCGCTGCTGCTCGGGCCGCTGATGTATCCGCTGCTGATGCTGGGCATGAACTTCATGGCCGAGAAGCGCATGAAGACCGAACAGGATCGCGTGCTGGAAGTGCCGGTGATCGGCGCCGAGCACGCGCCCAATCTCGTCGCGCATCTGGCGACGCTCGGCATCCAGGCCGTCGATGCACCGGCGGATCTCGACGCCGCGATCGCCGGCCAGGATATCGACGTGGCAATCGAGATTCCGGCGAGCTTCGCCGAAGACTGGCACGCCGGTCGCCCGGCCACGGTCGAGATCATCAGCGACAGCACACGCCGAAACGCCGAAACGCCGACGCGTCGCGTGCGTAATGCGATCACCGCGTACGGCCAGCAGGTCGGCGCCCTGCGCCTGCTCGCCCGCGGTATCGATCCGTCGGTCGTGCAGCCGGTCGCGGTCGGCACGCGCGACACGGCAACCGAGGAAGCCAAGCGCGGCATCCTGCTTGCAGTGCTGCTGCCGTATCTGCTGATCCTGTCGAGTTTCATCGGCGGCTCGTATCTGATTCTCGACGCGACCGCCGGCGAACGCGAACGCCAGTCGCTGGAACCGCTGCTCGCCACGCCGGCCTCGCGCGGTGCGATCGTCAGCGGCAAGATCGCCGCCGCCTGCATCATCGGCATGGTCTCGCTGCTGCTTACCCTGCTCGCCTTCAAGATCAGCGCGCAGATGGGCACGAGCGCATCGCGGATGCTCGACGTCAGCTTCGCCGCGATCGGCAAGATGCTGCTGGTGCTGCTGCCGATGCTGTTCGTCGGCACGTCGCTGCTGACCTTCCTCGCCGCGACCGCGAAGAGCATGAAGGAAGCCCAGAGCCACATCGTCTGGCTGATGCTGCTGCCGATGGTTCCGAGCTTCGTGCTGATGATCAACCCGATCAAGACCGAGCTGTGGCAGTTCGCCGTGCCGTTCCTCGCGCAGAACCAGCTGCTGCTGAAGATCATCCGCGCCGAACCGATCGCACCGGAAGTGTGGGGTGTGTATCTGGGCGCGAGCCTGGCGTTGGCCGCAGCGCTGTGGTTGCTAGCGGTCTGGCGATATGGACAGGAAAAGCTGGCGGTCGCGGGGTAACGCGCTTCGCACCAGTCATCCGAAAAGCCCGGCTTCGGCCGGGCTTTTGTTCATGCGAGTCACGAGTTGTCGCGTTGCATCCTTGTGGCAGCCAGACGCATTGATGGCGGTTGCTGGCGAAGGACCGACCAGGCGCGGACTCTGTCGAAGTCATGCAATACGGTCCTCGACCGCGTTGCGATGCGAGTGCATGCATGCGGGCAGGATCAGGATGACGACGTGGGATTCGGCAACCTCAACGGTAGAGCCGGCTCGAACGGGCTGCTCGCCCGGCTTCAGGCGTGTCCTTTCCTTGCGGAATGCGGTCAGCGATCCGCCAACCAAGCCCGCATCAGATTGGACATCTCATCGCTCCGCTCGAGCGGCGGCAAATGCCCGCACATCTCCAGTCGATGCAACGTCGACCCCGCGATGCCTGCGTGCATCGCCTCTGCCTCGACCGGCGGCGTCAGCCGGTCCTCTTCGCCGACGACGATCAACGTCGGCACTTCGATTGACGCGAGCACGGATTCCGAATCCGGACGGCCGAGAATCGCCGCCTGCTGTCGCAGATACCCGTTCGCGCCGACTTCAGACGCCATCGACTGCACGATCTCGCCGGTCGGGCCATCGACATGCGACGGATGCACGAGGCTCGGCAGCAGCTGGCGAGTCACGCCGACGAAACGACCGCGACCGATCGCGTCGATGCCGCGTCGGCGTTGCGCGGCGCGCTCCGGGGAATCGGGACGCGCGCTGGTGGCGACCAATGCCAGACGGGTCACGCGTTCCGGCGCACGCCGCAGGATTTCGAAAGCGACGTAGCCGCCCATTGACAGCGCGGCGAGGGCGAAGCGCGGGGGCGCATCGCCGAGTACGCGCTGGGCCATTGCGCCGACGCTGTCGTCCCGGGTCAGGTCGGCGACCTGCGCGTCGGCGACATCGTCGAGTGCTTTGATCTGTGCCTGCCACAACCGGTCCGTGCACAGCAGGCCCGGCAGCAACAGCAGGGATGTCCGATCGCTCACGGCGTCGGGCGCAATCGCCTCAGGCCTGGAGCAGCGTGAACTGTGCAGGCGTCCCGGACTCCGAACTCGGCGCGATCCACACGTCGAACAAACCCGGCTCGGCCGCGAATGCGCCGCTGCGTGTGGTGAAGGCGAGCTGGTCGCGATGCAGGGTGAACGACACCGTGGTGTGTTCGCCCGGCGCGAGCGCGACCTTGCGGAAATCCTTGAGCTCGCGGATCGGGCGCACGCGGCTGGCGACGCGGTCGTGGACGTAGAGCTGCACGACTTCCTCGCCGAAGCGGCTGCCGTCGTTGCGCAGCGTGACCGACACGGTCAGCGTGCCGTCCCAGTCCAGCGTGTCCGTCGACAGTTCGACATCGCCGTAGACGAAACGCGTGTACGACAGGCCGTGCCCGAACGGATACAGCGCGCTGTGCGGCATCTCGCGCCAGCGGCTCTTGAACTCTGACATCGTCGGCAGCTCGGGGCGGCCGGTGCGCTGGCGGTTGTAGTACAGCGGCTGCTGGCCCGAATCACGCGGAAAGCTCACCGGCAGGCGCGCGGACGGGTTGTAGTCGCCGAACAGCACTTCGGCAACGGCGGGACCCGTCGCGGTGCCGAGAAACCAGGTCGCGAGGATCGCCTGCGCGTCGTGCACCGCGCCGTGCAGCGCGAGCGCGCGGCCATGACGCAGCAGTACGACGACTGGCGTGCCGGTCGCGGCGACGGCCTCGGCCAGCGCCTGCTGCGCGGCAGGAATGACGATCTGAGTGCGCGACTGCGCTTCGCCACTGAAACCCTGCGGTTCGCCGATCGCGAGCAGCACGACATCGGCATTGCGCGCGGCCTCGACCGCGGCGTCGATACCGCCGTCGATCGCGTCTTCCATACCGCTGCCGTCGACGACGTCGAGCGCATCGCCGTCCTCGAGCGCGGCGCGCAGGCCGTCTTCGAGATTGACGTGCAGGCGCTTGTCGCCGAACAGGGTCCAGCAGCCTTCGATGTTGTCGCGGTCGCGCGCATAGGGGCCGATCAGCGCGAGCTTCTGGCCGGATTTGCGCAGCGGCAGCAGATCCCCGTCGTTCTTCAGCAGCACGATCGAGCGCCGCGCGGCATCGAGCGCGAGATCGCCGTGCAGTGCGTCCGGATCCATCGCGGCTTCGACGTCGGGATCGAGCGAACGGTAGGGATTGTCGAACAGGCCGATCGCCTGCTTGACCGCGAACACGCGGCGCACGCCCTGGTCGATCACGTCCATCGGCACGTCACCGCTGGCGACGAGGTCCGGCAGATGCGCGGCGTACAGGCCGCTCTGCATGCTCATGTCGACGCCGGCGGTGAACGACAGCTTCGTCGCCTCGCGGTCGTCGCCGGCGAAGCCGTGCGCGACGAGTTCGAAATCCGCGGTGTAGTCGGACACCACGAAGCCCTTGAAGCCCCATTCGCCGCGCAGCAGATCGGTCAGCAGGCCGTCGTGCGCCGAGGCCGGTACCCCGTTGATGTCGTTGAAAGCGCTCATCACCGTCAGTGCGCCGGCGTCCAGCGCGGCCTTGAACGGCGGCAGGTGCACGTCGCGCAGCGTGCCCTCGGAAATCTCGACGCTGTTGTAATCCAGCCCGCCCATGACCGCGCCGTAGCCGACGAAGTGCTTGGGCGTGGCCAGCATCGAATCGTTCGCGGTCAGGTCGCCGCCCTGGAAGCCGCGCACGCGCGCCGCCGAGAACGCATTGCCGAGCACCACGTCTTCGCCGGCGGCTTCGGCCACGCGGCCCCAGCGCTGGTCGCGCGCGATGTCGAGCGTCGGCGCGAAGGTCCAGTGCAGGCCGCAGGCGGTCGCCTCGATCGCCGCGGCGCGCGCGGTGCGCTCGGCCAGCGCGGGCTCGAAGCTCGCGGCTTCGCCCAGCGGGATCGGGAAGACGGTGCGCATGCCGTGGATCACGTCGGCGCCCATCAGCAACGGGATGCCGAGCCGGCTCTCTTCGACCGCGATGCGCTGCGACTCCCGGCCCTGTACCGCGCCGACGCCGTTGAACACCGCGCCCACGCGGCCGGCGCGGATCTGCTCGCGCAGTTCGCCCGCGTTCAACTCGTTCATCTCGGGATTCACGTCGGCCGCGAACGGCCGCAGCATGTCGGCAAAAATGCCGAGCTGGCCAATCTTTTCCTCGAGGGTCATCCGTGCGAGCAGCGCTTCGAGGCGGTCATCCAGGCGCATCAATAGATCCCATGTAAACGATTACAGCCGGCGATTATAGGGCGCACGCCGGAAGGCAGGTCCAGTATCGCCGGCCGCGCCCCGGACGAACAGCGGCGCGGAGTCAGCCGGACTCGCCCGCCTTGGGCGCGGGCGCGGGCCGCCGGGCTGGGATGAATGGCGAGACCGGGTCGCTGGCTGGAAAGGTTTCGTCCAGCGCTTCGTCCTGGTTCGCGTCCACACGCTGCCGGGCGGCCGCGGGATCAGTCGGGAAGGGGGGCGTCGTGTGCATGTGCAGACCGTGCGCTCGTGCCTCCTGCACTCGCGTGAATCCGGCCCCGGTATCGATCCTTGCACTTGACGCGCATTGCACGGCTCCGGTGCAAGCCTCGGCCATTCATGCGGCCGGCCATCCCGCGTCGGCGCATCGGAGAGCACCATGGCACGTCCCATCTGGTCCGGCTCGCTGTCGTTCGGACTGCTCAACATTCCAGTCTCGCTGATGTCGGGCGAACGCAGGACCGACCTGAGCTTCCGCATGCTCGATTCGCGCGACAAGAAACCGATCCGGTTCGAGCGGGTCAACGCGGACACCGGCGAAGAAGTACCGTGGAAAGACATCGTCAAGGCATTCGAGTACGACAAGGGCAGCTACGTCGTCATCGAGAAGGAGGACATCGCCTCGGCCGCGCCCGAGTCGCACGAGTCAGTTGATGTGGAGGCTTTCGTCGACGCCGGCAGCATCGGCACACGGTTCTTCGAGAAGCCCTACATCCTGGTGCCGGGCAAGAAAGCCGAGAAGGGCTACGTGCTGCTGCGCGAGACGCTCAAGAAAACCGGCAAGGTCGGCGTGGCGCGCGTGGTGATCCGCACCCGGGAATACCTGTGTGCGGTGATGCCCGAAGACGATGCACTGGTGCTGATGCTGCTGCGTTATCCGCAGGAGCTCGTGGACCCCAACGACTACAAGCTGCCGGCCGGCGCGACATCCAGTTACCGCATCGCCGACAAGGAATTCGAGATGGCGAGCCAGCTCATCGACTCGATGTCCGCAGAGTGGGCGCCCGACGCCTATCACGACGAGTTCCGCGAACGTCTGTCGGACATCATCAAGAAGCGCATCAAGTCCAAGGGTGCGACGGCCAAGGTCAGCGAGGACGCGCCGCATCGCGAGGATGCTGCGACCAACGTCGTCGACTTCGTGGCACTGCTGCAGAAGAGCCTGGGCGAGAACAGGCGCACGCCGGCGAAGGCCGCGTCGAAGACGCCCGCCAAGAAGACCGCGAAATCGACGACCAAGAAAGCGGCCAAGAAAGCGCCCCCGAAGAAGCGCACCACCAAGACGGCGAAGAAGGCCGTTCGCAAGGCCTCGTAAGCGATGAGCCTGACCGAGTACCAGCGCAAACGGCGCTTCGACACCACGCGCGAGCCCGAGCCCGGCAAGCCGGCGCCGCGGGGCCAGCGGGCGATTTTCGTCGTGCAGTTGCATCACGCCAGCCGGCGGCACTACGACTTCCGTCTGCAGGTCGGCGATGCGCTCAAGAGCTGGGCCGTGCCGAAGGGGCCCAGCTACGACCCCGACGTGAAACGCATGGCCGTGGAGGTCGAAGACCATCCGCTGGACTACGCCGGTTTCGAGGGCGAGATTCCGAAGGGCGAGTATGGCGGTGGGCACGTCGCGCGTTTCGACACCGGGGTCTGGGCGGCCGACGGGGATCCCGAGGCGGGACTGGCGAAGGGACATCTCCGGTTCGAGTTGTTCGGCCGCAAGCTCAAGGGCCGCTGGCACCTGGTGCGCTCCGGCAAACCTGCACGGCAACCGCAATGGCTGCTCTTCAAGGACCGTGATGCATACGCCGGCACACTCGAAGCCGACGACCTGCTTGCCGATGTGCCCGCGCCGCCGGCCGAAGACGCGAAACGTGCCGGCACCGGCAAGGCGCACAAGCGCAAAAAGGCCGTGGTCGACGTCCCGACCCGGCGCGCACACGACTGGGCGGCCGAGGCGCGCAAGTTGCCCGGCGCCCGGCGTGGAACGGCGCCGAGCGGGGCGTTCGAACCGCAACTCGCGAAACTCGGCGACGCCGCGCCCGTGGGTGAGGCCTGGCTGCACGAGCTCAAGTGGGACGGTTACCGGCTGTTGGCGACGATCGCGCGTGGCGACGTGCAGTTGTGGTCACGCAACGCGCTGGAGTGGACCGGCAAGGTGCCGGAAATCGCCGAGGCCATCGCGCAGCTGGGCCTGAAGTCGGCGGCGCTCGACGGCGAATTGATCGCCGGCCACGGCAGCCGCGAGGATTTCAATCTGCTGCAGGGCACGCTGTCGGGCGAACGCCAGGGCGCGCTCGCGCTGGTGCTGTTCGACCTGCTGCACGTGGACGGCGTCGACATCAGCGACGCACCGCTGTTCGCGCGCAAGGCGCTGCTGCAGCGCATTCTCGGAGACGCGCCACCCGCCCACCTCGCCTTCAGCAGTCATATCGAAGGCGTCGCAGACACCGCGATCGATCTGGCGTCGCAGTCAGGCTTCGAAGGCATCATTTCCAAGCGCGGCGATCGTCCCTACCGTCCGGGGCGCGGCGACGACTGGCGCAAGACCAAGGAACTGGCCAGCGACGAGTACGCAGTCGTCGGCTACACGCCACCCAAAGGCAGTCGCAGCGGGTTTGGCGCGCTGCTGCTGGCGCGGCCCGATGCCGAGCATGGCTGGCGTTACGCCGGGCGTGTGGGTTCCGGTTTCAGCGATGCCCTGCTCGACGAACTCACACCGCGGATCGGCCGCGCCGGCCGTAGCGAACCCAGCGTGTACGTGCCGCCGAACGACACCGATCTGCGCGCCGCGAAATGGTTCGCGCCGCGCTTCGTCGTCGAGGTGTTCTCGCGCGGCACCGGTGGGCACGGCCTGCTGCGTCAGCCGTCACTCAAGGCGGTGCGGCCCGACAAGTCGGTGGACGATCTGCACGACAGCGATCGCGACGGAGCGAACGACATGGCCAAGCGAAGCGAAACCTCGGCAAGCGCTGCGGCGCAGACGAAGAAGACGACGAAGCAGGCCGCAAAGGCTGGCTCGAAGGCCGCTACGAAAGTGCCTGCGAAGACAGGTACGAAGCGCGCTGCCGACAGCGACCGACGACCGCCGACCTTGTCGAGCCAGGACAAGGTCCTGTTCCCTGGTGACACGCTGACCAAGGGCGATGTGGCCGCGTACTACGCCGCGGCGATGCCGTGGCTGCTGCCCGAGATCGCCGGGCGGCCGCTGTCGGTGATCCGCTGTCCCGGCGGCATCGACGGTCCCTGCTTCTTCCAGAAGCACCACACCGCCGGCATGACGCTGGTCGAGACGGTGCGGCTCAAAGACGAGGCAGGCGCCAGCGACTATCTGGTCGCCAACGACGCCGCCGCGGTCATGGAGCTGGTGCAGTTCAACGCGCTGGAGTTCCATCCCTGGGGCGCGCACGCCGATGCACCCGAGACTGCCGACCGCATCGTGTTCGATCTCGATCCGGGCGAAGGCGTGAGCTGGGCCGAGATCGTCGCCGCCGCGCGCCAGGTACGCGGCCTGCTGCAGCAGTTGAAGCTCGAATCCTTCGTGCGTACGACCGGCGGCAAGGGCCTGCATGTGGTGGTGCCGCTGGATCCGGGCAGTGACTGGGATGTGGTGAAGCCGTTCGCGCATGCGTTTGCGCAGGGCATGACCGAACTCGATCCGCTCAAGTACGTGGCGACCGCGACCAAGAAATTCCGCAAGCAGAAGATCTTCATCGATTACCTGCGCAATGGACGCGGCGCAACGGCGGTCGCCTCGTTTTCGGTGCGCGCGCGCGCCGGCGCGCCGGTGTCGATGCCGCTGCGCTGGGAAGATCTGGGCAGATTGAAGGCTGGCGATGCGTGGACGCTGCGCAATGCACCAGCCCGGCTCAAGCGGCTCAAAGCGCATCCCTGGGGCGACTTCACGGCGCTGCGGCAGTCGCTCGACGGCATCGTCGTCGACTGAGGCACACGTGCGGTCCGGTAGCATGCGGCGCGTCCGTCACCCATCGCGCGCTGCCTGACGCCATGAATATTCCGCACGATCCCTACACGCCGCCGGCGACCGAAGTTCGCGACACGCCGTCCCAGGCGATGCGCGACGCGCCGTTCTACGTGGTCTCGCCGACCAAGTTCGTCGTGCTCTACGTCGCCACGCTCGGTATCTACCAGCTGTTCTGGTTCTGGACGCACTGGTCGCGCTGGCGCGTGGGCCGCAACGAGACGATCTGGCCGGTGCCGCGCGCGCTGTTCGGCCTGTTCTATGCCCACGCACTGGCGCGCCGAATCGACCGCACGTTGGACGAGCGCGGCATCACCCGGCGCTGGTGGCCGATGACACTGGCCACCGTATTCGTCGTCATGGAAGTGCTCAACTACGGCAGCGCGATCGCGTGGCCGTGGCTCGTGTTCCACCTGTCGAACGCGTGGCTGTGGCTCGAGTGGCTCGGCGTGATCGTGATTCCGGTCAACTGCGTGTGCCTGCTGCGCATGCAGTTGGCGGCGAACGCCGCGTGCGGCGATCCCGATGCGCGCAGCAACCGCCGCTTCACGATCTACAACGTCGCCTGGATCCTGCTCGGCATCAGCGCGACCGCGTGGACCGTCTACGACGGCCTGCGTACCGGCACGCTCTGATCCGCTTCAGCGCCGTGCAGCCAATCGCAATCCGCGCGGCGTGAGCACGCGTTCGGCGATCTCGAACACGCCCTGCACCGCCAGCGCGAGGAGCGCCGCCGGCACGGCGCCCTCGAGGATCAGGCCGATGTCGTCGAGGCGGATGCCGGTCAGGATCGGCTGGCCGTAACCGCCCGCGCCGATCAGTGCGCCGAGCGTCGCGGTGCCGACGTTGATCACCGCCGCCGTTTTGATGCCGGCGAGGATCGTGCGCAGCGCCAGCGGCAGCTCGACGCGGAGCAGACGCGTGCCGGCCGGCAGCCCGATCGCCGCGGCGGTCTCGCGCAACTCGAGCGGAATCCCGGTCAGTCCCGCATGCGTATTGCGCACGATCGGCAGCAGGCTGTAGAGGAACAGCGCGGCGATCGCAGGACCGGCGCCGATGCCGAACAGCGGAATCATGAAGACGAACACCGCCAGCGACGGCAACGTCTGCAGCACACCCGTGAGCGCGAGCACGGCCTGTCCGAGGCGCGGCCGACGCGCGGCGAGAATGCCCAGCGGCAATGCGACCAGCAACGCGGCGCCGAGCGAGATGCCGACCAGCGCGAGGTGTTCGCGCGTGCGCTGCCAGATGCGGGCGACGCGGCCGTCGCTGTCGGGTGCTTCCAGTCCCATCCAGTCGGCCGCGACGGCGGATTCCACTTCGCGATCCAGCTTCACGCGTGCGTTGAGCCGCTGCATCGTCGCCGCATTGATGCGCCCCTCCAGCCCGTGCAGCGCATCGCGCAACGCCGGCGCACGCTGCGCCAGATCGCGGCGATAGAGATAGACCGCCGCATAGGACGGGAAGTACTGGCGGTCGTCCTGCAGCACGACGAGGTCGTGATACGGAATCTCGGCATCGGTGCGGTAGAGATCGGTCGCGTCGATCGCGCCGCTGGCGAGTGCGCGATAGGCCAGGTCGTGATCGAGACCATCGGGCGACTGCGGCAGCGCATACGCGTCGCGCAGACCGGGCCAGCCGTCGGCCCGCGACATGAACTCGTTGCTGAGCCCGAGCCGCAGCGTGGGATGCGCGCGGAGGTCCGACAGCGTGCGGATGCCGAGTCCGGCCGCGTGCGCACGCCGCATGCCCAGCGCGTAGCTGTTGTCGAAGCCGAGCGGTGCGGTCATCGCCAGGCCTTCGCGCGCGAGCGCCGCCCGCATCGCCGCGACATCGGCACCCGGCATCTGCAGCAGCTCGTCGGCCAGCGTGCCGGTGTACTCGGCGTAGGCGTCGATGCTGCCGTCCTGCAGCGCACGCCACAGGATGCGGGTGCCTCCGAGCTGGCGCTGGTGGCGCACGTCGGCACCGGCCTCACGACCGGCCTGGGTCGCGATCTCGCCGAGCAGTACGCCTTCGGTGAAGTTCTTCGAACCGACGACGACCGGCGCGGCGAAGATGCTGCAGCATGCGACCATCAGCAGCACCGCGACGGCGTACCGCACGCCCGGCCTCACGCGGCATCCTCGACGCTGCGCTGCGCGGTCATGAAGGCGCGCACGAACGGTTCGGCTGGTGCATCGAGCAACGTCCGCGGCGCGCCCTGCTGGACGATGCATCCGTCGCGCAGCAGCACGATGGTGTCGGCGAACCACGCGGCCTCGGCAACGTCGTGCGTTACCAGTACGACGGTCTTGCCGAGGCGATCGAACAGCGCGCGCATCTCGGCCTGCAGGTCGAAGCGGACGATGGGATCGAGCGCGCCCAGCGGTTCGTCGAGCAGCAGCACGTCGGGGTCGAGCATCAACGCACGGATCAGGCCCACGCGCTGGCGCTGACCGCCCGACAATTCCGCCGGATAGCGTCGCAAGGCATCGTCCGGCAGACGGCACAGGGCGGCGAGTTCGCTGGCACGCGCGGTAATGCGCGACGCCGACCAGCCCAGCGTGCGTGGCAGCAGACCGACGTTGCCGATCGCATCAAGATGCGGAAACAGCCCGCCTTCCTGGATCACGTAACCGATGCGGCGCCGGTGGGCGAGCAGCGCGTCGCGACGCAGCGGTACGCCTTCGAACCGCACCTCGCCGGCATCCGGCCATTCGAGGCCAATCAGCAGCCGCAGCAGTGTCGATTTGCCGGCCCCGCTCGGGCCGATCAACGCCGTCGTTTCGCCCGGCGCGATGCGCAGATCGACGCCATCGAGACCGACGGTCGTGCCAAAGCGGCGATGCACCTGGTGGAGTTCGAACATGGGCCGACAGTAGCGCAGCCGATGTCGAGGCATCGCGTTGCGGACTGCGTGCTACCGTCGCCCTCCCGCACCGGAGCCGCTCATGCCACGTCCCGTCCTCACCGTCGCCTGCGCGTTGCTGCTGGTCGCCTGCGGAGGTCGCGACAGCGACGCGGCGGTGCAGGCGCAGACCGCGCCGGGTACGCCGGTGCCGCCGGCGGCCGTGGTCGCCAACGAGACGCCCGCCGGGCAACGGATCGAGGCCGACGTGCGCGTGCTGGCCGACGATGCGATGGCCGGACGCGAGACCGGAACCCCGGGCTTCGACAGCGCCGCCGAGCACGTCGCGCGTCGCTTCGCCGAAAGCGGTCTGCAGCCGGCCGGTGACGGCGGCAGCTGGTTCCAGCGCGTGCCACTGGTGCGCGCGGTCGCGGACCCGGCCGCAGCGACGCTGTCGGTCTCGCGCAACGGCCGCACGATCGAGTTGCGGCCCAGCGACCAGTTCTTGCCGATGCCGGATTTCAACGCTGCCGAGGGCGACGTCACCGCGCCAGCGGTGTTCGTCGGCCAGGCGATCCACGCGCCGGAACTCGGTCACGACGACTTCGCCGGTGTCGAGCTGCAGGGCCGCATCGCGATCGTGTTCGGCGGCGCGCCGCGTGGCTTCGAGCCGAACCCGCAGGCCTACTACGCCAGCCTGCGCACCAAGATCGAAGCGGTGGTCGCGCGTGGGGCGGTCGGTCTGGTGCTGGTCAATACCGTCGACGACGAAGCCGGCCTGCCGTGGACACGCAGCGTCGCGCAGGCGGCGCGGCCGGCGATGCGTCTGCGTGATGCCGACGATCGTCCGGTCGATGCGCCCGCGCAGTTACGCGCGAGCGCGCGCGTGGCCGCGACTGCCGCAGATCTGGTCTTCGCCGACGGCCCGCGCACGGCCGCGCAACTGTTCGAGGCCGCGCGCGCCGGCACGCTCGAACCCTTCGCCCTGCCCGGCACCCTGACGCTGCGCACGCGCACCCGTATCGCCACACTCGAGTCGCGCAACGTGCTCGGTGTGCTGCCCGGCCGCGACGCGGCGCGTGCGGGCGAGTCGATCGTGCACACCGCGCATCTCGACCACATCGGCACCGGCACGCCGGTCGATGGCGACGCGATCTACAACGGTGCGCTCGACAATGCGCTGGGCGTCGCGATCCTGGTCGAGGCCGCGCGCACGTTGGCCGAGGGCGACACCGCGCCGGCGCGCAGCACGCTGTTCGCTGTGCTCACCGCCGAGGAGCAGGGCCTGCTCGGCGCCGAATGGCTGGCGCGGCATCCGCCCGCCGCGGCCGGCAGGCTCGTCGCCAATCTCAACATCGACATGCCGATCCTGACCGCGCCGACGCGCGACATCGTCGCGATCGGCAGCGAGCATTCCACGCTGTCGGCCGCGGTGACGCAGGCGGCGGGCGAAGTCGGCGTCGAGGTGTCGCCCGATCCGTTCCCCGAAGAAGTCGCGTTCGTGCGCAGCGACCAGTACGCCTTCGTGCGCGCCGGCATTCCCGCGCTGTACCTCGATGCCGGCGTCGCGCCCGCCAACGACCAGCAGAAGCCGAAGATCGCGGCGACCTGGTTCCTGCGCAACTGCTACCACCAGCCCTGCGACCAGGTGGACCTGCCGATCCAGTACGGCGACGCTGCGCGCATGGCGCAGGTGGTGGTCGCGCTGACGCGCATCGTCGGCGATGCCGATACACCGCCGCGCTGGAACGACGGCGACTTCTTCGGTACGCGTTTCGGCGGCCGTCCCACGCGCTGATCTGCGGCGAGGCGCGCGCACGCGAAAGCGCGCGACGCTTCAGCCGCCGACAGGCGGGACGCCGGTATCCTCGGCGGCAATCCAGAACCGGCATCCATCGCATGCGTCTCCGCACCCCGTTCCGCCATGCGCGTACCGCGCTGCTCGTCGCCGGCCTGTGTGTACTCGCGGGCTGCGGTCGTGACGATGTGCGTCCGACGCCACCAGTCGCCGTGCAGCCGACGCCGGCTACGCCGGTCACCCCGCGTCCGCAGCCGGTGCGCATCGGCCTCGCGCTTGGTGGCGGTGCGGCAAAGGGCTTCGCGCATATCGGCGTGATCAAGATGCTCGAGGCCAACGGCATCAAGGCCGATGTCGTCGCCGGCACCAGTGCCGGCAGCGTGGTCGGCGCGCTGTACGCGAGCGGCATGGATCCCTTCCGCATGCAGGAACGCGCCGTCGCGCTCGACGAGTCGAGCATCCGCGATGTGCGCCTGTTCTCCGGCGGCCTGGTCCAGGGCGTCGCGCTGCAGAATTACGTCAACCAGGAAGTCGGCAACCGCACGCTCGATCGCATGCGCATTCCGTTCGCTGCCGTCGCGACGCGACTGGAAACCGGTGATCGCATCGTGTTCGTGCGCGGCAACACCGGCCAGGCGGTGCGCGCGTCGAGCAGCGTGCCCGGCGTATTCGAACCGGTGAAGATCGGCGACCGGCATTACGTCGACGGCGGTGTCGTGAGTCCGGTGCCCGTGGATGCGGCCAAGCAGCTCGGCGCGGATCTGGTGATCGCCGTCGACATCTCCAGCAAGGCCAGCGGCACGATGCCCGGCAGCATGCTCGGCATCGTGAACCAGTCGATCGCGATCATGGGCCAGAACCTCGGCCGCCAGGAATTGGCGCGTGCCGACGTGGTGATCCGTCCGCAGGTCAACGACATCGGTCCGGCGAGTTTCGAGCAGCGCAACGCCGCGATCCTGCAGGGCGAACGCGCCGCGCTGGCGGCGATGCCGCAGATCCGCGCGAAGATCGCCGAACTCGAACGCGCCCGCATCGCCGCGCGCACGCCGGTCAAGCCGGTGGAACCGGAACCGGTCGACATCGATTGCGGCGACAGCTGGGTGCGCCGCCTCAATCCGTTCGCGAAGGAGCGAACCTGCTGAGCAGGTGCTGGTCAGCGGCTGGTGGTTGGTGGTTGATGGTTGGTGACTATGTACTTCGCGTTTGCGCTCGCTTTTCTTCGCGCGAGGACGTGCAACCGATGACGTTTCTAGAGCCCCTCTCCCTCCCGAAGAGGGGTTGGGGTGAGGGCTGACGCTCGCGGCTTATCTCGCTGCCGCAATGTTGCCGGCGTTCTGCCGAAGCGTGTCCGTGGACGGATATCGGGTTCGGATGCCTCCGGATCAAAAATGTCCGTCTCGGTGTGCGTAGCGATCTCATGATCGCGTTGCAGCAACGAAGCGATACGGAAGTAGGCATTTTCGCGAGGGGCCGCCCCTCACCCCACCATTTGCTTCGCAAATGGTCCCTCTCTCCCGATGGGGAGAGGGGCGTCGGTGTCATCCGCTGCGCGGATGACGCTTTCTAGTGGGGCATCTCATCGCGGATGCGCAGGAAGCGCGCGAAGCGCGGCAGGCCGGTCGACGTCAGTCCGTTGTAGCGATACGTGACCCAACTGCCGAGGGGCGGTGGATCGGCGCGTTGCGCATCGGTGAAGCCGGTGCCGATACGGAACTGGCGGCCGTCGTGATGCTCGACGACGAGCGCACCGAGCATGCCGGTGTACTTGCCCTTGCCGGGTGCATGCGCGAGCACGCGCGCTTCTGCATCGTCGTGCGGCTTGAGTTTCAACAGCGCGTTGCTGCGGCCGACGCCGTAGCGCGCATCGGCGTGATGCAACATCAGGCCTTCGCCGCCGGCTGCGACGACCTGCGCCAGACGTGCATCGAGCGCGGCGCGCGATGCGACGCGATTCTGTTCGACCATGCGCAGTTGCGGATGTGCGCTCTGCGCGACCAGCGCCCGCATCGCCGCGACGCGCTCGACGAACTGTCCCGGATGTGCGGGCAGATCGAACACCATGAAGCGCACCGGCTCCCACGCTGCGGGATCGGGCCGGGTGCTGCGTGCGATGCCGCTGACGACGTCGAATCGGTTGCGCGCGATCCATAGTTCGCCGTCCATCGGTGTGTCCGGCCAGCCCTGCACGAAGCTCGGCGGCGTCGCGATGCGATGGCCACCGCGCGTCCACAACGCGCGCCCATCCCATCGGGCGCGCACGCCATCGAGTTTCTCGCTGACTAAATAGGCCGGCACGTCGATCGGCGTGGTGCCGAGATCGCGCGCGAGCATCAAGGCCGGCGGCGTCGGGGTGTTGGCCTGCAGCGCGGTCGGGAGCGCGCACAGCAGCAGGAGCAGCAGTGCGACGGATGGATTTCGGCGTGCGGGGCGGAGCGGCATCGGCAGACTCCGGTGAGGGAGGGCGGCCAGAGTGCGATGCGGATGCGAGGCGGTGGGATCGCCTCAGGAAGTGAAACGTCGTCGGCGATGCCCGCAGTCCGGCGTGGGATTCCGGGCGTGATGCGCTGCGGCGGAGTTCGCGGAGTGGGGAGAGCGCAGTGAACCCCGTCGTTTGTGTTGACACGTGCTGAGGGGCGGGAGCGGTTTCAGCGTAGGGGTCTCCGCGAGTGGCCTGCCCTCACCCCACCATCCGCTTCGCAGATGGTCCCCCCCCTCCCGGTGGGAGAGGGACGTAGGTGTCTTCCGCCTGTGGCGGAAGACGATTTTAGAAGGGCAAGACCAGATCGGGATCGATCGCCAGCAGCTGCGCGCGGAAGGTCTGCTGGATGCGCACGAGCGCGTCGCGGGTGTCGGCGTCGAAGCGCAGCACCAGCACCGGCGTGGTGTTCGATGCGCGCACAAGGCCCCAGCCATCCGGCCAGTCGGCGCGCACGCCGTCGATCGTCGACAGCCGCGCACCGTCGAATGCGGATTCGGCCTGCACGCGGGCGACGAAGCTGTGCGGATCGTCGTTGGGCGCGGGGACCTTGATCTCGGGCGTCGAGATGCCGTTGGGCAGCGCCTTGAGCACCGCCGACGGATCGTCGTCGAGCGCGAGGATTTCGAGCAGACGCGCGGCGGCGTAGATGCCGTCGTCGAAGCCGTACCAGCGCTCGGCGAAGAAGAAGTGGCCGCTCATCTCGCCGGCCAGTTCGGCGCCGGTCTCTCGCATCTTGGCCTTGATCAGCGAATGGCCGGTCTTCCACATCAGCGGGCTCCCGCCGTGGCGCAGCACGTGGCCAGGCAGTCGGCCGGTGCACTTCACGTCGAAGACGATCATTGCGCCCGGGTTGCGTTCCAGCACGTCGGCGGCGAACAGCATCAGCAGGCGGTCGGCGAAGATGTTCTCGCCGTCCTTGGTGACCACACCGAGGCGGTCGCCGTCGCCGTCGAACGCGATGCCGAGGTCCGCGTCGAAGCGCTGCACCGTGCGCACCAGGTCTTCGAGGTTCTGCGGCTCGCTCGGATCGGGATGGTGGTTCGGGAACGTGCCGTCGATGTCGCAGTACAGCGGCACGACTTCGGCGCCGATCGCTTCCAGCACGCGCGGGCCGAGTTCACCGGCCACGCCGTTGCCGGCATCGACGACGATCTTCAGCGGACGCGCGATCTGGATGTCGTCGGCGATGCGCCGCACGTAGTCCTCGCTGATGTCGCGCTCCGACACCGCGCCCGGCTGCGGCGCCGTGTGCAGGCGGTCGTCGGCGACGCGCGTGTGCAGATCGGTGATCGCATCGCCCGACAGCGTTTCGCCGCCGACGACGATCTTGAAGCCGTTGTAGTCCGGCGGGTTGTGACTCCCGGTCACCGAGATGCAGCAGCCGGTGCGCAGGTGATACGCGCCGAAGTAGATCAGCGGCGTCGGCGCCATGCCGATGTCGATGACGTTGCGGCCGGCCTTGCGCAGACCGGCGATCAGGCCGGCGACGAGATCCGGACCCGACAGGCGGCCGTCGCGGCCGACGACGATGTCGGCCAGATCCTGTTCGCGCATCAGCGAACCGACGGCCTGGCCGATCAGTTCGGCGACACCTGCATCGAGCGTCGTGCCGACCACGCCGCGGATGTCGTAGGCGCGGAAGATCGACGGATCGAGGATCACCGACGACGGCGCGGCCTTCTTCTTCGGCGCGTCGCTGCGCGCCGGCACAGGCGGCGGTGCGATGCCGTCCTCGCCTTCGACACCCTCTGCCGGCGTGCGCAACGCTTCGGCGAACGTCGGCGTGGTGTCTTCGACCTTGCTGACCGACGTGGCGCCGCGCGGCAGGCGGAACGCCACCACCGCGAGCAGCAGGAACACACCCGCGCCGGCGAGCAGCGGAATCGCACCGAGGCCCAACAGCGGCGCTTCGACGCGCGGCACGGCGGCGGCGATGCGCAGCGGCGTGCCGGGAATCGGCTGGGCCATACGCGCCGCGACGTTGGACAGGCCTTCGTCGCCGCGCGACAGCAGCGTGTGGTTGCCCTGGCGCAGCGCGAGATAGGTCGCCCCGTCCAGCGGCGCGGCTTCGAGACCGGCCGTCGCGAGCGCCATCGGCAGCTGTGCGAGGGCGACGCCGACCAGACGCGTGTCGGCTCGCGCCGGCGCGGCGATCAGCACACGCGGCGCGCCGTCGATCTGGGCGATGGCGAGCACGGCGCGGTCCTCGACCAGCGCTGCCTCGAGCGCGGACAGGCGACCGAAGCCGCCGGCGTCCAGACCCGCGTAGGCGTCCTTGAGGTCGGCCGGCACGATGGTCGCGGCTTCGAGTTGCGGCCAGTCGGCGGCGAGCGCGGTGCCGGCCGCGGCGAGATCGCCTGCACCCAGCGCGCGCTGCACGGCGGCATCGGCGATGCGTGTGTCGATGCGCGCGAGTTCCGCGCCGAGCGACTGCTGCGTCGCTGCGACCGCGGCATCACGTCCCTGTTCGGCGGCGGCGGTGCGCTGCTCGCCGCGCAGCTGCTGCCAGCCGTTCCAGGCGAACCACAGCGCCAGCAACACCAGCAGCACGGCCAGCAATGGCGCGGCCTGGCGCAGTTGCGCCAGCACTGCACCCGCCTGTCGCGGTTCCTTCTCGCTCATCTGCATTCCCCGTCAGCGCACGCCGGAATGGCCGAACCCCCCGGCCCCGCGCGTGGTTTCGACGAAAGTATCCACCACATTCAGGGTCGCCCGCACGACCGGAAGCATGACCAGCTGCGCAATCCGGTCGCCCGGTTCGATCGTGAAGGCGTCCTTGCCGCGATTCCAGATGCTGATCATCAGCGGGCCCTGATAGTCGGCGTCGATCAGACCGGTGCCGTTGCCGAGCACGATGCCGTGCTTGTGGCCCAGGCCCGAGCGCGGCAGCACCACGGCGCACAGGCCGGCATCGCCGATGTGGATCGACAGCCCGGACGGCAGGAGCGATACATCGCCCGGCAGCAGGGTCAGCGGTTCGTCGAGCGCGGCGCGCAGGTCGAGTCCGGCGCTGCCGTCGGTGGCGTAGGCCGGCAGCGGCCACTGCTGGCCGAAGCGCGCGTCGAGCACGCGGACATCGAGGACATGGTGCGTGGCGGCAGTACTCATCGCGGATCCTGTGTGAGGCGGGCGGCGACCAGCGCGACCAGACGGTCGGCGATCTCGGCCTTGGAAGCGGGGCCTAGCTGCACGTGCCCCGCGGCGTCGTGCACCAGCAGCGTGTTGTCGTCGCCTTCGAACCCGCTGCCGGCGATGCCGACACGATTGGCGGCGATCAGATCGACGCGCTTGGCGGCAAGCTTCCCGCGCGCGTTGACGTCGACATCGTCGGTCTCGGCAGCGAAGCCGACGACCAGCTGCGGGCGCGGGTCGGCGACGGCGACGTCGGCGAGGATGTCGCGGGTGCGCACCAGATGCAGGTCGAGGCCGTCCTCGCCCGGGCGCTTCTTGATCTTCGACGGGGCGACCTGCGCCGGGGTGAAGTCCGCGACCGCGGCGGCGCCGATGTAGAGGTCGGCCGGCAGCGCGTCGAACACGGCGGCATGCATCTGCGCGGCCGAGCGCACGTCGATGCGCTCCACGCCCTCGGGCGTCGGCAGATGGACCGGACCGGCGACCAGCACCACGTCGGCGCCGGCACGCTGCGCGGCCGCGGCGATCGCGAAGCCCATCTTGCCGCTGCTACGGTTGCCGAGGAAGCGGACCGGATCGAGATCTTCGAACGTCGGTCCGGCGGTGACCAGCACGCGGCGGCCGGTGAGTGAAGCGCTCATACCGGCAACGCGGCCACGATCGCCTGCGGCTCGGCGAGACGACCGGGGCCGGATTCGCCCTCGGCCAGCGGACCGTCGTCGGGGCCGATCACCTGCGCGCCGCGCTCTCGCAGCAGCGCGATGTTCGCCTGCGTCGCCGGATGCAGCCACATGCGGTGGTTCATCGCCGGGCACACGCTCAGCGGCGCCGTCGTCGCCAGGCACAGCGTGGTCACGAGATTGTCGGCGAAGCCGTGCGCGAGCTTGGCGAGCGTGTTCGCTGTCGCCGGTGCCACGACCACACGCGTTGCCCAGCGCGCGAGTTCGATGTGGCCCATCGCGGCTTCCGCGCCCGGGTCCCACAACGTGGTGCGCACGGCGTTGTGCGAGACGGCCTGGAAGGTGGTTGCCGAGACGAAGTGCTGCGCGCTCTCGGTCATCGCCACGCGCACCTCGGCGCCGGCGTCGCGCAGACGGCGGACCAGGTCCGCGGCCTTGTAGGCGGCGATGCCGCCGCAGACGCACAGCAGGATGCGCTGCCCGTGCAGCGGGGTCGATGCGGCGCCCATCGTCGGCGTTGTCCTACCGGAAAACCGGCCGACAGCTTACCCGAAGCGATGTCCGCAGCCGCTGCCGGGCGCGCGCCGCACGCGCTGCAATGGATGTCTCGCCGGTCCGGGCGCGGCGCGCACCTTCCCCTGGGACGCGACGCCCCGCACCGGCGCTCTGTCTGGAGACCGCATGCACATCCGCGAATGGCCGGCCGGCGAACGGCCGCGCGAGAAACTGCTGGGCCAGGGCGCGGCCGCCTTGTCGGACGCCGAACTGCTGGCGATCTTTCTCGGCTCGGGCCTGCGCGGGCAGGACGCGGTGGCGACCGCGCGACAACTGCTCGCATCGCACGGGCCACTGCGCACGCTGATCGAACGCGGCGCGGCCGGCCTCGCGGCGCTGCCCGGCCTCGGTCCCGCACGCGCGTGCGCACTGACCGCGGCGCTGGAACTCGGTAACCGCGTGCTCGCTGCCGACCTCGCGCGCGGCGAGGCGATGACCGACCCGAGCGCCGCTGGTCGCTATTTCTCGCAGCGCCTGCGCGGCTTCGCCCACGAGGTGTTCGCCGTGCTGTTTCTCGACAGTAAGCATCGCGCGTTGGCATTCGAGGAACTGTTCCGCGGCACGATCGACGGCGCCGAAGTGCATCCGCGCGAAGTCGTGCGCCGCGCGATTGCGCACAACGCGGCGGCGGTGATCGTAGGCCACAACCATCCCAGCGGCAGCCGCGAGCCCAGCGCCGCCGATCGCGCAGTCACCGCGCAGCTCAAGCAGGCGCTGTCGCTGGTCGACGTGCGGCTGCTCGATCATTTCGTCGTCGGCGATGGCGCAGCGGTATCGCTGGCGGCGCGGGGCTGGGTCTGAGTGTCCGCCGCGCACCGTTCGCGACACGCGTGCGTTTCCCGAGTGCACATCGGTTGGCGCGCTGCTTGTGCGACCGCACACTGGCGCAATGCCAACACTCACTATCGATCCCACTGCCCCCTGCCCCTGCGGCCGCCCGCGCACCTACGCCGACTGCTGCAAGCCGCTGCACGACGGCGCTGCCGCGCCTGACGCCGAAGCGTTGATGCGTTCGCGCTACGTCGCCTACGTGCAGCGCGATGCGGACTATCTGCGCGCGAGCTGGCACGCTTCCACGCGTCCGGATGATCTCGACTTCGACGATCCGCAACCGGTCTGGCTCGGCCTCGACGTCAAGGCGCACGACGTGATCGACGCCGACCACGCCGAAGTGGCGTTCGTCGCGAAGTACCGCATCGGCGGCGGCAGCGTGGTACGCATGCGCGAGCGCAGCCGCTTCGTACGCGAGGACGGGCGCTGGTGCTACGTCGATGGCGACGTCGGCTGAGCGCACCGTGAAACCGACTGAGGGGCGGGGATGCGCCCGCCACACCGGCTCGTGCACAGTGGTCGCCCCGCACGCGCAGATCGCCCGTATGTCCCGCCTCCCGACGCATCGTTTTCCGACACCAGCGCGCCTCGCGCTGTCCGGCCTGCTGCTGTGCGCGGGCGGCGTTGCCGCGCAGGTGCCCGCGACGCCGGCGCCAGCCGCGGCGCCGACCTACGACGCCGCCGCGTTCGCGCGCTGTATCACCGGTATCCGCGGCGATGCAGCGAAGGCTGGCATTCCGCAGGGGGCGTTCGACGAGCTCGCCGACGTAATCCCAGACATGACGGTGCTGCCGCTGCTCGATTCGCAGCCCGAATTCACCACGCCGCTGTGGGACTACCTCGCCGGTCTCGTCGATGACGAACGCGTGGCCGATGGGCGCGCGCGCTTGTTGGAGCATCGCGCGCTGCTCGATCGCGTGGCCGCGCAGTATGGCGTCGATGCCGAAACCGTGGTCGCGATCTGGGGTGTGGAGAGCGACTACGGCCGCATCTCCGGCAAACGGCCACTACGCGTGTCGCTGGCAACGCTGGCCTGCAACGGCCGTCGCCAGCCGTTCTTCCGCAGCGAGTTCGTCGCCCTGCTCAAGCTGATGCACGACGGCGATCTGCAGAACCGCGACACCACCGGCTCCTGGGCCGGCGCGTTCGGGCATACCCAGTTCATGCCGAGCACCTACGCGCGCATCGCGGTCGATTTCGACGGCGACGGCCGCCGCGATCTGGTCGACAGCATTCCCGATGCGCTGGCGTCGACGGCGAACTACCTCAAGCGGTCGCGCGCCGGCTGGAAGACGGGCCAGCCCTGGGGCTACGAGATCAGGCTGCCGGCCGGTTTCGACACCGCGCAGGCCGGCCGCACCAGCCGCAGGACCGTTGCTGAGTGGACCGCGCGGGGCGTCACGCGTGTCGACGGCGGCGCGCTGCCGGCCGGCAACACGCAGGCTGCGATCCTCGTGCCGACCGGCGCCAACGGCCCGGCCTTCATCGTCTTCAGCAATTACGACGCGATCTTTTCCTACAACGCCGCCGAGAGCTACGCGCTGGCGATCGCCACGCTGGCCGACCGCCTGCGCGGCGGCAGCGGCCTGCAGACGCCGTGGCCGACCGACGACCCGGGCCTGTCGCGTGCGCAGCGTCGTGAACTGCAGACGCAACTGCTCGCGCGCGGCCATGCGATCGGCGAGGTCGACGGCATGATCGGCACCGCGACGCGACGCGCGATCCAGACCGAGCAGCGGCGCATCGGCCTGACGCCGGACGACGGCCGCGCCGGCGTGCGGATTCTCGATGCGCTGAAAGCTGGGCGGTGAGCTAGCGCGCGCCGGCGCTCAGGCTTCGCAGGATGGGTCGAGCCCAGCGAAACCCATCATCGCCATGCGGGCGCCCCGATCGCGACGGATCGAAATCGCAAGATCGAGCGCGCATCGGATCGACCGTGACCCGCCCGAACCGGGCGCGATGGGTTTCGCTGCGCTCGACCCATCCTACGTTCGACCTCGAACCGTTCCAGCCGCCTCTGTATTTACGGGGCCATGCACGATCTGCGATCGTCGAATCTCCATCGTCATCGAGACACGTCATGCGCATTCCGGTCATCGCCAGCGCGGTCCTGCTGCTCGCGGGCTGCGGCTCCTAGGAGTACCGCGACAGCAGCGCCGCGGTCGACGGCAACCCCTTGTGCATGAGCCGGCCGAGCCAGCCGGGCGAACCGGTGTCGCGCGATTGCGAGCGTGACGCCAGCGGTCGCTGGAGCAGCGAGCGTGACGGCCAGCCGGTGGACTTCAAGCGCACGCGTGACGATCGCTGATCGACATCTTTCGCGGCTCCGCGGCCCGCAACGCAGAACGCCCGGCGCGAAGCCGGGCGTTCTGGTATTCGCGCCTGACGCCGTGATCAGCCGCAGCGGAAGCCGGTGATCTTGCCGCTCGCGTCGAGATCGATGTTCAGCCGGTCGGGGCGGAAATCCATCGTCGCCATGTCGGTCGGGCCCAGCGCGCGATGCGACTTGGCGCCGGAATCCTGCACAGCCTTGGCGTAGACCGTCTCGCTGCCCTGGGTGCCGATCAGGCTCTGCAGCGCTTCGGTATCGCACGGCGTTTCGCCCGGCACTTCGGTCGGCGGGGCCGCGGCTTCGGGCGTGTCGCCGATCTCGGCCTGCGCGGTTTCCGTTTCGATCGCGCTGCCGGCGCCGGTGTCGGCATCGGCCGCGGTCGCGGCGGGCTGTTCTTCTTCGAAGCCTTCTTCAGGCGCGGGCGTGCAGGCCGACAGGGCCAGCAGCGGGACGAGGGCGGCGGCCAGCAGGGCCGGCGGCGCAACGCGGAAGCGACGGATCATCGAGTGCTCCTGGAGGGGGGAACCGGCGGCCACTGTAGCCAATCGCCGGCGCCCTCGGCCACTTGCGGCATCATGGCCGGCACCCCGTTCACGGATTTTCCGATGTCCCGACCGCGTTGCCTGACCGCCCTTGCCTGCGCGCTGCTGCTCGCCGCCTGCGCCCCGTCGACGCCCGCCGCGCCCGCCGCGGACGCGTCCAACACCGCAGCAACGGCCGCGGAGACTCCGGGCGGCGGGATCCAGTCCGACAACCTCGCCCGGCATCTGTCGATGCTGGCCTCCGATGAGTTCGAAGGCCGCGCACCGACCACCGAAGGCGAGCGCCTGACGGTCGATTACATCAGCGCGCAGTTCGCGGAAGCAGGCCTGCAGCCCGGCGGCGACGCGGGCGGCTGGACCCAGGCGGTCACGCTGGAACGCAGCGTCATCGACGGTCCAGTGACGGCGCAGCTGCACGTCGGCGGCGCCACGCGCGCGCTGGCCAATGGCGACGACATCGCCGTCGAAACCCTGCGTCCGGGCACGGGCGTCGATCTGTCGGCCACGCCACTGGTGTTCGCCGGCTACGGCATCACCGCGCCGGAACTCGACTGGGACGACTACGCCGGGCTCGATGTCGCCGGCAAGGTCGTCGTGGTGTTGATCAACGATCCGGATTTCGAAGCCGCCGAGCCCGGCCGCTTCGGCGGACGCGCGCTGACCTGGTACGGCCGCTGGACCTACAAGTACGAGGAAGCCGCGAAGCGCGGCGCGGCCGGTGTGCTGATCGTGCACGAGACCGAGCCGGCCTCGTATCCCTGGGCGACGGTGCGCAACGGCCGCGCCGGACCGCAGTACGACATCGTCCGCGCCGACGCCGAGTCCCATCACCTGCCGATGCGCGGCTGGATCCAGCGCGGCGTGGCCGAACAACTGTTCAAGGACGCCGGGCTCGATTTCGATGCCGAGAAGCGTCGCGCGCAGCAGCACGGCTTCAAGGGCGGCGCGCTGGGCGATGCCACGCTCGATCTCGCATTCGCGGTCAAGCGCGACCGCGTGATCAGCCACAACGTCGTGGGCGTGCTGCCCGGCGCGTCGCGCCCCGACGAGACCGTGATCCTGTCCGGCCACTGGGACAGCTTCGGCGTCGGCGAACCCGACGACAGCGGCGACGCGATCATCAACGGCGCGGTCGACAACGCCACCGCGATCGCCTCGATGATCGAACTCGCCCGCGTGTTCGCCGCCGGCCCGCGCCCGGCGCGCACGCTGCAGTTCATTGCGCTGACGGCGGAAGAGAACGGCCTGCTCGGCGCGACCTACTACGCCGCCAATCCACTGCGTCCGCTGGAGACCACGGCCGCGGTGCTCAACATGGAAATGTGGAGCCCGGACGGGGAAACGCACGACATCTCGTCCTGGGGCAAGGGCCGGGTGTCGCTGGAGCGCGATCTCGCCACGGCGGCCGCGGTCGATGGTCGCGGCTGGTCGCCCGATCCGAATCTCGAAGCCGGCCTGTTCTACCGCGCCGACCACTTCGCCTTCGCCCAGGCCGGGGTGCCGGCGATCACGATCGGCCCCGGCATGGACCAGCTCGATGGCGGCGTCGAAGGCGGCAAGGCCGCCCGCGCGGATTATTTCGCCCACCGCTACCACCAGCCGGGCGATGCCTTCGACGACAGCTGGGACATGGCCGGGCCGACTGCCGATACGCGCACGGTCTACCGCCTGGCCGAAGCGCTCGCGAACGGCGAGACGTGGCCGGCATGGGATGCGGACAGCGAGTTCAGCGCGCGCCGGGTGACGAGTGATGCGGCGCGGGCGACGCCGGCGCGTTGAAGAACTTGAGCCTCCCCCCGTATGCGGGGGAGGGTTGGGTGGGGGAGCCCTCAGACAGCGGAAGAACGATCCACGCGCCAGCGTCATTCGTGATGCCGAGTGTCCTGCAATCGGACTGGTCACCCGCATCCCACGCTTCCACCCGGAAAGGGCGCAATGCCCCGTACACGGGGTAAGGAGAACGCAGCTTCAGCCCGCGACCAGCCGCACCCGGGCGAAATTGCGTTTGCCGACCTGCAGCACGCCTTCGAAGCCGGGCTTGAATTCCAGGCCCGCATCGTCGACCACCGCGCCGTCGACCTTGACCGCGCGTTCTTTCAGCTTGCGGCTGGCTTCCGAATTGCTCGGCGTGATGCCGGCAGCCGTCAGCAGCGCGCCGATGCGCAGGCCCTCCGCCGGCACGGTCACGTCCTGCAGCGGCAGCAGCGAAACGTCGCCTTCGCCTGAGATCGCAACCTGCCAGCCGCGGATCGCGAGCTCGGCCGCGTCTGCATCGTGGAAGCGCGTCGCGAGTTCGCGCGCCAGGCGCAGCTTCACGTCGCGCGGGTTCAGCGTGCCGGCCTCGACGTCAGCCTTGAGCGCCTTGGCCTCGTCGATGCCGATCTCGAAGCTCAGCAGTTCGATCCAGTCCCACATCAGCGCATCGCCGATCTTCATGGTCTTGTTGACCATGTCGATCGCTGGCTCGGTCACGCCGATGTAGTTGCCGAGCGACTTGCCCATCTTGTTGACGCCGTCGAGCCCGACCAGCAGCGGCATCGTCAGCACGATCTGCGGCGCCTGGCCATGGCTTTCCTGCAGGCCGCGGCCCATCAGCAGGTTGAACTTCTGGTCGGTGCCGCCGCACTCGACGTCGGCCTGCAGCGCGACCGAGTCGTAACCCTGCACCAGCGGGTAGAGGAATTCGTGGATCGCGATCGGCTGCTGACCGGCGTAGCGCTTGGCGAAATCGTCGCGCTCGAGCATCCGCGCCACGGTGTGCGAGGAGGCGAGGCGGATCATGTCGGCCGCGCCCATCGTGCCGAACCACTCGGAATTGAAGCGGACTTCGGTCTTCGCCTCGTCCAGCACCTTGAACACCTGCGCCTTGTAGGTCTCGGCGTTGGCCAGCACGTCCTCGCGCGACAGCGACTTGCGGGTCGCGCTCTTGCCGGACGGGTCGCCGATCATCCCGGTGAAGTCGCCGATCAGGAAGATCACCTGGTGGCCGAGGTCCTGGAACTGGCGCAGCTTGTTGAGCAGCACCGTGTGGCCCAGATGCAGGTCCGGCGCCGTCGGGTCGAAGCCGGCCTTGATCCGCAGCGGGCGGCCGACTTTCAGGCGCGCTTCGAGGTCGTCACGCTTGAGGATCTCGTCCGTGCCGCGGGCGATCAGATCGAGGGGAGCGGTGGCGGGCTGCAGGGACATCGGTGCGGGGATCTCGTGGATGGCTGAAAAGTGAATGCGGACACGCCAGGTTAAGGCTTCGTTATCCGGTGAACGGGGCAAAAATTCGAGTCCGGTCAGGCATTTGACGCATGGACCTCACGTCTCTATGTTACCCCGCTGACACGCCGTTCACGCCATCCGGACCCGCCCACGATGACGACTTCCGTCCCGCCGCCCCAGGCCGACGCGCACCACCAGCAGGTGCTCCACGACAACCTGCAGGCTGCGGCCCGGAACCGGCAACAGGAACAGGCATCGCGCCTGCGGCTGTATCCCGGTCGCTGGACGCGCCGCGACTGGGGCCATGCCAGCCTCTTCGCCACGCTCGGCGTCCTCGTCGTCGCGCTGGTGCCCGGTGTCTCGCAGGCCATGCGCGGCGATGCGCAGCCGCAGCACGATCTGGTGACGATGTCGCTGGCGCTGCCGCCGCTGACCGCCAGGCAGCGCACTGCGCAGCAGACCCATGACAACTGGCAGCTGGTCACCGTCGAGCGCGGCCAGACGCTGGGCTCGATCTTCTCCGATCTCGATCTGCCGGCCTCGACGATGCACCGCATCCTCGAGCTGCCCGACGCCAGGGCCAAGCTGACGCGCATGCGTCCGGGCACCGAGCTGGGCTTCGATCTCGGTCTCGACGGCACGCTCAACAAGCTCCGCTACGACCGCAGCGACACCGAACGCGTCGAGCTGAACCTGGCCGGCGACACCGTCCGCGAGGAAGTCGTGGAGCGTCCGGTCGAGATCCGCAACGTCGTCATCAGCGGTGAAGTGGGCCGTTCGCTGTTCCACTCGGCGCGCAAGCTGGGCCTATCGGGCGCGAACATCAACACGCTGACCGACGAAGTCTTCAAGTACGACATCGACTTCAACACCGACGTCACCCAGACCGACCGCTTCAGCGTCGTCGTCGAGCAGGTCTGGCGCGAAGGCGAACTGATCCGGAGCGGCCCGGTGCAGGCGGCAGTGTTCACCGCGAAGGGCAAGCCTTTCAGCGCGTTCCGTTACGAGCAGGACGGCAAGGCCGAGTACTACAACGCCGAAGGCCGCCCGCTCAAGAAGAGCTTCATCCGCATGCCGATCCAGTACGCGCGCCTGAGTTCGCGGTTCGGGAGCCGTCGCCATCCGGTGCTGGGCACGATGCGCATGCACAAGGGCGTCGATTACGCCGCTGCGACCGGCACGCCGATCATGGCCGCCGGCGATGCGCGCGTGCAGTTCCGTGGCGTGCAGGGCGGCTACGGCAACACCGTGGTGCTCGACCACGGTCGCGGCCACACCACGCTGTACGCGCACATGTCGCGCTTCGGCAACATCCGCCAGGGCCAGCGCGTCGCGCAGGGCACGGTGATCGGCTACGTCGGCACCACCGGTCTGTCGACCGGCCCGCATCTGCATTACGAATTCCGTGTCAACGGTGCCCACCGCAATCCGCTGCAGCACACGATGCCCGAGCCCGATCCGCTGAGCGGCGCCGCGCTGGCGCAGTTCCGTCAGCAGACCGGCCCCGCGCTCGCACGCATCCGCGAAGTCGAGAACGTCATCTACGCGCAGGTGCCGGCCAAGCCGGATCCCGACCGGCAGGTCGCGAACGCCGCACGGCCCGGCAACGGCCGCGGCTGATCCGCCCGAAACGCCCGGCTCCGGCCGGGCGTTTCGTTTGCACTCTCCTATCGCCCGACGCTGACGCCATGTCCGATCTGTTCCTCGGCCTGATTTCGGGCACCAGTGCCGACGGCATCGACGCGGCCATCGTCCGCTTCGACGATCGCGCCGACGGCACGCTTCACGCCGAGTTGCGTTTCGGCGGGACCTATCCCTGGGACGTGGCGCTGCGTGCGCGGCTGGTCGCGCTCGGCCAGCAGGCCGCGTCGCTGACGCTCGACGATGTCGGCGAGCTCGACGTGCTGATCGCCGATGCCTTTGCCGACGCCACACTGGCCGCCATCGCCGATGCCGGCCTCAGCGCCGCCGACATCGCCGCGCTCGGGTCGCACGGCCAGACGCTACGCCATCGCCCCTATGGACGCGCCGGTGACGGCCGTGCGCCGTTCACCCTGCAGCTCGGCGACGGCGCGCGGATTGCCGAACGCACCGGGGTGGCGACCGTCGCCGATTTCCGCCGCCGCGACGTCGCCGCCGGCGGACATGGCGCGCCGTTGCTGCCCGCCCTGCACGCGGCGCTGCTGGCGCGTCCTGGCGAAGACCGCGCGGTCCTCAATCTCGGTGGTATCGCCAATCTGACCTTGCTGCCCGGCGATGGCGGCCCGGTCCGCGGCTTCGACACCGGCCCGGCCAACGGCCTGATGGATGCGTGGTGCCTGCGCCACACGGGCGACGCCTTCGACCGCGATGGCGCCCTGGCCGCGCAAGGCCGCGTCGACACCGCACTGCTCGCCCGGCTGCAGGCCGAGCCGTGGTTCTCGGCGCCGCCGCCCAAGTCCACCGGGCGCGACCAGTTCCATCTCGACTGGGTCGACGCCTCGCTGCAGGGCTTTGAGGCCATCGCCGATATCCAGGCGACGCTGCTCGCGCTCAGCGTGGCCACGATCGTCGATGCCCTGCACGCGACCCAGCCGGATACCGCACGGGTGATCGGCTGCGGCGGTGGCGTGCACAACGGCGCGCTGATGCGCGCGCTGGCCGAGGCGCTACCGGGCGTCGTCGTGGAATCGAGCGCCGCGCACGGGCTCGATCCGGATCATGTCGAGGCGATGGGCTTCGCGTGGCTGGCGCGGCAGACCGTGCTCGGCCGGCCGGGCAATCTACCGTCGGTCACCGGCGCGGTAGGGCCGCGCGTGCTCGGGGTCGTGCATCCGGCCTGAGGGGCAGAGACGTCAGGCGACACCGGGCGGTGGGTGTCGCTGCGCTCGACGTCCTGGGGCAATGCTGATCAAGGTGCTTTTTGCAAGTCAGTCCCGCGAAGGCGGGAATGACGCCTTTTTCAGCGTTGCCCCACCTGTGATTCTGGTGGAAGCGCGCGTGCGCGCCACAAACAGGCTGATGCCTCAGCTGGCCACCGCAGGCTGCGCGGGACCGCGACCGATCAGGGCGAAGGTGTCGTCGGGAATCTGTTCTAACGCGCCGATCGCCGCGGCCAGCACGCCATCCTCGGCCGGATCGAAGGTCGAGCGTTCGTCGCCGACGCTGGCGCGCAGGCCCTGTTCGAGCAGGAAGCGCAGCGTGCGTGCCTGGCCCCAGCCCTGCGTGTCGGCATATGCGCCGATGCGCTCAAGCAGCGCGGGGTCGAGATCCCTGAGTACGAGTTCGGTCATTCCGTGATGTCTCCGGTGGCGGCCGCTTCGTCGTCGTCGTTGAGACGCACCCGCGGCTTGAGCCAGAAGAAGAGCACAAGTGCGGGCACCGCGACCACGGCGGTGATCACGAAATAGGTCGCGTACCCTTCGGTCGCTTCGACGATGCGCCCGGAGAAGAAGCCCAGCACCTTGCCCGGCAGCATGATCAGCGACGAGAACAGCGCGTACTGGGTGGCGGTGTAGCGCATGTTCACCAGCGCCGACAGGTAGGCCACGGCCACGGTGCCGAGGAAGCCCTGGGCGAGGTTCTCGCCGGAGATCACGATGGTCAGGCGGGTCAGGTCACCGTCGGCACCGATGAGCGCGAGATACAGCAGGTTGCTGCAGCCGCCCATCACGATCGCCACGAACAGCGGCCACTGGATGCCCCAGCGCGCGACCGCGATGCCGCCGAGGAACGCGCCGGCAATGCCGATCCAGATGCCGTAGACCTTGGTCACCGCGGCGATCTCGGTCTTGGTGAAACCCTGATCCAGATAGAACGGGCCGATGATGCCGCCGATCAGCGCCTGGTCGGAGATCTTCATCGCGAGGATGAAGAGCAGGATGCCGATCGCGACCTTGCCACCGAAACGGCGGAAGAAATCCGCGAACGGTTCGACCACGCCTTCGCGCAGACCCTGGGCGAAGTTCTGCGCGCGCACGCGCACGATGTCAGGCTCGGCGGCGAAGAAGATGGTGATAATCGGCACCAGCATGCACGCGGCCATGACCCGGTAAACCGCCGGCCAGGCGACGTGGTCGGCCAGCACCAGCGCCAGCGCGCCGGTGACGATCAGCGCGATCCGGTAACCCAGCGAATACGTCGCGACCAGCGCGCCCTGCGCGTTCTTCGGTGCGATCTCGACGCGGTAGGCATCCACCGCGATGTCGAGCGTGGCGCCGGCAAAGGCGACCAGCAGGGTGATCGTCACGAACAGCGGCAGCGGGCCGGTGCCGATGCTCGCCATCGCCAGCAGGCCGACCATCACCGCGGCCATCGCCAGCAGCAGCCAGCCGCGGCGCTGACCCAGACGACCGAGCAACGGCAGCCGCCAGCGGTCGACCAGCGGCGCCCACAGGAACTTGAACGAATACGCCATGCCGGCGCTGGCGATCATCGTGATGTCGCGCAGCTCCAGCCCGCCCTCGCGCAGCCAGTAGGCCAGCGTGCCGGCGACCAGCAGGAACGGCAGGCCCGACGCGAAGCCGAAGAAGAACATCGTCCACGCCGCGGGCTGGGTAAACGCACGCCAGATCGATGGCTTGCCGGCGGGCGTTGCCGGAGCAGCGGTGCTCACGCGCGGTAGTCCACGACCAGCGGGGCGTGATCGGAGAAGCGCGGCTCGGGATGCACGGCGACCGAGCGCACGCGGTCACGCAGCGACGGGGTGATGAACTGATAGTCGATCCGCCAGCCCACATTGTTGGCGCGCGCGGCGCCACGGTTGCTCCACCAGGTGTACTCGGGCGCATCGGGACGCAGCACGCGCAGCGCATCGAGCCAGCCGGTCGCGGGGGGCTCGACCAGGCCGTCACCGCTCGCGTCGCCGATCATCGCGTTGAGCCACGCGCGCTCGGGCGGCGTGCAGCCGGAATTCTTCTGGTTGCTGGTCCAGTTCTTGATGTCGTGGCGCGCGCGCACGATGTTCCAGTCGCCGCACAGCACGTAGTCGCGGCCGCTGGCCAACCATTCGTCGAGGATGGGCTTGAGCCAGTCCATGACTTCGAACTTGAAGCCCTGGCGCAGATCGCCCGACGAGCCCGACGGAATGTAGAACGACACGACGCTGAGGTTGCCGAAGCGCGCTTCGATGTAGCGGCCTTCTTCGTCGAACGGCGCCCAGCCGAGCGAGGTGCGGATCTCGTCGGGTTCGCGCCGCGCGTAGATCGCTACGCCGCTGTAGCCCTTCTTGGTCGATGCGTCGCGGAACCAGGCCTTGTAGCCCTCGGGCAGGAAGTCCGCGTGCAGGCCGGACTCGCCGGCCAGCTGGTGTTCCTGCGCCTTGGTTTCCTGCATGCACAGCACGTCGGCGTCCTGGGCGACGAACCAGTTGAAGAAGCCCTTTTTCGCGGCGGAGCGCACGCCATTGGCATTGAAGCTGACGATTTTCATGCAGACCGGATCCACGTGTACCGGCGCCAAGCCTAACGGATTCGTGCTGACCACCCAGGGCCTGTCATCCAATGCCGGGTAGTCCGCGTTGGGCCTTGCCAGCCGTCAGCTGGTGTTGCGTGGCGCAGCGCCTGACTGGCCGTCAGAGCCTGCCCCCGCGCAGGCGGGGGTCGAGCCGCGCGGCGCTGGATGGCGGCTGGCAAGGCCCAACCCGGAGGGCCGCATCCGTGCGCGTCCGCTGCCGCGTCATCTCTCGGTCGTGGACGGACGTCCACTTCCTCGCGCTTCCTTGCCGCAGACACGCACGGGTGCGGCGCGGACCATCCGGCGTTGGATGACAGGCCCTAGCCTCCGCGACGCGTATCCTCCGCCGATGTCGTCGGACCCGCTGCCGTGTGTCGTCATCGCCTCGACCACACAGGCCGAGGCTGCGCGCTGCCTGCTGCTCACCGCGACGCAGACCGTCTACGCGGGCGACATCGCCTTCAATGTCGACAACGCCATGGCCGCGCCGGACAGCGACGCGATGGCGGTGTTGCTGGGTGATGTGGTCATCGGTTTCTATCGCCTCGACTACCCCACCGCGGCCTTCGCGAAGCAGGCCGTCGACCGGCGTCTGGTCACGCTGCGCGCGTTCGCGCTCGGCGCGGCGTGGCAAGGGCGCGGCTTCGGGCTGCCGGTGCTCGCCGCGTGCTGCGCGGATCTGGCGCTGCGGCATCCCGAACGGGTCACGCTGGCCTTGAACGTGCATGCGGCCAACGTCATCGCCGTGCACCTGTACACGCGCGCCGGCTTCGTCGACAGCGGCGAGATCGTGCGCGGCGGCCGCGGCGGGCCGCAACACCTGATGCTGCGCGCACTCGGCGTGGGACAATGGGCGCCATGACCGACCATCGCACCCGTTTCCTGCAGCTCGCCCTCGAGGCCGACGCACTGCGCTTCGGCGAGTTCACGCTGAAGTCCGGCCGCGTCAGTCCGTATTTCTTCAACGCCGGGCGTTTCGATTCCGGTGTCGCCATCGCCACGCTGGCCGGCTGCTATGCCGATGCGTTGGAGGCTGCCGGGGTCGAGTTCGACCTGCTGTTCGGCCCGGCCTACAAGGGCATTCCGCTGGCGACGGCGCTGGCCTGCGAGTACGCGCGCCGCGGCCGCGACCTGCCGGTCGCGTTCAACCGCAAGGAAGCCAAGGCGCATGGCGAAGGCGGCCTGCTGATCGGTGCACCGCTGGCCGGTCGCAGGGTACTGATCGTCGACGACGTGATCACCGCCGGCACCGCGATCCGCGAAGCGCTGGGCCAGATCGCCGAGGGCGGCGGCACGGTGGCCGGCATCGTCATCGCGCTCGATCGCCAGGAACGCGTCGCCGAAGACAGCCAGGAGTCCGCCGCGCAGCGCGTCGCGCGCGAGCAGGACGTGCCGGTGGTGGCCATCGCCGGGCTGTCCGATCTGCTTGCATTTGTCGGACAGAGCGCGACACTGGCGGCAAAACGCGAACGCCTGCTCGCCTACCGGGCTCGACATGGCAGCGACACCACACGCTGATTCAACGCTTCGGGCCGTCAGGGGGACGGACGACATGCATCTTTCGATCCGACTGATGGGCGGCCTGCTGCTGGCCTGCATCGCCACCGGCGCCCTGGCGCAACAGCCGACCGCCGACCGCAAGGTCTATTGCTGGAACGAAGGCGGCCGTCGCGTGTGCGGCGATGCATTGCCGGCGTCGGCGGTGGACGCCGAACGCACCGAGATCAGCGCCCGCAGCGGCATGGCCACCGCGCACGTGAGCCGCGCGCTGACCGCCGAGGAACGGAGCGACGCCGCCGCGGCCGCGCAACAGGCCAAGCTCGACGCCGAAGCCGCGGCCCTGCGCCAGCGCCAGGAACTGGCGATGGTCGAGTCCTACGCGACCGAAGCCGACCTGCGCCGCGCCTACGGCGAGCGCATCGTGCTGGTCGACGAAGCGCTCAAGACCTCGCGCATGGGCGTCGACAATCTGCGCAACAGTCTGCTGTCGCTGCTGCGTCAGGCCGGCGAGCGCGAACTGGCCGGCCAGGCTGTCGCCAAACCGCTGACCGACAGCATCCGCAGCCAGCACACCGATCTGCAGCGACAGCTGGCGATCCTCGACCAGCAGCTGGTCGAACAGTCCGCGCTGGGCGGCGATCTGCAGGCGGCGCTGACCCGCTATCGCGAACTCAAGCAGTCCGCGGCCACCGCGCGCGACTGACCGCGGATCTCGCGCGGGTTCGCGCGGGCGTCGACGACCGGTATCCTCGCGGGCTTGCCCCCGCTTCGCATGAACGCCGTGTCCGATCCGATCTCCGCTCTGCTCCTCGGCATCATCGAGGGGCTCACCGAATTCCTGCCCGTCTCCAGCACCGGCCACCTGCTGATCGCCCAGCACTGGCTGGGCGCACGCTCGGACTTCTTCAACATCGTCATCCAGGCCGGCGCGATCCTCGCGACGCTGCTGGTGTTCCGCCAGCGCATCTGGCAGCTGACGACGGGTCTGCGCGAGCGCGAGCACCGCGACTATTCGGCGAAGCTGTTCGTCGCCTTCGCGGTCACCGCGCTGGTCGGCCTGCCGGTGCGCATGGCCGGCTGGGAATTGCCGGAGACCGTCACGCCGGTCGCCTGGGCGCTGATCATCGGCGGCATCTGGATGCTGGTGGCCGAGTACTTCGCCGAAAAGCGCGGCGACAACACGCATGTGACGTGGACGGTGGCCGTCGCGGTCGGTCTGGCGCAGGTGGTGGCCGGCGTGTTTCCCGGCACCTCGCGCTCGGCAACGACGATCTTCCTCGCGATGCTGCTGGGCCTGAGCCGGCGCTCGGCCGCGGCGGAATTCGCGTTCCTCGTCGGCATTCCGACGATGTTCGCCGCCAGCGCCTACGCGTTCCTGGAACTGTGGCTCGACCAGGGCCTCGGCGAAGAAGCCTGGGGCGATGTCGCGATCGCGTTCGTCGCGGCGATGGTCACCGGTTTCATCGTCGTGAAGTGGCTGCTCGGCTACATCAAGCGGCACCGCTTCACGGGTTTCGCGATCTATCGCATCGCGCTGGGTGCGGGTCTGCTGCTCCTGATGCCATCAGGCTTCTGATCTGCAGGGCAGGCGGCCCCATGTCGCGGATTCGCGGGATGGCTCGGCTACACTCCCGCCAACCCAACTGGCTGGCGAGGACTGCAATGCATTCGAACAGGATGGTGTTGGCGGCGGCGATCGCCGCGATGGTGATGTTGGCCGGTTGCAAGCGGGATGCCGAAACGGCGCCCGACGCCCCCCCCGCGCCGCCGCTTTCTGGGGACCCGGGATCGGAGACGGCAGCTCCCGCCCCGGTCGAGGCGGTCAGCGGGACGCAGGCGTTGCCGCAGGCCGCGCCACTCGACGTGACCGCCGTGCCCGTGAGCGAAGCGCCGCTCGGCGAATGGCCTTACGTGACCCCGCCGGAGGGTTACGAACTGCGCGATACACGCACGCTGGATTTGTCGCAGGTGCCGTTCTGGACCGGACAGATGCTGCAGCCTGTCGAAGGCAAGGTGTTCGAGGCCCGTATCGGCGGAGCCGGCGACAAGACCTATTCGCGCTTCGAAGTGCTCAAGCGCTTCGACGAAGCACTCACCGCACTCGGCGCCCAGAAGGTCACCACGTCCGAGATTCCGAACGAGGTGATCGATACGCAGCTGCCGAAGGACTTTGGCGTCGAGTTCAACGCCGGCGCCGGTGGCTACTACGCGGGCGAGGAAGTCAGCACTTACGTGCTGCGCCATCCCGATCGCGTCGTGTGGTTCAAGGTCTACAGCGACGGCAACGGCGGCAGTCTGCTGATTGCCGAATCCGAAGCGCCGCCTGTCGCGGCAACGCCGGCAGCCTGACGCCTCAGCGCAGGCGAAAGAATGCAGCAGCGGTCGCGGTGGTGGCGTCCGCGGTGACCGCGACATCCTCACCACGATCGCGTGCGAGTTCTTCGACGATGTGTGGCAGGAACGCCGGTTCATTGCGACGGTCTTTCGGCAGCGGCTTGAGCGTCCGCGGCAGCAGATACGGCGCATCGGTCTCGACCATCAAGCGGTTGGCTGGGATGTTGGACACCAGGTCGCGCAGATGCTGACCGCGGCGTTCGTCGCACAGCCAGCCGGTGATGCCGATGTGCCAGTCACGGTCGAGGCACTCGAACAGCTCGCGCTTGCCGGCGGTGAAGCAGTGCACGACTGCCGGGCCGATCTGGCCTTCGAACTCGCGCATGATCGCGACGAAGTCATCGTGAGCATCGCGCTGGTGCAGGAACAGCGGCTTGCCGGTATCGACCGCGATCTGCAGCTGCCGCTCGAACGCCTTGCGCTGCGCTGGACGCGGCGAGAAATCGCGGAAGTAATCCAGTCCGCATTCGCCGACCGCGACGACTTCCGGATGCGCCAGCAGCGCGCGCATCTCCGCATCGCATTCGGCGGTGTATTCGACCGCGTGATGCGGATGCACGCCTGCGGTCGCGTATAGAAAACCCGGATGCGCCTGCGCGAGTTCGAGCGCCTTGGGCGAATGCTCGCGGCTGGCACCGGTGATCACCATGCGCGTCACGCCCGCCTCCCGCGCGCGCTGCAGCACTGCATCGCGATCGTGATCGAAGCTGTCGTGGGTGAGGTTGGCGCCGATGTCGATCAGCTGCATGACGGAGTGCGGGGAACGTGGGGGCGTGCATTGTAGACGGCGGGCTTCGAAGCCCGCCCTGCATGCCTTCGATTCGCCTGTAGAGCCCGCCCCTCACCCGAAGCGCTTCGCGCGTCGACCTCTCCCGGAGGGAGAGGTGCAACGCCTAGTTCAACAGCTGGCAGCTCGCCGGCGTCGTGCTTTCGAACAGCGCGCGCGTCGCCCATTGCGGCTGGTCGATGAAGGGATTGCGGTTGCCCTGGAAGCTGTAGACCACTTCGTTGCGTTCACGCTCGCGGGCGTCCGGCGGATCGGCCTGGTGCCAGGCCAGCAGCGTCGACAGCAGACCCATGTAAGCCGGTGACGCCGAGGTCGACACGATGCGGCTGCGATCGTCGGTCAGTTCGAGGTCGGGCTCGCCCTGGCCCGTCGTCGGATGCGCGCCGCCTTCGTAGCGGATCGCCATGTACAGCACCGCGCGTGCGACATCGCCCTTGCGGTGGCCCCAGACCTGGAAGCCGCTGGCGTTGGTCCAGTTCGAATTGCCCGGGAACAGGCCGGTACCGCCGCCAACGCCCTGGTTCGCTTCGGTCGCGCGTTCGCTGCAGTTGGCCGACGCCGTGCAATCGGCCAGCGGTTTGTTGCCGCGCGCCGAGTTGTGGTCGGTGTCACTGAGATAGAGCATGTGCGCATCGGTGTGCGGCGCGTTCGGCAGGCCCTTGTCGCCGCTGGTCGACGGGAAGCCGAGCGACTTGGGCCAGGTGTGTTCGCGGTTGTAGGTCAGTCCGCTGCCGGTGCCTGCGCGGCCGCCGCCCTTGGTGTAGCTGCGGTTGCGGTAGACATCGAGCACCTTGCCGCTGTCGGTCGGATCCTCGTCGGCGATTTCGAGGATCGTCCAGGTGTTCGTGGTGCCGCCGCTGTAGGGATACGAGGTGTGGCCGCGGATCGTGGCGTGCAGCGAGCAACGCAGCTGGCCGGGGCTGCTGCTGTTGACGCGTGCGTAGTAGTCGCCGCTGTCGCCACCGCCACCGCTGCTGGCGACGTTGAACGCGATGACGGTATTGCCAGCCGGCGACAGGCCGGCGGCATCGGTCACAGCAGTCGCGTTGACCGTCAGCGTGCAGGCTTCGCCGGCATGCAGCGCGGTACCGGTGCCGATGGCGAGCGTGCTGCCGCTGTTCGCGTGGTCGAGTGTCACCGCGCCCGAGGTCGCGCATTGCAGTGCGAACGCGCCGCTGGCCAACGTGACCGCTTCGCTGAAGGACACCGACAGATCGCCGGCTGCCGGGAAATCGGATGCACCGCTGGCCGGCGTGGTCGCAGTGATCGACGGCGCCGTGGTGTCGCCGCCACTGCCACTGCCGCCCAAGGTCTGGCCGGTGTTGCAGGCACCGAAGGTCTGCGTCGACGACGGCGCCCAGTCGAAGTCCGCGGCCGTGCTGCCGTTACCGGTCAGTTGCAGCGACGTGCCGACGGGTGCGGTCGCGCTCTCCGACACCGGCAGGTTCTGGCTGGTCAGTCCGGCGGCCGGGCCGTTGCCGGCGACGATCGTGCCTTCGTAGCTGATGAACTGCACGACGTTCCCGGCGCGGTCGACCAGCGCGATGCCGTCGTTCGGCCCGTTCTGCAGACCATCGCGCGGCCAGGTGACAGTGGCGATGCCGACGCTCGCGCCGCAACTGCGCGCCTGCGCGGCCGGCACCGCGGCATTGCCGTAGGTCGCCGCCGCATTCGGCGCGTTGCTGCCGTTGTAGAGCCACACGCGATAGCCGGAGAGGTTTTCGCCTGCGGTCGCGACGATCTCCACCGCTTCGCCGACATCCGCGCCCGCGTTGTCGTAATGCAGCTCGTTGATGAAGACCTCGGCGAACGCGGCGGGCGCGGTCGCGGACAGGCCGCAGAGCAGCAGGACGTGCGGAAGACGACGAAGGCGAGCGCGCATGGCGGATCCGGTGACGGTGCAGCGGCCGAATCTAGTCGCCGGCGATGACCACCGATACCGGGGCAAACCCTTGCATGCGTGCATCGACGCCGATGCGTGACGTCGTTAGCCTGTGCGCCGTGACGCACGCCGCCTCTCCCGTCTTTCCCATCACGTCGTTGTTGCCGGAGATCGTCTCCAGCCTCGCCGCGCATTCGCGTCTGGTACTCGAAGCGCCGCCGGGCGCGGGCAAGACCACGCAGGTGCCGCTGGCGCTGCGCGATGCGCCGTGGCTGGGCGACCGGAAGATCGTGATGCTGGAACCGCGACGCGTCGCCGCGCGCTCGGCGGCGACGTTCATGGCGCGCCAGCTCGGCGAAGACATCGGCGGCGTCGTGGGCTATCGCATCCGCTTCGAGCAGCGCATCAGTGCGCGCACGCGGATCGAGGTCGTCACCGAAGGTATCCTGACGCGGATGCTGCAGGACGATCCCGAGCTCGCCGACGTCGGCGCGCTGCTGTTCGACGAATTCCACGAACGCCATCTCGCCGGCGATCTCGGCCTCGCCCTCGCGCGCGACGTGCAGACCGGTCTGCGCGAAGACCTGCGCCTGGTGGTGATGTCGGCGACGCTCGACGGCGCGCGCATCGCGCAATGGCTCGATGCGCCACGGCTGTCGAGCGCGGGCCGCAGCTTTCCGGTCGACGTGTCGCATGCACCGCCGAAGCGCGACGAGGCGCTCGAACACCAGGTGCGGCGCGTGCTCGTCGACGCACTCGCGACGCAGCCCGGCGATGCGCTGGTATTCCTGCCCGGCCAGCGCGAAATCGCACGCTGCCGCGCGCAGCTCGAAGCCGCGTTGCCGGCCGATGTCGAACTGCTGTCGCTGCATGGCGAACTGCCGGTCGACGCGCAGACGCACGTGCTGCAGCCCGCCACCGACGGCCTGCGCCGCGTGGTGCTGGCGACCAACGTCGCCGAGAGCAGCGTGACGCTGCCGGGTGTGCGCATCGTCGTCGACAGCGGTCAGGCGCGCGAGCCGCGCTTCGATCCCAACAGTGGCTTCTCGCGTCTGGAGATCGTCGCGATCTCGCAGGCTTCGGCCGACCAGCGCGCCGGCCGCGCGGGGCGTGTCGCGTCAGGCGTGGCGCTGCGCCTGTGGCCGGAATCGCAGCGGCTCGAACCGCAGCGGCGGCCGGAGATTGCGCAGGTCGATCTCGCCGCACTCGCGCTCGAACTCGCCGCCTGGGGCGATCCATTGCTCGCGTTTCCGGATCCGCCACCGGCCGGTGCAATGGGCGCCGCGCACGATCTGCTGCAGCGCCTCGATGCGCTGGATACGCGCGGTGCGATCACGCAGACCGGGCGCCGCATGCTCGCGCTCGGCACGCATCCACGCCTCGCGGCGATGCTCCTGGCCGGCGCGGATGCCGGCGAGCGCGCACTGGCCTGCGATCTGTGTGCGCTGCTGGAAGCGCGCGATCCGCTGCGGCCCTTGCCGGGCGCACCACGTTCGGATGGCGTGGCCGCGCGCTGGCAGGCGCTGGCCGCATTCCGCAGTGGACGCACGCCCGCTGATGCGCAACGCGGCGCACTCGCCGCGATCGATGCGGCCGCCAAACAATGGCGCCGACGCCTGAAACTCGACGCCGCGCCGCCCTTGTCCGCACCCGCGCATCTGCTCGGCGATCTGCTCGGCCATGCATTTCCCGATCGCATCGGCTATCGGCACGCACGCGATGATGCGCGCTACACGCTCAGCAACGGCCGCATGGCGCGCCTGTTCGACGACAGCACGCTGCGCGGCGAACCATGGATCGTCGCCAGCGAGTTGCGCCACGAGGCCAAGGACGCTCTGCTGCTGCGCGGCGCCCCGATTGACGAAGCCCGGCTGCGCCGGCAATGGCCGACGCGCTTCACCGATGCCGACGAGACGCGATGGGATGCCGAACGCCGCGCGCTGGTCGGTGAGCGGGTGCGCCGCTTCGACGGGATCGTGCTCGATGCGCGCGCCAATGGTCGCGTGGATCCGGCCCAGGCGGCGCAGGCACTGAGCGATGCGGTCGGCGCGCTCGGCCTCGACGTGCTGCCGTGGCGCGACGGCCTGCGGCAATGGCAGGCGCGTGTGCAGGCCGTGCGTGCGTGGATGCCCGAACTCGCGTTGCCGGATCTCTCGGACGCGGCGCTGCTGGCCACGCGCGATGCATGGTTGCGTCCCGCGTTCAACGGCATCACCCGGCTCGATGCACTCGGCGCGGACGCACTGGCCGACGCCTTGCAGAACCGCCTGGACTGGTCGCTGCGCCAGCAGCTCGACCGTCTCGCGCCGGTGCGCATCACCGTGCCGTCGGGCATGGCGCGCGCCATCGACTACGCGATCGAGGCCGACGGCACACCCGCGCCGCCGGTCCTGGCGGTCAGGCTGCAGGAACTGTTCGGCCTGACGAAGACGCCGGGCGTCGCCGACGGCCGCGTACCGCTGACGATCCATCTGCTGTCGCCCGCCGGGCGCCCGTTGCAGGTAACGCGCGACCTTGCAGGCTTCTGGGAGCGGACGTATCCCGAAGTACGCAAGGAAATGAAGGGGCGGTATCCGAAACATCCCTGGCCGGAAGATCCCTGGAACGCGCCCGCAACGCATCGCGCGAAACCGCGCGGCACCTGAGACGGCACACGCCCCGTTGACCGAACGTCAGCCAAACGGTGATCGCTGTGATCCGCAGCGCTCACGCCAGTTCGACAGCCGGTAACGAAGACTCCTGCATCCCACATCGGACATCCGAGGTCATTCCATGAGCAAGTTCGAAGCGTTGTCCGACAAGGCACTGTCGCTGGTCGGCCAAGCAGGCGACAGCCTGCGTCATGCGATCCCCGATTCAGCCGAGAAGTGGTTGCAGACGGGCGTCGCGCTTGGCGCAGCACGTACCGGCACCAAGCTGGCAGGCGGCTTTCTGCGTCGCAACCCGGCGATTCTGGCCGCATCGGTGATCGGCGCCGGTCTGGTCTGGGTGGCGGCCCGCCAATACAAGAAGCGCAAGGAAGGCGGTGCTGTCGAAGGCAGCTCGCGCCGCATCGAGCCAACCCGCGCATCGGCCCGCAAGCGTACGACTGCACGTCGCGGCGCGCCGACCGCGAACAACAACGACTGAGTCAAACGATCATCCGTGCGCTGGCCATGCGGCCAGGCGCGGGTCGACCAGACGCGGGCCTCAGGCCCGCGTTTTTTATGTCCGCGAGTCCGACACGGCAGTCGCGCCAGGACGCTCCGCGTCGGCGGAGACCTGGGGCAACTCGACGATGAAGCGCGCACCGCCGCCTTCGCGATCCTCGTACCAGAGCTGGCCACCGAGGTCGACGATGATCTGCTTGGCCAGCGACAGGCCTAGACCGCTGGAGCGGCCATCGTCCTTGCCGGCATGGGCGAGCCGCTGGAACGGCCGGAACAGCGCGTGCTGCTGGTCGCGGGCAATGCCCGGGCCGCGGTCTTCGACGAGCAGCTGCCAGAAGCCCACGCCGCCGCTGCGCAGCGAAATGTCGACGTTGCTGTCGGGCGCGTACTTGATCGCATTGGTGATCAGGTTCTCGGCGACCTGGCGCAACACCAGCCCGTCGATGGCGACCATCGGCGCGGCATCGGGCGCGCGCGCCTGCAGTTGCACGCCGCGATCCTCGAACTGCATGGCGTAGCGCGCGACGATCCAGTCCAGCACGTCGCGCAGACCGGTGGCCTGCGAGGCCTCGGCGGCCTTGCGCGAGGTGTCCTGGGTTTCCAGGTAGCGCCGGATGTAGCCGAGCGCGTCTTCGGCGCTCTCGTGGATCATCTTGTGGTAACGCGGAATGCGCTCGGGCTTGGTCTCGTTCTTGACCAGCATGTCGCTGGCGAACCAGATGCTCGACAGCGGATTCTTCAGATCGTGCGCGACCAGGTTCACCAGTTCCTGGCGCTCGCGCGCGATGCGCTCGAGGCGATCGCGGGTCTGCTTGAGGCCGACGTGCGCGTTGACGCGTGCGAGCAGCTCTTCGGGCATGAACGGCTTGGTGACGTAGTCGACCGCGCCGGCGTCGAACGCACGCAGCAGCAGTTCGCGATCCTGGGCGACGGTGAGGAACACCACCGGCAGGCGCAACAGATCCGGGTTCTGCTTGATCTCGGCCAGCAGCGCGAAGCCGTCCATGTTCGGCATCAGCATGTCGAGCAGCAACAGGTCAGGCTGGCGCGCCTCGAGCATCGCCAACGCTTCGGCGCCGTCGGGCGCCGTCTGCACTTCGTAGCCGTGACGGCTCAGCAGCGAACTGACGACACGCAGGTTTGCTGGCTGGTCATCGACAACGAGGATGCGACCGCTGGCGTTTGCAGAGTTCGGCATTGGCTTCCGGGCTGACCCCGAACGGGGAATGGGCGGCGCGCGACAGACGTCCGCTGTCCGCCCGGCACGTTAACAGAATCCCGGTCAGCTGCGGATGCGGTCCGGATGGATGGGGGCGCCGAGAGCCCGCCAGGCACCCGGGACGAGGTCGCCCAGCGACCAGTCGCCGATCGTTGTGCGCACCAGCCGCAGCGTGGGCAGTCCGACCGCTGCGGTCATGCGTCGCACCTGGCGGTTGCGGCCTTCCCGGATGGTCAGTTCCAGCCAGGCATCGGGCACGGTCTTGCGGAAACGCACGGGCGGATCGCGCGGCCACAGCATCGGCGACGGATCGAGCAACGTGACTTGCGCCGGACGGGTCGGGCCATCGTTGAGCGTCACCCCGTCGCGCAGGGCCTGCAGCTGGTCCGACGACGGGGTGCCTTCAACCTGCACCCGATAGGTCTTGGGCAGCTTGTGGCGCGGATCGGTGATGCGGTTGGCCAGTGGGCCGTCGTCGGTCAGCAGCAGCAGGCCTTCGCTGTCGTGATCGAGACGGCCGGCGGCGTAGACGTCGGGCGGCAGGCCGAAGCCGGCCAGCGTGGGGCGCGGCGGCGTGCTGCGGTCGGTGAACTGGCAGAGCACACCGTAGGGCTTGTTGAACGCGACGAGCATGGAATTCGCAGATCGATCAGAACGGCATCGCGACCGACACCAGCACCGGACGACCGAGATCGTCCAGCACTGACGTCTGACCGCTTACGCCCTCACGGCTTCAAGGCTTCACGAACCGGAGCGTCATCCGGTCGCTCTCGCCGATCGCGGCGTACTTCGCGGCGTCCGCAGGGGCGTGCCGGTTGGCCGGCGGCAGCATCCATACGCCATCGGGATGGTCGCGGGTGTCCTTCGGATTCGCATTGACCTCGCTGCTGCCGTCGACGCGGAAACCCGCGGCCTGGGCGAGCGCGATGACCTGCGCGGTGCCGACATAGCCGCTACGGTCGTCGGCCGGCACGTCGGTCTTGGCACGATGTTCGACCACGCCGAGCACGCCGCCCGGGCGCAACACATCGTAGAAGCCCTTGAACATCGCTTCGGCCTGACCGGACGAACGCCAGTTGTGCACGTTGCGGAACGTCAGCACGACATCGGCGGAGTTCGACGGGCCGAAGCGCGGCGCCTTGGGGTCGTAGCTCACCATGCGCGCACGATCGAACTGCGCGGGCGCGCCGTTGAAGCGGGCCTGCAGGCCATCGCGCTGGCTGGTCTGGTAATCGCGGCCACGACCTTCGGCGGCACTCGCCGGATCGACCATTGCAGCGATGTAGCGGCCGTTGTCGCGCAGATACGGCGCCAGCACCTCGGCGTACCACGCGCCGCTGCCGGGGGTGATCTCGATGACGGTCTGCTCCGGACGCACGCCGAAGAACGCCAGCGTTTCGCGCGGATGACGGTACTGGTCACGCGCGCGGTTCTCGGCGCTGCGCCAGTCGCCTGCGAGCGCGGCATCGAGGCGGGCGACATTGCTGGAATCGAGGTCGGCGGCCGAATCGGCGGGCATCTGCGGCGCGCTGGCACAGCCGGCGAGGGCGATCAGGGCGACGGCGCAGAACGACAAGCTGCGTTGCATGGGCGGAACTCCGGACGCGGACGTGGCGCAAAGGGTGCCACAAGCCGCGTGGCGAACGCCGCCGCCCGTCGTACAGCGCGGATCGGCGCTGCGCCGGAACACTGCTTTGCGCGGTCCACGGTGTCGATCGCGCGTGGGGCCTGCCTATGCTGTGTCCATTCTTTAATGCAGCAGGAGCGGCACATGTCGGAACGCGAACTCGGACGCTCGGGACTCAAGGTCTCGCCGCTGGCGTTCGGCGGCAACGTCTTCGGCTGGAGCGCCGACGAGGCGACGACGCACGCGTTGCTCGACGAATGCGTCGCGCTGGGTCTCAATCTGGTCGACACCGCCGACGTGTACTCGGCCTGGGTCGACGGCAACGAGGGCGGCGAATCGGAGACGCTGATCGGCCGCTGGCTGCACAAGAGCGGCAAGCGCGACCGCGTGGTGATCGCCACCAAGGTCGCCAAGTGGCCGCAGCGCAAGGGCCTGTCGCCGGCCAACATCCAGGCCGCGTGCGAGGACTCGCTACGTCGCCTGCAGACCGACGTCATCGATCTCTACCAAGCGCACGAGGACGACCCGTCGGTGCCGCTGGAAGACACGCTCGGCGCGTTCTCGCGCCTGATCGAACAGGGCAAGGTGCGCGCGATCGGCGCGTCGAACTACACCGCGCCGCGTCTGGCCGAGGCGCTCGACGTGGCCAAGCGCCACAACCTGCCGCGTTACGAAACGCTGCAGCCCGAGTACAACCTCGTCGACCGTGCCGGTTACGAGGCCGGGCTGGAACCGCTGGTGCGCGAACACGGACTCGGCGTGATCGGTTACTACTCGCTGGCGAGCGGCTTTCTCAGCGGCAAGTACCGCACCGAGGCCGATGCCGCGAAGAGCAGCGCGCGCGGTGCGCAGGTCGTGAAGCAGTACCTCAATGCACGCGGCAAGCGCGTGCTCGCTGCGCTCGACGATGCCGCGTGCCGGCATGCGGCGACCGTGGCCCAGGTCGCGCTCGCCTGGTTGATCGCACGGCCCGGCGTGACCGCGCCGATCGTCAGCGCGACCAGCATCCACCAGCTGCGCGAACTGGCCGCAGCGCGCACGTTGCTGCTGACGAAGTCCGATATCGCCGCACTCGACGGCGCGAGCGCCGGATGAGCGGTCGCTGCGCGCACCGCGATTGACGGCGCCGCACGGTCGCGTGCGCTATGAAGGGCGTCCAATCGAACAGGCCGACCCGATGAGCGACTCCACCGCCACCCGCATCGTGCTCGCCGCACGTCCCACAGGCGCGCCGAAAGCCGAAGATTTTCGGGTCGAGACTTTCCAGCTGCCTGCGCCACGCAACGGCCAGGTGCTGCTGCGCAACCGCTGGCTGTCGCTCGACCCATACATGCGCGGCCGCATGAACGCCGGTCGCTCCTACGCCGCGCCGGTCGAGATCGGCGAAGTCATGGATGGCGGCACGATCTCGGAAGTCGTGCACTCGCTGCATCCGGCGTGGTCGCCAGGCGATCTGGTGCTCGCGCATGCCGGTTGGCAGACGCACGCGGTCGTCGACGGTGAAAGTCTGCGTCGCAAGCTCGACCCCGCCGGCCTGCCGGTGCAGACCGCTCTCGGCGTACACGGCATGCCCGGCTTCACTGCCTACGCCGGCCTGCACGAGATCGGCAAGCCGCAACACGGCGAAACCGTCGTCGTCGCTGCAGCGAGCGGACCGGTCGGCGCGACTGTCGGCCAGATCGCGAAACTGCATGGCGCACGCGCTGTCGGTATCGCGGGCGGCCCGGACAAGGTCGCGCACGTCCGCGATGACCTCGGCTTCGATGTCGCCCTCGACCACCGCGCCGACGATTTCGCCGAACAGCTGGCCGCAGCGTGCCCGGACGGCATCGACGTCTACTTCGAGAACGTCGGCGGCAAGGTGTTCGACGCTGTACTGCCCCTGCTCAACGATTTCGCCCGCATTCCGGTGTGCGGCCTCGTCGCCCATTACAACAACACTGCCCCGCCGTCCGGCCCTGACCGCGTGCCGCAGCTGATGGGCGCGATCCTCAGCCGACATCTGACGGTGCGCGGTTTCATCCAGCGCGATTTCATCGCGCTCTATCCCGAGTTCGTGCGTGAGATGGGGCAGTGGTTGCGCGATGGGCGCGTGCGGTATCGGGAGGATGTGGTCGAAGGGCTGGAGAACGCGCCGCAGGCGTTCATCGGGATGCTGGCCGGTAAGAATTTCGGGAAGTTGCTGGTGAAGATCAGCCCATGACGCGCTTGCGCTTCGCGCGTCGTCCATGTCCGACGACGGAGCGTCTTCAGGCCGGTGATTCGGTTCACGCCAGAATCGCTCGCACCGAAGAACGCGCATCAATCCCGACGTAGTAGGTCCGTCCAGGCGTTCGAGCGGGATTCTGCGACGTCATCCTGCCTCGGCCCAACAGCACCGCACACCCTGGCGCACCGCGGTCCGGGTCCGACGGTCGGCGATGGAACATGTCGTTCGAGCAAGCAGATGCCGAAAGGCAGATGCACGACGCTGGATCAATTCGCCGTCGGCGCGAACCCGATCGTGCGTCGCGTCGTCACCGGCGCCGGCACCGGCTCGAACCGCCAACGCCGCACGGCCGCCAACGCCTCGCGATCGAACGTGCGCGGTGGATCGGCTCGGACCACGCGGGCGTTGCTGACCGACCCGTCGACACCGACGGTGAACTCGACCATGACTTCGCCACTCGTCCCGGCGCGCAGGGCGTCGGCGGGATAGCGCGGGGCAGGCGTGCTCAGTGGACGCAGCTGCGCGGGCGCGGCGGCCGGTGCGGACGTTGCGGGCGCGGGCGCAGGGGTTTCCTGCGGCGCAGGCTCGGGGCGGGCCGGCTGCGGGCGTGCGGCTTCTTCTCGGGCAGCAGTCTGACGGGCAGTCTCTTCGCGTGCCGCCTGGTCGGTCACGGTCTGCTGTTGGGCCAGCTGCTGCGCGGCGGCGGCCTGTTGCTGCTGCTGTTGCGCCACGCGTTCGCGTTCGACGGTCTGTGCGCGCTGGGCTTCCTGTTCGGCGGTCAGTTTCTGCTGCTCGACGCGGGCCGCGGCCTGTTCCTCGGAGGTGGCGATGCTCGCGCGCAGGCGCTCGAGCGCCGGATGCTTGCTGTCGGCACGCTCGATCAGGCCGAGCAGACGACGCGCTTCGGCATAATCGCCGCGGTCGCGGCTCTGCTCGGTGGCGATGACGCTCATCGGCAGCAGGTCAATCAGCGCGCTCGATGCCGCAGCGTCACCGGCCTGCTTCTCGCGCAACGCGAGGTAGTACTCCATCGCGTTCTCGCCGGCCGGCGCATACAGCCGGCTTTCCTGATACGCGGCCGCGCCTGCGCTGCGCAGCTCGTCGACCGAGAGCCCTGCGATCGCATCGTCGGCCGCCTGTTGACGCGCGGCGGCCTGCTGGCTGGCCTGCGCGGTGACCGCGCCCGGCGCGGCGGCGACAGGCGCTTCGGCCTCGTCGCTGCGTCCGCAGGCGGCGAGTACACAGGCGAGACCCACGGCGGCGGCCAGCCGCGCGCGGGACGCGCGACGGGTCGTCGGAATCTTCGAGACCATCATCTTTCCCCAAGGATGCATGTCCGCAAGAGTGCGTAGAACGCGTCAGTGGAGACGATTTGTCAATGCTTGCGGGTTCGCGGGGCGCGCAGGCTGTCGACGCGATCACGAATCTTGATGTGTTGATCGCCGTCGATGCCGCCTGTTCGGCGCCGCGATTGCCGGCTATTTGCCGATGCAGAAACTTGAGAAGATGTGCCCGAGCAGATCGTCGGGCAGGATCCGCCCGGTGATCGCGCCGACCGCATCGTGCGCGACGCGCAACGATTCGGCGGCGAGTTCGAGATGCTGCGCAGCGAGGGTGCCCCGTGCGTCGTCGACCGCGTCGGCGGCGTCGCGCAATGCATCGACATGCCGCTGCCGCGCGGTGAACGCGCCTTCGCCCGCCAGCGCGTCGCCACCGAGACGCGACTGCAATGCACCGCGCAGGGTATCGAGACCGGAGCCGGTGCGCGCGGACACCTGCAGCCCGTCGTGCGTCGCCGATGCATCGGCGGCCAGCAGATCGGTCTTGTTGTGCACGACGATGCGGTCGGCGACGTCGGCGATGGCGTCTTCCACCGATGCCCAACCTGCAGCCGGTTCGCGCGCATCGAGCACCACCAGTGCGAGGTCGGCGCGCTGCAGTTCGGCGCGGGCGCGGCGCATGCCTTCGCGCTCGATCGCGTCGCCCTCGATGCGCAGGCCCGCAGTGTCGACCAGAGTGAGTTCGACCCCGCCGATGCGCAGCGTCTCGTGCAGCAGGTCGCGCGTGGTGCCGGCGATGTCGGTGACGATCGCGCGGTCCACGCCGGCCAGCGCATTGAGCAGCGAACTCTTGCCGGCATTGGGCGGGCCGACGATCACCGCATGCAGGCCGTCGCGCAGACGTCGGCCCTGTTCGGCTTCGGCCAGCAGTTGCGACAGCGCCGCGGCGAGTGCGTCGATGCGCCGCGCGACCTCGTCGCCGCCAAGCGTGTCGATCGGCTCGTCGGAGAAATCGATCATCGCTTCGACGTAAACGCGCAGGTGCAGCAGCTCGGCAGCGACTGCCTCGCAGCGATCGGAGAACACGCCGTCGAGCGCGCGACGGGCCGCACGCGCGGCGCGTTCGTCGCCGGCGGCGATCAGATCGGCGACCGCCTCGGCCTGGGCGAGATCGAGGCGGCCGTTGAGAAACGCGCGTTCGCTGAACTCACCGGGCCGCGCGAGTCGCGCGCCCAGCGCGCGACAGCGCGACAGGAGTTGCTGCAGCACGACCGGGCTGCCGTGCGCCTGCAGCTCGACGACATCCTCGCCGGTGTAGCTGGCCGGGCCGGGGAACGCGAGCGCGAGGCCGTCGTCCAGCACCGCGCCATCACCGTCGCGGAACCGCACGTGGTGAGCATGGCGTGCGCGCAAGGCGCGTCCGCAGACCGCACGTGCGATCGACAGCGACGCCGGACCCGACAGACGCACGATGCCGACGCCGCCGGCGCCGGGCGCGGTGGCGATTGCGGCGATGGTCTCGGTCGATGTCGTCATGTCGCTCCTCCTCAACGCACGAGCCCGCCATGCGGCGGGCTCGTGGAAATGGCGTCAGCGCGGCCGTCAGGCCTTCGCCGGCGCCTCGCTGTAGCGGCGGATCATCCACCACTGCTGCAGCAGGCCGAGGCCGCCGTTGGTGACCCAGTACAGCACCAGACCGGACGGGAAGAAGATCATGATCGCGCCGAACACCAGCGGCATGAACTGCATGATCTTCGCCTGCATCGGATCCATGCCGACCATCGGCGTGAGCTTCTGCGTCATCCACATGATCGCGATGTTGAGCACCGGCAGGATGAAATAGGGATCGCGCGCGGTCAGATCCTGGATCCACAGCATCCACGGCGTGTGGCGCAGTTCCACCGACTCGAGCAGGACCCAGTACAGCGCGAAGAACACCGGCATCTGCAGCAGCACCGGCAGACAGCCGCCGATCGGGTTGATCTTCTCTTTCTTGTAGAGCTCCATCATGGCCTGCTGGAACTTCTGCTTGTCGTCGCCGTAGCGCTCCTTGAGCTGGGCGATGCGCGGCTGGAACTTGCGCATCTTCGCCATCGACTTGTACTGGGCGACCGACAGCGGATACAGCGCCAGCTTCACCAGCAGCACCAGACCGATGATCGACCAGCCCCAGTTGCCGATCAGCCCGTGCAGCTTGGCCAGCACCCAGAACAGGCCTTCGCCGAGCATCGCGAAGATCGAGAAGCGGCTGTAGTCGACCACGCGGTCGAGCCCGCGCACGCCCTGCGCCTGGATCAGATCGACCTGCTTCGGACCCACCCACAGACGCGCGGTGGTCGAAGCCTGCTGGCCAGCGGCGACTGCGATCGGCGCACCGAACTCGCGGATCAGATAGCGCGGCGCGCCGGTGCTGCGATCGATCTGCATCGAGATCGTGCCGGTGTCGTCGGGACGCGGGATCCACGCACTGAAGAAATGGTGCTGGACCATCGCGATCCAGATCTGGCTGTCCTTCGCATTGAGCGGACCGTCGCTCTCGAAGTCGCTGAGCTGGCGACGGCTGTAGCCGATGTCGCTGCCGAACCAGGTGGCGCCGACCAGGCTGTAGGACTCGGGATTGGTCATGCCGCGCTTGACCGCCGGTGCGGTGCGGATCAGCTGGCGGTACGGGAAGCCCTGCCACGCGGACGTGCCGGTGTTGACGATTTCGTCGCGGACTTCGATCGCGTAGTCGCCGCGGGTCAGCACGAAGCTGCGGCGGATCGTCACGCCATCGGCGCCGGTCCACACGAACGGCACGATGACGCTGTTCTCGCCTTCGGCAAGCGTCGCCGACGTGGTGGTGCCTTCGGGCACGAACTGGCCCTCGTGGCTCGGCGCGGCATTGCTGCTGCTGACCCAGCCGGTCTGCGCGGCGTAGTAATGCAGCGGATCGGTGTCGAACATCCGCACCGGCGGTGCGCCGTCTTCGCGGGTCTGCGGATACGCCAGCAGATCGGCTTCGATCACGTTGCCGGCGTCGAGCACGACCCGCAGTACGTCGGTCTGGGCGACGACCTGGCGGGCAGCCGGTGCGGCAGCGGCGGCAACCGGCGCAGCGCCCGGCGCGGGCGGCACCGGCGCGGCATCGGTGGGCGCGGTCGGCACCGCGGCACTGCCGGCGGCAGCGCCCGGCACGGTGACCGAGGGCGACGCCTGGGCAGCGCTGGTCTGCGGCTGGGTCGCGGCTGCGGTCTTTTCCTTGCCCCACTCCATCCACAACAACACGGCCACCATCAGCCAGGCGAGGACGAGGAAAGTACGAATCTGGTTCATCAGGCAGGCAAGCTCATGCGCCGGAAGACACCGGCGTGGATGGAATCGGGGAGGCGGGCATTGTGCCGGCCGCAGATGACGGCGGCAACGCGCGGGCGCGCCGCAACACATTGAGGAAGGCTGCGCGCAACGCGGGATTGTCGGCCTGCGCCGCGGCCGGACGGGCCACGACGACATAACTGCCCGGCGCCATCTGTGGCTGCATCAGGCGGAAGGCATCGCGCAGCACGCGCTTGATCCGGTTGCGACCGACGGCGCGCTTGTCGACCTTGCGCGAGACCGCCAGGCCCAGACGTGCCGGGCCTTCTTCGGACAACAGGTGCAACGCCAGCATCGGCGACGCGGTCCGCGTCGCACTGGCGAAGATTCGATCGAAATCCGCACGCGCGCGCACACGCACGTGCCGCGGATAGCGGACACCGGCGGTCATGGAAGCTGCGCTGCAGAACGGGTCGGGAGTGCAGAGACGCGACTCACCGACCCGGAGGGCTTCAGGCCGAGAGGACCTTGCGGCCCTTCGCGCGGCGACGCGCGAGGATCTTGCGGCCGTCGGCCGTCGCCATGCGGGCACGGAAACCGTGATCGCGCTTGCGCTTGAGGTTGCTGGGCTGATAAGTGCGCTTGGTAGCCATGGTCGAGCCCTTCGGGCAACGTGACGAATAGAACCGGAAATTCTAGCGGCCTGGTGCAGGCCCGGTCAAGCCGGCGTGTACGCGCGGTCTGCAGGAGCCGCGCAGGACCGGGCCGCGGGTGGCGACATGATAGTCTGCGTGCCCTTCCCCGGCGACCTTGCCGCGCACCTGCGTGGCTGCGCCCGCTTTGTCGAATTCCGCCGCATGATGGATGCCTGGCCCCGCTGCCTTCAACGCCTCGAAGCCGAGTTTCCGGCCGAGGATGTCCACACCTGGCTCAAGCCGCTGCAGGCCCACGCCGACGACCGCTCGACCGTGCTCTACGCGCCCAATGCCTTCGTCCGCGACGAAGTGCAGGCGCGGTACATGCCGCGTATCCGTGAGCTGCTGGCGCATTTCGCCGGCGTCGAGGATGTCAGCCTGCAGGTCGGTTCGCTCCCGCGCGCCGTACCAGCCCCGGCTGCGACAGGGTTTTCGGGCGGCGACGCGCGGTCCCAGTCTGCCGCGCCGATCGAAGCCTTCGCCGGCAACATGGACAGTCATTACACCTTCGACAACTTCGTCGAGGGCCGCAGCAACCAGATGGGTCGCGCCGCCGCCTGGCAGGCTGCGCTCAAGCCGGGCGACCGCGCGCACAACCCGCTGCTGCTCTACGGCGGCACGGGCCTGGGCAAGACCCATCTGATGTTTGCCGCCGGCAATGCGATGCGCCAGGCCAATCCCCGTGCGCGCGTGCTGTATCTGCGTTCGGAGGAGTTCTACAGCGCGTTCTTCCGTTCCATCCAGGAGAAGACCTCCGACCAGTTCAAGCGCCAGTTCCGCCAGATCGACGCGCTGTTGATCGACGACATCCAGTTCTTCGCCGGCAAGGACCGCACCCAGGAAGAGTTCTTCCACACCTTCAACACGCTGTTCGACAGCAAGCAGCAGATCATCATGACCTGCGACCGCTATCCGCGTGAGGTAGACGGCCTGGAGCCGCGACTGAAGTCGCGCCTGGCCTGGGGCCTGTCGGTGGCGATCGATCCGCCCGATTTCGAGACCCGTGCGGCGATCGTGCTGGCCAAGGCCGCCGAACGCGGCACCCAGGTGCCGGACGACGTGGCGTTCCTGCTGGCCAAGAAGATGCACTCGAACGTCCGCGACCTCGAGGGCGCACTCAATACGCTGGCCGCTCGTGCGAATTTCATGGGCCGGGCGATCACCGTCGAATTCGCCCAGGAAACGTTGCGCGACCTGCTGCGCGCCCAGCAGCAGGCGATCAGCATGTCCAACATCCAGAAGGTCGTGGCCGACTACTACGGCCTGCAGATCAAGGACCTGTTGTCCAAGCGCCGTACGCGTTCGCTGGCGCGTCCCCGGCAGGTGGCGATGGCGCTGTCCAAGGAACTCACCGAGCACAGCCTGCCCGAGATCGGGGAGGCCTTCGCGGGCCGTGATCACACCACCGTCCTGCATGCCTGCCGGCAGATCCGCACCCTGATCGAAAGTGACGGCAAACTCCGCGAGGACTGGGACAAGCTGATCCGTAAACTCAGCGAGTAAGCTGTGCATCACCGGGTCCTGCACAACAGGGGGACCGGAGGTGGAGAGCCTGTGGACAACTTTGGGGGTCAAAAGTTGTCCACAGCTTGATCCACTACTCCACACCGCACTGTCCACCGGGTTTGGAGGTCCAAAAAAGTCAGCTGATTCAGTGGCTTGCAGTAGATACCAACCGATTTTGGCCTCACCCAGCACCACCATTTTTAGATTTATATCCTTTTTATAAAAGCACGGGACAAGGGGATAACACCGACATGCGTTTCAGTCTCCAACGCGAAACACTGCTCAAGCCGCTGGCCCAGGTCGTCAACGTCGTCGAGCGCCGCCAGACCCTGCCCGTGCTGGCCAACCTGCTGGTCCAGGTCCAGGACGGTCAGCTGTCGTTGACCGGTACCGATCTCGAAGTCGAGATGGTCTCGCGCCGTGCGGTCGACGATGCACAGGACGGCGAGACCACGATTCCGGCGCGCAAGCTGTTCGACATCGTTCGTGCGCTGCCCGACGGCAGCAAGGTCGTGATCTCCCTGTCCGGCGAGAAGATCACCGTACAGGCCGGTCGCAGCCGCTTCACGCTGTCGAGCCTGCCTGCCGGCGATTTCCCGTCCGTGGACGAGGTGGAAGCCACCGACCGGATTGCGGTGCCCGAAGCTGCGCTCAAGGAACTCATCGAGCGCACTGCGTTCGCGATGGCGCAGCAGGACGTCCGTTATTACCTCAACGGCCTGCTGTTCGATCTGGGCGATACGCGCCTGCGCTGCGTGGCCACCGACGGTCACCGTCTTGCCCTGTGCGAGACGACGTTGGAGACGCCGGTCCAGACCAAGCGCCAGATCATCCTGCCGCGCAAGGGCGTGACCGAACTCCAGCGCCTGCTCGAAGGTGGCGACAAGACCCTGGAGCTCGAGCTCGGCCGCAATCATCTGCGGGTCAAACGCGACGATGTGACCTTCACCAGCAAGCTGATCGATGGCCGCTTCCCGGATTACGAGGCTGTGATCCCGATCGGCGCCGACCGCGAGGTCACGATCGACCGTGAGCTGCTGCGCGCCGCGCTGCAGCGCGTGGCGATTCTGTCGAACGAGAAGTACCGCGGCGTGCGGCTGGAAGTCTCGCCGGGCACGGTCCGCATCAATGCGCACAATCCCGAGCAGGAAGAGGCGCACGAGGAAGTCGAAGCCGACACCAAGGTCGACGACCTGGCAGTGGGCTTCAACGTGAATTACCTGTTGGACGCGCTTACCGCGTTGCGCGGCGAGCAGGTGATCCTGAAGCTGCGTGATGCGAACTCGTCCGCGCTGGTGCGCGAGGCGACGGACGAGCGCAGCCGTCACGTGGTGATGCCGCTGCGTCTCTGACGCCATCGGTAGACTGGGCGCACGTCGCCCACACATGTTTCACGTGGAACACGACGCCCGGCTTGCCGGGCGTCTTCCGTTCCAGCCCGACGAGTGCGCCCGCCGCGGCAGGCGCAGAAAACGCCATTCCAGGACTCCCGTGCAGATCACCCGCTTCGACCTCCACCACGTGCGCAACTTGCAGCCGGCATCGCTGCGCCCCGGGCCTGGCCTGAATCTACTGATGGGCGACAACGGGGCCGGGAAGACCAGCGTGCTCGAAGGGCTGCATCTGATGGCCTACGGACGCAGCTTCCGGGGCCGGGTGCGCGACGGGCTGGTGCAACGCGGCTGCGAGGCGGTCGAGCTCTACGCTGAATGGCGCGAGGATCCCGCGCACCCGGAACGCATCCGTCGCGCCGGCCTGCGTCACACCGGTCAGGACTGGAGCGGCCGCCTCGACGGCGAGGATGTTGGCCAGCTCGGCGATCTCTGCGCCGCGCTGATGGTCGTGACCTTCGAACCCGGAAGCCACGCGCTGATCTCCGGCAGCAGCGACGTGCGCCGACGGTTTCTCGATTGGGGACTGTTCCACGTGGAACAAGACTTTCTCCAGCAATGGCGCCGCTACGCCCGCGCGCTGCGACAGCGCAACGCCCTGCTCAAATCAGGCGCCGGCGGCTCGCAGCTGGATGCGTGGGACCACGAACTTGCCGACGCGGCGATTCCGCTCGACACCCGACGTGAGGCCTATCTGCAACGGCTGCAGGGCGCACTGCAGACGGTTGCGCATCAGGTCGCGCCCGCACTGGGCGTTCCGGAGCTGGTGTTTTTGCCGGGTTGGCGCCGGCACGAGCTGTCGCTCGCAGATGCACTGGTGGTGGCGCGTGACCGGGATCGCGCTGCGGGCCATACCAGCGTCGGGCCGCACCGTGCCGACTGGAGGATCCGCTTCGATGACCGACCCGAGCAGTCGCTGCTCTCGCGCGGCCAGGCGAAGCAGTCCGCCCTGTGCTGTCTCCTCGCCCAGGCGCGGGACTGCGCCGATCGTTTCGAGGGGCGCTGGCCTGTGATCGCACTGGACGATCTGGCGTCCGAACTGGATCGGCATCACCAGCGACAGGTGCTGACGTATCTGCGGGACGCGGGCGCGCAGGTGCTGATCACCGGAACCGAGCGGCCGGACCACTGGCCGGACGCAGTGCTCGATGAGGCCACGACGTTCCACGTGGAACACGGCGTCGTCCGGCAGGCCTGAGGTCAATCCAACGTTTCGCGCGTGGCGTAGTGTTCCACGTGAAACATCACCGAAGCAGGTTTGAAGACGCTTCTGCCGCATTGGTGTTCCACGTGGAACACCGGCCGGGGTCCGGGGCCCGAACTGCTATAATTCCGCCCTTGCGGCCCATTCCTGCTGTGTGCGCCCGGCCTGTCCGGACGCCGCGCCGGGACGCCGCGCTCCCGGCCAGACAGCGAACCGAATGAGCGACGAGACGATTTCCAGCGGTGCCCCCGCGAACTCCGATTACGATTCCAGCCGAATCACCGTCCTGCGTGGCCTCGAGGCCGTGCGCAAGCGCCCCGGTATGTACATCGGCGACGTGCACGACGGCACCGGCCTGCACCACATGGTCTTCGAGGTCGTCGACAACTCGATCGACGAAGCCCTGGCGGGCCACGCTGACGACATCGTGGTCACTATCCACGAAGACGGATCGGTGTCGGTGTCGGACAACGGCCGCGGCATTCCGGTCGACATCCACAAGGAAGAAGGCATTTCAGCGGCCGAGGTCATCATGACCCAGCTGCACGCCGGCGGTAAATTCGACGACAACAGTTACAAAGTCTCGGGCGGCCTGCATGGCGTCGGTGTTTCGGTGGTCAACGCGCTGAGCGAGAAGCTCACCCTCGACATCTGGCGCGACGGCTTCCACCACCACCAGGAATATGCGATGGGCGAAGCAGTGTCGCCCGTCGAACGCGGTGAGCCCTCGACCAAGCGCGGCACGCTGCTGCGCTTCTGGCCGGCTGTCGCGACGTTCTCCGACGTCACCTTCCACTACGACATCCTGGCCCGTCGCCTGCGCGAGCTGTCGTTCCTCAACTCCGGCGTGAAGATCAATCTGGTCGACCTGCGCGGTGACGGGCGTCGCGACCTGTTCGAATACGAAGGCGGCATCCGTTCGTTCGTCGAGCATCTGGCGCAGCTCAAGACACCGCTGCACCCGAACGTGATCTCGGTGACCGGCGAGCAGAACGGCATCACGGTGGACGTCGCGCTGCAGTGGACCGACGCCTACCAGGAAACGATGTTCTGCTTCACCAACAACATTCCTCAGAAAGACGGCGGCACGCATCTGATCGGCTTCCGCGCCGCGCTGACGCGCACGCTGACCAACTACATCGAACGCAACGGTATCGCCAAGCAGGCCAAGGTGGCACTGTCGGGCGACGATATGCGCGAAGGCATGATCGCCGTGCTGTCGGTCAAGGTGCCGGACCCGAGCTTCTCCTCGCAGACCAAGGAAAAGCTGGTGTCCTCCGAGGTCCGCCCGGTGGTCGAGAGCGCCTTCGGCCAGCGTCTGCAGGAATTCCTCGACGAGAACCCGAACGAGGCCCGCGCGATCGCCGGCAAGATCGTCGACGCCGCGCGTGCCCGCGAGGCCGCCCGCAAGGCGCGCGACCTGACGCGCCGCAAGGGTGCGCTCGACATCGCCGGCCTGCCGGGCAAGCTGGCCGACTGCCAGGAGAAGGATCCGGCGCTGTCGGAGCTCTTCATCGTCGAGGGTGACTCGGCCGGCGGCTCCGCCAAGCAGGGTCGCAACCGCAAGAACCAGGCGGTACTGCCGCTGCGCGGCAAGATCCTCAACGTCGAGCGCGCGCGCTTCGACCGCATGCTCGCCAGTGCCGAAGTCGGCACGCTGATCACCGCGCTCGGCACCGGCATCGGCAAGGATGAATACAACCCGGACAAGCTGCGTTACCACCGCATCATCATCATGACCGACGCCGACGTGGACGGATCGCACATCCGCACGCTGCTGCTGACGTTCTTCTACCGGCAGATGCCGGAGTTGATCGAGCGCGGCTACGTCTACATCGGCCTGCCGCCGCTGTACAAGATCAAGCAGGGCAAGAACGAACTCTACCTGAAGGATGACGCCGCGCTCGATGTCTACCTCGCCGGCAACGCCGTCGAAAGCGCGGCACTGACACCTGCCCTGGGCGAACCCGCGATCGAAGGCGCCGCGCTGGAGAAGCTGCTGCTGACCTTCGCCGCGGCCAAGGACACGATCGCCCGCAACGCGCATCGCTACGATCCGGCCGTCATGGAGCTGCTGCTCGACGTCGCGCCGATCGCGTCCGGCACCGATGCCGAGATCGACACCGCGCTGCGTGCGCTCGAGGCACGTCTGAACCAGAAGGGTTTGGGGCGTCCGCGCTTCAAGTTCGCGGTGCAGCCGGCCACCGAAGCGCGCGGTCCCGTGCTGACCATCGATCGCCAGCACATGGGCCTCGATGTCACCCAGCTGGTCCCGCTCGCCACGCTGGAGAGCGGTGAACTCCGCACCATCGGCGAGGCCGCCCGTGAACTGCACGGCCTGATACGCGAGGGCGCGCAGATCGTCCGCGGCAACCGCGCGCAGGCGGTGAAGTCCTTCGCCGAGGTGCAGGCCTGGTTGCTCGAGGAGGCCAAGCGCGGCCGTCAGATCCAGCGCTTCAAGGGTCTGGGCGAAATGAACCCCGAGCAGCTCTGGGACACCACGGTGAACCCGGACACCCGTCGCCTGCTCCAGGTGCGGATCGAAGACGCGGTGGCCGCCGACGAGATCTTCAGCACGCTGATGGGCGATGTGGTCGAGCCGCGTCGCGCATTCATCGATGACAATGCACTCAAGGTCGCCAATCTCGACGTCTGAACCGTCGTGATCCGCCCGTACCGTGCGCCTCCGTATGGAGGCCGCGGTTGACGGCGTGTTAATCCACGCCGTTCTAAAACGTGGGTTCTTGAACAGGGGTCTCATCATGAAAACGCCTATCGCGGCGCTCGCTGCGGCTGTGTTGCTCGCCGGCTGCGCGACCACCACGTCCCCGACCGGACGCACCCAGTACGTCGGCGCCGTCTCGCAGGCCCAGCTCAACCAGATGGGCGAGCAGGCATTCGCCGAGACCAAGACCCAGATGCGCGCCTCGACCGATGCGAAGCAGCAGGCCTATGTGCGCTGCATCGTCACCGATATCGTCCGCGAACTGCCGGCGAACTGGCAGCAGCTCAACTGGGAATCGGTGGTGTTCGTCGACGACAATCCGAACGCGTTCGCGCTGCCGGGCGGCAAGGTCGGCGTGCACACCGGCATCCTGAAGGTCGCGCAGAACCAGGACCAGCTGGCTGCGGTGATCGCGCACGAGATCGGCCACGTCTACGCAAATCATCACGACGAACGCATCACCCGCCAGATGGGCGCGCAGGGTCTGCTGGGCGTCGCCGGCGCTGCGCTGGGCTCGCGCTACGGCGAAGGCGCGCAGCAGTCGGCGAACCAGCTCGGTGGTGCCGCGTTGCAGACGACGTTCCTGCTGCCCGGCACGCGCACGCAGGAAACCGAGGCGGATGTCGTCGGTCAGGATCTGATGGCCAAGGCCGGGTTCGATCCGCGCGCGGCCGTCGGCCTGTGGCAGAACATGATCGCGGCCAGCGGCGGCAGCCGTCCGCCACAGTGGTTGTCGACGCATCCCAATCCCGAGAACCGCATCAACGAGCTGCAGACCCGGGCGGCGAGCCTCGTGCCGACCTATGAGCAGGCACAGGCTGCAGGCAAGCGTCCGCGCTGCGGTTGAGCACGTTTCACTCGTGCCTGCACGCATCTCCGCAACCATCATCGGGCGATAATCGCCGTATCCAGACTCCGGCCCCCGGCGTACCGCGGGCCATCCGCCAATCGAGGTATTCCATGTCGAAGTCCCGCATGTCCCAGCAGGCGCTCGCCGCTGCCCTGACGACCGCCCTGCTCGCATTCGCTGCGCCGTCGATGGCGCTCGCGCAGGACGAAGGCAGCGACCGCAGCAGCCGCGCCGACCGTTCTTCGCGCAGCGCCGATCGCAGCGAGCGCCGCAGCGCGCGCCAGGCGCCGCAGAAGGCCGAGGCGCTGTATCCCAACAGCAGCCGTCAGGAGCCGGGCGTGTCCGCGAGCCCGCGCCTGCTCAAGCAGCTCAACACGCTGTCGGAAGCGAGCAACGCGTCGGACGCGGCAAAGGGTCTGCCGGTTGCAGACGAGATTCTCGCCAACGACGCCGCCAACGCTTACGACAAGTCGATGGCGGGCCTGCTCGCCGGCCAGTTGCTCCTCAACGAGGACAACGATCGCGCGATCGCCTATCTCAACCAGGCGATTGACATCGGCGGTCTCGACAACAACAACCACTTCCAGGCGATGCTGATTGTCTCGCAGCTGCAGGCGCAGGATGAGAAGTACGACCAGGCGCTCGTCTCGCTCGACCGCTACATCACCGAATCGGGTTCGACCGATCCCAAGGACCAGGCGCTGAAGGGCAATCTGCTGTATCGCCTGGAGCGCTATCCGGAGGCGATCGCGACGCTCAAGCCGCTGGTCGAGGCAGGCGGTGAAGTCGATCCGCAGTGGCAGCAGATCCTGATGGCGTCCTACGCCGAGTCGGGCAACAACGCAGAAGCCACGCGCCTCGCCGAGCAGGTCGCGCAGGCAACGCCGGGCGACAAACGCTCGCAGGTCAATCTCGCGGTGTCGTATCTCCAGACCGACCAGAACGACAAGGCGATCGAAGTGTTCGAGCGTCTGCGCGCGTCGGGCCAGCTCACCGAAGAGAGCGAATATCGCAACCTCTACGCGCTGTATCTCAACAGCGAGAACAAGGAGCGCGAAGCGATCGCGGTGATCAACGAAGGCCTTCAGAAGAACATCCTCAAAGAGGATTACCGCACGATGGCGGCGCTCGGCCAGGCAAACTATTTCAGTGAGCAGATCGAGCCTGCAATCGCAGCGTGGCGCAAGGCTGCACCGCTCGCGGAGAATGGCGAGACGTACCTCAATCTCGCGCGTGTCCTGCACCAGGAAGGACGTGCGGACGAAGCGAAGGAAGCCGCACGTCAGGCCATCGCAAAAGGCTTGAAATCCAACACAGACGCCGAGCGCATCATCTCGGGCCGTTAAAAAAAAGTTGCCGGAATTACGGATGGTACTGGCCACTTGGATTGGTATAAGCTTTAGGGTTCCTGCCGACCGAACAGGTTGGCAGTTCAACTTTTTCACCGGGGTTTCGGCCCCGGCCTCACCAGAGTTCTCCGCATGACGCAACGCTCGACGACGACCGACAGGAACGACGAAGACGAGGGCCTGAACTGGGGCCGTATCGCCGGCTTCACGATGGTGGTCGCGTTCCACGCCGCTGCGATCATGTTGCTGCTCGCGCCCGTCAATCCGCCGAACGCCGCAGCGCAGGAAGAAGCGGCCACGCGTGTGGTGATCATCGAACCGCCGCCGCCGCCGCCGCCGCCGCCGCCGCCGCCGCCTGAGCCGCCGAAGCCGACGCCGATCAAGGAACTGACGCCGCCGCGTCCGACGCCGGTGCCGCCGCCGCCGGAATCGCCGCCGGTCGTGTTCGACGATCCGTCGCCGATGGATACGCCGGCCCCGCCGCCCGCGCCGCCGTCGCCGCCTGCACCGTCTGCCGACATCGGCGCCAGCGTCGACATCTCGTCGAAGAACATGAATCCGCCGCGCTACCCGCCTGCCGCTGCACGCGCGCAGATCGAGGGCACGGTGATCCTGGTCATCGACGTCGACGCCAACGGCAACGTCACCAACGTGTCGGTCGAGAAGTCCAGCCGCAACCGTGATCTCGACCGCGCTGCGATCGAAGCCGCACGCAAGTGGTCGTTCGCACCGGCCATGTCGAATGGCCAGCCGGCTGCAGGTCGCGTCCGGGTGCCGGTCGACTTCAACCTCGGCTGATCGATTCCGCTGTATCCGATACACCGGCGTTCTTCGGGACGTCGACACTTACGCGTCAACGTTCCACTCTTCAAACCACTACATCTAGAAGGTAAGCGTCATGCTGCAGGAAACCACCAACGCCGCTGTGTCCAACGCTGCCGGTCTGGAGTCGATGGGCTTCGCTGACATGATCGAGCACATGGACGCGGTCAACTGGACCGTGCTCATCGTTCTGATCGTGATGTCGGCCATGTCGATCTTCTGGATCATTTTCAACGCCATCAAGGCCGCGCGCCTGAAGGGCAGCACCGATCGCGTGATCAACACGTTCTGGGAAACCTCGAACGCGCAGGACGCGATCCGCTTCATGGAAGAGCAGCCGAAGAGCGAGCCCTTCTCGAAGGTCGCCCTCGACGCCGCACAGGCCGCCGCGCATCACCAGCGTCATGAAGGTTCGCGTCTGGTCGAGTCGCTCAACCGTTCGGAATTCGTCGATCGCGCCCTGCGTCAGGCCGTGACCCGCGAATCGCTGAAGCTCGAAGACGGTCTGACCGTGCTCGCCACTGTCGGTGCGACCGCGCCGTTCGTGGGTCTGCTCGGTACGGTGTGGGGCATCTATCGCGCCCTGATCCGCATCGGTGCCAGCGGCCAGGCCGATATCGGCGCAGTGGCTGGTCCCGTCGGCGAGGCGCTGATCATGACCGCCATCGGTCTGGGCGTCGCGATCCCGGCAGTGCTCGGCTACAACTTCTTCGTCCGTCTGAACCGCGGTACGAACAACAAGCTCGACACCTTCGCGCACGACCTGCACGACTTCTTCGCCACCGGTTCGCGCGTCGGCGAGACGCCGGCTCCGGCCAAGGTCTAAGAAGCGCGCACGTCAGTAGCGACAACGGAGTTCAGATATGGCTTTCAGCTCAGGTGGTGGCAACGACAAGGTCAACGCCACGATCAACATCGTCCCGCTTGTCGACGTCATGCTGGTGCTGCTGATCATCTTCATGGTCACGGCACCACTGATGGCGCACAAGGTGCAGGTCGAGTTGCCGGAAGCTAACCTCGACGAGCGGCCGGAAAACGCACCAGGCCCGACGCCGCTGACGGTAGCGGTCACCGAAACCGGTGACATCTACCTCAACGACGAGCCGGTGACGCTCCAGCTGCTGGAGAGCGCTTTCTCGGTCGAGGCCCAGAAGACGCCGCAGCCGCCGGTCAACATCCGTGGCGACTCGACGACGAAGTACCGGACGATCAACGAGGTCGTCAACACTGCGCAGGCCCAGGGCATGCGCAAGGTTGGCTTCATCGCCACGGTCGAAAACAGGTAAACCGGAGCAACACGCATGGCATTTTCATCCGGTGGCGAAGGCCCGATGGCCGACATCAACATCATTCCGCTCTGCGACGTGATGTTGGTGCTGCTGATCATCTTCATGGTGACGGCGCCGAAGGCTTCCTATCCAATCGACATCGATCTCCCGCAGCGTTCGACGACGCCGCCGGAGAATCCGGTGGAACCACCGGAGCCGATCCGGCTGCGCATCGACGGTTCGGGCCAGATCTTCTGGAACGACAGTCCGACGCCAGTCTCGGCACTGCGCAACATGATGGAGTCGGAAGTCCAGCGTGACCCGACCAATCAGCCGACGCTCGAGATCGACACCAGCGGCGACGCCGATTACGGCGTGCTGGCCAAGGTGCTGGCGGAAGCGAAGAACGCGCAGATGCAGAAGATCGGCTTCGTGGCGGCCCAGTAATACGCGACAAACATCGGCGCGGGCCTGCAGCACGCGCCGGTGATCGATGCAGTGATTTGAACGCCGCCTTCGGGCGGCGTTTTTTTTGCGCGCTAGTAACGCCGGATGCGGGTTCGAGGCACGAACGCGATGGATTCGACGTGCGTGGACGCGCATCGTTCTGCTGTAGAAATCAGAAGGCGGCGCGGAGCCGTTGCGCTGGAAAGCAGCGAGAGCGGTGTTGCGATCAGGCGATCCGATCGAACGCGGATCAGGCGCGCGCGACCACCGCGGCGGCGATCGCGAGATAGCGACATACGGTCGTGTCCAGGCCGTCGTACAGGGCCTCATCGATCAGCGCGTGGCCGATCGAGACTTCGTCGATACCGCCGAGCGCGGCGAGAAACGGACCGAGATTGGCCTGGCTCAGATCGTGGCCGGCGTTGACACCCAGTCCCGCGGCGCGTGCCTGGCGTGCGGTCGCCACGAAAGCGGGCAGGGCGGTCTCCGGCGTTCCCGCATCGAAGGCTTCGGCCCACGGACCCGTGTAGAGCTCGATGCGATCAGCGCCGCTGGCATGCGCCGCGTCGATGTCCGCGCCTGCATCGGCAAACAGACTGACCCTGCATCCCAGATCGCGGAATGCAGCAACCAGTGGAACCAGCGCGTCGCGCTCGCGTGCGAAATCGAAGCCGTGATCCGAGGTCAGTTGGGCATCGCCATCGGGCACCAGGGTGACCTGCGCCGGACGCGTTTCTTCGCACAGCGCGAACAGTCCGGGATACCCGTCGCGCGGTGGCGCGAACGGGTTGCCTTCGATGTTGAACTCGACGCCGCGCTCTGCCGTCAGTTTCGCCAGTGCGCGCACGTCGTCGGCCCGGATATGCCGGGCATCGGGCCGCGGATGCACGGTGATGCCGTGTGCGCCGGCGTCGAGGCAGGCACGCGCCGCGCGTACGACATCGGGATCGCGGCCGCCGCGTGAATTGCGCAGCACCGCGATCTTGTTGACGTTGACGCTGAGCCGGGTCACGGACCGGCAGGTGGCGTGCGGGCCGGATCGTCGACCGGCGACGTCGCAGTCGCACGGCGGGCATCGGCCTGCTCGCGCAGACGACGCAGTTCCGCCGGGTCGACCATCATCGCTTCGCTGCGGCTCTGGTTGCCGACGCGCTGCGCCAGCAGGCCGAGCACGCCGATCACGACGAACACGAGCGACAGCACCAGCGCGATCGCCGCGAGCGGGACCGACGTGGTGGTGAACGCGATGACGACCGCGCCGAGCGCGAGCAACAGGAACAACCAGGGCATGGGACGGGCTCCGCCTGACGTGTCCGCGAGTCTAAACCAGTCGGTGGTCGAAACCGGCTTGGGGCGTGGCGACCGATCGACGGACGTGGCACTGGCGCGACGGCGGCGCGTCGCGGTGCTGTCCACGAGAAAGGCAGTGTCGGGGCGCCTGACGATTCGTAGGCTGTGTAGAGCGTTGCGAAACCCACCGCGGATGCATTCGCAGCTGACCCGAATGCATCGCGCACGGTTGTGGATGCTCGAGTACAACGGGCCACGCGTGGTGCGTGCGGTACTAGGAATCGCGGACGCCGAGCGATGGGTTTCGCTGCGCTCTACCCATCCTACAAAAGGCGGTGGTCCACCCGCCGCTGAAAGAGCGCGACTACAGCAGCGGCGAACACAGCCTGGCGAGGGCTTCGGGCAGGCGTGCGCTCAGCAAGGGGCGATGGCGGCCGCGCTGGACGCGCGGGGCATTGGCGAACTCGCGTTCGATGTACTGCGCGAGTGCGGCAGCCATGCCGGGGTCGTCGAACAGCAGCGAGACTTCGAAGTTGAGCCGGAAGCTGCGGTGGTCGAAGTTGGCGCTGCCGATCAGGGCGAGATGGTCGTCGACCAGCAGCGTCTTGCTGTGCAGCAGGCGCGAGCGGTACTCGTAGATCTTCACCCCGGCGACCAGCAGCTGGCCGAAGTACGAACGCGCGGCCAGCGTCACCAGCTTCGAGTCACTGGTCTTCGGCACCAGCAGGCGCACGTCGAGACCGGCGAGCGCGGCGGACGTCAGCGCCATCATCGCGGCCTCCCCGGGCACGAAGTACGGCGTGGTCATCCACACGCGGTGCTTCGCGGCGTGGATCGCGCCGACGTGCGCGCGATGGATCGCTTCCCAGTTCGAATCCGGGCCCGAGGTCAGCACCTGGGTGCGGATCCGCCCGGCGTCGGCTCGCGGCGTCTGCCGTTCGACGTCGGCGAGAAAATCGCGCCGGCCGGTGGCGTAGGCCCAGTCCTCGGCGAACACCAGCTGCAGCACGCGCACCGACTTGCCGACCAGACGCATGTGCAGATCGCGATACGCATCGCTGCGCAGACGCTCGTCCTGCTCGTCGGTGATGTTCATGCCGCCGGTGTAGCCGATGCGGCCGTCGATCACGACGATCTTGCGATGCGTGCGCAGGTTGGTCCACGGGCGCCGCCAGATGCGCCCGAAGCGCATCGGATGGAACCAGGCGAGTTCTCCACCGGCGTCGAGCAGCGGCGCGAAGAACTTGCGCGAGGCCTTCGAGCCGACGAAGTCGAGCAGCACGCGCACGTGTACACCGGCCTGCGCGCGCTCGACCAGTGCATCGCGCAGCGCGGCGCCGGTCGTGTCGGGTTCGTAGATGTAGTACTCGAGATGCACGTGGTGCTGGGCGCGCGCGATGTCGGTGAGCAGCGCGGTGTACTTCGCCGCGCCGTCGACGAGCAGTTCGACTTCGGTCGAGGACGTGGCCGGCAATCCGGTTGTCGCCTGTCCGAGTCGCACGAGTTCGGCGGCTTCGCCCTCTTCGGCTTCGATCTGCGCGCTGCGCATCGATGCGCGGCTGTGGCTGCGCCGCAGGCGGTGGCGGCGGATCTTCTGCGGACCGAAGACGTGATAGACCAGAAAGCCCACATAAGGCAGCAGGGCGAGGCCCAGCAGCCAGCTCAGCGTCGCGACCGGCTCGCGCTTCTGCAGCACGATCCACATGCCCAGCACCAGCAGGTACAGCGCCCAACCCACCGTCAGCAGCGTCACGAGGTGCGGCATGGTCGCAAACAATTCCCAGGCGCGCTGCAGGGTTGCGGACATGGAGGACTCGATGACGGCGCCGATCGCGCCGCGCACAGGGTAGCGGCGCCCCATGCAAAAACACGCAACGCCCGGGCACTGTGACCTGTCACATCCAGGTGTCGCATCCGTGTGACACCCGCGCAGCCGCGTCGTGGCGCGGTTCGAGGCGTTCGACGGTCGATCCGCCTGTAACAGGCGGCAACCGACCGCACCGCACAACATCACAGTAATAAATCCAAATGATTGATTCGAAAGGATAAAAAGACTTGGCACGCGCTCTGCGTTGACTCCCTCGCTGAAAAACCGGGAGACGACGATGCGCCATCCAATCCAGACGGGCCTGATCCTGCTGCTGCCGTGCCTCGCACTGGCCGCAGGCACGGCGCAGGCCGCCGGCGCGCGCGCTGGTGTGCAGCCGACGCCCGGCGAGATGGTGTTGCTGCGCGACGTCAGCGCCCGCCATGCGGTGCGCCAGGCGCCCCCGGGCATCGGCCTGATCGTCGACCCGACACCGAACCGGCAGCTGATGCCGTCGCTGCCCGGCGGTGAACTGAGCGACGCCGACTTCCTTTCGCTCGATACCGGCAACCAGGTGCAGGGCACGATGCGCGGCAGTGGCGGCATTGCCGCCCCGGTCACACAGGTGCTGACCGGCACGCTCGGCGGCGCCGTGAATGCACGCGACGCCAGCGGTATCCAGGGCGCCGGCACGCTCGGCGCCGCGACCGGCGGCGTCTCGGGCATGGTCACTGGCGCAACCCGCGGCATCGGCAGCCAGATCACCGGCGCGCTGTCGCAGATGCCGTTCGCCCAGCCGGCGAATGGAGGCGGGCCGTGATCCGCATCGCGACCTGCCTCGCGCTGGGCCTGCTCGCCGCCGCGCCGGTGATCGCTGCTGACGACTACCCGGCGATGCTCGGCTACCTCACGCAATCGCGCGTCGATGGCAACGCGTTCACCGGCGCGTCCGGCGCGATCGCGATCAATGTCGTCGCCGGCGATCTCAACCAGCAGGCGAACCTGCGCGCGATCGCGATCGGCACGCATGCGATCGCCGATGTCGACGCGCGCCAGTCGCGCCGTCGCGACTTCGCGACCTCACCCGATACGGCCACCGCCGTCATCGCCGGCAACACGCTTGCTGGCGCGTCGGGCATCGCATCGATCAATCAGGCCAGTGGAGCCGGCAACGCGTCGTTCAACGCGGTGTCGCTCGCACTGGCGCAACAGGGCATACGCGAAAGCGACGACGACAGCTCGCTGTCGGCGGCGTTCGCGTCGGCGGGGCAACAGCACGGTTTCGAACACGGGGGCGCGACATCGAATCGTCGCGTGGCGTCCGTCGAGTCCACTGCGCTGCAGGGCTTCGAAGGTGTGTTGCAGCTCAACCAGGTCGCGGGATCCGGGAACGACACCGGCAACACGCTGGCGATGTCGATCCAGGCGGGGCCGTGACCGGGCACTTCAACGGGAACTCCACGAGAGCAGACGAGAGAGAGATCACAGACATGAAGACCATCAAGACCACCCTGCTGGCGATTGCCGTCAGCGCTGCCGGTGTCGGCACAGCCCAGGCGCAGACCTATTACGACTGGACCGTCATCGATCACGACATCACTGTCGACGACACCCGCAATTACGAAACCAACGTCACCAACACCAACACCGAGGTCAACACGACGGTCAACCAGACCCAGGACTGGACCCAGACCATCGATCAGAGCCTCACCGAGTCGTACAACATCGACGTGAACCAGTCGGTGGACCAGAGCCTGACCGAGACCGTCGATCGCAGCCTGACCGAGGCCTACGACATCAGCGTCAATGACGCGTTCAACCGCGAGGTCAACCAGCAGGTCGACCAGAGCCTCGACGAGGCGCATCGCATCCGCACCAACCAGGTGTACGAGAACATCGACCGCACCGAGAACGTGAGCTCCGACGTGCGTCGCGAGCGCAACGAACACGGCGTGTCGGTGAACCTCGAGAAGGATCTGTCGCTGAGCTCGGACATCGCCTTCACCGGCGACCCGACCATCACCGGCAGCATCGATCTCGACTCGGCCGCGATCGCCGTCGTCGACAACCGGCAGTCGGTCAGCGGCAACCTCGGCATGAACGAAGTGGTCGAGAACACCGCCAGCATCGCCGACGACGTGGGCTCGGAAGCGTCGGGCAACCTGCTGTTCAACGTCGCCGCTGGCGACAACAACGTGCAGGACAACGCTGCGGCGCTGTCGGCCGCCGACGCGGGCTTCGCCTTCGGTCTCGCCGATGCCGAAGTGTTCGTGAACCAGACCGGCAGCGGCAACATCACCATGAACGAAGGCGTGACCAACGCGGCCAGCCTTGGCGGCAATGCGTTCTCGGCGGCGACCGGCAACATCGGCGTCAACATCGCCTCGGGCAACAACAACGCGCAGAAGAACGCGATGGCCGCTTCGGTCGCCACTGCCGCCTATGCGCAGGCCAGCGTCAGCTCCAACCAGGCGTCGTCGGGCAACATGACCTCCAACGCCGGCAGCTACGAGTCCTTCACCGACAGCACCGAAATGACGATGAGCGGCACGCTCAGCGGCGGCTCGATCGCCGTCGGCTACGGCGGCTATGAAGGCAGCACCAGCGGCACCACCGAGTCGACCGGCAATGCCTATCAGCAGTCGAACTTCTATGCCGACATGTGGGAGGGCGAACAGCATCCGAACGGCCCGGTCATCGGCCATGCGGACTACGACAACGACAGCCAGGGTGCGGTCGAGAACCCCAACCGTCCGGGTATCGGCGGTCTGGCGTTCGACACCGATTCGGAAGGCAGCTACGAGGGTTCCGAGTCCGGCGAACTGGCCTTCATCGAACTGGGCTACACCGAGCTGGAAGCGTCGCTCAGCGGCGAGATCAGCACGACCCAGTGGGTGTCGGTTGCGGCCACCAACGATGCCAGCCTGTCGGGCAGCGCCTTCAGCGCGGCCTCGGGCAACATCGGTGTGAACGTGGCGGCGGGTACCGGCAATCTGCAGGCCAACAGCCTGTCGATGGCGGTCGCGCAGCCGGGCGCAGCGGCCCCGCCTCCGGGCGGTGGTGGCGGCGAGTAAGCGCCCACGAGGTGTGACGTCCGGTCTGCCCCCAGACCGGGCGTCTCCCGGAAGCCCCGCGCCACATGCCCCGTGGCGCGGGGCCTTCCTTTCGAAGGTCGTGGCTTCCATTGCCGGAGGCTGGTGTCAGGTCCGGCAATGGAAGACACGCGATGCGCGCAACCCGCATCAGGAGTCGAACGCAATGATCCGCAGTCTGTCCGGCATCGCAGTGGCGTTGCTCGCGCTGGCCTGCCCCGTGCGGGCGGCCGACGTGGCCTTCCAGGGCATCCTGCCCAATGGCGCGGTGATGCCGGTCAACGTGGAAAGCATGCGCGAGGCGCGCTACCGCAACATCGTGCGCCAGCACACCGATTACAGCTGTGGCGCGGCCGCACTGGCGACGGTGCTCAAGTTCGCCTACCGGCTCGACGTCGACGAGGCGACCGTCATCGAAGGAATGATGGGCCTGGCCGATCCGGAGGTCGTGCAGGCACGCGGCTTCTCGCTGCTGGACATCAAGCGCTACGTGGAATCGCTGGGCATGCGCGGTCGCGGGTATCGCATCGAGGAAGACCGGCTGCGCGCGCTGCGGGTGCCGGGCCTGGTGCTGATGGATGTGCGCGGCTTCCGCCACTTCGTCGTGCTCAAGCAGATCAGCGGCGAGTACGCGGAAGTTGCCGACCCGATCCTGGGCAACCGCAGCGTGCCGATGGCGGAGTTTCTCGAGTCGTGGCCGTCGCGGGCCATTTTTATCGTCATAGGAAGTGACTTCGACCGTTCGACCGCGCTGCTGCAGCCGGTCGAGCGCCCGAGCGCGAAGCGGTTGTTCGCGCGTCAGGGACCGGTGACCGATGCCGAGCTGCTGGATTTCGGCTTCAGCCACGCGGACCTGTTCTGACAGGAGACATGAGATGCGCAAGTACACGACATGGCTGGTGGCCATCGCCCTGGGCGCGAGCGTCGCGCCGGCGTGGTCCAGCGACGACACGACATCGACGCACGCCAGTGGCCTGCGCGAGATTCCCGACAGCGAACTGGGCGCGATGCGTGGCCGCTACATCGTCGGCGACAACCGCGTCGCCTGGTTCGGCGTGACCATGGTGTCGAACTGGGTCACCAGCGCCGGCCAATCGATCCAGAGCGCGGTGAAGCTGGGCTTCGATCTGCGCGGCGCGAAGCCGGAGGTCAGCTTCCAGCCCAGCGTCACGATCACCGAGCAGACACCGGCACTGGCCGCGTCTGCGGGCACCGGTGAAGTGAACGCATCCGGCCTCGCCAATGTCGGCGGACTGGTGCAGAGCGTGCAGGTCGCCGGTGACGGCAACATCGCGCGCAACGGCATGTCGCTACAGGTGCGCGAGGGCGACGTTCCTGTCGCGGCCGCGAACTCCAGCAGCACGACGGTCGCCGACATGAGCCTCAACGGCGCGCATGCGCGGGCGTCGCTCGAAGACGGCGGCGCGCGGATCCTGCTGCAGGTGGCGGGTCAGGGCGCCGCCGAGCAGTGGATCGATGCACGTTCGATCGGCCAGAGCATCCAGCTCGCCGGCAACGGCCAGGCGGTCGGCAACCAGTTGCAGCTGGATCTCGTGCGTCAGTCGGTGCCGTCCAGCCAGACCATCCACCAGAACCTGATCCAGGCCATCGGCATGACACGTGCCGGCGGCATCTGAAGCAGGCACACACACGCGTCGATGCGGGAGGGGCACCTTGAAATCGACACCGACACGCGCGCGACGGCCATTGGCCATCGCGCTGGGACTGGCACTGCTGTGCCCGTCCATGGGCATGGCACAGGACGCCGGGCAGATCACCGCCGAGGACCGCGCGCGCATGCAGCAGTTGTTGCAGGAATTGCAGTCGCTGAAGCAGGACTACGCGCAGGAAGTGCGCCGGCTGCGCGAGCTGGATATGCAGATCCAGGCGCTGCAGGCGCGCGTCGCGGGTGTGGCACCGGCCATCGCAGCGCGTGACGCGCCGCAGATGGCGGCGCAACCGGGCGCGCCTGCGCCGGTGTCGTCGATGCCATCGTCCAGTCCGCCACCGTTGCCGGCCAACGCGGCTGCGGCGCCGGCATCGCGCGGCGACGAAGGCTACGCCAGCACCGCCGAAGACGCGCAGCGCGCCCAGGACACCGACTCGCGCAGCGTCGCCGACGTTAAACAGCAGAGCACCGCGTTGTTCAATCGCCGGCTCACACTCGAGAACGGCATCAGCTACAACCGCTACGACCGCAAGCAGGTCACGCTCAACGGCTTCCTCGCGCTGGATGCGATCTTCCTCGGCAACATCGCGATCGAGAACGTCGAGTCCGACACGGTGAACTACAACTTCGCCGCGCGCTGGGGCGTCAGCCCGCGGCTGAGCTTGAACCTCGACGTGCCCTACATCGCGCGCAAGACCGTCTACCAGAAGGGCGGCGCCGGTGGTGCTGCGGCAGCGATCGCGCAGGAAGAAACCGACGGCCACGGCCTGGGCGACATCAGCGCGAGTGCGAACTGGAAACTGTTCGGCGAACGCGGTCCCTGGCCGGAGACCGTGCTCAATGTCGGCGTCACTGCGCCGACCGGCCGCGAGCCCTACGGCATTCCGTGGCGTGTGCTCGAACGCGACTCCGACAACTTCATCCGCTTCGCGGTGCCCGAGGAGCAGCCCACCGGCAACGGCCTGTGGCAGGCGACCGTGGGCCTGTCGGCGGTCAAGACCACCGACCCGGCGATCCTGTTCGGCAACATCGGTTACGTGCGTTCGTTCGGCAAGGACTTCGGCGATCTCGACAACAATCCGGACACGACGAATCCCGGTCGTGTGGAGCTGGGTGATGCGTTCTACTTCGGCGCCGGCGTCGCGTTCGCGTTCAACGAACGCACCAGCCTGAGCATCTCCTTCAGCGATCGCCTCAACGCCCGCGCGCGCACGCGCTACGAGGGCGCCGACTGGATGAAGCTCATCGGCAGCGATGCGAATGCCGCGACGATGAGCCTCGGCGTGACCCACGCGATGACGCCGAACGCGACCTTCGTCGGCGTGCTCGGCATCGGCCTGACCCCGGACGCGCCGGACTTCAACCTGACGGTGAAGGTGCCCTACTCGCTGTAGGGCGCGCTTCGCAGCCCGCTTCGTAGGATGGGTAGAGCGCAGCGAAACCCATCGTCTACCCGCGATCAGGTCTCCGTCGAATCGATCGGAGCCACGCGCGTCACCGGCGTATGCGTCGACATCGCGACCACGCGATGGGTGTCGCTGCGCTCTACCCATCCTGCGGTTGGACTTCACGCGTCGTCTTGCGTCAGCGGAACGCCTCGAGCGACACGCCGTGCTTGCGGCACAGCCGGTAGATCGTCACGCGCGACACGCTGAGACGGCGCGCGCTGGCGCTGACGTTGCAGCCGGTCGCACGCAGCGCGTCGACCAGGGCGTCGTGTTCGGTGCGGTCGCGATGATGATCGAGTGCGACCGCCTGCGCGTTCGCACCGAGCTGCAGGTCCGCCGGTTCGATCAGCGCGTGCTCGGCGACCACTGCGGCGCGACGCACGCGGTTGAGCAGTTCGCGCACATTGCCCGGCCACGCATGCTGACGCAGACATTGCCGCGCGGCCGCGCTGAAGCCGCGCGCCTGCACGGAGTGACCCGCGCGGAATTCATCGAGGAACTGGCGCGCGAGCAGTTCGACGTCGGCACCACGCGCACGCAGCGGCGGCAGCTGCAGCCGCAACACATCGAGGCGGTAGTACAGATCCTGGCGGAAGCGGCCGGCGGCGATTGCCGCTTCCAGATCGACGTGGGTCGCGGCGAGCACGCGCACATCGACGCGGATCGCATGATTGCTGCCGACGCGTTCGATCGTGCCTTCCTGCAGCACGCGCAGCAGATTGGTCTGCGCATCGAGCGGCAGATCGCCGATTTCGTCGAGAAACACGGTGCCGCCATCGGCCGATTCGAACAGACCCATGCGTCGCGTCGCCGCGCCGGTGAACGCGCCGCGTTCGTGGCCGAACAGTTCCGACTGCACCAGCGTCGGCGAGATCGCGCCGCAGTTCATCGCCACGAACGGGCGCGCCCGCCGGCCGGACAGATCGTGCAGCGCATGCGCCGCGAGTTCCTTGCCGGTGCCGGACTCGCCGGTGATCAGCACCGGCAGTTCGACGTCGGCGTAGCGATGCAGCAGGGCGCGCACGCCGAGCATCACCGCGCTCTCGCCGCCGACGCTGGCGATATCGCGCCGCGGGCTGGTCAACAAGGTGGCGAGCGCGGCATCGAGGCGCTGCGGATCGAGCGGCTGCGGCAGGTGTCCACCACAGCGTGCCAGCACGCGCAGGCAGACCGGATCGCTCGCATCGACGGTGTCGTCGACCAGCGCCAGGCTCGGCAGGTCGGCGTGCTCGGCGAGGATCCGTTCGAATGTGGCCAGGCGCAGCGCATCCGCGCCGCGCAGGTCCACGATCGCGATCACCTGATCGCCGCCACGCATGCCGACCTGGACGCTGACTTCCGGACAGGCCACGCGCAGGTGCCAGCCGCTGGCCGCGAACACGGCCTCTTCGCGAGGGCCCGGGGTGCCGAACCAGACCGCGCAGCGTTGCACGCGCGGCGCCGTCATCGATGCCATGGCGCAGCCCCGCGCAGCCGTGCGGACGGACCGGCCAACGCCGGCGCGAAACGGTCAGACATGCCCCCTCTCCATTCGATGCCCCGAGTGTCAGTCCGTCCAACGCCGGGAGCGTCCAAGGGCGGACAGACATCGCACGCGTATTCACGTGGGCCCGGGTCGCAGGGGTTGAGACGGCCACCGGCGACACTGCCCGCATGAGTTCTCGCGCGCCGCCCCCCGTTTCCGTCGCCCTGAAGGGTCGCGGCAGCGCGTCGTGGGTCGCCGGGCGTTTCGAGAAGCGGTCCGCGATCGCCGAGGACGACGGCTGGTACGCGCTGCAAAGCCTGCAGGACGACGCGATCTCGCCGGCGACCGTCGTCACCGAGGAGCGCGCGCGCAGCATCGTCAGCCGCAACAGTTCGCCCGACATCAGCTTCTCGCAATCGGTGAACCCGTATCGCGGCTGCGAACACGGCTGCGTCTACTGCTTCGCCCGGCCCTCGCATGCCTATCTGGACCTGTCGCCCGGGCTGGACTTCGAAACCCGGCTGTTCGCCAAGACCAACGCCGCCGAGCGCCTGCGCGCCGAGTTCGCCCGCCCCGGCTATGTCTGTTCGCCGATCGCGCTGGGCATCAATACCGACGGCTACCAGCCGATCGAACGCCGCTACGGGCTGACCCGGTCGCTGATCGAGGTCATGGCCGAGGCCCGCCACCCTTTCAGCATCGTCACCAAGAGCGCCAACGTGGTGCGCGACCTCGACCTGCTGGCGCCGATGGCGGCCGACGGTCTGATCACGGTGCACTTCTCGGTGACCTCGCTCGACAACCGCCTCTCGGCCCGCATGGAACCGCGCGCCGCCGCCCCGCACGCGCGGTTGCGGGCGATGCGCGCCTTGCACGAGGCCGGCGTGCCGGTCGGCGTGATCGTGGCGCCCGTGGTCCCGGCGATCAGCGATTCGGAACTCGAAGCGATCCTCGCCGCGGCGCGCGAGGCCGGTGCCGGGAGCGCCGGCTACGTGCTGCTGCGGCTGCCGAACGAGCTCAAGGCGGTCTGGCGCGAGTGGCTGCAGCTGCACTACCCCGAGCGCGCCGCCCACGTCATGAGCCTGCTGCAGCAGCTGCATGGCGGCCGCGACTACGACAGCACCTTCGGCCATCGCATGCGCGGGCAAGGGCCGTTCGCCGATCTGATCGCCGCGCGCTTCGCCCGGGCGCGGCGCACGCTCGGCTTCGCGCGTCTGCCGCCGCTGCGGACTGACCTGTTCGTGCCGCTGCGCCCGCAGACGCCACAGGGCGAGCTGTTCTAGGCACGCATTCACCCCGTCTGCACCTCGCATCGACGCGGGCGTCTCCTACACTGCGCGGTCCCTTTCAGACCTTCCGTCGCAATGTCCGATGCCGCGCCCCTGCGGAACGCTGCCGAAACCGGCGCCTCCGTGGACCTGATCGACCAGCTGCCGAACGGCCTCGCCGTGCTCGCGGCGGACGGGAACTGGCTGCGTGCGAATGCGGCGCTGGGTGATCTCTGGGGCGTGGCCCCCGCTGCGCTGGTCGGCCACGCCGCCCATCGCGAGCGCCTGCCGGCGCTTGCCGCGCGCATCGATGCCGCGCTGGCCCAGCTGCCGGTTGCCGATGAGACCCTGCGCGATGTCACTGTCCCCGACCACGCGACCGGCCGCCATCTGCGCATGACCCTGCGCCCGCTGGCCGACGGCACCGCGCTGCTGCAGCTGCACGACGACACCGCGCTGAAGCGCCTCGAAGCCCAGCAGGAAACCCTGGCCTTCGGCATCTCGCACGAACTGCGCGCGCCGGTGCGCGCGATCGAACAGTTCGCACGTCGCCTGCTGGCCCAAGACGGCACCGCCGATCCGCAGACCGCCCGCGACCATCTGCAGCGCATCCAGCAGGCATCGGGTCACGCCGGTGGCCTGATCGATGCCCTGCTCGAAACCATGCGCGCCTCGCGCCCGCCACGCGCGGCTGCCGCCGTCGACGTCAGCCTGCTCGGCGACTGGATCTGCGCCGAACTGCAGGACACCGATCCGGGCCGCGCCACCGAGATCCAGATCGCGCCGGACCTGTGGGCCTGGGGCGACGAGCACGCGCTCAAGCAGCTGCTCGGCAAGCTGCTGCACAACGCCTGGAAGTTCTCCGCGCAGCGTGACACGGTACGCATCACGCTCGAAGGCGAACGCGTCGGCGACCGCCTGCAACTGCGCCTGCGCGACGCCGGTCGCGGTTTCGACATGCGCTATGCTGAACGACTGTTCGTGCCGTTCAGGCGCCTGCACAGCGCCGACGACGGGGCCGGACATGGCCTCGGCCTGGCCATCGCCCAGCAACTGGCGCGCGCGCAGGGCGGACACATCCGCGTGGAATCGGAACCGGACGCCGGCACCACCTTCTTCATCGAACTGCCGGCGGTGCCGGACGAGGACGCAGCCGCGCCATGAGCGACCACACGATCCTGCTGATCGAAGACAACCCCGACGACGCCGAGCTGACCCGCATCGCCTTCGCCGAAGCCGCCATCGACAGCCAGCTGGTCGTGGTCGGCGACGGCGCCGAAGCGCTCGATTACCTGTTCGCACAGGGCAAGTACGCGGCGCGCGACGCAGCCGACCTGCCGTCGATCGTGCTGCTCGATCTCAACCTGCCCAAGCTCGACGGCCGCGAAGTGCTGCAGGCTCTGCGCGCCAACCCCGCGACCCGCGGCCTGCCGGTCGTCGTGCTGACCACCAGCACCGAGCCCTTCGACGTCGAAGCCAGCTATGCGCTCGGCGTCAACAGCTATATCCGCAAGCCGGTGGACTTCAAGAAGTTCGTCGAGGTGGTGAAGCAGATCGGTCTGTACTGGCTGGTGTTGAACCATCCGCGAGGTTGATGGCGTTGTGTGGGGTCGACTGGTCAGGCAGTCCGACCCCATCTGAGGGGGGCAACGTGTCGCTCGCAGTGCGTGTGCCGCGTGCCGTTCGTGGCGTGCACAGACAAGACGCGACGTCTGCTTTCGCCTTGCTTGTGCTTTTCGCTTCTGCTTTTGCTTGGCTCTGGCGCTTGATCTCAATCGAGCCGTAAAGCGAGCCGAGCATCGCAGGGCGGCGGGGTCGAAGAGCAGCCCATGTCTGAGCGCAGCGAGTTTGGGCTGCGGAACCGTGAAGGTCCCAATGTGCCCCGACGTCCGAGAAGCGCAGGGGACCGCCGCGGCTGTATCGCGGCGGATCGCGTCCGGCGAAGACGGTTTTGCTTACTTTTGCCAAGACAAAAGTAAGCCGCGCGACAGCGCGGAAGCCCTGTCCTTGATCCTCGCCTTGCGATTGATCTTTTGCTTCAAACATCAAGGTCGCAAAGCGACAAGCGAATAAGCTCGAGCAAGTGCAGTGCTTTCGCCCGCTGCGCGTGCGAGTCCCTTTTGGATGGACCCAAAAGGAACCAAAAGGTCCCTTCGCCGGACGCGATCCGACGCGATGAAGCCGCGTCGGTTCCCTGTGCTCCTCGCCTGGCGCGGCACGCAGCCCAAACTCGCTGCGCTCAGACATGGGCTGCTCTTCGGCCACGCCAGGTTCCGGTGCTCGGCTCGCTTTACGGCTCGATTTCAGGTCAAGAGCGGGAAAGCAAAAAGCAGGAGCCGAAGCCGAGCAACGGCAACCCTCACCCGATGCGCTGCGCGCATCGACCTCTCCCGGAGGGAGAGGTGCTTGGGTCAGGATCCGTGCGACGCACGCATCGATCCGGAATCAGATCCGGTGCAGGCTCTCCCTCAGTGGGAGAGGTGCGCTGTGCTCGCGGGTAGACGGCGGAACACGCAAAAAAAAAATAGGCGCAGGGGCGTCTCAACCACCCCCGTACAACGCCTCCGCCCGCTGGAACAGAATCCAGCTCGTCGCGATGAACTTGTCCCCGTTCTGCGGCTTGTTGCCGCGATGCGTGTGGGTAAAGGCGGTAGGTGCGATCAGCAGGTCGCCGGTGCGCGGGGCGATCTTGCGTTGCTGGAACAGGAACTCGGTTTCGCCGGCGTCGAAGCCGTCGTTGAGGTAGATCGTCCACAGCAGATGGCGGTGCAGGGTTTCGCCGCTGGCGTCACGCGGGTACAGCTCGCAATGCCAGTACGGGTAACCGCCCTCGCCGGCCGCGTACCACTGCAGGTTGATCGTGCCCGGGCGCAGGCAGGTCTGCAGCAGGCCGCCGAGGCGCTGGTCGTCCATCGTCGGGAAGTCGTCGGCTTCGAGGCGGCGCAGTGCGCCGTCGTTGCCGGGTTGCTGCAGCATCAGCGGGGCGATCAGCGTCTGCGGATATTTGCGCAGGTAGGCCATCAGGCCGGCGTAGACCGCGACGTTGAGCTGCTGCACCACGTCTGCCCAGTCGGCGCGTTCGCTGATCGACAGGTCGCGGCTGCGCTTGAGTTCGGGATACACGCCGCCGCCGATCTCGCCGGCGTGCAGGTCCGGGCTGGCCCGCAGCCGCGCGACGATCGCCGCGCAGGCCTCGGCCGACAGCGCGCCGGGCGTCACTTCGATGAAATCGGCGGGCGTGCTCATGCGGCGGCGCTGTCGTGCTGCAGGTGGTAGCGGGTCGCGGTCTCCACTTCGTCCTTGGAGCCGAGGAACACCGGGACGCGCTGGTGCAGCGAGGTCGGGGCGATGTCGAGGATGCGCGTGCGGCCGTTGGTCGCGGCGCCGCCGGCCTGCTCGACCAGCATCGCCATCGGGTTCGCTTCGTACATCAGCCGCAGCTTGCCGGGCTTGGCCGGGTCCTTGCGGTCCCAGGGATAGATGAAGATGCCGCCGCGGGTCAGGATGCGGTGCACGTCGCCGACCATCGCCGCGACCCAGCGCATGTTGAAGTCCTGCGCGCGCGGGCCGTCCTGACCGGCCAGCAGGTCATTCACGTAGGCCTGCGTCGGCGCTTCCCAGTGGCGCTGGTTCGACATGTTGATCGCGAATTCGCGGGTCTGCGCCGGAATCCGCATGTGACCCGTCGTCAGCACGAACGAGCCCTGCTCGCGGTCCAGCGTGAACGCATGCGTGCCGTGGCCGATGGTCAGCACCAGCATGGTGCTCGGGCCGTACAGGCAGTAGCCGGCGGCGACCTGGGTGCTGCCGGCCTGCAGGAAGTCGTGATCCTCGGCCGCGCTGACGCCTTCCGGGCAGCGCAGCACCGAGAAGATCGTGCCGACGCTGGCGTTGATGTCGATGTTGGAGCTGCCGTCGAGGGGATCGAACACCAGCAGATAGTTGCCGCGCGGGAACGCGTCCGGAATCTGCTGCGAATGTTCCATCTCTTCCGACGCGCACGCCGCCAGATGGCCGCCCCAGGCGTTGGCCTCGAGCAGGATCTCGTTGCTGATCACATCGAGCTTCTTCTGCGCCTCGCCCTGCACGTTGATGCTGTCGCCGCCACCGGCGGCTGCGGCCTCGCCCAGCACATCGCCCAGCGCGCCCTTGCCGACCGCCACCGAGATGCGCTTGCAGGCGCGCGCCACGACTTCCAGCAGCAGGCGCAGGTCCGGGGTCACGTGGCCCGAGCGCTGTTCCTCGATCAGATGGCGGGTCAGGGAAATGCTGGGCATGCGCAGGCGGTCCTTGGCGTCGGGGAGACCCGCATTGTCGCGCCAAAGGCCATGGCTGTCCCACGACGAAGATCGCACCGGTGCGCACGGGCCGGTATTCTGGGCGGGTTTGGTCGCAGGCGACACGCGCGATCAGGCCCTCCCTCCGTCGTGCAGGCAGTCTCCCGTGTCCTCCTTTTTCGCGAACGTCGAACTCGTCCCCGGTGATCCCATCCTCGGCCTGACCGAGGCTTACAACGCCGATCCGCGCACCACCAAGGTCAATCTGGGGGTGGGCATCTACTACGACGAGGCCGGTCGCATTCCCGTACTCGACGCCGTGCGCGAGATCGAACAGCGTCTGGCCGCCGAGGCCAAGCCGCGTGGTTACCTGCCGATCGACGGGATGCCCGACTACACCAAGGCCACCCGCGAGCTGCTGTTCGGCGTTGAGTCGCCGCTGCTGGCCGCCGGTCGCGTCGCGACCACCCAGACCATCGGCGGCAGTGGCGCGTTGCGCACCGGCGCCGACCTGCTGAAGAAGCTGCTGCCACACGCGACCATCGCGATCAGTAACCCGAGCTGGGAAAACCACCGCGCGGTGTTCGGCGCCGTCGGTTTCGAGGTCGTCGACTACACCTACTTCGACGCCGCCACGCACGGCATCGACTTCGCCGGCATGCTCGCCGACCTGCGCAAGCTCGACGCCGGCACCGTCGTGCTGCTGCACGCCTGCTGCCACAACCCGACCGGCGCCGATCTCACGGTCGACCAGTGGCGCCAAGTCATCGAAGTGCTGCGCGAGCGCGACCTGTTCCCCTTCATCGACATCGCCTACCAGGGCTTCGACCAGGGCATCGAGCAGGACGCCGCGGCGATCCGCCTGCTGGCCGAGTCGGGTATCGCGACCTTCGTCATCGCCAGCTCGTACTCGAAGTCGTTCTCGCTCTACGGCGAGCGCGTCGGCGCGCTGACCGTGGTCTCGGGGACCGCCGAGGAAAGCCGCGCGGTGCAATCGCAGATTAAGCGCATCATCCGCGCGAACTATTCGAGTCCGTCGACGCATGGCGCCGCCCTGGTCGCCGGCGTGCTTGGCAGCCCGGAGCTGCGCGCGCGCTGGGAAGCGGAACTGGGCGAAATGCGGACACGTATCCACGCCTTGCGTGCGGGTCTGGTCGGGAAGCTCGCCGCGAACGGCGCGCCCGAGTTTGCCTTCATCAGCGAACAGGCCGGCATGTTCTCGTACTCGGGTTTGAGCCGCGCCCAGGTGGAACGCCTGCGCGACGAGTTCGGCATCTACGCCGTCGGCACCGGCCGCATCTGCGTGGCCGCGTTGAGCCTGAAGAATCTGGATTACGTGGCCGAAGCGGTCGCGGCCGTCAGCCGCGGCTGATTGTAGTGGTCACCCTCCCGCTCGCGGGACGGGTGACCGCGTTTCGCAGGAGGGCGCGCGCGCCGCTACGCCCGTTCCCGGTGATGCGGATCGTCTACGCGCTGTGTCGCTGGCGCCCGATGCAGAGTGCGTTGAAACGTCGTGTCCGCGGCGCTATTCGGTGGCTTTTCCATCTGCGGACCGGCATCGCACGTGAAACTCGCGCGCATCGCCGCACGATAGATCAGGTGCTGCGCGGCTCCGTACGGCGCGACGTGCACAGAATATCTGCGCAGGTGCGCTCGTGCCGCTGACGCAACCAGCGTCGCGAGATCGATCTCGATGCAGGGCGGGCGACAGGCGGGCGCGACATCGCGCGAAGACATCGTGCCCGTCATGAGAAGTGCTCAGCAGCCTTGCGAAATTCTCCCTGCGGCATTCCGTCCCGGGTCGTTCACGCCGGCCTTTGCGACAATGCGCAACGCGATGCGCCGCATCGCACGCCCGCTTTTCCCCACGGAGACGTCATGCCGAACCGCGCCTTGCGCGGCGCGCTCGCGCTGCTGCTGTTGTTGCCCGCCACCGGCGCGTTCGCGCGCACCTGCGATCTGACAGTCGGCAGCAGCGATGCGATGCGATTCGACCGGAGCGAGCTGCGTGTCGCCGCCGAATGCACGCAGGTGCGACTCACGTTGCGCCACACCGGCCGCCAGATGGCCGCGGCAATGGGCCACAACTGGGTGCTGACCCGTACCGCCGATTACCGCCCGGTCGCGATCGCCGGTGGCCGCGGCAGCCTCGCGCACAGCTATCTACCGCCGGCGGACAAGCGCGTCATCGCACACACCAAGGTTATCGGTGGTGGCGAGTCGACCACGGTCACGTTCCCGACCGCGGGCCTCACGCGCGGCGGCGACTACACCTTCTTCTGCTCGTTCCCCGGCCACTGGAACGTGATGCGCGGCAAGCTGGTGTTCGGTTGATGCGCGCGGTCCCCACCGCGCTCGCGTCCGCGCTGTCGCTGATCCTGCTCTCGCCCGGCTTCGCATATGCGCAGGCGACGGACGATGCGCCCACCACGCTCGAACGCGTGCGCGTCGATGCCACACGGCTGCGCGGCGTCAGCGATTTCGACACGCCGGCCTCGGTCGATGCGATCCGCCTCGACGATGGCAGCAGCAACCGCGCCGGCACCGTCGCCTCCGAGCCGCTGTCGGGCGTCCCGGGCCTGCTCGCGCGCGACCGACAAAACCACGCGCAGGACACGCAGCTGTCGATCCGCGGCTTCGGCGCGCGTTCCACGTTCGGCGTGCGTGGTGTACGTCTGTTTGCCGATGGCATTCCGGCGTCGATGCCCGACGGCCAAGGCCAGCTGTCGCACTTCAGTCTGGTTGGCGGCGACCGCATCGAGATCATGCGCGGCCCGTTCTCGGCGCTGTACGGCAATTCCTCGGGCGGCGTCGTGCAGCTGTGGAGCGCCGACGGTGCGCCGGGCGATCCTTGGCGCTTCAAGGCCAGCCACGGACGCGACAACACGACCAGTCTGTCGACGCAGCTGCGCGGTGGCACGGAGACGGTCGGCTACAACCTCGCGCTGTCGCGTTTCGATACCGATGGCTGGCGTGACCACAGCGCCGCGCGTCGCGATTCGGCGAACGCGAAGCTGCACTTCGATTTCGGCGACCGGCGCCGGCTCGATCTCGTCGTCAACCACGTCGACATCGACGCGCAGGACCCGCTCGGCCTGACCGCCGCGCAGGTGCGCGAGAACCCCCGCCAGGTCGCCGCGGTCGCGAACCAGTTCGATACGCGCAAGACCGTGCGCCAGACCCAGGCCGGCGCGGTCTACGAACACGGCGTGGGCGACGCGCAGACGCTGCGCGCGATGGCCTACGGCGGCGAACGTGCGGTGGTGCAGTACCTGCCGATTCCGGCGGGCGCGCAGGCCAATCCGCTGAACTCGGGCGGCGTCATCGACCTCGACAACCGCTACGGCGGGCTCGATCTGCGCTGGAGCTGGGAGGGCGCGCTCGCCGGCCGTCCGCTGGAGCTCACCGTCGGCGCCAATGCCGATCGCCAGCGTCAGGACCGCCAGGGTTTCGAGAACTTCGTCGGCGACACGCTCGGCGTGCGCGGGCGGCTGCGCCGCGACGAGCGCAATTCGGTCGAGAACCGCGACCAGTTCGCGCAGGCCTACTGGGCGTTCGCGCCGCGCTGGTCGCTGCTGGCCGGCGTGCGCCACAGCGAAGTCGAATTCACCTCGCGCGATGCCTACATCACCGCGACCAATCCCGACGACAGCGGCCGCGTCGCGTTCCGTCAGACCTCGCCGGTCGCCGGCATCACGTTCGCGCCGCACGACGATCTGCGCGTGTACCTGTCGGCCGGTCGCGGCTTCGAGACGCCGACGTTCAACGAACTCGGCTACCGCGCCGATGGCGGCGCCGGCTTCGCGTTCGATCTGGCGCCGGCGGTCAGCGACAACCTCGAGCTCGGCACCAAGTGGCGCGCGCGTTCGGGCGCCACGCTCAATGCGGCGTTGTTCCGTGCCGAGACCGACGACGAACTCGCGGTCGCGCGCAATGTCGGTGGCCGCAGCAGCTTCCAGAACATCGGCCGCGCACGCCGCCAGGGCGCGGAGCTGTCGCTACGGCAGCCGCTGGGTGAGTCGCTCGATCTGAGCGTCGCCGCGACGTGGCTCGATGCGACCTTCCGCGACGACTATCTCTTCTGCACCGGTGCGGGCTGTACCGTGCCGGCGACACCGGTCGCGGCCGGCGCGCGGATTCCGGGTGTGCCGGCGCGGCAGCTGTTCGCGCGTCTCGACTGGACCGGCGGCCCGTGGAGTGCGGCGATCGAAGGTGTCGGCGTGGGTGATGTCGTCGTCGACGATCTGGCGACCGGCCGCGCGGCCGGCTACGCGCTCGTGCACCTCGAAGGCGCACGGCGCTGGCGTTTCGATGCGGGCGAGCTGCGGACCTTCGTGCGCATCGACAACGTGCTCGATCAGGCCTACATCGGCTCGGTAATCGTCAACGAAGGCAACGGCCGGTTCTATGAGCCGGGCCCCGGGCGTGGGGTGATGGTGGGGGCGCAGTGGACGTGGAATCGATGAGGCGATGGGTTTCGCTGCGCTCTACCCATCCTACGAACGTGTGCCTGCCATGACGCGCTAAGCCTCGCAACAACGTTCGTCATTCCGGCGAAAGCCGGAATCCAGTGACGTTGCCGTTGCGCCGCGGAGATGGCGAATTCCGGCATCTGAAGTTCGCTGGTCGTCCCAGCGGCTTTCAACAGACGCATGTCTGGTCAAGCTGGGATCCATGTCCGCGGCGATCCGCTATTTCGCTTTGAGCCGCAAGATCAAAATGGGCCCCAGCATGCGCTGGGGCGACGGGTCATGCAGTGGTGCGATCTGTCGAAGTCAGCGCATACGCTGACCCCTCAATCAAACATCCCCGCCTGCCGTCCATCCCTCACCGGTGCCGCGATGGAACACGCGATCCTCGTCGCGCACCGTGCCTGCGCCCACCGTGTCCTGCTGCGCCAGGCGCGCGTAGATCGGGGTGAAATCCGGACCGGTCGCGTCCATCAGCTGTTCGAAGCTGTCGATGACGAAGTAGGTTTTCTGGTAGGTGTCGATGCGGTAGCGCGTGCGCATGATGCGTTCGAGGTCGAAGCCGATGCGGTTGGGCGCGTCGGATTCCAGCGAGTAGATCGATTCGCCTTTCGACGACACGATGCCGGCGCCGAAGATGCGCAGGCCGTCCGCCTGCTGGATCAGGCCGAACTCGACCGTGTACCAGTACAGCCGCGTCAGGTTCTGCAGCGCGTCCGTGCCGATACCATGCGCTTTGACGCCGCCCTTGCCGTAGGCCTCCATGTAATCGGCGAACACTGGATTCATCAGCAGCGGCACGTGGCCGAACAGGTCATGGAAGAGATCGGGCTCCTCGATGTAGTCGATCTGGTCCGGGCGACGGATCCACCAGGTCACCGGGAAGCGACGATTGGCGAGGTGGTCGAAGAAATCGAGTTCCGGCAGCAGGCCTTCGACGCCGAGCAGCGTCCAGCCGGTCGCCGCTTCCATCACGGCGTTGAGTTCGGTGAACTTCGGAATCGCGTCCGGCGTCATGCCCATCGCGTCCTGCGCCTGCAGGAACTCGTCGCAGGCGCGACCGACCAGCAACTCGCGCTGGCGCGCGTAGAGCGTCGCCCAGGTCGCGTGGTCGTCAGCGCTGTAGGTCTCCCACGGCTGCTCGACGATGCCGGTGGCATAGACCGGCACCTTGCCCTTGTCGGTCTGCAGGTTCTCGACGCGGCGCGGGGCATTGGACGGCTGGGCGGACATGGCGACTCCGGTGGATTCCTGAGATCCACGACGATAGCGCCGTTTCGTCGCAACAGGCTTGCGTCATTGCGCGTCCACGCCGCATACGCGCAATAATCGTGCGTCGATAAGCAATTCAGGACAACGATCATGGCTGCCGCCGAACTTGATCGCACCGACCTGCTGCTCCTGGCCGAGCTGCAGCGCAACGGCCGGCTGACCAACGCCGACCTCGCCGAGCGCATCCATCTGTCGCCCTCGGCCTGCCTGCGGCGGGTGCAGCGGCTGGAACGCGATGGGGTGATTGCCGGCTATCGCGCCGACGTCAGCGCCGAGCGCCTGGGCCTCGGCCTGCGGGCCTTCGTGCGCGTGCAGCTCAAGCACCACGACAGCGCCGCGGTCGCCGGCTTCGCCGCGCTGGTCAACGGCTGGGAAGAAGTGGTGGCCTGTCATGCGCTGACCGGCGACATGGATTACCTGCTGCAGGTGGTCGTGCGCGACCTCGAACACTTCTCGCGCTTCCTGCTGGACCGCCTGCTCAACCAGCCCGCGGTCGACGACGTGAACTCGAGCTTCGTGCTGCGCACGGTCAAGGCCGACCGCGGCCTGCCGCTGTCGACCTGACGCACCAATAAGGTGCATCTGTAGGAATAACGCACCAATCACGTAGGTGAATTGGCACCACCGGACGGTGCGGAATGTGTAAATGATTGATTCGATTGAGCCTGCGGAGTTGGCACGGCCATTGCGTTATCCAGGACACAATCAACACGCAAGGCGGTCGTTCCGATGTCCACCGAAAATCTCGAAAAGCTGATCAAGGACCACAAGATCGAGTTCATCGATCTGCGGTTCACCGATATGCGCGGCGTGCAGCACCACGTCACGTTCCCGAAGTCGATCATCGAGCCCGGCCTGTTCGAGGACGGCAAGATGTTCGACGGCTCGTCGATCAGCGGCTGGAAGGGCATCCAGAATTCCGACATGGTGCTGCTGCCCGACGCGTCCACCGCGTTCGTCGATCCCTTCACCGCCGATCCGACGCTGGTGCTGACCTGCGACATCCTCGACCCGACCACGATGCAGTCCTACGAGCGCGATCCGCGCGGCATCGCGAAGCAGGCCGAGGCGTTCCTGAAGTCCAGCGGCATCGCCGACCAGGCCTTCTTCGGTCCCGAGCCCGAGTTCTTCATCTTCGATTCGGTGCGCTACGCGAACGAGATGGGCCACACCTTCTTCCACATCGAGTCGGAAGAAGCGGCGTGGAACTCCGGCAAGGAATACGAAGGCGGCAACAGCGGCTACCGTCCCGGCATCAAGGGTGGTTACTTCCCGGTCGCCCCGCTCGACTCGCTGCACGACATCCGCGCCGAGATGTGCAAGACGCTGGAACAGGTCGGCATTGAAGTCGAAGTGCATCACCACGAAGTCGCGAACGCGGGCCAGTGCGAGATCGGCACGCGCTTCAATTCGCTGGTCGCCAAGGCCGACGAACTGCAGACGATGAAGTACATCATCAAGAACGTCGCATTCCGCAACGGCAAGACGGCGACCTTCATGCCCAAGCCGATCGTCGGCGACAACGGCAGCGGCATGCACGTGCACCAGAGTCTGGCCAAGGGCGGCACCAACCTGTTCACCGGTGACGGCTACGGCGGCCTGAGCCAGACCGCGCTGTGGTACATCGGCGGCGTTTTCAAGCATGCCCGTGCGATCAACGCGTTCTCCAACGCGTCGACCAACTCCTACAAGCGTCTGGTGCCGGGCTTCGAAGCGCCGGTGATGCTCGCCTATTCGGCATCGAACCGTTCGGCCTCGTGCCGCATTCCGTACGTCGCCAATCCGAAGGCGCGCCGCATCGAAATGCGCTTCCCTGATCCGATGCAGTCCGGCTACCTGACGTTCGCCGCGCTGATGATGGCCGGTCTGGACGGCATCAAGAACCAGATCGACCCGGGCGGCCCGAGCGACAAGGATCTCTACGACCTGCCGCCCGAGGAAGAGAAGAACTTCCCGACCGTGTGCCACTCGCTGGACCAGGCACTCGACGCGCTCGACAAGGATCGCGACTTCCTCAAGGCCGGTGGTGTGTTCTCCGACGACTTCATCGATGCGTACATCGCGCTGAAGATGAAGGAAGTCACCGCGTTCCGCGGCGCGACGCATCCGCTCGAATACCAGATGTACTACGCGATCTGATGCATATCCGGAACGTCATTGTCGTGGTGTCGGCGGGGCGGCTGTCCGGCCCGTCGCAGCGCGCCGGGCGTTCGTCGGGCACGCGCGGCAGTGCCGCGCAGGCGTGCCCGTCTCACCCACTCGAATACCCGATGTACGACGCGATCTGATGCACCACCACGGGGTCGGCCATTGGCCGGCCCCGTTGCGTTTCACCGCCCGACGGCGGCGCTTCCCTCCCCCACGGTGGGCGGCACCGCCGACAGGCATACGGAGTCCGGGATTCAACCGATGGATTGGACAGCGGCCGCATAGACGCCATAGAGCGTCGGTCGTGGCGACGGCAGCCAGGGGGCGCCGACGTCGAACGTTCCGCCTGCGAAAAGAACAACAACAGACGCAGTACGTACTGACCGGGGAGGGCTTTCCATTCATTTGAGGAGCCTGTCATGTCGTCACGCAAGAACGCACTCGCCACACTGCTGTGCGCAGGTCTGCTGTCCGCCGGTGCCGCGCACGCGGAAGTCTCCGGCTCGATCACGCTGACCAGCGATTACCTGTTCCGCGGCGTTACCCAGACCGATGAAAAACCGGCCCTGCAGGGCGGTGTCGAATGGGCGCACGACAGCGGTTTCTATGTCGGCACCTGGGGCAGCAGCATCAGCTGGCTGTCCGATTCCGATCCCGACATCTCCAGCCAGCTCGAACTCGACGGCTACGTCGGTTTCCGCGGCGATTTCGGCGACAGCGGCTTCGGCTACGACGTCGGCGCCGTGCATTACTGGTATCCGGGCAGTTATCCCGCCGGCTTCAACAAGGCCGACACCACCGAGCTCTACGCCGGTGTGAGCTGGAACATCCTCAGCGCCAAGTACTCGTACGCCGTCACCGATCTGTTCGGCATTCCCGACTCCGACGGCAGCAGCAATCTCGACGTCGCCGTCGGCTGGGAGTTCGCACCCAGCTGGACGCTCAACGGCGCCGTGGGCAAGCAGTGGGTCGCCGGCAGCGCGGGCACCGCGACGTACGCGTTCTGGTCGGCGGGCGTGGGCAAGTCGTTCGACAACGGCTTCGACATCGCCCTGAACTTCAACGACAACGACCTGATCGGTCCCGACGACACCATCACCCTCGCCGTCACCAAGTCGTTCTGACGCGGCGCGCGCGCATCTGGAGACCCACATGAAACTGATCATCGCGATCATCCGCCCGTTCAAGCTCGACGAGGTCCGCGAGGCACTCGGCGAGGCCGGCGTCACCGGCCTGACCGTCACCGAGGTAAAGGGCTTCGGCCGACAGAAGGGCCACACCGAGCTCTATCGCGGCGCCGAGTACGTCGTCGATTTCCTGCCGAAGCTGAAGATCGAATGCGCGGTCAGCGACGACGTGTTCGAGGCGGCGATCGAGGCGATCACCAAGGCGGCGGGCACCGGCAAGGTCGGCGACGGCAAGGTGTTCGTGCTCGCCCTTGAACAGGCCCTGCGTATCCGCACCGGCGAAATCGGCGCCGACGCGCTCTGACCCCACGGAGATTTTTTGAAATGAAAAAGATCGAGTCCCGCGGGTGGAAGACCCCGATGCAGGCACTGTGCCTGATGTTGTTGTGTGCATGCGCGTTGTTCGGCGTGGCAGGCGGCGCATTCGCGCAGGACCTGCCGGCGGCCGAGACCGCAGTGGCGGTGGTGGAAACGGCTGAAGCCGTGACGTTCGACAGCGGCAACGTAGCGTGGATGCTCACCTCTACGCTGCTGGTGCTGCTGATGGTGGTGCCGGGCCTGGCGTTGTTCTACGGCGGCATGGTGCGTTCGAAGAACGTGCTGTCGGTGATCATGCAGGTGTTGGTGGTGTTCTCGGTGGTGATCATCCTGTGGGTGGCCTATGGCTACAGCGCGGCGTTCACCGAAGGCAACGCGTTCTTCGGTTCGTTTACCGAGAAAGCCTTCCTGCGCGGCATCACGGCGGAGACGGATGCAGGCGGTTTGCCGGAATTCCTGTTCATCGTGTTCCAGTCGACGTTCGCCGGTATCACCACCGCGCTGGTCGTCGGTTCCTTCGCCGAGCGCATCAAGTTCTCGGCGGTGCTGCTGTTCTCCATCCTGTGGGTGACGTTCGCCTACCTGCCGATGGTGCACATGGTGTGGAGCGGTGAAGCGGGCTTTCTCGCGCACAAGGGCGTGATCGATTTCGCCGGCGGCACGGTGGTGCACATCAATGCCGGTGTCGCCGGTCTGGTGGGTGCGTACTTCCTCGGCAAGCGCCTGGGCTACGGCAAGGAAGCGATCAAGCCGCACAGCGTGCCCTTCACCTTCATCGGCGCATCGCTGCTGTGGGTGGGCTGGTTCGGCTTCAATGCAGGCTCGGCGCTCGCGGCCGATGCCAGTGCGTCGCTGGCCATGCTCAACACCATGGTCGCCACCTCGGCCGGCGTGGTCGCCTGGAGCATCGTCGAAGCCTTCACCAAGGGCCGCCCGTCGGCGCTGGGCGCGGCTTCGGGTGCGATCGCGGGTCTGGTCGGCATCACCCCGGCTGCGGGCACCGTGGGCCCGATGGGCGCGTTGATCATCGGTCTGGCGGCAGGTGCGTTGTGCGTGTGGGGCGTCACCGGTCTGAAGCGCCTGCTGCGCGCGGATGACAGCCTCGACGTGTTCGGCGTGCACGGCATCGGCGGTATCGTCGGTGCGCTGCTGACGGGTGTCTTCAGCGCACAGTCGCTGGGCGGCACCGAAGTCGATCTCGCGATCGGCGCGCAGGTCTGGGTGCAGTTCGTCAGCGTCGCGTTCACCGTGCTCTGGTGCGCCGTGGTGACCGCGGTGGTGATGCTGATCGTCAAGCTCGTCGTCGGTCTGCGCGTCACAGAAGACGAAGAGCGCGAAGGTCTGGACATCGTTTCGCACGGCGAATCGGCCTACGAGAAGTAAGCGCCACCCGGCGTCCGCGCAGCCGCGCGGACGCCGGCACTGCAAGCGGGGCCAGCGGGCGACGGCGGGGAAGGCCGGCGCCCGCTTTTTTTTGCGTGTGTTTGTCCACGTTGCGCCGGTGGGGCTAGGATGCCGGCCACGATGACCGGCTCCTTCTCGCCATGACCGCGCACGCCGCACTGCACGTCGCTGTGCTCGAGGACGAGGCCATGCTGCGCGAGCGCATCCTGCTGCCAGGCTTGCACCGCTTCGGCTTCGACGCGATCGGATTCGAGACCATTGCGGGTCTGCGCGCCCATCTGGAGACGGCGACGGTCGATCTGGTGGTGCTGGATGTCGGCCTGCCCGACGGCGACGGCTTCAGCCTCGCGCGCGCGCTGCGTGAGACGCGCCCGCAGCTCGGCGTAGTGATGCTGACCAGCCGCGCCGAGACCGGCGACCGCGTGCGTGGTCTGGCCGAAGGCGCCGATGCGTACCTGACCAAACCGGTCGAGATCGATCTGCTCGCGGCCACGCTGCACAGTCTTGCGCGTCGCATCGGCACGACGCCTGCACCCGCGCGCGAACACGCGCGCAGTTGGCGGATGAGTGAAGACGGCTGGTGTCTGCTGTCGCCTTTGGGCGGTTCGGCGGCGCTGACGCAGAGCGAGCGCCGTCTGTGCAGGCGCCTGTTCGATACGCCGGGCGAGCTGGTCTCGCGCGAGCAGCTGATCGAAGCGCTGACCGAACACGTGCACGACTTCGATGCGCATCGCATCGATTCGATGATCCACCGCCTGCGCAGCAAGGCCCAGGCGCGCTGTGGTGACGAACTGCCGCTGACCGCCGTCCGCGGCCGCGGCTACATGCTCACGCTGCAGGGCTGAGCGGCAGCGCGATCCGGAACGTGGTGCCGGCGCCGGGTGCGCTGGTTACATCGATGGTGCCGTCGGCCTTGGTCACCAGCTCGTGCACCACCGCCAGGCCCAGGCCGGTGCCGCTGTCGGCAGGCTTGGTGCTGAAGAACGGTTCGAACACGCGCGCTGCGACGGTCGCCGGCATGCCCGCGCCGTCGTCGCGCAATGCGATGACGACATCGCCGCGTTCGCGGCGTGCATCGATGGCGAACGTGCCGTTGCCGCCGATCGCATCGCGCGCGTTGGAGGCGAGATTGAGCAGCATCAATTCGAACTGGCTGCGGTCGAACAGGATCGGCAGTGGCGCGTCCTCGCGCGTACAGGTCAGCACGATGTGCGCATCGAGCAGCTGGCGCAGCATCGGCTGCAGCGTCTCGATTGCCTCGCCGGCATCGAAGACTTCCGCCTGCGCATCGTCGCGACGACTGAAGCGCAACAGGCGACGGCTGATCGCCATGCCGCGCCGCGCGGAGGCCTCCACAGACTCCAGGCTGTTCTCCAGCTGCGAAGCGCGCTCCGCGTCGCTGCCGCCGTCGTCTTCGTGGCGTTCGGCCGAGAAGCCGGCGATCACCGAGAAGATGTTGTTGAAGTCATGCGCCATGCCGCTGGCCATGCGCTCGGTGATTTCTTTCTTCTGCGCGTGGATCAGCTGCGCATGCGTGCGCTCGCGCTCGCGGATTTCCTGCTCCAGCGCTTCGCCGCGCGCGTTGGATTCGCGCAGGCTCTCACGCAGCGCCTCCGTCGTGCGGTCGGTGAGGATCGCGACCAGGAAATAGCTGAAGAGCGTCGAAGGCACGTTGTAGAACGCGCGCCCCGGCGTTTCGGCGAACAGCACCATCGCATCGCGCACCGAACCCAGTGCCACCACCGCGAGCAGCGCGCCGAATACGAACCACAGCGATCGTCGCCCGAGCACGAGACCACTGAGGATCAGCAACAGCATCTGCGCGAGCTGGTCCGGCAGCTGGCGTTCGAAGCCGTTCGCGAACGCGTTGACGAACAGCATCGTCAGCAGCATGCCGAGCATGGCGCGTACCGCCGGGCGGAACCTGCCGCGTCGGATCATCCACACGCCGACACCGGCGAGCACCGCGATCGCGAGGCTGAAACCCAGCGACACGATCAGGGCGACCGGCAGCGGCCCCTCCGTCAACGTCGACCACGTCACCACCAGCCCGAACACGACCATCGCCGGCACGGTGACGGCGAGAAACAGCAGCAGCACCTGGATCACGCGCGCATTGCGGCGATCGACCACATCGTCGATCGGCACCCGGTCGAGCCACCGGAGAACGGAATTGGGCATGGCGTTCGCGCTGCTGCGCCACGCGGGCGACGGTGAGTTAACGGTGATCTTCAGGCGAGAAAACGCGGGTGACAAGGGGACTTCCGCGCTCGTACGTTCGCTGCACGGGTTTGCCCTACCCGATCGGGATGACAGGGCCAAGACACGGACGCCGGACGTGGCAGGCGCAGGCCTGCCGCACGACCGCGCGCGCCTTCACCACACGCCTGCTGGAGACATCGACATGAACCGCATCTACCGCACTCTCTGGAACGCCACGCTCGGCCGCATGGTCGTGGCTTCCGAACTGGCGCGTTCGCGCAGTGGCCGCTGCACCGGCGTGCTGATCGGCAGCCTCGCGTTGGTCTTGCCGATGACGGCGATGGCGCAGGCCACCGCGGTGGGGCTGCAGACGTTCGAGGCGCCGGCGGCGGTCGATGCAGGCGATGTCGCGCGCTACTTCCAGGCCAGCGGCAGCGCGGACAGCGATGCCGGTGCCTACGTCGAGGGCGACAACGCGCTCGCGGCTGGCGAAGCGGCGTCGGCGATCGGCAACGGCGCCACCGCGCTGGGCGGCGGCGCGGTCGCCACCGCCGACGATGCGACCGCGGTCGGCAAGGACAGCCTGGCGACCGGTAATTCGGCGACGGCCATCGGCGGCATGCTGCGCCTCGACTACAGCGATATCGGCGACTTCGGCGTCGTGCTGGATCAGCAGACCTCGGCGACCGGCCTGGCTGCGACGGCGCTCGGCGCTGGCGCGCAGGCCAATGGCGACTTCAACACCGCGATCGGCGCGCAGACCGAGACCACCGGCAAGTCGGCCGTGGCGATCGGCGGCATCGCCGACGTGCTCGAAGACCAGATCGGTGAAGGCTTCGCGGGCTCCGACCTGCAGAACACCCGCGCGTCCGGTCGCCTGTCGACCGCGATCGGCGCCGGCGCGCAGGCGATCGAGTACGCGGCGACCGCCATCGGCGGACTCGCGAACGCCAGCGGCATCCGCTCGATCGCGATCGGCTACGTGACCCAGGCGACCGGCTACGACGCCACCGCAGTGGGCGACCGCGCCGAAGCCACGCAGGACTGGGCGACCGCCTACGGTGCCGGCACGCGTGCGACCGGCCTGCGTTCGACCGCGCTGGGCGCGTTCTCGAATGCGTGGGCCGAGAATTCGACGGCCGTCGGCCAGGCCGCGATGGCCAACAACGTCAACAGCACCGCGATCGGCAACGGTTCGTGGGCCGCGGGCCGCAACAGCGTCGCGATCGGCAAGGCGATGGTGTGGAACGGCTACTTCTGGGGTGAGGGCGATCCGATCCTCTACGTCGACAGCATCGCGATGGGCACTGACGCCGAAGTGCACGGCTCGCGCTCGGTGGCGATCGGTCCGAATGCCTTCGTCGGCATCCAGGAAGACAGCGGCCTGTGGGCGCCGATCGACGGCAGCGTGGCGCTGGGCGCCGGATCGCTGGCGGATCGCGTCGATACCGTCTCCGTCGGCCGCGAAGGTGCCGAACGCCAGATCGCCAACGTCGCCGCCGGTACGCAGGACACCGACGCGGTGAACTTCGCCCAGCTCAAGGCCGCCTCGGGCGCCGCGACGCGTCATTTCCAGGCCACCGGCAGTGCCGACAGCGATGCGGGCGCCTACGCCGAAGGTGACGAAGCGACTGCGGCCGGCGAAGCGGCGTCCGCAATCGGCAACGGCAGCACCGCACTGGGCGGCGGCGCCGTGGCGACGGCCGATGCCGCCAGTGCGATCGGCCAGGACAGCCTGGCCACCGGCACGTCGGCGACGGCCGTCGGCGGCATGCTGCAGCTCGACTACAGCAGCATCGGCGACTTCGGTGTGGTGCTGAACCAGCAGACTGCCGCACAGGGTCTGGCCGCCACCGCGCTGGGCGCCGGCGCGCAGGCCAACGGCGACTTCAATACCGCCATCGGCGCGCAGACCGAGACCAGCGGCAAGTCGGCGGTCGCGATCGGCGGCATCGCCGATGTGCTCGAAGACCAGCTGGGCGAAGGCTTCGCGGGTTCGGATCTGCAGAACACGCGTGCCTCGGGCCGCATGGCGACTGCGATCGGCGCCGGCGCGCAGGCGATCGAATATGCGTCGACCGCCATCGGTGGACTGGCCAACGCGAGCGGCATCCGCTCGATCGCGATCGGCTACGTAACCCAGGCTACCGGCTACGACGCCACTTCGGTCGGCGACCGTGCCGAGGCGACCCAGGACTGGGCCACCGCGTACGGCGCCGGCGCACGTGCGAATGGTCTGCGTTCGACCGCACTGGGCGCGTTCTCCAATGCGTGGGCGGAAAACGCCACCGCAGTCGGCCAGGGCGCGTTCGCGTCCGGCGTGAACAGCACCGGCCTGGGCAGCGGGTCCTGGGCGGCGGGTCGCAACAGCATCGCGATCGGCAAGGCGATGGTCTGGAACGGCTACTTCTGGGGCGATGGCGATCCGATCCTCTACGTCGACAGCATCGCGATGGGCACCGACGCCGAAGTGCACGGCTCGCGCTCGGTGGCGATCGGCGCGAATGCCTTCGTCGGCATCCAGGAAGACAGCGGCCTGTGGGCGGGGATCGACGGCAGCGTCGCGCTGGGCGCCGGCTCGCTGGCGGACCGTGCGAATACAGTGTCGATCGGCCGCGCTGGCGCGGAGCGCCAGATCACCAACGTCGCCGCCGGCACGCAGGACACCGATGCGGTGAATCTTGCGCAGGTCCGCTCGATGACGTCGGGCCTGGGCGAGCTCGCCGAGAACGCAGTCGTCTACGACGACGCCGACAAGGCATCACTGCGTCTGGCTGGCGTGGACGGAACGCGGATCGGCAACCTCGCCGAGGGTGCGGTCTCCGCGACGAGCACTGACGCGATCAGTGGCCGCCAGCTGCACGCTGGCCTGCAGAGCGCTGCCGAAGCACTGGGCGGCGGCGCCACGGTGACCGCGATCGGCACGCTCAGCGCGCCGTCCTATGCGATCCAGGGCAGCGCGTACGTCGGCATCGCCGCAACCTTTGCTGCACTCGACACGCAGATCACCCGTCTCAACCAGCGTGTGGACCGGGTGGAGACGACCGTTGAACAGGGCGGGGCCAATGACCGCGTCGCGGTTGGCGGCGATACGCCGGCGGCGGTCGGCGCCGATACGAATGCGGTCGCTGTCGGTGCGGGCGCAACGGCCAACGCCGACAACGGCGTAGCGCTCGGCGGCAACGCCTATGCGCACGGTCCCAACGACACCGCCATTGGTGGCAATGCGCGGGTGAACGCCGACGGCAGCACGGCGGTCGGCGCGAACAGCCGCATCTCGGCGGACGCCACCAATGCCGTCGCCGTCGGCGAGAGCGCGTCGGTGACGGCCGCCTCCGGCACCGCGATCGGACAGGGCGCGAGCGTCACCGCGCAGGGTGCCGTCGCCCTCGGCCAGGGCGCGGTGGCGGACCGGGCGAACACGGTGTCGGTAGGCAACGCCACGCAACAGCGCCAGATCACGAACGTCGCCGCCGGCACGCAGACGACCGACGCCGCGAACGTCGGCCAGGTACGCGCGGGCGTGACCGAGGCCAAGGCCTATGCCGACACCACTGCCACGGAGGCGGTCGCGACGTCCAAGGCCTACACCGACCAGCGCCTCGCCAGTTGGGGCGACCAGTTCGAGGTCTATCGCGGCGATGTGGAACGTCGTTTCAGCGATACCGAGCGCCGCATCGACAAGCAGGGCGCGATGAGCGCCGCGATGTTGAACATGGCCACGAACGCGGCCGGCACCCAGAGTCCGCGCGGTCGCGTGGCGGTGGGCGCCGGTTTCCAGAGCGGCGAGCAGGCGCTGTCGATCGGCTACGCGAAGCGGGTCGGCGAGCGTGCGTCCTTCAGCCTCGGCGGCGCGTTCAGCGGCGACGAGAAGTCTGCCGGCATCGGCTTCGGTATCGATCTGTGACATCCCACGGCGGCGCTCCGCGCCGCCGTCTTTCCCGATTCGCCCATCCGGGCACCCTTCCTTCGACGGAGACATGTTCCATGCGCATCCAGACCACACTCGGCGCCGCGATCGCCGCCATCCTGCTGACTGGCGCCGCCCAGGCCGCCCAGCCCAGCCTCGACCGCACCGTCACCCGTGATCTCGCCGCGCCGGCCGCGGGCATCGGGGGGCAGCGCTTCGTGGTCAAGACCACGGCCGCCTCCGCACCGGGCCGCGCCGCGCTGACCAGCGCGCTGGGCACCTCGGTGCGCCGCGCCGGACTCGCCACCGCCGTGCAGGCGACCACCACCGCCGCCGCGCGTCCGGCCGCCACTGCGCGCGTGCTGCGCAGCATGGGTGCGCCCGGCTGGCACGTCGTGCAGGCCTCGCGCGCGCTCACGGCCTCGGAGCAGGCGAGTTTCATCCGCGAGCTGTCCGCCGAACCGGGCGTGCTCAAGGTCGAGCCCGACCGCCTCTACCAGCGCGCCGACGTCGCCCGCACTGCTCAGGCACTGCCCGCCGCTGCGCCGAACGATCCCAACTACGCGCGCTTCCAGTGGAACTTCAACAACGCGACCGGTGGCGTGCGCGCCGAGCAGGGTTGGGAGATCTCGACCGGCGAGGGCGTGGTCGTCGCCGTGATCGACACCGGCATCGTGCAGAACCACGTCGATCTCGCGGCCAATGTGCTGCCGGGGTACGACATGATTTCCGACAAGCGCGTGTCGCGCCGCGACACCGACGGCCGCGTCGCGGGCGGCTGGGATGTCGGCGACTGGGTGGAAGCGAACTACTGCACCGCACTCGGCGGACAGCCGCACGCGCCCGAGGACAGCTCCTGGCACGGCAGCCACGTCGCCGGCACGATCGCGCAGCAGACCAACAATGGCATTGGCCTCGCCGGCCTCGCACATGGCGCCAAGGTGGTCCCGGTGCGCGTACTCGGATCCTGCGGCGGCTTCGGCAGCGACATCGCCGACGGCATGCTGTGGGCGGCCGGTGCGCCGGTGGAAGGCGTGCCGGTGAATCCGAATCCGGCCGAAGTGCTCAATATGAGTCTCGGCAGCGGCGGTCCGCAGGCGTGCCCGGCGCTGTACCAGGACGCGATCAACCAGGTGAACACTCTCGGCGCGATCATTGTCGTGGCCGCGGGCAATTCCAACGCCGACGCCGGCACCTACACGATGGGCGCCTGCAGCGGCGTCATCGCGGTCGGCGCGACGCGGGTCACCGGTGGCAAGGCGAGCTACTCCAGCTGGGGCACGCGCGTGGACCTGTCCGCGCCCGGCGGTGGCGGTTCGATCGACGGCGATCCGAACGGCTACATCTTCCAGGCGATCAACGCCGGCACGACGCGCCCGACCGGCGAGTACGTGCTCGGCGGGTTCACCGGCACCTCGATGGCCTCGCCGCACGTCGCGGCCGCCGTGGCGATGGTGCAGAGCGTCGTCGACGTGCCGCTGAAGTGGGGCGAGATGCGCGAGCTGCTCCGCCGCACGGCGCGTCCGTTCCCGGCCTCCATTCCGGGCTCCACGCCGATGGGCACAGGCATCCTCGATGTCGCGACGCTGCTCAACCGTGCAACCCAGCCGCCCTGCACCGAAAACTGCGCGCCGCCCACCGTGGAACTGTCGAACAAGGTGGAGCTGCGCGGGCTGTCGAACGGCGCCGAAGATGCGGTCTACAGCTTCCAGGCCGAGGCCGGCAAGGTGCTGTCGTTCATGACCTACAGCGGCACCGGCAACGTGTCGATGTACGTCGCCGCCGGACGCGTGCCGACAGCAACCGATCGCGACGGCTTCTCCACGCGCGCCAACAGCAACACCGAGACCGTGCGCTTCACCGCGCCGGTGGCCGGCACCTATTACGTCCGCCTGACCGGCACCTATGCCGGCATGACCCTGGTCGCTCGCCAGTAAGCCGGAGGTGCCTCCCGTGTCGGCGTGCCGACGCGGGAGGCAACCGCCCACGACCATGCGCAGGCCGTCGGATACCCGTTTCGACTGGCTGGCGGTCCTGACGTATTGGGGGCAGACGGACGATGGCTGCGAAGTGCTCGAAGTCGCGCTCGCCGATTTCGTCCACCGCAGCGGCACGACCGACGCCGACTGGCAGTTCGCGTTCGTTTCCTGGGCCAGTGCGCGACTGATTCGCACGGGCGAGTGGTACGAGATCGCGACACGCGACACACGCAGCGGCATCGACATGCTGCGTATCGTGCGGGATCCCGGCCAGATCCTGTCTCCACGGAACGGTGCAACCACAACAACCGGCTAGCGCCTCAAACCGTCGTGGCGCGAACGCGTCTGCGATGCGACACGATCGATGCAATCACAGACACGCTCATCGGCGAACTACGACTGGCTGCTGACCTGGACCGACTGGTCCGCGCGCGAGGATCGCCGGCTCGAGGCCGTATTCGATCTGGCGACATTCCTGCAGCGCAGCCAGGCCGCACAAGGCGCCTGGTCGCTCGATTTCCTGTCTTGGAAATGCGAACGCCTCGTCAGCGATGGCTGCTGGTACGAAGCACGCCTCGAACATCGACAGGACCGCATTGAGGTGCGTGTCGTGCTCGATCGCTGATCGCGTGACATGACTGCGCGGCTTGCGTCCGCGTGCCCGAGCGGGTGCAATGCGGACATGCGCATTCTCATCGTTCTGCTTGCCGCGCTGCTGCTGTCGGCCTGCGCCCACCAGTCGCCCCGCAATCCGCTTGCCACCTGGGTGCCGTCGACCAATCACGATGCGCGTCGTCCGGTGCTGGTGGTGCTGCACTACACCGAACAGGATTCGGTGCAGCGCAGCCTCGACACGCTACGCACCGCCAACAGCGGTGGGCGCGTCAGTTCGCATTACCTGATCGGCCAGAACGGCGAGCGCTACCAGCTGGTCTCCGACCTCGATCGCGCCTGGCATGCCGGCGCTGGCAGCTGGGGCGCGGTGTCGGACGTCAACTCCGCCTCGATCGGCATCGAACTCGACAACAACGGCCGCGTGCCCTTCACCGAACCGCTGGTCGAGAGCCTGCTGGTGTTGCTGGGCGATCTGAAGACGCGCTGGCGCATTCCGTCCGAGAACTTCATCGGCCACTCGGACCTCGCGCCCGGGCGCAAGGTCGATCCCGGTGTGCACTTTCCGTGGAAGCGTCTGGCGCAACACGGCTACGGCGTCTGGCCGCGCGAGGACACACCGCCGGCGCCGGTGGGATTCGACGTGGTGCAGGCCTTGCGGGTCGTGGGGTATCCGGTCGACGACCTCGATGCGACGTCTCGGGCATTCCGGTTGCGGTTCCGTGCGCTGGCCGATGGACCGCTGGATGCAGAGGATCATCGGATCCTCTATGCGCTGGTGCAGGGGTGGACGATTCCGGCGGATGTTGCCGTGCAGCCGTAGCTTTGCAGTTGCAGTTGCAGTTGCAGTTGCAGTTGCAGTTGCAGTTGCGGCTGCAGTTGCTTTGTTTTTTCGAGATCTCGATGCCGCAGTAGGGACTGCAGACCCGTAGGGCGCCGCACAGGACGTGCGGCGTTTTCCGACCGAGGCAGGATGCCGAGTCGGAAAATCCCGGTGCACTTAAAGCCGCGGGCTGTGGACGTGTCGGGGAGACGTTTTTCTTTGGTTCCGTTTCTTTTGGCGTCCACCAAAAGAAATGAACTCGGCCGCGTCAGCGGACGAAAGCGTTGGATCTACGCCTGTGCGTTTGCCTGCGGCGGGAGAAGCAACGTCAAACGCTTCCACTCGCCTTGCGGCGAGCGGGTTCATTTCTTTTGCTGGCCCAAAAGAAACGGAACCAAAGAAAAGGGCCAGCCCCGACGAAGCAAATCCGGC
>JBJMWR010000032.1:0-27500 GCA_045810015.1 Luteimonas sp.
TGGAGAGTCCTGCGATACGAACAGGATGCAATCGTGCGACGAGCCGATCTCCGGAGGTATCGCATAGGGAATGGCACTGCCGCCAGCGAATTGCGCTCTGCAAAGATACAAGATCACGTGTTGTGACACTGGTTTGCCTAATGCCTGAATTAAGCCGCGCCGCGAAGCGGCGTCGGCTTGAATGAATTGTTAGGGCTCACAGCCGCATGCCTAGCCAGATAACTGCCTCAGTCGAGGCGGACACAACGGGCGCGAGAACCCTTGGCCAGAATGTACCAGCTTGGACGTGCCCCAAAGACTGGTCGTGGTGGTGCTGCTCCTCAGCAACAATGGATGAGATTGCTGATACGGCGAAAGGATCATGGTCCTTCAGCGCATCAAGTTGACGCTCAAGGTGGCGAAGCACGACGCTCTCAACGGCTGTGGTGGTTGCTGCAATAGCACTGCTGCCGAGCAAGCCAGTTATGGCCCCGAGTACGAAGCCACCCACGCCACAAAGCCAGTAGCTACGACAGCGACGACGGCCACGCCGCTCCAGCTCAGCGCCAAAAATGGCCCTGTGCCGTTGCTCGTGTGAGCGGAATTCGCGAAGCTCAGCGACCATCTTTGACGCGGTCAGCCTAGCCATGAGGATCTGGCCTGTATAGATACCTATGGCGCCATGCTCACCGGCGTGATTAACCTTGATGATGCGGTCGCCAAGATCATTGCCTACAGGTTGCATGACTACTTCCATGTGAGCCCTAACGCCTGAATTAAGCCGACCCGCGAAGCGGGTTCGGCTTGATGAATTGTTAGCTCTCTGCCGGAAGAAACGACAGCAAGAAAGCGGCTGTGGCGACTCCTGCGAGCGCCAACGAGTTGTCCGAAATGGACGAGAAGTGGCCATGGCGAACGAAGATTAGTAGGTTGAACGGGATAAGCCAAAAGCATGCCCAAACGCTGGCGAACATGGCAGCCATGAGTGTGGTGCCACAGAGTACGGGAAAGCTATAACGCCGCCGTGCCGCTGCTACCGCGAGTGGGCCCGCACATGCTGCAATGACGAGGGCCGGGATAGCAGCGTACGTAAAGCCCGCACCCCAATCCCCGAGATAGCCGAACAGTGGCACGAGCACGGCGGTAGATAGCACCCAAAGCACAAGCGGCTGGCGCAAGCCCCTGACTGAGTTAAGGAAAAGGCTCTGAAAGGTCACGCTGGTATGCATATTTAGAGAGCTAACACCTAAGTTAAGCCGAATTGCAGCGCGTAGCCGGACACATGGCAAGCTCCTTCTGCCATGTGGCTGGCGTAGCGATGCAATTTCGGCTTGAACGCATTGTTGGACCGGGGCTACGGGTGCGAAGCCGCGTGTAACCGTAGCGCCGAGTCTTTCTCTGTCAGTGGCCTGAGGAAGACGCCAGGCTTGATGCCGACAAAGTTGGTTCCTTTGAGTAGAACGAGACGCACCTCCTCGTCTCCTTCATGTGCTTCCTGAATCTGGCCGAGCTTGTAATGAAGGTGGGGGGCCAGAGGAACCGGGATGACGTCCGGAACCTTTGCGGCGTTTGACACAAGAACTTGATCCACTTGGACGAGCAGCCTGATGGTGTTGTCGAGGCTGGGCCCGGTACGAGCCTCCGGATCTTTAACCGGGTGACCCTGTCCATCAACCATGTCCACGCCCGCGACGCGACCCACCAGAATGTGGTCCGCCTGTTGCGCCATTTCTTCCAACGTGGCCTCGAAGGGAAAACCGGCCATTGCGATGGCTGGCACCAGAGCAACCAACAGCAACAAGACGCGACGCATGTGACCTCCCCGGCCTAACACCAGAGTTAAGCCGCGCCGCGAGGCGGCGCCGGCTTGAATGCCTTGTTAGGCGTTACGTGCCAAGACTGCACGAGCACTCTCCAAGAAGTCATTGAGCTGCGCTGGATCTGCTGTGCCGCCGTCTGGCTGCAGCTCTAACCAGGAGGCCAGCAGGTCTGTCTCTTGCGCACCACGCGAGTTGAACTGCTCCAAGAAGGCACGAAGCACCTCAAACGATTGACGGAGTGTCAGCGGCTGCTCAAATGCTGGGTCACGAATGCTCAGTGCCATCGTTGTCTCGTTTAGTGGCGCCTAACGCCTGATTTAAGCCGCGCCGCGAAGCGGCATCGGCTTGAATGAATTGTTAGGCGGCATGTTACGCGCGATGATCACTGGAGTTCCTGACGAACTTGCCAAGGTCTTGGCTTGTACTCTGGATCGTCTTGCGGATTAACTACCCAGAACGAAGTTCCCTTGTGCTGCCGGTCGATGTAGAAGTGATGGTTCTGATGCTGGATTGCATTGATGGCGGCCGCAGCGATGACTCTAGTTTCGGCCACGGGGTGGCCCAACAAGCGCTCAAGACTTGGTATGGCGTCGTACCGAAGGCTGTACGCGAGAATCTCGCAGGCGTGCATGCGTACGGCCTTTGATCTGTCCTGCAACCTATCTTTGGCTGCCTCCACAACGCGGGCGTCGCGACGCGCGAGTGGAATGAGATCGAACATGATGTGGATCCGACCAGTGGCGTTGCGAATCTTTGGGAGCGCCTCAATGAGGAAAGGCACGAGCGCACAAAACCCATACTCGGAACGAAGCTTGTAGCCATTGCTCAAGACTGCCGAATCACGGCGGTCGTTGAAGGCCGCGACCACTTCTTCGAGAGTCGGAATATGAGAAGGCTCGGATTTCGTGTTCAAGCCGCCTAACGCCTGAATTAAGCCGCGCCGTGAAATGGCGTCGGCTTGAATGAATTGTTAGGCCGCTCACCGATAGGAGTGAAATGCCACCTTAGAGCCCAACACGGTCTCTCCCCCAGCAACTCTCTGAGCGACTACTTCAAGTTGCAGAAGTATGCTTCGGTAGTGCCGCCACCAGTGAACAAAAACAGCTGCGCCGAACACCAAAAATATTGCAGCAACGAAGGTTGAAGCCGCAACGTTGTGGAGTTTCAGGTAGTAGACGAGAATCCACACAAGAGCGGCTGCCAATGCTGATGTAATGATCGCGGCACCTAGCACGCGACGCCGACTCTTAAGGACGGCGGCTCTTGCATCCGCTACGTCTTCAACCGTCAAGATATCGTCACTGTACATAGCGGCCTAACACCGGAATTAATGAATTGTTAGGCCGCGCTGCCGATACGTGTAGACCCGGAACCGCGACCCAGAAGATGCAGCCAGACAAGCGGGGACAAGAGGAGCAACGCATTGCTGAGTGCAAACACCCATCCTCCAGTTATAGCCGGTGCGAAGAACCCGACTGACCCACCCGCCGGCACGGCGATGGCATGAAGAATGACAACTATTGCGGTGTGGGCCGCCAGCGCAACTAGAGCCGACGCCACAAGAACACCAGACCAAGTAAGTGCGCCAAAGCGCCAAGCTACGGCAGGACCTGCCAAATGCTGGAGCGCACGGACGGACGACAGCGAGTCCAGGACCGCGCCGAGCGCAATGCCAAAGATCCCGTACGCAACGCCGAAGGCGATGTGTGGAACCACTTTGCTCACGATGATGTCTCCTAGCGGCCTAACGCCTGAATTAAGCCGAGCCGCGAAGCGGCTTCGGCTTGAATGAATTGTTAGGCCTCTGGTGGCTACGGGCAATTATGGCCGATGTAGCAGGTGAGATAGAGGCCAGAGAAGAGTGAGAGCGGCACTTGGAGCAGCAGCAATACGACGGAGGTGGCAATTATTGTGCGAGGCCTTTTGCCATTTGCAACGAGTACGCCAAGGACTACTGCGTAGAAGGTAACAACAGTAAGCGCCCAGATGGCACTGGCCAAGGCAACCCTTAGCGTTGATGAGCTAGATGCACCAACGACCGAGGCAACAACCCATAGTCCTAACGCCGTAAGAAAGAATCGATGGACGGACTTGCTTTGGCCAAGCCAACTGGCCGCCGCGACCAGTACACCGATGCCGATTAGGTGGACGAGGCCAGCGACCGAAAATGTCCATTGAAGAATCCAGCTTGCGAGATCGCTCATGCAGAGGCCTAACGCTTGAATTAAGCCGTGCCGCGAAGCGGCATCGGCTTGAATGAATTGTTAGGGCGAGTGCGAGGCCTGCTGAAGTGAAGTGTCCCAAAGCGCAAGGCCCTCTGTCTCAGGTGAGCGAAGCGGCAGCAGCGGCGCCGGGTCTATGCACCAGCGCCGAAATAGCACTAGCAATTGCTGCACTGTTTCTGGGCTGACCGGAGCTGAAAGAGCGACCTCAAGGTCAGTGCCGACGCCGCGGACTCCATGGCACTCCGGTAGCGCATGCAGCCAGCCGAAGAAATGATCTTCGTCTGCTCTTGCAAAGAATGTTGGACCGCCAAAGATGATTTTCACGGGGCCTAACATTATGTAGTGCTCAAAAAGAGCGATATGTAGCGATGGTCGACGACCCTCGCGATGCTGTCAACGCGCGAAAACAGACGCTCGATCAGGGGTTTGCCCGACTTCATGCTCCATCGCGCGAAGGCTACCGTCCATTGCATATCGAAGAATATGCGTATTTATGCCGCAATCACCTCAGAGTGTTGAATATGCAGCGGAACCGCGGCGCGTCTGATCGATGTCGTCCGCGCGCGGCTTCGGACGAAGCACTACAGCTTGCGGACCGAGCAGGTATATGTCGGCTGGATCCTGCGCTTCATCCGGTTTCACGCGCGCCGCCACCCGCGCGACATGGGGGCGCCCGAGGTCGAGGCGTTCCTCTCCGCGCTGGCCGTGCAGGGTCGTGTCGCGGCCAGCACGCAGAACCAGGCGCTGTCTGCTTTGCTGTTTCTCTATCGCGAGGTGCTTGCGGTCGATCTGCCGTGGATGACGGACGTCGTGCGGGCAAAGACGCCGCGGCGCTTGCCGACGGTGCTGTCGGAGGACGAGATGTCCCGGATGCTCGCCCACCTCGATGGGCGGGCCTGGCTCGTGACTGCGCTGCTCTACGGCACGGGTATGCGACTGCTGGAGGGATTGCGGCTGCGCGTGCAGGACCTGGACCTCGGACGGCGCGAGATCCTCGTCCGCAATGGCAAGGGCGGCCGGGACCGTCGCACGATGTTGCCAGCCTCGTTGGTGGATCCGCTGCGGCGCGAGTTGCTGCGCGCCCGCCAACTTCACGACGGGGATCTGGCAATCGGGTCCGGTCGGGTGTGGCTGCCCCATGCGCTGGTGCGCAAGTATCCCGGTGCCGCGGCCGAGTGGCGGTGGCAGTACGTGTTCCCGGCTGCGCAGCGCAGCCGGGATCCCCGCGATGGCGCCGAGCGCCGGCACCATCTGGACGACGGGATGCTGTCGCGTGCGCTCAAAACAGCGGCGGGACGGGCGGGCATCACGAAGCGCGTATCCGCGCACACGCTGCGCCACTCGTTCGCGACGCATCTGATCGAGCGGGGCCAGGACATCCGCACCGTGCAGGAACTGCTGGGGCACAAGGACGTCTCCACCACGCAGATCTACACGCATGTGCTGGGTCGCGGTGCGAATGCCGTGTCCAGCCCGCTCGACCGGCTGCAGCGGTGCGACATCGGCCAGCCGGCGGGCTGACGCGTTGATCAGTCGCCGAGCATCGACAGATTGCGCACCGCGCCCTTGTCGGCACTGGTCGCGAGCAGGGCGTAGGCCTTCAGCGCGGCGGTGACCTTGCGTGGACGCGCCTGCGCCGGTTTCCAGCCGAGCGCGTCCTGCTCCGCGCGCCGCGATGCGAGCATGGCGTCGTCGACCAGCAGCTCGATGCGCCGTTGTGGAATGTCGATCCGGATGCGGTCGCCATCGCGCACCAGTCCGATCGTGCCGCCGGCGGCGGCTTCCGGCGATGCGTGACCGATCGACAGGCCCGAGGTGCCGCCGGAGAAACGTCCGTCGGTCAGCAGCGCGCATTGCTTGCCTAGGCCTTTCGACTTCAGGTAGCTCGTCGGATACAGCATCTCCTGCATGCCCGGTCCGCCCTTCGGGCCTTCGTAGCGGATCACCACCACGTCGCCGGCCTGCACCGCGTCGGCGAGGATGCCCTTCACCGCGGCGTCCTGGCTCTCGAACACTTTGGCCGTGCCTTCGAACACGTGGATCGACGCGTCGACGCCCGCGGTCTTGACCACGCAGCCATCGGGCGCGAGGTTGCCGCGCAGCACGGCGAGGCCGCCCTCCTGCGAGTACGCATGCGCGACGTCGCGGATGCAGCCGCCTGCGCGATCGTCGTCGAGCGTCTCCCAGCGCGTCGCCTGGCTGAAGGCGGTCTGCGTCGGAATGCCGGCAGGGCCGGCCTTGAAGAACGTACGCACCGCGTCGTCACCGGTGACGGTGATGTCCCAGCGCGCGATGGCATCGCGCAGCGTGCGGCTGTGCACCGTCGGCTGGTCGACATGCAGCAGGCAGCCGCGCGCGAGTTCGCCGAGGATCGAGACGATGCCCCCGGCGCGGTGCACGTCTTCCATGTGGTAGGTCTGGATGTTCGGCGCGACCTTGCACAGTTGCGGCACGCGACGCGACAGTCGGTCGATGTCGTGCAGGTCGAAAGCGACTTCGGCCTCCTGCGCGGCGGCGAGTAGATGCAGGATGGTGTTTGTGGAGCCGCCCATCGCGATGTCTAGCGTCATCGCGTTCTCGAACGCCTCGAAGGTCGCGATGCCACGCGGCAATGCGGTCGGATCTTCGGCGCCGTACCAGCGATGGCACAGCTCGACGACGGTGCGCGCGGCCTGCAGGAACAGCTGCTCGCGATCGGCATGTGTGGCCAGCATCGAACCATTGCCGGGCAGCGCGAGGCCGAGCGCTTCGGTCAGGCAGTTCATCGAGTTGGCGGTGAACATGCCGCTGCAGGACCCGCAGGTCGGGCACGCGCTGCGCTCGTAGGCGGCGACCTTCTCATCCGAGGCGTCCGGGTCGGCGGCAACGACCATCGCATCGACCAGATCGAGCCCGTGCTCGGACAGCTTCGTCTTGCCGGCTTCCATCGGTCCGCCGGACACGAACACCACCGGGATGTTGAGGCGCAGCGCGGCCATCAGCATGCCGGGCGTGATCTTGTCGCAGTTGGAGATGCACACCAGCGCGTCCGCGCAGTGCGCGTTGACCATGTACTCGACGGAGTCGGCGATGATCTCGCGGCTCGGCAGCGAGTACAGCATGCCGTCGTGGCCCATCGCGATGCCGTCGTCGACGGCGATGGTGTTGAACTCCTTCGCCACGCCGCCCACGCGTTCGATCTCGCGCGCGACTAGCTGGCCGATGTCCTTGAGATGCACGTGACCCGGTACGAACTGCGTAAACGAATTCGCGACCGCGACGATCGGCTTGTGGAAGTCGTCGTCCTGCATGCCGGTGGCGCGCCACAAGGCGCGGGCGCCGGCCATGTTGCGGCCGTGTGTGGAGGTTCTGGAGCGGTACTCGGGCATCGATGACTCGCAGGTGCGGCGGGCTTGGGGCTGGCGGCGTGGGGTGGTTGTACGCGATCGGCGCGGCGTCATTGCACCGCGCTGATTCGAGATGTCCGGCTATCCGTCAATCCGTGCGGTCGACTCGACGCGCGCGAGCACCGCGGCGGTGGCCTCGCGTGTCGAGACCGCAGCGCCATCGGATGCCAGGTCGGCGGTGAACACGCCGGCCTCCAGTGCGTCGTCCACAGCCTGTTCGATGCACGCCGCTTCCTGCGACAGGCCCAGCGAGTAACGCAGCAGCAGCGCGGCGCTGAGGATCGTGCCATAGGGATTGGCGATGCCCTTGCCGGCGATGTCCGGCGCCGAACCGTGGATCGGCTCGTACATGCCGACGCAGCCTTCGCCCAGCGATGCGGACGGCAGCAGGCCGAGCGAGCCGGCCAGCATCGAGGCCTCGTCGGTGAGGATGTCGCCGAACATGTTCTCGGTCACGATCACGTCGTAGGCACGCGGCTTCGACAGCAGGTGCATTGCCATCGAATCGACCAGCTGGTGTTCGATCGTGATGTCGGGGAACTCGTCGCGCGCGATGCGGCTGGCGACATCGCGCCACAGCCGCGAGGTCTCGAGCACGTTGGCCTTGTCGACCGATGTCACGTGACCGCGGCGACCGCGTGCGAGCAGGCAGGCGCGGCGTACGACGCGTTCGATCTCGCTCACGGTGTAGCGGCACAGGTCGCTGGCGCTGTCGGCATCGCGGGTCTTGTCGCCGAAGTAGATGCCGCCGGTCAGTTCGCGCACCACCAGCAGGTCCACGCCGGCCAGCAGATGCGGCTTGATCGGCGAGGCGCCCATCGCCGCGGGATGCGGCTTGGTGGGGCGCAGATTCGCGTACAGGCCCAGCGCCTTGCGGATCGCCAGCAGGCCCTGTTCCGGGCGCACGCTCGCGTTGGGATCGGACCATTTCGGACCGCCCACCGCGCCCAGCAACACCGCATCGGCGTCGCGCGCTGCGGCCAGCGTGGCGTCGGGCAGCGGCTTGCCGGTGGCGTCGATCGCGGCGCCGCCGATCAGGTGTTCGTGCAGCGAGAAGCGATGGCCGAAACGCTGTGCGACGGCCTGCAGCACGTCGACCGCGGCCGCGGTCACTTCGGGGCCGATGCCGTCTCCGGGCAGAACGACGATGTCAGCGTGCATGGTGCGTGTCCTCGTAAGTCTGGATGTCGGCGCCGCGCGCCAGCAGAAAGCCCATTTCGTCGACGCCTTCGAGCAGGCAGGTGCGTGCGAACGCCTCGAGCGGGAACGCGTGGACGGTGCCGTCCGGTGTGCGCAGTTCGCGCGCGACGATGTCGAACGTCAGCACGTCGTCGGGACGCGTCATCAGATCCTGGACCACGGCCTCGGGCAGCACGACCGGCAGGACGCCGTTCTTCAATGCGTTGTTGCGGAAAATGTCGGCGATCTCGCTGCTGACCACGACCTGCAGCCCGAGATCGCGCAGCGCCCACGGCGCGTGTTCGCGCGAGGACCCGCAGCCGAAGTTGCGCCCGGCCAGCAGAACCGCACGTCCGGCGTTGTGCGCCTGGTTGAAGGCGAAGTCCGGATTCGCGCTGCCGTCGTCGCGCCAGCGCCAGTCGTTGAACGCGAAACGGCCGAGACCCTTGCGCTCGGTCGTCGACAGGAAGCGCGCGGGAATGATCTGGTCGGTGTCGATATTGCTCTGGGCCAGCACCACGCTGGCCGAGCGCACCGGGAACTCGGGAACGTGAGCGGCGGACATCAGGCCACCTCCCGACGGTCGTCGAACAGTTCGCGTGGATCGGCCACGACGCCGCGCACCGCAGCCCAGGCCGCCGTCGTCGGCGAGGCCAGCAGCGTGCGCGCACCTGGGCCCTGGCGACCCTCGAAATTGCGGTTGCTGGTGCTCACGGCCAGCTGGCCGGGCGCGACCAGATCGCCGTTCATCGCGATGCACATCGAACACCCCGGCTCACGCCATTCGGCGCCGGCCTCACGGACGATCGCGTCGATGCCTTCGGCCTCGGCCTCGCGCTTGACGATTTCCGAGCCCGGCACGACCAGCATGCGCACGCCTGCCGAGACATGGCGGCCACGCAGCACCTCGGCGACCTCGCGCATGTCGCGCAAGCGGCCGTTGGTGCACGAGCCGACAAACACCACGTCGACGGGCATGCCGGCCAGCGACTGTCCGGCGACGACGCGCATGTAGTCCTGTCCTTTCTTCTCGGCCGCATCGGTCGCAGCCGGCACCGGCACGTCGACGCCGATCGCGGTGCCCGGGTGCGTGCCCCAGGTCAGCGTCGGACGGATGTCGGCGGCATCGATGCGGACTTCGGCGTCGAAACGCGCGCCGGCGTCGGTGCGCAACTCGCGCCAGCGCGCGACCGCGGCATCGAACTCGGCGCCCTTGGGGCCACGCGGCGTGCGCGCGATCCAGTCGAATGTGGTGTCGTCCGGCGCGACCATGCCGGCGCGTGCGCCGGCCTCGATCGACATGTTGCACAGGGTCATGCGCTGCTCCATGTCCATCGCCTCGATGGTGGAGCCGCGGTACTCGATGACGTGGCCGGTGCCGCCGTTGACGCCGATGACGCCGATCGCGTGCAGGGTCACGTCCTTGGCGCCGACGCCGGGCGCGAGCGGGCCGTCGACGGTGATCGACATCGTCTTCGGACGTCGCTGCAGCAGGCACTGCGTCGCCAGCACGTTGCCGACTTCACTGGTGCCGATGCCGAACGCCAGCGCGCCGAACGCGCCGTGCGTGGACGTGTGGCTGTCGCCGCAGACGATGGTCATGCCGGGCAGGGTGAAGCCCTGTTCGGGCGCGATCACGTGGACGATGCCGCGCTGGTCGGATGACATGTCGAACAGTTCGATGCCGAACTGCGCGCAGTTGCGCGCCAGGGTGTCGACCTGCTTTTCCGATGCTTCGCTGGCGTAGGGCAGGCGGCCGTCGGGGCCGGCCGGCAGCGTCGGCGTGGAGTGGTCCATCGTCGCCTTGGTGCGGTCCGGGCGACGCGGGACGAGGCCACGCGCGCGCAGTTCTGTGAAGGCCTGCGGCGAGGTGACTTCGTGGATCAGGTGCAGGTCGATGTACAGCACGGCGGGCGCGGCGTCGGATTCGGGGGTCACGATGTGCGCGTCCCACAGTTTGTCGAACAGTGTGCGTGGCTGACTGGAAATCATTGCGGGCTCTTGATGCGTGGTTCGATGTGGGAGCGCGCCTGCGCGCGATGCGGCATGCCGCGGGAGACCCTTTCGCGCGCAAGCGCGCGCCGCCCACGTGGCATGGGGGATCGGTCAGGCATGCGCGGCTTGCGGCGCCGCAGCGGCGCGCGTGCTGCGCAGGATACGGTTGGCGACATCCAGCCACGCGAGCGCGCTGGCCTCGATGATGTCGCGGCTGGTGCCGGTGCCTTCGTGGATGTCGTCGCCGTGGCGCACGCTGACGCTGGCTTCGCCGCGCGCATCGCGGCCCATGCCGACGCTGTGGACCTGGTAGCTCTCCAGCGCCAGCTCGACGCCCGTCGCGGTAGCCAGCGCAGCGAACAGCGCATCGACCGGACCATCGCCCAGCGCGCTCTCGCTGACCCTGCCGCCATCGGGATCGGACAGTTCGACCTGCGCGCTCGCGCGCTGGCCGCGATCGCTGACGGTCATCGAGGCCAGACGCCAGCCCTGGCCGTCGACGTCGCCGTGCATCAGCGCTTCCAGATCGTCGTCCTCGACCACGCGCTGGCGCTCGCACAGATCCTTGAACGCGGCGAAGACCTGCTCCAGCTGCGCCTCTTCCAGTGTGTAACCCAGCGCGCGCAGGCGATGGCCCACCGCGGCGCGGCCACTATGGCGGCCCAGCACCAGTTTCGAATCGGGCCAACCGACGTCGGATGGATTCATGATCTCGTAGGTGCCGCGATGGCGCAGCATGCCGTGCTGATGAATGCCGGATTCGTGCGCGAATGCGTTCTCGCCGACGATGGCCTTGTTGCGCTGCACGGCCATGCCGGTCAGGCGACGCAGCAGCTGCGAGGTCGGGACCAGGCGGCGCGTGTCGATCTGCGTGTCCAGGTTGTAGAACGCGTTGCGCACCTTCAGCGCCATCGCCAGTTCTTCGACCGCGCAGTTGCCGGCGCGCTCGCCAATGCCGTTGATGGTGCACTCGACCTGGCGCGCGCCGCCTTCGATCGCGGCCAGCGAATTGGCGACGGCCAGTCCCAGATCGTTGTGGCAATGCGCACTGAAGATCACGTCGCGTGCGCCGGGAATCGTGTCGATCAGGCGCTGGAACAGCGCGCGGGTTTCTTCGGGCGTGGCGTAGCCCAGCGTGTCGGGCACGTTGATTGTCGTCGCGCCGTTGGCGATGGCGACCGCGATCACCTCGCTCAGGAAATCGTCTTCGGTGCGGGTCGCATCTTCGGCCGAGAACTCGACATCGTCGATCAGACGGCGCGCGTGGGCGACGCTGGTCGCGGTCATGTCCAGCACCTGCTGACGGCTCAAGCGCAGCTTGTGCTCGCGGTGCAGCGGACTGGTCGAGATGAAGATGTGCAGGCGCGGATTCGCGGTGCCGTCGAGGACGCGCGCCGATGCCTCGATGTCGGCCGGCAGGCAGCGCGACAGCACGGCCAGCGTCGGCCGGCGCACCTCGCGCGCGATCAGCCTGGCGGCTTCGCGGTCGGATTCGGAGCTGGCCGGAAAGCCGGTCTCGATGATGTCGACGCCCAGCGCGTCGAGCGCGCGCGCCATCACCACCTTCTGCTGCGGGGTCATGCTGCAACCGGGCGACTGTTCGCCGTCGCGCAGGGTGGTGTCGAAAATTCGGATGGTGTCGGAGGCGGTCATGCGGGGAGTTCCTCGGTGATTCGGTGTGGCGTGCGTTCGGTGCGGGGACACGGCGCGCGTCGAAGTCGCGGTTCGCCGCTTCCGGACGGCGCGGATGCCGCGAGGTCGTTGCGGCGACGGGGCGTCGCCATGTGCGCGGCAGGTGCGACGGTCGCAATGGCCGGCACCTCGGTCGCGGTTTCGCGTAACCGACGACGCGGCTTGCGCGGCGGGCGCGGACGCACGTCCGACAGCAGCTGCGCCAGCACGCCGGCATCGACGTTGCCGCCCGATACCACGGCGACCTTGCGCTTGCCGGCGACGCGGCGGCCGGCGGCCAGTGCCAGCGCGCCGGCACCTTCGGCGATCACGTGCTCTTCCAGCGCCAGACGCACCAGCGTCTCGCGCAGTTCGGCCTCGCGCACGATCACCACGTCGTCGAGCAGATCGGCCAGCAACGCGCGCGTCAGCAGGCCGGGCTCCTTGACCCGTACGCCGTCGGCCAGCGTCGCTGCGGGCGAGAACGGCGAGTGATCGCCGCGCAGCACGCGCGCCATCGCATCGACGCCTTCGACCTGCGCGCCGACGATGCGCACGCCCTGCGATTTCAGCGCCAGCGCGACGCCCGACGCCAGACCACCGCCACCGATCGGCACGATGACCACGTCCGGCATCAGCACCGAGGCGATCTCCAGCCCGACAGTGCCCTGACCGGCGATCACGTCGACATCGTCGAACGCCGACAGCAGGCGGAAGCCGTTCTGCGCGGCCAGTTCGGCGGCGAAGGCCTTGGCTTCGTCGTAGGTCTCGCCATGCAGGCGCACGGTCGCGCCCCAGTGGGCGACGCCGGCGACCTTGGTCGCGGGTGCGTTTTTCGGCATCACCGTGATCGCCGGCACGCCCAGACGGTACGCCGCCCACGCCATGCCCTGCGCGTGGTTGCCGGCCGAGGCGGTGATCACCGTGCGGTCGTCGCCGCGTTCGCGCGCTGCCATCAATGCATTCAAGGCGCCGCGTACCTTGTAAGAGCCGGTGCGCTGCAGGTTCTCGAGCTTCAGCCAGCAGCCGAAGCGCTCGGCGTAATGCATCGGCGTCACGTCGAGATGCCGACGCAGCCGCGCCTGCGCCGCCAGCACATCACTGGCGGTCGCTCGCGGGGCGCGGCCTACGTCGGGTTCGGACATGCTCAGACTGCCGTCAGCCAGCCGCGCTGGCGCTCGGCATCGCCGCGCACGACGCGCGCATACAGCGCGGCCAGTTCGCGGGTGACCGGGTTGTCGCCATAGCTGCGGTCCTCGACGCCGTGCACCGGCGCCACTTCGGCCGCGGTGCCGCAGGCGAAGACTTCGTCGGCGTCGTACAGCTCGTCGATGGTGACGGCGCGCGACTCGGCACCGCTCAGCGTGACCAGCGTGTCGCGGGTGATACCCGGCAGCGCGTCGCGATGCTGGACCGCGGTGACGCGACCGGCCTTGACGATGAAGACGTTGGCGCCGGTGCATTCGACGACGTAGCCGTCGGCATCGGTGAACAGCGCCTCGTCGAAGCCGCGCGACTTGCTCTCGCGCTTGGCCAGAATGGAATTGACGTAGGCGCCGCACAGCTTCAGCGGCGGCAGCGAATCGGCGGGATTGCGCCGCCACTTGCTGATGCCCAGTCGCGCGCGGGTGCCGTTGAGGTGCACCTGGGTCGCGGTCGTCGCGACCATCAGATGTTCGGTGTGGCCTTCGACGTCCAGGCCGAAACCGCCTTCGCCGAACCAGGCCAGCGGGCGGATGTACGCATCGCGATGGCCATTCGCGCGCAGCGTCGCCAGCACGGCGTCGGTCGCCTGCGCGGGATCGAAGTGCATGCCCAGCAGCGCCGCGCCTTCGCGCATGCGCGCCATGTGTTCGGGCAGGCGGAACACCGCAGCGCTATCGGCAGTCGCGTAGCTGCGGATGCCTTCGAACACGCCGCTGCCGTAGTGCATCGCGTGCGTGGTCAGGCCCGCCTGCAGCGCGTCGATATCGCACAGCGCGCCGTCGAACCAGGCCTGGGGGCGCCGGGGTGCTGCGGTCTCCGCGATCGACGGCGCCTGCGCGGGTGCAGCCTCGGCGGTGACGTTCAACGACACGGCGACACCTCCACCGACAGGCAGTCGTAGAGCTTGGCCAGCTGTCCCTGCAAGGCGATCGCGGCGCGGTCACCTTCGACGGTCATGCGCAGGTTCCAGTGGTCGCTGTCCTGGTGCGCGTCGCCTTCGAACGACACCGGGCGGAAGCCGCGGCGTTCGGTGGTGCCCAGCACGCGCACCAGCGCGCCTTCGGCGCGGCGCAGGGTCATCTCAAACTGGTAACGCATGGCTCGATTCCTTGGCGGACGTGGCGGCAGCGGGTTCGGTGGCAGGCACGACGGAGTCGCCGATATCGAGCGAGGTGGCCTCGTCGGCATCGAGCATCTGCGCGTTGTTGTGGTTGGGCGGCACCAGCGGCCAGACGTTGGCGGCGGTGTCGATGGCGACGTGCAGCAATGCGGGACCGTCGGCGGCCAGCAGCGCGGCCAATGCGGATTCGACATCGGCAGCCTTGTCGACCGACAGCGCCTGGATGCCGAACGCGCGCGCGACCTGTGCAAAGTCCGGGTTGTCGGACAGGTCGATCTCGGAATAGCGGCGTTCGAAGAACAGTTCCTGCCACTGGCGCACCATGCCCAGCGCCTGGTTGTCGAGCAGGATGATCTTCACCGGCACGCGATAGCGCTTCAGCGTCGCCAGCTCCTGCACGTTCATCAGGAACGAGCCGTCGCCGCTGACGCAGACCACACGGCGCGACGGGTCTTCCATCTGCGCGCCGATCGCAGCCGGCAGGCCGAAGCCCATCGCACCCAGCGCCCCGCTGGTCAGATGCTTGCGCGGATGGTCGAAGCGCCAGTGCTGCGCGACCCACATCTGGTGCTGGCCGACATCGCAGGCAACCGTGGCATCGGGCGCCAGTTCGCTCATGCGCTTCAGCAACGCGGGCGCGAAGACCTTGTCGCCAGGTGGGTCGTAGCGCGCGGCGAATCGCTCGCGGCGCTGCGCACACAGGTCACGCCACGCAGTGCGCGCGGTAGCGTGCCGACCCTGCATCTGCGCCGCGCAAGGCGCACCCAGACGCGACAGACTCGTGGCGACATCACCACACACCGACACGTCCGCCGCGCGCAGCTTGCCGATCTCGCAGCTGTCGCCATCCAGATGGACGATGCGCGCCAGCGGTGCGAACTCGGCCAGCTTGCCGGTGGCGCGGTCGTCGAAGCGCGCACCGACGACGATCAGCAGATCCGATTCCTGCACCGCCAGGTTCGCCGCGCGAGAGCCGTGCATGCCGATCATGCCGAGGTTGGCCGGATGCGTCGGCGGCAGCGCGCCCAGCGCACGCAACGTCAGCACCGTCGGGATCTGGGTCAGATCGGCGAACTCTCGGAACGCGTCCAGCGCGTCGCCCAGGATGATGCCGCCGCCGCCGTAGACCACCGGCCGCTCGGCCTGCGAAATCAGCGCCGCCCCCTCGTGCAGCGCGTGGTCTGCGCAGGCCGGCATGACGTCGGCTGTCGAGGGAATATGCGCGCCCAGATGCGCGGCATCGCCGATCTGGACATCCTTCGGCAGATCGATCAGCACCGGACCCGGACGGCCCGAGCGCGCGATGCGGAATGCTTCGGCGACGACATTGGGCAGTTCGTCCACGCTGCGCAGCAGGAAGCTGTGCTTGACGATCGGCAGCGTCATGCCGAACACGTCTAGTTCCTGGAACGCATCGGTGCCCATCAGCGGCGTCGCCACCTGGCCGGTGATGACGACCATCGGCACCGAGTCCAGCATCGCGTCGGCGATGCCGGTCACCAGGTTCGAAGCGCCCGGGCCGGAGGTCGCGACGCAGACACCGACGCGCCCGCTGGCCCGCGCGAACCCGTTCGCGGCGAACGCCGCGCCCTGTTCGTGGCGGACCAGCACGTGCTTCAACGATGCGCCGTGCAGCGCGTCGTAGAACGGCATGATCGCGCCGCCCGGATAGCCGAAGATCGTGTCGACCCCCTCGGCTTCCAGCGCCTGCACCAGCCAGCGGGCGCCGTTCATCAGGCGGCCTCGCTCTGCGGTTGTGCCGGCGCGCCGGTCTGCTCGCCCAGCCATGTCATCTTGGCGCGCAGCTCGCGGCCGACCTGCTCGATCGGATGGTCCTTGTCGGCCTGCTGGAACCTCTTGTAGTTCGGCAGGCCGGCGTCGTATTCGGCCTGCCAGTTGCGGGTGAAGGTGCCGTTCTGGATGTCGGTCAGCACATCCTTCATGCGCGCCTTGACGCTGGCATCGATGACGCGCGGGCCGCTGACGAAGTCGCCGTACTGCGCGGTTTCGGAGATGAATTCCAGCATCCGGGTGATGCCGCCCTCGTAGAACAGGTCGACGATCAGCTTCAGCTCGTGCAGCACTTCGTAGTACGCGATCTCGGGCTGGTAACCCGCTTCGACCAGCGTCTCGAAACCAGCCTGCACCAGCGCCGACGCGCCGCCACACAGCACCGCCTGCTCGCCGAACAGGTCGGTCTCGGTCTCTTCCTTGAACGTCGTCATGATGATGTTCGCGCGCGCGCCGCCCAGACCCGCGGCGTAGGTCAGTGCCAGCTGCTCGCCCTTGCCGGTGGGGTCCTGGTGCACGGCGTAGATGCACGGCACGCCGCGGCCGATCTCGTACTCGCGGCGCACGAGCGCGCCCGGGCCCTTGGGCGCGACCAGCACCACGTCCAGATCCGCTCGCGGCGCGATCATGTCGAAATGCACGTTGAGGCCGTGCGCGAACAGCAGGCAGGCGCCCTGTTTCATGTGCGGTGCCAGCACGTCGGCATACAGCTGCTTCTGCACCATGTCGGGCGTCAGCACGGCGACCAGGTCGGCGTCGGCGACTGCGTCGGCAGGCGTCTTGACGGTGAAGCCGTCGGCCTTCGCCTTCTGCTCGGTCGGGCCGCCGGGACGCAGGCCGACAACGACGTCGAAGCCGGAATCGCGCAGGTTCAGCGCGTGCGCGCGGCCCTGGCTGCCGTAGCCGACGATGGCGATGGCGATGGAGGGATTGGCATTGCTCATGGGTGGTGGTGTCCGATCTGCGGGTGGAAAGGGGAGGGCGAGCGGTTCACGCGGCGATGCGCGCGGCCCGGATAGGGAAACGGCCGGCGGTCGAGGGCATCGCCCTGTCCCGACCGGCCGTCCGATACACCGCGTCGGCGGTGGAAGAGGCGGTATCGCCGCATGCATCCGGACACGCGGCCGACGCACGCGCTGCGCCTTGCGGCGTCGCGGGCGGGGTCGTGCAGGCGTTGGCGGGATGGTTGTGCATGGCGGGTGGCTCTGGGACTGGAGGTTTTGCGGGGCCAAAACAAAAACCCCGCGCCTTTCGACGCGGGGTTCAGGTTCTTTCGACCTTCTGGAGTTTCGTCTTGCTACACGAACCCCATCCCCGCGCCATTCCGGACGGTAATAAGGAGTACGAGTACGAGGAGAATGGCCGAGGCGAGCGCAACCGGCAGGTGCACGTCGCGCACGCGGAGGCGTGCGGCGGTGGCGGTCTGGCGGTGGTTGTTGCGCTGCGTCATGTGATCGAGAAAAACACGCCCGTCATCGGCGTGTCAACAGTTACTTCGACAACGATCGCTGCTCGGCTCAGCTGTGCTTCGTGCTGCGGTGTTTCTGCCGCAGAAGCTTGAGGCACGAGGCTTCCCACTGGCGCTCACCGCGTGCCATGCCTGCGGCGCGTTGCAGGCTGCCGTCCCGCCACGCGCCGTAGAGTACTGGATCGATATAGGCTTTACGGCAGACCGAAACCGTATTGCCGAGCGCATCGGCGACGTCGGCAATGACGAGCTTCTCCTGCGTCACCAGTGCGCGCTCGCTCGGCGGTCCGCCTCTCGGGTTCTCGGGCAGGGGCATGGCGGCGAAGCGCCTGTATGCCATCAACGTCCCGCCCCAGGTCCGGAAATCCTTGGCCGTGAACGCGCCGCCCATCGCGTCGCGCAGATAGTCGTTGACCATGCCGGAGTCGACCCCGTGGCGTTCGCCCTCGTCGTCGACGTACTGGAACAACGCCTGGCCCGGCAGCTGCTGCACCTTGCGCACCAAGGCAGTCAACTTCGCGTCGTCGAGCTCGATCTCCTGGTCCTGCCCACTCTTGCCGCGGAAGCGGAGACGCGCACGACCGCCGCGGACCAGTTCGAAATGCCGGTTCCGCAACGTGGTCAATCCGAAGGAACCGTTGCTGCGCGTATAGCTGTCGTTGCCCACGCGCACGAAGGTCTGCGCCATCAGTGACACCACGATCGCGAGTACCCGATCGCGTTGCAGGCCCGGGAGTTTGAGGTCGCGCTGCAGCGCGCGGCGCAACTTCGGCAAGGCGGTCGCGAACGCGACGATGCGATCGAATTTGCCGTGGCCACGGACTTCGCTCCAATCGGGGTGGTAGCGGTACTGTTTGCGGCCGCGGGCATCCCGACCCGTTGCCTGCAGATGGCCGTTGTCGAGCGCGCAGATCCACACATCCCGGTAAGCCGGGGGAATCGCGAGCATGCGGATGCGATCGAGCGTCCCGCGGTCTCGCACCGGGCGTCCGTCCGCATCGCGATAGCTGAACCCCGTGCCGGCGCGTCGGCGGCTCAGACCCGGCTGTGTGTCGTTGACCCAGCGCAGACCGGCTTCGCGCGCGGCGCGCACATTGTCATTGTCGGCCGGCGAGGCCCGTGTCCCTGGCGCGTTCGATTTCATGACCGGCTGATAACAAGCGCGCAATCAGGGCCTCGTGAACAGGCGTCGCTTCACCCTTTCGGCACGACCGGCTTCGCACACTCACTACACACAGATCGCACAGGAAACACTGCCATGAAGACGATGCAGACGACTTTGATGGGCGCGGTGATTGCCGGCACGCTGATGATCGCCGGAACGGCTGTTGCACAGGAAACGCAGGAGCGCGCTGACCGCACCGTCGCTGCGCAGTCCGATTCCGATCAGCCCGTGTCCGATACCTGGATCACGACCAAGGTGAAAGCCGATCTGCTCGCGTCCAGCGATGTAGCCGGCCTCGACATCCGCGTCGAAACGACCAACGGCACCGTGAGTCTGTCGGGTGATGTCGAGTCGCAGGCGCAGATCGATCGTGCCAAGGCGATCGCCGGCGAGATCGAAGGCGTGCAGACGGTCGACAGCAGCCAGCTGAAGGTCGCTCACCATTCGAATCACAACAACTGACGCATCGGCCACCTGCCGAGTGTGATTTTTCGAGGCCTCCGAACCGGAGGCCTTTTCTATGCTATGCCTGTCAGGCAGTCGCGGGCCCGTGGAGCAACACACGTGCCAACGCCTCCGCCGCGTCGTCGAGGCGCGCGCCGTGTGCAGGTCGCGCGAGACACCGCTCGAGCGCAGGTGGCAGCTCGACCACGTGTCCTACCAGCGGTTCGACGATGGTGTCGAACTTCGCAGGATGGGCCGTGGCCACGACTGCCCAGCCCCCCATGTCGCCGTCCGCGCGCAGTGCTTCGAGCAGATGCAGGCCCGTCGCTGTGTGCGGGCAGGGCACGACGCCGTGACGCGCGGGCGCGGTCTGGATCGTCGTGCGGATGGTGGCGTCGTCCACCGAGCGCGCGACGAACGCGGCGCGCAATGCAGCGTCGTCGGCATGCCAGTAGCGCAAGCGATCGAAGTTGCTCGGCGCCCCGACATCCATCGCGTTCGCGAGCGTGGCGCGCGTGGGCTGCACGTCGTACGCCGCGCCGTCGAAGAAGCGCGGCAACGTGTCGTTCGCGTTGCAGGCCAGCCGGATCTCGCCCAGCGGCGCACCCATGGCACGTGCCACGAATGCCGCGGACGCGTTGCCCAGATTGCCGGTCGGCACGATGAGATTGAGCAGCTGTCCGGTCGCGGCGTGATGGTGCGCGGCGGCATGCGCGTAGTACGCGGCCTGCGGCAACAGGCGGCCGAGACTGATGCTGTTGGCGGTGCCCAAAGAGATGCGCGCGCGCAGGGCCGGATCCGACAGCGCCTGCTTTGCGAGTCGCTGGCAGTCGTCGAAACTGCCGTCGACGCGGTATGCATGTACGTTGTCGCCCCAGCATTCCAGACCGTGCGCCTGTCGCGGCGACACGCGTCCGTCCGGATACAGGATCACGACCGAGAAACCGGGTCGGCGATGGAACGCGGCGGCGACGGCCGCGCCGGTATCGCCCGAGGTCGCTACGAGGATCGTCGTGTCTGGCGCCGCGGGATCACGCAATGCACCGAGCGCGCCCGCGAGGAAGCGGGCGGCGTAGTCCTTGAACGCCGCGGTCGGCCCGTGGAACAGCTCGAGCAGATGATCGCCCGGACCTGTGAGCGGACGCAGCGGCGCATCGAACGCGAAGGCCGTTGCACAGAGATCGGCGAGTTGCGATTCGATCCGCGAACCGGCGAACCACGGCGCGAGCGTGGCGATGGCGGTGTCGACGAGCGTCGCGCGCGGGGTGACGAGATCGATCGTCGGAATCGACTCGGGCACGTACAGACCACCATCCGGTGCGAGACCGGCGACGAGCGCATCATCGATGCCGACGGCGGGTGCGTCGCCGCGGGTGCTGACGAACTTCATGCGACGTCTCCATCGAGCAGATCGGCGCGTGGACCTGCGACCGGCGAGACATACGCTTGCGCTTCGATGCCGGCATCGGTGAAACCTGCGCGCATTGCAGGTGGGGCGCGTTCGGCCACCTCGCGCGAATCGAACCACGCGAACACGCTGGGTCCGCCACCGGAAATGCTCGCACCCAGCGCGCCGTTCGCCAGCGCCGCGGCTTTGACCGCAGCGAAGCCGGGAATCAGCGGCGCGCGGCGGGGTTCGACCAGCACGTCTTGCAGGCCGGCACGGATCAGTTCGCGATCCCCGCGCTGCAGGCCGGTCAGGAACAGGGCCAGGTGGGTGCTGTGGGTCACCACGTCGTGCAGTGCGTACGGATCCGCCAGTACCGCGCGCGAACGACGTGTTTCCAGCACCTGGTCCGGATGCACGACAACCGCGAACAGCCAGTCGGGCACGTCGAGCGCGACGAGCCGATCGGCGGTCGACAGCGTCACGCCGCCGAGCAGCATCGGCGCGACGTTGTCGCCGTGGCGCGCGCCGGACGCGACCGATTCGCCGTCGAGCGCGAACGGGTACAGCGCCTCGCGCGACAACGGATCGTCCAACAGTGCGTTCGCCGCAACCAGCGCCGCGACGCAGGACGCTGCGGAACCACCAAGCCCAGAACCGAGCGGAATGCCTTTCTTCAGCGTCAGCGCGAAGCCGAACGGCAGCGACAGCGCCGCGCGCAGCGACTGCAACGCGCGGCCGGCCGTGTTGTCGGCGGCATGCAGCGGCAGGCGGTCTGCGCCTTCGACCGCGCCACCGATGGACTCGATGCGCACGTCCGGCGTGTCGATGCGACGGACCTGGGCGATGTCGCGCGGGCCGTCGATGACATGACCGAGGACATCGAACCCCACGCCGATGTTGCCGACGCTGGCGGGCGCGAACGCGCGCGCGGTCATGCCTCTGGAATCGCGCGCGTTGCTCATGCGTGACGCCAGCCGGTGCGCGCGCCGAGTGCGTGCGCGATCGCGAGCACGTCGCCGAACACGCCGGCGGCGGTGACCTGCGGGCCGGCGCCCGGGCCCTGCACGACCAGCGGATTCTCGGCGTAACGGGCCGTGGTGAACTGGACGAGGTTGTCGGTCAGGCGGGTATGCATGCACGCATGATCGGCGGGAAGTGCGCGCACGCCAACACTCGCGTCGCTGCCGGCACCGAGCCGGGCGATGTGGCGCAGCCCGCGACCGTCGGCGCGTGCGGCGTCCAGGCGCGCCTGCATCGGCGCGTCGAGTTCGGACAGACGCTTGAGGAACACGTCGAGTGGCACGTCGCGCAGCGCTTCGGGCACCAGGCTTTCGACGTCGACATCCTCCAGCGACAACGGCCGGCCGGCTTCGCGGGCGAGGATCACCAGTTTGCGGGCGACATCCAGACCGGACAGGTCGTCGCGCGGGTCGGGCTCGGTATAGCCGAGCGCGCGCGCTTCGCGCACGAGTTCGGAGAAGGGTCGGCTGCCGTCGAAGCTGTTGAACAGCCACGCCAGCGTGCCCGACAGCATCCCGTCGATCGCATGCAGCGTGTCGCCGGTGTCGAGCAGATTGCGCAGCGTCACGATCACCGGCAGACCGGCGCCGACCGTCGCTTCATACAGAAAGCGGCTGTGCCCGGTGGCGCGCGCTTCGGCGATCCGTGCGTAGCGCTGCCAGTCGCCGCTGCCGGCGTGCTTGTTCGGCGTCACGACATGGATGCCGGCGGCGAGCCAGTCCGCGTACCTCGCCGCGACGACATCACTGGCACTGCAGTCGACGATCATCGCGTGCGGCAGATGGTCGGCGCGGACGTGCGCGGCGAAGGCGTCGAGATCACAGACGTCGGCGTGTGCGTCGAGCGATGCGCCCGCTTTGTCCGGATCGAGCGCGGCATCGCTCAGATGCATGCGCCGGCTGCTGGCGACTGCGCGCAGACGCAGGTCGACACCGGCGCGCGCCCGCAGGGCCGGGATCACCTCGGCCAGTTGCGCCAGCAGCGCGCGGCCAACGTTGCCGGGACCGATGACGCCGACCGAGACCGTCTGCGGCGACAGCCAGAACGCGGCGTGCGCGGCGCGCAACGCGCGCGTGGCGTCATCCTGCGCGATCGCGACCGAGATGTTGCGTTCGCTCGCGCCCTGGGCGATCGCGCGGATGTTGACGCGGGCCTGCGCCAGGCCATCGAACAACCGCGCGGCAACGCCCTGGCTGCCGACCATGCCGTCGCCGACCGCCGCGAGCACGCACAGGTCCCTCGTCACCGCGACACCCTGCGCCTGCCCTTCGGCGATCGCCTCAGCGAAGGCTGCATTGATCGCGTCATGGCCATGCGTCGCCTGCTCGGCGCGCACCACGCAGCAGATCGAATGCTCGGACGAGCCCTGCGAGATCATCGTGACCGACACGCCGGCGCCGTGCAGCGCGGCGAACATGCGCTCGGCCATGCCGGGCACGCCGACCAGACCATTGCCGACGAGTTCGAGCACGGCGACATCGCGCACCAGGCTCAGGCCCTTGACGGGCGAGGCTGCGGGCGCTGCGTCCAGTGCGATCAAGGTGCCGGGCGCGGATGGGTTGCGGCTGTTGCGGATGCGCACCGGGGTGCCGCGCGACTGCACGGGTGCCAGCGTCTGTGGGTGCAGCACCTTGGCGCCGAAGTAGGCGAGCTCGCAGGCTTCCGCGTAGGACATCGCATCGAGGCACACGGCATCGGGGACCAGGCGCGGGTCGGCGGAGAGCACGCCGTCGACGTCGGTCCAGATCGTCAGCGCATCGGCGTCGAAGAGGTTGGCGAAGATCGCCGCGGAATAGTCGCTGCCGTTGCGGCCCAGCGTGGTGTCGCGACCGTCGGCATCGCGCGCAACGAAGCCGGTGATGACGACATTGCGTGCGCCGTCGGCGAGTCGCCAGGTCGCGAGCCGCGCGCGGCTGGCGTCCCAGTCGACAACGGCGCCCATCTCGGCGGCGTGGACGACCAGCACCTCGCGCGCGTCGAGCCGGTGCCAGTCCGGGCCGAGCGCCGCCTGTGCGAGACGAGACGAGAGTTGTTCGCCGCAGCCGTGGATGCGCGCGAGGCGCGGACCCTGCGCGTGCGGATCGACCGCGGATTCGTGGTCCTGCAGATCGCGCGCCAGCGTGGCGAACTCCGCATCGAGCGCGGCGTGCAGTGCTCCGCCCGCATCGGATTCGAACGCATCCGCGGTGGCGAGATGGCGCTGGCGCAGCGTCTCCCAGCCCGGCTTCCAGTCTTCGCCGGCAGCGGCCGCATCGCCGAGTGCGACCAGCGCGTTCGTGGTGCCGGCCATTGCCGAGACCACGACCGGGCGCAGGCGCGCGTCGGCAGGCACCAGCGCGGCGAGCCTGCCGATGTGCATGGCATCGGCCAGGCTGCTGCCGCCGAATTTGTGCACGTGACAGACGAGCGCGGGCGATGCCGCGGGGACGGGTGGAGCGAGCGGCGCGACAGCGGACATCGGAGAACTCCTCATGGAGCTCCGCAGCCGGCAGGGAGAGGACGTGGCGTCCGCACCCCGGGTCGGGATGCGGAGCGGGCGGTCAGATCAACTGGCGACGCGCGTCCACATCCCGTGCCCGGTGGTACCGGTGCCGGTCATGGTGCTGCGCGTGGTAATGGACGCCGCGCCCGCACGCACGCCACGGGTCGCCGGGACGGCGATCAGGCGGGCAATGCAAAGGTTGGTGCGGTGCGTCATTTCTGCAGGGAATCACGGCGCTGCGCGGAGTGTCAACGGTTTTCGCGGTAACGATCGACGCGGGCGCACACGCACCAGGCGATGCGCAACATGTGACGTGTCGCGTGTGGAGTTGGGCATGCGCACGCTTCATGCTCTAATCCGCGCCGAAGCGGGGGTACCGGCATCGCCGGTTGAGACAGTCCCTTCGAACCTGATCCGGTTGATACCGGCGTAGGGAAGCTTCGCAGGACCTGCCGCAGAACCGTCTTCCGCACGCGCCGTGCGGGCGTGGCCGCGTTGGATCCGGCGCCGCCGCTTCGTCCCGTTCCCAGCGAACACGCCACAGGACGAATGCCATGAATGCCGTGCCTTCCACGCTGCTGCAGCAGACCGAACAGCTCTCCGAATCGGTGACACGCCCGATCCCGGGCTCGCGCAAGATCCACGTCGAGGGTTCGCGCCCGGACCTGCGCGTGGCGATGCGCGAGATCGTGCAGACGCGCACGCCGACACTGTTCGGCGGCGAGGAGAATCCGCCGGTCACGGTCTACGACCCGTCGGGCCCGTATACCGATCCGGACGTCACGATCGACCTCGCCGCGGGGCTGGCGCCACTGCGCGCGCGCTGGATCGAGGAGCGCGGCGATACCCAAGCGCTGTCGGCATTGAGTTCGGCATTCTGCCGCGGCCGCGAACACGATCCGAAACTCGCGCACGTGCGGTTTCCGTCGCGCACGCTGCCGCGCGTGGCCAAGGCCGGCGCCAACGTCACCCAGATGCACTACGCGCGCCGCGGCATCGTGACGCCGGAGATGGAGTACGTCGCGATCCGCGAGAACCAGCGCCTCGAACGGGTGCGCGATGCGCTGCTGCGCCAGCAGCATCCGGGAGAGGCCTTCGGCGCGAGCATCCAGCAGGTGATCACGCCGGAGTTCGTGCGTGACGAAATCGCACGCGGCCGCGCAATCCTGCCCAACAACATCAACCATCCCGAAAGCGAGCCGATGATCATCGGCCGCAACTTCCTGACCAAGATCAACGCGAACATCGGCAACAGCGCGGTGTCGTCGGGCATCGCCGAGGAAGTGGAGAAGCTGGTGTGGTCGATCCGCTGGGGCGGCGACACGGTGATGGACCTGGCGACCGGCAAGCACATCCACGAGACGCGCGAGTGGATCATCCGCAACTCGCCCGTGCCGAGCGGCACGGTGCCGATCTACCAGGCGCTGGAGAAGGTGGACGGCCGTGCCGAGGAACTCACCTGGGAGATCTTCCGCGACACGCTGATCGAGCAGGCGGAGCAGGGCGTCGACTACTTCACGATCCACGCCGGCGTGCTGCTGCGTTACGTGCCGCTGACTGCGAAGCGCGTCACCGGCATCGTTTCGCGCGGCGGTTCGATCATGGCCAAGTGGTGCCTCGCGCATCACCGCGAGAGCTTCCTCTACGAACATTTCGAGGACATCTGCGAGATCATGAAGGCCTACGACGTGGCCTTCTCGCTCGGCGACGGCCTGCGCCCCGGCTGCATCGCCGACGCCAACGACGCGGCGCAGTTCGGCGAGCTGGAGACGCTGGGCGAGCTCACGAAGATCGCGTGGAAGCACGACATCCAGACCATGATCGAAGGCCCCGGCCACGTGCCGATGCAGCTGATCAAGGAGAACATGGACAAGCAGCTGCGCGAGTGCGGCGAGGCGCCGTTCTACACGCTGGGTCCGCTGACCACCGACATCGCGCCGGGTTACGACCACATCACCAGCGCGATCGGCGCGGCGATGATCGGCTGGTACGGCACTGCGATGCTCTGCTACGTCACGCCGAAGGAACACCTGGGCCTGCCGGATCGCGACGACGTGCGCGACGGGATCATGGCGTACAAGATCGCCGCGCACGCCGCGGATCTCGCGAAGGGCCATCCCGGTGCGCAGGTGCGCGACAACGCGTTGAGCAAGGCGCGCTTCGAATTCCGCTGGCAGGACCAGTTCAACCTCGGCCTGGACCCGGAAAAGGCCAAGGAATTCCACGACGAGACCCTGCCGAAGGATGCGCACAAGCTCGCGCACTTCTGTTCGATGTGCGGCCCGCATTTCTGCTCGATGAAGATCACCCAGGACGTGCGCGACTACGCCGCTGAACATGGCGTGGGCGAAACCGATGCGATCGCGGCGGGCATGGCGGAGAAGTCGGAAGAATTCCTCGCCGCCGGCGCCGAGGTCTACCGCCCGGGCTGAGCCCGGGACGGCGCGCGCATGGTGGCGTTCTGGCGGTGGGAGATGTGGAAAGTGCTTGCGCGGCGGCAGCCGTCGGCGTTCCTGCTGGCGGCACAGATGCTGAGCCTGTTGCTGTATCCCTTGATGGACGACACGCAGACGGGACGCCTGTTGTTCGGCGCGGTCGCGTTGGTCGTGGTGCCGCTGGCGATGTGGGTCGTGAAGCTCAGCCCGATGCTCAGCATCATCGGCTGGATGCTCACGGTGCCCGCGATGGTGCTGACGGTGATCGGCACGATCTTCGACCACCAGGCGCTGCTGCCCCTGGCGGCAGCGCTGGAAGCGGCGCTGTATTTCTACGCGGCGGCGGGGCTGATCACCTACATGATGCGCGACACGCGCGTCAGCGCGGACGAACTGTTCGCGGCCGGCGCCACGTTCACGCTGCTCGCGTGGGGATTCGCGTACGCGTTTTTCCTGTGCCAGGCGTGGTATCCGGGCAGCTTCACCGGCTTCGAGCCCGAGCGCGAACGCACCTGGATGGAATTGTTGTTCCTGAGTTTCACCACGCTGTCCGCGACGGGGCTTGGCGACGTGCTGCCCGTGAATTCGCCGGCGCGCGTGCTGGTCATGCTTGAACAAGTCGCGGGCGTGGCGTACATCGCCACGGTCGTCTCGCGCCTGATCGGCCTCACCATCATCCAGCAGCGGAATATCCCCAAATGAAGTTGCAATTCCCCTTCATCCA
>JBJMWR010000033.1:0-40588 GCA_045810015.1 Luteimonas sp.
CTACTACAAGCAGCAGGTGTTCGACCTCCGGCACGTGCAGATCTCGGTGCTCGACGAGGCCGATCGCATGTTCGATCTCGGCTTCATCGCCGACATCCGCTACCTGCTGCGCAAGATGCCCGCTCCCGAGAACCGGCAGTCGCTGCTGTTCTCCGCGACGCTGTCGCACCGCGTGCTCGAGCTCGCCTACGAGCACATGAACGAGCCGGAGAAGCTCGTCGTCGAAACCGAGTCGGTAACGGCGGCACGCGTGCGCCAGAAGCTCTACTACCCGGCCGACGAAGAGAAGATCCCGCTGCTGATCGGCCTGCTCTCGCGCAGCGAAGGCGCGCGCACGATGGTGTTCGTCAACACCAAGGCCTTCGTCGAGCGCGTCGCGCGCGCGCTGGAGAAGGCCGGCTACCGCGTCGGCGTGCTGTCGGGCGACGTGCCGCAGAAGAAGCGCGAAAGCCTGCTGAAGAAGTTCCAGGCCGGCCAGCTCGAACTGCTGGTGGCGACCGATGTGGCCGCGCGCGGTCTGCATATCGACGGCGTCAGCCACGTCTTCAACTACGATCTGCCGTTCGATGCCGAGGACTACGTCCACCGCATCGGCCGCACTGCGCGTCTGGGCGCCGAGGGTGATGCGATCAGCTTCGCCTGCGAGCGTTACGCGCAGAGCCTGCCGGAGATCGAGGCCTACATCGAACAGAAGATCCCGGTCGAGCCGGTGACCTCCGAACTGCTGACCGCGCTGCCGCGCGCGCCGCGCGAAGGCGTGGCGTCGGACGACGAAGACGGCGACAGCATCAGCGAGATCTTCAAGGAAGTGCGCGAAGCGCGCGCCGTCGAAGATGCCAAGCGCGGCGGTGGTCGTGGTGCGGGCGCCGGTGGTCGTGGTGCGCCTGGCGCACGGGGTCCGCGTCCGGCGGGCAGCGGTGAAGGTCGTGGCGAGCGCGGACCGCGCAAGCCGCGTCCGCCGCGTGTCGAAGGTGACGAAACCGCGGCTGCACCGGCCGTTGCCGCTGCGCAGCCGGTGATCGATGCCGCCGGTTCGGTGGCGCAGGCGATGCCGGACGAATCGCGTCCGCCGCGCAAGCGTCGTCGCCGTCGCGCCGGCAAGAAGATCGAAGGTGCCGAGGGTGCATCGACGCAGAGCGGTGAGACGATCGCAGCCGATGCATCGAAGAAGCCGCAGGGCAACGGCGGCAAGGGGCCGCGCGAAGTGCGTCCGACCCAGCGTCCGGCGCCGGCGTCGAAGTCCGACAAGGCGCCGTCGCTGCTGAGCCGCATCGGTCGCGGCCTGCGCCGCCTGGTGTCGGGTGACGACAAGCGCTGATCGCAGCTTGCTGCGTGCGTGAGAAAAGGCCCCGCTTCGGCGGGGCTTTTTTGTGGCGCCTCTGGCGCATTCGTCGGATGGGTAGGGCGCAGCGAAACCTATCGTTGGCGCACGATGATGGCTCCGCGCGACCGTCTGCCCTCACCCCAACCCCTCTCCCAAAAGGAGAGGGGCTTGTCATGCGGCGGTGGTGCCCGTCGGTCGCTTCGGGCGCTGCCTTGATCCGGTTCGCTTGCGGAGCAGCGCCGCCGCACTTGCTGCAGATCAAAGCCTGGCGCGCGTCCGACCATGACGCTGTTGTCCACATTCCCTGCGATACTGCCGCGCATGAGCGTTCTGCGATTCGACAACGTCAGCAAGCAGTATCCGGGCGGCCATGTGGCGCTGTCGGAAGTGAGTTTCGATGTGGCGGCCGGCGAGATGCTGTTCGTCACCGGTCACTCCGGCGCGGGCAAGAGCACGCTGCTGAAACTCATCCATCTGGCCGAGCGGCCGAGCCGCGGCGCTGTGGTGTTCGGCGAGCGCAATCTGCTCAAGGTGCGCGGCCGTAAGGTCGCGATGCATCGCCGGGATATCGGTGTCGTGTTCCAGGATCACCGCCTGCTGCCCGACCGCACCGTGTTCGACAACATCGCGCTGCCGTTGATCCTGCGCGGCATGCGCCGGCCGGAGATCGGCAAGCGCGTGCGCAGCGTGCTGGAGCGACTGGCGCTCGGCGCGCGCGAACGTGCGCTGCCCACGCAGCTGTCGGCCGGCGAACAGCAGCGCATCGGCATCGCCCGCGCGATCGTCGGTGAGCCGATGCTGCTGGTCGCCGACGAGCCCACCGGCAACCTCGATCCCACGCTGTCGGCCGAAATCATGGCGCTGTTCGCCGAGCTGCCCGAGCGCGGCACCAGCGTGTTGATCGCCAGCCATGACCTTGGTCTGGTGAAGCGCATGAAGAAGCGCACGCTGGTGCTCGACCACGGCACGCTGGCCGACGACATTTCGCCGGAGGACCTCGCCGATGCCTGAGGCGCCCCGCAACCAGCCTGCGCGCAGCGGCGCGTCGCCGATCGGCACCTGGGTCGACCACCACGTCTACAGCGTGCTCGCCAGCCTCGGCCGGCTGTTCAAGAAGCCGTGGTCGGCCGCCCTGACGATCGGCGTGATGGCAGTGGCGCTCGCGCTGCCGCTCAGCCTGTGGCTGGTGCTCGACAACGTCGGGCGCCTGGGCGGCAGCATCGACGCCTCGCGCGAGATCAGCGTGTTCCTCAAGCAGGACGTCGACGGTCCGCGCGCCGAAGCGCTGGCTGGCGAACTGCGCGGCCGCGGCGATGTCGGCAGCGTCGTGCATCGCTCGCCCGACGAAGGGCTGGCGGAGCTGCGCGAGCGCGGCGAGTTCGGCGATGCGATTGACGTACTCGGCGAGAACCCGCTGCCGCACGTGCTGATCATCACCCCGGGTGGCGACGAGATGCTGCTGGCCGAATCGCTGCGCACGCTGCCCGAATCGGAACTCGTCCAGCACGACGCGCAATGGCGCGAACGTCTTGATGGCTGGCTGCGCTTCGGCGGCCGCGTGGTCTGGGTGTTGGCGGCGCTGCTCGGTATCGGCGCGCTGCTGGTGGTCGGGAATACGGTGCGGCTCGACATCCAGTCGCGCCGCGATGAACTCGGCGTGCTGCAGCTGCTCGGCGCGACCGACGGCTTCATCCGCCGGCCGTTCCTGTATCTCGGCGCCTGGTACGGGCTGGCCGCCGGCGCGGTCGCACTCGGTCTGCTGGCACTGGCCGGGCTCGCGCTGCAGCCGCCGCTCGCCGAACTCGCGGCGAGCTATGGCGCGGCGTTCGCGCTGCGCGGCTTCGGCCCGATGGGCGTCGTCGCGGTGCTGGCCGGTGCGACTGCGCTGGGCTGGTGCGGTGGCGGCATCGTCACCGGGCACTTCCTGCGCCAGACGCGGCCCACCGACACCTGATCCATGCACGACCTCCGTCATTTGGCCGGCGACGCGCCCCGGGTGATGGTCGTCGATGGCTCGAAGCTCGTGCGTCGACTGATCGGCGACGTGCTGCGGCAGGCGCTGGCCGATGTCGAAGTGGTCGAATGCACGGGCCTGGCCGAAGCCGTGGTCGCGCTCGATGCGGCGCCTGTCGATCTGGTCAGCACCGCGCTGTCGCTGCCCGACGGCGACGGCCTGCAGCTCGCACGCCGCGTGCGTGAAGCCACCGGCCAGCGCTATGTGCCGGTGATCGTGGTCTCGGGTGATGCGCAGTCGCATCTCGAAGCGCGCCGTTTTACCGAAGACGTCACCGACCACTTCGACAAGGCGCTCGGGCATCGCGCGCTGGCGGAGTTCATCCGCGGCTACGTGCAGCCGGCACCGATTCCCGATGCACACGTGCTCTACGTCGAGGACAGCCGCACGGTCGCGCTCGCCACACGGCGCATGCTCGAAGCGCAACAGATGCGCGTGACCCACGTGCTCAGCGCGGAAGACGCGCTGGCCTATCTCGATGCGTATCGCGACGGGCCGGCCGCACCGGGCGCCGATCTGCTGCTGACGGATGTGTACCTCAAGGGCGAACTCAGCGGCCACGACCTGCTGCGCGCGGTGCGCCGCGACTTCGGCTACGGCAAGCGCCGTCTGCCGGTGCTGGTGATGACCGGCGACGGCAATCACGACAACCAGGTCGCGCTGCTGCGCGCGGGCGCCAACGATCTCGTCGTCAAACCGGCCGAGGAACGTGTGCTGGCGACCAAGGCGCTGTTCCAGCTGCGGCTCGCCGCGATGCCGGGCTGAGCGTCCGCGTTACCCTGTGGCGCCCCGCGCAGCATCGAGCCGCCGCATGTCCGACATCAGACTCGAACCCTCCTGGAAAGCACACGTCGGCGACTGGCTGCGCCGCGAGGACATGCAGGCGCTGTCGGCGCTCCTGCGCCAGCGCAAAGTTGCGGGCGCGCGGATCTACCCGCCGGGCCCGGAAATCTTCGCGGCCTTCGATGCGACGCCGTTCGACTCTGTGAAGGTCGTGATCCTCGGCCAGGACCCGTATCACGGTCCCGGGCAGGCGCACGGGTTGTGTTTCTCGGTGCGTCCGGACCAGCGCGTGCCGCCGTCGCTGGACAACATGTACAAGGAACTCGAACGCGATCTCGGTCTGCCGCGCCCCGACCACGGCTGGCTGATGCCGTGGGCGCAGCGCGGCGTGCTGCTGCTCAATGCGGTGCTGACGGTGGAAGAGGGCAAGGCCGGCGCGCATCAGGGGAAGGGCTGGGAAGGCTTCACCGATCACGTGGTCGACGTGCTCAACCGCGAGCGAGAGGATCTGGTGTTCCTGCTTTGGGGCAGCTACGCGCAGGCCAAGGGCAAGGTCATCGACACCAACCGCCACTGCGTGTTGCGCACCACGCATCCGTCGCCGCTGTCTGCCTATCGCGGATTCCTCGGCAGCGGGCATTTCTCCAAGACCAACAATTTCCTGCGCAAGCGCGGGATTGCCCAGATCGACTGGTCGCTGCCGAAGCGATCGGAGCTCGACGCATGATCCGCAGCGTCGAGGCCACGCGCTACGTCACGCCGCTGCGCGAGGGCGGCTCGCTGCCGGCGGTGGTCGAGGCCGACGACGACGGCATGTACGTCATGAAGTTCCGCGGCGCGGGGCAGGGCGCCAAGGCGCTGGTCGCCGAGCTGATCGGTGGCGAGTTCGCGCGCCTGTTGGGTCTGCCGATGCCGGAAATCGTCTTCATCGATCTCGATCCGGCGCTGGCCGCGACCGAGCCTGATTCGGAGATCCAGCATCTGATCCGCGCCAGCGCGGGCTGCAACCTCGCGCTGGATTATCTACCCGGCGCGATCAACTTCGATCCTGCGGTCGAGCCGCCCGATGCCGATCTCGCGTCGCGGATCGTCTGGTTCGACGCCTTCATCTGCAACGTCGACCGCACCGCGCGCAACACCAATCTGCTGGTCTGGCACCGCCGGCTGACGCTGATCGACCACGGCGCGGCGCTGTATTTCCACCACGACTGGGACGGCGCGACGCGCATCGCGACCGGACCCTTCGCGCGCATCGCTGACCACGTGCTGCTGCCGTTCGCGACCGCGCTCGATGCCGCGGATGCGGCGCTGTCTGCGCGCGTGACCGAAGACGACATCCGCCGCATCGTCGCGCTGGTGCCCGACAGCTGGCTGGCCGTCGAACCCCGCTTCGCCGATGCCGACGCGCATCGCGCGGCCTACGTCGAGTTCTTCTGCACGCGTCTGGCGCACCGGTCGGCATTCGTCGGGGAGGCGCAGCGTGCGCATGCAGCGGGTCTATGACTACGCGGTGATCCGGGTCGTGCCCCGGGTCGAGCGCGAGGAGTTCATCAACGCGGGCGTCATCGTGTCCTGCCAAAGCGCGCGCACGCTCGTTGCGGCGGTCGCGCTGGACCCGGCGCGGCTGCACGCGCTCGATCCGCATGCCGATATCGACACGTTGCAGCGCCATCTCGACGCGATCGTGCGCATCTGCCGTGGCGATGCCGATGGCGGGCCGATCGCCGCGCTGCCGGCGCGCGCGCGTTTCCACTGGCTCACCGCGCGGCGCAGTTCGATGATCCAGGTTTCGCCGGTGCACACCGGGCGCACCGACGATCCTGAGGGGCTGTGCGCGCGGTTGATGGCGCGCATGGTGCTGCCGCCCGGTCCCGTGCGCGGCGCATAAAAAAACCCGGCAGCGTGCGGGCTGCCGGGTCGGCTACGGGCGAGGGAGGGATCGCCCGGAGTTCAGTGCACGGAGCCGAAGCTCCGCAGCGCGGTTCAGCGCTTGGTGGTCTTCGCGGTGGCCTTGACGACCTTTTCGGCTTCGGCGCGGACGTCGGCGGTGGCCGATTCGACGTGCGACTTGGCGAGGCCGGCGATGGCTTCGTGCGTCTTCACCGTGCGGCCCAGGGTTTCCTGGCCGGCGCTGACGAGACGCTCGACGTTCTCGCGGGCGACCTGCGCGCCCTTCGGCCACAGGGCCTTGAAGCCATCCATGTCGCGCACTTCGATCGCTTCATTGACGAAGGCGAACGTGGCATGGGTGTTGTCGTTGAACGTCGAGAGGTGAAGACCGAACAGGGTCTCGGCATTCTCGAGGGTCAGACGGTTGAACTGGGCTGCGGCATCGGCGAACTGACGCGACGCGGCCGTGAACTGCTCGTTGAGCTGGTAGGACATGGCGGTTACCTGCGTGAGCCGGCGGTTTGCCGGGTTTGTGCGGTGCAGCATAGCGCAGCCATGTTGCATTGCAACAAACAGCCGACAAGCGGTCGCCAGGCATTCAGTTTTGTATGCCAATCAGTGACTTGAAACCGTTTCCAGCCCGCAGGACAGCCGGCTCAGGGTCCGGTGTAGCGGCAGCCCGAGGTGCAGGTTTCGCGGATCACGATCGCGCTCAGCGCCGGCAGCGCGGGCTTGAGCCGGTCCCAAATCCAGATCGCCAGACGCTCGCTGGTGGGGTTGTCGAGCCCGGGAATGTCGTTGAGATAGTTGTGGTCGAGCTGGGCGTAGAGCGGGGCGAACGCGGCCTTCAGATCGCCGAAGTCCATGATCCAGCCGGTCTCCGGTCCGGGCTCGCCGGACACGTGCACCTCGACCTGGAACGAATGTCCGTGCAGACGCGCGCACTTGTGGCCCGGCGGCACGTTCGGCAGCCGATGCGCGGCCTCGAGGGTGAAAACCTTGAAGATGTCCATGCGCGCATTCTCGGGCGTCACCGCCTGCGCGGCAATCGTCGCGGTGCTGACATGCGCGGCTGCCACGATCGCCGGTTCCTGTTCGCTCCGGCCGATTCCCGATGTCACCACTGCGCTGCCTGTTGTCGTTGCTGATCGCCACTGCCGCCATGACCCTGCCGGATCACGCCGCTTCCGCCGCCACACCCGCTGCCGAAGCGCCGCGCGTGATCGCCCATCGCGGCGCGAGCGCGCGCATGCCCGAACACACGCTGGCAGCGTATCGCCGCGCGGTCGAGGACGGCGCGGATTTCATCGAGCCCGATCTTGTGATGACCCGCGATGGCGTGCTGGTCGCGCGCCACGAGAACGAGATCGGCGGCACCACGGATGTCGCATTGCATCCGCAGTTCGCCGATCGCAAGCGCACCCAGCGCATCGACGGCAGTGACGTCACCGGCTGGTTCACCGAGGACTTCACCCTGGCTGAGCTGAAAACGCTGCGCGCACGCGAACCGCTGCCGGCGCTGCGCGGCGTCTGGTACGACCGCCAGTTCGCGGTGCCCACGCTGCACGAGATCATGGTGCTGCTCGACGATCTGGTGCGCGACTCGGGCCGCCAGGTCGGCCTGATTCCGGAGATCAAGCATCCGACGCACTTCCGCGCGATCGGGCTGCCGATGGAGCAGGCAGTGATCGATGTGTTCGCGAAGCACGAAGTGGCCACGCGCGTGCCGCTGGTCGTGCAGTCGTTCGAGCCGACCAGCCTGCGCACGCTGCGCGAGATCGCCGCGCCGGTGTTGCCCGATCTGCGTCTGCTGCAACTGATCGGCGATCCGCGTGCGAAGCCGGCGGATGTCGAGGCTGCCGGCGACGATCTGCGTTACCGCGACATGCTCACCATGGACGGCCTGCGCGCGATCGCCGCATACGCGTCGCTGCTCGGGCCGCACAAGTCGCAGATCGGCGAGGTCGGACGCGGCGGCCGGTTCGAGAGCACGACATTGATCGCCGATGCACACGCTGCCGGCCTGCAGGTCATGCCGTACACGTTCCGCCCCGAGAATCCGTATCTGCCGCGGAGCTTGCGCAGTGGCGGCGCCAATGCGCGCAACGAAGCCGGCGCGATCGCCGAGATGCGCGCGTTCCTCGATGCCGGCGTCGATGGTCTGTTCGCCGACGACCCCGCGCTCGCGCGGCAGGCCGTGGACGCGCGCTGAACCGACTGCATCCGCGCCACGCACTGCCGGCGTACGTCCCGTGAACCTCAACACGGGAGTCGCCCATGTCATTGCCCGCTGCCGAACGTGTCGTTGCGGCGCGCACGGTCTTCGTTGCGCTGTTCGCGTGTCTGTTCGCAGCGTTTCCATTGGCGGCCGCCGAGCGCGAAGAGGCGCGGGCGCTGGCACGCGACGATGGCCGGCTGCTGTATCGGGAAGTGCATTACCAGGACCGTGACGGCGACGTCGCCAGGCGCGTGATGCTGTACCGCTGCCCGGATGGCGCCGCGTTCGCGCGCAAGATCGTGCGCGCGCAGGGCAACGCCACGCAGCCGGACTTTGCGTTCCATGACGCCCGCAGCGGCTATCGCGAAGGCGTGCGCACGCGCGATGGGAAACGCGAGATCTTCGTCCAGCGTGGCGAAGGCGCGCCGCAGACCGCCGCGTTGCCGGCTGCCGACGATGCGGTGATCGATGCCGGTTTCGATGCCGCGGTGCGCACGCACTGGGCTGCATTGGGCGATGCGCCGCAGCGGCTGTCGTTCCTGCTGCCCGAGCGTTTCACGTTCATGCCGGTGCGCGTGGCGAAAGTCGGTGACGCGGATGGCATGCGCCAGCTGCGCATGTCGGTCGACCGCTGGTTCGGCTTCGCGGTGCCGCCGATCGAGCTGCGTTACGGCCTGGACGACAAGCGGCTGCGCGAGTTCGCCGGTCCCGGCACGGTCCGCGACGCGCGCGGCAAGCCGCGCGACGTGCGCATCGTGTTTCCCGCGCAGGCCCCGCGCGCCGTTGCCGCGAGTGAAGTCGCGGCTGCGCTCGAAGACCCGTTGAGTGGCCGATGCAGCACCTGATGCCCGTATGCCCGCGAACGGGTCGCGGCCACCGGATCGCACGATCGCGCTTGCGCGAACGGCGGGCGCCGGTGAGGATGGCGGTCCATCACTTCCCGGGATTCGCGCGCCGGATGCCACAGCACGATGCGACCGCAACTGCGACCGAACCCGGCCTCGACGTCTGGCTGGCACAGGTCGCCGACGGCAACCAGCGCGCATTCGAATCGCTGTATCGCGCCAGTGCATCGCGCCTGCTCGGCGTGTGCATCCGCGTGCTGAACGACCGCGAAGAAGCCGAAGACGCACTGCAGGACGTGTACGTGCGCATCTGGCGCAAGGCCGCGCAGTTCGATCCCGCGCGCGCCGCGGCGACGACCTGGCTGGCGACGATCGCCCGCAATACTGCGATCGACCGCCTGCGCGCGCGTCCGCAGCACCAGCTCGCGCCGGTCGAACTGATCGAGGCGATGCCGGACGACGGTGAAACGCCGCTGGAATCGACAGAGCGCGCCGGTGACCGTTCGCGTCTTGACACCTGTTTCGAGACATTGGAGCCGCGGCGCCGCCGCCTGATCCGCGCCGCGTTCTTCGACGGCGCGACGTACGAGGAACTCGCGCAGCGCGTGGGTTCGCCATTGGGATCGGTGAAGAGCTGGATCCGCCGCGGTCTGCTGCAGCTGCGGACGTGCCTGGAGCCATGAACGTGCGCGATCTCGACTTCGACATCGACGACGACGGCGGTCCCGAGCCGCCGCGCGCGGACCTGCTCGCCGGCGAGTACGTGCTCGGTGTGCTCGACGCGCAGGCGCGTGCATCTGCCGAGGCACGCATTGCCCGCGACCCGGGTTTCGCGCGTCTGGTCGCCGAATGGGATCTGCGGCTTGCGCCGTGGTTCGCCGAATTTCCGGCCGCCGACGTGCCTGCGCACGTGTGGCCGCGTATCCGCACCGCGCTCGGCTGGACACCGGTGGCGTCGAAGCCCGAAGGGCTCTGGCACAGCACCGGTTTCTGGCGTGGCGCTACGGCATTGGCGGCGGTCGTGGCGATCGTCGCGGTGCTGGTCGGCCGTGTGCCGGTCGAAGACGCCACGCGCGAGGTGCCGGTGGTCGTCGCGCCGACGCCGATCCCTGCGCCCACGCCTGCACCCGCCGCCGAGGCGCTGCCGGTCACCACGCTCGCGCACGAAGACGGTTCGCCCGCGTGGCTCGCCTCGGTCGATGCCGCGCAGGGCCGCGTGCTCGTCGTACCGCTGCCGGCGGATGTCGATGCCGAAGGCCGCGTCGCCGAGTTGTGGCTGATTCCGGAAGGCGGCGCGCCGGCGTCGCTCGGCCTGCTGCCGCACGACCGCACGCGCGCTGTCGAGGTGCCGGCGGAACTGCATGCGGCGTTGATCGCAGGCGCTACGCTGGCAGTCTCGCTGGAGCCGCCGGGTGGCGCGCCGGATGGCGCACCGACCGGACCCGTGGTCGCGAGCGGCGCATTGCGCATCTGATTCACCCACGCGTGGCGGCCACAGGCCGCCGCGTGTCCGCGTCTGACCGTCGAGACGGTGAACGCATGCGCATCGCATGCATCCGTTTTTCACGTCCGCGCGTATTTCCTGACAGTCACACCTGCAGGAGTTCCCCATGTCGAGCGATTCCGGCCGCAATGCGACCGGTGCCCGCACATTGCGCGCGAGTCTGGGCCGCTGGTTCGACACCGGCGCCCAGGCGAACGAAGTGCGCGAAGGCGACGACCGGATCGACTGGCTGCGTGCGACGCCGTTCGTGGCGATGCATCTCGCCTGTCTGCTGGTGTTCTGGGTCGGCGTGTCGCCGATCGCGGTGATCGTCGCGGTCGCGCTGTACGCGATCCGCATGTTCGCGCTGACCGGGTTCTACCACCGCTACTTCTCGCACCGCACCTTCCGCACCTCGCGTGTCGTCCAGTTCGTGTTCGCGCTGATCGGTGCGTCCTGCGTGCAGCGCGGTCCGCTGTGGTGGGCGGCCCACCATCGCAATCATCACCGCCACACCGAAACCCCGCTCGATCCGCATTCGCCGCGTGTGCACGGCTTCTGGTGGAGCCACATGGGCTGGTTTCTGACGCGCGAAGGCTTCCGCACCGACTGGTCGCGGATTCCGGATCTGGCGAAGTTTCCGGAACTGCGTTGGCTGGATCGTTTCGACACGCTGATCCCGGTGCTCCTCGCAGTCGGACTGTTCGGTCTGGGTGCACTGCTCGAGCGCGTCGCGCCGGGCCTTGGCACCACGGGCGGGCAGATGCTGATCTGGGGTTTCTTCATCTCCACTACCGTGCTGTTCCACGCGACGGTGACGATCAACTCGCTGTCGCATCGCTTCGGCAGCCAGCGCTTCGAAACCGGCGACGACAGCCGCAACAACATCTGGCTGGCGCTGCTGACCTTCGGCGAGGGCTGGCACAACAACCATCATTTCTTCCCCGGCACCGTGCGCCAGGGCTTTCGCTGGTGGGAGATCGATCTGACCTGGTATGGCCTCAAGGCCATGTCGTGGGTCGGTCTGGTACGTGACCTCAAGCCGGTGCCCGCATGGGTGCACGGGAAGGCACGCGGATGAGCCAGCGCATCGCCGTCGTCGGTTCGGGCATTGCCGGGCTCGCCACTGCGTGGTGGCTGTCGCAGCGCCATGCGGTGACGCTGTTTGAAGCCGACGCACGCCTCGGCGGCCACACGCATACGCATGCCGTGCAGATGGCAGGACGCGAGTACGCGGTCGACACCGGCTTCATCGTGTTCAATCCGCAGAACTATCCGCTGCTGAGCGGGTTGTTCGAATCGCTGGATGTCGCGTCGCAGCCGACGACGATGAGCTTCTCGGTGCACAACGAGACGGACGGCCTCGAGTACAACGCGACCTCGCTCGACACGCTGTTCTGCCAGCGCCGCAATCTGTTGTCGCCGCGCTTCTGGGGCTTGCTGCGCGACCTCAAGCGCTTCTATCGCGAAGCGCCGGCGCTGCTTGACGGCGACGACGCCGGACCGACGCTCGGCGAATACCTGCAGGCCAACCGCTATGGCGCCGCGTTCCGTGATCTGCATCTGGTGCCCATGGCGTCGGCGCTGTGGTCGTCGCCGAGCGCCGGCATTCTCGAATTCCCCGCGCGCTATCTGGTGCAGTTCATGACCAACCACCACATGCTGCAGTTGACCGGGCGCCCGGAATGGCGCGTGGTGCGCGGCGGCTCGTCGCGTTACATCGACGCCTTGCGTGCGCGCTGGTCGGTGACCGAGCGCGTCGGCTGCCCGGTCGATGCCGTGCGTCGGGATGCGGCCGGCGTGCATGTGGCGTCCGCGGCGGGCAGCGAGCGCTTCGACCAGATCGTGCTGGCCTGCCACAGTGACCAGGCGCTTGCGCTGCTCGACGATGCCGACGGCGCCGAGCGCGACATCCTCGGCGCGATCCGCTACCAGACCAACGAGACCGTACTGCATACCGATGCGCGTCTGCTGCCGCGTGACCGCAAGGCCTGGGCGGCTTGGAACGCGCACGTGCCGGCGACGCCCGATGGCGCGTGCACGGTAAGTTACTGCATGCATCAGCTGCAGAGCCTCGACACGCCCGAACCGCTGGTGGTCACGCTCAACCGCAGCGACGCGATCGATCCTGCAAAGGTGATCGCGCGCATGCGCTACGCGCATCCGGTCTTCGACGCGGCGATGGTGGCCGCGCAGGGGCGGCGCGAGGAGATCCAGGGCCAGCGTCGTACCTGGTACGCCGGTGCGTACTGGGGCTGGGGCTTCCACGAAGACGGCATCCGCAGCGCGGCACAGGTCGCGCGTGCGTTCGATCTCGGGCCGCTGGCGGCCGGCGGCCGCGCGCAGTCGACGCCGATGCCGGTGAGCGCAGTCGCATGAGCGGCGATGGCGATCGCGCCGATCACATCGCCCCGCTGCAGAGCACGGTGTACGAGGGTGTGGTGCGCCATCGCCGCTACCATCCGGTGCCGCACGAATTCTCGTATCGCGTCGCGCAGCTGTGGCTGGATCTCGACGAGCTCGATCGTGTCTTCGACGGGCGCTGGCTGTGGTCGACCCGGCGCCCCGCGCTGGCCCGGTTCCGCCGCGCCGATTACCTCGGCCCGACCGACGTGCCGCTCGCCGAAGCCGTGCGCATGCGCGTCGAAGCCACGCTCGGACGCAGGCCTGCAGGTCCGATCCGGCTGCTGACGCATCTGCGCTACTTCGGGTTCGTGTTCAATCCGGTGAGCTTCTACTACTGCTACCGCGCCGACGGCACGACGCTCGACTGCATCGTCGCCGAGATCACCAATACGCCGTGGAAGGAACGCCACGCCTACGTGCTGCCGGCCACGGACGCCGAGCGTCATGGCCGCGCCTTGCAGTGGGATTTCGCCAAGGCGTTCCATGTGTCGCCCTTCATGGCGATGGATCACGGTTACCGCTGGCGGCTGACGCCGCCGGTCGAGGATCTGCACGTGCACATGGATGTGTTGCGCGGCGACGTGCGCGAATTCGACGCCACCATGACGCTGCAGCGGCGACCCTTGGATGCGGCCTCGCTGGCGCGCGTGCTGTGGCGCTACCCACTGATGACCGTGCAGGTCGTCGCGGCGATCCACTGGCAGGCGCTGCGTCTGTGGCTCAAGCGCAACCCGGTGCACGACCATCCGCGCCTGCCGGGCGCCGAACAGGAGCCTTTCCGATGAACCAGATCGCTGCCCATGCGGCGCCGCGTGCGTTCGGCGCGCTCGAACGCACGCTGCGCACGCGACTCGTCGCCCAGTTCGCACAGATGCAGGGCGGCGCGTTGCGGCTCGACGATGCGCTCGGCAGCGAGACCTTCGGCGACGCCCAACTGCGCCCGGTACAGGTGCGCGTGCACGATCCTGCGTTCTACCGCCTGGTCGCCGCCAACGGCAGCGTCGGTGCGGGCGAGTCCTACATGGAAGGCCATTGGGACTGCGACGATCTCGTCGGCCTGATGCGTCTGCTGGTGCGCAATCGCGATCTGCTCGACGGCATGGAAACCGGCATCGCGCGTCTCGGCGGTCTGGCGATGCGCGTGTGGAACGCGCTGCGCCGGAACACGCGTGACGGCAGCCGTCGCAACATCGCCGCGCATTACGACCTCGGCAACGATTTCTTCTCGCTGTTCCTGTCGCCCGACCTGATGTATTCATCCGCGCTGTTCGAGCGCGACGGCGACACGCTGGAGGTCGCGTCGACCCGCAAGCTCGATCGCATCTGCGACCGACTGGCGCTGCGGCCCGGTGATCGCGTGATCGAAATCGGCACCGGCTGGGGCGGCTTTGCGTTGCACGCCGCGCAGCACTACGGCTGCCACGTCACCACCACCACGATCTCGCGCGAGCAGCACGCGCTGGCAAGCGCGCGGATCGCCGAGGCTGGTCTGCAGGACCGCGTGACGCTGCTGTTGCAGGACTATCGCGATCTCGACGGCACGTACGACAAGCTGGTGTCGATCGAGATGATCGAAGCGATCGGCGCGCAGTATCTGGAGACCTATTTCGGCAAGCTCGGCAGTCTGCTCGAGCCGGACGGCGCCGCACTGGTGCAGGCGATCACGATCGAAGACCACCGCTACGCGCAGGCGCGCGATTCGGTGGACTTCATCAAGCGCTTCATCTTCCCGGGCAGTTTCATTCCGTCGATTTCGGCGATGCTGCAGGCCAAGACCGCAGCCAGCGATCTGCAACTGCTGCAGCAGGACGACTTCGGTCCCTCGTACGCACGCACGTTGCAGATCTGGCGCGAGCGTTTCCTGTCGCGTCTGTCCGACGTGCGCAAGCAGGGCTTCGACGCGCGCTTCGAGCGCATGTGGACCTTCTACCTCGCCTACTGCGAGGGCGGCTTTCGCGAGCGCTCGATCGGCGTGTCGCATCTGCTCTTCGGCAAGCCGGGCCACGTGCGGGCGATGGCGTCATGAGCCCGCTCTGGACGCTGCTGCTGGTCTGGGCGCTCGCCGCGATCGCGATGATCGGCGCTTGGCGCTGGCAGAAGGCGCGCGACAACGCCGGCATTGTCGACGTGGTCTGGGCCTGCGGTGTCGGCGGCGCGGCGGTCGTCGTGGCACTGCTCGGCGGTGGCGCGATGCTGCCGCGGATCCTGCTCGCCGTGCTCGGTGGACTCTGGGGCCTGCGTCTGGCCGCGCATCTATGGAAGCGCGTCGGTAGCGAAGACGAAGACGGACGCTACGCTTACCTGCGCAAGCACTGGCACGGCGACCAGCGCAAGTTCTTCCTGTTCTTCCAGGCGCAGGCGCTGCTGGTCGCACTGTTCGCGCTGCCCTTCCTCGCGGTCGCGAACAATCCGGTGTCCTCGCTGGGCCTGCTCGCCGCGATCGCGGTGTGGCTGATCAGCGTCGGCGGTGAAGCGGTCGCCGACCGCCAGCTCGCGGACTTCCGCGCCGATCCGGCGAATCGCGGCAAGACCTGTCGTGAAGGTTTGTGGCGCTACTCGCGCCATCCGAACTACTTCTTCGAATGGCTGCACTGGCTGACCTATGTGGTGTTGGCCGCGGGCTCGCCGCTGTGGTGGCTCGCGCTGGTCGGGCCGGTGTTGATGTACCTGTTCCTGCGCTACGTCAGCGGCATTCCCTATACCGAGCAGCAGGCGCTGCGCTCGCGCGGCGACGACTACCGCGACTACCAGCGCACCACGCCGATGCTGTTTCCGTGGTTTCCCCGCTCCGACTCCGCCCGATCCGAACCCGAAGGACCTTCCGCATGAATGCCGTGGCCCGCCCCGAACTCGAACGCGATTCTGCCGCGCCCGGCCTGATCGGTATGGCCGAACGCGGCCTTGTCCCTGACGCGGCGCTGCGCCTCGGCATCCGCCGCCTCTGCGCGCAGCGTCTGGCCGAAGAAGCCGACGGCAGCGTGGAGGCGCAGTCGCTGCGCTTCGACACGCTGCTGCAATCGCTGCGCACCAGCCCGGTCGCGATCCACACCGATGCGGCGAACACCCAGCACTACGAACTGCCGCCCGAATTCTTCGCGTTGTGTCTGGGGCGTCGATTCAAGTACAGCAGCTGCTACTACCCGACCGGCAGCGAAACCCTCGACGAAGCCGAGGATGCGATGCTGGCGCTGTACGGCGCGCGCGCCGAGCTGGCCGACGGGCAGGACATTCTCGAGCTCGGCTGCGGCTGGGGCTCGCTGACGTTGTGGATGGCCGAACACTTCCCCGGTGCGCGCATCACCGCCGTGTCGAACTCGCGGCCGCAGCGCCTGCACATCGAGGCGCAGTGCAAGGCGCACGGTCTGGACAACGTGCGGGTGATCACCTGCGATGTGAACCAGCTTGAGCTCGACACCGACGCCTTCGACCGCGTGGTGTCGATCGAGATGTTCGAACACATGCGTAACTACCAGATCCTGATGACGCGCATCGGCACGTGGCTGCGGCCGGGCGGCAAGCTGTTCGTGCACATCTTCGCCCACCGCACGCTGATGTATCCCTTCGAGACCGCGGGCGAAGACAACTGGATGGGGCGGCATTTCTTCACCGGTGGCCTGATGCCGGCGGCGGACACGCTGCTGCATTTCCAGCAGGGGGATCTGGGCATCGAGCAGCGCTGGCTGCTCGACGGCACGCATTACGAGAAGACCTCCAACCATTGGCTTGCCAACCAGGACCGCAACCGCGATGCGGTGATGCGCGTGCTGGAGCAGGCGTACGGCCAGGTGGGCGCGAAGCTGTGGTTCCAGCGCTGGCGCATGTTCTGGATGTCCTGCGCGGAACTGTTCGGATACGAGCGTGGCCAGCAGTGGCTGGTGGCGCATTACCGGTTTGCACGCGCGGGCTGACCGCGATCGACGCCGCATGCGCGGCAGGAAGGCTGTCATGACAACTTCGAACCGGCGGTTTGCCGCTGGCCTGATCCTCGCGGGCATCGCCACCGGCATGCTCGCGGCCTGCGGAGGCGGCAACGTGAAAGAGCAGATTCCCCCGGTCGCGCATGTCGACGTGCCCCGGTTCATGGGCGACTGGTACGTGATCGCGCAGATCCCGACGCGTCTCGAGAAAGAAGCCTTCGACTCCGTCGAGACCTACACGTTGCGGGAGGACGGCAAGGTCGACACGACGTTCCGCTATCGCGACGGCGGCTTCGACGAGAAGATCAAGACGCTGCACCCCACCGGCACCGTGCGCGAAGGCACCGGCAATGCGATCTGGGGCATGCAGTTCGTGTGGCCGATCAAGGCCGAGTACGTGATCGTCTACGTCGACGATGACTACCAGCAGACCATCGTCGGCCGCAGCAAGCGCGACTACGTGTGGCTGATGGCGCGCACGCCGGTGATCTCCGATGCGGACTACGCGGCGCACATGGAACGCATCCGCGCACTCGGCTACGACATCTCCAAGATCCGCCGCGTCCCGCAGTCGGCCGGCGATCCGGCGCGCGTGTCCGACACGCGTGCGATCGAGTAGCCAGCGATTTTCTCCTTCCCCCGCAGGCGGGGGAAGGTTGGGATGGGGGCGAACCGGCGGGGAGGCTGAAGAATCATTTCAGGAAATCGCTGGTCGCCCGATCCGCTTTCGATTTGCTGAAGCTTTGCCCCCACCCAACCCTCCCCGCGAGCATGGGAGGGCTCAAAAGCATCGGGCATTCCCGATTGGGACAGCCCATACAGGCAGCCGCATAGAATGCGCGGCATGCAACGACGCACGCGCTTCCGCTGGGCCTGGTGGCTGCTGGCTTACGCCAGTCTCGGCCTCGGCATCGTGGGCGTGTTCGTGCCCGGCCTGCCGACGACGGTGTTCGTGTTGATCGCGGCCTGGGCCGCTGCGCGCGGGTCGGATCGTCTGCACCGCTGGCTGCTCGCGCATCCACGCTTCGGTCCGTCGATCCGCGACTGGCAGGCGCATGGCGCGGTCAGTCGCCGTGCGAAATGGCTTGCGACCGGCACGATGACGCTGTGCGCCGCGATCCTGCTCGCGTTGATGCTGTGGATTCCGGCGCACCGCTGGTGGATGACCGCGCTGCCGATCGCATGCATGGCTGCAGTCGCGACCTGGTTGTGGCTGCGACCGGAGCCGCCAAGCGTCTGATCAGTGGGAGCGCGCTTGCGCGCGAACGATCTCCACGCGTTTACGGCGCGCCGGTCTCGGCCTTGTAGCGCTCGAGATAATCGCGATAGCGCGTGTCGTTGAGGTTGCCCGATAGGCGGTACGGCGTGGTGTAGGCGAACTGGAAGTCATACTGGCCGTCGCGTTCGACGACCAGCGTGCTCGTGGTCCAGTCCTGACCCTTCTGCGCGTGCATGATCCGGCCGATCTGCGCGAATCCGGCCTTGGCCTCGGGCGACAGGCGGAACGCGACCTTCTCCAGCGGACCGTCACCTTCGCGCGCAATTGCGAACGAAATGCTGCTCGTGCGCGGCGCGCCGCCGTCTTCCGAAAGCGATTCGAAATCGACCACGAGGCGCAGCCAGTCGCGCGCGCCCCATTCGCCGTCGTTCACATCCCGGACGCTCGCCGCGACGGCACGCACGGTGTCGGCATAAGCGGCATTGAGATCATCCATGGCGTGTTCGCATCACTTGTTGGGGAAGGTCTGGTCGATCCAGTCGCCGCCATCCACGCGATATTCCGCAACGAAGGTGTCGGGGCGGTTGCTGGTGTTGCCCGGATTATATTGGGGCGATACCCGCATATCCACCTCGTGGCCCTCGCCGGCCAGACGCGCCAGTTCGTTCTCGAACCGCTTGTACTCGCCGTTGTTGAGATTCGGCAGACCGTCGCCGATCGGCTTGCCGTTGCCCGGCACGACGTTCAGCCGGTTGGTCGGGCCTGCGAGACGGTCGGCGATGATGTGGAATCCGACGTCGGTCGCGCGGCCTTCGTTGCCGATGTCGCGCTGCAGGCCGGCATCGTTGCGGCCGACGGGTTCCAGATCGACGCGGCCTTCGGCGCGGATCACGCGCGCCTGGTCGTCGGTGGTCCAGCGGTAGTTGCCGAATTCGTAGACGGTGTCCGGACGCGCGGCGTTGGCGGCGAGGTTGAAATCGTCCATCGACTCGAACGCCAGCACCGGACGTCCGCCGACGGTGCGGCCGGTGTCGGCGTCGGCGAGGATGTCGCCCAGATCCGCCTCGTCGGCGCCACGTGCAGCCGTGGTGCGGCCGGCATCGCCGGCACTGTCGGCGCGATCGGCCACACGCGCGGCATCGGCCGCCGTGTCGGCGGCATCGGCCACCTTTGCGCCCTTGGCCGCCTTGTCGGCGCCTTTGGTGCCGACCACGGCCAGCACCAGCTCGGTCGCGCCGCGGCCGATCGCTTCACCGTAATTGCCGGCCTGCCAGTCGGCCTTGATCGGATCGACCACCGCGTCCACCAGCAGGCCCGGATTGCGGGCGAGGGTGGAGACGACCTCGGCGGCAGCTTCCATGCGCTCGCCGCCGCGTGCGGCCGACGGCAGCCAGTCCGGTGCGTCGAGCGTGTCGCCAGTCGCCTGTTCGTACAGCCCGGTCACGCCGTCGACGGCGAGGCCTGCTGGGCTCAGGTCGTAGCTGGCCTTGAGCGCGTTGCCGCCGAGGGTGACCACGCCTTCGCCGGTCTCCCACAGCACTTCGCCAGCGCCCTTGAAGAAACCACCAGCCTGCGAGGCAGCGTTGCCCAGCCCATCGAGAATGCCCATCGTGCGGTCCTGTCGGCGCGGATGCCGCAAAGTCTGGGTGGGGCGTCAGGCCCGGACAATCTGGGGCCGACCCTTGGTGCGCTGTCATCGTGCCGTCATCTGAACAGCAACGCCGGTGATGTCGCCCGCCACGCGGCGGGCTACACTTCCGCGCATGCACACCCGTCTGATGCCGATCCTCGCCGCCACGCTGTTGTTGTCCGCCTGCGGCAACAAGGCCGACCTCCTGCAGCCGCGCCAGGTGCCGCCGGAAGACCGCGGCCGCTACATCTTCAAGTCGTCGATTCCGACCCAGGAACAGCTCGACGCCGAAGAAGAAGCGGCGTGGGAAGACGACGCCGACGAAGACACCACGGACGACGGCACGACCGACGATGCGACCGGCACGCCGCCCGCGCAGCCGGTGCCGCTGATCCGCGACGTGCCGCCGGCCACCACCGGAACGCCGTGAGCCTGCGCGACACCCGTTCGCACCGCTGTCGTCGCTGATGTCCGGAGCCGTCTCCCCGCTGCGCTTTACCAAGATGCATGGCGCCGGCAACGATTTCGTCGTGCTGGACCTGCGCGGTGACGTGCCGCCGCCCGATGCCGCGCTGTGCCGCGCGCTGGCCGATCGGCACACCGGCGTCGGCTGCGACCAGATCCTCACCGTCGAAACGCCGCGCGCCACCGGCGTGCTGGCGCGTTACCGCATCTGGAATGCCGACGGTTCGGCCTCGCAGCAATGCGGCAACGGTGCGCGCTGCGTGGCCGCGTGGCTGGTGCGCGACGGCGTGGGCGGTGACGGTTTCGTGCTGGAAAGCCCAGCCGGCCTGCATGCGGTCACGCGCGCAGGCGCGGGCTATTGCATCGCGATGGGCGTGCCGGAGTTCGTGCCGGCGCGGATTCCGATGGCCGGTGTCGACACCTCGCAGCCGCTGTACACGTTGCCGGTCGACGGCATCGGCACGCTCGCGTTCGGCGCGGCCTCGATGGGCAATCCGCATGCGGTGATCGAAGTCGACGACATCGAGTCTGCGGACGTCGAGCGCATCGGTCGCGCGCTGCAGGCGTCGTCGTGGTTTCCCGAATCGGTCAACGTCGGCTTCGCCCAGGTGATCGCGGATGACCGTATCCGCTTGCGCGTGTTTGAGCGCGGCGTCGGTGAGACGCTGGCCTGCGGCAGCGGCGCCTGCGCGGCCGTCGCGGTGCTCGCGCGTCGTGGTCGCACCGGGCGCAGCGTCGCCGTATCGTTGCCCGGCGGCACCTTGCATATCGACTGGCCGGCCGACGACGTCAGTTTGTCGATGGCCGGACCGGCCGCATTCGTTTTCGAAGGGGAATTGTGATGAGCGAGACGACCGAGAAACTCGGCGCGCACGAAGTTGCCACATGGCTGCGTCGCCACCCGAGCTTCCTGCAGCAGTTCCCGGATCTGGCGCTGACCCTGGTCGTGCCGCGCGAAGACGGCCCGGCCGCCTCGCTCGCGAGCTACCAGCTCGAAGTGCTGCGCGACAAGAACCGCGAGCTGTCCAAGCGCCTGCGCGATCTGTTCGCGATCTCGCAGGAGAACGAGCGTCTCGCGGTGCGCACGCACCAGCTCACGCTGGCGTTGATGCGCCAGTCCGATCCGGCGTCCACCGTGCGCGCACTCGCCGCGACGCTGGCCGAAGACTTCAACGGCGATCTGGTGCGCATCGTGCTGTTCGCGCCGGTGCCGGGGCTGGAGGAAGACTGGTTGCAGGTGGTCGCGCGCGATGACCGTCTGCTGCAGCCCTTCGCCGATTGCCTGAAGGACGAGGAGCCGCTGTGCGGCCGCCTGCATCCGGACAAGCAGTCGCTGCTATACGGCCCGCGCGTCGATGAAGTGCATTCGAGCGCATTGCTGCCGCTGAGCGACATCGGCCTGGTCGCAGTCGGCAGCCGCGACGCCAACCGCTTCTACCCCGGCATGGGCACGCTGTTCCTGCGCATGATGGGCGAAGCGTTCGCCACTGCGATGCGACGGTTCGACGCCGCCGCCTGAGCGCACGCGCATGCATGCCGACGTCAACGCGTTTCTCGACCATCTGCAGATCGAACGGCGGATGTCGGTGCACACGCTCGACGCCTATCGCCGCGATCTGACCGCGCTGGTCGACTGGACCGGTGCGCAATCGCGCGGCGATCTGCGCGCGCTGCACGATGAGGACATCCGTGCCTTCGTTGCCGCCGGCCATCGCGGCGGTCTGTCGCCCAAGAGCCTGCAGCGGCGCCTGTCCGCGTGTCGCAGCTTCTATCAGTGGCTGCTCAAGCACGGCCACATCAACGCGAATCCTGCCGCTGGCGTACGCGGCCCCAAGGCGCCGCGCAAGCTGCCGCAGGTGCTCGATGTCGACGAGGCCACGCAATTGGTCGAAGTGCCGGTCGACGCGCCGCGGGGCCTGCGCGATCGTGCGCTGCTGGAACTGTTCTATTCCTCGGGCCTGCGCCTGTCGGAACTGGTCGGCCTGCGCTGGCGCGATCTGGATTTCGACAGCGGCCTGGTGACCGTGCTCGGCAAGGGCAGTCGCCAGCGCAGCGTGCCGGTCGGCAGCCATGCGTTGCGCGCGTTGAACGAGTGGCGCACCGAGAGTGGCGGCACGTCGGCGACACCGGTGTTCCCCGGTCGCGGCGGCGCACCGATTTCCGCGCGCGCCGTGCAGCTGCGCCTGCGCCTGCTCGCGCAGCGCCAGGGCCTGTTCAAGCGCGTGCATCCGCATCTGCTGCGCCATTCATTCGCGAGCCACGTCCTCGAATCGTCCGGCGATCTGCGCGGCGTGCAGGAACTGTTGGGCCACGCCGACATCGCGACCACGCAGATCTACACCCATCTCGATTTCCAGCATCTGGCCAAGGTCTACGACGCCGCGCATCCGCGCGCGCGCCGCAAGTCCTGATGCGCACCCGGAGTTGTCCATGAACCTGCGCATCGTCATCGGCCTGGCCGTTTCGGTTTCCCTGCAGATGCTGCTCGGCCTGCTGGCCGCGTCGCTGTTTCCGCCGGTGCCGTCGGGCGTGGCGCCGGTGTCGACCGCGGTGCAGGCGGGCGTGATCGCATTGCTGTCGTCGACCGGCGGCGCGTTCGCGGCGCGGCAGCCGTTCATGCGCGCGGCGCTGGTGTTGTGGACGGTGGGCTGGGTGTCGAGCGTGCTCGTCGTGCAGCGCATCGGTGGCGGACAGTTCACGTTCGCCGATGCCGCGAGCGCGAACGCGATGGCGATCGTGATCTCCGGCATCGCGACGGTGCTGGGCGTGCGCGCGGGACGGCGTCTCGATCGCCACGTGCGCGGGCCTGCGGCCGACGCGACGCCATGACGCGATCCCGGATGCCTTGATCCGGGCGGGCGCGGCCCCATCCAGTGGATTCGATCCTTGGAGGCCGCATGGACCCCAGCCAGAATCCCAACGTATTCCACGCCACGACGATCGTGTCGATCCGCAAGGGCGGCAAGGTGGTCGTCGCCGGCGACGGCCAGGTCACGCTCGGCCACACCATCATGAAAGGCAACGCGCGCAAGGTGCGTCGCCTGGGTGAAGGCGGCAAGGTGCTCGCCGGATTCGCCGGCGCCGCCGCCGATGCGTTCACCCTGTTCGAACTCTTCGAAGGCAAGTTGCAGCAGCACGGCGGCCAGCTGGTGCGCGCTGCGGTGGAGCTGGTCAAGGACTGGCGCACCGATCGCCGCTACGGAAAGCTCGAAGCACTGCTCGCCGTCGCCGATGCCGAGACCTCGCTGATCATCAGCGGCAACGGCGACATCATCGAACCCGACGACGGCATCATCGCGATCGGTTCCGGCGGCTCCTACGCGCTGTCGGCCGCGCGCGCACTGCTCGCGCATACCGATCTCGATGCCCGCACGGTCGCCACCGAGGCGCTCAACATCGCCGGTGACATCTGCATCTACACCAACCGCAACGTGGTGGTCGAAGAGCTGTGATCGATCTGCGGCGGCGCGTGGCGATCCGCCGGATCGCACGCGTCCGCCGGTCGCGCGCACCCGCCCACGCTTCTACGGACACCCGATTCCTATGACGAATGCCAATTCCTCGACCATGACCCCGCGCGAGATCGTGCAGGAACTCGACCGCCACATCGTCGGCCAGAATGCCGCCAAGCGCGCGGTAGCGATTGCGCTGCGCAACCGCTGGCGCCGTGCGCAGCTCGATGACGATCTGCGCAACGAGGTCATGCCCAAGAACATCCTGATGATCGGCCCGACCGGCGTGGGCAAGACGGAGATCGCGCGCCGTCTGGCGACGCTCGCCAATGCGCCGTTCGTCAAGGTCGAGGCGACGCGCTTCACCGAGGTTGGCTACGTCGGCAAGGATGTCGAGCAGATCATCCGCGACCTCGCCGACACGGCGGTCAAGCTCTACCGCGAACAGGCCAAGGTGCGCGTGCGCACGCAGGCCGAAGACCGCGCGGAAGATCGCATCCTCGATGCGCTGCTGCCCAAGCGCGAAGCGGCGCAGCCGGCCTTCGGCTTCGGCGCGCAGAGCGCGACCGTCGATATCGGCGCCGAGCCGTCTTCGAAGGAATCGGAGACGCGGCAGAAGCTGCGCCGCCAGTTGCGTGCAGGCGATCTCGACGAGCGCGAGATCGAACTTGAACTCAGCGCGGGGCAGGGCATGGACATCATGACCCCGCCCGGCATGGAGGAAATGGGCCAGCAGCTGCGACAGATGTTCGCCAATCTCGGTGGCGGCAAGACCCACAAGCGCAAGCTCACGATCCGCGCCGCGCGTCCGCAGCTGGTCGAGGAAGAAGCCGGCAAGCTGGTCAACGAGGACGACGTGCGCGAAGCCGCGATCGAAGCGTGCGAGCAGCACGGCATCGTCTTCATCGACGAGATCGACAAGGTCGCCAAGCGCAGCGAAGGCGGCGCCAGTGGCGCCGACGTCAGCCGCGAAGGCGTACAGCGCGATCTGCTGCCGCTGGTCGAGGGCAGCACGGTCAGCACCAAGTACGGCTCGGTGAAGACCGACCACATCCTCTTCATCGCATCCGGTGCGTTCCACCTGGCCAAGCCCAGCGATCTGATTCCCGAGATGCAGGGCCGCTTCCCGATCCGCGTCGAGCTGACCGCGCTGACCAAGGACGACTTCGTTCGCATCCTCACCGAGCCCAAGGCGGCGCTGACCACGCAGTACGTGCAGTTGCTCAAGACCGAAGGTGTCGGCCTGACGTTCGCGCCGGATGCGGTGGACCGGCTGGCCGAGATCGCCGCGCACGTCAACGAGCGCCAGGAGAACATCGGCGCGCGTCGTCTGCATACGGTGCTCGAACGCCTGCTCGATTCGCTGAGCTTCGAGGCGCCCGACAAGGGCGGCACGGTGCTGATCGACCGTGCGTACGTCGATCAGCAACTGGGCGATCTGGTACAGGACCAGGATCTGAGCCGCTACATCCTCTGACGCATCCGCGTTCACCACGTTCGAACCCCGGGCCCGCATCATTGCGGGCCCTTTGGTTGGAAACGTCGCGATGTCGAACGCCGCACGCAAGTCGGTTCTTCTGGTGGCGCTGCTGGCATCGCTGGGCGCGTGCGCGCAACGCGATGCGGAGACGCCGGCATCCACCACCGGGCCTGCGGCGGTCGTGGAGACCGACGCCGCGTCTTCCGCGGACGCATCCGCGCTGCCGGCGACACCCGCCGCGAAGCCCGCCGTACCGGTCTACCGGACCTTCCGCGATGTCACGGTCGCTTGCGACAACATCCGCCGCTGCGCTGCGATCGCCGTCACCGATAGCGCGCCGGGACTGGTGCTGACGTTGACCCGCGATGCCGGCGCCGATGGCGCGCAGGCGTTGCTGTTGAGTGCGCCGTGGGCCGACGTGGGCGCCTCGACACTGCGACTCGACGGTGACGCCGCGTCCGCGATTGCGGCGCTGCCCTGGCAGCGCGATGCAGGTGAGAACGCTGCCTTGCGCATCGAGGATCCCGTAGCGATCGCGCGCTTCATCGATCTGGTGCGCGATGGCACGCGTCTGGGCGACGACCAGGACCGCAGCGTGTCGCTGTCGGGGCTCAACGCGGCGCTGCTCTATATCGACGAACACCAGCAGCGACTTGATACGCCTGGCGCGTGGGCGCGGCGCGGCGAGCGGGACGCCGCGGCGGTGCCTGCGGCGCCGGAACTGCCGGTGCTGGCGAAGGCCCCCACGGCACCGCCCGCGCTGTCAGACGCCGATGCCGCACGCCTGATGCGCAGCGTGCGTGACACCCAGACCGCCGCGTTGCGCACGCACGAGTGCAACGAGGCCGGCGGCGATTTCGACATCTCGCGCCAGGACGCCGCCTATCCGCTCGATGCGGACCACGCCCTGGTCTTCATCGCCTGCTACAGCGGCGCCTACCAGGGATCGAGTCTGGTGTTCCGCGCGGCGCGCGACGGCAGCGATGTAACGCGGCTGACCCTGCCGGCGCCGAAGTTCTCCGACGACAGCGTGAACCCCAGCGAGGATTTCGATCTGCTGGTCAGTCCGGGGCTGGATGTCGCCAACGGCACACTGGCGCAGTTCGCCAAGGGCCGCGGCATCGGCGATTGCGGCTATGAGGCGACGTGGCAGTTCGACGGGCAGGCCTTCCAGCTGTCGCACTACGCCGAGATGCAGACGTGCGGTGGTCTGAGCGCCGATGCATGGCCGGTGCTGTGGCGCGTGGCCGAGCCTGCAGGCGCGCCTTGAGCCTGCCGGGCGACGTTGCCACAATCGCCCGCCCTGTCCGGTGCGCCGCCCATGTCCGTGTTGCTTCGACTCGTCGCGATCCTGCAGATCGCCGGTGGTTTCTACGGCCTCGCCAGCACGCTGCTGCGACTGGCATCCGGCGGAGCCGGCGGTGGCGCGGTGCTGGTGCTGGTGATCGGCCTGCTGCTGTCCACGTTCGCGATGATCGCGGGTGTGCTGCTGCTCGAAGGCGATGCACTCGGCGAACGCCTGTCACGGATTGCGCTCGCCCTGCAGATTCCGGTCATCGCCACGCCGTGGCTGAGCTACGCCTGGCACGCCGGCGCCACGGTGCCGCTGCAGTTCCGGTTCGGGCGCAGCGTGGTGGTGGACCTCGACTGGTCGCTACCGTCGGAAGCCTTCCGGCTCGCGCTGGCGGGTCCGGCGACCGCGGCCCTGGGCGTGAACCTGCTCGCCCTGATGTTGTGGCTGGTGCTGCGCTTCTCCCGTCGCTGAGCCGGGCCGGAACGCCGGGCATCGCGTCACGGGCCAAATAGGCCAATTGGGGTATATTTCCCCGTGCCTGCCGCAGGAGCGAACGTGATGACGATGTCCCTCAAGCTCGACGCCCTCGATGCGCTGCCGCGCACGCCGGCGTCCGACGTCAAGAAACTCGGCTGGCGCGGCGTGATGAAGACCATCGCCCGCGGCGGCAAGGTCGTCGTGACGCATCACAACACGCCAGAAGCGGTGATCCTCTCCGCCGAGGAGTACGGCGCGATCCTGCAGGCGCTCGACGCCGCCGGCGCGGGCCAGCGCTCGGCGCTCGACACCCTGCGCACACGTTTCGACGCACGCCTCTCGGCGCTGCAGACCGATGACGCCGGCACCCGCCTGCGCGGCGCGATGCGCGGCCCCGCGCGGTTGCGCGGCAAGGTCAAGGCCGGCGCGACCTGCTGAGCGTGGCGCGTCCGGTCCTCTTCGTGCTGGCCGGCGTCAACGGCGCCGGCAAGAGTTCGGTCGGCGGCCACCTGCTCGAACGCGCCGGCATGGCGTGGTTCAACCCCGACACCTTCGCGCGCGAACTCGCCGCCGCGACCGGCTGCTCGATGCCTGAAGCGAATGCGGAAGCCTGGCAGGAAGGCATGCGGCGGCTCGATGTCGCGCTGGCGAACGGCCGGAGCCACGCATTCGAAACCACGCTTGGCGGCAACACCGTACCGGCACGCATCGCCGAGGCCGCGCGCACACACGACGTGCTGATGTGGTTCTGTGGCCTGTCGTCGGCCGAGCAGCACATCACGCGCGTGCAGGCGCGGGTCGCGGTGGGTGGCCACGATATTCCCGAAGCCAGCATCCGTGCGCGCTGGACGCGCGCGCGCGAAAACCTGATCGCGTTGATGCCGGTGCTCGCGCAGTTGCAGGTCTACGACAACAGCGTCGAGGTGGCGCGTGGAAAGGCGGTGCCCGATCCGGTGTTGCTGCTGGAACTGATCGACGGCGCGCTGGTGGTGCCGGATGCGGATGATCTGGACGCGCTGGCGAAGACGCCGGAGTGGGCGAAGCCGGTGCTGGAAGCGGCGTTGGGTGACGCAGAACACCGCGGCTGAGGCACCACACCCCGTCATTCCAGCGTTTTTCAACAGCCGAATGGCTGGTCAGGCTGGAATCCATTTTGATTTTGCTTGGGGTCCGCCAGGCGGGTCTTTGGAAAAATTGTCATGCGCTCGACAACACCAGTACCCGGTGACCTCAGCGGAACAGGCATCCAAAAGCGGAAATGGATGCCAGCGGTCGCTGGAATGACGGGCAACAGCAGCGGACTCACGGCGTGCGCGACGCCGGCGCATCGCCAGCGTCTTCCCGCACCGCCGCTCCCGTATCCACACTCACTTCCACCGACATCCCAGGCCGCAGCCGCTCCGCCAGTGGTTGATCGCGATCCACCGCGATCCGCACCGGAATGCGCTGCGCGATCTTGACGAAGTTGCCGGTCGCGTTGTCCGCGGGCAGCACGCTGAACTCCGAACCGGTCGCAGGTGAAATGCGTTCGACGCGACCGGTCAGTCGCGCGCCACCGAGGGCGTCGACGGTGAAGCTCGCCGGCTGGCCGACGCGCATGTCGACCATCTGCGTTTCCTTCATGTTCGCCAGCACCCAGACATCGGCCGGCACCACCGCCATCAGCTGCGTGCCGGCGTTGACCAGCGCGCCCTGGCGCACGGTGACCTGGCCGAGCAGGCCGTCGTCGGGCGCCACAATGCGCGTGTTGTCGAGATCGATCTTCGCCAGCCGCACCGCGGCTTCAGCGCTCGCGACGGCGGCTTCCAGACTGTCGCGATTGACGTCGACACTGCGCGCGTCCTGTTCGGAGATATCGAGCGATGCGCGCGCCTGTGCGGCCGATGCGCGGGCCTGTGCATTGCTGGCCCGCGCGAGATCGCGGTCGTGTTCGGAAATCAGTTTCTGCGCGGCGAGTTGTTCGATGCGGCGCAGGTCGATCGCGGCGACATTGGACTGCGCGCGCGTCGCGGCGATGTCGGCGGCGCTGCGGGCGATGCCGGCTTCGGCGCTGCGCCGCGACTGTGTGGCGTTGGCCAGCGCGGCCTGCTGCACGCGCAGGTTGGCTTCGGCCTGTTCGAAACGCTGGCGATAGATACGGTCGTCGATCGTCACCAGCAGCTGGCCGCGCGTCACCGGTTCGAAATCCTGCACCGCGACCTCGGTGACATAGCCCGAGACCTGCGGCGCGATCAGCGTCACGCGTCCGCGCACGGTCGCGTTCTCGGTGCTCTGCACGCTGCTGCCGAACGGCGGCAGGCGCCAGGCGTAGAGCACCAGCAGCACACCGGCCAGTGCGACCGCGGCGAATGCGGCGATCTGCAGCACGCGTCGACGACGCGACGGCGCGGCCGGCTGTTCGGGTGGAGGCGTCGGGGCGGGTGCGCTCATGCGGAATCCGGGGCGGCAGAAGAAGGTGGCGATGCGGGGGTTGCCGGCGCGGCGCGCAGACGCGCCCAGACCCGCGACGCGATGATCCACACCAGCGTGCAGAACGCGATGAATGCGATCAGCAGGAAGACATCGTTATAGGCCAGCACATTGGCCTCTCGCGTGGCCGCGCTGCCGAGCGCGCGCACCGCGAGTGCATTGCGCTGCGCGGGATCGGCGATGGTGGCGGCATAGCCGTTCGCGGTGGCCTGCACGCGCGCGGCGACCAGCGGATCGAGCAGGGTCAGATGTTCGGTCAGCACGCTGGAATGGAACTTCTCGCGCATCGTCTGGAACGTGCCCAGCAGCGCCGAACCCAGCAGGCCGCCCAGGTTCTGGGTCATGCCGAACAGCACGACGAAGCTGATCAGGTTGCGTGGCTGGCTGATCACCGGGCCGATGCCCGCGATCAGCATCGGTCCGAGGAAGAACGTGCTGCCGAACGCGAGCAGGAACTGGCTCACGTACATCTGCTCGGGCCGGGTCACGTTGCTGGCCTGCGCGTCCATCAGCGCACCGGTCATCATCAGCGCCAGCGAGATCAGCACCGGTTGCCATGTCTTCGTCGGATCGATCGTCAACGCGCTCGTCGCCAATCCGGCGACGCTGCCGATGAGCACGATCACGAACAGCGTGCGCATCTGCTCGTTGCCCAGGCCCAGCGCCTGCAGGAACCCGACCGCGCCGGTCGCCTGTTCCGACAGCACGATGCGGATCAGCACGATCGCCAGCGCCAGCCGCAGCATCGAACCGGTCGCGAGCCAGCGCGTGTTGAGCAGGGGCCGCGCACGGAAATGTTCGATCGCGATCGCCGCCGTCACCAGCACGAACGAACCCGCCAGCGCCCACCCCAGCCACGCGGTTTCCGTCCACCACGCAAGACGCCCCTGTGCGAGCACCGCGGTCAGCAGCGCAATGCCGGGCGCGAACAGGCCGAAGGTCACAAAGTCCAGCGGCTCGAAGGCCTTGTGGCGATCACCGGGCGGCAGTTTCAGCAGCAGCACGCCGCCGAGCGCGACCAGCGCGAGTCCGAGTTCGAACATGTACAGCCCGCGCCATTCGCCGAACTCCAGCAGATCGGTCGAGAACACGCGCGCCAGCGGCAGCGCGAGCTGCGCGATGCCCAGGCCGATCACTAGGCCGCGCAGGCGATGCTTCTGCGGAAACGCCTGCAGCATGTAGTACAGGCCCAGTGTGTTGAGCGCCGCGCCGGCGATGCCATGGCCGGCGCGCACCGCGATGGCCGACCCCAGATCATTGACGAACAGATGCGCCAGCGTGATCAGCGCATAGAGAATCAGGAACGCCTCGGTGAACAGCCGCAGGCCGAACTGCTGGCGGAACTTCACCAGCAGGATGTTCATCGACACGTTGGTCATCACGTAGGCCGCCGGCAGCCAGGCGATCTCCGATGCATACGCGCCCAGCGCGCCCTGCAGGTTGATCAGGTTCGCGGTGACCAGCGCATTGCCGAGACCGCCGGTCATCGCGACGATGAAACCGACGATGCCGAACGCGATGCGCCGCCGCGTGGAGTGCAGCGGCGTCGAGGGCGAGCCCGGCATCATCGGCCGCTCGTGCGGCGCCCACTCGCGCGGCGCATAGCGATGCGCACGCAGGGTCGCGGACGGCGGAGCAGCGGGCGGGACGCGCGACATGGCGCCAGTCTGGACCCCGGTCCAGCCAGCGACAAGACGACCGGTGGACCGGTCCGTTACACCGCGACGCGCCGCGCCACCAGTCCGGATTCAGTGGCCGGTGACGCGTGTCGCGTTCGGCTTGTCGTGCACGCCGAGCCGCTCGACCAGCGTCGCGCTCGCGGCATTGAGGCCGAGCACCTCGACGTCGACGCCGCGTGCGCGCAGCTTCATCACCACGGTGTCGAGTGCGCCGATCGCGCTGAGATCCCAGAAGTGTGCGTGCGTCAGGTCGATCACGACGCGCGGCACCGACTCCAGCAGATCGAAGGCGTCGCCGAACGCATTGGCCGATGCGAAGAACACCTGGCCGCGCACGACGTAGCGGCGGGTGCCGTCGGCATCGATCGAATCCTCGACATCCAGCAGCCGGCCGACGCGCCGGGCGAAGAACAGCGCCGACAGCAGCACGCCGGTCAGTACGCCCTTGGCGAGATCGTGCGTGGCCACGGTGACGACGACCGTCGCTACCATCACCACGCTCGATCCGGGCGGATGCCGACGCAGATCCAGCAGCGATTGCCAGCTGAAGGTGCCGATCGAGACCATGATCATCACCGCGACCAGCGCGGCCATCGGAATCATGCCGACCCACGGGCCGGCGAACACCACCAGCGCCAGCAGCACGGTGCCGGCGACCATCGACGACAAGCGCCCGCGGCCACCGGATTTCACGTTGATCACCGACTGGCCGATCATCGCGCACCCCGCCATGCCGCCGAGGAAACCGGTGGCGATGTTGGCCGCACCCTGGCCCACGCATTCGCGGTGCTTGTCGCTGGGTGTGTCGGTCATGTCGTCGACGATGCGCGCGGTGAGCAGCGATTCGAGCAGGCCGACCACCGCGAGCGTCGCCGACACCGGCAACACGATGCGCAGCGTCTCCAGCGTCCACGGCACGTCCGGCAGCAGGAACACCGGCAGGCTGTCGGGCAGCGCGCCCATGTCGGACACGGTGCGTACGTCGATGCCCATTGCGGCGACGAGCACGGTCATCGCGACGATCGCCACCAGCGGCGACGGCACGGCGCGGGTGAGGCGTGGCAAACCGTAGATGATCGCCAGCGCCGCCGCGCACAGTGCGTACACCGTCCAGGGCATGCCGATCAGTTCCGGCAACTGCGCGGCGAAGATCAGGATTGCGAGCGCGTTGACGAAGCCGGTGATCACCGAGCGCGAGACGAAGCGCATCAGTGATGCGAGTTTGAGCACGCCGGCGAGGATCTGGAACGCGCCCGCGAGCAGCGTCGCGACCAGCAGATACTGCAGGCCGTGGTCGCGCACCAGCGTGACCATCACCAGCGCCATCGCGCCGGTGGCGGCGGAAATCATCGCGGGTCGGCCGCCGACGATCGCGGTGACCACCGCCATCGAGAACGACGCGTAGAGACCGACGCGCGGATCGACGCCGGCGATGATCGAGAACGCGATCGCTTCGGGAATCAGTGCGAGCGCGACGACGAGTCCGGCGAGCACGTCGCCGCGGACATTGCCGAACCATTGCTGGCGCAGCGGAATCTTGGGGTGCATGGGAGAGCCCTGACGAGGCCGGACACGCAGCGGTGTCCGGCGGAATGACGGTGCATGGCATAGCGCGGCGTCGCCCGGTGGGCGGCGCGGAACCGGCGGCTATGGTGGCGTGGTTGTCATCGGGGGCAGGGCGGGTGACGCGAAGGCGCGCAGTCTAGCGCAGGCAGGGACAGCTCAGAACCTGTTCAAGGTCCGTCGCGAGCGCCGCCAGATGGCGCGTGGTGGAGCGCAGGAAGCGCAGCGTACGTGTGGTACGTGAGCATTCCGAGCACCGCACGCGCGCCAGCTGACAAGCGCAGCAGGACATTGAACAGAGTTCTCAGTCCTCGCCGATGTCCTCGTTCCAGACGTCCGGATGCGCGGCGATGAAGCCGCCGAGCAGGTCGACGCACTCTTGGCTTTGCATGTCGATCACCTCGACGCCGGCCTCGCGCAGCCAGTCGATGCCGCCCTGGAAGGTCTGCGATTCGCCGACGACGACGGTGCCGATGCCGAACTGGCGGACCAGGCCGCTGCAGTACCAGCACGGCGCGAGCGTCGTGACCATGATCGTGTCGCGATAGGAGCGCTGACGGCCGGCCTTGCGGAACGCATCGGTCTCGCCGTGGATCGACGGATCGCTTTCCTGCACGCGGCGATTGTGGCCGCAGCCGAGCAGGCGCCCGTCCTGGTGATACAGCGCCGCGCCGATCGGAATGCCGCCTTCGGCAAGGCCCTGACGGGCTTCGGAGATCGCGGTGTCGAGCAGGGCACGGTAGTCGGGCGTGGCGATCATGCAGGCGGTCTTCGATACATCGGGCCCGCGAGTCTGCCTGCCGCATCCGTCGCGGTCGAGCGTGAGACGCCGCGGCAACTTCTTAACGATCGCGTGGCAGAATCCGTGGCCCCCAAGAGCGCGATGCAAGAACACCTATGGAATGGCTGTCCGACCCCACGATCTGGATGGGGCTGGCGACCCTGGTAGTCCTCGAGATCATTCTCGGCATCGACAACCTGGTGTTCATCGCGATTCTCGCCGACAAGCTGCCACCGGAGCAGCGCGACAAGGCCCGTGTGATCGGCCTGTCGCTGGCCCTGCTGATGCGGCTGGTCCTGCTGGCACTGGTGGCATGGATCGCGGGGTTGATCAGGCCCCTGTTTACGGTCTGGGGCCATGACTTTTCCGGGCGCGATCTGATCCTGCTGGTCGGCGGCGTGTTCCTGCTGTTCAAGGCGACGATGGAGCTGCACGAGCGGCTCGAAGGCCAGCAGAGCCAGACGAGTACCAAGCGCGTCTACGCCTCGTTCGGCGTCGTGCTGACCCAGATCGTCGTGCTCGACGCGGTGTTCTCGCTCGACTCGGTGATCACCGCGGTCGGCATGGTCGACCACCTCGGCGTGATGTACGCGGCCGTCACCATCGCGATGGCGGTGATGCTGCTCGCCAGCAAGCCGCTGACGAACTTCGTCAACAAGCATCCGACCGTCGTCGTGCTGTGTCTGGGCTTCCTGCTGATGATCGGCTTCAGCCTGGTCGCCGAAGGCCTGGGCTTCAAGATTCCGAAGGGCTATCTGTACGCCGCGATCGCGTTCTCGATCCTGGTCGAAGCGTTCAACCAGTGGTCGCGCTTCAACCGCGAGCGCCACGCGCAACAGCTGCCGTTCCGCCAGCGCACCGCCGATGCGGTGCTGCGTCTGCTCGGCACGCGCCCGACCGCGCACATCGAAGACGGTGCGATCGACGTGCCGCAGGGCGAGGGCGAGGAACGTCTCGAAGCCGCCGAACACGACATGATCCGCAGCGTGCTGACGCTGGCCGAGCGCCCGGTGTCGAGCGTGATGACGGTGCGCAGCGACATCGAGTGGATCGACGCGACGCGCGGCATCGAACACGCCACCGCGCGCCTGATCGAATCGCCGCATACGCGCCTGCTGGTCTGCGACGGCGAACTCGACCAGATGCTGGGTATCGTGCAGAGCGGCGATCTGCTGTCGAGCGTGCTGCAGGGCCGCGCGCTGAACGTCACCGATTTCGTGCGCGAACCGCTGGTCGTGCCCGAGGGCACCTCGACGCTGCGCGTGCTGGAACAGATCCGCGCGCATCCGATTCCGCTGGCGGTGGTCGTTGACGAATACGGCAGCCTCGAGGGCATGGTGACCGCGAACGATCTGCTGGCGACGATCGCCGGCGATCTGGTCGATACCCAGGATGCCGACTACGCCGCCAGCCGCGGCGACGACGGCATCTGGCTGGTCGACGGCTCGATGTCGCTGCAGGATCTCGAACAGACGACCGGCATCGTGCTGCCGCGCGAGGCGACCTACGTCACCCTGTCGGGCCTGGTGCTGCACCTGCTCGACCGCATGCCGGTCGAGGGCGACACGGTGATCGTGGGCGCCTGGCAGTTGCAGGTCGAATCGCTGGAACGGCGCCGCGTCGGCAAGCTGCGGATCGCGCCGGTCCCGGATGAGGGATAATCAGGCCATGAGCGACGAATCCAGCAAGCCCGGCACCACCCATTTCGGTTTCCGCGACGTTCCCACCGGGGACAAGCAGAAGCTGGTCGGCGAGGTGTTCTCCTCGGTCGCAGGCAACTACGACCTGATGAACGACCTGATGAGCCTCGGCATTCATCGGGTGTGGAAGCGCTACTTCGCCGCGACCGCGCAGGTGCGCACCGGCGACCGCGTACTCGATCTGGCCGGCGGCACCGGCGACATCGCCGCGCTGCTGAAATCCCGTGTCGGCGAATCCGGTGAACTGGTGCTCGGCGACATCAACGCGTCGATGCTGCGCGTCGGTCGCGATCGCATGACCGACCGCGGCAACGTGCGCGGCTTCGAGTACGTGCAGTGCAATGCCGAGACGCTGCCGTTCCCGGACGCCAGCTTCGATCTGGTGACGATCGCCTTCGGCCTGCGCAACGTGACCGACAAGGACGCCGCGCTGCGCGAGATGCTGCGCGTGCTGAAAGTGGGCGGCCAGGCGCGCGTGCTGGAATTCTCGGAAGTGAAGGCGGACTGGTTCAAGCCGATCTACGACTTCCACTCTTTCCAGATCATGCCGCGGCTGGGCAAGCTGTTCGCGCGCGACAGCGACAGCTACCAGTACCTCTCGGAATCGATCCGCAAGCATCCGCCGCAGGATGCGCTCAAGGGCATGATGGAAGCGGCCGGCTTCGCGCGCTGCAAGTACCGCAATCTCAGCGGTGGCATCGTCGCGATCCACGACGGGTACAAGGCCTGAGGCTATTCCTGCTCGTCATCCCGGCGTTCGCCGGGATGACGAGGTAATGGACGACGCCTGCGCTCAGTCGAGCGCGCCGCCATCCGCCGGCGACGCCGCCGCCAGTGCACGCCATTGCGGCATCAGGTGCAGGGCACCCACGCGATGCAGATAGTCGTGATCGACTTCGGTGCCGTTGACGAGTGCCGAAGCCACGTGCACCGCGCCGGTGATCCAGAACGCGCCCGACATCCGGGTCGGATGCTGGTGATACGCCACCGCTTCGACGATCGGTGTGGGCAGGCCCCACAGACCCAGCAGATACGCGCCGGCGATGCTGTGCGGCACGTCGCCGAGGCTGTCGGGCGGCAGCAGGCGGCCGACATCGGCGAGCAGGCCTGCGGTCGCGGCCACGCCGGCGCCGCTGCCGGGCAGGATCTGGCCGGCCAGCCACGAGGTACGCAGTGCGCGTTCGCGCATGCCGTCCATGTCCGGTCCGGAAGCGAAGACTTCGCTGGCCAGTACCAGCCGGCGCAGCGCGTCCTGGCCGAGACGCACGACCGCGGTGCGCAGATCGCCGATCTCGCGGCCGATCGCGTAGTACGCGGAGTTGCTCAGGCGCAGCACGCGCGCGGCGAGTGCGGGATCCTGGGCGACGATCGCGGTGATCGCATGCGTGCCGGCGTCCGGATCGCGCAGCAGGCGGGTCAGCGCGAGGTATTGCCGGGGTGCGGATGGCAGCGAGCCGACGCGTTCGATCGCGCGCTTGAGCTGTGCATCGTCGAGCAGGTGCTGCAGATCGAGCACGCCCTTGACCGCATCGACGACGGTCTGCGCGTCCAGCGGCTCCGGCAGCACGCGATGCGCATGTTCGAGTGCGTCGACCGCGCGTGCGTTATCGCCCGCTTCCATCAGCACGATGCGCACCGCATGCGGATGACGCACGCGCACCTCGTCGAGCAGCAGGCGACAACGGCTCCAGCCGCTGTCGGCCGTGCACACCAGTGCATCGGGATCGAGGTCCGCCGCCGAGCCGGTCGCGCCATCATCCAGGGGCAGCCAGCTGACCTGCCAGTCGAGACCGCGCGCGGCGATCTCCGCCTGCAGGCGCTCGACTTCGTCACCGTGCTCCCACGCTACGACCAGATGCACGGTGTTTCCCTATGCGATATGAACAGGCGCGATGATAGCAACGCGATGCCGCGCGGAACGCGCCTTGAACGTCTCCTGCGATCAGTCCGCATCGCGGCCGGCCAAGGGTAGGCGCAATGTGATCCGGGTGCCGTCCGCGGATGCCGATTCGTCGAGATCGATGCCCGCCAGCGCGGCGCGTTCGCGCATCGCGGTGCGGCCGAAGCCGGGCGCGGCGTCGAGGTCGTGACCGTGGCCGTTGTCGGTGATCTGCAGCTGCAGTGCATCGCTGTCCGCGCGCAGTTCGATGCGGACGCTGCGCGCCGCTGCATGGCGCAATGCGTTCGTCAGCGCTTCCTGCGCGATGCGGTAGGTGGCGATCTCCACCGCCTTCGTCGGCCGCGGCAGATCCGATTCGGCCTCGAAGCGCACCTCGACTTCGCCGAGCGGGATGCCATCCACCAGTCCCTGCAACGCGGCTGCGAGCCCCTGGCTGGCGAGCAGCGGCGGATGCAGGCCGTGCGAGACCGCACGCACGCGCGCCAGTGCCGCGTCGGCGAGGACGACGACATCGTCGGCCAGGGTTTCGCGCGGATCGTCGACCAGCGCGCTGGACAGCGCGTGCGCACTCAGGCGCAGCGCGCTGAGGATCTGGCCGAGGTCGTCGTGCAGATCGCGGGCGAGCGCGCGCCGTTCGGCGTCGATGCGGTCCATCCAGTCGGGCGCGCGCGTGCTCATGCGGGTCTCATTCGATCGCCGCGATGCTCGCGCGGCGGCGTTCGTAGCCGGTCAGCCAGTGGCCGAAATCGGCCAGCGGCAATGCCTGCGAGTAATAGAAGCCTTGCACTTCGTCGCAGCCGAGCTTGCGCAGGAAATCTGCCTGCGGGGCGGACTCCACACCTTCCGCGGTGACCTGCATGTCGAAGTTGCGCGCGATCAGCAGGATCGACCGCACGATCGCCGCGTCGCCGCGGTCTTCCATCACATCGCGCACGAAGCTGCGGTCGATCTTGACCCGGTCGACGGCGAGGTGGTGCAGCATCGACAGCGAGGCATAGCCGGTCCCGAAATCGTCGTAGGCGGCTTTGACGCCGCGCTCGCGCAGCGCCTGCAGCGTGGCCGCCGCGGCGCCGTCGTCGCGCAGCGCGATGGTTTCGGTGAGTTCGAGTTCCAGCGAAGACGGCGGCAGGCCGCTGCCGCGCAGCGCCGAATCGACCTCGTGCAGGAAATCCTCGTGGCCGAACTGCGACGGAAACAGGTTCACGCTGACCGTCATCGCATGACCATCGAGCTTCGGCCAGGTGGCCGCGTCGCGGCAGGCGCGATCGAGAATCCACCAGCCGACGGTCGCGGCGATGCCGCTCATCGCCAGTGCTTCGATGAAACTCACCGGCATCAGCAGGCCGCGCTCCGGATGGCGCCAGCGCAGCAGCGCTTCGGCGCCGGTGGGGCGGCCGGTCTCCAGATCGATCTGCGGCTGGTAGTGCAGTTCGAATTCGTGCTCGTTGGCGGCGCGCCGCAGTTCGAGATCGAGCCGGCGGCGATCGATCGCCTCGGTGCGCATGCTCGGCTCGAAGCGGCGCAGCTGCTGTCCGCGGCTGCGCTTGGCGTAGTGCATCGCCAGCTGCGCGCGCGCGACGAGTTCCAGGCTGTCGGTCGCGCCGTCGTCGCCGGGCGTGCCGGGGATCAGCGGTTCGGGACTGGCGTCGTCGTCGGCCGCGTCGAGCAGCACGCCCACGCAGGCATCGAGATGCACGCGGTGCATGTCGACTTCACAAGGCTGGGCGAGATCGAGCAGGATCGCATTGAGCAGCGCTTCGGTCGCGCGCGGCTTCTGACCGTTGACCGACAGCGCAATCGCGAACTCGTCGCCGTCGAGGCGTGCGAGAAACGCATCCATCGGCAGGCGCGCGAGCAGGCGTGCGGCGACCACCTGCAACATGGTGTCGGCCATGCCCGGGCCCAGCGTCACGCTGATCGAGCGGAAGTTGTCGAGGCCGAGCACCGCAACTGCGGTCGGCATCTGCTGGGCGCGGCGCGTGTCGAGTGCACGCAGCAGACCGGCGCGATTCGGCAGGCCGGTCAGCGGATCTTCTTCGGCGCGGGTCGCGTCGAGCAGGGCCTCGACGTAGTCGGACATCGCATCGTCGGCGGGCGGCGGACTCATGCGGCGACTGCAGCCCTGTCGTCTGGAACAGCCGCGGCCATGCGCGTATGCAGCCACATCAGCGCGCTGCGGTAGGCCTCGGCGCCGCGGCCGGTCAGCGGTCCGTTGCCGGCGATGCTGCGCGCATCGCGCAGGCGGGTGTCGACCGGAATCGCGGCCGACCACACCAGGCCTTCGTAGCCGGCGTACAGATGTTCGAGGCTCTGCCGGCCGCTGCCGGTGCGGCCGTCGTAGAGCGTCGGCAGGATCGCGCGCATCAGCGGCCGCCTGCGCGACCGCTCGACCATGTCGGCGGTGCGCAGCATGTCGGCGAGGCCGTGCAGGGCCAGCGGATCGGTCTGGGTCGGCACGACGAGGCAGTCGGCGGCGGCCAGTGCATTGACCATCAGCAGACTGAGCGTCGGCGGGCAGTCCAGCAGCACGTGATCGTAGAGTTCGGAAACGCCACCGAGCGCGCGTTGTAGCGCCATGCCGAGGCCCGGCTGGGTCGCGCTGCGGCGTTCGAGCGTGGCCAGGGCCGGCTGCGCGGCGACCAGACGCAGGCGTTCGATCGCGGTGGTGCGCGAGAGACCATCGAGCGACGGCGTCTGCGCGACGAAGACTTCATGCGTGCCGATCGGCGGCGGCTGCCGCGGCACGCCGAAGGCGCGGGTCAGCGACGCATGCGGATCGAGATCGACCACCAGCACACGGGCGTCGTCGGCGAGGTTGCGCGCCAGGCACAGGGTGGTCGTCGTCTTGCCGACGCCGCCCTTCTGGTTCGCGATGGCGTAGATGGTGCCCATTGGCCTCGAAAGTAGCGCGGTCGGCGGTCAGAAGGCTTGCCGCCGCACTCGCCCTTCGGGGCCGGTGGCCGAAGTCCTTCTTTTCGGCAGCTTCTCGTCCCGCGCGCGTAAGGGACCCCACGGGTATCTGTCTAGTTGAGGGTTAGAGTTGGTAGAACCTGCTGCTAAGCGATCGGTTGCTTCTGAGCCCGGCCGCTGCGGCGAGGGAACTCAGCCGGCGTCCAGCTGATCTTCGAGTAGACGTACAGGTGGCGAGCTTTTGTCCCCGGGAACGGGGACACCGGCACCAGTTGGGCAGCCTCGAGGCCCAGCTTCAACGCAGCGGCCGAGCCCGCCTCCTCCTCCGCTGGGTCGCGAGCGCCCTTCCACGCGACCAGGGTGCCGCCGATGCGGAGCAGGGGCGCCGCGTACTCGCAGATGACGGGGAGCGCTGCGAGGGCGCGAGCTGTGGCGGCGTCGTAGGAGGCGGCCTCCGGCCCGCGCGCGTGGTCTTCCGCGCGGAGGGGCAGCGCGCGGGTGCGGCGTTCGAGACCGGCCGCGGCGGCGAGGCGTTCGATGACCTCGCACTTTCGGTGATTCGCTTCGATGAGGTCGACGTGCGCGCGCGGAAGCGCCGCGGCGAGGGCAAGGCCCGGGAACCCGGCGCCGGCGCCCAGGTCCACAATTCGCTCCGCCGACCGGAGTTGGTCCACTTCCAGGCCGGCGAG
>JBJMWR010000034.1:0-66304 GCA_045810015.1 Luteimonas sp.
GTTCTCGCTGGACTCGGTGATCGCAGCCGTCGGCATGGCTGGCGATTACGTGCCGGTGATGGTCTGCGCGATCCTGCTGGCGGTCGCGGTGATGCTGCTGGCGGCGCAGCCGCTGGGCAAGTTCATCGACGCGAACCCGACAGTGAAGATGCTGGCGCTGACCTTCATCGTGCTGATCGGCATCTACCTGCTGCTCGACGGCTTCGGTCTGCACATTCCGAAGGGCTACGTCTACGGTTCGATGGGCTTCTCGGCCGCGGTCGAGATGCTGAACCTGTGGGCCAAGCGCAACGCGATGCGCGTGCGCGGCGAACGTACGCCGCCGGTGGACGAGCCGACCGATCCGATGCCGCGCTGATCCGATGACGATCCTCCACCAGATCGATCCGATCGCGGTCCACCTGCCACAGGTGGGCCCCTTCCATCCGTCGATCCACTGGTACGGATTGATGTACCTGCTGGCGTTCGGCGCCGCGTGGCTGCTCGGACGCAGCCGCATCCGCGCCGGGCGCCTGCCGGGCGTCGATGTCGAGCAGTTCGGCGATCTGCTGTTCTACGGCATTCTCGGCGTGATTCTGGGTGGCCGGATCGGCTACGTGCTGTTCTATGCGTTCGGTGATCTGCTGCGCGACCCGCTGATGCTGGTCAAGGTCTGGGATGGCGGCATGAGTTTCCACGGCGGCCTGCTCGGCGTGCTGGTGGCGGCCTGGTGGTGGACGCGCAAGCAGGGCCTGCACTTCTTCGACGTCATGGATTTCGTCGCGCCGTGGGTGCCGCCGGGCCTCGGTCTCGGCCGTGTCGGCAACTACATCGGCGCCGAGTTGTGGGGCAAGTACACGCAGGCCGGCTGGGGCGTGGTGTTCCCAACCGATCCCGCGTTTCGCGGCTGGTCGGCCGAGCGCTTGCAGAGCGAATTCGCGACCGGCGCTCTGGACCAGTTCGCCCGCCATCCCTCGCAGCTCTACCAGGCGTTTCTAGAAGGCCTGGTGATGTTCGTCGTGCTGTGGTGGTTCTCGCGCAAGCCGCGACCGCGTTACGCGGTGTCGGGCCTGTTCGCGCTGCTGTACGGCGTGTTCCGCTTCATCGTCGAGTTTGTCCGTGTGCCCGATGCCGAACTCGGCTATCTGGCCTTCGGCTGGCTGACGATGGGCCAGGTGCTGTCGCTGCCGCTGATCGCGCTGGGCCTGTTCCTGCTGTGGCGTTCGCGCCGCGCGCCGACCCTGCAGCCGGTGCCGCCCGCGGCTACCGTCGATACGAAGTAAGCGATGCACGCATCGCCCCGATTGATCCGGAGATCGCGATGAAGCAGTACCTCGATCTGCTGCAGCACGTCCTCGAGCATGGCGCCGAGAAGTCAGATCGCACCGGCACCGGCACGCGCAGCGTGTTCGGCTGGCAGATGCGCTACGACCTCAATGCCGGTTTCCCGCTGGTGACGACGAAGAAGCTGCACCTGCGCTCGATCATCCACGAGCTGCTGTGGTTCCTGCAGGGCGACACCAACGTCGCCTACCTGCGCGACAACAAGGTCAGCATCTGGGACGAATGGGCCGACGCCGACGGCGAGCTGGGCCCCGTCTACGGCAAGCAGTGGCGGCGCTGGACGACGGCCGACGGCCGCACGATCGACCAGATGCAGTGGCTGGTCGACGAGATCCGTCGCAATCCCGATTCGCGTCGTCTGGTGATCAGTGCCTGGAACGTCGGCGAGCTGTCGGAGATGGCGCTGATGCCCTGCCACGCGCTGTTCCAGTTTTACGTCGTCGACGGCAAGCTCAGCTGCCAGCTGTACCAGCGCAGCGGCGACATCTTCCTCGGTGTGCCGTTCAACATCGCCAGCTATGCGCTGCTGACCCACATGGTCGCGCAGGTCACCGGCCTGGGCGTCGGCGATTTCGTGCACACGCTGGGCGATGCGCATCTGTACTCGAATCACTTCGATCAGGCGCGCGAGCAGCTGACCCGCACGCCGCGCGCGCTGCCGACGCTGCGGCTCAATCCGGACGTCACCGATCTGTTCGGGTTCCGCTTCGAGGACATCGCGATCGAAGGCTACGATCCAGCGCCGGCGATCAAGGCGCCGATCGCGGTATGAAGCTCGCGCGCATCGCGCTGGCGCTCGTCGTGTCGCTGGGCGCTGCGGCTTGCCAGCAGATGCCGACGCGCGATGCCAGTGCGTCGGCGAAATCTGCTGCGTGCGCCGGCGCATCGCCTGTCGATGCCGCAGAGACGTTCTACCGTCAGGTCGTCGCGTTGAATCCCCGCGGCCTGCCGTCGGCTGACGAGATGCGCACGCTCGTACCGTTGCTGTCATCCGGCATGCAGGCTTCGATCGCGCGGGCGCGCGTCCGCCAGCAGGCCGAGATCGCGGCGTCTCCCGATGACAAACCGTCCTTCATCGAAGGCAGCCTCTTCAGCAGCCTGTTCGAAGGTCCGACTGCGGTGCTGTCTGCAGAGGCCGATCTAGCCGCGCCCACGCGCGTGGCGGTCGAGATGACCTATGTCGGGCAGGGCGACGCGCGCTGGCGCGACCATGCGCTGATGCGTTGCGAGAACGCGCAGTGGCGCGTCGACGATATCGAGTTCGGTGGTGACTGGGACTTCGCGTCCGATGGTCGTCTGCGCGACGCGCTGGACGCCGAGTGAGCCGGCCGGCGCTGGTCCTCGTCGCGGCGCTGGATCGCCACCGTGCGATCGGTCGTGGCAATGCGATGCCCTGGCATCTGCCCGACGATTTCCGCCACTTCAAGGCGCTGACGCTCGGCAAGCCGGTGCTGATGGGGCGACGCACCGCGGAATCGCTGGGACGCGCGCTGCCCGGACGCACCAACCTCGTACTGACCCGCAGCGGACGTGTGCCGTTCGCCGGCATGCAGGCGGTTGCGACGGTCGACGAGGCGATCGCGGTGGCAGCCGCGCAGCACGCGGCCGAGTTGTGCGTCATCGGAGGCGGCGAGATCTACACGCTCACGCTGCCGCAGGCGGACGTACTGCAGCTGACCCATGTCGACACGGCGGTCGACGGCGCGGATGCGTTCTTTCCCGCTTGGGATGCCGCGACGTGGCGCGAAGTCTCGCGCATCCCGCACGCGGCAGATGCGCGCCATGCGCATGCCTTCGAGTTCGTTGAGTACCGCCGCGTCTGATCAGCGCGCAGCGCGTGCGACAGGCAGCGTCGGCCGGTAGTGGCCGATGATCGTGTGATCGAACAGCAGGTCCTGCTCGCGCGTGCCGCGCGCGATGTTGTGCAGGATCAACGGCGTACCCGCTGCGCTGCGGCGATCCGACACGATGCCGATGTGCAGCAGGCCATTGCGCAGCCGCCAGGCGACGATGTCTCCGGGGCGGAAATCCGCGGGCTTCTCGCCGATCGCACGTTGCCAGCCTTGCCGCTCGAACCAGCGCATCTGGTTGGGCACGCGTCGGTGATCGATGTTGCGATCGGGCGCGCGGGCGCCCCAGTCGTTCGGATATGTGGCAAATGCGGTACGCATGTCCTCGTGGATCGCACGCTGCAGATCCAGTCCCTGTGTGCGCATGGCGCGCACGATGACATCGGTGCAGACGCCGCGGTCGTCGGGCACGTCGCCACCGGGATACGACAGACGCACATAGGCCGGGTCATAGCGCACGGTTACGCCGACCTGTGCGCGCGCCGCATCGACCAGCGCCGGCGTCGCTGCCGCTTGCACAGCGATGCAGGAGAACAGGACGAGCAGTGCGAGCCGCGCCACCGCCCGCATCGGGATCAGGCCTGGACCTTCCGCGGCGGCAGGCCGGACACGTCGCGGCCGGGCACCTGCACCAGGTGCAGGGTTTCGGCATCGAGCTGCAGCGCGGTGAGCGTGCCGCCCCAGACCGCGCCGGTGTCGAGTGCATGCACACCCATGCCCAGGAACAGGCCCAGCGTCGACCAGTGGCCACAGACGATCTTCAGGTCGCGCTCGGCGCGCCCCGGTACTTCGAACCACGGATAGATACCGGGCTGCTGCGTGCCGGGCGTGCCCTTTTCCTCGAACGCGATGCGGCCGCGTGGCGAGCAGTAACGCATGCGCGTGAACACATTGATGATCGCGCGGTCGCGGTCGTAGCCGGTCAGGTTCGGCGACCACGCGGGGCGATCGCCGTACATATTGCGCAGCAGCTTCTTGTAGCCAGGGCCGCGCAGTTTGTTCTCGATCTCGCGCGCATGGCGCTGCGCGAGATCGACGTCCCAACGCGGCGCGAGGCCCGCGTGCAGCATCATCCAGCCGAGCTCGCGGTCGACGTGCAGCAGCGGACACGCACGCAACCAGTCGAGCAGCACGTCGCGGTCGTGCGCGAACAGTACGCCCTGCAGGTCGGCGTTGACCTTGCGCTGGTCTTCCTCGCGTCGCTCGGCGATCGCCAGCAGCGAGAGGTCGTGATTGCCGAGTACGCTGACCACGTTGTCGCGCAGCGAATGCACTAGCCGCAGCGTCTCGACCGATTCGCCGCCGCGGTTGACCAGATCGCCACAGAACCACAGACGATCGACTGCCGGGTCGAAGCGGATCGCTTCGAGCAGTCGCTGCGTCGGGCCGTAGCAGCCCTGCAGATCGCCGATCGCCCAGACAGCCATCAGTGCAGGGTTCGCGGGATCGAGAGCGTGAACGGCGGAATCGGCGCATCGAACTGCGCGCCGTCGTCGCCGACCATGTCGTAGGACCCTTCCATCGTGCCGACCGCGGTCGAGAGCACTGCGCCCGAGGTGTAGGTGAAGGCCTCGCCGGGTTCCAGGCGCGGCTGCTCGCCAACCACCCCTTCGCCGTGCACTTCCTCGATCCGGCCATTGGCGTCGGTGATGACCCAGTGGCGGGCCATCAACTGCGCGGGCAGGCGGCCGGTGTTGCGGATACGAATGGTGTAGGCAAACACGTAGCGGTCGTCGTCGGGCGTCGATTCCTCATCGAGGAAGCGCGTCGCGATCTGGATCTCGAGTGTGTAGTCGGCTGTCTCGTCCATGCTGGAGACAGTGTATCCGCAGGCCATGAATGCATCGACTACGTTGTCACCGGATGATTCGCCAGACGCACGAAATCCGCGACGGCGAGCTGCTCGGCGCGCAGTTGCGGATCGATGCCGGCAGCGGTGATCGCATCGCTGTCCATGAGCGTCGACAGCGCATTGCGCAGCGTCTTGCGGCGCTGACCGAACGCGGCGCGCACGATGTCGGAGAAGCGCCGTGGATCATCGATGCCGACGGTGTTGGCCGGACGCGGCCTTAGGCGTACGACGGCCGAATCCACCTTCGGCGGCGGGCGGAATGCGCCGGGGCCGACGACGAACAGCATCGTGACTTCGCAGTAGGCCTGCAGCATCACGCTCAGGCGGCCGTAGACCTTGCTGCCCGGGCCGGACGCCATGCGCTCGACGACTTCCTTCTGCAGCATGAAATGCATGTCGGTGACGACGGCCGCATGGTCGAGCGCGTGGAACAGGATCGGCGAGGACAGGTTGTACGGCAGGTTGCCGACAAGCCGGATCGGCGCATCGCCGGCGAGCGCGGTGAAATCGACGTCGAGCACGTTCGCATGGATCAGCTCCAATGCGCCATGTGCGGCGGCGTGCAGCGTCAGTGGTTCGAGCAGATCGCGGTCGAACTCGATCGCAGTCAGCGCGCCGTGACGCTTGAGCAGCGGAAACGTCATCGCACCCTGGCCGGGACCGATCTCGACGAGCCGGTCGCCGGGCTGCGGATTCACCGCGAGCACGATGCGATCCACGACGCCACGCTCGTGCAGGAAGTTCTGGCCGAGGGATTTCTTCGGCGGTTCGGAGAACGCGCCGGGCGCGGCAGGGGGACGCATCATCGTGTGGTCAAGCCGAAACGTGAGAAGGGGGGGTCACAGCAGGCGCGTGCCGGGGGCGACGTCGCCCTCGGGCACGCACAGGCGCACGTGGCCGTCGGCGTCGTGGAAGCCGGTAACCAGGCATTCGGACATCAGCGGGCCGATCTGTCTGGGTGGGAAATTGACGGCGCCGACGACCAGCCGACCGACCAGCGCCTCGGGCGTGTAGTGCGCAGTGATCTGTGCGCTGGACTTGCGCACGCCAACGTCGGGGCCGAAATCGACATGGAGGATGTAAGCCGGTCGGCGCGCTTCCGGGAAGCGCTCGGCGGACAGCACGCGGCCCACGCGCAGGTCGACGCGCATGAAGTCATCCCAGGCGATCGTGTCGTCCGCGCTCATTGGGCGTACCTGCGATTGCGGCCGAGCGCGATGCACTGGTCGATCGCGGCGAACAGGCTCGACGGATCGGCGCGGCCGCTGCCGGCGAGTTCCAGCGCGGTGCCGTGGTCCACGGCGACACGCGGGTAGGACAGGCCGAGGGTGAGGTTCACCGCGGATTCGAAGCCGCTGTACTTCAGTACCGGCAGGCCCTGGTCGTGATACATCGCCAGCACCGCGTCGGCGTTGGCCAGGCGCGCGGGCAGAAACGCGGTGTCCGCCGGAAGCGGGCCTTCGAGGTGCAGGCCGCGGGCGCGCAGGCGTTCGAGCACCGGCGTGATGGTCTCGATCTCTTCATGGCCGAGATGTCCGGCCTCGCCCGCATGCGGATTGAGGCCCAGCACGGCGATGCGGGGCGCGGCGATGCCGAAATCCGAGCGCAGAGCGGCGTCGAGGATGCCGATCACGCGTTCGAGCAGCGGCGCGGTGATTGCATCCGGCACGGCGCGCAGCGGCAGGTGCGTCGTCGCCAGTGCAACGCGCAACGTCGGGTTGGCCAGCATCATCACGACATCGCAGCCGGCGTCGTGGGCCAGCAACTCCGTGGTGCCGGTGTAGGGCACGCCACCGGCGTTGATCGCCGCCTTGTGCACTGGGCCGGTGACCATGCCGTCGAAACGGCCGTCGCGGCAGCCGGCTGCGGCATGCAGCAGGCCGTCGAGCACGCTGCGGGCGTTGCGCGGATCGGGGGTGCCGAAGGCGGTGGCCGCGGCGTGCGGCAGTTCGATCAGGCGCAGCGTGCCGGGCGCCACATCGGTGGCCTCGGCATCGGTGAAGGCGATCGAGAGGCCGATCGCATCGGCCGCGCGTTGCAGGGTGGGGCGGTCGCCGATCGCGACGAGGTCGCAGTCCCAGGCGCGCCAGGCGGCGCGCACGCAGAGCTCCGGCCCGACGCCGGCCGGTTCGCCCGGGACCAGCGCCAACCGGACGGATCGCATCTCAGCCGCCGCTGCCGATCTCGGGATCGCGGTTCGGACCGACGCGGACGCTGACATAGGCTTCGCCGCGCAGCTCGCGCACGTAGCGGTCCCACTCGTCCTCGAGCTTGCGCTGACCGATGGCCTCGCGCGCCTTTGCACGGCGGTTGTTGTCGTTGCCGGCCGCCTGGCGCGTGGCCTGGCGCTGGACGATGTGCCAGCCGGCCTGGGTGCGGAAGGGTTCGGAGACGTCACCGTCACCGATCGCCGCGACTTGACCACCGAAGTCGGGGCCGAACTCGTCCTGGGTGAACCAGCCGAGATCGCCGCCGTTGGCCTTGGTGGCGTTGTCTTCCGAGCTCTCACGCGCGACTTCGGCGAAGTCCGCACCGCCGACGAGGCGGGCGCGCAGGCTGTCGGCACGACCCTTGGCCGCGGCATCGTTGCCCGGCTCGCTGCGGATCAGGATGTGGCGCGCCTGGTACTCGGTGACGGAACCTGCATCGGCCGCCTGCGCGGCTTCGCGGCGGTCCACGAGCTGCAGGATCTGGAAGCCGCTCGGGCCACGGATCGGGCCGATCGTCTGGCCGGGCTGCAGGCTGGTGACCGCGCTCGCGAACGCAGCCGGAATCTCGTCGGCACGACGCCAGCCCAGATCGCCCCCTTCCAGCGCGTTGGGACTGTCGGAGTAGCGCACGGCCGCGGCCGAGAATTCCATCTCGTTGCGATCGAGCAGCGACTTGATGCCGTCGACCTTCTGCTGGCCGGTCTGGATCTGCTCCGGCGTCGCGCCTTCCGGCAGCGCCACCAGGATGTGGGCCAGGCGGTACTGCGAACCGGTCGCTTCGGCCGACAGCGCCGCATCGACTTCCGCGTCGCTGACCGAGATACGGGTCTGGGCAAAACGCTGGCGCATGCGCTGGATCATCAGCTCTTCGCGCAGCGACGCGCGGAAGTCGTCGAACGACATGCCGTCGCCCGCCAGCTGCTGGCGCAGCTGATCCATCGTGAAGTTGTTCTGCTGGGCGATCGCAGCGATCGCCTGATCGACTTCCTGATCGCTGACGCGCACGCCGGTACGCTGCGCGTTCGCGGTCTGCAGACGCATCGTGATCAGGCGCTCCAGCACCTGGCGCTCGAGGATATCCTGCGGCGGCAACTGGTCCTGGCGGGTGGCGTACTGGCCGCGGATGTTGGCGACGGCGCGCTCGAGTTCGCTGGCGAGGATCACGTCCTCGTCGACGACGGCGGCGATGCGGTCCAGCGGCTGGAGGTCCTGTGCGTGCGCAGTCGATGCGAACAGCGCGGCAGCGGCCGCGAGGGAATAGATCAGTGTCTTCATTGGCTCAGGCCGGGGGTCAGGGTCTCATCGTCGTCGCTGTTGCGCAGCTCGGACGGCGGCACGAGATAGAGGTCATCGCGGTAATAACCGAGAATAGCACGGCGCAAACGGTCTTCCGTGTTGGGGCCGGCCGAGCCCAGACCCTTCAGTTCAAGTTCGAACATGATCGCGTTGTTCAGCTCGCCTTGGCGGTTTCGCAGGTAGCGACGCCCGACCACGCGGGCCGCGAGGCAGCAGCTGTCCCATTGCACGCCGGCGACGGCTTCGAGCAGGCGGCTGTCTGTGAACGAGTAGTAATAGCGGCCGACGATGCTCCACGCAGGGCTGATCGGGTACAGGAACGACAGGTCGGCCTGCTCGATCAGATCCGCGCGGCGGCGGTAGGCGAAGTTCGCGATGCCTTCGTCGCCGATCAGGTAGCGCGTCCGCAGCGACATCAGATCCTCGCGGCGGAACTTGGGATCCCACTGGTATCCGGCACTGACGGTCCAGCGGTCGTTGATCGCGTACGTCGCGTCGGTGACCCACGCCGAACGGCCCTGCTCGACCTGCGCTTCGCCGGGAACCGTGACCCGCGAGTCGGAGAGGTAGACGATCTGTCCCAGGCTGGCCGACAGCTTTTCCTGGCCGTCCGATTCGCGGATCAGGCGTGTGCTGACCGCCATCGTGATCTGGTTCGCGTCGGCCTGGCGGTCGGCGCCGGAATAGCGGTTGTCGCGGAACAGCTGGCCCCAGCCGAAGGTCAGCGGCGTGGTGTCGAACAGTGGCAGCGCCGACTGGTCGCGGTACGGCGAGTTCAGATAGAACAGCCGCGGCTCGAGCGTGTGCAGGTATTCCTCGCCGCGCCAGCTGGTGTTGCGGTCGAAGAACAGACCGGCGTCGATCGAGCCGATCGGCTGGCTGCGGCTCGGCGAGCTGTTGCTGTAGAGCGCCAGGGTGTCGGCCGGCACGGGCTGGTCGCCGGGAATCCCGAGTTCGGCGCGTGCGCGCTGTTCGGCGATCTGATCGGTCAGTGCGCGGTCCAGCGCGTAGCTGGTGTGGCGCCAGGCCAGTGTCGGCCGCACGAACCACGCCGCGCCTTCGAACGGCAGCGAGATGTAGGGCTTCAGGTCGAGACGGCTGCCGCCCGGACGCGCGGCATCGTCGATGTGCGCGAATCGCGTCGCGGTGGTGTCGACGCCAGCGTTGATCCAGTCGCCGTACGGGCGCTGCCAGGTGAATGAGGCATGCGGGAGCCGGTTGTAGGGCAGCACGGATTCCGGCAGCGTGTAGTCGGTCAGCAACTGGTAGTCGCCGAGCACGCTCGCGTTCCAGTAACCGCGGTCGCCGGACGAGCCCTGGCCGAACACGCCGATCTGGCTCAGCGCGCTGACCGACGAGATGCCGTCGACGTTGTTGCTGGAGTCTTCCAGATACCGCGGGTCGCTCATCCAGGTGAGGTTCGCGCGGCCCTGCCAGGTGGGGTTGATGTCCAGCGAACCGCCGAAGCCGAGGAACGCGCGGTCGGCCTTGCGCCGGTTCTCGACGATCGGCACCTGTTCTTCTTCCAGTTCGCGCTCGCGGTTGGCCAGCTTGTCGGACGGCAGATACGCCAGGTCCAGTTCGCCGCGCGTGCGATCGGTCATGAAGCGGAACTCGGTCCCCAGCTGCACGCCGCGCCGGCTCATGAAGCGCGGCTCGAGTGTCATGTCGTAGTTCGGGGCGAGATTGAGATAGATCGGCTGGGTGTAGTCGAAGCCGTTTCGGCCGGACTGCGAGATACGCGGGAACAGCAGGCCGGTGAGGCGGCGTTCGTCGATCGGGAAGCGGAACCACGGCACGTACAGCACCGGCACCTTGCCCACGCGCAGGGTTGCGTTGCGCGCCGTGCCCATGCCCATGTCCGTGTCGATGTCGATCTGGCCGGCCTTCAGTTCCCACCAGCGGTCGCTGGGTGTGCAGGTCGAATAGGTCGAACCGAGCAGGGCGCCGACCGTGCCGTCCATGCGGATGTGGTCGGCGCCGCCGTTGCCGCGGCGCGCGGTCAGCTGGTATTGCACGCTGTCCATGCGGTAGGACTCGGCGATCGTGTCGCCCTCGACGCGGTCGGCCACGACACGCATGCCGCGATCCTGGTAGCGCACGTTGCCGTCGGCGACGAAGGTGCCGTCGTCCTGCGAGAACTGCAGGTCATCGGTGCCGAGGAACTGGTCACCGCGGCGCAGGGTCACGTTGCCGGTGACGTTGCCGGTGAAGTCGGTGTCCACGCCGGCCAGGCCGTCGAAGGCGTCGCCGTCAATATCGGTCGGCTGGGCCTCGCGCTGTTCGACCGTGCCGACCGGCGCCTGGGCGTCGGTGAAGGCCGGTACCGCGTCCTCGATCGGACACAGCGCCCAGTAGTTCGGACGGAGCCTGTCGTCGGCGTTGGCGGACAGCGAAACCGCGATGCAGAACGGAAGGGGAAGCAAGCGGAGGGCTGTGCGCACGGTCGATCCGTTCAGCGGGAAAAACGGGCGCCAGCATGACCGATCCATCGGGCAGCGGCAATGCAACGCAAAGACATCCTGTTCACCTGCGAGCTCGGTCGTTCCGCCCTCACTGGGTGCCGGCTGAAGGCAGGTCAGCCGGCGAGTGCGCGCAGGTGCGCGACGCTGCTTTCGCGCAGCGCCTGCAGGTCGTATCCGCCTTCGAGCATCGAGACGATCCGGCCTTCGCAATGCCGCTCGGCGATGGCGACGAGTTCGCCGGTCAGCCAGCCGAAATCCTCGGCATCGAGCTGCAGCTGGGCCAGCGGATCGCGCCAGTGCGCGTCGAAGCCGGCCGAGATCATCAGCAGCTGCGGGGCGAAGGCGTCGATCTCGGGCAGCAGGCGTTCGCGCCAGGCTTCGCAGAAGCGGCGGCTGCCGGTGCCCGCGGTCAGCGGCAGGTTGACGATGTTGCCGACCCCGCGCTCGTCGCGCCGCCCGGTGTCGGGAAACAGCGGCAGCTGGTGCGAACTGACGTACTGCACGCGCGGTTCGGACTCGAAGATCGCCTGGGTGCCGTTGCCGTGGTGCACGTCGAAATCGACGATCGAGATCCGGGTCAGGCCGTAGCGGTCCAGCGCGTGCGCAGCCGCGACGGCAATGTTGTTGAACAGGCAGAAGCCCATCGCGATGTCGCCGGTGGCGTGATGGCCGGGCGGGCGCACCGCGCAGAACACGCGACGCTCCGTGCCGCCCTGCACCGCATCGACCGCAGCGACGCCGGCGCCCGCCGCGTGCAGCGCGGCCTGGGCCGAGCCGGGCGAGAGCACGGTGTCGCTGTCGAGCGGGATGCGGCCGGTGGGCTGCGAATCGAGCACCGTCGCGAGCAGCGTGGCGTCGTGGACGCGCAGCAGTTGCCCGCGGGTCGCGGGCGGCGCCTGGCGCAGATCGAGATCGGGAAAGGCAGCGCGCAGCGCCTCGATCACGGCGGCCAGACGCTCGGGGCGCTCGGCATGGCCGGGGCCGGTGTCGTGGTCCAGCAGACTCGGATGCGAGAACACCGGCACCCGCCGCTGATCACCGCCGCCGAAGCCGACCGGATGGTGCATCGCTCAGCGCCGCCGCTCGTGGTGCCACAACACCTCGCCGTGGCCGCTGGCGCGCGCCAGGACCCGGGCAAGCACGAACAGCAGGTCCGACAGTCGATTCAGATAGCGCACCGCCTGAGGGCGGACCGCCTCGACCCGCGCCAGCGCGACCGATTCACGCTCGGCGCGGCGGACGACCGTGCGCGCGATGTGGCAGCGCGCCGCCGCCTCGCCGCCGCCTGGCAGGATGAAATCCTTCAGCGGCGGCAGATCGTCGTTGTAATGGTCGAGCTGCTGTTCGAGGCGCTCGATATCGGCGTCCTCGATCGCGGCGTGGCCTGGAATGCACAGCTCGCCACCCAGATCGAACAGCTGGTGCTGCACGGTCGTCAGCAGGCTGCGGACGTCATCTGGCACATCGGCGGCGAGCAACAGGCCGATCGTCGAGTTGGCCTCGTCGACGGTGCCGTAGGCGGTGACGCGCAGGGAGTCCTTGCCGACCCGCGCGCCGTCACCCAGCCCGGTCGAGCCGTCGTCGCCGGTGCGGGTGTAGATCTTCGAGAGACGGTTGCCCATCGGCGCAGCGCGTCAGTCGGCGTGCAGCGGACGCGCGGCGGTCGCCGGCTTCGGCAGCACGCGTGTCAGCAGCACGTGGGCCATCGCAGCGGCGCCGACGTACAGCGCAGCGGTGCGCAGGTAGGGCAGCAGCCAGTCGCTGTAGTTCTTCCACCAGCCGGCGACCGTGGGATCGGCGACCGAGGCGCTGATCCAGTAGAAGCTGCCCTGCGCCAGCAGGTGGCACACAGCGACCGAGGCCACGAGTGCGACGACCAGCTGGCCGATCGCGACCGGGGCGGAGGCCGAAAGGTGGCGACGCAGCAGGCCGCCGCCGGCCCACAGCGCGAAATATGCGGGCACCAGACACCAATAGGCCGGCGACACGCAGTAGTGCTGCCAGAACGACAGGCCTTGGCTGTTGATGACGAACCAGTCCACCGCGACTGCCAGCACCATCAGCGCCGGAAACGCCCAGCGCTGCCAGTTGGCGAGATAGAAGCCGCCGATGAAGAACACCGCCCACGACGCATCGGGGATCGCGGCGAAGTGGTGCAGCCGGGTTGCAGCCATCAACGCGGCCAGCAGGGCGAAGATCGTGGTGCGGCGGGCGGTGAGGGTCATCGGAAAGCTCCGGTGCAGCGTCGGGTCGAACGCGCATTCTAGCGGAGCCGCAGCGCGGGGCGCAGAGGGCGGCGCGTATCATCGCGGACATGGTCGAAACACATCCAGAGCCGGTCCATCCGGTCCTCATCGTCGGCGGTGGTCTGGTCGGCGCCAGTCTTGCGATTGCGCTGGACCGCGCGGGGGTCGATGCCGCGCTCGTCGAAGCCACGCCGCCGGCGTCGATGCCGGCGGTCTTCGACGAGCGCAACCTCAGCTTTGCCGAGGCCACGGTCAACGCCTTGACCGCCCTCGGCGTGCTGCAGAAGCTGCGCGCGCCGGGCGGTCCGATCCGCGAGATCCACGTCAGCCGCGCCGGCGACTTCGGCCGGGTGAAGCTGGCCGCGGCCGATTACGCACGCGAGGCATTCGGGCAGGTGGTGGTCGCGCGCGATTTCGGCGGGGCGCTGGAAGCACGGCTGGCGGAACTGCCGCGACTGGTGCGCTACCGGCCGGCGCGCTTTGCCGGCTTCCACGGCATCGAGGACGGTCATCGCGTGGTCCGGCTCAGCGGGCCGGACGGCGACACCCGCGTCCGGGCGCGTCTGGTGGTCGGCGCCGACGGCGTCGACAGTGCGGTGCGCCAGGCGCTCGGCATCGACACCGAGGCCCACGACTACGCGCAGACCTTGTTGATTGCCCGCCTGCGCACGGCGCGGGCGCCGGATGGCCGTGCATTCGAACGACTGACCGACACCGGCCCGACCGCGCTGCTGCCGCGTGGCGACCGGCACTACGGTCTGGTCCATGGCGTCGCCAGCGAAGAGGCCGATGCGGTCGCCGCACTCGACGACGCGGCATTTCTCGCGCGCGTGCAGGCGGCATTCGGCTGGCGCGTGGGTCGGTTCCTGTCGGTCGGGCCGCGCAGTCGCCATCCGGCGCGGCGCGTCGTCGCCGCACGCTGTATCGACACGCGCGCCGTGCTGGTCGGCAACGCGGCGCAGAGCCTGCATCCGATCGGCGCACAGGGCTTCAACCTCGGTTTGCGCGATGCGCTCACCCTGGCCGAATGCATCGCAGGCGCTGCCGATCCTGGCGCGGCGGCGTTGCTCGAACGCCATGCCGCACGCCGCCTGGACGATCGCACCCGCACGCTGGCGTTCTCCGACGGGCTCGCGCGCGTGACCTCCAATCCCGCGCGCCTGCTGCGGCCGCTGCGCAGTCTCGGCTTGCTGGCGATCGATCGGGATTCCGCATTGCAGGCGATGCTCGCCGGCGGGGCGATGGGCTATCGCGGCGATGTGCCGGCGCTGTGCCGTGGAGCCGCCGCATGAGCCGCCGCGACCGACGCGATGTCGTGATCGTCGGCGGTGGCGTGGTCGGCGCGGCGTGCGCGCTGGCGCTGGCCGCGCAGGATCTCGATGTGGTGCTGGTCGAGGCGCGCGCGCCCGCCGCGTGGTCGGCGGCGAGCCCCGATCTGCGCGTCTATGCATTCGCGCACGACAGCGCCGGTCTGCTGCATTCGGTCGGTGCCTGGGACGGCATCCGCGCCGCGCGTGCGCATCCCTACCGGCGCATGCAGGTCTGGGATGCGGGCGGTGGCAGCGAACTGGCGTTCGACGCCGACCAGCTCGGCATGCGGGAACTCGGCTGGATCGTCGAGCACGGCCTGCTGGTCGATCGGCTGTGGGCGCGACTGGCCGCGGCCGGTGTCGACGTGCGTGCGCCGGCACAGGTCGAAGCGCTGGAGCAGAAGGCCGACGGCGTGACCCTGCGCCTCGACGCGGGCAGCCGGATCGAAGCGCGCCTGGCGATCGCGGCCGACGGTGCCGCATCGACCCTGCGTACGCTCGCCGGCATCGGCACCCGCGCGCACGATTACGCGCAGGCCGGCGTGGTGGGCTATGTCGACAGCAGCGAGCCGCATCGCGATACCGCATGGCAGCGTTTCCTGCCGACCGGTCCGCTGGCGTTGCTGCCGGTCGGACAGGGCCGCAGCTCCATCGTCTGGACGCTGCCTGCCGATGAGGCGACGCGCATCCGCGAGCTCGACGACGCCACGTTCGCCGATGCAGTCACGCGCGCGTCCGGCGGCCGGCTCGGCACGCTGACGCCGGTTTCGCCGCGCGCAGCATTTCCATTGCGGCGCCAGCTGGCAAACGCGCAGCTGCAAGGCCGTGTGCTGGTGATCGGCGATGCGGCGCATGTCGTGCATCCGCTGGCCGGGCAGGGCGTGAACCTCGGCCTGCGCGATGTGATCGGGCTGGCCGACAGCGTTGCCGACGCGCGCCGTCGTGGCGCGCGCTGGGATGCGCCGCAACGTCTCGCGCGCTGGGCACGCACGCGGCGCAGCGAAAGCGCAGTCGCCGCGCACGCCTTCGAATCGATCAACCGCGCCTACTCCAACGCGTCGCTGTTGCCGGTCCTGCTGCGCAGCCATGCACTCGGCATCGCGCAGGCCTTGCCGCCGCTGCGGAATCTGCTGTGGAAGCGGGCGGCGGGGCTGTGAGTTCGCTGTTCCGGTCGCTGCGCGCCGCGGCCGTCATGCTGATGGCGTGCGCTGCGTCACCGGCATTCGCGATGACCCAGTGCCCGGTTGAATCGGTCAAACCGGGCGGGTTCGTCGCGCTGGGCTACGGCGTGCTGGCGCTTGCGCTGTGCATCGGGCTCGCCGCGCCGCTGTTCACCTGGCGGCGCACGCGCGGATTGCGAACGGGCATGCGCGCGTTGTGGCTGCTCGGCGCGTGCGTGGTGATGCTGGGCGTGTGGCTCGGCGGTCTGCTGGTCTGGCTGGGCGCTTTCGTCCTGCCCTGCTGATCAAGCGCGGTCAGTGGGCAAGCGCAGGCTTGCCGCGCATGCGGCGGATCATCGCGATGATGCCCACCACGATGCCGCCCGCAACGATGCCGACCACCGCGTTGATCACCGTCGGGAGCATCGCGCCGAGCACCATGCCGACTTCGGGCAGCGCGCCCACGCCGGTCGCCGCGTCGTCGATCCAGGTCTGCACATCGTGCACGCCGTGGGTCAGGATGCCGCCGCCAACGAGGAACATCGCTGCGGTGCCGACGATCGCCAGCGTCTTCATCAGCCAGGGCGCAACGCGCAGGATGCCGCGACCGATCGCCTGCGCTGCGCCCGACGCGCGCTTGCTCAGATAGAGGCCCGCGTCATCGAGTTTGACGATGCCCGCGACCAGGCCGTAGACGCCGACCGTCATCAGCGCCGAAATGCCGACCAGCACGCCAACCTGGGTCGCGAACGCGGCGCCGGCGACGGTGCCGAGGGTGATCGCGATGATCTCGGCCGACAGGATCAGATCGGTCCGCACGGCGCCGCGGATCTTGTCGCGTTCGAACGCCACCGGATCGACGTCCGCGCCGGCGAGCGCCGCGGTGCGGCCCGGCTTGGCGGCGTCATCCTCGGCCTTGTGCAGCAGCTTGTGCAGCACTTTCTCGAAACCTTCGTAGCAAAGGAACAGGCCACCGGCCATCAGCAGCGGCGTGACCAGCCACGGCAGCCACGCGCTGATCGCGAGCGCCGCCGGTACCAGGATCAGCTTGTTGCGCGCAGAGCCCTTGGCGACCGCCCAGACCACCGGCAACTCGCGATCGGCCTGCACGCCGGTGACCTGCTGCGCATTGAGGGCGAGGTCGTCACCGAGTACGCCGGCGGATTTGCGCGCGGCGACCTTGGTCATCAGGGCCACGTCGTCAAGCACGGTGGCGATATCGTCGAGCAAGGTCAGCAGGCTGGACGCCATGCGGTTCAATCCGGAGATGAGGGCGCGCGCAGTATGCAGCGCCGATGTGGCGGCTGCGTCAGCGCCGATGCGGTGTCCTGCCGCGCGTGTCAGTTGGCGCGCGTGCGGTGGGTGCCCGGAAAGCGCCGCAGACTGCGGTGCTGACAGCGCGTGTGCCGTTGTCCAGGGAACGGGCGCCGGACGCGCGTCCGCACCCCCACCTCCCGCGCGTCCGCTGCGCGCCATCCAGCCGCTCGCGGACCTCGAACCGGTGCTAGCGCGCGAGTGCCCAGGCGGCGAGGCCGAAGGCCAGCGCAGCGACGGTGCTGGCCACCACCGCGAGGACCTGCGCACGCAGCAGGCGCTGCTCGACACGCGCCGCGCCCAGCTGCAGCACCTCGATGGTCTTCTGCATGTCGGCGGCCAGCTTGCCGATCGAGTCGGCGTTCTGGCTCGCGGCGTCCTGCAGCTCGGTGATCTGCGCGTCGATCACGTCGTTGCGGCGCTGCTGCCCCAGATCGACGAGCGGCGGTGGCGTCCGGGTGAAGATCGGCCGTGCCAGCCGGACGATTTCCGGCAGGTACGGGGCGACGACGGTGATCCAGCCTGCTGCCATGACGCGCTCTCCGTTCGGGTCAGTCGACGCTGGCGTAGACCGTGATCTCTTCGCGGTCGTGATAGAGCTGACGCGCGCGGATGACCAGGTTCTCGTGCTCGCCGGCATTGTTGGCAAACAGATCCAGCGCCAGCAGCGTTTCCTGCCAGCGCTTCTTCATCGGCAGCTTGAGGTTGAAGACCGCATTGCGGCACCAGCCTTCGCGAAACCAGGTCGCCATGCGCTCGGCGACCTTGCGCGGCTGCTCGACCATGTCGCAGACCATCCAGTCGACGGCGCCCACGGGCTGGTAGCGGAAGCCGTCGACGCGGTGATGGTCGACCAGGCCGGTCTCCATCAGGTCGGCCTGCATCGGCCCGTTGTCCACCGCGACCACGCGCATGTGCTCGCGCGTCAGCACCCAGGTCCAGCCACCGGGCGCAGCGCCCAGATCGACCGCACGCATGCCCGGCTTGATGCGCGCATTGCGCTCGCGTTCGGTGAGCAGCGCCATAAACGCCTCTTCGAGCTTCAGCGCGGAGCGCGACGGCGCATCGGCGTGCGTGCGCAGACGCGGAATGCCCATCGCCCACGGCGCGCTGTCGCCGACCACCGACTGCGCGATGTAGGCGTGCGTGCCCGAGACGAAGAACACATGCAGACGCGGGAAGCGCGTCTCGTCCTTCTGGCTCAGGAAGCCGCGCTTGCGCAGCGCCGGACGCAGCGCATTGCCGAAGCTGCGTGCGAGGCCGGCGAGCTGCTTGCCCTCGTCGGATTCGGGATGCTCGACCATCAGTTCGCCGTGGCGGCCGCGGCCGGCCAGTACTTCAAAGATCGGCGTGATGCGGTCGGTCGGATCGAGGTCGCGCAGTTCGGCCAGCAGCATCATCTTCTGGCGCGCGAAGATCAGTTCGCGGAACGGCAGTTCGCTGGTCAGCGACGGGCCGTTGTCGGAATGGAACAGCACGTAGCCGTCCCCGCGCTTGGTCTGCGCATAGCCCGCGACATGCACGCCAGCGGCGCGCTCGGTGAGTTCCGCGGCGAGGTCGGGTTCGAAACCCGGGCGGCAGTAGCAGAGCAGGCCGCTGATCGCATGCAGGGGCGATGTCGCGTCGTCGGTGTGATCGGTGTCGATGTCGCGCATGTCAGTACTTCGCCCCGTCGGTTTCGCCATAGGTGCGCAGCACTGCGCGTGCGTCGTCGCGCAGCAGATCGCGCACGACTTCGATGCCGCGCTGGTTCAGCGCGCCGATCCAGTCTTCGGGCAGCGGGCCCTCGTCGAACGGCGTCAGCGCCTCGACGTCTTCGGAACGTGCGCCGATCAGCAGCCGGTCGATGCCGGCCCAGACGGTCGCGCCGTAGCACATGCAGCAGGGCTGCGAGGACGTCGCCAGCGTGATCGGGCCGCCGCGTTCGTTGAGGCGCGGCGTCTGCAGGCGCTGCTGCGCGAGCATGTAGGCCATGGTTTCGGCATGCGCGACCGAGCAGGTATGCGGCATCACCCGGTTCACGCCGACGGCGATGATGCGGTCGTCGCTGCCGAACACGGCGGCGCCGAACGGGCCACCGCTCTGCGCCTCGATGTTCATCCGCGAGAGATCGATCGCGAGCGCGACCTTGGCGTCGTCACCGGCGTAGTCGCGCGACACGTCGACGTGTTCGTGCACCCACGCGGGCAGGGTCAGGTGGACCTGGGCATACAGCATTGGAAATTCCGGAAAAGAAGCGGGGGATCAGCGCAGCAGGCTGCCCGGCGCGGGCGCCTCGCAGCGCGAGTTGACGCAGGCGCAGGACTGGATCTCGACGAAGCCGCAGACCCCGGCGATGCCGCGGCGTGCGCAGTCGGCCTGCACCGCCTGTGGATCGACCTGCGCGTTCGCATTTACGCAGGCCGGCTGGTAGCCGCAGCAGCTGCCGACGTTCTTGACCGCGCAGTCGCTGTCGACGCGGCAGCTGGTGTCGAGATCCGGCACGCCCGATGGTGCGACGGGTCGATCGATGACCGGCGCACCTGCGGGCGGCGCGGCCTCCGCGACGGGCGGCGCAGGCGCCGCGCACGCCACAAGTGCCAGCAACAGCATGGCAGGCAACAGGCGGAACGACAGGGCGCGCAGGCGGATCATGCCGGGGATGTTACCGCCCCGGCGCGTCGAGCGCCCGCAGGCGCCAGCGGGATCGCGCGCGCCGGTGTCCGGATGGAACGGCAGGCACGCGCGATCCACAGAGGTATCGCGCTGTAACGCAGCGCCTCAGATGCCCAACTTGTCCCCGGCCCAGGTATCGCGCAGGGTCACGCTGCGGTTGAACACCGGCTTCGCGGTCGTGTGGTCGACGCGATCGGCGACGAAATAGCCCAGACGCTCGAACTGGAACGACTGCTCGGGCGCGGCCGTGGCAGCAGCCGGTTCGATGTAGCCGGTCACGCTGCGCTTCGAATCGGAATTCAGATGGTCGCGGTAGGTCTTGCCGGTCTCGTCGTCGGGTTTCTCGACCACGAACAGCCGGTCGTAGAGACGGACTTCGGTCTCGACCGCATGCGCGGCGCTGACCCAGTGGATCGTGCCCTTGATCTTGCGGTTCGCGCCGTCCATGCCGGGACGCGATTCGGGATCGAGCGTGCCGCGCAGTTCGACGATCGCGCCGCTCTCGTCCTTGATCACCTCGTCGCAGCGCACGATGCCGGCGCCGCGCAGGCGCACTTCGCCGCCCGGGATCAGCCGCTTCCAGCCCTTGGGCGGTACTTCGGCGAAGTCGTCGTGCTCGATCCACAGCTGGCGCGAGAACGGCACCTCGCGCACGCCCTGCGCCTCGTCCTTGGGGTGATTGGGAAAGCGCAGCGTTTCGGCGTGGCCGTCGGGCAGGTTGGTCAGCACCAGCTTCAGCGGATTGACCACCGCCATGCGGCGCGGCGCGCGGGCGTCGAGATCGTCGCGCAGCGCGCCCTCGAGCACCGAAAAGTCGATGACCGAGTTCTGCTTGCTGATGCCCACGCGGTCGACCAGCAGGCGCAGGCTGGCGGGGGTGTAGCCGCGGCGGCGCAGCCCCTGCAGCGTGTACATGCGCGGATCGTCCCAGCCGTCGACCAGCCCTTCGCCGACCAGCTGGGTCAGCTTGCGCTTGCTCATCACCGTGTAATTGATGTTGAGGCGCGAGAACTCGATCTGGCGCGGCTTGGCGGCAACCACCGGGAGCCCGCGCGCGCTCAACGAGGCCAGCAGGTCCGGATTGCCGGCCAGGTCGACACGATCCACCACCCAGTCGTACAGCGGTCGGTGATCCTCGAACTCCAGCGTGCACAGCGAATGGGTGATGCCTTCGATCGAATCGCCCAGCGCGTGGGCGAAGTCGTACATCGGATAGATCGGCCAGGCGTCGCCGGTGTTCTGGTGCGTGACCTGCTTGATGCGGTACAGCGCCGGGTCGCGCAGATTCATGTTGCCGCTGGTCATGTCGATCTTCGCGCGCAGCGTGTGCGTGCTGTCGGCGAACTCGCCCGCACGCATGCGCCGGAACAGGTCGAGATTCTCGTCGACACCGCGGTCGCGGAACGGCGAGTCGCGGCCCGGCTCGATCAGCGTGCCGCGGTACTCGCGGATCTGCTCGGGCGTCAGGTCGCAGACGAAGGCATCGCCCTGTGCGATCAGCTTCTCGGCGGCGCGGTAGTAGACGTCGAAGTAGTCCGAGGCGTGGCGCAGCTCGGCCCACTCGAAGCCCAGCCAGCGCACGTCGTCCTCGATCGCACGGACGAACTCGAGGTCTTCCTTCTCCGGATTCGTGTCGTCGAAGCGCAGGTTGCAGCGGCCGTCGAACTCGGCGGCGATGCCGAAGTCCAGGCAGATCGCCTTGGCGTGGCCGATGTGCAGGTAGCCGTTGGGCTCGGGCGGGAAGCGCGTCCGCACCGCGGCGTGCTTTCCGCTGGCCAGATCCTCACGGACGATCTGCCGGATGAAGTCCTGGCGTGCCGGGGTGGCGGGATCGGTCGAGGGAGCGGCGGATTCGGCGGAAGACATGGAGGCTCGGACGGCGGCTGCGGGAGAGCCGTGCAGTGTAGCGGACGGTCCACATGCGACGTGCTCGCGTCGGGTGTGACGGGGTGGTCGCGATTTCCGTGATGGGCTCCTGCCATAATTCTGTGACGACGGTACGGAAACCGTGGCACGCGAGTTGCGATGGACAGGGTAAGACCAAGGGGGCGGCGCATGCGCGATCCAGCGCATCGGGGCATCGGACAGAAAGAAGGGCGATCGCAAGCGGTCGACGGGCGGGCGTACCGATGGAGATAGCCGCGTCGCGCGCGATGCCCGGCCACAGCTGGGTCCTGGCTGCATGTCTCGTCTTGTTGATGGGTCTGTTCGCGGCGCTGGTGTCCGCCACCCAGCTGCGCCCCGGCGAAACCCGTCCGGTCGAGGTCGCGCAGTTCTCGGACGGCGTGGTCCAGCTGCGCTTCGAGCTGCCCGTCGAGGCGACGACGCGCTGGGCGCTGTGGTTCCCGCGCGAGCCGGTCAACCGGCTGCAACTGGTCGGCGCCGATGGTTGGCGCAGCGAGGCGCTCGACTTCTTCAGCGTGGGCGACGACGAGGGCATCCTGCCGGCCGGCTATGCGTTCCTGCTGCCGCGCGATGCGCACGGACCCATGGCGATCGAGGCCGAGGTCGAAGGCGGCCTGCACGGCAGCCTGCGCCCTGTGCTCGCGCAGGCGACCGACATCCGCCGGGTCGAACGGTCAGGTGTGGCGTTGGCCGGTTCGGTCTACGGCGGGCTGCTCACCCTGTCGGCGCTGGCGTTGGCGCTGGCCTACGCTTCGCGTGATCGGCTCTTCATCGGTTTCTTCGGCTTCACCGTCGCACTGGTGCTGCTGTTGCAGGCGATGAACGGACATCTGTACGGATTGCCCGTCGTACGGTTCTTCGGCCTGTGGCAACTGCAGGGCCTGTCGGCGCTGACGCTGGTGCACGCGGCCGCTGCGCTGTGGCTGATCGAGGCGTATGCGATGCGCGGGCGCGGCTATCGCCATGCGCGCCTGGTGCGCGGCATCGGCATCGGACTGATCGCGCTGGCGGCGGTGTTTCTGCTCAATTTGCCGTGGCTGGCGCAGGCCTCCCAGGCCGTGAGTGCGGTCGGCTGGACGCTGGCCGGGATTGCGGTCTGCGGCATGCTGGCCGATGCCGCGCGGCGCGGGGTGTCCATGGCCTGGGCGCTGACTGTGGCGACCGCGCTGACGGTGTTGACCGGCGTGTGGGTGGCGCTGGCGCGACACGGCCTGGCGCCGGAAGGCCCACTGCTGCATTACGGTTACCAGGGCGCCGCGGTGGCGTTCGCCTTGTTGCTCGCCCTCGCGCTGACCCATCGCATCGGCGACTACCGCGACCAGCGCGACCAGGACCGCCTCGCCCGTCAGGACACCGAACGCAAGATGCGCCGCGAGGCGGCGCGCGCTGACTTGTCGACTGCGCTGCAGACCCAGCTCAACGGTCTCGATCCGGGCGAGATTCCGTGGCAGGGCTTCCGCCTGCTGATGGACCATCTGCTGCCGCTGGTGCCCACCGAATCCTGCATCGCGGTGCTGCGCGGCTATCAGGGCCGCGACCATCTGCTGGTCGAACCGTCCGATGCATTGCCGTCGGTCGAGCACGAGATCAACCGCCGCGGGCTGATCCTCCGCCGGCAGGCGACCGCCGGCCTGGCGTTGCAGCAGCCGGTACGGCCGTCCGCGGGCGGGCCGGTCGTGGCGATGGAGGCGCTGATCCCGTTCCAGGTGCGCGCGCCGGGCTGGGGCGTCTTGTTGTTGCGGCGCGTTGGCGGAGAAGGCTTCACGACCGACGAGATGTCGGTGATCGGCGAGCTGGCGCGGGTGGTGCAGCTGCATGTCGACCAGGCCGCGGCTGCGGTCAAGCTGCGCCGCTCGGCCGAGATCGATGCGCTCACCGGCACGATGAACCGTCGCACGATCGATCTCTGGATCGAGCGCACCTTCGCCGAGGCGGAGCGCAGCGGCCGGCCAGTCTCGGTACTGTTTATCGATCTCGACCACTTCAAATCGGTCAACGATCGTTTCGGTCACGCCTGCGGCGACGAATGCCTGCGCGGCGTGTCGACCGCGCTGCGCAGCGTACTGTCGGATGCCGACATGTTCGGCCGCTACGGCGGCGAGGAATTCATCGCGGTGCTGCCGGGCCGCGATGGCGCCGAGGCACGCGCGGTCGGCGAGCGCATGCGCACCGCGGTCGAGAACTGCGAGGTGCGTCACGAGGGCCAGCGCGTGCGGTTGACGGTGAGCATCGGCATCGCCACACGCCAAAGCGGTGAAGACGCGCCGGCCGCGGCGATCGCCCGCGCCGACAAGGCGCTGTACGCAGCCAAGCGCCAGGGTCGCAACTGCGTCCAGGTGGCGCCGGCGATCTTCAGCTGAAGAGCGCCGCGCGGCGCTGCTACGCTGCGCGTCCCCCACGCGAGTCCTTCTGATGCACGACACTCCGGCCGGTCGCGCCGCACTCGCGTGGATGCTGACCGGCGCCGCGCTGATCGGCACCAATGGCTTGATGGTGCGTCTGGCCGGCACGCCGCCGACGGTCTCGGCCTTCTACCGGATGCTGTTCGCCGGCGTGCTGCTGGCGCTGTTCGTGCACCTGCGCTGCGACTGGCGTCCGCTGCCGCGACGCATGTGGTGGTTGGCGCTGCTGCCGGCCACCGCATTCGCTGCCGACCTGTGGCTGTGGCACCGGAGCATCCTGCTGATCGGCCCGGGTCTGGCGACGCTGCTCGCCAATGCGCAGGTCTTCTTCATGGCGCTGGCCGGCGTGCTGCTGTTCGGCGAACGCGTCGGCCTGCGGTTCGTGGCCGGCATCGCGCTGGCGTTCTTCGGCCTGTGGCTGATGCTCGGCGCGGACTGGGCGACGCTGCCAGCCGATTACCGCTGGGGCGTGTGGCTCGGACTCGCAACCGGGTTGTGCTATGCGGTCTACAACATCGGTCTGCGTCATGTGCAGCGCGCAGGCAACATTGGCGGATCGCGCGCAGCCGCCTCCGCGCCGGTGGCGCAGGTGCTGGCGATGGTGTCGCTGCTGTGCGCGGGACTGCTGGGGCTGGCGGGCGTTGCCGAAGGCGTGTCGTTCGCGATTCCGACCTGGCAGGCGCTGGGCTGGTTATTGCTGCTCGCGGCGCTCGGCCACTGCCTGAGCTGGATCCTGATCTCGCGTGCGATGCAGCACCTGTCGGTCGCGCTGGTCGGCCTGCTGCTGCTCGTGCAGCCGCTCTGTGCGTTCCTGCTCGACATCCTTGTCCTGCAGCGCGACACCCTGCCGCGCGAGTGGCTCGGTCTCGCGTTCACGCTGGCGGGCATCTTCCTGGCGAGCCTGAAGGGCCGCACGCGGGCGCCGCAGCGGCCGGACTGACGCCCTTGGAAGCGGGCACGCGCGCCCGCATCCAGAACGGACGGCAATCTGCCGCGACCCGGAGATATCGCGATGCTCGGAATCGGAGCCTGGAAACAGCGTCTGCCGCGCCCACAGGACGCGCTGCCCGGTCGCGATACGCCGGTGACACTGCACAACACGCACGCCGTGCACGGCCGCCCGCTGCAGGACGCGTTCGAAGGTCTGGAGCAGGTGCAGTTCGGCATGGGCTGTTTCTGGGGCGCGGAACGGAAGTTCTGGTCGCTGCCGGGCGTGGTCACGACCGCGGTCGGTTACGCCGGCGGCGTGACGCCGAACGCGACGTATCGCGAAGTGTGTTCCGGGCAGACCGGGCACACCGAAGTCGTCCTCGTCGTCTACGACCCGGCGCAGGTCGCGTTCGAGACGCTGCTGCAGATGTTCTGGGAAAGCCACGATCCGACCCAGGGCATGCGCCAGGGCAACGACACCGGCACGCAGTACCGCTCGGCGATCTACTGCACGACGCCCGGACAGGCCGCACTGGCCTATCGCAGCCGCGACGCGTACGCAGCGAAGCTGCAGGCGGCGGGCTATCCGGACATCACCACCGAAATCCTCGACGAGGCGCCGCCCTTCTATTACGCCGAGAACGAGCACCAGCAGTACCTGCACAAGAACCCCGGCGGGTACTGCGGCATCGGCGGTACCGGCGTGGCCTGCCAGGTCGGCGTGCCGCTCTGAACTGACGCGGTGAACCGTGCGGCGCCGGGTCGGGGCCGCACGCAAGGCAGTCAATGATCGGCGGGCGCGACTTCCAGCACGCGCAGCCGCAGGGTGCGACCGCCGCTGACCGGCCAGTCGATGCGCTGGTCGACCGTCAGTCCCAGCAGCGCCATGCCGACCGGCGCGAGGACCGAGACGCGACCGGCGTCCACGTCCGCTTCGTGCGGATAGACGAGGGTGAGGGTGTGTCGGGCGCCTGTGGCGTCGTCGATGCACGTCACGCGTGCATGCATGCCGACGGTCGCATCGGCGAGGGCATCGTCCGGCAGCAGGTCGGCGCGATCGAGTTCGCGCTGCAGCGCGGCTGCGCCGGGGTGTTGCCGGTAGTTCGGTGAAGCAAGCAGCGCGTCGAGGCGCGCCAGGTCGTGGCGGGTCAAACGGATCGACGGTGCGCCGGAGGGCGGCAGACCACTGGTGGAGTGCGATGACATCAGGATTTCCTCGGGTTGGGAAGGCGCTCGAACGGCGCCCATGGGAAAGGCGACGCAGTGCGCCGCCCGGGGACCATTGTGCCGTGTCCCGCGTGCGCGGGAATGATTCAGGGTGCAGCGTGCTCGAACAACGCGGGCGGCAGATCGCGCAGCACGCCCGCCAGTTCCAGCAGAAACGCGTGCATCGCAGAACTGCGACGCCAGACCAGGGCGATGCGCCGGGTCGGGCGGGTGTCACTGAAATCGAGCAGACGCAGATGCGGTGATGGCGCGACCGGTGGCCTGGTCGCCAGCACCGGCAGCAATGTCACTCCCACATTCGCGGCGACCATCTGTCGCAGTGTTTCCAGGCTGGTGGCGCGGAATTCGGCGTGTTCGCCCGCGCCTGACAGGCGGCACACATCGAGCGCTTGTTCGCGCATGCAATGGCCGTCTTCGAGCAGCAGCAGCTTTTGCGAGGACAGCTCCTGCAGGCTCAGGCGTTCGCGTGCGGCCAGCGGGTGCTGATCGGAGACCGCGAGCAGGAAAGGTTCCTCGAACAGGAACTCGGCATGCAACGCGTCCTCGTCGACCGGCAACGCGAGGATGGCCGCGTCGAGGCGACCATCGCGCAGCCGCGTCATCAGCACGTCGCTTTTCTCTTCGACCAGCAGCAGTTCCAGTTGCGGGAATCGCGCGCGCAACGGTGGCACCGCATGGGGCAACAGATACGGGCCGAGGGTCGGAAACAGGCCGAGACGGATCGAGCCTGCCTCGGGATCCATGCTGCGCCGGGCCAGTGCCTTCATCTGCTCGACGTCGCCGACGATGCGGCGTGCGCGGTCGGCGACCTGCACGCCGATCGGCGTCAGCATCACCTTGCGCGGCGCGCGCTCGACCAGGGCGACGCCGAGTTCTTCTTCGAGCTTGCGGATCTGCGTCGACAGCGTCGGCTGGCTGACGAAACACGCGGCCGCGGCGCGGCCGAAATGCCGCTCATCGGCGAGCGCGACCAGATAGCGCAAGTCGCGCAGGTTCACGGCGCGCGCTCCGCACACGTTCCGGATCGCGCAGGCGACGGCGGGACGTGCAGGACGCGGGCCGCGCGCGGGATCACGCGGCTTCGGCCTCGGCCGTCTCGACGACCGGTACGCGGATCAGATGATCGAACGCGCTGAGCGCAGCGGTCGCACCCTGGCCCATCGCAATGACGATCTGCTTGTACGGCACCGTCGTGGCATCGCCGGCGGCGAACACGCCGGGCACCGAGGTCTGGCCGCGGTCGTCGACGATGATCTCGCCACGCGGCGACAACTCGACCACACCCTTGAGCCATTCGGTGTTGGGCAGCAGGCCGATCTGCACGAACACACCCTCCAGTTCGACACGGTGGCTGTCACCACCCGCCCGGTCGCGGTAGACCAGCGCATTGACCTTGGCGCCGTCGCCGAGCACGTCGGTCGTCTGCGCGCTGGTCACGATGCGCACATTCGGGAGGCTGCGCAGCTTGCGCTGCAGCACTTCGTCGGCGCGCAGCTGCGCGTCGAACTCGATCAGGGTGACGTGGGCGACGATACCGGCCAGGTCGATCGCAGCCTCGACACCGGAATTGCCGCCGCCGATCACCGCCACGCGCTTGCCCTTGAACAGCGGGCCGTCGCAGTGCGGGCAATAGGCCACGCCCTTGTTGCGATACTGGTCCTCGCCGGGCACGCCCATCTGCCGCCAGCGTGCGCCGGTCGACAGCACCACGGTGCGCGACTTCAGCGCCGCACCATTCTCGAGTTGGATTTCGACCAGGCCGTCATCGCCGGCCGGTACCAGCTGCGTGGCGCGCTGGAGGTCCATGATGTCGACGTCGTATTCGCGCACGTGCTGCTCGAGCGCCGCCGCCATCTTCGGACCTTCGGTTTCCTTGACCGAGATGAAGTTCTCGATCGCCATCGTGTCCAGCACCTGGCCACCGAAACGCTCGGATGCCACGCCGGTGCGGATGCCCTTGCGCGCCGCGTAGATCGCCGCGGCCGCGCCGGCAGGGCCGCCGCCGACGACGAGCACGTCGAAGGGCTTCTTCGCCGCGATTTTTTCGGCTTCGCGCTTCGCCGCGCCGGTATCGAGCTTGGCGACGATCTGCTCCAGCGTCATGCGGCCCTGGTCGAACTTCTGGCCGTTGAGGAACACCGTCGGCACCGACATGATCTCGCGCGCTTCCACTTCCGCCTGGAACAGCGCACCGTCGATCGCCACGTGGCGAATGCGCGGATTCAGCACGGCGGCCAGGTTCAGCGCCTGCACGACGTCCGGGCAGTTCTGGCACGACAGCGAGTAATAGGTTTCGAACAGGTAGTCGCCATCGAGGGCCGCGACCTGCTCGATCGTGTCCTTGGCCGCCTTCGACGGATGTCCGCCGACCTGCAGCAGTGCCAGCACCAGCGACGTGAACTCGTGGCCCATCGGCAGACCGGCGAAGCGCACATCGATGTCCGTATCCGGCGACGTCAGTGCGAACGACGGCTTGCGCGCATCGGTGCCGGCGGCGTCGACGGTGATCTTCGGGCTGGCGTCCTTGAGGTCTTCGAGCAGCGACAGCAGCTCGCGCGACTTCTCGCCATCATCGACCGAGGCCACGATGTGGATCGGGCGCACCGCGCGTTCCAGATAGGCCTTCAACTGCGCTTTGAGATCGGCTTCCAACATGGCAACGCTCCTGGCGACGGGTGGGGGCGTCCGCAACGCCCCGGCAAAGCGGCGCATCGGAACGAGGGGGAGGGGAGAGGGGTGGACCGCAACCGGCGGGGGAGGAGGCCGGCTCCGGTCCACCCCCATCCGCACGGGGCGGGATGGGGGTGGGCACGGCGCGATGGGCTGCGCCGTGATGTCGTCAATCGGATCGGGGGATCAGATCTTGCCGACGAGGTCGAGCGACGGCGCGATGGTCTTCTCGCCGTCCTTCCACTTGGCCGGGCAAACCTCGTTCGGGTTGGCGGCGACGTACTGGGCGGCCTTGAGCTTGCGCAGGGTCTCGCTGACGTCACGGGCAATCGCGTTGTCGTGGATCTCGAGGGTCTTGATGACGCCCTCGGGGTTGATCACGAACGTGCCGCGCAGGGCGAGACCGGCTTCTTCGATATGCACGCCGAACGCGCGGGTCAGCTGGTGGGTCGGATCGCCAACCAGCGGGAACTGCGCCTTGCCGACGGCCGGCGAGGTCTCGTGCCACACCTTGTGCGAGAAGTGCGTGTCGGTGGTGACGATGTAGACCTCGGCACCCAGCTTCTGGAATTCCGCGTAATTGTCCGCAGCGTCTTCGACTTCGGTCGGGCAATTGAAGGTGAAGGCGGCCGGCATGAAGATCAGGACCGACCACTTGCCCTTGAGGCTCTCGTTGCTGACTTCGATGAACTCGCCGTTCTGGAACGCGGTGGTCTTGAACGGCTGGACTTCGGTGTTGATGAGGGACATGAAAGCTCCTGGACGGGGGAAGGCGGGCGACTTGGCATCGCGGCCGGCGAATCCGGCTGCGCATAGATTAGGCGCCGTCTATCGATATGGGAAATCGATTATAGGAATTCAATCGATAGTCTTTGACTATCGAATAGGGGCGGAATGTGGGGGGTGGAAAACGTTTCCACAGGGGCTTGCAATCGCTGTTGCGCTGCAGCAATATCGGGTCAACAGGCGTCGCGCAGCGGTTCTACGCGGCGCCAGCGGCCCGCAGGGGCCGCGCACCGGATTCCGTGACCGTACTTCCCTCCCACACGTCCACGGAATTTTTGAAGGCGGCTTCGGCCGCCTTCATTTTGTCTCCGGTTCACCCTCGGCCGGATCCAGACCGATGAACCGGCGGACCGCGGGCAACACCTCGGGCGCGCGCTCCGGGTCATAGAACGCGGCTGCGGTGACGAAGTGGTTGCCGCCCGAAATGACCTCTAGCGTCGAGGCGACACCCTTGCGGCGCAGCGCGAAGTCCAGCTTGCGGCTGTTGCCGACATCGACCGTGCGGTCGCCGTCGCCGTGGATCAGCAGGAATGGCGGCTCGTCGCCATCGACGAACTTCACCGCCATCGCCTCGGGCCACTGGCTGCGCGGGCCGAAGATCTCCTCGAGCTTGCCGCTGATGACGAAGTCGTACGGGCCCGACAGGCCGATCACGCCGGCCAGATCCTTCGGTTCCAGATTGACCGCGGCCAGGTGCCGCGCGTCGGTGCCCAGCAGCGCAGCGATCTGCGCGCCGGCCGAATGGCCTGCGATGAACACCCGCTTCGGGTCGCCGCCGTATTCGGCCGCGTGGTCGACGGTCCAGCGCACCGCGTGGGCGGCATCGCCCATGAACGCCGGGAAGCCGGCGGCCGGCCAGGTGCGGTAATCGGCCACCACCGCGACCACGCCGTTCTGTGCCAGTCGGCTGCCGACGAAGCGGTACTGCGCGCGCGTGCCGTACTGCCAGGAGCCGCCGTAGAAGAACACCACCACCGGCGTATCGGGCGCCGGGTTCTGCGGGCGGTAGATGTCGAGCGCCAGACCGCGCGTGGTGTCGTAGACCGCAGTGGCATCCGGCTGTGTGCTGTCGCGATTGACGAAGCCGAAGAACGCGCTCTGGCAGCCCGAGACGAGCAGGGCGAGCGTGGCGGCAACACAGGCGTGGATTGAACGGCGCATCGGTGATCTCCTCGAGGTGCGACACCATGCCCGTCCGGGGCCCGGCTACGATGTGAAGTCATGATTACGAATCCGAGTCCCGCCCTGGATGCACTGCTGCGCGATGCCGCCGGCCGCATCGACGCGACCGACGCGCGCTGGCTGCTTGCACACGCTGCCGGGCGCTCGCAGACCTGGCTGTACGCGCATGCGCGCGATCCCGCGCCTGAGGGCGTGGCCGCGTGTTTCGAAGCGCTGGTTGCGCGCCGCGCCGCCGGGGAACCCGTCGCCTACCTCACCGGTGTGCGTGGCTTCTGGGGTTTCGATCTCGCGGTGACGCCGGCGACGCTGATTCCGAGGCCGGAAACCGAACTGCTGGTCGAACTGGCACTCGCTCGGCTGCCGGATACCGCAGCGCGCGTCGTGGATCTCGGCACCGGCAGCGGCGCAATCGCGCTGGCGATCGCCCGTGAACGGCCGGACGCCGCTGTACTGGCGACCGATGCAAGCCCCGACGCGCTTGCGGTCGCGCGCGCGAATGCGCAGGCGCTCGGCCTGACCCGCGTGCGCTTCGCCCACGGCGACTGGTATGCGCCACTGGACCACGCGCGCTTCGACGTGATCGCCAGCAATCCGCCCTACATCGAAGACGCGGACCCGCATCTGGCACAGGGCGATCTGCGTTTCGAACCGGCCTCGGCGCTGTCGTCCGGAGCCGATGGTCTGGACGCGATCCGCATCCTCGCTGCGGGTGCGCCCGCGCATCTCGCGCCGGGCGGCTGGCTGCTGATCGAGCACGGCCTCGCGCAGGGCGCCGCGGTGCGCGCGCTGTTCGAACAGGCGGGTCTGGTCGAGGTCATCACCGAGCGCGACCTCGAAGCCCGCGATCGCGTGACCCTGGGCCGCGCACCCGGGGGCCCAAAGGTCGGCTGATAGACTGGAGGCCGGTTTTTTCCGGATCCACGCGCATGCGCCAGCTCTATCCCGCCATCGAACCTTTCGACACCGGCACACTCGCCGTCGACGACCGCCACACGCTGTATTACGAGCAGTGCGGCAATCCGAAGGGCAAGCCGGTGGTGCTGCTGCACGGTGGTCCGGGCGGCGGTTGCAGCCCGAAGATGCGCAGCTTCCACGATCCGGCCAAGTACCGGATCGTGCTGTTCGACCAGCGTGGCGCCGGACGTTCGACGCCGCATGCGGATCTCGTCGACAACAGCACCTGGGATCTCGTCGCCGACATCGAGACACTGCGCACGCATCTGGGCATCGATCGCTGGCAGGTGTTCGGCGGTTCCTGGGGATCGACACTGGCGCTGGCCTACGCGCAGACGCATCCGCGCCAGGTCACCGAGCTGATCCTGCGCGGCATCTTCATGCTGCGGCGCTGGGAACTGGAGTGGTTCTACCAGGAAGGCGCCTCGCGTCTGTTCCCGGAAGCCTGGCAGCAGTACATCGCAGCGATTCCGGAAGCCGAGCGGGGCGATCTGATCGGCGCGTTCCACAAGCGTCTGACCAGCGACGACGAGGCCACCCGCCTGGCGGCCGCGCGCGCGTGGAGCGTGTGGGAAGGCGCCACGAGCTTCCTGCATATCGACGAGGATTTCGCCGACAGCCACGCCGATGCGCAGTTTGCGCTGGCCTTCGCGCGCATCGAGAACCACTACTTCACCAACGCGGGCTTCTTCGAGGTCGACGACCAGCTGCTGCGCGATGCCTACCGCATGGTCGACATTCCCGGCGTCATCGTTCACGGCCGCTATGACGTGGTGTGTCCGGTGCAGAACGCGTTCGACCTGCACCAGGTCTGGCCCAAGGCCGAACTCGTCGTCACCCCGGCGTCGGGCCATTCCGCGTTCGAGGCCGAGAACGTCGACGCGCTGGTGCGCGCGACCGACCGCTTCGCCTGACGCACGCGCCGCAGTGAATCTGCGGCGACGTCATCTCCCATCTCGATGCGCGACGGCCAGCCCCTCGCGCACAGGAAATTCCGATGTCTGAAGAAGAACGCGTCGTCAAGGACAGCAACGGCGCCCGCCTCGCCGACGGTGACGCGGTCACCGTGATCAAGGACCTGAAGGTCAAAGGCACGAGCGTCACGCTCAAGCGCGGCACGCTGGCCAAGAACATCCGTCTGACCGACGACCCCGATCTGATCGAATGCAATGTCGAGAAGGTGAAAGGTCTGGTGCTGCGGACGGAGTTCGTCAAGAAAGCCTGAGTGGTCTCGCCAGAACCGGCAACCCGCTCAATCCGCGGGCGAACCATCCGGATTGAAGTCGACCATCCACAGCCCGGCCCAGAGCTTGAGGTCGAGCTCGAAGCCTTCCGCATGTTTGCGCATCAGCCACGCCGGCGCGGTCGCGCGCGGCACGGTGTGGACGATGATCGCTTCGTCATCCACGCCGCCACCGTCGCCAACGCGCGTCAGCTCGCGCGCACGCACGAAGGCGACGCGTTCGTTGCTCATCCCGGCGGTGGTCGGACCGGTCAGCAGCACGTCGACGCGTCCGGCGGACCAGCCGGTTTCCTCAATCAGCTCGCGGCGCGCCGCGTCTTCCAGCGAATCGGTGGACCCTCCATCGCCGACCAGGCCGGCCGGCATCTCGATCGTGCGGGCGCCCAGCGGCACGCGGTACTGCTCGACGAACAGCACTTCGTCGTCGGGCGTCACGGCGATCACCAGCACGGCCATGCCGTTGCCGCCGTGCGTGCGTTCGCAGGCTTCCCACGTGCCGTGGCGCACCAGCCGCAGCCAGTCGCCCTGATAGAGGACTTCAGTGTGTTCGCGCATCGATGGATTCGTCATGCGTCGATGCTAACGCGCGGCCGTGACGACTGACAGCGCTCTAGGCCATCGCGGGCGGCGCGTAGTCCAGGCCGGCGACGCTGTGCAGGCGACACCGTGTCAGCGGTCCGAAGCGCAGCGCTTCGCACAATGCTTGCAGCGCTTCGGCGTCACCGGTGCGACGTGCGAATCCGGTCGTGCCTTCGCCCAGAGGTGCATCGCAGGCGATCGTCGTCAGCTGGCGGTACAGGCGCGCGGCATCGGCGTGCTGCCGCAGCTTCGGCCCGACCTGCCCGGCGCCACGAAAACGCAGGAACTGGATCTCGTCGCTGCGTTCGAGCAGGGCGTCCAGCGTGCGGAAGTGATGCAGCAGACTCGCCGCGGTCTTGCAGCCGATACCGGGCACGCCCGGGATGTTGTCGACCGCGTCGCCGCACAGCGCGAGGTAGTCGGCCATCTGATGCGCCTCGACGCCGTGGCGATCACGCACGCCAGCCGCGGTCCAGCGCACGCCGCGCGCGTAGTCCCATTGTTCGTCCGCGCCTTCGAGCAGCTGCGACAGATCCTTGTCTGCCGACACGATCACGCCGTGATGCGCACGGGCGCGACCGGCAACCAGCGCGCTGCCGATCAGATCGTCGGCCTCGTATTCGGTGTCGGCCAGCACCACGAATCCGAGCGCTCGGCACAGTGTCTTGCACTGCGCGAACTGGCGCCGCAGCTCGTCGGGCGCGGGCGGGCGGTTGGCCTTGTACGCCGGGTAGATGCGATTGCGGAAGCAGCTGTCGAGCGCTTCGTCGAACGCGATCGCGACGTATTGCGGATTCGCGCGCTCCACCAGTTCGGCGAGAAAGCGCGCGAAGCCGTGCACGGCATTGGTCGGCCAGCCCTCGGCGTCGCGGAATTCGTCGGGCATCGAATGCCAGGCGCGGAACACGTAGAGACTGGCGTCGACCAGATACAGCGGCGCGGTGTGCGGCGGCGTCGCCTGGAGCGTCTGCGGCGGCAGGGTCACGGCGCGTACCAGTCCGTCAGCAGCGTGGCCGGGTCCGGACGTTCACGTTCCGGCGCTTCGATGCGCGGCGTGCCGATGTGGATGAAGCCGGCGACGCGCTCGTTCGCACCGAGACCGAGCAGGGCGAGCACTTCGGGATCGTAGGCGGGCCAGCCCGACAGCCACGAACCACCGAAGCCCAGTGCCTGCGCGGCCTGCAGCAGGGCGAAGCAGACGCTGCCGGCGGTCAGCAGGCGCTCGACCTCCGGAATCTTGGTGTCCTCGGGATCGAGCACGGCGACCACGACGATCACCAGCGGCGCATGCGAGAACCGTCGGCGGTCCTTGTCGAGGGCGCCGGCGCCGATATCGGGATCGCGTTCCAGCGAGCGCGCCGCGAGCAATTCGCCGAGTGCGTCGCGATCGGCGCCTGCGATGCGCAGGAAGCGGAACGGCACGCGCTTGCCGTGATCGGGTACGCGCGATGCCGAGCGCAGCATGCGCAAGAGGGTGGCGTCGTCGGGCCCGGGCGCATCGAGCTGCTTGGCGGGCACGGAGCGGCGTGCGTCGAGCGCGGCGAGCGCCTCGTGTTCAGTATTTGCGGAGATGGTCACAGACCTGCCGTGGGGGTTCGGGAATCTTATGCGCGGGGCATTACGCCCCTTCCCCCGATTCTCTCCCAAATGACGCATCACCACGACATCGGTGCCGGTTCCGGCTCGCGTGCGGGTCCCGCCCGCGACGCTGCGCGCGTCCTCGAGACGCTGCGCCACGACGCCGTGACCGCGTTGGGCGGGGTGCTGTCGGGCTTCTGGAGTGCGATCGAGGAACAGGTGCGGCTGGCCGCGCTCGCCCGCCATGACTACATGGTTGCGCAGGAAGAGCGCATGGCGGTGCTGGAGCTCAACCAGCGCGCGCTGGAACTCGCCACGCGTTTCCGCAAGGCGATCGAAACCGAATTCGACCAGTGGCTGGCCGACCGCCCTGCGCCGGCGGTGGCCGATGGGCTGTCGCTGATGTCCGAGGGCGAGCTCGAAGTGCATCTGGCGGCGCAGCAGATCGTCGAGCTGATGGATCACCAGTTCCTGCATCCGCTGACCGCGCTCGGCGATCGCCTGGACGCGCTGGCCACGCGGCTCGGCATCGAAGGCGTACACGCCAATCCGCTGCGTCCGGAAGTGCCGGTCATCGCCTTCATGCGTCTGTTCAAGGCCGACGAACTGCCGGCCGGTCTGCGCACGATGGTGTTCAACCAGTTCGACAAGCGCCTGCCGGGCATCCTCGCCGAGGTCTATGCCCGCGCGAACGCGTCACTCGATGCCGCGGGCATCGGCCCGGGCGCCGTTTCGCAGCAGCCGCAGACGCAGGCCCGGCCGGTCGTGCATGCCGCTGCGCCGGCGCGTTCCACGCGCCACGATGCTGCCGGCGAAAGCTGGGTGCCCGACGGCGGCGTGGTCGCGCACGCGGAACCCGAAAGTCATGTGGCGACCGGCGGTGCCGATGCGCCCGCGTACGGGCCGCTGTCGGCCGGCCTGATGGATGTGCTGGCCGCGCATGGCCATGCACCTGCAGGCGCGGCCGCACCGCGTGGTTACCGCGATCTGGTCCGCGAACAGCTGCACCAGTGGCGCGAACGTCGTGGCCACGACATGGCGCTGGATGCCGGCGCCGATGGCGCGGGCGGTCCGGTGCTGGGCATGTCGCAGCTGCTGAGCGTCGCGCGGATGCTGCAGGGCGACGATCCCGCGCCGTTCGCACGCGCGCTGGTCGGTGACGACCGCCGCCGCCTCGGCGATGTGATCCGCGATGAACTGCTGCGCGGCCTGCGCGAGCTGGGTGTCGACACCGAACAGACGCCGCTGAGTCGCGAAGACGAGGACGCGATCGATCTGGTCGGCATCCTGTTCCAGGCGCTGTTCGACGCCAACGATCTGCTGCAGCAGGCCCGCGACATCTATGGTCGGCTGGTGATGCCCTATCTCAAGGTCGCGCTGACCGACGACTCGATGTTCAACCAGCGCGCGCATCCCGCGCGTCGGCTGCTCGACGCGGTCACCGAAGCCTGCGACGGCAACGTCGGCGATACCCCGCAGGATCGCGATCTGCTCGACCAGGCGGGCCGCGTTGTCGACCGCGTCGTCGACGAATATGAAAGCGACCAGGCGGTGTTCGAACTCGCTGCCGGCGAACTGCGCGAGCGCCTCGACCAGCAGCGCCGACGCGCGGATGTCGCTGAGCGACGTGCGGCCGAGGCGATCCACGGCCGCGAACGGTTGCAGCAGGCGCGTCGCAGCGTCGACGACATGGTCGCCTCGCGCCTGTCCGAGCGCCGGCTCACGGGCGCGGTCGCGTTTTTCCTCGATCGCCACTGGCGCCACCATCTGACCCAGACCTGGCTGCGCGACGGACCGGACTCGGCGCGGCACCTGGCCGCGATCGGCATCGGCGATGCGATGGTCCAGGTCGACTTCGACGCCGCGCACGCGCTCGGCACCGCGGTCGCCGACGAACTGCTGGCGCTGCAGGTGTCATTGGCCGAGTGCTATTCCAGCTGCGGCCTCGATGCGAACGCTGCGCGCGATGCGGTGGCGCGGATCATCGCCGCGCTGGCGCTGCCCGACACGCCGCGCAGCGTGCATGCGCCGCAGTCGCCCGAGGTCGAGGACGAGGGCCCCGATCCCGCGTTGCGCCTCGCGGGCGGCCACGACGCATTGGCCTTCGATCCGACGATCGCCACGCGCATGCGCCAGCTGCGCGTCGGCCAGTGGTTGCGCCTGGTCGACGACAACGGCCGTGAATCAGCGGCGCGTGTCGCATGGATCAGTCCGCTGACCCAGCGCCTGTTGATCGTGAACCGTCGCGGCATCCGCCGCATGGTCGTCTCGCCCGAGGAACTGGCCGCGCTGGTCGGCGCCGGTCGCGCCGTCGTACGCGCGGTCGATGCGCCGTTCGACGAGGCGATGAAGCAGCTGTGGCAACAGCTCAACGCCGCGAACGATCCTGCCGGCGACGCTGCGACCGCGTGATATCCGTGCGCCACCGTTAAGACGCGCGGCGGACGCTTGCGTTATTGTCCGGCGATCTTACGGGGGACGGAGTGGGCGCGATGCCCGTGTCGACGCAAGGACCGGGCGATGCCCTGCGGACGGAAACGCCCGCGCAATTGATGGAAGGAATCCGTCGCGAGGCCACCGCGCGGCTGCTGCCGCTGCTCGGCGAAACCCTGCGCGCCGAACGCGCGCGTCTGCAGCGCGCTTGCGATGAAGCGACGCAGGACAACCCGGCGCGCGATGCCGATGCAGAGGACCTGACCAGCCTGACCGTGCTCGCCGCCGAACTGATCCAGCACGAGCATCGCTGGCAGAAAGCGCTGGGCGAGGTGTTCGCCGCATGGCCCGAACCGCCGGCGTCGCACGCGCGCAGCGCGTTCTCGCTGTTGTCGGACGACGAGCTGCAGGCGCAGTTGATCGGGCAACCGGTCGCCGAGGCACTCGATCGCCGTTTCGAGAGCGTGCGCGACATCATTGATCGCCGTCTGCACACGCTGGCCGGTCGTCTGCAGTACCGCGGCCGGCCGTCGAATCCGTTGGCCGCGCGGTTTCTCGTCGAGAGCTTCCTGCGCGCCTTCGAAGCCGGCGACTGCGGTCGCCGCCTGCGCGCGTCTTTGCTGCGGCGGCACGAAGTGCTGCTCGATGCCGAGCTGGGCGGGCTCTACGGCTGGTGCAATACGCGACTGGCCGACGCCGGCTGCGCCCTGGCCGGTGACAGTGACCACGCGTCGCTGATCGCGGGTCTCGGCGGCTCGACGGACACGCTGCCCGCCAACAAGACCCGCATCTGGGAGCAGGGCAACGCCGTCGCGCAGGCGGGCGCGGGCACATCGCCTGCCGCACGCGCCGATGCGCCGCGCGGCAATCTGCTGCGACGGCATGCGCGGCGCCAGCGCGACGCACGGCGCGCGGAACTCGACGCCGCCGAACGCAGCTTCCGCCGCGACGAATTCCTGTCGACGCTCGCGCTGCTGCAGTCCGAACGCAGCCTGCCGCCCGGCGACACGCACGCGATCCGCCTGCGCGAAGGCCTGTATGCGGTCGCCGGCGGTCTCGGCATCGATCGCCACACGGTCGCCTTCGACGGCGAGCAGGACGAAGCGCTGATCCTGATCGGCGCGTTGTTCGACCTGATCGCCGCGCGCCATCAGCTCACCCCCGCCGCGCGTGAGCGTTTCGCGCTGCTGTCGGTGGCCTGGCTGCATCTCGCGCTTGAGGATGCGCACCTGTTCGAGCCTTCGTCGCCGCCTGCGATGCAGCTGCTGTCGGCGCTGGTCGAGTTGTGGGACGGCATCGATCCCGAGGACCCGCAGTCGATCGAGCAGCAGGCACTCGCCGATCGTGTCGCCGATGCGGTGCTCGACGGCGCGCAGGGCGATGGCCGGATATTTCCCGCGCAGCTCGCGCAGATCGACGGGGCGCTCGCTGCGAACCGTCGCCGCGCCGAAGCGGTGGAGCGGCGCACCTGGCAGGCCCTGCGCGGCCGCGAGCGCCTCGACGCAGCGCGTCGCCAGGCGCGGATCGAACTCGCACGCCGTCTCGATGGCCGTCCGCTGTTGCCATCGGTCGCGGGTTTTTTGGATGTCGAGTGGCGCCAGGCGCTGGCGCAGTCCTGGCTGCGCGATGGCGACGGCTCGGATCGCTATCGCGAAGTGCTGTCGCTCGGCGATGCGCTGGTCGAATCCGACGGTTTGGCTGCGAACGATGGCGGCAGTGCGGTCGCGGATCGCCTGCTCGGCATCCTGCCCGCGCTGCGCGACTGCTGCGCGCAATGCGGCAACGATGCGAACGCCACCGAGGCGCGGCTGGCCGGGTTGGTCGCCGAACACGCCAGCCCGACCCCGCGGCAGCTGCACGTGCCGACGCCGCCGAGCGACGACGACGCGCCCTTGTTGCCGGACGACGCCGATCCGCAGGCCGGTCTCGCCGACACCACATTTGCCGAGGGACAGCGCTTCGTGCAGCCCGACGGCGCGGGCGCGGGGCGGACCTTGCGACTCGCGTGGCGCAGCTCGCTCAGCGGCGCCTGTCTGCTGGTCAATGCGACCGGCGCGCGCGAATTCCTGCTGATGCCGGCCGAACTGCACGCGATGATCGAGGGCGGCCAGTTGCAGGCCCGTCCCGGTGGCGGTGCCGTGTCCCAGGCGCTGGCGACGCTCGCGGCGCAGGCCAGTACCGCCTGATCGACCCGACGCCGGCGCGCGGCATGCCGCGACCGGCGACATGGCCTAGGATGAGCGCGACTCCAGGCGAGGACGATGTCGATGGCGGTGACGATCGGCGTGGCGCGTGAAACCGCGGTGGGCGAACGGCGCGTGGCGCTGACGCCGGAGACCTGCAAGAAACTCGTGGCGGCCGGTGCGCAGGTGCGCGTCGAGCGTGGACTCGGCAGGGGCGCGCATTTTTCCGATGACGCATATGCCGATGCCGGCGCGACGCTGGTCGACGATGTGCACGCCGCGCTGTCGGGTGCGGACGTCGTGCTGTGTGTGCGCCCGCCGGAGAGCGAGCGCCTGCAACAGCTCGACGCCGGCGCGATGCTGGTCGGCGTGCTGCAGCCGGACGCGGATGCCGCACGCGGCGATGCGATCGTGTCGCACGGCTTGATCGCGTTTCCGCTCGAGCGCCTGCCGCGCACGACGCGCGCGCAGTCGATGGACGTGCTCAGTTCGCAGGCCGGCATGGCCGGCTACAAGGCGGTGCTGATCGGCGCACAACTGGCGCCGCGGTTCTTTCCGATGCTGACCACCGCCGCCGGCACGATCCGGCCCTCGAAGGTGCTGGTCGTCGGCGCAGGCGTTGCGGGTCTTCAGGCAATTGCGACCGCGAAGCGGCTCGGCGCGCAGGTCGAGGGCTTCGACGTGCGACCGGAAACGCGCGAGCAGATCGAATCGCTGGGCGGGCGCTTTCTCGATCTGGGCGTCAGCGCCGCAGGCGAAGGCGGATATGCGCGCGCGCTGACCGATGACGAGCGGGCCGAACAGCAGCGCCGTCTCGGTGATCACCTCAGGAGCATCGACGTCGTCGTCTGCACCGCGGCGGTGCCGGGACGGCCCGCGCCCAGGATCGTCACTGCGGCGATGGTGGCCGGCATGCGGCCGGGCAGCGTGATCGTCGATCTGGCGGCGGAGAGCGGCGGCAACTGCGAGGCGACGCGGCCGGGCGAGACGGTGGATGTCGGCGGCGTCACCGTCGCCGGGCCGCTGGATCTCGCCTCGATGGGCGCCACGCACGCGAGCGAGATGTTCGCGCGCAACGTGTTCAATTTCGTCCAGCTGCTGCTGGTCGATGGCGCGCTGGCGCCGGACTGGAACGACGAACTGCTGGCGAAGACGGTATGGCCGGTGCGCGCTGCCGCTGAAGACGCTGCAGCCTGAAGTCTTTGGCGTCCTGACTCGTGACGTCGGAAAGCGGTGGGTTTCGCTGCGCGCTACCCATCCTGCGGATAGCGCTCCGCTGTAATCAGGGTCCGCGCGATTCGCGACGCGGCGGCGCCGGGTTGTCCGCGGCCCAGCGGCGACGCTGTTCGGGCGTCATCTGCTTCCAGCGTTCGCGCAGCGCTTCGCGTTCGGCGTCGGGCAGCGTACGCAGTTTGCTGTAGAGCGCGCGGGCTTCTTCGCGCTGGTCGGGCGGCAGCTGCTTCCAGCTGTGCATGCCGTGCCGCGCCTCGGCGCGTTCGGCCGGGGTCATCGACTGCCAGCGCCGCGCGTGCTCGAGCATGCGGCTGCGCTCCTGCGCATCGGCGCCGTTCCAGCGCTCGCGCACCGGGCCGATCAGCTGTTCGCGCTGCGCGGGCGTGAGCTGATCCCAGGCCGGCGGCGGCGCGGACTGGGCGAGCGCGGCGTTGCCGCACAGGAGCAGCAGTGGGAGCGCGGTGGCGAAGAGAACGGTTCGGGTCAGTGACATGGTCATTCCACGGCAAGCAGGGTGGATTCGTTGGCGGCGAGCCAGCGATAGAAATCGGGGGATTCGTCGTAGCCGGCCAGCGCCTCATCGACGCCTTCGTCGATGTGCGCGGCCGATTCCGCTGCTGCCAGCACCGGCGTCGCCGTCGGCGCATCCGCGGCCGGCATCAGCATGCGTGCGCCGATCGCGAGTGCACACACCGCAGCGAATCCGGTCGCCAGCGGCATGCCCCAGCCACGCCGCGCGGGCGCATTCGCCTGCGACGCGGCATGACGTGCGCGATGCAGGCGCGTGGTGGTCGCAGGCGTGATAGTGTCCTGCGCCCGGGCGTAGAGCGCGCGCAGCGCGGCATCGTCCTGCGGGTCGTGCGACCGGTTCATCGGAATTCCTCCAGGTGCTTCTGCAGCGCCTCGCGGGCGCGGAACAGATGGGTTTTCACCGAGCCCTCGCCGCATCCCATGATGCGGGCGGTGGTTTCGACATCGAATTCTTCGAGAACGCGCAGCGAAAACGCTTCGCGCTGGCGCCGCGGCAGCTGCCGCAGAGCCTCCGCCAACCGGCTCCAGGCTTCGCGCCCATCGTGGTTGCGGGCCGGGTCCGGGCCGGCGTCGGCCCAGTCGATCTCCTCGCCGTCCGGCGCGCGCGCATCGCTGAGCCAGCTCAGCCGGAACGTGCGTCGGCGCTGCACGTCGATGATCCGGCTACGCAGCACGGTCCAGAACAGCGGCGTCCATTCCGACGGCGGGCGATCGCGATACCCGAGCATCTTGATCATCGCGTCCTGGACCGCATCCAGCGCATCGTCGCGATGGCGCAGGCCGAGTTCGGCGAAGCGGAACGCGCGGCGTTCGACGCTGGCGAGAAAGCCTTCCAGCGTCGTCGGCAGCACGGTTATGGCGGCATCGGCCGCGACGGTGGATTCGGTCACGTCGCCAAGCCTACCGTGCGCGATGTGCGCATGCGGGTCGGGAAAGTGGCTGCCATCCATCGTCGGGTCGTCGCCAAAGGCGGGGTGTGCACAGGTCAACGCGCGCCAGGCGTGGCGGTTGACGTGGCTTGTGTCGCGCGGCTGGCGCGCCGTTCAACGGCGGTTATGATGCGGACGACGGGCCCGGGGAATCGCAATGATCGATGGTGTCGTGGCGCTGTACATCTTCATGCTGGCGGCGATCGCCGGCCACGTGATCATCTCGCGGGTGCCGGTGATCCTGCACACCCCGCTGATGTCGGGTTCGAACTTCATCCACGGCATCGTGCTGATCGGCGCGATGCTGGTGCTGGGTCACGCGGACACGACGCTGGAGAAGGCGATCGGCTTCATCGCCGTGCTGATGGGGGCGGGTAACGCCGCCGGCGGCTATGTGGTGACCGAGCGGATGCTGGAGATGTTCAAGCCGTCGGGCCGGCCGGGGAAGCCGGAGTGAGGGCCGGCATGGTGATGGTCTCTCGCGCAGGACATATCGCATGAGCGGCCTGCAGTGGCTCGTCGCTGCCAGCTATTTCATCGCCGCGACGCTGTTCCTGCTCGGCCTGCAGCGCATGGCCTCGCCGCGCACCGCGCGTTCGGGCATCCAATGGGCCGGCGTCGGCATGGTGCTGGCGACGGTGGCGACGTTCTTCGTGCCGGGGCTCGCGAACATCGGCCTGATGCTGGTCGCGATCGCGCTGGGCACCGGGCTTGCGTGGGTGTCGGGCAAGAAGGTCGCGATCACCGACATGCCGCAGATGGTCGCGCTCTACAACGGCCTGGGTGGTGGTTCGGCGGCGGCGATCGGTGCGGTCGAACTGCTGCGCTGGTCGGCGTCCGGTGGTGCGCCGGCCAGGCTGTCGCTGGTGCTCGCGGTGCTGGGCGCGTTGATCGGCGCGATCGCGCTGTCGGGGTCGGTCATTGCCTGGGCCAAGCTCGACGGGCGCATGGACAAGCGCTACGTATTCCCGGGCCAGCAGCTCTTCAATCTGGCGGTGTTCGTCGGTGCGCTGATCGCCGGCGGGCTGATCGTGCACGCGCTGGGCGTGCCGGCGATCGTGGTGTTCTTCGTGCTGGCACTCGCGCTGGGCGTGCTGATGACGTTGCCGATCGGCGGCGCCGACATGCCGGTGGTGATTTCGCTCTACAACGCGCTGACGGGTCTGGCGGTCGCGTTCGAAGGCTACGTGCTCGGCAACGAGGCGTTGATCATCGCCGGCACCATGGTCGGCGCGGCGGGCATGCTGCTGACGCGCTTGATGGCCAAGGCGATGAACCGCTCGATCGCCAGCGTGCTGTTCTCGAGCTTCAGCGCAGGCGGTACCGCAGCGGCGATCGAAGGGAGCCAGAAACCGATCGAGGCCGCCGATGTCGCCGCGCTGATGGCCTATGCCGAACGCGTGGTCATCGTGCCCGGTTACGGCATGGCGGTGGCCCAGGCGCAGCACAAGATCTGGGAGCTGAGCCAGCGGCTGATCGAACGCGGGGTCAAGGTGCGCTTCGCGATCCATCCGGTCGCCGGGCGCATGCCCGGACACATGAACGTGCTGCTGGCCGAGGCCGGTGTGCCTTACGACCTGATCGTCGACATGGACGACGTCAATCCGGAATTCCCGAACACCGACGTGGTGCTGGTGATCGGGGCCAACGACGTGGTCAATCCGGTCGCCAAGACGGACCCGCAGAGCCCGATCTACGGCATGCCGATCCTCGACGTGGTGCTGGCGAAGAACGTTGTGGTGATCAAGCGTGGCAAGGGCACCGGTTTCGCCGGCATCGAGAATGCGCTGTTCTACGCCGACAACACCCGCATGCTCTACGGCGATGGGGCCGAAGCGGCCGGTGCGCTGGTGGCGGAACTCAAGGCGCTCGACGGCGGCCACTGAGCCGCCGCGCGATTCAGCGCGACGCCACCGCCGCGATCACGAGTGCGGCCCCGAGCCAGGCCAGGTCGACCGTCGAGTTGGCGAGCGTCGCCAACGTGTAGGCATGGTGCGGGCCGAGTTTGAGCAGCGACTCCCACGGCAGCATGCCCATCGGCCGGGCGAGCTGCGCAGCGACGATGCCGAAGTTCGCGATCACGATCGCCAGCACGGTGGCCACGGTGCCGGCGAGCGCGCGGAACACGCCGGGGCGGGCACGGGCGAGGCGCAGCAGCCAGGCCGCATCGAACGCGGCAATGACCGCCATCCAGCTCGTCTGGGCGCCGCGCGCGTCGGCCAGCAGGATCCAGGCGGCAGCGATGCCGAAGCTGCCGAGCAGCAGCAGAGCGGTCGCCATCGGCCAGCGCCGGGCGCCCGCGGGGTGGTGCCTTGGCGGCATGGAAGGCTGCATCGCGGAAACGGCCGGTCAGCATACCGGCGCGCGGCGATACAATGACAGGCCTTGTCGTGGCCGCCCCTGGCCACCATCTGATGGTCCTATGTACTCCCGCAGCAGCGAACCCGTCCGTTTCGAGCGCGATTGCGCCGCCGTCCTCGTGCCGGCCGGCGAACACGTGACCCTGCCCGCGGGCAGCGCTGGCTACATCACCCAGGCGCTGGGTGGCAGCTACACGCTGTTCGTGGAGGGCAATCTGTTCCGGATCTCCGGCCGCGATGCCGATGCGATCGGCAAGGAGCCGCCGGTGCCGCTGGAACTGCCCGACGGCGCCGACGACGCGGCCGTGGAACGCATGGTCTGGAACCAGTTGCGGACCTGCTTCGATCCCGAAATCCCGATCAACGTCGTCGATCTCGGGCTGATCTACGAAGCCGAAGTCCAGCCAACCGACGATGGCCAGCGCCGGCTCGAGGTCAAGATGACCCTCACCGCGCCGGGCTGCGGCATGGGCGACATCCTGGTCGACGACGTGCGCAGCAAGCTGGAGCTGATTCCGACGGTTGTCGAGGCCGATGTGGAACTCGTGTTCGACCCGCCGTGGAACCGCTCGATGATGTCGGAAGCCGCGCGCCTCGAAACCGGCATGCTCTGACGCGTTTCGCGGCTTTCTGCCGCGTCAGCCGCGTTTCTGCTGGCGCCACGTCTCGCCGCCCCCGGCTACGGGCGATATCCCAAAAAAAGTCTGCAAGTTCGACCCTGCGAACCGCTGTGTTCGCAGGTGCGCCGGCGCGTGCGCTGTCATCCGGTGTCAATGAAATTCTGAAGATGCGGCGCGTCCCCGCCGGTGACCGCTGATCCAATCCATTCAGCGTGCGTTCGACCCCTGAATCATGACCCACATCGTCAATATGTGACGGTGTACGCCATTATTCATGGAACTTTAACGGTTTCTTGCGTTGCGAACGGGTCGCGCTGTCGCGTAGCGTCAGTTTGCGGTCAGTTTTGTCACGTCCGCATTCGTTGCGGAGTCGGCGTTGCCCGGAGTTCAGGCGGCGGCGACGGCTCCCGATCTGCCGCCCCAGCGCGGCTCTCACCCACAGGTTTGGGGGTTATCGGATGTCGAATCACCCGCGTCACGCGCCGCGCCGTCGTCTGCTCGTCGCCGCCACGTCCCTCGCGCTCGCGGCCCTGGCGCCGCTGTCGCTCAACGCCACGGACCGGCTCAACCTCGGCGGCCTGCAGTCGTCCGACACCCACGACCGCTTCATCGTCAAATACCGCGACGGCTCGGCGCTGCAGGCCGATCCGGCCGCGATCGACACCGCGCTGCGCGCATCCGCCAGCCGGATCGCGGTCAGTGGCGGCGGCAAGCAGCTGCGCCTCGAACACGTCCGCCGCATGACGCTGGGTGCCGATGTCGTGCGCACCAGCCGGAAGCTCGACCGCGCGGACGCCGAATCGCTGATGCGGCAGATCGCCGCCGACCCGAATGTCGAGTTCGTCGAGGTCGACAAGCTCAACCAGGTGTTCTGGACCCCGAACGATCCGCGCTTCAGCAGCCAGTACGGCTTCGGCACCGGCGCCGGCGGCATCCGCGCGACCACCGCCTGGGACACCACCAAGGGCGCGGGCGCGGTAGTCGCCGTGCTCGACACCGGCATCACCAATCACAGCGATCTCAACGCGAACATTCTGCCGGGCTACGACTTCATCATCGACACCGCGGTGTCGGGTGACGGCGGCGGACGCGACGCGGATCCCAGCGATCCGGGCGACTTCTACAACGGTCGCGCGTCGAGCTGGCACGGCACGCACGTGGCCGGCACGGTCGCGGCGGTCACCAACAATGGCGTCGGGGTCGCGGGCACCGCGCCTGATTCGAAGGTCGTGCCGGTCCGCGTGCTCGGTCGCGGCGGCGGCTACGACTCCGACATCGCCGACGCGGTGATCTGGGCCTCGGGCGGCACCGTCAGCGGCGTGCCCGCGAACGCGAATCCGGCCGAGGTCATCAACCTCAGCCTCGGCGGCGCCGGCACCTGCGGCAGCGCGATGCAGAGCGCGATCAACGGCGCGGTCAACCGCGGCACTACGCTGGTCATCGCCGCCGGTAACAGCAACGCCAATGTCTCGGGCTTCTCGCCGGCCAACTGCAGCAACGTGATCTCGGTCGCGTCGAACACCAGCACCGGCGCGCGCTCGAGCTTCTCCAACTACGGCACCGGCATCACGATCTCGGCACCGGGTTCGGGCATCGTTTCCACGCTCAACAGCGGGCAGACCACGCCGGGCAGCGAGAGCTACGCGACCTACGACGGCACCTCGATGGCGGCGCCGCATGTGGCCGGCGTCGTCGCGCTGATCCAGTCGGTCTCCAATCCGGCCAAGACACCGGCGCAGATCAAGACCCTGCTGACCAGCACCGCGCGTGCGTTCCCGTCGACACCGTCCCAGCCGATCGGTGCGGGCATCGTCGATGCGGCAGCGGCGGTCGCGGCGGCGACAGGCGGCACCGTGCCGAATCCCGATCCGGGTACCGGCACCGGCAGTCTGCAGAACGGCGTGCCGGTCACCGGTGTGTCGGGTGCGGCCAACAGCACGCGCACGTGGACGTTCACCGTCCCGTCGGGCGCCAGCAACCTGGTCATCGCGATCTCGGGCGGCAGCGGCGACGCCGATCTGTACGTGCGCCGCGGCAGTGCGCCGACGACGTCGACCTACGACTGCCGTCCATACCGCACCGGCAACACCGAGAGCTGCGCGTTCGCGACGCCGCAGGCGGGCACGTACCACGTGCTGGTACGCGGCTACACATCGTTCTCCGGGGTCACGCTGCGCGCCAGCCACAACTGAAGGCGGGTTCGGGGAGTTCCGGGGGAAGAAGGGCAGGCAGCGGACATCGTGATCGTGATGTCCGCCGCCGGCGGAGCATGCCGCACGCGGTGTGCTCCGTTTTTATCGGTCACCACTGAGGGGTAGATAACAGGATGAAGACTCTTATCGCATGCATCACCGCCGGCACGCTGTCGGTCGGTGCTGCCGCGGCGGCGACGCGCGACGCGCGACCGGCCGCGTTCGACAACCGGCTGCCGGCTGAACAGACGATCGAACTCAAGCGCATGCCGGCGGTCGACGCCGCGCGTCTGCGCGCCGAAGATGCGCGTCAGGACCGCGCCATGGGACAGCGCCCGATCCGCTTCGCGACGCCGCACACTGTCAACCTGACGCCGAACAACGCCGGTGACTGGGACGAGATCGCCGGCGGGAATCTGGTCTGGCGCCTGCGCGTGGAATCGAAGGACGCGCTGTCGCTGAACTTCGGCTTTTCGGAATTCCACCTGCCCGAAGGCGCGCGCCTGCTGATCTATCCCGAAGGCCTGGACAACAACGCCAATCCCGAAGCGATCCGCGCGTTCACCGCCGCCGACAACAAGGCGACCGGCAACCTGTGGACGCCGCTGGTGCCGGGCGACAACGCGGTCATTGAAGTCGTCGTGCCGAAGGCGCGCGTCGGCGAACTCAAGCTGCGTCTGAGCAGCGTCAACCACGACTATCTCGGCTTCGGCCGCCTCGCCCGCGAAGGCGCACTGGCGCAGACCAAGGGTGTGTCAGGCAGCTGCAACGTCGACGTGGTGTGCCCGGATGGCGACGACTTCCGCGACGAGATTCCGTCGGTCGGTGCGTACACGCGGTTCGGCGTCGAGTACTGCAGCGGCTCGCTGGTCAACAACACCGCCGGCGACCAGAAAATGTTCTTCCTGACCGCCAACCACTGCCAGATGGGCACCGCCGACGCGGCGGCCAGCATCGTCGTCTACTGGAACTACCAGAACTCGACCTGCCGCACGCCGGGCAGCGCCGAGAGCGGCGCCAACGGCGACGGCAGCCTCGCGCAGAACCAGACCGGCGCCGTGGTCCGCGCGACCAATGCCGCGTCCGACTTCACCCTGCTCGAGTTCGATGACGCCGCCGATCCGGCATTCAATCTGAGCTGGTCGGGCTGGGACCGTCGCGATCTCGCGCCGGCAGGCGCGACCGGTATCCATCACCCGCGCGTCGCCGAAAAGCGCATCACCCACTCCGACAACCCGCTGCGCGTGGAAGGCTATCTGGGCGCCAGCGGCAATACCCACCTGTGGGTGCAGTGGAACCAGCGCGGTACCACCGAAGGCGGTTCGTCGGGTTCGCCGATCTACAGCCCCGAAGGCCGCGTGATCGGCCAGCTGCACGGCGGCTACGCCTCGTGCACGACGACGGGCGCGGATCACGTCGACTGGTACGGCCGTCTGTTCACCTCGTGGACCGGCGGCGGCACGGCGGCGACGCGCCTGAGCGACTGGCTCGATGCCGCGGGCACGGGCGAAGAGTTCGTTGACACGATCGGCGCCGACGGCGGCGGTACCCCGGGCGTGCCGGTGGCCGGCTTCGACTTCACCGTCGACAACGACACCCTGACCGTGACCTTCACCGACACCTCGAGCGACGACGGCGAAATCGTCAGCCACGCCTGGGCGTTCGGTGACGGCACCACCTCGACCGAAACCAATCCGGTCAAGATCTACGACGCAGCCGGTGTGTACTCGGTCGCGTTGACGGTCACCGACGATGAGGGCAACACCCGCACCCGCACCCAGCAGGTAGAAGTGGGCGACCTCACGCCGGATGCGACCGAACTGACCAACCGCACGCCGGTGTCGGGTCTGTCGGGCGCTGCCGGTGCCGAGCTGCTCTACAGCATCACCGTGCCGGAAGGCGTCAGCGGTCCGCTGTCGATCACGACGTCGGGCGGCAGCGGTAACGTCACGCTGTACGTCAGCCAGGATGAGGAGCCGCAGGCCGATGCCTACGACTTCATCTCGCAGCGTCCGGGCAACAACGAGGTGGTGCGCATCGCCAACTTCGAGGCCGGCACCTACTACGTGAAGGTGGTTGGTGTGACCGCGTTCGCCAACGTCAGCGTGCAGGCGCGTCACAACCCGCCGAGTGACGGTGGCGGCGATGGCGGTCTGCAGAACGGCGTGCCGGTCACCGGCGTCGGTGGTGCGGCAGGCAGCCAGCAGTTCTGGACGATCCAGGTCCCGGCCGGGACCAGCACCATGACGGTCGCAATGAGCGGCGGCACCGGGGACGCGGATCTGTATGTCCGTGCCGGCGCGCAGCCGACCACGGCGACCTACGACTGCCGTCCGTTCACGGCCGGCAACAACGAGACCTGCACCATCAGCAACCCGCAGGCGGGCACGTATCACGTGCTGATCAACGCCTATTCCACGTTCAGTGGCGCGTCGCTGGTCGCGACCTGGTAACAGCACCGGCGTTCACCCCGGGCAGGCCCGGGGTGAAGGCATCATCGCGGTGTCGCACGCATCGGCGTGCTCCGCGGAGACCGCCATGCATCGATATCACCGGACTCTCGCGCGGCGCTTCGGCGCCGCGTTTTTCGTGTCGGCCCTGCTGCTGTCGGGGTGCGCGATGGGCGGCGATCCGCCCGCCACCACGTCCAGCGAGGTCAGTGCCATGCAGCAGCGTTTCATCGTCCGCTATACGCCCGGCAGTGGGCCGGAACGCGATCCGGGACGGGTCGCCGAACGCATTGCCGCAAGCGCACGCGGCGCGGGTCTCGTGGATGCCAGGGGCATGCCCGGCAAGGTGACCTGGCTGCGCCGGCTCGCGGTCGGGGCCGATGTCGTGTCGATCGACCCCCAGCTCGATGTCGCGCAGTCGCAGCGGCTGCTCGAGACGCTCAATGCCGAACCCGATGTCGAATACGCCGAACCCGACGGCCGCATGACCATCGGCCCGGGGCCGGACATGCGGATGCGCGGCCCCGCGGTCGACTGAGCCTCAGCCCAGCGGTTCGAAACGGTTGGCTTCGACGTTCTTGCGGACTTTCAGCGGATCCCAGATGCGGCCGTTCATGGCCACATAGACGCCCGGCGGCTTGGACTGCACGGCGCCGACGGCAGTGCCGATGTTGAATTCCGCATCCGAGCCACGGAACCGCGCCGGGCTCAGCGCGCCGGTGAGGATGATCGTTTTGTCGGCGATCGACGCGAGCACCTTGGCGGTCTCGACCATCGAATCGGTGCCGTGGGTCAGCAGTACGTGCTTGGCCGGCTGCGCGGCGATCGTTGCGCGGATGAGCTCGCGGTCATCGTCGGTGATGTGCAGCGAGTCCTTGCGGATGATCGGAATCACCCGGAAGCGGAACGCGACGCCGAGTTCCTCGAGCATGCGTCCGATCTGCGGATCGCCGACCTGGAAATCCGACTTGTCGTCGAAGTAGATCTTGTCGATCGTGCCACCGGTGGTGACGATCAGCAGTTCGTCCATCGTGATGCGGTCCTGCAGGGCAGCGAATCGGGCCGCCCATGATACCGGCGCCCGCGGTGTGCGCCGCCAGCGCGTTCAGCCCTTGGGTGGGCGCCCCTTCGAAAAACGCGCGCGCATGCCGGGCAGGCTGGCCGAGAACACCACCGCCAGCGACAACGCGATCCCGGCCCACGGCCACAGGCCCAGCTCGGGATGCGACCAGGCGTACATCACGCCATGCGAGAACCAGAACAGCGCGGCGATGCCCGACCACAGCGGCGCGCTCGGCCGGCGCAGCAACACGCCGGCGAACAGCAGCAGGGGCGGCACTACGAACACCAGCAGGGCGGCGCCGAAGTGCGCGTCGTTGCGATACCAGGCGGCGTACAGCGCTGCGATCAGCACCAGCGATGTCGCCAGCACGCGCGTGGCGGGCGGCCGCATCCCGCTCATGCCCCGAGCTTCGCGGCGAGCGTGGCGATGCGCCGGCCGAGCGCGCGCGCGAGCACGGCCTCGTCTTCGGTGGGCTGCGGATCGTCCTGTTGCCCGGCGACGTGACTGGCGCCATACGGCGTACCGCCGCCGCGCGTGGTGGTCAGCGCCGGCTCGGTATACGGGATGCCGGCGATCACGCAACCGTGGTGCAGCAGCGGCACCAGCATCGTCAGCAGCGTCGCTTCCTGGCCACCGTGCTGGGTGGCGGTCGAGGTGAACACCGCCGCCGGCTTGCCGACCAGTGTGCCGCTGGCCCACTCGGCGCCCAGTCCATCGAGAAAATGCTTGAGCGGTGCGGCCATGTTGCCGAAGCGCGTCGGGCTGCCGAGCAGCAGTCCGGCGCATTCGGCGAGATCCGCGCGTTCAACGTACGGTGCACCGTCCTCGGGCACCGGCGGCGCCGCCTGCTGGGTGACCGCGGCCACAGGTGGCACCGTGCGCAGCCGCGCCTGCATGCCATCGACCTCGCCGATCCCGCGCGCGATCTGCCTTGCGAGGCGGGCGACCGAACCGTTGCGGCTGTAGTAGAGGACGAGAATGTCGGGCATGGGGACGCCTTTTGCGGAGAGATGTGCGCGGGATCGAGGCCCGGAGATGCCGGCACTCGATGACGTTGCGCGTCTGCATTCTCGCGCAGTGGGCGGTGCATGGGCGATCGATCAGGTGAAGCGGTCTCGATGTCGCGGCATCCCGGCGTTCGCCGGACTGGCGGATGCGCGATACCCATGCATCTCCACCCAAACTGCTTTGCTACGCTTCGCCGATGGAGCCACTCGCCACTTTCAACCGCTGGACCGATCGGATGGCGGACCGCGCACGCGCGCTGAGCTTCTCGCGCTTCCTGTGGCGTCGCTTCATCGACGACCGTCTGTTCGAAGCCGCGGGCGCACTCGCGTTCACCACCGTGTTCGCGCTGGTGCCGCTGTCGATGGTGGTGTTCGGCGTGCTGTCGGTGTTCCCGGCATTCGGCCAGTGGCGCGATCAGCTCAGCGACTACATCTTCTCTAACTTCGTGCCGGACTCGGCGCGCGCGGTGGAGCAGGTGCTGCTGCAGCTGTCCACCAACACCGGCCAGCTAACGACGATCGGCGTGATCGCGCTGGTGATCTCGGTGCTGGTCACCCTGCTCAGCGTAGAAACCACGTTCAACCGCATCTGGCGGGTGAAGTCGGCGCGGCCCACGTTCGGGCGCTTCCTCGTCTACTGGACGGTGCTGACCCTCGGTGCGCTGGTGGCGACGGCGAGTCTGGCGGTGTCGGCGCGCTTCTTCGCGCTGGAAATTTTCAGCACCGATTCGGGTCGCCTGCTGCGTGGGCTGATGCTGTGGGCGGCGCCGATGCTGATCGAACTCGCCGCGTTCACGACGATCTTCCGCGTGGTGCCGCATCGCACCGTGCAGTGGCGTCATGCGCTGGCCGGCGCGACGCTGGCGGTGCTGCTGTCGGAAATCGTGAAGTGGGCGATCGGCCTGTATCTGGGCAGCTTCGACGCCTACGAAAAGATCTACGGGCAGATCGCATTTCTGCCGATCTTTCTGCTGTGGGTGTATCTGAGCTGGGTCGCGATTCTGCTCGGCGCGTCGTTCGCGTCGTCGATTTCCGCGTTCCGGTACCAGCCTGCGAACATGCGGCTGCCGGGTGGTTTCGAACTCTACGGCCTGCTGCGCATGCTGGGCCGCTTCTCGGCCGCGCGCATCCAGGGACGCGGACTGCACAGTGACGAAATCCAGGCGTTAGAGCCGATGCTTACCGACGCGCTGGTGCAGCAGATGCTCGCGCAGTTGGAAGAGATCGCGCTGCTGCGTCGCGCCGAATCCGGCGAGTGGATTCTCGCGCGCGATCTCGACGGCCTGACCGTCGGCGAACTCTACGAAGCCTGCGATCTGCGCATTCCTGTCGCCGAAGCGCATCTGCCGTGTCGCGACGATGCGCTGGGCGTGACCGCGTCGGCCGCCCTCGACGAACTGCGCATTCCGCTGCGCGACCTGCTCAAACGGCGGGTCGGCAGCCTCTACGAATCTCCGGAGATTTCCGCATGAACCGCCTCGCCTCCTGCATCGCACTCGCTCTGTTGCTCGCCGCCTGCAAGCCCGACGGCCAGGCGCCGGCTGATGACGCCACGCCGCGAGCTGCAACGCCGGCACGCGCGCAGGCCGATGCCGCGCCGCGGCCCGAATCGAAAACCCATCCCGTGCTCAAGGTCGAAACGATCGACGGCAGCAGCTTCGATCTCGCCGAACATCGCGGGCAATGGGTGATCGTGAATTTCTGGGCGACCTGGTGCGCGCCGTGTCTGAAGGAAATGCCGGAACTCTCGGCGCTCGACGCGATGCGCGAGCACGTGGAGGTGATCGGCCTGGCGTATGAAGAGATCGAACCCGACGACATGCGCGCGTTCCTGCAGAAGCACCCGGTGGTCTATCCGATCGCGATCATCGACACCTTCGACCCACCCGCCGATTTCGACACGCCGCCCGGCCTGCCGATGACGTATCTGATCGGCCCCGAAGGCCAGGTGGTGGAGAAGATCCTCGGCCCGGTGACCGCCGAGCGACTCGAGACGCTGATCGCCGGTGCGGGCGGGCCTGCGATCGAAGCCTGAGGCGCGCTCAGTCTTCGAACGGCGCGAGCGGTGGCAGCACGTCGTAACGCTCCGGCCGCGGCGTGCGCTTGAGCTTCGGGAAGCGCAGCGACGGCGCATCGACGTGACTGTCGGGCAGCCGGTCGAGCAGGTCGCGCAGCAGCGTCAGTCGACCGCGGCGTTGGTCGTTGAAATCGACAAGCGTCCACGGCGCATGCGGGGTGTGCGTCGCGCGCAGCATGGTGTCGCGGGCGCGGGTGTAATCGTCGTAGCGCGTGCGCGCGGCGACATCGACCGGTGACAGCTTCCAGCGCTTGAGCGGATCGTGCAGGCGTTCGGCGAAGCGCGCTTCCTGCTGTGCCTGGTCGCAGCCGAGCCAGTACTTGAACAGCAGGATGCCGTCGTCGACCAGTTGCTGTTCGAACGCCGGTGCCTGGGCGAGGAAGGTGTCGACCTGCGACGGCCTCGCATAGCCCATCACCGACTCGACGCCGGCGCGGTTGTACCAGCTGCGGTCGAACAGGGCGATCTCGCCGGCCGACGGCAGATGCGTCACGTAGCGCTGGAAATACCACTGGCCGGCTTCGCGATCGCTCGGCTTGGGCAGCGCGACGACGCGGCACTGGCGGGGATTGAGATGCTCGGAGATCGACTCGATCGCACCGCCCTTGCCGGCGGTGTCGCGACCTTCGAACAGCACCAGCAGGCGGCGGCCGCTGTGCTGCAGCCAGCGGGCAACGGCGGCCAGTTCGATCTGCATCGGTTCCAGGGCGGCCTCGTAGGCCTTGCGCTTGAGCGGTTTCATCGCGGGCTCCGGTGCGGTGGATCGCTAGTCGCGTGACTTGCGCGGTGGCGCCTGCGCCATCGTCCGCGCGACTTCGAGCAGTGCGCCCTGCTGACGCGTGTTGAGCGTGCGATAGGCGGCAAGCAGGTCGTGCTCGCCTTTGGTGCGTGCGGGGTCGAGCGTGGCGGCGAGCGTTGCCAGCAATGCACCGGCGGGGACGCCGAACGCGCGCGCCAGTGCATCGAGCTGTGCGCTGCCGGGTGTCTTTTCGCCGCGCATCCAGGCCGACACCGTTGCAGCGCCGACGCGCGGAATCGCGGCGGCGATCTCCGCGGCGGTCAGGCCGCGTGCCTTGGCGAGCAGGCGCAGCGTCTGGTCGAGGGCCATCAGGCTTCTTTCAGGCGCGGGCGGATCGTCGCGAGATTGCAGGGCTTCGTGCGCGCGTCGAGCTGGTGGCGGACGATCTTCTCCCACGCCGTGCGGCAGGCCGATGTCGAGCCGGGCAGGGCGAACACGAAGGTCGCATTCGCGAGGCCGGCAAAGGCGCGCGACTGCAGCGAGGACGTGCCGATCTCCTCGACCGACACCGCGCGGAACAGTTCACCGAAGCCGGGCATTTCCTTGTCCAGCAAGGGCAACAGCGCTTCGGGCGTGGAGTCGCGTCCGGTGAAGCCTGTGCCGCCGGTGACGAGGATGCCGTCGACGACGGGATCGGCGATCCACTTCGATACCAGCGCCCGCATCGCGTAGCGGTCATCGGGCAGCAGGGCGCGCTCGGCGATCCCGTGGCCTGCGCCGGTCAGGGACTCGACGAGGTAGTCGCCGGAACTGTCGGTGTCGAGGGTGCGGCTGTCGGACACCGTCAGCACGCAGATCTGGAGGGGGATGAAATCGGTCTGGCTGCTCATGCGGCGAGGGTACCCCACCGATGTGGACGGCCGCATCGAAACACGCGATCCAGTGCGGACGCTTCGGCCGACGTAGTGCACGCCGGAGCGAGGTTCACTGCGCGGTCATGCGCGCCAGTTCGTCGGCCTGGTGTTCCTGCGACAGCCGCGCGATCAGGCCGTCGAGACTGCCTTCGAGCACGTTCGGCAGGTCGTACAGGGTGAGACCTTCGATGCGATGGTCGGTGATCCGCCCCTGCGGATAGTTGTAGGTGCGGATGCGCTGGCTGCGGTCGCCGCTGCCGACCTGCAGCTTGCGCACCTCGGCGGTCGCGGCGGCGCGGCGCTCGACTTCGGCGTCGGCCAGCATCGCGCGCAGGCGCTTCATCGCCTTGTCGCGGTTCGCGTGCTGGCTGCGCTCGGTCTGCGATTCGACGACGACGCCGCTCGGCAAATGGGTGATGCGGATCGCCGAATCGGTCTTGTTGACATGCTGGCCGCCGGCGCCGGACGAGCGGAAGGTGTCGACCTTGAGGTCGGCCGGGTTGAGTTCGATCGGCTCGCCCGCGTCCTCGATCGGAATGATCGCCACGGTCGCGGCCGAGGTGTGGATGCGGCCTTGCGACTCGGTTTCCGGCACGCGCTGCACGCGATGCGTGCCGGATTCGAACTTGAGCCTTGCATAGGCGCCGCTGCCGTCGACCGCGGCGATGACTTCGCGGAAACCGCCGTGTTCGCCGGTGCTCGCCGATTCCACCTCGACGCGCCAGCCCTGCCGCTCGGCGTAACGCTGGTACATGCGGAACAGATCGCCGGCGAAGATCGCGGCTTCGTCACCGCCGGTGCCGGCGCGGATCTCGAGATAGAAACCGCCGTCATCGCGCGCGTCGCGTGGCACCAGCAGGGCCAACAGGTCGGCTTCCAGCGTTTCCAGACGCGCGTCGGCGGCCGCGATTTCTTCCTCGGCCATCTCGCGCATGTCGGCATCGTCGAGCAGGCTGCGCGCAGTCTCGCGATCCTCGAGCGCGCGGCGCTCGTCGGCCAGCGCGCTCGACAGCGGTTCGAGCTGGGCGAACTCGCGCGACAGCGCACGGAAGCGCGACTGGTCCGCGACGGTCGAGGGGTCGGACAGCAGGCGTTCGAGTTCTTCGCGGCGTTCGGCCAGCGCTTCGAGCTTACGGCGCAGGGTCGGCAGCATCGGGTGTCCGGGGTTCGGGCGGCAGCAGCGCATCGAGGCTGTCGGCCAGGGTGTCGTCGCCGCGCAGTGCGGCGTCGCGCAATGCAGCGGTCGGCAGATGCAGCAGCCGGTTGGTCAGTGTGTGCGCCAGCAGTTCCAGCACGGCATCGGGCGATTGACCTGCGGCGAGCTGCTGGCGTGCGCGGGCGAGGGCGTCGCCGCGGACGGCATCGCCATGCGCGCGCAGGCGTTTGATCGGCGCCAGGCGCCCGCGTGCCGCCGTCGATTCGCCGAAGCGGGTGACCTGCAGGTCGATGATCGCGTCGGCATCGGCGGCGGCCTCGCGGCGTCCGCGGCGGTTGTCGTCGAGGGTGCGTTCCAGATCGTCGACGGTGTAGAGGAACACGTCGCGCAGCTCGGCCACGTCCGGCGCGATGTCGCGCGGCACCGCCAAGTCCATCAGCAGCATCGGCCGATGCTTGCGCGCGCTGAGCGCGGCGGCGACCTGCGCGCGGCCGATGATCGGCGTGCGGCTGGCGGTGGCCGACAGCACGATGTCGGCGAGAAACAGATGCCGGTCCAGTTCGTCGAGCGGCAGCGCGATGCCGCCGTGGCGCGCGGCCAGTTCCTGCGCGTGCGCGTAGGTGCGGTTGGCGATCAGCAGGCGTTTGACGTTGGCCTGCGCCAGATGGCGCGCGGCCAGCTCGATGGTCTCGCCGGCGCCGATCAGCAGCACCGCCGAATCGGCCGGGCGCGCGAACGATTCCTGCGCCAGCCGCACCGCGAGCGAGGCCACCGACACCGGACTGTTGCCGATGCGGGTCTCGCTGCGCGCGCGCTTGGCGGTGACGAATGCATGCTGGAACACGCGGTCCAGCTCGCTGCCGAGCGTGCCAGCCGCGCGCGCGCTGGCCCAGGCCTGCTTCACCTGGCCGAGGATCTGCGGCTCGCCCAGCACCAGCGAATCGAGCCCGGTCGCGACGCGAAACAGATGTCGCACGGCGTCGGCGTCGCGATGCCGATACAGATAGGCCTGCAGCGAACCGCCGGCCAGCGCCGCGTCGTCGCCCGGGTGCGTCGCCAGCCAGTGCGCCAGCGCGCTGCCGTCGTCGTCGCACACGGCGTAGAGCTCGGTGCGGTTGCAGGTGGAAAGCAACGCAACCTCGCGCACGGGCGGCAACGCACGCAGCTGCGCCAGCGCCGCGTCGAGCGCGTCGCCGGCGAACGCCACCCGTTCGCGCAGGGCGACCGGCGCGGTCTGGTGGTTGATGCCGAGTGCGTAAAGGCTCATGGGCTGGCGTGCCTGTCGGAGACGCGATTCCGTTCAGGCGCTTGCGATAAGCTGCGGACGAAGGCGCCCATTTTACGGCCCGGTTGCCCCAGATGCCCGTTTTCTCTCCGCCCCGGACCGCGCGACTGCGCGCAGCCCTGCTGGTGCCCCTGCTCGGACTGGCCTGCGCGGCCCACGCGCAACGCGGCGATCTCGACCGCACCGACACCCTCCACCAGGATCTGCTGGGCGCGACGCTCGCCGGCGAGTTCGCGGTGCAGGCCGGTCGTCTCGACGAGGCCGCCAACTGGTATCTCGACGCCGCCCGCCAATCCGACGGCGATCCCGGACTGGCCGAGCGCGCCACCCGCATCGCCCTGCTGGCCGGCGACGACCGCCGTGCCGCGCAGGCACTGGACCTCTGGCGCCGCCACGCGCCCGATTCGCTGCCGATGCGGGCCGCCGAAGCCACGTTGTCGTTGCGCGCCGGTCGCGACCGCGTCGCCCGCCGTCAGCTCGAAGCCCTGCTGCGCAGCGACGATCCGGCCGGCTGGCGCCATGCCTTCACCGTGCTCGGCGGCGGCGCCCGCGATCAGGCCCAGGCCGCGCGTCTGCTCGGCCAGCTCGTCGACAGCGGCGCGATTCCCGATGCGCTGCAGGCCTGGATGGCCTTCGGCGGCCTCGCCCAGCGGCTGGACCGCACTGATCTGACCGAACGCATCCTCGAAAACATTGTGGCGCGCTTCCCCGGCGAGCCCCGTGTCGCGCTGCTGCGCGCGAGCCAGTTGCGCGAATCGGGCCGCCCCGACGAGGCGCGCCAGGCCCTGGCGGCGCTCGGCGATGCGGCCTTGATCGGCCCTGATCTGCGGATGGGCATCGCCGGCGAATACGAGGCGCTGGGCGATCTCGCCGATGCCGAACGCACGCTGGCGATGGGTCCGCAGGACGGCCGCACCTATGTATTGCGTGCCTCGCTGATGGCGCGCGCTGAGAACAAGGTGGCGCTCGCCGCGCTGTATGACGAGGTCAAGGCGGTCGCGCTGACGCCGAACCCGGCGCAGCGCCTGCTGCTCGGCCAGATGGCCGAGTATCTGGAGCAGTACGACGAGGCGCTGGACTGGTACCAGACCGTGCCCGGCGGCCCCGAGCGTGCGCAGGCCCGCCTGCGTGGCGCGCGCGTGCTGCACGAACTCGGTCGTCAGGACGATGCCTGGGCGCGGCTGCGCGAGCTGCAGTCCGATGGCACCTCCGACGAGGACATGCGTCGCAACGCCTATCTGCTCGAAGCGGAGCTCCGGCAGAAGGGCGACGATCCGGCCGAGCTCGACGTCTACAACCGCGGCTTGGCCGCGATGCCGGACGATCCGGCGGTGCTCTATTCGCGTGCGCTGATGTGGGAGCGTCGCGACGACATCCCGCGCGCCGAGGCCGACCTGCGTCGCGTGCTGGTGGCCGATCCCGAAAACATCGCCGCGCTCAACGCGCTGGGCTACACCCTGGCCGATCGCACCACGCGCTACACCGAAGCGCTGGAGCTGATCGACCGTGCACGCGTGGCCGAGCCCGACAATGCCGCGATCATCGACAGCTATGGCTGGGTGCTCTATCGCCTCGGCCGAAACGAAGACGCGCTGGTCGAACTGCGCCGCGCGTTCTCGATGATGAAGGACGCCGAAGTCGCGGCGCATATCGGCGAAGTGCTGTGGGTGCTCGGTCGCCACGACGAAGCGCGCAAGTACTTCGACGAAGCCCGCGGCATCGACCCGGAGAACCGCTCGCTGATCCGCGCGCTGGAGAAGACCGGCGCATGAATATCCGGATCGTATTCGCCGCGGTCGCGGCGTTCGGGTTGGCCGCCTGTACCAGCGTGCCGGTGCGGCCGCCGCTGCAGACCGTCGATCTCGCGCCCGCCGCGCTCGCAGATGCGCAGGCGCGACTCGCCGCACGCGAAACCGCAGTGCGCGCGATGCCGCAACTTGCATTCAATGGCCGTGTGGCGATGTCCAACGGGCGCGATGGCGGCAGTGGCCGCATCGAATGGCTGCAGACCGGCGGCGATTGCCGGGTGACATTGAGCGCACCGGTGACCCGGCAGAGCTGGCAGCTGCAGGGCGGTCCGCAGGGCGCACGCATCGACGGCCTCGACGGCGGCCCGCGCGAAGGCGCCGATGTGGGTCTGTTGCTGTTGGAGGCCACCGGCTTCGAGATTCCCGTCGCGGCGATGGCGGCCTGGGCCGCCGGCGCGCGGGCCGATGTCGCGGTGTCCGGTCCCGCCAAGGTCGCGTTCGACGCCGGCGGTCGCCTGGCGCAGCTGCAGCAGGACGGCTGGACCATCGATTATCTCGAGTGGCAGCCCGAGCCAGCCGCGGGCGCAGCGCCGGCGTTGCCGACCCGCATCAACGCCCAGCGCGGTGATGCGCGCGTGCGTCTCGTCGTCGACAGCTGGACGCCCGGCGACGCCACGGGCTCGCCTTCGACGCCATGAACGAGGCGGATCCCGCCGGCGACTGGTCGATCTGGCCGGCGCCGGCCAAGCTGAACCTGTTCCTGCGCATCACAGCCCGTCGCGAAGATGGCTACCACGCGCTGCAGACCGTGTTCCGGATGCTCGACTGGGGTGACACGATCCGGCTGCGCCCGCGCGCTGATAACAGGATCCGGCGCATTGGCGACTCTGTCCCGGGGCTGGCCGAGGCTGATGACCTGGTCATACAAGCGGCGCGCCTGCTGCAAACGGAAGCAAATGTCGCGCAAGGTGTCGACATCACCGTCGAAAAGTGCATTCCATCCGGGGCTGGCCTCGGCGGCGGATCGTCCGATGCGGCCACCGTGCTGCGTGCACTTGACCACCTGTGGCAAACAAATCTCGGTGAGGACCGCCTCGCCGCACTCGGCCTCGCGCTGGGCGCCGACGTGCCGGTGTTCGTCCGCGGCCGCAACGCCTGGGCGGAAGGGGTGGGGGAGTCGCTGCTGCCGATCGCGCTGCCGCCGGCCTGGTATCTGCTCGCCGACCCCGGTGTGCACGTGAATACCGCGAGTCTGTTTCAGACCCCTGAATTGACGCGAAATGCTGCACCCGCGACAATGGCGGACTTCGTTTCAGGTGCATCGCTCGGCAACGCGTTCGAGCCGGTCCTGCGTCGCCGCGAACCTGCCGTCGAGGCCGTGTTCGGGGTGCTGTCAGAGGTCGGAACGCCACGCTTGACCGGGACGGGCAGCGGCTGCTTCGTCGAATTCGCCACCCGCGAATCCGCCGAGGCCGCGCAGGTGCAGGTCGCATCGCGGGTGTCGTCCCGGGTGGTCGGCGGCGCGGCGCGCTCGCCGTTGCTGGATGCGCTCGAAGCGGGAGGTTGAGGGCGGTGGCTGGTGGTTGTCGATTCGGAATGCGTATCCCGAGTCGACACCCACGAATCACCGCTTTCTAGGGGCGTCGCCAAGTGGTTAAGGCACCGGGTTTTGATCCCGGCATTCGCAGGTTCGAATCCTGCCGCCCCTGATATCCGTGCCGGGACTTGCGTGGTGATCGCCACGTGCCGGCATGGCCACTCCTCCATCCGCTCGGTCAGAGCGACGCGGAACTGCAGACATGAAAGAAGAACGCAATCTCCTGATCTTCTCGGGCAACTCGAACCGCCCGCTGGCCAAGGCCGTCTGCCGTGAACTCGGCGTGCGCCAGGGCAAGGCGCTGGTGTCGACGTTCTCCGACGGCGAAGTGCAGGTCGAGATCGAAGAGAACGTCCGCCGCCAGGACGTGTTCGTGATCCAGCCGACCAGTGCGCCGTCGGCCGAGAACCTGATGGAGCTGCTGGTGCTCATCGACGCGCTCAAGCGCGCCTCGGTGTCCAGCGTGACCGCGGTGATCCCGTACTTCGGTTACTCGCGACAGGATCGCCGCCTGCGTTCGACGCGCGTGCCGATCACCGCGAAGGTCGTGGCGAAGATGGTCACCGCCGCCGGCGCCGACCGCGTGCTGACGATCGACCTGCACGCCGATCAGATCCAGGGCTTCTTCGACATTCCGGTCGACAACGTCTACGCCTCGCCGCTGCTGCTGGCCGACATCTGGCGCGCGCACGGCACCGACAACATGGTCGTGGTCTCGCCCGACGTCGGCGGCGTGGTGCGCGCCCGCGCGATCGCCAAGCGCCTCGACGATGCGGATCTGGCGATCATCGACAAGCGCCGTCCGCGCGCCAACGTCGCCACCGTGATGAACATCATCGGCGACGTGAACGGCAAGACCTGCGTGCTGGTCGACGACATCGTCGATACCGCCGGCACGCTGTGCGCCGCGGCTGCCGCGCTGAAGGCGCAGGGCGCCACCAAGGTCGTCGCCTACTGCACCCATGCGGTGCTGTCGGGCGCGGCGATCGACAACCTCAACAAATCGCAGCTCGACGAGATGGTGGTCACCGACACCATCCCGCTGTCGGAGGCCGCGCGAAATTGCTCGCGCATCCGCCAGCTCAGCGTCGCCGAGTTGCTGGCCGAGACGATCCGCCGGATCGCGTTCGGAGAATCGGTCAGTTCGCTCTACGTGGACTGACCTGCTGCAACGTCTCGTCTGGTCGCGGACGAGACGCTTCACCGCCGCGAGGCGGTTTCAATCCTGAAAAGTGAATACAGAACATGGCTACCACGCATGAAATCAAGGTGCAGCGCCGCGAAGACGAGGGGAAGGGTGCGAGCCGCCGCCTCCGTCTTGCCGGCAATGTGCCTGCCGTCGTCTACGGCGGCGACCTCAAGCCCGTCAGCATCGAGCTGAGCCACAACGATGTCTGGCTCGCCAGCCAGCACGAGTGGTTCTACGCCTCGATCCTCGACCTGAGCCTCAACGGCGACGTCCAGAAGGTGCTGCTGCGTGACATGCAGCGTCATCCCTTCAAGCAGCAGATCATGCACCTGGACTTCCAGCGCGTGAACGCGAACGAGACGATCCGCACCGCTGTGCCGCTGCACTTCCTCAACGAAGACACCTCGCCGGCTGGCAAGGCTGCCGACGTCGTGATCACGCACGAGCTCAACGAAGTCACTGTGACCTGTCTGCCGGGCGATCTGCCGGAGTTCATCGAGATCGATCTCGGTGCGATGGTCGTCGGCGATATCGTCCACCTCTCGCAGGTCAAGCTGCCGAAGGGCGTCGAGATCCCCGAGCTGTCGCTGGGTGCGGACCACGACGTCGCCGTCGTCGTCGCCAAGCACGGCCGCGTGGAAGCCGAGCCGGAAGAGACCGACGAAGCGTCGGCTGACGTCCCGGCCACCAAGGCCGCGAAGGACGACGAGTAATCGTCGCGCGGGCGCGCCTTCGGGCGCGCCTGCGTTGCCGTCTCCATGGCAGGACTGCGACTGATCGTCGGGCTGGGCAATCCCGGGCCCGAGCACGCACGGACCCGGCACAACGCCGGGTTCCGTTTTGTCGACGAACTCGCCGCCAAGGCGGGCGCGTCGTTCCGGCTCGACAGCAAACTGTTCGGCGAGACCGCGAAGATCGAAATCGCCGGTCAGCCGGTCTGGCTGTTGAAACCGGCCACCTTCATGAATCTCAGCGGCAAGTCGGTCACCGCCGCGCTGCGGTTCTGGAAATTCGAACCCGAACAGGCGCTGCTGGCGCACGACGAACTGGATCTGCCGCCCGGTACCGCGCGGTTGAAGTTCGACGGCGGCCATGGCGGCCAGAACGGGCTGCGCGACACGATGCAACTGCTCGGTCACGGCAAGTTCCACCGGCTGCGCGTGGGTATCGGCCATCCGGGCAGCAAGGACAAGGTCACGCCGTGGGTGCTCGGGCGTGCGAACGCCGACGACGACATTCTGATCGGACGCGCCATCGACGACGCGATCGATGTGCTGCCGCTCGCGATGGACGGCAATTTCATGGACGCGATGACGCGGCTGCATACGCAGCGCTAAAGCCGTCAGGGCGCGCGCTGCGCGCTGTCAGCGCACCTCCAGTGCGGTCGGCGTGTCAGTGGTTTCGGCGCCATGGTCCGCCTGGCGATAGAATTCCCGCTTCTTCCGGACGCCGCGTCGCAGTGTTTCCTGCTGCCGTCGGCGCTCCACCTTTTTACTGACGCAGGCGGCGAAGCCGCCGACTGACTCCCCTCACAAGCGGCGCAGCCGCCATCTGACGGACTCCACATGGGCATCAAATGCGGCATCGTCGGTCTGCCGAACGTCGGCAAGTCGACTCTCTTCAATGCGCTGACCAAGGCGGGTATCGCCGCGGCCAACTTCCCGTTCTGCACCATCGAGCCGAACGTCGGCATCGTGCCGGTGCCGGATCTGCGCCTCAATGCGCTGGCGGCGATCGTCAAGCCGCAGAAGGTGCTGCCGACGGCGGTCGAGTTCGTCGACATCGCCGGCCTCGTCGCCGGCGCGGCCAGCGGTGAGGGGCTGGGCAACAAGTTCCTGTCGCACATCCGCGAGGTCGACGCGATCACACACGTGGTGCGCTGCTTCGAGAATCCGGACGTCATCCACGTCAACAACAAGGTCGACCCGATCGCCGATATCGAGACCATCGATACCGAGCTCGCGCTGGCCGATCTGGATGCCGTCGAGCGCGCGCTGCAGCGCGCCGAGCGTTCGGCCAAGACCGGCGACAAGGACGCGAAAATTCGCGCCGAAGTGCTGGGTCGTGTGCACAAGGGCCTGGCCGAGGGCCAGCCGGTGCGCGCACTGAAGCTGTCCGACGACGACAACGCGGCGATCCGCGATCTGTTCCTGCTGACCGCCAAGCCCGTGCTGTACATCGCCAACGTGCTCGAGGACGGCTTCGAGAACAATCCGCACCTCGATGCCGTGCGCGCACGCGCAGCGGGCGAGGGCGCCGAAGTGGTGCCGGTGTCGGCGGCGATCGAGGAAGAACTCTCGCAGCTCGACGATGCCGACCGCGACGCATTCCTCACCGATCTCGGTCTCGACGAGCCGGGCCTGAACCGCGTGATCCGTGCGGCCTACGGCCTGCTGACGCTGCAGACCTACTTCACCGCGGGCGTCAAGGAAGTGCGCGCGTGGACGGTCAAGATCGGCGCGACCGCGCCACAGGCGGCTGCGGTCATCCACACCGATTTCGAGAAGGGCTTCATCCGCGCCGAAGTGGTCGGTTACGACGATTTCATCCGCTACAACGGCGAATCCGCCGCGAAGGAAGCGGGCAAGTGGCGCCTGGAGGGTAAGGAGTACATCGTCAAGGACGGCGACGTGATGCATTTCCGCTTCAACGTCTGACCGGTCTCGACTTGTAAGTCTTACGGAAGGCGCCTGCGGGCGCCTTCCGTGAGAAAGGATGCAATGGATCCACGGAAATTCGCACGTGACCATGGCGTCGCGGCGCCGGGGCGGTTAAGATGCGCGCCCGTCTGCACAGGTCATTGGCCAGGCGACGGGTCCGGTGAAATCCAGCGCCTTTCAGCGTTGACAGAACCGGGAACTGGCCCCAAAATCGCGGGCTGTTTTCACCGGCAAGACGAAAGCGCCGGAGGGATACCCAAGCGGCCAACGGGGGCAGACTGTAAATCTGCTGGCTTACGCCTTCGGTGGTTCGAATCCACCTCCCTCCACCATCTTTCGAGCCGGTGGAAACAAGTGCAGTGCGACAGGTTGTAATGCGGTATGCGGGTCCCAGTGCGGGAGTAGTTCAATGGTAGAACCTCAGTTTTCCAAACTGATTACGAGGGTTCGATTCCCTTCTCCCGCTCCATTGAACGTTCCACGCGGTACCCCGGTTCCACATCGTTGCTCACGTAGCTCAGTCGGTAGAGCACCTCCTTGGTAAGGAGGAGGTCGAAGGTTCGATTCCTTTCGTGAGCACCATCTTCCGCGGCTCCGCTTCCATTTGCGGATCCGACGCGGCACGCAGTCATCACCTCACCAGATTTCGAGACTAGGCAGCCATGGCAAAGGGTAAGTTCGAGCGCACCAAGCCCCACGTGAACGTGGGCACGATTGGTCACGTTGACCACGGCAAGACGACGCTGACCGCGGCGCTGACGAAGATCGGTGCGGAGCGTTTCGGCGGCGAGTTCAAGGGCT
>JBJMWR010000035.1:0-55245 GCA_045810015.1 Luteimonas sp.
GCCGGATTTGCTTCGTCGGGGCTGGCCCTTTTCTTTGGTTCCGTTTCTTTTGGGCCAGCAAAAGAAATGAACCCGCTCGCCGCAAGGCGAGTGGAAGCGTTTGACGTTGCTTCTCCCGCCGCAGGCAAACGCACAGGCGTAAATCAAATGCTTTCGTCCGCTGACGCGGCCGAGTTCATTTCTTTTGGTTGACGCCAAAAGAAACGGAACCAAAGAAAAACGTCTCCCCGACACGTCCGAAGCCCGCGGCGTGGCGTACGCCGGAATTTTCCGACTCGGCATCCTGCCTCGGTCGGAAAACGCCGCACCTCCATGTGCGGCGCCCTCCGGATTAGATAGGTTGCCGACGCGTTGTTGCCCAGAAAAATCCAGAGCAGCCGCGGGGTTTTTGTTCGAGAGGACAGCCAAGGGAAGTGGGGCAGGGCGCCAGCCGACATCCCGATCTGGAACAGAGCACCCCACCTCCCACGCTGGTGTTCCCGTCCGGCCGCCCCAAGGTCGAGGGCATCCCCCAAGATGTCCCGCCATGATCCCTTTCTCGATTCTCGATCTCGCCCCGGTCACCGAGGGCAGCACGCCGGCTGAATCCTTCGCCTGGTCGCTCGATCTCGCCCGGCACGGTGAAGCGCTCGGTTACGCGCGCTACTGGCTCGCCGAACACCACAACATGCCTGGCATCGCCAGTGCGGCGACGGCTGTGCTGATCGGACACATCGCCGGCGGCACGTCGACGATCCGCGTCGGGTCGGGTGGGGTGATGCTGCCCAACCATGCGCCGCTGCAGGTGGCCGAGCAGTTCGGCACGCTGGCCTCTCTGTATCCGGGACGCATCGATCTCGGGTTGGGCCGTGCGCCCGGCACCGATCAGCCGACGACGAAGGCGCTGCGTCGCTACTACGCCGGCGCGGACGCCTTTCCGTCCGATGTCATGGAACTGCTGCGCTACTTCGAGCCGGCGCAGCCCGGTCAGCCGGTGCAGGCTGTACCGGGCGCGGGGCTCGACGTGCCGGTGTGGATTCTCGGTTCCAGCCTGTTCGGCGCCGGCCTCGCAGCCACGCTTGGTCTGCCATATGCGTTCGCCTCGCACTTCGCCCCGGCGGCGATGTCGGAAGCGCTGGCGCTGTACCACCGTGACTTCCGTCCGTCGAAGCACCTGCGCCAGCCGCACGCGATGCTGGCGCTCAATGTGGTCGCGGCGGATACGCGCGCCGAGGCGCAGCGCTTGTTCACCACGCAGCAGCAGAGTTTCGTGCGCCTGCGCCGTGGCGCGCCTGGGCTGATTCCGCCGCCGATCGACGATATCGAAGCGTTCTGGACGCCGGCCGAAAAGGCGATGGTCGCGCAGTCGCTGGCGTGTTCGGTGATCGGCGATCCGGCTGACGTCCGAGAAGGCATCGCCGAATTCGTTGCGCGCCATCGCCCGGACGAGCTGATGCTGACCGCCAACATCTTCGACCACGACGCGCGCAAGCACAGCTTCGCGCTGGCCGCGGAGGCGATGCGCGGCTGATCCGCTTTCGTGGGCGCGCCTGCGGGCGCGTCCGCGGCACGCGCCGCGCGTCACCGGCGGGGCATGCGATCATGCGCGAATGACCGCAGACCGCATCATCGCCGCCGACGCCACCCGCGAGGACGACGCCATCGAGGCGAGCATCCGGCCGCAGCGGTTGGATGAGTACCTCGGCCAGCTGCCGGTTCGCGAACAGATGTCGATCTTCATCGAAGCCGCCAAGCAGCGGCGCGAGGCGCTCGATCATGTGCTGATCTTCGGGCCGCCGGGTCTGGGCAAGACCACGTTGAGCCACGTGATCGCGAACGAGCTTGGCGTCGCGCTGCGCGTGACCTCGGGTCCCGTGATCGAAAAGGCCGGCGACCTCGCCGCGCTGCTGACCAATCTGCAGCCGCACGACGTGCTCTTCATCGACGAAATCCACCGCCTGTCGCCGGTCGTGGAAGAAGTGCTTTATCCGGCGATGGAGGATTTCCAGCTCGACATCATGATCGGCGAGGGCCCCGCAGCGCGCTCGATCAAGATCGACCTGCCACCTTTCACCCTGATCGGCGCGACTACGCGTGCGGGCCTCCTGACCGCGCCGCTGCGTGACCGCTTCGGTATCGTGCAGCGGCTGGAGTTCTACAGCGCCGAAGAACTGACCCGGATCGTGCGCCGCTCGGCGCAGATTCTCGGCCTGTCCTGCGAACCCGATGGCGCCGCCGAGATCGCGAAGCGCGCACGTGGCACGCCGCGTATCGCCAACCGTCTGCTGCGCCGCGTGCGCGATTACGCGCAGGTGCGCGCCGGTGGCCGCATCGATCGCGACGTGGCCAATGCCGCGATGCTGATGCTCAAGGTCGACCCGGAAGGCTTCGACGAACTCGATCGCCGCCTGCTGCATCTGATCATCGAAAACTTCGATGGCGGCCCGGTCGGCGTCGAGTCGATGGCGGCCGCGCTCAGCGAGGAACGCGGCACGCTCGAAGACGTCATCGAGCCATATCTGATCCAGCAGGGCTACCTTGTGCGCACCGCGCGCGGGCGCATGGCGACGGTCAAGGCCTGGCGCCATCTGGGTCTGGAACCGCGCCGCGACGCCACTGCGACCCCCGGCCACCTGTTCTGATGTCCTGCGAGGTGCGGCTTTGACAGCGATTTCCAGCCTTGGGACCGGTCCGGCCGGTCTATTCAGTTGGCCGACACGCGTCTATTGGGAAGATACCGACGCAGGTGGCGTCGTCTATCACGCGCAGTACGTGGCTTTCATGGAACGCGCGCGCAGCGAGTGGCTACGGGCGCACGGCTACGGACAGCAGATGTTGCGCGATACGCACGGCACATTGTTCGCGGTCCGTGCGATGCGGATCGATTTCCGCAGTCCGGCGCGGCTCGACGATGCGCTGGAGGTCAGCGTGTCGCTGCGGCAGTGCCGGCGTGCGAGCGCGGTGTTCGTGCAGGAGGTGCGCCGCGATGGCGATCTGCTGCTCGATGCCGAGGTCCGTGTTGCGGCATTGTCGTCATCCGATTTCAGGCCGCGTGCGATTCCGGACGCGCTCTACACACAACTCAAGTCACTCGAAACGTCAGCGGAGTAATCCTGGATGAGTCTCATGCCCGTGCTGTTGCAGTCCGCCGCCCAGGTGCAGGCGTTGCCCGAAGAGGCCGCCGCAGGCGCGACCGAACTCGCGAACGCGGGCGCCGCTGCGGCTGCCACTGCGCCGATGGCCAACGAACTCAGCATTCTCGAGCTGATCCTGCACGCATCGATTCCGGTGCAGCTGGTGATGCTGCTGCTGCTGTTCGCGTCGGTGTCGTCGTGGGTGATCATCTTCCGCAAGAAGCGCCTGCTCGATCGCGCCGAGAAGGAAGCCGACCGCTTCGAAGAGCGGTTCTGGTCTGGTGCCGAGATCAGCAAGCTCTACGCCTCGGCAACCGAGCGCAACCGTGAGATCGAAGGCCTCGAAGCGATCTTCGAAGCGGGCTATCGCGAGTACTCGCGTCAGCGGCAGCGTCGCGGCGTCGATGCGCGCACGCATCTCGAAGGTGCACAGCGCGGCATGCGCGTCGCCGGCGCACGCGAACTCGACGGGCTGGAGAGCAATCTCGAATACCTCGCCAACGTCGGCTCGATCGCGCCCTACGTCGGCCTGCTCGGTACCGTGTGGGGCATCATGATTTCGTTCCACGGCCTGGCCAGCGTCAAGGAGGCGACCATTGCCACCGTCGCGCCGGGCATTTCCGAAGCGCTGATCGCGACCGCGATGGGTCTGTTCGCCGCGATCCCGGCGGTGTGGGCCTACAACCGCTTCGCGACGAAGGTCGAGCGCGTCGCCACGCGCTTCGAGGCCTTCTCCGACGAGTTTTCTTCGATCCTCGAACGTCAGACCGGCACCGAGTGATTCCCGCGGCGCGCCCAGGCGCGCCGGCCCAGTCGCGTTCGACCGTCCCCGCATCCGGATTCCGCCATGTCGTCGATCTCCCTTCGCCGTTCCAAGCGGCGCAAGCTCAAGAACGAAATCAACGTCGTGCCCTACATCGACGTGATGCTGGTGCTGCTGATCATCTTCATGGTCACCACGCCGCTGATGAATCTGGGCACCGACATCAACCTGCCGGATTCGCGCGCGATGTCGCTCGGCTCGCCGCAGGATCCGGTCGTGGTCAGCGTCTATCCCGACGGGCAGCTCGCGTTGATGGTTGAACGCCAGAACACCTCGGTCACGCGTGAGGATCTCGTCGCGCGCCTGCGCGGCATCCACACGCAGAACCCGGATGCGACCATCCTCGTCAGCGGCGATGGCGCGGCCAGCTATCAGCGGATCATGAACGCCATCGACCTCATCAACGAGGCCGGCATCACCAAGGTCAGCCTGATCAGCCGTCCGGCGGAAAGCGCGAACTGAGATGCGCGAGTCGCGTTCCGACAATGTAGTGGCGATCGGACTGTCGATCCTGGTCCATGTGCTGCTGTTCGGCCTGATCATTCTCGGCGCGCTGTGGAGCGCGTCGTCGCGGCCCGAATCGGCGATGGGTTCGCCGGTCTCGGCCGACATCATCGATCCCAACGCGCTGAGCGCCGCCGACCGGCGCGCGCTGGCCAGCAAGCCCGAGCCGCTGCCCGATCCGGTTCCCGATCCCGTGCCGGAACCGGTGCCCGAACCGGTCGAAGAGCCCGCGTCCGCACCGCCGCAGCCGTTGCCCGAACCGCGCCCCGAGGACGCCGTCGAGCAGCGCCAGCCGCAGCTGCAGGAAGTTGTGCCCGAGCCCGACACCGTCTCGCAGGCCGCCGTGCGTCGCGATGCGCTGGCTGCCGAGCAGCGCGAGAAAGAACAGGAAGAGAAGCGTCGTCAGGCGCAGGTCGAGCTGGCCGAGCAGCAGAAGCAGCAGGAAGCCGAGGAAAAGCGCCGGCTCGCGCGCCAGGAACTCGAGAAGCTGCGTGCCGAGCGCGAGAAGACCCAGCGCGAAGCGCAGCTGTCGGAGCAGCGTCTGAAGCAGATCGCCGAGCGCAATGCGCAGCAGGCGTCCGAGCAGCGCGCCGCCGCGTCCGCCGCGAGCCCGCCGCCGGGTCGGCCCGATGGCGACAGCGGTCTGGCTGCGAAGTACGCCGCCGCGTTGCAGGAAGCGATCCGTCGCAACTGGCGTCGCCCGGACAACGTGCCGCTGGGCCAGCGCTGCCGCCTTTACATCACCCAGTTGCCGGGTGGCGAGGTGTTGAACGTCGAGTTCGACGCGTCCTGTCCGTACGACGCGCAGGGCCGCCGTTCGGTCGAAGCCGCGGTGCGCGCGGCCGAACCGCTGCCGTACGAAGGCTTCCAGTCGGTCTTCAACCGCAGGCTCAACCTCAACTTCACGGCGCAGGATTGATGTCGGCGCGCCGCGTTGCGCGCCCTTCGATCGTGGTGTCATGCGCTCCGTGTCCGGCTGCCGCGCCGTCGCCCTGTGCCGGCGTGGCGCCGGCGTTTCCGCGCAGCCTCACCATCCCGTTCACCTGCGCGGCGCGATGATTGCGCTGGTATTCATCCTGTTCCCCGGTCCAGCGGCCAAGCTGCCCGGGTTCACTCTCTTCAAACCGGTAAGCCGATGAAACCCATTCTGATCCGTTGCCTGTTGGCTCTGTTCGCACTCGGCCTGCCCATGCTCGCCAGTGCGCAGCAGCAGGGCCTCGAGATCGACATCACCGGCGGCAGCGCCCAGGCGATGCCGATCGCGGTCGTGCCGATGCCCTACCAGGGCAGTGGCGCCGCGCCCGATACCGATGTCGCCGCCGTCGTGCGCGCCGATCTCGACCGCTCCGGCCAGTTCCGGTCTCTGCCCGAGCGCGACATCGTCGAGCGCCCGACCCGCGGCAGCGAGGTTCAATACCCCACCTGGCGCGCGCTGCGTCAGGACTTCCTTGTCGTCGGTCGCGTCGTCGACGCCGGCGGCGGCAGCTACCGGGTCGAGTACGAGCTGTTCGACGTCGCCAAGCAGGAGCGCGTGCTCGGCCTGGCGATGACCGCGCGTCCGAATGCGATGCGTGATGTGGCCCACCAGATGGCCGACGCGATCTACGAGAAGATCACCGGCGTGCGTGGCGCGTTCTGGACCCGGATCGCCTACATCACCCAGACCGGCGTCGGCCCGAGCGCGCGCTATGCGCTGATCGTCGCCGACTCCGATGGCCACAACCCGCAGACGGTCGTGCGCTCGAACGAGCCGCTGATGTCGCCGAGCTGGAGCCCGGACGGCCGCCGCGTCGCCTACGTCAGCTTCGAGAGCGGCAACTCGGCGATCTACATCCAGGACATCACCAGCGGCGGTCGTGAACTGGTTTCGAGCTTCCGCGGCATCAACGGCGCGCCGGCGTTCTCGCCTGACGGCCGTCGTCTGGCGCTGTCGCTGTCGCGCAGCGGCAACCCCGAGATCTACGTGATGGACCTCGGCAGCAAGGCGCTGACCCAGGTCACCAACCACTTCGCCATCGACACCTCGCCCTCGTGGGCGGCCGACGGCGGCAGCCTGTACTTCATCTCGGACCGCGGCGGGCGGCCGCAGGTCTACCAGGCGCCGGTGTCGGGCGGCAGCGCGACCCGCGTGACATTCGAGGGCAGCTACAACGCCGACCCGTCGGTGTCCTTCGATGGCAAGAAAATCGTCGTGGCGCAAGGTTCAGGCAACGTGTACCGTATTGCACTGCTGGATCGCAGCCTGGGGTCGCCCCGCTGGTCTACGCTGTCGCCAGGGTCGCTCGACGAATCGCCGAGCTTTGCCCCGAACGCCGGCATGGTCCTGTACGCGGCGCGTGAGGGGCGCAGGGGTGTGTTGTATGCGGTGTCCTCGGATGGCCGTGTGCGTCAGCGCCTCGTCCTCGCCGATGGCGATGTGCGCGAGCCGGCTTGGGGTCCGTACCGGGAACAGCGCTGACGCTGCCTGCACGTCCCGACCAATAACAATTGCCCTGTTGCCATAGAAAACCAAGGATCGACGAGATGAAGATGACCACCCGTTTGATGCTGGCCGCGATGCTCTGCACCGCTGCTGTTGCGTGTTCCAAGAAGGTCAAGGAAGAGGCACCGGTCGATACCGGTCCGTCGACCGGCACCGTGGCTCCGGCTAACCCGACCGCGGGTGCGTACAGCCCGGCCGACCTCGACAGCGATGCATGCCTGCGTCAGCGAGTCGTCTACTTCGATCTCGACCAGGACAACCTGCGTCCCGAGTTCCAGGCCGTAATGGCTTGCCATGCCAAGTACCTGCGTGACCGCAGCGCTGCGCGCATCTCGCTGGAAGGCCACGCCGACGAGCGCGGCAGCCGCGAGTACAACCAGGGTCTGGGCGAGCGTCGTGGCAATGGCGTGTCCTCGGCACTGCAGGCCAACGGTGGTTCGGCTGCCCAGCTGGCTGTCGTCAGCTACGGCGAAGAGCGTCCGGTCTGCAATGACTCGAACGAAGATTGCTGGGCCCGCAATCGTCGCGTCGAGATCATCTACACCGCGCGCTGATGCGTTCGATGCGTCATTGGCTGGTACTCCCAGTAGCGTTCGCGGCGACCCTCGTGGTCGCCGCGCCCGCATGGGCGCAACGGGCGAGCCTCGCAGACCGCGTGGCCTCGCTCGAAGCGCGCGCGGGTGATACCAGCGCCAACGTCGATCTGCTCAACCAGCTCAACCAGCTGCGGCAGGAGATCGTGTCCCTGCGCTCGCAGGTGGAAGAACTCCAGCAGCAGAACGAGCAGCTCAAGTCCAGCAACCGCAGCCAGTATCTCGACATCGACGGCCGGCTCAACCGGCTCGAGAGCGGGCAGGGCGGCGGTGGCGGTGGTCTTGAATTGCCCGATCCCACCGGCGCTGCAACGCCGGCACCCGCGGCAGGCGCAAATGCGCAGGCCGCGCGTGGTTCTGCGACGGGCGCTGCGCCCGTCGCAACGCAGGCCGCACCTGCCGACGAACGCGCCGCTTACGAGCAGGCGTTCGATGCATTGAAGAATGCGCGTTATGACGAATCCGCCACGCTGTTCCAGGGCTTCCTGCAGCAGCACCCGCAGGGCAGCTACGCGCCGAATGCGCTGTACTGGCTCGGCGAGAGCTATTACGTCACCCAGAATTACGCACTGGCGCAGGAGCAGTTCCTGTCGCTGCTGCAGCGCTATCCGCAGAGCGACAAGGCTCCGGGCGCGATGCTCAAGGTCGGCCTGTCGCAGTACGGACTGAAAGACCTCGACGGCGCCGAGAAGACGCTCGCCGATGTCGGCAAGCAGTATCCCGGCACCGACGCGGCACGCACCGCCGCCGACCGGCTCCGCGCGATCCAGCTCTCGCGCCTGCGCTGATCCATGACCGCCGTCGCGCCCGATGCGGTCGCCGCATCCGCGGCCGACCGGCTCAAACTCACCGAAGTCTTCCTGTCCTTGCAGGGCGAAGCCCGTGATGCCGGCTGGCCGACGGTGTTCGTCCGTCTGACCGGTTGCCCGCTGCGCTGCACCTACTGCGACACCGCGTACGCCTTCCACGGCGGCGACTGGTGGACGATCGACGACATCCTCGCCGAGGTCGCGAAACATGGCGTCCGCCATGTGTGCGTGACCGGCGGCGAACCATTGGCGCAGAAGCGCTGCATCGGCCTGCTGCGACGTCTGTGCGATGCCGGCTACCAGGTGTCGCTGGAAACCTCGGGCGCGCTGGACATCAGCGACGTCGATCCGCGCGTGAGCCGCGTGCTCGACATCAAGACGCCTGCCTCCAACGAAACGCATCGCAACCGCTGGGAGAATCTCTCGCTGCTGACCGCGCACGACCAGATCAAGTTCGTCGTGTGTTCGCGCGCGGATTACGAGTGGGCGCGCGACGTTGTGCTTACGAAGGGGCTGCCGCATCGCTGCGACGTGCTGTTCTCGCCGAGCAAGGGCGAGATCACCGGTCGCGAACTGGCCGACTGGATCGTCGCCGACCGCCTGCCGGTCAAGTTCCAGATGCAACTGCACAAGCTGCTGTGGGATGACGAACCCGGGCGCTGAGCCCGGCATCCGCCCGAAGACTGCGCTAGCCTGTCACGCGGCATCCGAATTTCCGTTCCGCATCCAGATCGCCTCATGAAAAAAGCCGTCGTCCTGTTGTCCGGAGGCATGGACTCCGCCGCCGTCATCGCCATCGCCCAGGAACAGGGGTTCGACGTGCATGCGCTGAGCGTGCGCTACGGCCAGCGCCACACTTCCGAACTCGATGCCGCCGCGCGCGTCGTCGCGGCGATGGGCGTCACGTTGCACAAGACCGTCGACGTCGACCTGCGCAGCATCGGCGGTTCGGCACTCACTGACGAGATCGATGTGCCGGAGGCGGGCGGCCCAGGCATTCCGGTGACTTACGTGCCCGCCCGCAACACGATCATGCTGTCGCTCGCCCTCGGCTGGGCCGAAGTGCTCGGCGCGGCCGACATCTTCTGCGGCGTCAACGCGGTCGACTATTCCGGCTATCCGGATTGCCGACCCGAGTTCGTCGATGCCTTCGAGCGATTGGCCAACCTCGCGACCAAGGCCGGCGTCGAAGGCGCCGGCATCCGTGTGCACGCCCCCCTGCAGCGCATGGGCAAGGGCGACATCGTGCGCGAGGGCGTGCGCCTCGGCGTCGACTTCGGCCTGACCGTGTCCTGCTACAACGCCGATGCACAGGGCTTGGCCTGCGGCCATTGCGACGCGTGCCGCTTGCGCGCGGACGGATTCGACGCAGCGGGCGTGCCCGATCCCACGCATTACGCGAACACGACGGTCTGAGGCCGACGCGCCGCCCACATTGCGTTAGAATGCGGCCCCTGCGCCGGCCACTGCTGCCGGCGACTGTCTTCCGGGTCGTTAGCTCAGTCGGTAGAGCATCGGACTTTTAATCCGCTGGTCGATGGTTCGAATCCATCACGACCCACCATTCAAGGCTGAAACAGGGGCAGATGTTCTACGCCCCTGGCGCGTGGCGTCTTCGAGAGCATGCTTCGAAGTGCACAGGTACGAGAATGACCGCCAAGCGGGTCCGCTGTCTTTCAGCGGCTCGGGGGGCGTGTGACGCGTGACGTCTCCCAGCATCAGTTTGCGCGGTTCAACGTGCGCGGCCCCCCGTCCCTTGCGGACTCGGACCGCGCCAGACGTGGCCGGGCAGACGATTGCCGAATGGCTCGAGCCGTTTGCTATGTTGTCGTCCGTGCTCGACGCACCCCCAGCGTCCGGGCCGTTTTTGTAGGGACGATTACGCGTGCAAGTACGACACCGAGTGGCGATCGTCGAAGATGACCCGGAGTTTCGTGAGGCGATCCTGATGCCGGTTCTGCTCCAGGCAGGCTTCGAGGTCACGGGCATGTCATCGGCGCTTGCGCTCTACCGCGCATTGGTGTCGACGCGATTCGATGCGGTGTTGCTGGATGTCGAGCTGCCGGACGAAGACGGGTTCGAGATCGCGCGACATCTGCGCACACAGCGCGATCCTCCCAAGCTGATCATGCTGACAGGCAGGGGGTCCGATGCGGCGCGGCGGCGCGCCGACGAGGTCGGTGTCGCGGCGTTCCTCGTCAAGCCGGTTGATCGTGCGACGTTGGTGGGCGCGTTGCGGGCGGTGTTCACGCAGAGTGCGCCCGCGGGGAGCTGGTCGCTCGACCCGCGGGGCTGGCGCCTCTACACGCCGACGGGCTCGGTCATCGCGTTGTCGCTGCAGGAGCATCAGGTCATGCAGCTTCTGGCTGCCACCCCCGGTGTCCCGGTGAAGCGCGATGCCCTGATCGCGCGCCTGGTGGACGACGTGGAGGGCTTTGATCCGCATCGGCTTGAGATGCTTGTCTATCGGCTGCGCCGGAAATGCACAGAGAGCGCAAACGTCGAGCTTCCAATCCGAACCGTCCGGAGTGTCGGCTATGTGTTGACCTGGTAGGGGGCATGGCACCCGCTCGGCGAATCGACGTGGACCGGGAGCGTGATATGAACGGCGGTGCCGGCGCCAGGCGCGCTCTCCAGCGCCAGAGCGCCGCCCGCGTCACGCACCATGCCGTCGACCGCCGACAGTCCGAGCCCGGTGCCCTGACCAGGCGGCCGTGTAGTGAAGAACGGCTCGATCGCACGTGCCCGAACGTCGTCGCTCATGCCGTGACCGCTGTCGCGCACGGATATACGCAATGCATGCCCCCGACACGCAGCCGTAATCCCGAGGCGGCCGCCGTGCGGCATCGCCTGCGCAGCATTCGCGGCGAGATTGAGCAGCATGAGGGGAAACTGCGCAGGATCGAATTCGATCCTGCAGGGCGCGTCAGGCAGCGACAGTGACAGTGGAATGCGGGCGCCGAGGGCCTGCCGCAGCAGCGGAGCGGCGTTCCGGATTGCTTCAATTGCATCGAAATGCGCCACGCGACGCGGGTCGTCGCGGGCGAACTGCAGCAGTTGGCCGGTCGTGGCGCTCGCGCGTTGCAGTGTCGCCCCCAGCGCCGTCAACGCTTCGTTGCGGACGTCCGGAGCGGCCGTATCCTGCGCGCGTTCCAGATAGCCGAGCATCAACGCCAGCAGGTGATTGAAGTCGTGCGCGATACCGCTGGACATGCGCCCGATCGCTTCGACCTTCTGCGCATGTAGGGCACGGTCCTGCGCGCGCTCGCGCGCCACCATCTCATCGGCGAGCCGCGCATTCGCGACTGCCAGTGCGGCTGACTGTGCAGTCGCTTCATCCAAGCTGGTGCGCAAGGACTGCACGGTGCGGTCGATGACAATCGCGATCAGCATAAACATGATGGCGCGGATGCCGACGTCACCCAGCAACAGCCCGAACTCGCCGGATGCTGCCGCGTCCGTGCGCGCGCCGAGCGCCATCGCGAGTACGAGCACCGCGTACATCGCCCAGAGCGCGCGACGTCCGATCATGATGCCTGCGACGAAGAGCCACATGACCTGGATGGGTTGTTCGAATATCTGGGCCTCGAGACCCGCGCCCGCATAGGCGCTGATCATTGCCGCCGCGACGACTGCAAGCAGCTGCCATACCGCGCGTCGCATCCGTCCTGCGCGGATCAGGGCGAAAGACCAGAGCGCGACCGCGCTGATCGCGAGGCTGGTGAGCAGCGAGATCGTTTCACCAGCTCGCCATGGGATGTCGGTCACCAACAGCCGCGCCAGCCAAAGCATCGGAGGGACCGTACCGAGCAGCAACAGCACCACCTGCAGCATCGGAGCGTTGCGGCGTTCCACAGGATCCACGAGCTGCTTGCCTTGCAGCCATGCCAGTAGTCGCATCTTCCGATTCCGTAGTCAGAGTTTTCCTATGATCGCAGTCTGAACGAACTTAAGCCCAGCTGAATTTGCTCACCTTAGGTGAGGAAAAGTGAGGTTCAGTGGGTGATTGTGTGCGCGTGTTCACATAGAATTCGCGACGCTTTAACGTCTCCGAGTTTCCGGACGGCAGTGAAGGGGTGTCACCGAGCCGCGCAAGCCGGCGTCGGCGATAGAAACGGGTGGCCTGCGGCCACCCTCGGCGACCCATCCGGGGCGCTGCGAATAGGGGCGTACGACGTGTTCGACAACGGAATGACCGATCCGGTCCGGGTGTATGCCCGTGGCTTTCTGCTAGCGCTTGGCCTCGTGGCGGGCGCAGCCCTCTTCAGCGATGTCGGTGCGCAAGCCACCGTGGTCAACACCGCCACGGTGATCACGCCTGCAGGCATCAGTGACCCGCAGCCGCAGAACAACGTCTCCAGCGCGACGCTCAACGTCACAGCCGCGGCGCCGGCTTACAGCTTTTGCAGCGCACCGGGCGGCACGGCGACCAGCAATGCGGTCTTCAGCATGGTCGGCGGCAACAACGGCGTGCGGATCTCGCGCTACGAAGTTGGCGCTGCGACGGACGCCGCGGTCGACGTGCTGGCGTTGCCATCGGTGACCGGCAACGTCAACGGACTGATGGTTGATCCTGTGACGGACCGGTTGCTGTTCCACGCGACCACCGGATCGATGCTCTGGGCCTATGACGCCGACAATGGCGGTTGGTACCAGGCGCTGTCGTCCGCGGTTCCGGTTGTCGATCTGCCGCGCGCCGGCATGGACCGCAATGGCGTGGGCTATCTCGTTGCAGGTGCTGGTGCACCGACCGTCTACCGTGTAACCGCCGACGCCTCCGGTTTTGGTTACGCCGCGCAGAACATCGGTAACCTGCAGTACGACGTCGCGCCGACCAACCTCGGCTCTGGAGACATCGCGTTCGACGCAGTCGGATTCGGCTGGCTGTCGGCGGGTGTGGATCTGTACCGCATCGACTTTTCGCTGCCGGGCAATCCGGTCGCGGTCCGCCAGACGCGCCCGCTGCTCAATGGTCAGCCCTCGACAATCTCGTGGGCGGGCGTCGCCTTCGGCGACGACGGGCGTCTGTATGTTGCTGACAATTCCGCGACGAGCAGCTATTACGCCTACGATCCCGCAACAGGCGCGTTGACCCGGGCGGCGTCTACCAGCCTGGGGGGCTCCCGCGACCTGGCGTCCTGCGCGTACCCGGCACCGCTACAGGCAGATCTCTCTGTCGTGAAGTCGCTGGCGCAGGTCAACGGCGTCGCGGCGACCGCGGCAACGCGTGTGCGCGCCGGTGACCAGCTCAACTATGCGATCGCATTCACCAACAACGGTGGCGCGGCCGACACGTTGTTCCCGGGCGAAGTCCGCGAAACCGTACCGGCGAATACGGTCCACGTCGCCGGGCGTGACGGCTTCGCCTGCACCGGCACGAGCTGCAGCAATACGGCTGCGCTCAACGTGCCGGCGGGCGGAACCGTCACTGTGAGCTTCATCGTCGATGTCGTTTCACCGCTGCCTGCGTCCGCGACCTCGATCGCCAACACGGTGTCTTTCAATGGTGATGTTCTGGACTGCGCCGCCCCCGGCAACGTCTGCAGCGTGACCACACCGGTCGGCCCGGCGGTGGCGGTCTCCAAGAGTGCCGACATCGCGACCAACACGGCGGTCACCGCCGGCCAGACGCTGACGTACACGCTGACGGCGACGATCGCGAACGCGGCGATCCTGTCCGACGTCGTGCTGACCGACACGCTCGGCGACGGCCTCACCTTCGGCGCCGTGGTCGAGCCCGGCAGCTTCGTCGCAGGCGGTACGGGCGCCGTGCGCACCTTCACTCTCCCGGCCGGCACCGCGCCGGGCACCTACACCGTGCGCTACACCGCGGACGTCGATGCGGATGCGACCGTCCGCGTGACGAATTCGGTCATTGCCGCAGGCGGTGACGACCCGAACGCGCCTTCGCCGGTGCCGCCGGTCTGCACCAGCTGCTCCACGAGCCATCCGCTCGCAGCGTCGTCGGTGACGATCGTCAAGACCGCCGATCCGGCGTCGGGCACCACGGTCGCCGCCGGCACCACGTTGACCTACACGCTGTCGGCCACCGTTGCCGACGCAGCGACGACAGAGGTCGTGACGCTGACCGACACGCTCGGCGCAGGTCTGAGCTTCGGTGCGGTCACGAGCCCGGGCATCCTGACGTGCACGGGCAGCCTGAGCTGCACGCTGCCGTCGGGCACGGTGCCGGGCACCTACACCGTGAGCTACACCGCGACCGTCGATGCCGACGCGGTCGGTACGCTGCGCAACGCCGTCGTGGCGTCCGTGCCGCCAGGTGGCACGCAGCCGACGCCGGTCTGCACGACCTGCACGACCGAACACAACGTGCTGCCGCAGATCACTGCGACCGACGATCCGCTTGGTCCGGTCAATGGCGCCGCTGGCAACCCGAACGCCGGTAACGCCTACGACAACGACACGCTCGGCGGCGCACCGGTCGATCCGGCCGACATCATTGGTCGCGTGACGACACCGGCGACGCCGATCAATGGCGGTCTGGTGCCGGTGCTGGATCCTGCAACGGGCGTCGTCAGCGTACCGGCCGGAACGCCGGCGGGCAGCTACGAGATCGAGTACGAGATCTGCGATGCCCTGAATCGGACCAACTGCGCCACGGCCACGATCACTGTGACGGTCGACGCGCCGGTGATCACGGCAGTCGATGACACCTATACCGGCGTCAACGGCGCATCGGGCGATTCTGCGGTCGGCAACGTGCTCGACGGCGACACGCTCAATGGCGTCGTGATCACCGATCCGTCGCTAGTCGACATCACCATCGTCGGCACGCTGCCGCCGCAGCTGACGGTGGATCTCGACGCGGGTGTGATCGGTGTGCTGCCGGGTACCCCGGCCGGCAATTACACGTTCGACTACCAGATCTGCGAGGTCCTCAACCCGACCAACTGCAGCACGGCGACGGTGACGATCACGGTCGACGCGCCGGTGATTACGGCAGTCGATGACACCTACACCGGCATCGATGGCACATCGGGCGATCCCGCGGTCGGCAACGTGCTCGACGGTGACACGCTCAATGGCGTGGCGATCACCGATCCGTCGCTGGTCGACATCACGATCGTCGGCACGCTGCCGCCCCAGCTGACGGTGGATCTCGCCACCGGCGTGATCGGCGTGCTGCCGGGTACACCGGCCGGCGACTACACGTTCGATTACCAGATCTGCGAAGTGCTCAACCCGAGCAACTGCAGCATCGCGACCGTGACGATCACGGTCGAAGCGCCGCTGATCGCTGCGGTCGATGACATCTACACCGGCGTCAACGGCGCATCGGGTGATCCCGCGGTCGGCAACGTGCTCGACGGTGACACGCTCAGTGGCGTGGCGATCACCGATCCGTCGCTGGTCGACATCACGATCGTCGGCACGCTGCCGCCGCAGCTGACGGTGGATCTCGACACGGGTGCGATCGGTGTGCTGCCGGGTACGCCGGCAGGCGACTACACGTTCGAGTACCAGATCTGCGAAGTGCTCAACCCGACCAACTGCAGCACCGCGACGGTCAAGATCACGGTCGAGGCGCCTGCGATCGTCGCGATCGACGACACCCTCGATCCGGTCAACGGCGGCAGCGGCAATCCGAATGTCGGCAACGTGCTCGACGGCGACACGCTCAATGGTCAGCCGATCACTGATCCCTCGCTGGTCGACATCACCATCGTCGGCACGCTGCCGGGCGGCATCACGGTCGACCTGGAGACGGGCGTCATCGGCGTCGCGCCGGGCACGCCAGCGGGTGATTACACATTCGAGTACGAGATCTGCGAAGTGCTCAATCCGACCAACTGCAGTACTGCCAGCGTGACGATCACCGTCGTCGCGCCGGACGTGACGGCCGTGGACGACAGCACCACCACCGATCAGAACACGCCGGTCACCATTCCGGTGCTCGACAACGACACGCTCAATGGCGTGCCGGTCGATCCGGACAACGTGACCATCACGGTCACGCCACCTGGCAACGGCAGCGTGGTCGTGAATCCGGACGGCAGCATCGTCTACACGCCGGCCCCCGGTTTCGCGGGCGACGACAGCTTCACCTACACGATCTGCGAGACCACCAACCCGGACAACTGCGCCACCGCGACCGTGGTCGTGACGGTGCGTCCGAACGTGGTCGAGGCGATCGATGACGATGCGGGCACCGCCGAATCCGGCGTGCCGCTGCAGATCGTCGTCGTCGGCAACGATCGCAGCACCGGCGCGCCGCTGGATCCGAACTCGATCACGGTGATCACGCCGGCCGGTCACGGCAGCGTGGTGTGCGCCAACGGCATCTGCACCTACACACCCGAGTTCGGCTTCGCAGGCGAGGACCGCTTCACCTACCGCGTCTGCGACACCTCGTTCCCGGCGGCGATCTGCGACACCGCGACGGTGACCATCCGCGTCGAAGGCGTGTCGCCGCTGCGCGTGACCAAGACCGCCGCTGTGCGCGAGGTCAAGGTCGGCGATCTGGTGCGCTACACGGTGACGGTCGAGAACATCGGCAATGCCGTGGTCTCGGGTGCCAGCGTGGTCGACACGCCGCCGGCGGGCTTCAGCTACGTCGACGGGTCGCTGGCCGCCAGCGATGGCCGTGCGCTGTCGGTGACGGGCGCACGTCCGATCCGCATCGCCAGCCTCGATCTCGCGCCGGGCGACAGCCTGACGATGAGCTACCTGCTGCGCGTGGGTGCCGGCATCCGCGCCGGTGGTCACGTCAACCAGGTGCAGGCGCAGAGCGCAGGCGGCATCGCGCTGTCCAACGTTGCGACTGCGCAGGTGCAGACCGCGTTCGATCCGCTGCTGGACGACAGCCTCGTGTTCGGCACCGTGTTCGACGATCGCAACGGCGATGGCTGGCAGGCGAGTGCGGCGCTGCGCGATGTACGCGTGCAGGGTGGCTTCGCACCGGGTGCCTACATCGCAGGTTCGACGACGATCGATCATGGCGACGGCCCGCAGCCGCTCGCCGACGCCAGCGCACCGCTGCTGCACGGTGTTGTGCTCGACACGATCGCCGGTCGCCAGTCGGTCGCGGATCCGGTCGAGGCGAACCAGATCGTGATCCGCCAGCGTTTGCGCAGCGCGGACTTCACCGGTGACTTCGTGCTCACCAGCGGCGACGGCGCGACCCTGCGCATGTCGGCCGATGGCAGCACGCGCCTGGAGCGCAGTGGCGACGTGGCGAAGGGGCTGTCGGCTGCCGAGCCGGTGGTGACCCGCCGCGTCTCGCAGGACGGCGAAGGCGTGCTGGTCGAGTACGTGATCGGCAACGTTGGCATCGACGAGCGCGGCATTCCGGGCGTGCGCATCGCGTCGGTCGAAGGTCTGCTGATCGAGACCGACCAGTACGGCCGCTACCACCTGGTCGACGTGCCGGGCGGCACCGCCGCGCATGGCCGCAACTTCATCCTCAAGGTCGATCCCGCGACGCTGCCGCTGGGCACCACGTTCACCACGGCCAATCCGCTGGTGCGTCGCGTGACCGCCGGTCTGCCGGTGCGCTTCGACTTCGGCGTGCGTCTGCCGGTGGTCGAGCTGCAGGCACCGGGCGAGACCGTCGAGATGACGCTGGGCGAAGTGATGTTCGATCCCGACAGCAGCGCGCTGCGCGCGGACATGCTGCCGGCGATCGAAGCGATGGCGCGCGAGGTCGACCGCCATGGCAGCGGCAGCATCGTCATCACCGGCGAAGGTGGGCAGGAAGCGCTGGCGTTCGCACGTGCGGCGTCGGTACGCGACGCGCTGCAGGGCAAGGTGTCGCCCGCGGCCGCGCAGGCGCTGCAGGTCGAACTGCGCACGCGGGTAGAAGATCCGCATGCGCTGGTGGCCGGTGTCGGCAACGGCGACGTGCTGCTCGGCACGGTGCTGTTCGATACCGATCGCGCGACGATCCGGCCTGAATTCGCGGCGCTGCTCGATGCAGTGGCCGCGCGTCTCGAAACCCTGGGCGGCGGCGTGGTCGGCATCGTCGGACACACCGACGTGCGCGGCGCACATGCCTACAACGTCGATCTGGGCCTGCGCCGTGCGCGGGCGGTCTACGACGCACTCGCAGGGCGCTTGAGTCCGGAGGTGCGCGCGAATACACGGGTCGAGGCCACGCGCGATCCGGCCGCACCGGTCGGGGAGGTGCGCAAGTGAACGGGAACCGCAACATGAAGATGAAACTGCTCGACGCCACCCTGCTGGGCATTCTGGCCAGCATGGCGTCGGCAGCCGCGACGGCGCAGGACGCGGTCGCGACTGAAGCCGCCAGTGCAGCGCCGACCGGCAGCGCGATCGATTGCGACGACTCGGGTTGCCGCGACGGCGACGCGACGCTGTTCCAGCTGCGCTCGCGCAGCTTCGACCAGCCGGTGACCACGGGCACGTCCGCGCGCTCGTCGTCGGCCGCGTTGCAGCCCGATCGCCGCGTCAGCGTGGCACTGGAGCAGCCGGGACGCGCGACCGCGCTCGGTCGTTTCTCGGTGCAACTGCCCGGTGGTGGCGCGATCTGGGCAACTGAAGATCCCGATCTCGGCCAGCCCGAACTGTCGGTGTCCGGCCCGTCGCTGGCGCCGTTCGAAGCCGGTCGCATCACGCGTCCGGTGCGCTTCTACGCGCGCAGCAACTATGTCGACTTCATCGATCGCCTGGAGCTCACGCTCTATCGCGCCAGCGATGCCGATCTGATCGAGCCGATCGCGCAGTTCGATCTGCCGCACGCCGCCGTAGCCGACGCCGAGTGGGACGGCACGTTGCCCGCCGGTCGCCAGTTCCGTCCCGGCGACGAGCTGGTCTACGTGCTGCGTGCTTACGACGCGCAGGGCCACTTCGACGAGACGTATACGCATCGCCTGCAGCTGGTCACACCGGCCGAGGCCGATCGCGGCGACCAGATGCTGCGCACCGGCACCGAGCGTGCGCTCGGCACCGCGCTGACCACCGACCAGGTTGCGACGCAGTCGCTGGTCGATGCCGTGTTCTCCGGCAACGGCCTGCGCCAGCAGAACATTCCGGTGTACGGCTCGCGCGTGCGCATCCAGGGTCGCAACCTGGCCGAAGGCCAGACGCTGCTGATCAACGGCGACAGCTATCCGGTCGATCTGGAACGCAAGTTCGTCGCCGAATACCTGATGCCGGTCGGCCAGCACCGGTTCGACATCGGCCTGAAGAACCGTAACGGCGACACCGCGCACCACGCACTGGATGTCGACGTCAGCGGCCGCTATTTCTTCGGTGTCGGCATCGCTGATGTCACCATGTTCCAGAACAAGGCCAGCGGTCCCGGCCGCGAAATGGCACTGGCCGGCCGCGAAGACGACATCCTCAGCGATGGCCGCCTGGCGTTCTACGGCAAGGGCAAGATCGGCGGCAAGTATCTGATCACTGCGCAGGCCGATACGCAGAACCGGCCGCTCAGCGATCTGTTCGACGGGTTCACCGCTGCCGATCCGCAGGACATCTTCCGCCGCGTCGATCCGGACCTGTACTACCCGAGCTACGGCGACGATTCCACGACGTATCGCGACGTCGACACCATGGGCCGCTTCTACGTGCGCATGGACTGGGACAAGAACCAGGCGCTGTGGGGCAACTTCTCGACCGGCTTCACCGGCACCGAGTACGGCCAGTACCAGCGTGCGCTCTACGGCGCGGCGCTGGCGTGGCGTTCGCGCGCGGCCAACGTGTGGGGCGACCCGGTCAGCGAACTGCGTGCGTTCGGTTCCGAAGCGCAGACCGCGCCGGGCCACAGCGAATTCGTCGGCACCGGCGGCAGCCTGTACTACCTGCGCCACACCGACGTGTTGCCGGGGTCGGAGCAGGTGGTCGTGGAAACGCGCGATCCGACGACGGGCCGCGTCGAAGTCCGCAGCGTGCTGCTGCGCGGCGCCGACTACGAGATCGACGAACTGCAGGGCCGCATCATCCTGACGCGTCCGTTGATGCCGGTGTCGCGCGACAACGTGCCCACGATCACCCGTGACGCACCACTCGACGGCTTCGAACAGCGCCTGATCGTCGACTACGAATGGGTGCCTGCGGGCTTCGATCCCGACGAGATCGCTGCCGGCGTGCGCGCCAAGCAGTGGTTCGGCGATCACGTCGGCCTCGGCGCGACCTGGGTCGACGAAAACCGTGCCGGCGAGGACTACACGCTGATGTCGGCCGACCTGACCTTGCAGGCCGGCAAGGGCACCTATCTCAAGCTCGAGCACAGCCGCACCGAGTCCACCGGCGCGCCGGTGTTCTTCTCCGACAACGGCGGTTTCACCTTCACCCAGCTCAACCCGGTCGGTCCGCGCGAAGGCGAGGCGAGTGCGGTCGAACTGCGCGCGAACTTCCGCGAGCTTGGCTGGACCACGCAGGACTGGAGCACGGGCGCGTGGTGGCGCCGCGTCGATGCCGGCTTCTCGGTCGCGCGTTTCGACACGGGCGCCGACATCGAGGAATACGGCGCCGAAGTGCTGGGCGAGTTCACGTCCGACATCGGCTTATACGCGCGCTACAGCCGCGCCGAACGCGGTGTCGATGCGCTTGTGCAGGCGCAGGCGACGACCGAGTGGCGCTTCTCCGACGTCTCCGCGCTTGCCGCCGAACTGCGCCGTGTGCAGGAAGAACGCGCGGCGACGGCGGACATCGCCGGCACGATCGGCGCGTTGCGCTACACGCATCGCTTCGGCACGTCGCTCGACGTCTACGGCGTTGCGCAGCTGACGCTCGACGATGACGATGGTCGTTACGCGGACAACGATGCATTTACGCTCGGCGCCCGCTACAACTTCGCCAACCTCTCGACGCTGGGCGGCGAAGTCACCACCGGCGATCGCGGCGACGCGGCGCAGGTCAACGGCGAGTACCGGCTGTCGCCGCAGCACGCGCTGTACGGCGCCTACACCTACTCGACCGATACCACCGAGTACGACCCGCTGTTCAACCCGACCCGCCAGAACGGCTGGACGCTCGGCCAGCGCTGGCGCCTGTCGAACCAGGTCAACGTGTTCAACGAGAGCCAGTTCCTCAAGACCCGGCAGGAGTCGGGCCTGGCGCACACCTACGGCATGGATTTCTATCCGGGCGTGGGCTGGAACCTCGGCTTCACGCTGTCGGACGGCGAGTTGACGACGCGCGATGGCGGCCAGGTCGACCGGCGCGCGATCAGCGTCTCGGGTGGTCGCACCTCCAACGTCACCGACTGGCAGAGCAAGATCGAGTGGCGCGAGGACACCGGCGCGGAACGTCGCACGCAGTGGATCACCACCAACCGCGTGCAGCATCGCCTCAACGAAAGCTGGCGCGTCGCCGCGCGCTTCAACTACGCCGACACCCAGGACGATCTCGATGCGCGCGCCAGCGCGAAGTTCATCGAGAGCAATCTCGGCTTCGCGTACCGCCCGTGGGATGGATCGCGCTGGGGCCTGTTCGGCCGCTACACGTATCTGTACGACCTGGCGACGCTGGGCCAGCTGGGCGGTGCGGACTACGACCAGAAGTCGCAGGTGCTGTCGCTCGAAGGCGTGTACCGCATCGACGACCGCTGGGAAGTGGCCGGCAAGCTCGCTCGCCGCGAAGGCGAAGCGCGCTACGGCCGCGGCACCGGCGCGTGGTTCGACTCGGCGACGACGTTCGCTGCCAGCCAGGTGCGTTACGAGCTGCTGTACAAGTGGCACGCGCTGGCCGAGTACCGCTGGCTCGACGTCGACAACGGCGGCACTCGGCAGGGCTGGATGGCTGGCGTGGACCGCGACATCGGCCGCAATTTCCGTGTTGGCGTGGGCTACAACTTCACCGATTTCAGTGACGACCTCACCGATCTCGACTACGACCACCGCGGCTTCTACATCAACTTCGTCGGCAGCTATTGATCATGCGTATCGCGCGTTCCAAATTCCGTTCCACCGGTCCGCGTGGCCGCCTGCTGGCCACCGCGCTGGCGAGTGCCGCCGTGCTGTTGCCGGGGCTCTCGCATGCGCAGCAGGTCAATGTCGTGCAGCGCAGTTTCATCAACCTTGGTTTCGAATCACCGGTATTGGCGAGTGCTGGCTGCAGGCTTTACATCAACGAAGCCGCGGTACCAGGTTGGACCACCGATCATCCCAATTTCGCCCAGGGCAGCAGTGCGACCGATGGCGGAACGTGCACGCCATTTCCGGCCGGGTACGCCGCAGGCGTGAGTGCGCCGATCATCGAACTGTGGCGCGGTCCGCGCGGCGGTGGAGCCGGACTCGTCTCTGCGCGCTCGGGCGCCCAGTTCGCGGAACTCAATGCGGAACGGGCGTCGCGCCTGTCGCAGAACGTCTGCCTCGAAAACGGCGACACCGTGCGCTGGCGGCTGAGCCATCGTGGCCGCACCAGTGCGACCGTACCCGACGTCATGCGCTTTCTGGTCGGCACCACGCCGATTGCCACCATGAGCAGCAACAACGCCGGCACCGGCGCCGCGCCCACCGCGGCGCAGGGCACGGTGGCGGTTGCGGCGGGGCCGGGCAACTGGCGCGACTACAGCGGCAGCTTCACCTACGCCGGCGTCAGTGGCATCACCAATCTGGGGTTCGAGGCGATTTCAACCGGCGACCCGAACAACGCCGCACTGGGCAACTTCCTCGACGACATCCAGGTCACGTTGCGGCCCTTCGTGGAGCTGGGCAACGGCGCGTTCAGCACCCTGGAAGGTGCGGCGACCGGCTTGCCGTCGCTGAGCATCGCAGGCCATCTCGATGCGCCACTGCAGGTGCTGGTGCGGGTGGCGGGTGGCACGGCCGTGCGCGGCACCGACTACACCACGCCGGGCAATGCCGTGCAGTGGCCGGTCACCGTGCCTGCAGGCACCTACGCCGGCGAAGCGTTTCCGCTGGGCATGAACACGATCGGCAACACGCTGGTCGAGAACAACCGCACCGTGGAGCTCGAGATCGTCGCGCAGCCCGACGACTACGTCGCGCGTTCGACGACGGTGTGCGGGCAGGCCGGTGCGGCCGCGGCGACCTGGACGATCGTAGACAACGACGTCGACGTACGGACGCTCAAGACCGCCAACCCCAACACGCCGGAGGGCCTCGCGTCGTTCACGGTGCTGTTCGAAAACAACACCGCGCAGCCCTCCGTCGGTCCGACCAACGCGCACGATGCGCAGGTGCGGATCACCGATGCGCTGCCTGCCGGCTTCAGTGCGGTCAGCTGGACATGCGCTGCCGGGGGCACACCGACCGCGAGCTGTCCAGCGGCATCGGGTGCGGGCGCCATCAACACGGTTGCAACCTTGCCGGCCGGTCAGGCCGGCGCAGCGGGTGGACGCCTGACCTACACGGTGACCGGCACGTTCGCTGCGGGGCAGTGTGCCGCTGTGACGAACACCTCGACCATCGCGCTGGAGGGCAGCGCGCTGGAGGAAGGCACGGCGGTCGGCGGCGGCTTCGCCACGCCTGCGCCGGGCGGCACCGCGAACAACACGGCGAGCGCGAGCGCGACGCCGGCCTGCGGCACGGCGGATCTGTCGATGACCAAGAGCGTGTCGCCGAGCCCGGTGCAATCGGGCCAGAGCGCGACGTGGTCGCTGCTTGTGGCTAACGCCGGTCCCGGCGCTGCGGATGGCGCGGTGGTGCAGGACCCGGCGGTCGCCGGTGCCGACTGCAGCGCGGCGACGGTCAGCTGCTCGGCGACGAACAATGCCGCATGCCCCGGCTCCGGCCTGACGATCGCCGCGCTGCAGGGCGTGGGCATTGTCATTCCGACACTGCCGGCCACCGGCACCGTGACGCTGCAGTTCACCTGCCGCGTCACCGCGAGCGGCACGCCGTAGCCCGGCCGCTGGACGCGGTCAATCCGCGTCCAGCACCGTTTCCAGCACGGCGTCGCCATAACGCTCCAGCTTGCCGGCGCCCACGCCGCCGATGCCGCCGAGCTGGCCGTGGCTGATCGGGCGCAGGCGTGCGATCTCGCGCAAGGTCGCGTCGTGGAAGATCACGTAGGCAGGCACGTTCTGCTCGCGTGCGAGACGTCCGCGCAGGGCGCGCAGGGATTCGAACAGGGGCCGGTCGGCCGGTGCCAGGTCGATATCGGCGCCGGTCGCGGCGCGTGTGGTCCGTGCGCGTTCCTTCGTGTTCGTCGGCTTGCGCAGCATCACCTGCGTTTCGCCCTTGAGCACACCGCGGCTGGCTTCGGTCAGGCGCAGGCCGCCGTAGCCTTCGGCGTCGACATCGAGCAGACCCTGCGCGACGAGCTGGCGCAGCACGCTCTTCCACACGCGCGCGTCGACATCGGTGCCGACGCCATAGGTGCTGAGCTGGTCGTGGCCGAACTGGCGGATGCGCTCGCTCTCGCTGCCGCGCAGGATGTCGATGATGTGCGCGGCGCCGAAACGCTGGCCGCTGCGGTACACGCAACTGAGCGCCTTCTGCGCGGGCACGGTGGCATCCCACGCGGCGGGCGGGTCGAGGCAGTTGTCGCAATTGCCGCAGGGCTGGCCTGCGCCCTTGGCTGCGTAGTCCTCGCCGAAGTTCGCCAGCAGCACCTGGCGACGGCAGCGCATCGTCTCGCAGTAACCGACCAGCGCATCGAGCTTGCGGTGTTCGAGCCGCTTGCGTTCGTCGCCGGATTCGGACTGTTCGATCATCTGCCGCAGCAGCACCAGATCGCCGAGGCCGTAGCACATCCACGCATCGGCCGGCTCGCCGTCGCGGCCGCCGCGTCCGGTTTCCTGGTAGTAGCCCTCGATGGATTTCGGAAGATCGGTATGCGCGACGAAGCGCACGTCCGGTTTGTCGATGCCCATGCCGAACGCGATCGTCGCCACGACCACCACGCCATCACTACGCAGGAAGCGCCGCTGGTTCGCCGCGCGCAACTCCGAATCCATGCCGGCGTGATACGGAATCGCGTCGATGCCCTGGCCGGCGAGATACTCCGCCGTCTCTTCGACCTTGCGCCGCGACAGGCAGTAGACGATGCCGGCTTCACCCCGGTGCGCCTGCACGAAATCGAGCAACTGGCGCTTGGCGTTTTCCTTCTGCACCACGGTGTAGCGGATGTTGGGCCGGTCGAAGGAACTGACGAAGCGGCGCGCGTCTTCCAGTTGCAGGCGCTCGGCGATCTCGCGCTGGGTCGGCGGATCGGCGGTCGCGGTCAGCGCGATGCGTGGCACGTGCGGCCAGCGCTCGTGCAGGATCGTCAGCTCGCGATATTCGCGGCGGAAGTCGTGGCCCCATTGCGACACGCAGTGCGCCTCGTCGATCGCGAACAGCGCGAGCGGCGTGCGGTCGAGCAGCGACAGGAAGCGTGGCGTCAGCAGGCGCTCGGGCGCGACGTAGAGCAGGTCGAGTTCGCCGGCCAGCAGTTCGCGCTCCACGCGTTGCGCGGTCTCGCCATCGAGCGTGGAATTGAGGAATGCCGCGCGCACGCCCGACTGCAGCAACGCGTCCACCTGGTCCTGCATCAGCGCGATCAGGGGCGACACCACGATGGCGACGCCGTCGCGCAGCAGCGCGGGCACCTGGAAGCACATGGACTTGCCGCCGCCGGTGGGCATCAGCACCAGCGCATCCTGGCCGGCCGCGACATGCGAGACGATCGCGGCCTGTTCGCCGCGGAACGCGGCATGGCCGAACACGCGCTGCAGGACCTCGAGCGCGGCGGCATCTGGAGAAGAAGACATCGCACAAGGATACCGGCTGCGGCCGGCGCGCCGGGATCGGGGCCACACGTATCCGAAGGTCGGCCGAACGGCGTTTGTTAAGCTGCGCGGTCTCCAAGCAGGACGACCGCATGACCTCGACGCCCGGATCCACCGGCATGCCGCTGCATACCAAAATGCTGATCGGCTTCGTCATCGGCACGGTGGCCGGTCTGGCGGCCAACATGTTCGTCGCCGAGGCCGGCTGGCTCGAGGGTCTGATCACCTACGTCACCGATCCCGTGGGGCAGCTGTTCCTGCGACTGTTGTTCATGCTGGTGATTCCATTGGTGTTTTCGGCCCTGGTGCTGGGTGTGGTCGAGATCGGTGATCCGGCCTCGCTCGGACGCATCGGCCTCAAGACCCTGCTCTGGATCCTGGTGGTGACGACGATCGCGGTGACGATCGGTCTGGTAGCGGTGAACCTGTTCCAGCCCGGTCGTGGCATCGACCCGGCGGTGGCGCAATCGCTGCTGGATGCTGGCTCCGACCGCGCAACCGAAATCGCCGGCGCGCGCGAGGGTGTGTCCGGGATCCAGATCCTGCTCAACATCGTGCCGCGCAATCCGGTGGAAGCGGCCGCGCGCGGTGATCTGATCGCGATCATGTTCTTCGCGTTGATGTTCGGTATCGCCGCCACCGCGCTCCGCACGCCCGGCACACGCAGCTTCGTCGCCGCGGTGCAGGGCATCTACGACATCTGCCTGAAGCTGATCGGCTGGGTGATCGCGCTGGCGCCGTATGCAGTCGCCGCGCTGCTGTTCTCGATCACCGCGCGACTGGGCATGGACGTGCTGGTGCAGCTCGCGCGCTTCGTCGGTACCGTCATCGCGGCGCTGGGTTTCCACTTCCTGATCGTGATTCCGATCCTGCTGTGGATCTTCGGCCGGATGAGCCCGTTGACGTTTTTCCGCGGCGCGCAGCCGGCACTGCTGACGGCGTTCTCCACGTCCTCGTCGAGCGCGACGCTGCCGACCACGTTGAAGGTCACCGAGGAAAACCTCGGCGTGCCGCGCCGTGTCGCCCGCTTCGTCTGCACGCTCGGCGCAACCGCCAACATGAACGGCACGGCCCTGTTCGAGGGCATTACGGTGCTGTTCCTGGCGCAGTTCTTCGGCGTCGAGCTGGGCTTCGGCCAGCAGATCCTGATCCTGTTCCTGTGCATCCTCGGCGGCATCGGCGCGGCTGGCGTGCCGGGCGGGTCGCTGCCGGTGATCGCGATGATCCTGGTGATGTTCGGCATCCCGCCCGAGGGCATCGGCATCATCCTGGGCGTCGATCGTCTGCTCGACATGTGTCGCACGGTGGTCAATATCGGTGGCGACATGGCCGGTTCCGTGGTGATCGGCCGGTCCGAGCCGGCCGACGTGCCGGCGAGCGACCTGGAGACGGATCCGCAGGCCGCTGCCGCCGGTCAGGTCTGAGCCAAGCGCCGCGTTGCCCGAAGCAGCGCGGCGGCAGGCGTGGGACAATTGGCGGCTCCCGCCCGCTGCCGCCCGTCTCCGAGCCCATGACCACGTCGACCCGTCGCGAACTCGCCAACGCCATCCGTTTCCTCGCCATCGACGCCGTCGATGCCGCCAAGTCCGGCCATCCCGGCATGCCGATGGGCATGGCCGACATTGCCGAAGTGCTGTGGAACGACCACCTCAGCCACAACCCGGCGAATCCGCAGTGGTTCAACCGCGACCGTTTCGTGCTGTCGAACGGCCACGGCTCGATGCTGCATTACGCGCTGCTGCACCTGTCGGGTTACGACCTGCCGCTGGAAGAGCTGAAGAACTTCCGCCAGTTGCACAGCAAGACCGCCGGTCACCCGGAGCGTCACGAGACGCCCGGCGTCGAGACCACCACCGGTCCGCTGGGCCAGGGCTTCGCGAACGCCGTCGGTTTCGCGCTCGCCGAGCGCCTGCTCGCGCAGCGCTTCAACCGTCCCGAGTTCGCCGTCGTCGATCACCGCACCTGGGTGTTCATGGGCGACGGCTGCCTGATGGAAGGCATCTCGCACGAGGCCGCATCGCTCGCCGGCACGCTGGGCCTGGGCAAGCTGGTCGCGTTCTGGGACGACAACCGCATCTCGATCGACGGCAACACCGAAGGCTGGTTCACCGACGACACCCCGGCGCGTTTCGAGGCCTACGGCTGGCGCGTGATCCGCGACGTCGACGGCCATGATGCCGACGCGATCTCGCGCGCCATCGAAGCAGCCACCGCCCAAGACGACAAGCCGGTGATGGTGTGCTGCCGCACGACGATCGGATTCGGTTCGCCCAACCGCGCCGGCAAGGAGTCCTCGCACGGCGCGCCGCTGGGCAAGGACGAGTCCGACGCCACCCGCGCCGCGCTCGGCTGGAACCACGGTCCGTTCGACGTGCCGCAGGCACTGCGTGACGGCTGGCGCGCGGTCGAAGCCGGCCAGGTCCGCGAGTCGGAATGGAACCAGCAGTTCGACGCCTACCAGGCCAAGTACCCCAGCCTCGCTGCCGAACTCGTGCGTCGCTCGCATGGCCAGTTGCCGGACGGCTTCGTCGAAGCGGCCGATGCGTTCATCGCCAAGCTGCAGAGCGACGGCCCGACGATCGCCTCGCGCAAGGCCTCGCAGATGGCGATCGAAGCCTTCGCGCCGCTGTTGCCGGAGATCATCGGCGGTTCGGCGGATCTCGCGCATTCCAACCTGACCCTGTGGAAGGGCAGCACGTCTGCGGTCAGCACCGATGCCAACGCGAATTACGTCTATTACGGCGTGCGCGAGTTCGGCATGAGCGCGATCGCGAACGGTCTGGCGCTGCATGGCGGCTTCATTCCGTTCGACGCGACGTTCCTGGTCTTCAGCGATTACGCACGCAACGCGGTGCGCATGAGCGCGCTGATTCCGGCGCACGCGATCCATGTCTACACGCATGATTCGATCGGTCTGGGCGAAGACGGCCCGACGCATCAGCCGGTCGAGCATCTCGCGAGCCTGCGCTACATCCCCAACAACGACGTGTGGCGCCCATGCGATGCCGTGGAATCGGCGGTGGCATGGAAGTCGGCGATCACCCGTCAGGACGGTCCGAGCTGCCTGATCTTCTCGCGCCAGAATCTGCCGCACCAGGCACGCGACACCGCGCAGGTCGCCGACATCGCGCGCGGCGGCTACGTGCTGAAGGATTCGGTCGGCACGCCGGAGATCATCCTCATCGCGACCGGCTCGGAGATCGGGCTGGCGACCCAGGCCGCCGAACAGCTGGGCGACACGGTGCGCGTGGTGTCGATGCCGTCGACCGATGTGTTCGACCGTCAGGACGCGGCCTACCGCGAATCCGTGCTGCCCAATGCCGTGCGCAAGCGCGTCGCGATCGAGGCAGGTGTCACCCCGTTCTGGCGCGCCTACGTAGGTCTCGACGGTGCCGTGATCGGCATCGACACCTTCGGCGCCTCGGCACCGGCCGACAAGCTGTTTGCGCACTTCGGCATCACGGTCGAGAAGATCGTCGAGGCGGCAAAGGCGCTCTGATCGCGAGTTGCGATCTAATGCAGTGAACGAAAAAGCCCCGCGCAAGCGGGCTTTTTTGGCGGTTTTGTTTCCGGACAAATGCCGCGAACGCAGCGCGTAGAGATTGTAGTGAGATCAAGCAATTGCCGCTTTCAGCCCATCTCCCCTTGGGAGAGGGGTTGGGGTGAGGGCAGACGCTCGCGAAGATCCGATCGAAGTGCCGAACCTTCTAGGCGCACCCGTCGGGTCCGCTACACCCTCACCAAGAACTAGCGACTAGTGGTCAGTTCTGTTCACGGTTCGCCCCCACCCAACCCTCCCCCGCAAGCGGGAGAGGGCTTCAGATACCACCCACCGGCTTGTCGTGTTTGCTCCCACCCCGGCAATGCGGCGAATCGGGCACCTGTACTTCGGCCGCCCATTCCTCGGGCGTGAACGTATGCAGCGCCAGCGCGTGGATCTGCTGCATCTGCGGGCCGAGCGCGCGATACACGGCCTGATGCCGCTGCAACGCACGCTTGCCGTCGAACGTCGCGCTGACCACGACCGCCTTGTAATGCGTTTCCAGCCCGCGGCTGTGCATATGGCTTTCGTCCTCGACATCGAGGTGCGTGGGCTGCAACGCGGCAAGCGCATCGCGGAGCTGGTCGGCGCGGGTGGTCATGGTCGGGTCCTGCACGGGTGTCGTCGAACGAAATGGAGGCGTGCTGCGACTTCGCAACTCGGACTCAGGCCGCGGATGTCGGCGCGATCACATCCTGCGGCGCACTGGGCCGCGCGGTGCGGCGCAGGCCGAGCGACACCAGCCGCGCCATCAGGTGTTCGTTGACGCCGTCGGGTGCCTGCAGCTGCATGCGTGCGAGTGCCGGCGTGTCGTCACCGATCCCCTCGCGCAGCGCATCGAACACCGTCGTGAGCTTGCCGCGTCGCGTCGCGGTCTGCGTGCGCAGCCAGGCCAGCGCACGCAGCAGGCGCTGTTCGACGACATCGAAATCGCTGCCCAGCGGATAGTCGGGCAGGCTGCCGTCGGCGCGCAGCGGTGCCAGCGACGTGCGCAGCGTGTCCGGCGTGTTGCGCTGCCAGGGTTCGGGCACGACGAAGCGCGCATCGAGCTTGCCGGCCGCCTGCGCACGCTGTACGAGTACGGCCTGATGCGGGGCTTCGGCGACGCGCACCATCGCGCGCGTGCAGTCCTCGTCGGTCGCGCCGCGGATGTCGGCGATGCCGTACTCGGTGATGTAGACGTCGCGCAGATGCCGCGGAATCGTCGTGTGGCCGTAGTTCCAGCGGATGTTGGCCTCGCGTCCTCCGCCGGCATCGCGCGCGGCGCGCAGCAGCAGCACCGAGCGCGCGTCGGGCAGCGCATGGCCCATCGCGACGAAGTTGTACTGGCCGCCGACGCCGGACACCACGCGGCCGTCCTCCAGCCCATCGGACACCGCCGCGCCCAGCGCGGTCGCCATCATGCAGCTGTTGAAGAAGCGCGCATCGCGTCGTTGCAGGCGCTCGAGGCCTTCATCGAGACCGTAGAGCTCGTTGACCTCGCCGACGCGTTTCATGCCGATGCCGCGACGGGTCTCGTCGTCGAGTCCGCGCAGCCAGGCGTAGAAATCCGGCGAGCCGAGGTAGAACGCGCCGTGCAGGAACTCGCCGTTGCGCTCGATCAGATCGAGATCCAGCGCGCTCGCGGTGCCGTCGTTGGCGCGGCGCATCAGGCTGGCCTTGTCGACGACGCGGCGCTTGATCACGCCCACTTCCACCAGGCGCTTGAAGCCCTCGTTGATCATCTCGCTGCAGCCGTAGAGGCCGATCTCGAACGGGTCGAGCCCACCGACGGCCTGCACCGTGCGATGCGTGGCGAGATCGGGATCGAGCGCATGCAGCACGCGCCGGTACGCGGCGTTGTCGGTGTGGCGCAGCGCCAATGCATGGCACAGCGCATCTGCGAGCGCACCGATGCCGATCTGCAGCGTGCCGCCGTCGCGGACCAGCGTGCTGGCGTAGAAGCCGATCGCGTAGTCGGCATCCGACACCGGCTGGCGCGGCAACCCGAACAGGCGCGGGTAGGGCGGTGGCGGCGCGATCACGACATCGAAGAACGCGGCATCCACCGCCGCGGCGCCGTCGAGCCAGGGCAGCGCGGGATCGACTTCGCCCACGACCAGCGGCCGTGGATGGCCGGACGCGACCAGCGCATCGATCGCATCGAAGGTCAGGTCGGTGTTCGACGACAGCGAGAAGCGCGTGCCGTCGTCATTGGCCGCGACCTTCTGCACCAGCACGTTCACGCCGCGATCCGCGAGCGCGCGCGCCACGTGCGTGTAATTGAGGCTCGCGTAGCGGCGCTGCGCCTGCGATGAGCCGAGCATCGCGCCGGACTGCATGTAGAACTCTTCGACCTCCACATGCGGCGGCAGCGCGTTGCGGCGCAGCGCATCCACGTATTTCAGGCGTACGAAGTCCTCACCGAAATGCCGCTTCGCGAACGGGCCGATGAAGCGGCCTTCCAGATCGTTCCCGCCCTCGGGAGGATCCAGCGAGAGTGCGGTATAGATGGTGCAGCGCCGCGCCGCATCGGCGACGGCGGCGTCATAGAGTGCATTGAGAAGCCGGTGCGGCTTGCCGATGCCGAGGGGCGCGCCGATGTGGAGGGCGCCTTCGACGAGGCCGCGCACATGAGCCGCCGCTGCGGCGACGTCATCGAGATAGACAGTCATGCGGCTAGCCTACCCGCGCGACAATGAAGTGTCCCCGTCCGGCGCGCGCTTCCCACGGGCCGCTGCAGCCGTGTCAGGGACCACATCAATCGCGTCGATCCGCCAGTGCACTGCGCGCGCCGCCTCCCGGATTGCGCTCGCGGTCGCGGGTGTCAGCGTCTCCTCTCGCGGGACCGCGTAAATCACGCCCGACAAACGCATGCCTTCCTCATGCAAGCGCACGCGGCATTCCGCCACGCCGGGATGACGCAGGACCGCTTCGATCACCTGGTCGGGCACCGTGTCGTGGTCGCTGCGGTCTACCCGTTGCGGACGTGCGTCATGCATGTCACGGACGGCATTGCGCAGGTTGCGCACGCCGTCGCGCAGCACTTCGAACGCAATGAAGACCGCAGCGGCCGCATCCGCCCACCAGAGGCCGAAGCCGATACCCAATACGCCGACGATCCCCGCGACCGCGGTCATCCAGTCTGCCTTGTTCATGTCGGCATCGGTGTGCAGCGGCTTGGAGTCGAGGGCCCGCGCCAGCCTGAGCTTCATGCGGCCCAGGATCACCGGCGGCACGCACGACACCGCCAGCGCGGCGATCATCAGCCAGCCCTGCCAGATCACCGCATCGCCGAGCACGACCGAACCGACCACGGGATGGGTTCGGGTCGCCAGCACGTGCAGGCCATCGATGACCAGCAGCAGACCGACCGCGGTCAGGGCCACCGAAGATGCGAGAAAGGTGATGTCGAAAGCGCGCTCGCGCCCGTTGATGTAGGTGCTGTCGACGCCCCGGGCGCGAAACCGCAATGCGATCAGGAACGCGATCGGCGGCAGCATGCTCAGCACGTCTTCCACCAGTGCGGTCAGCATCGCCTGCGAACCGCCCATCGTCAGAGACATCATCACCGTGATCGCGCCGAGCAGGCCGATCGACCACCAGCACAGGCGGGCGGCGCGTTGCAGATCCTGCAATTGCGGCGGCGGCAGCGGACGCGGCACGCGCTGCGCGGGAATTGTCCGGTCGTCGGTCATGGCATCGACTGCCGCTGTGCGTACAGCCAGCGATCGACATCGAGCTGCCACGCATTCTCTCCGGGCGGCAGTGCGATACGGCGCGTCGCAGGGCGACCTCTCGCATCGGGGACGACGAATCGTCGCGACCAGCTGACGTCGGTCCACGGCGACTGTGCGGTGTGTCCGCCAGCGACCATGTGCAGGCGATGCTCGACCAGGTCGCCCATCATCGCGTCGTGGCCGTCGACGACCCATTCGACGCGTAGGTCGTGCGCGTTCGCGAAGGCCTGGATCACTGCGACTTCCGGGCCGACCGGATCGGCGCCCGGCCGCACCACGACGTAGGGCGGATCGTGGCTCAGGCCGACCCGCATCGACTCGCGCGCACGGTGGCTGCTGTCGTGGGTGTCGCGCGGGTACTGGCCACACGCCGCGAGGCAGAGGCACAGCAGCAGGAGGGGCAATCGGCGCATGCAGCGTTATCGAGGATCGGCGATGAAGGCGGGGTCACTGCCCGGCCGGCACGTGCGGACGGACACGGATGGCGTCCGCCTCGGCGGTGATCAGCGCATTCGCTTCCTGGCCCAGCAAGGTCAGCACCGCGCTCAGGGGCATGCCATCGAAGTGCAGTGAAACCCTGTGGTCGAGGTCCACGCCGTCGGCGATCTCGAGCGGCACGCCACTGGCGCCGGCGATGTGTACCAGCACGTCGAGCGCGCGCGCGTCGGAGGCGTTCAGCGCGATCTCCGATTGCGCGCCGGTCGCCGCGTAGCTGGTGCCGGAGGTGAAGCGCACCGCGCCGCGCATGTTGCCTGTGGCGGGCATGGCGTTGATGCCATCTACAGCTGCGTCGCTGTCTGGCGGCATTGCCGCTGTCGCGATGCCATCGGTGTCGCCGTGACAGCCGGACACCGCGGCAGCGATCGCGAGCGCCGCCAGCAGCAGCGTGTGTAGACGGCTGGAACGGACATTGCGCATCTGAAATTCCTTGCGGTCGAAGGACCGGACGGGTGAGGCGTGAAGGTCCACGCGGCGGGGCGCGCGACCGGCGATCTCAGAACCCGGACCCAGGCGGACGCGGGCGCACACGAATGCCATCGACATGCGGCACGATCATCGTGCCCGTCTCGTCTGACGCCAGCTGGAGCACCCTGCGGATGGGCATGCCGGTGATATGCATCGAGACACGCCGCTGCAGATCGAGGCCGGGCCCGACGTCCAGACCAGTGTCGCCCGCCGTCGCAATCTGTTGCAGCACGTCGATGACCCGCTGGTCGACCATGAGCAGATCGAGCCGTGCCTGATCGTTGATGACTGCGTACGGTGCGCCGCGAGCGAAGCGCGCGGGACCCGTTTCGAACCGTGCGCGCAGGCCCGCGTCGCCCGCGATCGCGTCGAGCGTTTCTGCCGGATCGAGCCGGGAGAGGTCGCGCCTTGCAGGCGGCACGCGCGACAGCACCTCCGGATTCGCGAGCGTCCAGCCACCACGTGAGGCGGCACCCTGCGCATGCTCGAGCGCGACGTGATCCGCTCCCTGATGAAGATCATCCGCGTCGGCACCGTCCACTGGCGATTCGGCCATGACCGTCGATCCCTGCTCTCCAGGGGCGGCATCGTGATGACAACCGCTCGCCGTCACGATCGCGGCCGGCGCAACGAAGCGCAGCGCGGCAAGAAATCGAACCTGCATTGCGGACTCCATGTCGTGATCAGCGAAATGTGTTCAGGCGATGCCGTACGTGCGGGACTGTAGCGCGATATTCGGACGTCGAGGGGTCAGGACGCCAGCATCTCCGGTTTGAACAGCGCCCGCCGCGAACGTGCGTCGCCACTGACCATGAACTGCCCGTCGCCGCGGTAGTGGAGGGTGCGCGGCCATTTCGGGCGTTGCGCCGCGTGCGCGGCGACGACGCGCCAGACGAACAGCGGATAGTCGGCGGTGATGCGGGTGTCATGCAGGCGGCATTCGAAACGCGCGTGGCATTCGCCGACGCCGGGCGCGTCTACGTCGCTGCTGTCGACCGCGGTCAGGCCGAAGCGTTCGAACTTGTCCGCGTCAGCGCTGCTGCAGTTGCCGATGCGCACGACGGTGTCGAGCATGTCCGCGGTCGGCAGGTTGAGGACGCATTCGCGGCTGCCACGCGCGAGTGCATGGCTGTGGTTCGCCGACCAGATGTAGGTGCCGACGAGGTCGTAGCCCAGCATCATGTGCCAGCCCAGCGTCATGATGCCGCGCTCGCCTGCGTGCGCGGTCGACAGCAGCACGACAGGGCCGGGCTCGAGAAAGCGACGTGTCTGGTCGGGTGGGATGGCGCGGGTGCGGGGCATGGCGCTCGCCGGAGACGGGCCTGCGATTGCCGCAGCTCGGCAGTGAACGTCGCGTCGACCGGTCAGTCGAGCGTATGTACCGCGTCGGCGAGGCGGCGCACGTCGTCGCTGGTGTGGCTGACGTAGAGCATCGGCAGGCGCACTTCGTCGCGCACCCGCTGCAGCCATGGAATCAATTCCTCACGGCGCGCTTCGTCGAGTGCCGACAGCGGTTCGTCGAACAGCAGCATCGCCGGCTGCGACAGCAGCGCGCGACCGATCGCCACGCGTTGCGTTTCGCCGCCGGAGAGGTTCGCCGGCTGGCGTTGCAGCAGCGCGCCGATGCCGAGCAGTTCGACCACGTGATCGAGTTCGAAGGTGTCGGCGCCCGCGTGATGGCGGCCGTAGCGCAGGTTGCGCAGCACATCGAGGTGGGGGAACAGGCGCGCGTCCTGGAACACGTAGCCCACGCGCCGGCGATGCGCGGGCACGTCGATGCGCGCGGCGCTGTCGAACAGTACGCGGCCGTCGATCTCGATGCGGCCCGCGCGCGGACGCACGAGACCGGCGATCGCGTTGAGCACGCTGGTCTTGCCGGCGCCCGACGGTCCGGTCAACGCGAGCACGCGCTGCGTTGCCTTGATGCGGATGTGGCGCGCGAAGCTGCCGCGGCGCAAGTCGATGTCGACGTGCAGCATCAGTCGTGCACCTCGCCGCGCTGGCGACGGACCAGCCACTCGGAGGCGAGCAGCGCGGCCAGCGAGATCGCGACCGACACCGCGGCCAGGCGCCAGATGCCGGCTTCGCCATCGGGTACCTGCATCAGCCCGTAGATCGCCGACGACACGGTCTGCGTTTCGCCCGGAATATTGGAGACGAAGGTGATCGTCGCGCCGAATTCGCCCAGCGCCTTTGCGAACGCCAGCACAGCGCCGGCCATCACGCCCGGCCACGCCAGGGGCAGGGTGATGGTGCAGAACACGCGCCACGGGCTGGCGCCGAGCGTCGCCGCGGCCTGTTCGAGGCGGCGGTCGACGTTCTCGATCGACAGGCGGATCGTGCGCACCATCAAGGGGAAGCCCATGATCGCGCTCGCCAGCGTCGCGCCGGTCCAGCGGAACGCGAATGAAATGCCCAGCGTCTCTTCCAACCAGCGACCGATCACACCGTTGCCGCCCAGCAGCACCAGCAGCGCGTAGCCCACGACCACCGGCGGCAACACCAGCGGCAGATGCACCAGCGCATCGAGCAGCGACTTGCCGAAGAAGCGCCGGCGCGCGAGCAGCCAGGCGGTCGCGATGCCCAGCGGCAGACTGCACAGCGCGGCAGCGGCCGCGACCTTCAGGCTGAGCCGGATCGCGACGAGTTCATCGGGCCCGAAGCCCAGCAGCGTGCCCGGCTCCGCCATCGGTCAGCGGATCGAGAAACCGTGCGCACGGAAGATCGCCGAAGCGGCCTCGCCGTCGAGCCAGCGTACGAACGCATCGGCCTGCGGGTGGCGGCTGGCAGCGACGCGCGCAACCGGATACACGATGGCGGGATGGCTGTCGGCCGGGAACGTCGCCAGCACCTTGACCCGCGGCTCGGCTTTCGCATCGCTTCCGTAGACCACGCCCAGCGGCGCCTCGCCGCGTGCGACGAGCGTCAGTGCCGAACGCACGCTGTCGGATTCGGCGACGCGAGGTTGCAGCCACGCCCACTGGCCCAGCGATTCGAATGCCGCCTTGGCGTACTTGCCGGCCGGCACGCTCGCGGTCAGCGCCAGCGACAGACGGCCGCGTGCGCCCAGCAGCGGACGCAGATCGGTGCCGCGAGCGAGTGCCATCGGCTGCGCAGCGCTGTCGGCCGGCGCGACCAGCACCAAGGTGTTGCCGAGCAGCACGCCGCGCGAGGGGATATCGATGAGGTCGCGTGCCTGCAGCCAGTCCATCCACTCCAGATCGGCGGACACGAACACGTCGGCCGGGGCGCGCTGTCCGATCTGCCGCGCGAGCGCGGAGCTGGCGGCGTACGACACGCGTACCGGCTGTCCGGTGTCCTGCCGGTAGCGCGCGGCAGCGGCGTCCATTGATTCCTTGAGGCTGGCGGCGGCGAACACGGTGATCGGCGCGCGCGCCTGCGCGGCGACCGGCAGCACGACAAGCGCGATCAGCGCCGTGAGCAGCAGGGCAGTGGATGTACGCAGGCAGCGGAGATTAAGGCGCATGTGCAGGGCGATTCCGATGGGGACGCAACAGGATCAGGGCGCGGCGATGACGGTAACGCGTTCCACCTGGCGCACGCTGCGCGTCGGCTGCGTGTCATCGGGGACGAGCAGGCGCAGCGGACCGCTGTCGGCGTCGAGCGGCGCATCGTCGCAGCGGTCGACCAGATACACGCGGCGATTGCCGAGCGTGGCGTCGAGTTCGCCAAGCGAGAACACCGCGCGGTGACCGTCGCGCGCGCTGACCAGCACGTAGCGATCGAGCTGTGCGCCGCCCGGCGGGGCATCCGGCATCGCGCCGCTGGCCTGCAGCAGCGCAGCCAGCGCGACGCCCTCGCAGTGCAGGGTTTCGCCCTGCGTCGTGGTCTCGACCCGATACCGGGTGAGCGAGGCGCGCGCGGCTGGATCGAGCGGTACGACGACAGGCGAGGGCGTGTCCGGCAACCCGGCGCGCTGATGTGCGGCCGGGTCATGCAGCCCGGGCGTCTGCGCGTAGGCCGTGGTCGCGCACAGCACAACCAGTGCGCACAGATGTCGGCCGCGGAACATGGAACGCCCTCCTTACGAGCGATCGAGCATAGCGACGTGCCCCCGCTGCGACAACGCGGCTTCAGACCGTGTCGATCGGAAGTTTCAGGTAGCGCACGCCGTTGGTTTCGGCCTCGGGCAGCGCGCCGGCGCGGATGTTGGTCTGCACCGAGGGCAGCAGCAGCGCCGGCATCGGCAGCGTCGCGTCGCGGGCCTCGCGCAGGGCAACGAAGGTAGCCGCGTCGATGTGGTGGCCAACGTGGATGTTCTCGCGCTTCTGCGCGCCGATCGTGGTCTCGCAGGCCACCGCGCGGCCGCCGGGGCCGTAGTCGTGGCAGACGAACACGCGGGTGGCGTCGGGCAGTTCGAACATGCGCTGGATCGAGCGGTACAGCGTGGCCGCATCGCCACCGGGGAAGTCGCAGCGGGCGGTGCCGCCGTCGGGCATGAACAACGAGTCGCCGGTGAACAGCGCATCGCCGATCAGATAGGCATTGCTGTCGCTGGTGTGGCCGGGCACCGGAATCGTGCGGCCTTCGAGCGCGCCGATCGCGAACCGGTCATCGGCGGCGAACAGCCGGTCGAACTGCGAGCCATCGATCGGAAAATGCTCGCCCAGATTGAAGATCGGCCGGAACGTCTTCTGCACCGTGCGGATGCCGTCGCCGATCGCCAGCCGCGCATCGGGCAGTTGCCGGCGCAGCCAGTCGCCGGCCGACAGGTGGTCGGCGTGGGCGTGCGTCTCGAGGATCCACTGCACGTCGAGCCCGTGCGCCTGCACGTGGTCCAGCAACACCATCGCCGAGGCCGTCGAGGTGCGGGCCGAGGCCATGTCGAAGTCCAGCACCGGATCGACAATCGCCGCCGCGTTCGAGGACGGATCACGCACGATGTAGGTCCACGTGCCGCTGCCGGCGTGGTGGAACGGGGTGACCTGCGGTGGCGGCATCGCGATCTCCAGCCCGTGGGACACGGCCGATGCTAGTCCACGCGGCGCGCGTGGACGTTGCGATTGCGTAATGTCAGCGTTGCGCAGGCGTCGCGAGCGCGGCGTTCAGCAGTGCGCCGAGACGGGCGCCCGCATCGCGCAGTTCCTGTTCGGCCTGCGGCAGGTGCGTGGTCACGTAGGCCTCGTTGACGCGTGCGCGACGCGGATAGACACCCGGCGCCACCGCGATGCGGCAGGCGGCTTCAGCCCAGCCCGCAGCCGGCGGGGGCAGGCGCACCGGGCCGATGGCATTTGCCGATGGCGCGCGCGCGCTGATCCGCGCCAGCCAGGCATCGCCGGACAGATTCTGGCTGTTGAGCATGCCGCTGTCCCAAAACGCGTGCAGGTTGGTGCCGCGACCGCGGAAGTTGATCTGCTGGTCGTTGCCGCCGCGGTCGTGGCCGTAGCCGGCATGCATCGGCTGATGCGCATCGCCAGTGAAATGCACGACGAACTTCAGCGCCTGCGCCCGCTCGGCACGCGGACGGGTGCGGTCGGCGAGGATCGCGGTCTGGGCTTTGAGTGCCTCGACCACACAATTGCCATCCGGACAGTCGCGTCGCGCCTCGTAGCGGCAGTTCGACTCGCCGATGTTGACGTAATGCCAGGGTGCCGAGCGCTTGCCCAGATCCGGGTCGTGCTCACGCAGTTCGTCGGCCCAGCTGGCGACGCCGGGCAGGGTGGGATCGGGCTCGCCGGCCAACAGCCGGGACACCTCCGCACGCGCGGCCGGCGTCAGATCGCGCTCGGCGATCTGCGCCACCAGACGGTGACCGAGCTTGCCCCAGGCGAGGGCGGAGGAGGGGAGGGCGAAGGCGGCCAGCAGGCCACCGCACAGAAGGATTCGACGCAGCATGGGCGCAGTTTAACCGCCCGACGTCCTGTAGGTTCGATGCCGAGAGTCGCCGGCTCGTCGAAAACATCGCGGGTGTCGCCGGCACGAACGACCTTGCGCTGATCGCGGAACTGCTGGTTCCCAGGACGCGCATGGAAGTATTGCCTCGGCAAGGACATCACGCGCGTGATGTCGTGAATCGGGGCGTTTGCTTTTCAACGCGCGTTGCGGCATCCCGGGTGCGCGAGTTCGGCTGGATCCGATCGAGCGACAACGGCTCGATCTGCACCTTGGGCAGCAGCCGTTTGGTGAAGTAGCCATCTTTGTAGTAGCGGATCTTCCTGCACAACACCGGGTGCGCGAGACCTTCGTAGAGCACGATCTCCTTCTCGGGTCCCATCGCCTTGAGCTCCTGCGGCAACATCAGGGCGCGGCGCTCCAGCACCTCGTTGTCGGACACATTGCTGACGCCGCCGTGCGAACGCGTGCGCGCGCGGCGGCGGACCGTGGTGAAGCCCAGCATCTCGGAATAGTCGTTCGCGTCCTGCTGCTCGCGCGGGGCGTAGATGATCTGCAGCGCATGGTTGGTGATGATCGTGCGCGAGAGTTCCTTGCCGTAGACCGCGTCCAGCTGCGCCATCGACTGGATGATCGGCAGCAGGCGCAGGTTGTAGCCAGCCATGTAGGCGACGGCCTTGGCGATGATGTCGACGCGGCCGATCGACGTGAACTCGTCCATCAGCAACAGGCACTGGTGCTTCAGCGACGAGTCGTTCTGCGGAAGGGTGCGCGTGTTGACGTTGATCAGCTGGCTGAAGAACAGATTCACGATCAACCGGCTCTCGGCCAGCTTGTTGGGCTGGATGCCGACATAGATGGTCATGCGCTTGCGGCGTACATCGTCGAGGCGGAAATCGTCGCCGCTGGTGGCCGCCTCGAGCACCGGATTGAGCCAGGCGTTCAGCGGTTCGCGGAGTGAGCCCATGATCGAGGCGAAGGTCACGTCGGCCTGCGAGAGCAGACCGGCGAATGCGGTGCGCGCCTGCGTGCCGAGGAACGGCGCCTCGGACAGCGTCTGCAGGTAAGGCTTCAGTTCGCTGCCATCGCCAGTCGACAAGCGCAGCACTTCGCCCAGCGTGGGCGTCGGTGCATCGTCCACCTCATCGGCGCGTTCGAACAGGTACAGCGTGAACGCGAGGAAGGCGTTGCGCGCCTGGCTGGTCCAGAACTTGTCGCGGTCGTCGCCATCGGGATAGAGCATCGCGGCGATCGCCTGCAGATCCGACACCCGGAACGACGGATCCGACGACACGTAGGTCATCGGATTCCAGCGATGCGAGCGCCGGTCTTCGGCGAAGGGATTGAACAGGAAGATCTCGTGCCCGATCGACCGGCGCCAGCCCGAGGTGAGATCGAAATTCTCCCGCTTGATGTCGAGTACGACGGCCGACTCGCGGTAATCGAGCAGATTCGGAATCACCACGCCAACGCCTTTGCCCGAGCGTGTAGGCGCGGCCAAGATGGCGAACTGCTGGCCCGACAGGCGCAGGATTTTGCCGTTCATCTGACCGAGCACGATGCCATCGTCGCGGTGCCTTAGCAGCCCCTTGTTGGCGAGATCCAGCATGCCGGCGAAGCGCGCACGGCCGTGGATGTTGCGGTGACTGCGCAGCTTGAACAGCATCACCACCAGCGCCAGCCAGACCAGGCCCATGAGGCCGAAGCCGACGCCGCCAGCGGTCCAGATCCGCCACGCATGCGGCGCGACCTGCGGATGATCGACGACGCTGGCATAGGCGTACCAGGTGCCGATGCCGAGCGGCGTGGTGTCCAGACCGAGCAGAAGAAGCACGAGATAGCCAGCGAGATAGAGCGCAGCCATCGTGGCGCCAGCAGTGACGACTGTCGCGCCGATCCAGCGTTCAGTCGACATGCGCAGTCCCCCATGCGTATCGGCCGGGAGACGAAGTACGCACGGTCATGGCGTTGCCTGCTGCGTATCGACAAACACGTAGTCGTCGTTCGACGGCCAGCGGCTGAGTCCGTCTTCGAGCTTGATGCAGGGGCGACCATCGCAGGCGGTGATCGCGACCTGTTGCAGCGCCTCCAGCACGTCCGCCCGCACGCTCGCGCGCTCCGCGCGTTCCAGGTTGAGCGTCGCGACATAGCCGCTGGCCCCGATGAGTGCTGCGCCGCCCAGCACGAGCGCCAGCAGGGCACCGCCGCCCAGCAAACGCGATCGCGCGGTCAGGCCGGCCTGCGCGCGATCGAGGTGCGCGATCAGGTGTTCGAGCCGTTGCGCGGCGGAATCGGCGCGTGCCGTGGTGGCGTCGAGTTCGCAGGTCAGCGCGTCGCGCACCGCGGTGGCCGTGGCCCGTAACAACGCATCGCGCCCGGCGGCGGCGTGTTCGGCGACACCCGTCGCAGCGTCCTGCATTGCGCTGGCAGCGTCGCGCTGGTCGCGCGCAGCCTGCTCGCACTGCTGCGTCAGATGCGCGGCCAGCAGCGCCGCGCTTGCGACGAAATCCTCCATCTGCGTCCGTTCCATGGGTCCCGCTGTCGAAGTCGTTCACGGATGACGAGGATGCGGGCTGGTGCAGTGCAGATGCCGACGTGATTGTCCGGAACGCCGGGTCGGGGAACCACCCGAGGGCTTGCGGAAATCGCGTCATCGCGCGTCAGCGCAGGCCCGCAAGCCGTGCAGGAACACGCATTCGGCGGATGCTGGAATCTGCAAGAAATCCCGTGTTTCCGGCCATTTCACCACGGCGTCAGGCAACCCGATCGATGCGATTCGCCCTGCTCGATAACGCGAGCAGACGCGTTGACGCGATTTTTCCGACTCGCTTAGCTTCGGCCCGTCATCGCTGCGCAGTCGTCGACAAGGCGACACGCGCAGTGACCAGGGGACGCACGTTCGACGCTCGCGCCTGATCCGGGCAATGCAATGCGGCCGAACGCGCACATCAGGGAAGAATCGCGTGGCCACGAGCACACCAGTCGCAGGATGGATGTCCGCAGGGATCGTCGGCAGCTGCCTGACCGCACTCGTCGGGTGCGCCACCCCTGATGCAGCGGACCCGCGCGGGAAATGGCGTCCCCTGCACCAGTTCGCCGAGGCGCCGCAGGCGATTCCGCTGCAGCAGGCCTACGTGTTCCAGGCGTTTCCCTCGGACCAGACGCTCAAGAGGTTGCTGACACGCTGGTCGAACGATGCCGGTCTCGGTCTGTCGTATCTGCACACCAACGATTACACGCTGCACGCACCGGTCGCGCTGCTCCGGACCACGAGCATCGAGCAGGCGACATCAGCGCTGTCGTCGGCGTATGCGGCGCAGGGCCTGCACGTTTCGGCCGAACGCGGCGCGATCGTGGTCAGTCACGCGCAGGCCGCATCGGCTGCGCCGGCCGCCGGCGTCACGGACTGACGGGGCGGGCATGTTCGGCAAGCGCACCACATCACCGGAGATCGACAAGGCTGTCGCGCAGGGCGTCAGTTACGAACTGACCTTGACGGACCAGATGCGGCGCAGCGAGCGGCGCGCCTGGCGTGTCGCGGGCTGCGCGGTCGGGATGTCGGTGATCCTCGCCGGTGGCTACGTGCTGTTCCTGCCGCTCAAGGAACGCGTGCCCTATCTGGTGATGGCCGATCCCTACACCGGCACAGCGAGCGTCGCGCGCCTCGCAGGCAACTTCAACGAACGCGACGTCACGATGGAAGAGGCGATCAACAAGAGCAACGTCGCCCAGTTCGTGCTCGCCCGCGAATCCTACGATTCGGGACTGATCGGTCAGCGCAACTGGCGGACGACGTTGTCAATGGCCGGCCCCGCGGTCGCACCCGCGTACATCAACCTGCATGCCGAACATAACCCCGAGCGTCCGTTCCGGATCTACGGGACGGGCCGATCGGTGCGGACCCGGATCCTGAGCATCGTGCTGATCGGCGGAGGCGAAGGGCGCCGTCCGTCGGGCGCGACCGTGCGTTTCCAGCGCAGCCTCTACGACAAGTCGAACGGACGCGTGGAACCCGTCGATGCGCGGATCGCGACGCTCGAGTTCGCCTACAACCCCGAGCTGCGGCTGAGCGACGAAGACCGTCTGCTCAATCCGCTGGGTTTCCGGGTGACGAACTACCGCGTCGACCTCGATTTCGCCGCAGGTCCCGTGCCGGAGCGGGAATTCCCGGGGCCGCGTTCTGCGGCGCAGCCCCCGACGATCGACGCTGCTGCGACAGCGCAGGGCTGGTCGGATGACGACGCCGATGTCCACCCGATCGAACCTGCCATGACCGGAGAGGCCCCATGAGTCGTGGTGTATGGACCCGCCCTAACGCCACCGGATTCCGCGTGTTGCTCGCACTGTGGCTGCTCTGCCCGTTCATGGCATCGGCGCAGGTCGTGGAGGAGTACGCCTACCAGCCTGATGCCGTCTACCAGGTGCGGACTGGCCTGGGCATCACGACCCAGATCGAGCTCAGTGCGCATGAGCAGATCCTCGACTACAGCAGTGGTTTCAGTGGTGGCTGGGAGATCAGTCGCCGCGACAACGTCTTCTACGTCAAGCCGCGGAATGTCGATGTGGACACCAACTTGCTGGTGCGCACCGCCGCGCACGCCTACATCTTCGAGATGAAGGTCGTCGCGAGCGACTGGCGCTCGCTCGACCAGGCGCGTGCCGCCGGCGTGCAGTACAAGATCCGCTTCAGCTATCCGGGCGATACCCGCTTCGCACCCGATACGACCGAAGCGCCGGAGGTGGCCGCCGAACTGAGCACCGGCCTGCAGCCCGACCGCCAGTACCACTTCCGTTACGACTACACCCAGCACCGGCGCACGCCGCACTGGCTGGTGCCGTCGACGGTCTACGACGATCGTCGCTTCACGTACATCCGCATGGGGGATCGCACCCGTTTTCCCAGCGGCAACTTTCCCGCGGTGTTCGCCCGGGACAGCGAAAACGGCGACGAGTTCGTCGTCAATTCCACGGTCGAAGGCGATGTGATCGTGGTCCACGGGACCTATCCGTTTCTGGTCGTCCGGCACGGCGTGCACGTAGTCGGCCTGCGTAGGAGTGCCGAGCCGTGAGCGAGCATCCCCTCGACAACGAGCGCGCGCCCGGTCCGGGCGGTCGCGGCCCCGCGAATCCCTATGAGGCACGAGTCGGCCAGCAGGCGGATCTGGATGCGGACGCGCCCTTGCTGCAGGCGGCCGAGGTGCAGCGTCTCAACCGCCGCGCGCTGGTGTTTCTCGCGGGCATCGTGCTGCTGCTCGGTGGGCTGGCGTTCTGGGTGTTCTCGGGTGGTGGCCCGACCGGCGAAGACGTGCGACCCCGCACGCAGGCGGCCGAACAGATCGTGATTCCTGCCGCGCCACGGGATCTGCCCGAACTTCCCATCGCGAGGCCCGCAGCGCCGCATCCGGAACTGCCGCCATTGCCGGTGATCGAGGATCCGCGTCCGGCACCATCCGCCGGCATGGGAGAGGCGCTGTCGAGCGGCATGTTCTCCGGCAGCGCCGCGCCTTCGCTGCTGGAGCGGCGCATGCAGGATGTCGCCGGTGGATCGGGCATGTCCGGCATGTCGAGCACGGGGGCGGACGGCATGACGGGCGTTCCCGAAGGCTTTGGCGCGGCCGCGCCGGCGTCCGTCATGCAGGCACCGGCGGATGGCCCCACCAGTGCGCGCCCGCTCTACAGTCCCGACACGCTGTTGTTGCGCGGCACCTACATCCGGTGCGTGCTGCAGTCGCGCGTCATCAGTGACTTTCCCGGCTATACCTCCTGCATCGTCACCGAGCCGGTGTATTCGGTGAACGGCAGGCGCCTGCTGTTGCCGCGTGGTTCGAAGGTCATGGGTTTCTACAACGCCGACAGCGTCATCGGCGATCGCGCCGGCATCATCTGGGACCGGATCACCACGCCCACCGGGCTCGACGTCAACATGCGCAGCCCGGGCGTGGACGCACTCGGCGCCGCCGGCAACGCGGGCCACTACACGGCGCACTGGGGCCAGCGGCTCGCCTCGGCCCTGCTGATCAGCATGCTCAGCGACGCGTTCAAGTACGCCGCCGCCGAACACGGCCAGCCGCAGACATCGTTCGGCAACGGCTTCGTGGTGCAGAACCCCTACGAGAGCAATACCGCACGCACGCTGGAGCGGATGGCCAACATGGCGCTGGAACGCAACATGGCGCGCCCACCGACGGTCACGGTGAATCAGGGCACGGTGGTCAACGTCTACGTCGCACGCGATGTCGACTTCTCCGCGGTGGTGCGCTGAGCCGACCATGGACCTCCAGCCCGCCACCGTCGCGCAGATCTCCAACCGGTTCCTCGAGTACCAGTACGAGGTGCTCGGTATCGGCGCGCACATGCAGTCCTCGGACGTGACCGAGATCTGCATCAACCGGCCGGGCGAGCTGTATCTGGAAACCCGGGAGGGCTGGCGCCGCACGGACGTCCCGTCGCTGACATTCGAGCGTGCGCGGCAGTTCTGCACGTCGATCGTCAACGAGAGCAATACGGGCCAACGGATCACCGACGTCGATCCCATGGTGTCGCTGACGTTTCCCACCGGGCAACGCGCGCAGTTCGTGATTCCGCCCGCCTGCGACGCGGGGCGGGTCTCGATCACGATCCGGCTGCCGTCGCGCTACGCCCGGACACTCGACGAATACGAACGCGACGGCTTCTTCGCCGAGATTCCCGAGGCGTCGGCGTCGATCAGCGAACAGGACCGGGAACTGCTCGAACTGCGTCGCGCCCGCGATTACGCGCAGTTCTTCCGGCAGGCCGTCCGCTATCACAAAAACATCGTCGTAGCCGGCGCGACCGGCAGCGGCAAGACCACTTTCATGAAGTCCCTCGTCGACCACATCCCCGAGCAGGAACGGCTGGTGACGATCGAGGACGCCCGCGAACTCTTCCTGCGCCAGCCCAACGTCGTGCATCTGCTGTACTCGAAGGGCGGCCAGAGCGCGAGCAACGTCACCGCCAAAAGCTGCATGGAAGCCTGTCTGCGGATGAAGCCTGATCGAATCATCCTCGCCGAGCTGCGCGGCGACGAGTCGTTCTACTTCATCCGCAACTGCGCCTCCGGCCATCCTGGATCGATCACCAGTTGCCACGCGGGCAGCACCGAGCAGACCTGGGATCAGCTCGCGTTGATGGTCAAGGCGTCCGCCGAAGGCGCCGGTCTGGAGTTCGACGTGATCAAGCGTCTGCTGCGCATGACCATCGAGATCATTGTTCACATCAAGGCACATGCGGGTCGGCGCTTCATTACCGGTATCGACTTCGATCCCCAACGTGCGATGACGGCATGAGCCGGACGTCGACACGCATGCATCCGCGCGCAGCGATCTGCAGGGCCCAGACGGGGAGGGCGCACTGATGCTGCCCGGCATGGAACTGATGGGCTGCGCGGGGCTCGCTGTCCCCGCCGAAGTCATGCACCACGTGGTGCGCGTCGAGTCCTCGTACAACCCGTTCGCGATCGGGGTGGTCGGCGGCCGCCTGGCGCGCCAGCCGCGGAGCCTCGAGGAAGCACTGTCGACCAGCCGGATGCTCGAGCGCGAGGGCTACAACTTCTCGCTCGGCCTGGCGCAGGTGAACCGGCACAACCTGCGGCATCACGGTCTCGACTCCCACGAGAAAGCGTTCGACATCTGCCCCAACCTGCGCGCAGGCGCGCAGATCCTGTCCGAATGCCACACGCGCGCCGGCGGCGACTGGGGCAAGGCCTTCAGCTGTTACTACTCGGGCAACTTCGTCACCGGCTACCAGCACGGCTACGTGCAGAAGGTGCTCGCCTCCTGGCAGGCGGTGGCGCCGGCGCACCCCATTCCGGTGATCCGTAACGGATCGGCATCTGTCACGCCGTCGCGCGTCAGCGGTGTCGCGGCGCCGTCGTCGAGAGTCGCCAGCCGCGTGCAGGAGGCCGCCCGCACTCCGCGCGGGGACGCGACCGGGCCTGCGACGGCGATCGCCGGGCAGGCAGCACCCACGCACGTGCCCGTGAATCTGCAGGCGAACGCGAACGCGCAGACACCGCCTGTTCGCCAGATGCCGGGCGCGACATCGCCGCAGGCCGACGATGACGCTCCGGTCACGGTGCGGCTGACGTCCGCGCCGCCCCAGCAGGTCGCGTCATCAGCCAGCCCTCCCCATCAGCCCGAGCCCTCTGGCCCACCCGCCGACACCGCATTCGTGTTCTGAACGAACAAGTCAGCCCTCGAACTCTTCACTGCCAACGCCAAGGAACGCATCATGCAGAAGACCATCATTCCCGATCGCGCCCGCCATGCCCGCACCCGACTGCGTGCGGCACTCGCCTGCGGGTCACTCGCGCTCCTCCCGCTCGTCGCCTGGGCCCAGGATGTCGCCGGCGCGACCACGCGCGTGCAGAGCTTTTTCGGCAACATCAACGCGCTGTTGAACGTTGCCTCGATCGCGGTCGTCACCATCGCGATCATCTTTGCCGGCTACCAGATCGCGTTCAACCACAAGCGCATCGGCGACGTCGCGCCGGTCCTGATCGGCGGTTTCCTGATCGGCGCCGCGGCGCAGATCGCCAAGATGCTGCTGCCCGACGATGTCACGTCGACCGCCATGGTCGTGGTCCAGCTGTTGCCGGGCTATGCGTAAGGACATCCTGTTCCGCGGCTGCACGCGCCCGTCGATGTTCATGGGCGTGCCCTACCTGCCGTTTGCGGTGGGCGCGGGCGCCTGCCTGCTGCTGACGTTCTACATCGACATGTTCTTTCTGGCGCTTCTGCCGTTCGTGATCATGGTCATGCGGCAGATGGCCCGACGCGACGAGATGATCTTCCGGTTGCTGGGCCTGCGCTGGATGTTCCGGCTCCGTGCACGGGATGTCGGCCGGCACGGCAACGTCTGGATCTTCACGGCCAACAGCTATCGGCCCGAGATCCACGACGGTCGCAGGACACCCTGACCATGCGCGCGCCCGCCACGTCGATCGCCGAGTTTGTGCCGCTGTCGGCCCATGTGTCGCCGCACGTGGTCAAGACCACCGGTGGCGACTATCTGCTGACGTGGCGTCTGGGCGGCCTGCCGTTCGTCGGGCGGGAGACCTGGGAGCTCGAACACCGCCACGCGACCTTCAACCGCATGCTGCAGACGCTGCGCGCGCCGGACTTCGTCAACATCGCGTTCTGGGTCCACGACGTGCGCAGGCGCGGCCGAATCGACATGCCGGCCGGGTTCGCGCAGACGTTCAACCAGGCGCTGTCCGACCAGTACTTCGAAGCGCTCTCCGCCCAGAAGATCATGCAGAACGAGTTGTACCTGACGATGATCTTCCGGCCGGTCGTCAGCGGGAAGAAGCTCGTGGAGAAGTCCTCCGACCTCGTGCGGCTGCAGGCGGAGCAGGACCAGGCGGTGACCAAGCTCGTGGAACTGGCCGGCAACGTGGAAGCCGTACTACGGGATTACGCGCCTGCGCGGCTCGGCATGTACACCGGTAAGAACGGTGTCGTCTTCTCAGAGACGCTGGAGCTGTTCGCGTACCTCTTGAACCGGATCGATGCGCCGGTGCCGGTGCTGCGCGCACCGGTCTGCGACTACCTCGCGGTGAGCGGGCACACGTTCTCCGCCCGGACCGGGGACTTCGTGATCAGCACGCCCGGCGGCGGCAACCAGTACGGCGCGATCCTCAACATCAAGGAGTACACCGACGCGACCTGGCCGGGCATCCTCAACGCGCTCAAGTACCTCGACTTCGAGTACGTCATCACGCACTCCTTCAGTCCGATGGGCCGCCAGGACGCGTTGAAGGTGCTGGACCGCACCAAGGGAATGATGATCTCCTCCGGCGACAAGGCCGTCAGCCAGATCGGCGAGCTGGATCATGCGATGGACGAAATTGCCTCCGGTAACTTCGTGCTCGGCGAGTATCACTTCATCATGGCGCTGTACGCGCCGGACCAGCAGGCGCTGGCGCAGCAGATCGCCACGACACGCGCCGAGCTGTCCAACGCCGGTTTCGTGTCGGTGAAGGAAGACCTCGCGGTCTGCGCCTCGTTCTATTCACAGCTGCCGGCGAACTGGAAGTTCCGCACCCGGCTGGCCAACCTGAGCTCGCTGAACTTCCTCGGGCTCTCGCCGCTGCACAACTTCGCCACCGGCAAGCGCGCGCAGAATCCGTGGGGTGACGCCGTCACGGCGCTGCAGACCACCAACGGCCAGCCCTACTACTTCAACTTCCACGCCACGCATCCGGCCGAGCATTCGTTCGGGGAAAAAGCGATCGCCAACACGATGGTGATCGGCAAGTCCGGCACCGGCAAGACGGCCCTGATCAACTTCCTGCTCAGCCAGGTGCAGAAGTTCGATCCCGTGCCCACGATCTTCTTCTTCGACAAGGACCGCGGCGCCGAGATTTTCGTGCGGGCCTGTGGCGGCGCTTACCTCGCACTGGAGAACGGCGCGCCGACCGGCTTCAATCCCTTCCAGTGCGCGCACACCGAAGCCAACGTCCAGTTCCTCGCCGGGCTGATCAAGGTGCTCGCCGGCAAGTCCCAGTACACCGCACGCGAGGATGAGGACATCCACCGGGCCGTGGAGAGCATTCTCGACATGCCGGCCCAGCTGCGGTCGATGGGCAACTTCCAGAAGAGTCTGCCCAACATGGGCGACGACGGCCTGTATGCACGCCTGCGCAAATGGACGGCGGGCAACGCACTGGGCTGGGTGTTCGACAACCCGGTGGATGTCATCGATCTGGAGCGCGCCAGCATCATCGGCTTCGACTACACCGAGGTCATCGACAACCCCGAAGTGCGCGTGCCGGTCATCAATTATCTGTTGCACCGGCTCGAAGCGCTCATCGACGGCCGGCCGCTGATCTACGTCATGGACGAGTTCTGGAAGATCCTCGACGGCGGCGGCGCGCTCAAAGAGTTCGCCAAGAACAAGCAGAAGACGATCCGCAAGCAGAACGGCCTGGGCATCTTCGCGACGCAGAGTCCGGAGGATGCGCTGGCGAGCGACATCTCCGCGGCCCTGATCGAACAGACGGCGACCCTGATCCTGCTGCCCAATCCGAACGCATCGCGCAAGGACTACGTCGAAGGCCTGAAGCTGACCGAAGCGGAGTTCGAGGTCGTCCGCTCGCTCGACGAACGTTCGCGTAGCTTCCTGGTGAAGCAGGGACACGGCTCAACCGTCTGCCAGTTGAACCTGCGCGGTATGGACGATGCGCTGGCAGTCATTTCGGCAAGCACCGACAACATCGAGATCATGCATCGGGTCGTTGCCGAGCAGGCGGCGTCTCTCGGAATCGAGTACGGGGATCTCGATCCAGAAAGATGGCTGCCCGCGTTCTACGCACGGCGGAAAGGATCGGGACGCAACCGGCCGGTGCAGACTCGAGGCGAGCCAGTCGACCAAGCCGAAGCCGCCGCGCTGGCGGATCGATGAGCTTTCCAACCCGCACCGGCACAGGAGGTGTCGCATGAGGTCCAGGACGATCCATCAGCTGAGGCCGCGCAGCCTCGCGAACGGGCTGCAACGCACGTTTGGAATCCACCTCGGGTGGCCACGCATGCGGCGCCGGTTCATCGTTGCGATCGCGGCCGCGGCCGTCCTCGCGACGGGCGCCGCTGCGGCCGCATGGCAAGTTCACGATCGCGAGACCTACCAGCAGGTCCAGCAGCTGCGCGATCGCATCGGCGGAGGCGGCAGCACCACCGTCGTCGGCGAACTGCAGAAGGTCAATACGCGATTGCAGGTGGATCACAAGCCGACCGGCGAGACCCTCGGAATCGTCGCCGAGCCGGGAGGCACGGCCAAGCTCGATCCCACCGCGCCGTCGGCCGCGCCCTTGAGTATCGGCAGGCTCTGTCCATCAGGCGTTCTGACCGGTCTCGGCCAGCAGCAGCGCACGCTGTGTCGCGAGATGGTGCAGACCGAACTCGCGCAGTACGCGTTCGCGATGCGCATGTTCGAGCGTGCCGCGGAGCACCACGCGCGTCTGGAAGCGATCGAGCAGCGTCGCCGTGCACTGGGCATTGAAGACTACGCTGACCTGCAGTCGAATTCGAACGAGCTGTTGGCGCTGACCGCGCTGATGGACAACGACCGCGATCGCTATCAGACCTACATGCGGGCCTACGAGGCGCGGGTCGCACACATCCGGCACACGCAGATCGCGTTGACCCGGAATCTGTTCACCGGCAGAGGCGGCGTGGATCTGCCTACCTCGCTGTAACGACTTCGGAGTTCGACATGGACAGTCTGGCCGGCTTCGCCCAATGGGCGTTCTTCGCGCTGATCTTCGAGTTTCTGAACTCGCAGATCGCCTCGTTCCAGACCGGCCTGATCGCGCGCGGCACGCAGTTCGTCAGCGGACTCGCGCTGACGCTCTGCACGCTGTGGGTCCTGATGCAGGGCTTCATGATCGTCACCGGGCGCAGTCGCGAATCGATGATGGGCCTGGTGGTCGGCTCGTTGCGTGTGTTCCTAATCGTGTCGGCCGCGACCGCGATGTCGTTCGCCGGCACCAACCTCACCAGCTTTCTCGCAGACGGCCTGCCGAAGTCGATCAACACCATCGTCACCGGCGCTGACGAAAAGCCCGAAGAGTCGATCGACAAGAATCTGAAGATCATGGGGCTGATCTTCGTGCTGGTGGACCGGGTCGGCGTCGGCGCAGACGACCCGCAGAACAAGACCAGCCAGGACCGGACGATCACGCTGATGGGCATCGGCATCGCAGGGCCGTCCGTCGTCGGCGGCGCGATGCTGCTGCTCTACAAGATCGCGCTGGTGCTGTTCGTCGGGTTCGGTCCACTGTTCATCCTGTGCCTGATGTTCGACCAGACCAAGGATCTGTTCAAACGCTGGCTGCTCTACGGCCTCGGCACCATGTTTAGCCTTGCCGTCTTGTCCTTCATGGTGTCGGTCGCGACCAAGCTGGTCGCGATCACAGCCGCCGCCATGCTGCTGCAATACACATTGATGACGCAGGACGTGTTGGAAATTCCTGGCGTCATGCCATCGGGCGGTCTCAACGCCGCGGCGATGCAACAGGGCGGCATCGGCCTACTGATGTCGGTGCTGATGGTGATGGCACCCCCTATGGCGGCAATGTTCTTCAGCGGGACGCTGGGGCAGTTCGCCGCGAACTCAAGCTTTGGTACGCTCGGTCGGAACAGCTCGGGTCAAACTGCTGACACCACAATGCCGACTCAGAAAGTAGGGGCTCGGCGCAGGGACGACGAGGACGAGCATCTTCGGAAAGATGGACCCCGATGACGGGCGAGTGTCGGGTCAACAGGGAGGTGGTCTTGTGAGAGTGGACAATCGTCCTTCTACCTACGTTTCTGTGATCTTCATTTTGATTTCGGGGGCAGTCTTGCTTGCTTCCGCGCATGCGAGTCCGACAAATTCGACGCAAACGCAGGTTCCAGAAAGCGATCCCGCATCGGCGTATTACCACTCTCGATACCTTCCTGCGCTGGGCGTAGCGAAGGCGTCGCAACAGATTCTTGAAGATCGATTCGGGGCTTTTGCGATGAGTCCCAGCTCGTCTTGGTCTGGATGGACTCTGGGCAACAGGTCACAGATGGAGGCTGAGAAGGCTGCGATAGATCAGTGCAGTACTCGCGGTGGTGGAGTGAAGGATTGCGAGGTCGTTCTTTCATTCCAGAATCAGTGCGCGACAGTTGCGTCGACGCGTGATCATTCTGGTTTCGGGAGAGCGGGAACACTCGAAAGAGCTCGTGAGTTGGCGATGCGGCAGTGTGAATCGATGGGTCCCGGCTGCACGGTCTTTCGTGAAGGGTGCAGTTATCCAGATGTTGCGGACTAGGGTGTTTTAAGTTGCCCGAGTTTTTCTTGATTTCGATGTATGAGAACGGCGGGGTGGCGAGCGCTTCACTGACGCCGCGATCGCACACGAAGTATGCGAGGGCGATCGCCGGATGGGTGCTGCCGACGATCAACAGCGGCAGCGTGCCATCGAAGAGCCGGCGCTTACCGGATTTCCCGTTCACGTGATGGGCGCCCGGGGCAAGGCTCCGATTGCGGGCCAACTGGGCAGCGACGGGCAGTGCGGGCGCCGGGTAGGGGGGAGCGATCAGGGCCATGCGCAGGGTGCGCGTCGGGCAGCTCCGGTCGTCGTGAGATGCCGGCCGCGTCCCGGTTGCCGGTCACGAACACCTTGATCGGGATCAGTACATGCGCCGCGAGGCACTGGCCCGGGGCCCGGGATCGGCGCGGCTGGTAGACTGTGCAGCGCTGTCCGGGCTGGCGCCCACGCGCCGCGCGGCCACGTCTTTCCCACTTTTGCCGCGTGCGCGCGGCTGCAGGAGTCCGGATTCATGGCGATCAAGGTTGGCATCAACGGCTTCGGCCGCATCGGCCGCAACGTGCTGCGTTCGGCAGTGGAGAACTTCGACGGCGACATCGAGATCGTCGCGATCAACGATCTGCTGGAGCCGGACTACCTGGCCTACATGCTGTCCTACGACTCGGTGCACGGCCGCTTCAAGGGCACGGTGTCGGTCGAGGGCAACACGCTGCTGGTCAACGGCAAGCAGATCCGCCTGACCCAGGAACGCGACCCGGCCAACCTGAAGTGGGATGAAGTCGGCGCCGACGTCGTCATCGAGTCGACCGGCCTGTTCCTGACCAAGGACACCGCGCAGAAGCACATCGATGCGGGCGCGAAGAAGGTGATCCTGTCGGCGCCGTCGAAGGACGACACCCCGATGTTCGTGTTCGGCGTCAACGACAAGACCTACAAGGGCGAGGCGATCATCTCCAACGCCTCGTGCACGACCAATTGCCTGGCACCGCTGGCCAAGGTGATGAATGACAAGTGGGGCATCAAGCGGGGCCTGATGACCACCGTGCATGCGGCCACCGCCACGCAAAAGACCGTGGACGGACCCAGCAACAAGGACTGGCGCGGCGGCCGTGGCATCCTGGAAAACATCATTCCTTCCTCCACCGGCGCGGCCAAGGCGGTGGGCGTGGTGATCCCCGAGCTGAACAAGAAACTCACCGGCATGAGCTTCCGGGTGCCGACCTCCGACGTGTCGGTGGTCGACCTGACGGTCGAGCTGGTGAAGGAAGCCAGCTACAAGGAAATCTGCGCGGAATTCAAGGCGCAGTCCGAAGGCGCGCTCAAGGGCGTGCTGGGCTACACCGACCACAAGGTGGTCGCCACCG
>JBJMWR010000036.1:0-77889 GCA_045810015.1 Luteimonas sp.
CGATGCGTCACCGCATCGCTCAAGCAGCGCACCCGGGTGCGGATCGAGCCGATCCATGGCACCCCTATTTGGCCTTGCTCCAGGTGGGGTTTACCGTGCCGTGCGACGTTGTCCCCGCACGCGGTGGGCTCTTACCCCACCTTTTCACCCTTACCACGCACGTCTTGCGACGCCGTTCGGCGGTTCGCTTTCTGTTGCACTGGCCGTCGGCTCGCGCCGCCCAGGCGTTACCTGGCACCTTGCCCTGTGGAGCCCGGACTTTCCTCGGCATCGCCGAATGCAAGCACCCGGGATGACGCGACTGTCTGGCCGACTCCGCCGCGCATATTGTCGCACGCCGGTGATACCGCAGACCGGCCCCATGCACTCAGTCGGCGAATACCCGTTCCAGCAGCCTGGTGAACGCGACGCCGAATTCCGGCGAGAGCGTGGCGTCGTTGTGGGCGCGACCGGGTACGATCACCAGCTGCCTGTCGGTGACGGGCAACGGCGTCACGTCGAACAGGGTCTGCGAGAACTTCGGCGCGGTCGTGACGTCGAGTTCGCCGACGACATAGAGCACCGGCTCGTCCAGCCGACGCGCGACCTCGAGATTGCCGGTCTTCTGCAGAGCCGGCGCGATATCGAAGCGCCGCACCGCCAGGCGCGTCCAGAAGCCGGCCCGCGCGCGCATCGCACGAGTCCAGTCTTCGGCGGTGGTCATCGAGCTTTCCAGCACCAGGCCGTCGAGCTGCCGCGTGTCGGCCACGTACCCGGCAAAGAAACTGCCCAGCGACTGGCCGTGCACGATCAGCGGCCGGCCCACTGCTTCGGCGCGCACCTGGTCGTAGACCTGCAATGCGTCCGCGCGCAGGCCGTCGATGGTCGGCGTGCCGGTGCTGGCGCCGTAGCCGCGATGGTCGACCAGCACCAGATCCACAGGCAGCCCGGCGTAGGCATCGATAATGCGCCGGGCATGGAGGCCCGTGCGGAAGCCGTTGCCGCCGAAGTACAGCACCGTCGCCCGGGCGTCGGCGCGTTTCAGGTCCACGCGATAGATCGACACGTCGTCAGCCGTCTCGATGCGCGATTCGGTGGCGGTATAGCCGGTATGCGTGGCGACCAGCAGGGCGAGGTCGGGCGGCGGCGCCGGCATCGGCCTGACCAGATGCGACTCCTTGAGCGGGTAGGTGCAACCGGCCATGACGACGCACAGCGCAGCGGCCATCAGGCCTCGGGCGGATCGGGACTGCATGCGGTGGATTCCTTCCTTGGGGCACCGTTCGACGCGATCAGGCGTCCGGAGTTCCCTGCCCGTACAGGGACTTGCGCGGCGCGCCGGTGATGTCGGCGGCGAGCTTGGCCGCCAGCGAAGGTCTCATCTCTCGTGCCAGCAGCGCGTAGACGCGCCGGCCCTCGGCCAGCCGTGCATCGACGTCGTCGCCCGCACCTTCGATCAGCACCACGAACTCCCCCCGGCGCTGATCGGCTTCGCTCGCGACGCGCGCGGCCAAGGTCTCCAGTGGGCCGTCGAGCACGGTCTCGAACAGCTTGGTGAGCTCGCGCGCAACCACGGCCGGACGCGCACCGCCGAAGGTCTGCACGGCATCGGCCAGCATCTCCTCGATGCGGTGCGAGGACTCGTAGAACAGCACCGTGCGCGGCTCGGACGCGAGCACCTGCAGACGTTCGCGGCGCGCACCGGCCTTGGCCGGCAGGAAGCCTTCGAACACGAACCGGTCGCTCGGCAACCCGGCCACGCTCAAGGCGGCGATCAGCGCGCTCGGCCCCGGCACCGGCGATACACGAAGTCCGGCTTCGCGCGCCGCGCGCACCAGCCGGAAGCCGGGATCGCTGACCAGCGGCGTACCGGCATCGCTGACCAGCGCCAGCGCGTCCCCAGCCTGCAGCCGCTCGACCAGCCGCGCGGCCAGACCGTCCTCGTTGTGCTCGTGCAGGGCGATCAGCGGGCGCTCGATGCCGAAATGGCCCAGCAGCTGGCGCGTGTGTCGGGTGTCCTCGGCGCAGATCGCATCGACGCTGCGCAGCACCGCCTGCGCGCGCGGCGACAGGTCGCCCAGATTGCCGATCGGCGTCGCCACGACGTGCAGGACGCCGGGGGCGCGGGAAGGGTCGCTCATCGTCTGCACACCGGGAACGCTAGAATGCGCCCATTATCCCGCAGCGGAACCGCGACATGGCAGCAACGGTCCAGCCTTCGAACGCCCGCACGCGCACGACACGCGCCGTCGGTGCGCCGCCACGCGCTCTGCGCCTGCTCGCCGGCGCTGCGCTGGCCGCAATGCTCGCCAGCTGCGCGACCGTCCAGACCACGGGCGGCGCGGGTCCGGTGGCGGCCCCCTCGGAAGCTCCGGCCGCGCCGGGGCGCTGGACCTTCGACGACACCCGTCCCGCCGCCGAGCGCGACGGCTACCGTCCGCCGCGCAAGCTCGCGGTGCTGCTGCCGATGACGGGATCGCTGGCGACCGCTGCCGCACCGGTGCGTGATGGCCTGCTGGCGGGTTACTACGGCGAACGCCGCACGCGCCCGGAACTCGCGTTCTACGACACCGCCGGGACCGCAGCCGGCACCGCGAACGCCTACAGCCGCGCGATCGCCGAAGGCGCCGACCAGGTCGTCGGCCCGCTCGGCCGCGAGGAAGTCGACGCGCTGTTCCACAGCCCCGCACAGGTGCCGGTGATCGCACTCAACCGCGGCTCCGTACAGGCACCGGACAACGCGGCTGCATTCTCGCTGGCGCCCGAAGATGAGGGCGACGCCGCCGCGCAGTACCTGCTCAAACGCAACGCCCGCAACGTGCTGGTGCTCAGCAACGGCGAGGACGCCGCGCGCCGGAGCGTCGATGCGCTGACCGCGCGTCTGGCCCAGAACGGCGGCAGCGTGGTCGCGACGCTCGCGATCATCGGCGACACCCCGGTCGACCAGACGCCCGCGCTGCAGAACGCACTGGCCACCGGCGCCGGTGTCGATGCGGTGTATCTCGCGATTCGCGGCAACCAGGCGCGCGTGCTCGCGCCACAGCTGTCGGTCGCGGGCCTGGCCACGCGCCCGCGCGTCGGCAGCTCGCTGCTCGCGCAGGGCACCGGCAAGGCGGAAGAAGACCAGATTCTCGACGGCATCGTGTTTCCGACCGAAAGCTGGTCGACCGGCGCCAGTGCGCGTTCGCTGCCGCCGCTGACCACCGTCGCACGCGACCTGCCGACCGCACGCGGCGGCGCCGCGCGCCTGTTCGCGTTCGGCTTCGATGCCTGGCTGTTGAGCGGCTATCTCGAACATCTCGCCCGCACGCCCGATTCCGCGATCGGCGGCGCGACCGGCATGTTGCGCATCGCCGGCGACGGCAACGTCATGCGCCAGCCCGCATGGGCAACCTGGCGCAATGGCTACGTCGTGCCGCAGGCGGACGCCGGCGGTTGAACGACCGGCGGCGCGATGGCGCTGCCGTCGAGCGCGCAGCGGCCGCGCACCTGCAGGCGGCGGGCCTGCGTCCCCTTGCTGCGAACGTCGGTTTCCGCGGCGGCGAACTGGATCTGGTGATGCTCGATGCGCGCGGCGTGTCACGAGTCGTCGTGTTCGTCGAAGTCCGGCATCGCCGCACCGCGGCGTTCGGTGGTGGCGCGGCCTCGATCGATGCCGGCAAACGCCGTCGACTGGTGCTCGCCGCGCAGCAGTTCCTGATGCGCGAGCGCGGGCTGCGCGATCTGCCGTGTCGGTTCGATGTGGTGGAAGCAAGCGGCGATGCCGATGCGCCGACACTGCGATGGATCGAGGATGCGTTTCGCGCGGACGATTGATCCGTCCTGGCGGGACGCGACTCTATCTTTGGGCTCGATTTTTCATGCCGTCGTGGACTTGCGTTGGCGGGTGCCAGGCCTTGGCCTCGCTGTTTCTTCGGCTTTGCCTTTGCCTTTGCCTTTGCCTTTGGCTTTGGCTTCCAGCTCTTGATCTGAAATCGAGCCGTAAAGAGAGCCGAGCACCGGAGCCTGGCGTGGCCGAAGAGCAGCCCATGTCTGAGCGCAGCGAGTTTGGGCTGCGTGCCGCGTCAGGCGAGGAGCGGAGGGAACCGACGCGGCTTCATGCGTCGGCTCGCGTCCGGCGAAGGGACCTTTTGGTTCCTTTTGGGTCCATCCAAAAGGGACTCGCACGCGCAGCGGGCGAAAGCCCTGCACTTGCTTCGGCGTTTTGATGTGAGCCTTGGCTTCCGCACCTGCGCCGCGCGCTTCAAAGCAGAACGCGCGGTGCGCGAAGATCAAGTACAGGGCTTCCGCGCTGTCGCGCGGCTTACTTTTGTCTTGGCAAAAGTAAGCAAAACCGTCTTCGCCGGACGCGATCCGACACGGCTGCGCCGTGCCGGTCCCCTGCGCTTCTCGGACGGCGGGGCACGCAGCCCCAACTCGCTGCGCTCAGACATGGGCTGCTCTCCGACCCCGCCGCCCTGCGATGCTCGGCTCGCTTTACGGCTCGATTCAAGTCAAAAGCGAACAGCCAAAGCCAAAGCCAAAGCCGGAGCCGGAGCCGGAGCCGGAGCCGGAGCCGGAGCGAAAGCGTGCCAACTGCCGAGCCAGACCAGCACTCGAAAACATGACTTCGGTACGCCCGAGCTCCGCCAGCGGGAGTACTTCAACCCGCGAAGTGATCCCACCCAGCACGCACCGGCGCCCACATCGAGCCGTCTGCGGTCATCGCGAATACACCCTGCCCTTTCACGATGCGCCCGACCCGGGTCACCGGCACACCTGCCTCAAGCGCAGCGGCTGCGATCGCGTCCCGATGCGCGACCGGCGCGGTGAAGCAGAGCTCGTAATCGTCGCCGCCGCTCGCCTGCAGCGCGCGACGTGTGTCTGGATCAGGCACAGCGGCGCAAAAGGCGTCCGACGCCGGTAACGCGTCGACATCGATCTCGGCACATACATCGCTCGCGCGACAGATATGGGCAAGATCGGACAGCAGACCATCGGACATGTCGATCGCGGCATGCGCGAAACCGGTCAGCCGCAGGCCGAGGGCGATCCGCGGGATCGGCCGGTCGAGCCGGTCACGCAACACCGGATCACGCGCAGCACCGGCCGACCACTGCGCCAGCGCGGCCGCGGCATCACCGGGCGTGCCACTGACCCAGATCTCGTCATCGACGCACGCACCATCGCGCCGCAGCGCACGACCGGGCGACACGAAGCCGAACACGGTCACGCACACCGACAACGGCCCGCGCGTGGTGTCGCCGCCGACGAGCGCCACCGCGTGCTGACGCGCGAGTGCATCGAAACCGTCGAGAAACGCATCCAGCCACGCCGCATCCGGCTCGGGCATGGACAGCGACAGCGTGCACCACGCCGGTGTGGCGCCCATCGCCGCGAGATCGGACAGGTTCACCGCCAGCGCCTTCCAGCCGATGTGGGCCGGCGCGGTGTCATGCGGGAAATGCACGCCGGCGTTGAGGGTGTCCATCGCGACGACAAGCTGCATGCCGACGGGCGGCTGCAGCAGCGCGGCATCGTCGCCGATGCCCAGCACCACGTCATCGCGCGCGACGATGCGCGCGCGGATGCGGTCGATCAGGTCGAATTCGCCGGCCATAGCAGCCGTGCGGGGCTCAGCGCCCGCGCAGCGCCCCGACTTCCGGCGCGCGCCATTCGGCGGCGGCGCGGTCGAGTACGCCGTTGACGTAGGTGTGGCCGTGTTCGGAACCGAAACGCTTGACCGTCTTCAGGGCCTCGTCGATGACGACGCGGTACGGCACGTCGACGCGGTGCTGCAGTTCGTAGGCGGCGATGCGCAGCATCGCGCGCTCGATCGGATCGACCTCTTCGATCGTGCGGTCGAGGAACGGCGCCAGCGACGCATCGAGTTCGCGGTACCGCGTGCCGACGCCGTGGACCAGATCCTCGAAGTACGCGAGATCGGCGATCTCCTTGGCCTGCTCGTGCGCGAACTGGGCGACGATCTCGCGCGGTTCGGTGCCCGACATCTGCATCGCGTAGATGGCCTGCAGCGCGCGACGGCGCGCGCGCGAGCGCAGCACGGGGTCGACGCCATGGGGTTTGCGGGTCTGGTTCATCCGATCTTGTCCAACAGGTTGCTCATTTCGATGGCGACCAGCGCCGCTTCTTCGCCCTTGTTGCCGTGGCTGCCGCCGGCGCGCTTTTCGGCGTCGACGTAGTCCTCGACCGCGAGCACGCCATTGGCGACCGGCACCCGGCTGTCGAGCGCTACGCGCATCAGCGCGTCGCTGCAGCCATCGGCCACCTGTTCGTAGTGGCGGGTGTCACCGCGCACCACACAGCCGAGGCCCAGCAGCGCGGCGTGCGCGCCCGCGGCAGCGAGCCGCGCGCAGATCACCGGGATTTCCCAGGCACCGGGCACGCGGATCACGTCGACCGCGTCTTCGGCGACGCCGTGATCGGCGAACGCCTTGCGAGCACCGGCGATCAGGGCGTCGGTGATCTTGGGGTTCCAGCGGCTGGCGACGATCGCGTAACGCGCGCCGGCCGGGGCGCGCAGGTCGCCTTCGATGTAGCTCATGGGCATGGGGGATTCGCGCAAGGCCGGTCAGTTTAACGTGGGTCAGGCCGTGACGTATTCGACGACTTCGAGGCCGTAGCCGGCGAGGCCTACCTGCTTGCGCGGCGTGCCGAGCACGCGCAGCCGGCCGAGACCCAGATCGGCGAGGATCTGCGCGCCGGCGCCGTTGCGGCGCCACTGGCCCACGTCCTTGTCCTTGCCGGGCGGCCGGACCACGGTTTCCTTGCGCAGGCGTGCCAGCAGCGCCTCCGAGTCACGCGGCGCCGACAGCACCACCATCACGCCCTGCCCGGCGTCGGCGATCGCGCGCAGCGCGTCGCTGCCGGGCACGCCGAAATCATCGCGGCGCCAGTGCAGCAAATCGGCGAGCGGGTTCTCCACCTGCACGCGCACCAGCGTCGGCGTATCGGCATCCGGCGTGCCGCGCACCAGCGCGAAATGCAGCTCGTGGGCGATGCGGTCGCGATAGGTCACCAGTTGGAAGGCGCCGAATTCGGTCTCGATCTCGCGCTCATCGATGCGCTCGACGGTGTGCTCGGTGGCGAGACGATGGGCGATGAGATCGGCGATCGAGCCCATCTTCAGGCCGTGCTCGCGGGCGAAGACCTCCAGTTCCGGACGGCGCGCCATGCTGCCGTCGGGATTGAGGATCTCGACCAGCACGCCGGCCGGCTCCAGGCCCGCGAGCATCGCCAGATCGACGCCGGCCTCGGTATGACCGGCGCGGGTCAGCACGCCGCCGGGCTGGGCGACCAGCGGGAAGATGTGGCCGGGCTGGTGCAGATCCTCGGGCTTCGCGTTCGCCTTCACCGCGGTGCGGATCGTATGCGCGCGGTCGTGCGCCGAGATGCCGGTGGTCACGCCTTCGGCGGCCTCGATGCTGACGGTGAAGTTGGTCTGGAACTGCGCGGTGTTCGCGCGGACCATCGGCGCCAGGCCCAGCTGCGCGGCGCGGCTCGGCGTCACCGGCAGGCACACCAGGCCGCGACCGTGGGTGACCATGAAATTGATGTCCGACGGCTTGACCAGCTCGGCGGCCATGATCAGATCGCCTTCGTTCTCGCGGTCCTCGTCGTCGACGATGACCACCATGCGGCCCTGGCGGATCTCTTCCAGCAGTTCGGGAACGGGTGCGAAATTCATGCCGCCGCTCCCGCCGGGGCGACGCCCGCGCTCAGCAGGCGCTCGACATAGCGCGCGACCAGATCCACTTCCAGGTTCACCGCCTCGCCGACGGGCGTGCTGCCGAACGCGGTGCGCGCGACGGTGTGCGGCACCAGCGCAACTTCGAAGCCCGTCGCATCGACGGCGTTGACCGTCAGGCTGACGCCGTCGACGCAGATCGAGCCCTTGTGCGCGATGTACTTCAGCAGCGCGGCCGGCGCATCGAAGCGCCAGCGCTGCGCGCGTGCATCGTCGTGCACCGACGCGACGCTGCCGACGCCGTCGACGTGGCCGCTGACCATATGGCCGCCGAGGCGATCGGTCGGGCGCATCGCGCGCTCCAGATTCACCGCGCGGCCGGGCGCCAGCACGCCGAGCGTCGTCAGCGACAGGGTTTCGGTCGAGGCATCGGCCTCGAAATGCGCGTCGTCGAATGCCACCACGGTCAGGCAGACGCCATTGACCGCGATGCTCTCGCCCATCGCGACGCCGTCGAACGGCAGCGTGCCGACCGCGATGCGCAGCCGCGCGTCGCCGCCACGCGACTCGGTGGAAACCAGGCGTCCGACGCCTTCGATCAGTCCGGTGAACATGTCGCTGCCTCCGTCCGCACGGGGCACGCCCGCACGGTTAAGCCGAAAGGGAACGGTCCGGGACGCGACAGCGTGCGCGGCCGCTGGGCCACGCATGAGGTCGTCTTCTCGCATCCGGACTCTGACCGTCGGCTCCGGCATTCGACCGGATCTGCTGACCCGCCGGCGTGTGCCGGCAGCGCTCGCGGGCTCGCGCGTCGCCGCGCCTACCGCCGGTGGGGACTTCCACCCCGCCCCGAAGACATTCGATTGTGTGTTGCCGGCAGGGCCGGCCCGCGCATTCTACCAGCGCCGGTTGCGCCACCCGGGCATCGCGGCGGGACGCTTCATTGCAGGGACAGCCGACGGCCGGCCCAGTGGGTCGGCACTGGCCACCCGCCGTCAGGTGGCCGGTGCCGGCTGCAGCAGCAGGCGCAGGTCGTCACCCACCTGGCGCGTCTCGACCGTCCGCAGATGCAGGCGCTGCGCCATCGTGTCGATGCCGAGACCGTCGAACAGCGGGCGGCCACGTTCGCCCAGCAGCACCGGGGCGACGTAGAGCAGCAGTTCGTCGACCAGACCCGCACGCAGGAACGCGCCCGACAGCGTCGCGCCCGCTTCGACCTGGATCTCGTTGATGCCGCCCTCGCCCAGCGCTGCCAGCACCACGTGGAGATCGAGCTGGCCGTCGGCGCCGCGTGGAATCGAGACGCGTGGCGCGTCGAAGCCGTGGGGCACCTTGGTGTCGTGCGCATGCACGTACAGTGTCGGCGCGGCGCCATCACGTACGTTGCCGCGCGCGATCGTCGCGAGGCCCGCGTCGAGCACTACGCGGAGCGGCACCGCGAACGGCGCGTCCGCATCGAGCCGCACGGTCAGCTGCGGATCGTCGGCCAGGACCGTGCCACTGCTGGTCAGCAGCGCGCCGGCGCGCGCGCGCCAGCGCATCACGTCCGCGCGCGATGCCTCGCCGCTGATCCATTTCGAATCGCCGTTCGCCATCGCTGTGCGTCCGTCGATGCTGCAGGCGAGCTTGATCCGCAACCAGGGCCGACCGCGTTCGATGCGCGACAGAAAGCCGCGATTGAGCGCTCGCGCCTGCGCTTCCATCAGCCCGGATTTAACCGCGATGCCCGCCGCGCGCAGCCGGTCGAAGCCGGCGCCGTCCACCTGCGGGAACGGATCGCGCATCGCCGCGACCACGCACGACACACCGGCCGCGACCAGTGCATCGGCACATGGTCCGGTGCTGCCGGTGTGCGCGCAGGGTTCCAGCGTCACGTAGGCCGTCGCGCCGCGCGCGCGATCGCCAGCCGCTTGCAGCGCGACGACTTCCGCGTGAGGACCGCCCTTCTGCACATGGAACCCCTCACCGACCACCTCGCCGCCGGCAACGAGGACACAGCCGACCATCGGGTTCGGCCGCGTCGTCCACGCACCTCGCTCCGCCAGGCGCAATGCTTGCGCCATGAACCGATGGTCGTCGGCGGTGAAATCGGTCATGTGAGGCCTCCTGATAGCGTGTTCGATCACAAGCGGGATGGATGCGCGGATCGCGAATGCTGCGACGGTGCGCAGAACTTCAGCACGGGCGCAAAGACAAGCGCTCGCGCTCGACAACCCCGCTTAGCGCCTGCGCGGGCCTTTGCCTGCCGGCGGCGCCTCGCCTTCCAGCAGGGGCAGCTGGGCGTCGCCCGGTAGATCGCGCTCGAGCCGGTCGAGTTCCTCGCGGAAATCGGCGACGTCCTCGAACGATCGGTACACCGAGGCGAACCGGACGAAGCCGACGTGATCGAGCTTGCGCAACTCCGCGATCACGAACTCGCCGACCCGGCGCGAGGACACTTCGCGTTCCGCGGTCATGCGCAGGTGATGGACGACCGCGCGCACCGTCGCCTCGATCTGTTCTTCCGACACCGGGCGCTTGTGCAGCGCGCGGTCCATGCTCAGGCGCAGCTTGCGCGCATCGAAAGGCTCACGCCGACCGTCGCCCTTGATGATCGTCGGCAGCTTGAGCTCGATCGTCTCCAGCGTGCTGAAACGTTCCCCACAGGCCTCACACTCGCGGCGGCGACGGATCGTCGCGCCGTCCTCGGACACGCGCGAATCGATCACGCGGGTGTCGGTGTGCTGGCAGAAGGGGCAATGCATCTATCGGTCCACTTGTCGTTGCATCAACTCTTGCAGGGTGGCGTCCGCATACCTTGGAGCAGCTGCACCGTCGGGCCGCAGTACATCATCATCCGACGCTTGCACCGGCGCTCGCAGGCGAAGGTGTGCCAAGAACGCCGATGCGAGCAAGAGGCCATCCACGACGGCGAACCTCGCCGCGAGCGATGGCAGCAGCATGAGCGACAGGGCGCCGCTTCGCAGTTGCTGGACGAGCGAGGCCCATTCCATGGCGACGAGGGGCAGCGCCGCGAGTGCACCCAGTGCGAGGCCCACCCACCACAGCCCATGCACACGCCGCAGGGAGCTGGAATTCCCACGCCAGAATTGAAGCGAGAGGTAGGCCCAGCTGGCGATGCCCACCAGGCCGGCAAGCGGCCAGATCGTCACCAGAGCGGCTGAGAGCAATGCGCCAAGACCACTGAACTCGCCCAAGGCCTGGACGAAGGCCGCGCCAAAGAACAGGAAGCCGAAGAGCGCCGCGAAGATGCTCAGAGGCGATAAGGCCCCGACCACAATGGACACGACCTTGTAGACATCGCCCGCCCTGTCGCCCGACCCCGTCATTCGCTCAGCCGTACACCGGATACTTGGCGCACTGCGCAGCGACCTTGTCGCGCACGGTGGCGATCACGCCTTCGTCTTTCGGTGCATCGAGCACGTCGCAGATCCAGTGGGCGAGATCGGTGCAGTCCTGCTCGACGTAGCCACGCGTGGTCACGGCCGGCGTGCCGAGGCGCAGACCCGACGTCACGAAGGGCTTGCGCGGATCGTTCGGCACTGAGTTCTTGTTGACGGTGATGTGGGCGCGGCCGAGGGCTTCTTCCGCCTCCTTGCCGCTGACGTCCTTGCCGATCATGTCGACCAGCATCAGATGGTTTTCGGTGCCACCCGAGACGATCTTGTAACCGCGCTCGATGATGACCTTGGCCATCGCCTGCGCGTTCTTCACTACCTGCTGCTGGTAGCTCTTGAACGTGGGCTCCAGCGCCTCCTTGAATGCAACCGCCTTGCCGGCGATCACGTGCATCAGCGGACCGCCCTGGATGCCCGGGAACACGATCGACTGCATCTTTTTGGCGATCTCGTCGAACTGCTCGCCGGCGCCGGTCTGGCTGGCGATGATGATGCCGCCGCGCGGGCCGCGCAGGGTCTTGTGCGTGGTCGAGGTCACGACATGCGCATGCGGCACCGGTGTCGGGTAGACGCCCGCGGCGACGAGGCCGGCGACGTGCGCCATGTCGACGAACAGATACGCGCCCACCTTGTCGGCGATCGCGCGGAAGCGCGCCCAGTCAACGATCTGCGAATACGCGGAGAAGCCGGCGATGACCATCTTCGGCTTGTGCTCCAGCGCGAGACGCTCGACTTCGTCGTAATCGATCAGGCCGGCATCGTCGACGCCGTACTGCACCGCGTTGAAGAGTTTGCCGGACGCGTTGACCTTGGCGCCGTGGGTCAGATGTCCGCCATGGGCCAGCGACATGCCGAGGATGGTGTCGCCCGGCTGCAACAGTGCGAAGAAAACGGCCTGGTTGGCCTGCGAGCCCGAATGCGGCTGCACGTTCGCGTAGTCGGCATCGAACAGTTGCTTGAGACGGTCGATCGCGAGCTGCTCGGCGACGTCGACGTACTCGCAGCCGCCGTAATAGCGCTTGCCCGGATAGCCTTCGGCGTACTTGTTGGTCAGCTGGCTGCCCTGCGCCTCCATGACCAGCGCGCTGCAGTAGTTCTCCGAGGCGATCAGTTCGACGTGGTCTTCCTGGCGGCGGACCTCGTTCGCGATGGCCTGGGCGAGTTCGGGATCGTAGCTTTCGAGGCGGGCGTCGCGCTGGAACATCGAGGGCTCCGGAACAGTGAACGGCGAGGCCGGCCATTGTAGCGCCGGGCCGCCCCACGCGCGGACCCGCCGGGCGCGAGCCGCTATAATCGCCGCCATCCCTTCCCCACCCGACGCCGCCCGACCGGGCCCCGGCGCGGGCCGGCACAACCGGAGCCCCCATGTCGCAATACATCTACACCATGAACCGCGTGTCCAAGGTGGTCCCGCCGAAGCGGCAGATCATCAAGGACATCTCGCTGTCGTTCTTCCCGGGCGCCAAGATCGGCCTGCTGGGCCTCAACGGCTCGGGCAAGTCCACAGTGCTGAAGATCATGGCCGGCGTGGACCAGGATTTCGAAGGCGAGGCCCGCGCGCAGGCTGGCACCAAGGTCGGCTATCTGGCGCAGGAACCCGAGCTCGATCCGGAAATGACGGTGCGCGAAGCGGTCGAGGAAGGCGTGGGCGAAGTGCTGCAGGCCCAGGCCGCGCTGGACAAGGTCTATGACGCCTACGCCGAGGAAGGCGCCGATTTCGACGCGCTGGCCAAGGAACAGGAGCGTCTGGAGGCGATCCTCGCCGCCGGCGATGCGCACACGCTGGAGAACCAGCTGGACGTGGCCGCCGACGCGCTGCGCCTGCCGCCGTGGGAAGCCAAGGTCGGCAACCTGTCGGGTGGCGAGAAGCGCCGCGTCGCGCTGTGCCGTCTGTTGCTGCAGAAGCCGGACATGCTGCTGCTCGACGAACCGACCAACCATCTCGACGCCGAGTCGGTGGAATGGCTGGAGCAGTTCCTCGCGCGCTACACCGGCACCGTCGTGGCGGTCACGCATGACCGTTACTTCCTCGACAACGCGGCCGAGTGGATCCTCGAACTCGACCGCGGCCGCGGTATTCCGTGGAAGGGCAACTACACCGAGTGGCTGACCCAGAAGGACGAGCGCCTGAAGCAGGAAGACAACCAGGAAAAGTCACGTCAGAAGGCGATCCAGAAAGAACTGGAGTGGTCGCGCCAGAACGCCAAGGGCGGCCGCACCAAGGGCAAGGCGCGTCTGGCCCGACTGGAAGAACTGCAGTCGGTGGACTACCAGAAGCGCAACGAGACCAACGAACTCTTCATCCCGCCGGGCGAGCGTCTGGGCAATGCGGTGATGGAGTTCAAGGGCGTTACCAAGAAGTTCGGCGACCGCCTGCTGATCGACGACCTGTCGATGATCATTCCGCCGGGCGCCATCGTCGGCATCATCGGCCCGAACGGCGCGGGTAAATCCACGCTGTTCAAGATGATCACCGGGCAGGAGAAACCGGATTCCGGCGAGATCGTCGTGGGACCGACCGTGCAGCTGTCCTACGTCGACCAGAGCCGCGATGCGCTGGAGGGCAACCACAACGTCTTCCAGGAGATCGCCGGCGGCCTCGACATCCTCAACATCAACGGCGTCGAGATCCAGTCGCGCGCCTATATCGGCCGCTTCAACTTCAAGGGCCAGGACCAGCAGAAGCTGGTGGGCACGCTGTCGGGTGGTGAGCGCGGTCGTCTGCACATGGCCAAGACCCTGCTGCAGGGCGGCAACGTGCTGCTGCTCGACGAACCGTCGAACGATCTCGACATCGAAACCCTGCGCTCGCTCGAAGACGCGCTGCTGGAATTCCCCGGCAACACGTTCGTCATCTCGCATGACCGCTGGTTCCTGGACCGCATCGCCACGCACATCATCGCGTTCGAAGGCGACAGCCACGTCGAGTTCTTCCAGGGCAACTACCGCGAGTACGAAGAAGACAAGCGCCGCCGCATGGGTGACGACGCGGGTCCCAAGCGTCTGCGGTTCAAGGCGCTGAAGTAAGCGTCCTGGCTCGGGATCCGCGCAGGTACGCGCGGACCAGATGCCAAGCGGACGTGAGCCCCTCTCCCTCCGGGAGAGGGGTTGGGGTGAGGGCAGCGCAGACAACCGGGAGTCCCACATGACCATCCAGACCCTCGAAGAACTCGAAGGCCTCAAGCGCGCCGGCGCCCTCGTCGCGCGCATCCTGTCGACGATGCGCGATCACGCGCTGGCCGGCATCACCCCGCGCGCGCTCGACGCCATCGGCGCCGACATGCTCCACGACGCCGGCGCGCATTCCGCGCCGGTGCTGACCTACGGCTTCCCGGCTGCGACCTGCATCAGCGTCAACCGCGTCGTCGCCCACGGCATCCCCAACGCGACGCCGCTGCGCGATGGCGATCTGGTCAACATCGACGTGTCCGCCGAACTCGACGGCTTCTTCGCCGACACCGGCGCGAGCTTCGTCGTCGGCACCGCGAGCGCCGCGCAGCAGCGTCTGCTCGATGCGACGCGCGAAGCCCGCGATGCCGCCATCGCCCAGCTGCGTGCGGGCGAACTGCTCAGCAGCATCGGCCGCACCATCGAAACCGTCGCCGCACGCCGCGGTTTCCGCATCATCCGCAATCTGCAGAGCCACGGCGTCGGCCGTGCGCTGCACGAATCGCCCGGATCGATTCCCGGTTATTTCGATCCCCGCGACACCCGCCGCCTGCACGACGGCATGGTGATCACCGTGGAGCCGTTCCTCGCGACTCACGCCACGCGCACCGAAGACCTGGACGACGGCTGGTCGCTGATCTGCCCCAAGGGCTTTGGGGCGCAGTTCGAACACACGGTCGTCGTCACCCACGGCGCGCCGATCATCGTCACCTGAGAGCCGTTCCATGACGCACACCTTCATGCAGGCGCTGCGTGCGCGCTGGCAGTCCGCCGACACGCTCGTCTGCGTCGGCCTCGACCCCGAGCCGGCGAAGTTTCCTGCGCGTTTCGCCAACGACCCCGATGCGGTGTTCTCGTTCTGCCGCGACATCGCCGACGCCACCGCCGAATACGCCTGCGCGTTCAAGCCGCAGATCGCGCACTTCGCTGCGCTCGGTGCGGAAGACGCGCTGCAGCGGCTGATCGCGCATCTGCATGCCACGCACCCGGGCGTGCCGGTGATCCTCGATGCCAAACGTGGCGACATCGGCAGCACCGCGCAGCGCTACGTCGCCGAGGCCTTCGAGCGCTTCGATGCCGATGCGGTGACGGTGAACCCCTACCTGGGTCGTGATTCGGTGCAGCCGTTCCTCGACCGCAGCGACAAGGGTGTCGTGATCCTGTGCCGCACCTCGAATCCCGGCGCGGCCGATCTGCAGGACCTCCCGGTCGCGCATGCCGGCGCCACGCGTCCGCTGTACCAGCACGTCGCCGAGACCATCGCGCGTGACTGGAACGGCCACGGCAACGTGTCGCTGGTCGTCGGTGCGACCTGGCCCGAACAGTTGCGCGAAGTCCGCGCGATCGTCGGCGACATGCCGTTCCTCGTACCGGGTGTCGGCGCGCAGGGCGGCGATGTCGAAGCGGTGGTCGGCAATGCGAAGACCGCGGATGGCACGGGGCTGATGGTCAGTTCGTCGCGCGCGATCCTCTACGCGTCGAACGGCGATGATTACGCGGAGGCTGCGGCGCGCGAGGCGCGTGCGTTGCGGGATGCGATCAACCGGTTTCGTTGACGCGTGCGAACTCAGAAAACCCAGTGGTCCAGAGCCCCTCTCCCCGCGGGAGAGGGGTTGGGGTGAGGGCGCTTGTGATGCTCACCGGCGGTAGAAATCTTCCGTGACTCCCCTCCCTCACCCGACGCGCTTTGCGCGTCGACCTCTCCCGAGGGGAGAGGTGCCGTTATCCACAGTGAGCCTTTATTTCCTCAAAGCGCAACCTCGACGAACACCGGATTCGAGTAGAACCACAGGTCCTGCCACGGATCCTCACCGGCGGCGTCCGGGGTCGGCTCGATCTGCGTGTTCGACGTGCCGCGCACGCGCACGAAACCGCGGGTCTCCGGCGCCGGCAGCGTGAGCTCGAACGCGATGCGGTTGCCGGTCTGCTGCCACTGCGCGGCGCGCACGGTGTGGACGGTCACGTCTGGCGTGCCGTCGGCGGACGCCTGCCCGTCGATCACGTCGATGTGGTCGATCGCATTGCGGTCGCCGTTGAAATTGGCGCCGTCGGGCACCGTGACCGACACGCGCACCGTCAACTGCGCACCGGCCGTGGCCTGCAGCGTGCCGCCCATCGTGGCTGGCGCCGCGCCTTCGGCTTCGACCTGCAGATCGAGCGTGTCGATCAGGTCGCCGGTCACCGCGAACAAGCGCCCGTTCCGCAGGCCGTCGAAGATGTCCGCACTGTCGTGGCGCGCCAGCACGTAGGTCTTGCTGTACTGGCCCGGCCAGAAGTCCGCGCCGCCCATGTCGATGTTGCGATGCGAATCCGACGTCGAGGTGATCCAGAAACGTCGGCCCTCGGCGAGCAGCGTGTCCCACACGCCGCCGAGCTGCGCGGTCATCTGGTCGAAGCCGCCCCAGGTCTTCGCGGCATCGTTGCGGTACAGACCGCGATGGCGGCGATCGGCCTGATGGCCGGGCGCGCCTTCCATGCCGACGAGCACGTCCGGCGCGGCGTCCTGCCAGTTGCGCAGTTCCTGCGGGTCGACCTTGCCCCAGACGCCGATCCCGGTCGCGGTACGCGCCGGATGATTGACGAACATCAACGGCTGCGGCTGCTGCGCCTGCATGTGGCGCAGCGCGGCGAGCATCGCCTCCGGCGTGTCGCGCGCGTCGTCGTCCACTTCGCGGCGGCTGAAGCGCCGTTCCAGATCGACCAGCCTCGTGTTTTCGTGCGCGCCCGGCGCCATGATCAGCGAGGCGTGTTCGCCGGCCGGCACGTCGAATTCCATCCCGTGGAACTGCAGCACATCCGGCACATCGGTGCGCGCCTGCTGCAGCGCCGGCCAAGCCGACTCGTGCGTCACCGCCGAATGGTTCGGGCCGCCGTGGTCGGTGTGCACCATCCACACCAGACCGTGGCGTCGCGCTTCCTCGGCATTGCGCGTGCGCGAGTAAGGCGAATCGCCGCCGCGGATCGGCGTCGGCGGTGAAGTGGACGTATCCCAGTCGACACTCCATTCGCTGTGGACATGATGATCGCCGGCGCGCCAGGCGCGGCCGTCATCGCGATCGGTGGCAGATGCGCTGCCGATCAGGGCCAGCAGCAGGACAGAGAAGGACGCGCGGCGCGCGTGCCGGGAAGAAGCAACGTGGAGGGTCATGCGGAATCCGGACGATGGAGGAACACGGCGCGGTACGCCGCAACCGTGCATTCCAACGCAGCCCCATGTCATCCCCATGAAACCCGCACGGGTTTCGTGTACGGCGATCAGCCCGCGGTGTCGGCCGGCAGTCCGAACACCTGCTTCAGATACGTCAGATAGCCCGGGTCGTCGCACATGCTCTTGCCCGGCGAATCGCTGAGCTTGGCCACCGGCTGGCCGTTGCAGCGGACCATCTTGATGACGATGTTCAGCGGTGTCGGCCCGAGATCGTTGGTCAGGTGCGTGCCGACGCCGAAGGCCAGTTTGCAGCGGCCGCGGAAGTAGGCGTGCAGGCGTTTGACCTTGTCGATGTCGAGGCCATCGCTGAAGACCAGGATCTTGCTCGATGGATCGACGCGGTTGTCGGCGAAGTGCGCGAGCATCCGGTCGCCCCAGACGAAGGGATCGCCCGAGTCGTGGCGCACGCCGTCAAAGAGTTTGCAGAAGTACATGTCGAAATCGCGCAGGAACGCGTCCAGCCCGACGACATCCGACAGCGCGATGCCGAGATCGCCGCGGTACTCGTGCGCCCACGAATCCAGTGCCACGACCTGCGAATCGCGCAGCCGCGGCCCGAGCGCCTGGAACGCCTGCAGGTACTCGTGCGCCATCGTGCCGTGCGGCGTCATGCCATGGATGCGCGCGAAGTGGACGTTGCTGGTGCCGACGAACTGGTCACTGAGCGCATCGCGCAGCAGCGGCAGCATGTGGCCGTGCCAGTGCTGCGAGTAACGGCGACGCGTGCCGTAATCGGCGATCCGGCAATCCTCGTAACCGGCGACTTCGCGCAGCAGCGCAGCCTTGGCCTGCAGCCGCCGTTCGCCTTCGGCGAAATCGGCCTGCGTGGTGTTGCGGAACCAGACCTCGTTGATGATCGCCAGCAGCGGCACTTCGAACAGGATCGTGTGCAGCCACGGCCCGGTGATCTCGAGTTCGATCTCGCCCGGCACGTCGCTCGAGGCGCGCAGATCGATGTACTTGCGGTCGAGATGGAACAGGCCGAGGAAATCGGCGAAGTCAGGCTTCACGAACCGCAGCGCGCGCACGTACGCAAGTTCTTCGGCACTGAAGCGCAGCGCGCACAGGGCATCGATCTCCGCATCGATCTCGTCGATGAAACGGGCGAGTTCGATGCCGGGCGTACGGCACTTGAAGCGGTACTGCACGACCGCGCCGGGATGCTGATGCAGCACCGCCTGCATCATCGTGAACTTGTACAGATCGGTGTCGAGCAGGGAGGCGATGGCGGCCATCGGTCAGCCCGTCGCCTGCGATGCGCGGCGCAACACCGCGACCGGAAAGCGCGCCCAGATCATCGTCCACACGGCGACGCGCTGCAGCCAGCTGCGGTGCGCGGCTTCAAAACGCCGGAAGTAACGCCACAGGCCGCGATGCTTGTGCCATTCAACGAACACCGGCCGCGAACGGCTGGAGACGCCGCGCACGTGCAGCACGGCGATGTCGTTGGCGACCGCGATCACTGCGCCGGCGTCGCGCGCGCGCCGGCACAGGTCCAGGTCTTCGGCGTGCAACCGGTAGCCGGTATCGAAACCATCGATGCGGTCGAACAGCGTGCGCGGCAGCAACATCAGCGCGCCGGAGATTGCCTGCACACGCTGCAACGGCTGCGCCGTGTCACGCGGCACCGCGAGCACGCGGGCCTGCGGATTGCGCAGCATCGCGGCGAAGTCGGGATCACGGCGACGTGCGGCGGGATCGCGCGCGCCATCCTCGCCGACGAGCTCGGTGCCCAGCAGGCACGGCGCGGCCAATGTATGGGCGTGCGCACGCAGGCGCACGAGCGTGTCGCCATCGACGAGGCAATCCGGATTGACGAAGGCGATCCACGGTGCGTCACCATCGCGCGCGCCCTGGTTGCAGGCGACCGCGAAGCCGGGATTGTCGGGATTGCCGATGAAGTGCACGCGCGGATCGAGCGAGGCGTGCCGCTGCACGATGGCCAGCGTGGTGTCATCGGATGCGTTGTCGACGACGCGGATTTGGGCGACGCCGTCGGCCGCGCGCAGGCGCGTCAGACAGGCATCGATCGTGCTGCCGCTGCGATGGGTGACGACGACGGCGACGATGTCGGGCTTGGCGGAATCTGCAGCGGTCACTTGGGCAGCGCGTCTTCGGTGGAAGCGACATTGTCCGCTGCGTCGGGTGCAGTTGGCGTATCGCGAGCGCCGGCTACCCTCACCCCACCATCCGCTTCGCAGATGGTCCCCCCCTCTCCCGGAGGGGAGAGGGGCATCGGCGGGCGGACTGCGTCTGCCGCTTCCTCATGAAACAACTGCTGCTGCGCCGGCGCGTTCTCCAGCGCATCGAAGCCGCGCTGCAACGCGACGCGCGTCGCGTACAGCGGGTCCTGCATCAGGAAGGTCGCGAGCCGCGAATGCCACGCCGGCCAGCGCACCGCGAGCGCATCCATATCGCCGTCGGCCGGACCGCCCTCGCCGCCGCGCGCGACGAACGCCGTTTCGCACAGCGCATTGCGCCAGCCCAGGCCGGCCATGCGCAGCGAGAGGTCGATCAGTGCGGCGTACCAGGACCGGTAGCTCGACGCATCGAGACCGCCGGCCTTGCGTCGCGCGTTGCCGCGTAGCAGTACCGCGTGGCCGATCGCGGCGGGCAACTCTGGATAGAGCGGCGGCAGCGCTTGGCAGGCACGCGCGAGACGCGACGGCGCATCGGGCACCGGATTGATCTCGCCGATCCGCGGCCAGGCTGCGGACTCGCCAGCGTTGCACCACGGCGTTGCCGTCGCGATCGACGCATCGCGCGCAAAGCAGGCTGCGAGTGCATTGGCCCAGCCCGGCGCGGGAATCGCGTCGGGCGCGAGCACGATGACATCGGCATCGCCGCAGGCGCGCAGCACGTCGTCGAGATGCGCGACCTCGCCGATCGAGCGTTGGCGGCAGGTGTAGTCGGCCTGCAACGGCGTGCTGGCGAGCCAGCGCTGCACGATCTCCGCGCCACGCGGCCCGATGCGCGCATCGTCGGCCAGCCAGATCCGCGTGCCTGCAGGCGTGCCGGCATCGAGCGCGGCCAGACACGCATCGAGCGCGTCGTCATCGTGCCCGACCGGCAGCAGGATGACCGGCAACTCAGCCATGCGCAGTGTCTCCGCGCATCGCGGCCCTCAGTCCTGCGGACGCTGCAGCGGCTGCAGCGCGCGGAAGCGGCTGCCGTACTCGTCCGTCAACCGGCGCGCTTCCTGAGGATTGCGCACGATGGTCGGCGTCAGCAGGACGATGACTTCGCTGCGCTCGGTACGCGAGCTCTGCCGGCCGAAAAGTCCGCCGAGAACCGGGATTCTGCTGAGCCCGGGGAAGCCCGTCGAGACTCGACCGACGTCGTCCCGGATCAGCCCTGCGAGCATCACCGTATCGCCTGCCTGCACGGCCGCCTCGGTCTTGAGCCGGCGCGTATCGATGCGCACGTTGCCCTGCGAATCGGCGGTGTTCTGCGGCTGCGGCGAACTCACTTCCTGCACGATGTCGAGAAACACCATGCCGTCGCGGGTCACGCGCGGCCGCACCTTGAGGATCGTGCCGGTCTCGATGTACTGGACCTGGGTGTACTGGCTGTCGCCGAGGATGGGATTCACGCTGCTCGACGAGATCGGAATGCTCGCGCCGACATTGAACTCGGCCATCGCGTTGTTGCGCACGAACACCGATGGCGATTGCAGGATCTGCACATCCGTCACTTCGTCGAGTGCGCTGACGACCGCTGCAGCATTTCGTCCCAGAAACGTCCAGCCCAGTCCCGCCGGACCAGCGCCCGTCTCGACGCCCGTAATGGCGCCAGCGATACCCGCCCATGTGGTGCGCCCGACTGCGTTGGGCAGTCCCGCATCTGTCACTGCCCGCTCGAAAAACCAGTTCACGCCGTACTGCAGATCACCACTCAGCGCGACTTCTACCACCTGCGCCTCGATATGCACCTGTGCCGGCATGACATCGAGCCGCTCGACGACGTCGCGGATCGAACGCCAAGCAGCGGGCGTCGTCCGTATCAGGAGCGTATTGGTTTCGTCAACTGCCGATACGCCAACGCGGTCGCCTTCGACCTCCAGCGTCACGCTGCTGGGACCTTCCTGCTGCTCGCTGAGCTGCATCTGACCCACGTTGCCACCACCACCGGCGCTACTGCCACCACCGCGACCCATGCCCGCGCCGCCGCCGCGGTTGTTGCTGCCGAGGCCGGAACTGCTGCCACTGCCGCTGTCCAGACCGGACGAACCATCCGTGCCGCCGGTACGCAGCGTGTTGCCGGTGAGCCCCGGCATCAGCGAGGCTGCATCCTGACCGCCACTGCTGCCGCTGCCGCCGCCGAAGACTTCCGACAGGCGCTGCGCGAGTTCGCGGGCCTTGATGAACTTGAGTTCGTAGGAGAACAGCTTCGGGTCCTGGCCCGCGTTGTCGATGCGCTCCAGCCACTGCTGGATCTCGCCGAGATAATCGGCCTGCGGCGTGATCACCAGCACCGCGTTCGCGCCTTCCAGCGGCATGAAGCGGAACATGCCCGAGACCGGCGATTCGCTGTCCTGGCCGAACACCTTTTCCAGATCGGCGACGACCTGGGTGGCCTTGCCCGACTGCAGCGGGAACACGCCGACCGACATGCCCGACAACCAGTCGACATCGAAGATCTCGATGGTGCGCAGGTAGTTGTCGAGTTCGGAGCGGCTGCCGGAAATCGTGATGACGTTGCGTGCGTTGTCGGCGGAGACGATCGCGTTCGGGCGCGCGTACGGCTCGAGCACCTTCTCCATCTCGGTCGCGGAGATGTAGCGCAGCGGCACGGTACGCACTTCGAAACCGCGGGCGGCGCCGGTGCTGCCGGTGCGCGGCGCGACGGTGCCGGTCGCGAGCGCGGTGTCGGCGGCGACGATGTTGTAACGGCCGTCGCTGTAGATCATGCGGGCGTTGTTCCAGCCCAGCACCATCTCCAACAAGCTCAGCGCCTGCGCCGCGCTGACCGGCTGCGGCGTCGCCAGCGTCACCGTGCCCTGCACTTCGGGCGCGATGACGTAGTTCTGGCCGAGCATGTCGCCGAGGATCGCCTTGGCGACGGCGTGCACCGATTCGCCTTCGAAATTGAACGAGGCCTGCCCGCTGGTCGCGCCCAGCGTGGGCGGCGCAGCGGACGCGGCGCGCTGGTTGAGCACGGTGCCGCTGCCGCGGCGGATCTGCGGCTGCGGGCGCTCATCGTCGCCGAGCAGGGGCTGGGTGCGTGCGCCCGGCGCCGATGCGGTGTCGGCGGACGACGTGCCCGCCTCCGCACCGTGGCGCAGGTCGGCATCGCGGCGCATCGAAGCGGTCGGCGCGGTGGCGCAGCCGGCGAGCAGTGCGATGCCGGTACCGAGGGCGATCGCCCGGAGGTGGAAGGCTGGCGTCTGGGAAGGCTTCATCGACGGGAGTCTAGTCCTGGGCGGAATTGGGTTGCTGTTGCTGCTGGCGCAGACGTGCGCGCCGTTCTTCGATCCGGCGACGGATCGCTTCGACCTGTGCTTCGGACGGGCCGGCGGCCGGCGCGGCTTCGGGCGTTGCACTGCCGTCGCTGTCGGTCACCGCAGTCGCCTGCTGACCGCCAGGACCACGTGGCTGCCCCGTGGCAGGCGGCACGGTGCCGGGCTGCTGGTTGGCGCCGCTACCGTCCGCGCGTGCCGCAGCGCCGGCTGCGTTCTGGGCCGCTTGCACAGGCGGCCGCGATGCCGCCTGCGTCGGCGATTGACCATCCGGCGGCGGTGTCGCCGTCATCGGTGTCGGCGGTTGTCCGCCAGTGCCGTCGAAGACGCGCAGTTCCAGCGTGCGCGGGCCTTCGGGCGTGGTGAACACCACGCTGCGCGCATCCACCGAGTCGAGCAGCCAGTTCGAGGCCTCGGGTGGACCTTCGCCGACCTTGAGCCGGATCGATTCGCCGCCGCCATTGGGCTGCAGGATCGCCATCGCGAAATCGGGCGTGCGCAGCACACTCGTCAGCACGTAGTCGAACCCGGTGCCGGCGCCCTCGCCTTCGTCCTGCGGATCGATGAAGAAGGGATGCGGTCGGCGGTCGCCGGAGAACAGCGGACGCGCGGCGACTTCGTCGAAGCTCGACAGCGGCGGTGCCGGCGCGGCGTTGCCGGGCGCGGAGCCGATCGGTGCAGCGACCACGCCGTCGTCCTCCAGCGATCCGATGCGGCTACCGAGTCCGGCCAGCGACAGCAGCGCGAACAGCAGTGCCCAACCGCCGACCGCGGCGACCAGCCAGGTGCGCGCGTTGGTGGCATCAATCCGCATCGGCGCCTCCGTTGGCCGCAGCCGGGCGCGTACGCGCGGCGGCGTTGGCTGGCGGCGCCGCACCGGGCGCCGGCAACACGTAGCCGGACAGGTCGAAACTCACATCGACACCGCCACTGGTCGCGCCGGCCGCCAGCGTGTGCCGCTGGCTGAGGATGTTGAGGTTGTCGATGAACAGCCGCGGCGTGCCGGTTTCCAGCGAATGCAGCACCGCTGCAAGCTCGGCATTGCCACAACGCAGGCGCACCTGCACGGTGGCACGCGGGTACTTGTCGGTGCGCGGGCCGGCGATCGGCGAGCGGTTGCTGATCGCGCAACTGCGATTGCCGGGGCTCGCGTCGAGCACGGCGCTTTCGAGACGCTGGACCAGCGCCGCGGTCGCGAGTTCCACGCCCGCCTGCGGCATGAAGCCGGGGGTGTCGTCCATGGCTGCGCGCGCGCGTTCGAGTTCGGCGCGCACCTGCGGTGCCTGCTCGAGTTCGCGGCGGATGCGCAGCTCACGTTCCTGCAGCGTGTCGATGCGCGTGCCGAGTTCGCGCATCGGCTGCGTCCACCACGGATGGATCAGCAGCAGGTACCCCAGCAGCAGCACGCCCAGCAGCAGCGCGAGCGCCAGCCAGCGGTCGCGGGCCGACACGGGCCTATCGGGCGTCGTCCGCACGCACGGGCTCCTGTGGTGGGGTGGATGCGGGCGCCGGCGCAGTCGCGGGCGGCACGAGTTCGGCGGTCAGGGTGAAGCGGTCGGAGCGCGTGCGCGGATCGTTCTGCAGCGCGCCGGCGAGCGCGGGTGCGCGCCACAGCGTGGAGCCCGACAGTTGCCCGACCAGCGCCGAGGCTTCAGTGCTCAGGCCGATCAGCAGCACACGGTCGCCTTCGATCGCGGCCTTCTCCAGCGACGTGGAATCCGGCAGCCGGCGCGCGAGTTCGTCGAGCACCGCGACCGTCAGCGGCCGCGCGGCGCGCTGCGCCTGCAGGAAGGCCATGCCTTCGCGGAGGTCGGTGAGTTGCTGGCGCTGCGCCGACGCCGCGCGCGCACGTGTGGCCTCGGCGGCGACACGTGTTTCCAGTGCATCGGCGGCGGCGCTGCGGTTCTCGCGCATCTGCCACAGGCCGAACGCGGTCAGCAGCACCGCGATGCCGAGGATCATCAGCTGCACGCGCCGCTGTGGATCCTCGCGGCGGCGACGACGGGCATCGTCGATCAGGTTGACGCCCAGCGGGCCGGCATCACCGGCGAGATCGATACCGGCCAGCAGCGGCGCCAGCGGACCGAGGGCAGCAAGTTGCGCGTCGATCGCGGCGCGCGGCACCACCACCAGTTCCACGTCGATCTGGCCATCGCCACGGCGGCCGAGCACGCGATGGTCGTAGCGCACATCGGCGGCAGCGAACGGCGTCTGCCGGTCGATCTCAAAACCGAGGACATCGTGCAGGCGATCGCCGGCGGCTTCGGGCAGGGTCAGGCGCCGACGCAGGCCGGTGCGTGCGGGCAGCAGCAGCCAGCGCGGCAGATCGATCGTGCGCGGCGCGAGCAGCGCGGCCAGTGGATCGCCGGCAGATGCATCGAACGAGACGCGCGGCACGCTCGCGAGATCGCGTACACCTGCGGCGTCCTGCAATTGCAACGCGATGTCGGCGCCGGTGCCGACCAGTAACAGGCGCCGGCTGGCGAGTCCGAACAGTTCGCGCACGCGCGCCGGCAACCAGGCGGACAGCGCCGCGCCCCACCACGACAGGAACGTCCGGACGCGCGCCGATGTGCGGCCGTCCAGGCGCCAGGCGCGGCGGCCGGGCACGGTCTCGCCCGGAGTTGCGGGTGTCGCGGACATCATCGTGGTGACGCTCCTTCTTCCCAACGCAGCACGGTGTAGGCCGTGCCCGGTACGGCGCCACCGCCGGTTCTGACGACTGCCCGCAGCCGCGCGGTCCGCCCCTCCGGAAGCCGCGCCCGGCTCTCGATACTATACGTGCCGCTGCCGCTGCCCAGCAGCGCGCCGGCGACTTGCGCGGCGGTCGCTTCGCGGGCCGCGAGAATCGGATCGGCCTCGACGCCCATCGCCTGCAGCACGGGGCCGGCGGCGAACTGCGGATCAGGCGACGGCAGGCGGCTGTAGATCGTCAGATACGGCGCGACCGCTTCATACAGTCCGGGCGTCATGCCGAGCACCTGCTCGACTTCTGCAACGCTTTCGAAGGGCGCATTCTTGGCGCCGTAGGGCCGCCCCGCGCTGGCGTAATCCGCGGCTTCCGCGCCGCCGGTGATCTGCACGAAATCATCGCCATCGCGCCAGTCGACGATCGCGCCGGCGACCTGCACCGCGACGCTCTGCTCGACGCCGGTGGTCTGCAGCAGCGCGGCGAGCAGCAGGCCGTCGGCGGCATTGAGATCCACCTTGCCCGTTTCGTCGATGAGCTCGAGTTCCACATCGATGTCGTGGAACCGCCAGCCGTAGGGACGTCCGTCGGGCTGCCACTGCAGCGCGGGGTCTTCCATCGCCAGCCGGGTCAACGCATATTCGAGGCCCGCGCGCGCGGCCTGATCGCCGGCGACACCGCGGCTGAGCACGCGGCCCTGCTGTTGCTCGATGCGCGCGGTCAGCGCGAACGCGCCGACCAGCGCCGCCAGCAGCGTGATCAGCCACAGCACCAGCAGCAGCGCCGCCCCGCGATGTGCGCGCGCAGTCATGGCATCGCCACCGGCGCGGCCTGTCCGGTGCCCTGCGGCAGCGTGACCACCAGCGTCGGCCAGGCACCATCGCGCTCGGTTTCGATCTGCACCTCGACCTGCAGCGGCAGCGCAGCCGGCCCCCAGCGCTCCTGCCATTCTCCGAGCGCGCCGGCGTCGTTGAAGCCGCGATAGCGCATCCGCAGCTCGACCAGATCATCGACCAGCGGCTCCGGCGGCCGCGGGCTCGGCGACTCGATCGTACGGCCGGTCATCACCATGCCGAAGGCGACCGTCAGACGTTGGGTACCGCGCACCTCGTCGACCGCGATGTCGTGCAGATGCGGCCCGCCCTGTCCCAGATAATTCGGTAGGTCCGCTACGAAGCGCAGGCGCTGCGGTTCGCCGACGAACTGCGAGATCTCGCCGGTGTTCTCGTCGGTCTGGAACGCGATCTGCTGCGCGGATGCGATGCGCCGGCGCAGGAAGCCTTCGACCGCGCGCATGCGCTCGCTGCGTTGCGACAGGGCCTCGCCGCGATCGACGGTCGCGGTCGCGGCGCGCAGCGTGGTCAGTGCCAGGGCGAGCCCGGCTGCGAGCAGCACCGTCGCCAGCAGCACTTCGATCAGGGTAAACCCGCGCGCGTGCTTCATGGTGTCGGCACGCCGAGCGCATCCGGTTCGCGCAGCCGCAGCGTGTGGACCTGCAGACGCTCGCGTGGCCCGCGCTCGCCCCAGTCCACGGTGAGCGCGATTTCGAAGAGTTGCTGGCCGGACGGATCGAGCAGCGCAGGCGGCATCGCCGGATCGACGTAGGGCGCGATCTCCAGCGCCCAGCGATAGCGCCCGTCCTCGAACTCGCCCGTGGTACTGCCTGGCACCACCGGGATCTCGATCCCGATGCCATCGAGCAGCGATTGCGCATGCAGCGCGGCGCGTCCCGAATCCGCCGCCCAGCGCACCTGGCGGGTGCCATTCGACAGCGTGCCCAGCAGCAGCATCAGCGCGATGCCCAGCACCGCGAACGCCACGATGACCTCGATCAGGGTGTAGCCGCGCTGGCTGCGACGGCTCATTCGTTCGCGTTCGCGCGGGACAGACGCACTTCGCCGGTCAGCCAGGCCACATCGACCTGCCACGCGGCATCGCGCAGCAACACGCGCACGCGTCCACCGGTAGCCGCGCCATCGGCGAAGAACAGGATTGCGCCTTCGCTGTCGCTCGACTGCAATTCGCGCGCGCCGGTGAACTCGACTTCGAGCGGCTCGGGAATCGTGCCGTGGCGGCCATTGGGCGCCTGCCAGGTGCGCGCCTGCGGGTTGATGATGAAGCGCTGCGGCTCACCGGTCGAGATCGCCTGCGCCCGCGTGTAGCGCAGCTGCGCGGCAATGGTCTTGCTCGTCGACTGCAGCGCGATGCGATCGAAGCCGCCGCTCATGGCAGCCGCCGCCAGCACGCCGGTCACGGCGATCAGGCCGACGACCAGCAGCACTTCGAGCAGCGAGAAACCGCGGACCCTGGCGATGCGATGCGACATCTGGCGCGGCGACGTTCCGGAGCGGGAGCAGCCCCGGAATCTAGCATCATCGGCGCCGCTTTCCACGGCGGGGGGACCGCTTATTCGTAGCGGATATCGGCGTTCACACTGTCGCCGCCCGGCTTGCGATCCGCGCCGTAGCTGACGATGTCGAACGGCTGGCTGTTGCCGGGCGTCGCGAACTCGTAGGGCGTGTTCCAGGGATCGCGCAGTTCGGCGTCTTTCGCATACGGACCGAGCCAGCCGCTTGCGCCGCCGGGCTGGGTGACGAGATCTCCCAGCGAATTGGGCAGCGTGCCGGTGTCCATCTCGTACTGGTGCACCTTTTCGGCCAGCGTCTGCACCTGCGCTTTGGCGAGGTTCACGCGCGCGCGGTCACCGCCGCCGAGGATGCGGGTCGCGGCGAACGCGACGATGCCACCGATCAGGACGACGACGAGGATGATCTCGATCAGGCTGAAGCCGCCCTGCGCGCTGCGCGGGCTGCCGAGGGGACGCGATCTGCGGATGTGCTGCATCGACACTGCCTCGTTCAAGAATCTGGATCGCATTGTATGACGCTGCGCAGCTGAACCTAGCCGATGACGCTGGTCAGGTCGTAGATCGGCACCAGCACCGCGAGGATCACCACCATCACCACCAGCGCGAGCAGCATCGTGATCGCCGGCACCAGCGCGGCGAGCATGCGGTCGAGCGACGTGCCGGTCTGCTGATCGAAGGTGTCCGCGGTCTTGAGCAGCATCGCGTCGAGCGCGCCGGATTCCTCGCCGACCTGGATCATCTGGATCGCGAGCCGGGGAAACCGCTTGCTGCGCCCCAGCGCCGTCGACAGGCCGACGCCGTTCTTGACCTCGGATTCGGCCGCTTCCACGTCCGCCGACAGCGCGAGGTTGCCCAGCACCTTACGGCCGATCCCGAGCGCGGCGATCAGCGGCACCCCGTTGCGCAGCAGCGTGCCGAGCGTGCGGGCAATGCGCGCGGTCTCGATGCGCGCGACCAATGGCCCGAAGATCCGCCGCTGCAGCAACCAGCTGTCGAAGCGCAGGCGGAAGCGCGCATCGCGCAGCTTCAGCACGAAGGCGTAGATCGCGATCACCGGCACCGCCAGCATCAGGAGCCACCAGTCGCGCACGAACTCGCCCAGACCGAGCACGATCTTCGTGAACACGGGCAGCTCGGCATCGAGGCTGTCGTACATCGCCGCGAACTGCGGCACCACGTAGCCGAGCAGGAACATCAACGACGCGCCGACCATGACGATCAGGATCGCCGGGTAGATCAACGCGTTGACCACGCGACCGCGCAACAGGCGCGCGCTCTCGAGGTAATCGGCTAGGCGCTGCAGCGTGTCTTCGAGACTGCCGCCCGCTTCGCCCGCGCGCACCATGTTCACGTACAGCCGCGAAAACGTGCCGTGCTGGCGTTCGAGCGCCGTCGACAGCGACACACCGCCGCGCACCGCATCCCGCAGTTCGGTGATCGTGCGTTTGGCTTCGGGTTCTTCGGGCAGATCGAGCAGGATGGTAAGTGCACGATCGAGCGGCTGTCCCGCGTTGAGCAGCGTCGCGAGCTGCTGGGTGAACTGCACCAGCCGCTGCCCCGAAAACGGTTTGGGCTTGAACAGCGCCTTCCAGTCCTCGACCGCCCGCGCCTCGCTCGCCAGCCGCGCTTCGATCGGCAGATGCCCCTGCTCCTGCAGACGCAATGCGACCTCGGCTTCGCTGCCGGCATCCATCGTGCCGTCGAGTGTTTCACCGCGGGTGTTGAGGGCTTTGTAGCGGTAGAGAGTCATGGGGTGGACGCCTTACGGCGCGTTGACTCCGGTGACGTCGGGGTCCGTCGAGAACAGGATCCGCATCTCGCTGGCGCCACTTGGCCAAGTGAACGCCGTCTGGGCAAACACCGGCAGCGGCATCGGCGGTTGATTGGCGTCCGTTTCGTACCACGCGGCGTATCGCGCAGCTGCATCCGGCGCGACCACTGGAATCGTCGCGGCGCACAGGCTGCGTCCACAGCCGAAGCCGGAAATCTCAAGCCCATGCCGACCGAGCGATGTGCTCAACCAGTCGCCGAAGAGCTGATGCAGGTCTCGTGCCTCGGGATCGGTCAGGCCATCGTTCTCGAATGCACGAACCGCATCGGCCCAGGCCTGCCCATCGTTGATGATTCCGAACGTATCGGACATCAACGCACCGTCGTGCATCAAACGTGATTCGACAGACGTGCGTGATTGGGGCGCAGCCTGCATCCGATGCATCGGAACAGTCATCGGTGTACCGGGAACCGAGTCGTCACCGAGCTGGTCCGTTGTGCGTGCGGCAACGGCCTCAGGCGCAATCGCACCGACGGATGCATCCCGATCCGCCACCTCCACTGTGCGTTCTGCGTCCCTACTCGCGACGCCGATGTCCGAACCGGCGCCCTGCCTTTCCACATCCCGATCACTGCCACAGGCCACTGCAAAAAAGGCTGCAGCGCACGCCAGTCCTGTCAGTCTCATGGATTGCCTTTTCGGATCAGGCACCGCGTCCTGCGGTACCTCACGCATCTTCCGTCACCCGCAGCACTTCCTCGATCGTCGTCTCGCCGGCGAGCGCCTTGAGGATGCCGTCCTCGTACATCGTGCGCATGCCCGATTCGCGCGCGAGCTGTTCGAGTTCGCCCATGCCGGCGTGGCGCATCACCGCGCGGCGCAGGGTGTCGTTCATGACCAGGAACTCGACGATCGTGGTGCGGCCGAGATACCCCGTGGGCGCGCCGGCCGACGGGCCCGGGCGATACAGCACGATCTCGCCCTCGGGCTGGAAGCGGCGCAGTTCGAAGCGTTCGATCTCCTCGGGCGATGCGGCGTAGCGCACGCGATGCGTCGGCTCGAGCTTGCGCACCAGGCGCTGGGCGAGGATGCCGTTGACGGTGGACGTGAGCAGGTAATCCTCGACGCCCATGTCGAGCATGCGGGTGATGCCGCCGGCAGCGTTGTTGGTATGCAGCGTGCTGAGCACGAGATGACCGGTCAGCGCGGACTGGATCGCGATGCGCGCGGTTTCCAGATCGCGCATTTCGCCAATCATGATGATGTCCGGATCCTGGCGGACGATCGAGCGCAGCGCATGCGCGAAATCGAGACCGATCTGCGGCTTGGCCTGGATCTGGTTGATGCCTTCGATCTGGTATTCGACCGGATCCTCGACGGTGATGATCTTGACGTCGGGCGTATTGAGTTGCGACAGCGCGGTGTAGAGCGTCGTCGTCTTGCCCGAGCCGGTCGGGCCGGTCACCAGCAGGATGCCGTGCGGCTGGTCGAGCACCTTGTTGAACTGCGGCAGGAATTCGTCGGTGAAGCCGAGCCGGTAAAAGTCGAACACCACCGTCTCGCGGTCGAGCAGACGCATCACCACGCTCTCGCCATGCGCGGTCGGCATCGTCGACACACGCAGGTCGAGTTCCTTGCCCTGCACGCGCAGCATGATGCGGCCGTCCTGCGGCAGGCGGCGCTCGGCGATGTTGAGCCGCGCCATGATCTTGATGCGACTGATCACCGCCGCGGTCAGATTCACTGGCGGACTCTCGCCATCGATCAGCACGCCGTCGACGCGATACCGGACCTTCAGCCGGCTCTCGAACGGTTCGATGTGGATGTCGGATGCGCGCAGTTCGACCGCGCGCTGGATCACCAGGTTCACCAGCCGGATCACCGGCGCTTCGGATGCGAGATCGCGCAGGTGTTCGACGTCGTCGACATCACCGCCGCCTTCGCCATCGGCCGATTCGATGATCGTGCCCATCGCGCTGCGGCCCTGGCCGTACCAGCGCTCGATCAGATCGTCGATCTCCGAACGCAGGCCGACGGCGGGTGCGATGTCGCAGCCGGTCGCCAGCCGCACGGCGTCGAGTGCGTAATTGTCGTGCGGATCGGACATCCACACATGCAGGCGGCCGCGGCTCTCGCCGATCGGCAGCACGTGGAACTGGCGCAGGAACCGCACCGACAACGGCTGCGCGCCGTCGACGAGTTCCGGCGGATCTTCCGGCACGGATTTTGCCCCAAGCAGCTGCAGTCCGAGTTCGGAGGCGCAGGCTTCGGCATGGTCGCGTTCCGACACCAGCCCCAGCCGTCCGAGCAGGGTCAGCAGGCTGCCGCCGGCTTCGGCGTGCAGGCGCTGCGCGCGCGCCAGATCGACGTCCTTGAGCCGGCCGCTGGCGCGCAGGCGCGCGACGATGCGCGCCTCGGGCGTGTCGGGCGTCGCTGTGGAATCCTCGAGCACCGCATTCACTGCACGGCCATCCCATCGATTACGGATCGGCCGACTTTAGCAGTTCGACGGCGCCGGGCGCCGCCGCGGATCAGCCCTGCGGAAGCGGGTCGGTTGTGGCCTCGGCGCCGCGTTTGAGGTCCGCCGGCGGCGGATCTTCGCGGCGCATCTCGTCGGCGCTGGGCTTGCGGTCGCGGCTGCTCGGCTCGGGCACGTAGAAACCGACGCGTTCGAAGAAGCGGCGGTAGAACCCGGTGTCCTGCACCGTGCTGCTGGCGGTGCGCACCAGCGAATCCTCGCGGCTGCCGACCGGCAGCGACAGCGAACCGATGCCACCCACGCCGACGCTGGCCGAATTGGAACTCTTGCGCATCACGTAGCGGTCGAGCAGCGCGCTGACGAACAGCAGCGAGCGTTCGTTGCCGCGCGACACGCAGGACACGCGCACGGACAGCTGGGTGTGCACGTCGTCCTCGGGCTGGAAGTTCTTCGACGCTTCCACCGCATCGTCGCTGGACTTGGCGACGGCGTAGCCCTGACCGAGCAACGCCAGACGCGCCGCGCTGCAGATCTGCGCCGGCGGCAGCGCGTAGGTGCGCGAATAGGTCTCGTCGGAATCGAAGGATTCGCCCATGAAGGGCGCGTCCTCGCGCACGTTGCGCCCGCACGCGCCCAGCACGAGAACGGCGGCGGCGATGGCGGTCAAACGTGGCAGGGAGCGGACGGAGTGCATCGGGACAGGTCGGAAACCGGGACCGCCGCATGATACCGGCGTCGCGGTGTCGCCATCCCGACGCGGCCTGCACGGTTCATCGAGCAGCCGGATGCGCCGCAGGTATCAATGCGCGGTGGGCGGCGCCTCTGGCGGCGCATTGCGGGTACGGCGCTCGGCTTCGAGCCAGTCCAGATGCTCGGTCAGCGTTCGGCCTTGCGCCTGCGCCTCGGCGTTCGCGGCGGCATCGAGCGCCTTGGACACCGACAGTCGCGTGGCGATGCCGTTCGCATGTCGCGAAACGGCGGTGTGCCGCAGCATCGCCAGCACCATGGCGGCGCTGTGCGTCGTCGCGACCGGCTCGCCGCGCAGCACGAGCGTCCACTCGCCTTCGTGATAGGTCGCGCCGGCGAGCACGCGCTCGTCGGGACCCTTGAGCTGTGCATGGATCTGCGGTGCGCCTGCGCTGCCGTCTGTGCGACGCGGCGCATTGCGACGCCGGGCGTCGCGTCGGGACTTGGACGAAATGGACATCGGACTGCGGTCGTGCGGAAGTCTGGCGCGACAGTATCCCAGATCGATCAGCGAGGCTCAGCGCACAACGGTCTTCATCGTGCGGTTGCCCGAAAGAGCCATTGCGCGTGCGGACACATCAGCCATTCGCCCATGTCAACAGGCGAAGAGCCCTGACGCGTCACCTTGATGCAGGACGCTGTGGATGGCGAGCGCGCCGCCCCTGTCATGGGCCCACGCACAAAAAAAGCCGGCGGATGCATGCATCCGCCGGCCTTATCTAACGGTCCACACCCGACCCGCGCGAACGCGGGCCGGATCTTGGATCAGACCGACGGCAGGGTGAAACGCGCCTGCAGCGTGACGTTCGAGTACGCACGAACGCCGGTCAGCTTGATGTAGTACGTACCCGCAACCGGGGCATTGATACGGATCGTTTCCGCATTGCCCGGGCGCGAGGAGTTCCACGTACCCGTTGCCGCCGGCGCCTCGCCGAGACTGACGTGCAGCGAGACATCGCCGCTGCCGCCGGTCGTGGTGATGCTCAGCGGACCGGACACACCCGACGGCACTTCGATGCTGTACAGCGTTTCGCCGCCGGCAGCGCCGGAGAGCGCGCGTACCGGCGTCGCGTTGACGATCGGAGTCGCGGGCGGCGCGCATTCCTCGACTGCGGGGTCACAGGGCTCTTCCAGAGCCAGAGCCAGCGCAGCCACAGGATTGACGATGCCGGTACCGATCGGCGTGTTGGCCGGGATGGTGGTCGGGAACGGACGCGCGGTCGACTTCAACAGCTCTTCGAGTGCTGCAGGCGTGAGCGGCTCACGATCCGCCGCCGACAGCGCGCTCTGCACGAGTGCTGCCACCGCGGCGACGTGCGGTGACGCCATCGAAGTGCCGGTGTAACCGGTGTAATTGAAAGCGCCGGAATCGGGCGTGGTCGCAGCGGCAGAGCCTGCCTGGATGATGAAGCCATCCCAGCCGCCGTTGCCCGGATCCTGCGAACCACCGCCGCCGGGAGCGGACAGATCGACCAGAGCACCGAAGTTGGAGTACGACGCACGGCCGCCGGTGATGCGCGTCGCGCCGACGGCTACGACGTTGTTGCAGCTTGCCGGACGGAAGTTCGCGACGTTGGAATTGCTGTTGCCGGCAGCGACGACGACGAGGCTGCCGTTCGCGGTCGCGATGTTGATCGCGTTCTGATACGTGGCGTCACACGCCGCGCCACCGCCGAGGCTGAGATTGATGACTTCGGCCGGATTGGTGTTGGCGGGAAGACCGGGAACGCTACCGCCCGAGGCCCAGACAATGGCATCTGCGATGTCGGCGCCGTAGCCGCCGCAACGGCCCAGTACGCGAAGCGGGAGGACCTTGGCGCCGTATGCGAGACCTGCTGCACCCAGCGCGTTGTTCGTCGTCTGCGCCACGGTGCCCGCGACGTGCGTGCCGTGCCAAGAGCTGTCCTGGATCGGGGAACCGGCATAGCACTCGCCTGCAACCGGATTCCAATCACCGTAATCCAGTGCACCGGGCACGCGCTCATCGGTGGGACGACGCGAAGTCTCGGCATCGCTGATGAAGTCGTAGCCTTCCAGCAACTGACCGGCGTTCATGTCCGGGTGGTTCGGCAGGATGCCGGTATCCAGCACGGCCACGACGATGCCTTCGCCATTGGCGACATCCCACGCGGCTGGGGCATTCACGCCACCGGTCGCATTGGTGAAGTTCCACTGGTACTGGGTATAGAAGGGGTCATTGGGCGTCAGCTGCGGCTGGGCGTCCGTTGCACGACGCGGGTTGACAAGCGCGTAATCACGGGTGTCGACCTGCGCATACTCGACAGCCGGGTCGGCAGCGATTTCGCGTACGAGCGCGTTCAGCGCATTGCTGTCCATTTTCTGCGAGAGACGCAGCAGATCCGCGCCCACGCCAAGCTGGCGCAGATGGGTCGCCGAGATCGCGCCGGCACGACCTGCCTTCGCACTCGCACCCGAACGGGTCGCCGCGGACTGGATGAGCCGGGTCTTGGCCGTCGTGCTGCTGCGCTCCAACGTGCCTTCACGATACTTGACGATCAGGCGCGCGCCGGCCAGCTGTGCGGACGCGGACGGCTGGGCGATCTTGGATTCGCCGATCACCGCTGCCGGACCCGCTGCGAACGCGGTGGGCATGCTCATTGCGGCTGCGACAGCGGCACACAACAGCGTCTTGTTCTTCATCGACATCAATACTCTCCTCAACGTATTTGGATTTGTTCCACTTCGACATGACGCTGCGGACCGCCGTCGCGCCCGTCCCCAAGCGGACGTGGCGGCGATCCGTACGCATTGGTTACCAACCGAAACCCGCACCCACACCGACCGACTTCTCGTCGCCGCTGAACGCACCACCGACGGTCACCGTCGCACGCTCACTGATCGCACGCTGATAGCCCACCGAGAGCGCGCTCTCGCCGCCCTGGAAGCCGACGCCGACGCCGACGCGGTTCTCGGTGCGGATGCCCGCGGCGCTGGTGGCCATGTTGAGCATCGCAGCGCCCATCGCGCCCTGGCGGTCGATGCGGCGATCGGTGTCGTAGAAGCGACGGTCGACGTCACCCTTGAAGGTGTCGAAGTTGTCGTTCCACGCCGCGAACTTCTGATCGGTGTAGGCGTTGGACGTTGCGACCGCCTGGGTCCGCGCTGCGTCCACCTGACCGACATTCGCCGCATCCGTCGCCTGAGTACCCGCCGCCACGTTGGTGATCTGGCGCTGGTTGCCCGCGCTACCCACCGACACGGTGTTCGCGCGATCCGCCGTCGAACCCTGACCCAGCGCCACCGCACCCTGTGCGGTCACGCTCGCGCCCTGGCCGACCGCCGTGCCGGACGCCGCCGTCACCGAGGCGCCCTCGCCCACCGCCACTGCGTTGGTGGCATTCGCCGAGATGCTGGTGTTCGCACCAACCGCCGTGCTGCCGTCCGCATTGACGCGTGCGTTGCCGCCGATCGCGGTGTCGTTGGGGCCGGCGGCGTACGCATCGCCGCCGACGGCGACGCCGTTCTGGCCGTTCGCTGCAGCGTTCGAACCGATCGCCACGCCGTTCGTACCATCACCGATGCTGGCGTCGTCGGTCCCCGTGCCGTCTCCGCCGACTGCGACGCGATCATTGGTGCCGTCGCCGCCTTCGATGACGCCTTCGACGTTGCCGACCCGGTTCTTGAGATCGGTGATCTCGGTATTGAGGGCGGTGAAGGTCGCCTCGATACCCGAGTAGCTGCTGCCTTGGATCGAGTAGCTCGGCGCGGAGATCGTACCGAACGCCGTGTCCACCATCGAGCCGCCACCCAGCGCGTCCGCCACGCTCTGCAGAGCGGTGTTGAGGCTTTCACCCGCACCGTCGGAGATGCGGCGCAGCTGGGCCAGATTCACCGCATCGGTGTCCTCGGTGCCTTCGGCCACGTTGACGATCTGGCGCTCGCTGCCTGCCGCGCCCACCGACACCGTGTTCGCACGGTCCGCCACCGCGCCTTGGCCCAACGCCACGCTGTTGTCGGCGCTGGCGACCGCGGTCTGGCCGATCGCGGTGCTGTCGAGGCCAGACGCTGCTGCCTGACGGCCCAGCGCCGTGCTGTTGTCGCCAGTGGCAGCCGCCTGGTTGCCGACTGCGGTGGACAGTGCGCCCGTGGCATCCGAGTCCCAGCCGATCGCAGTTGCGCCGCGGCCGCTGGAGATCGCGAGCGCGCCGATTGCCGTCGAATGGAAGCCCGATGCGTTGGCCGCCTGACCGAACGCCGCGGACTCTTCATCGCTGGCCGATGAGCCCTGACCAACCGCCGTCGTCCGCAGCGCGGACGCCGTCGCCGCGCGGCCCAGCGCAGTGCTGTTCTCGCCGGTGGCAGAGGCGGAATTGCCCAACGCGGTGGACAACGCGCCGGATGCCGTCGAATCCCAACCGATCGCGGTAGCGCCGCGGCCGCTGGACTCGGCCAGCGCGCCGATCGCGGTCGAATGGAAGCCAGAGGCATTGGCCGCTTGGCCGAATGCCGCAGCCTCCTCATCGCTTGCGGATGCGCCCTGGCCCACGGCCGTCGAACGAATCCCTGAGGCGCTTGAATTCGCACCGACCGCGACGGTGTTCGCAGCGGACGCCTCGGCCAGTTCACCGGCGGCAACTGAATTCTCACCGTCTGCAGTCGCGCCGACGCCGACATCGCCCGCGGCAGGCGACGCGGCGAAGTAGCGGTTGCCTTCCGCATCTACTCCCGCAATTGCGCCCTGCAGCTGATCCAGATTGACCGCATCGGTGCCCTCTGTGCCCGCTTCGACGTTCGTGATCTGGCGCTCGTTACCGACGCTGCCGACCGAAACGCTGTCGACACGGTCTGCAATCGACCCCTGGCCCAGCGCCACGCTGCCGGTTTCGGTCGCCTCCGCGCCTTCGCCCAGCGCCGTGCTCTGCTGGCCGACCGCCCAGGCACTGGCACCCAGGGCCGTACCCTGGTCTCCGAACGCCCAGGCATTACTGCCCACCGCCACCGCGTCTTCCGAACCGATCCCGAAGAATGCGAACCCGGTCTCCGCACCCGCGCCGATCGCCAAGCTGCCCGCGCCAAGCGCCGATGCATTCGTGCCCACCGCGACATTGCCCTGCTCATAGGCGGCGGCGTTGTAGCCAACCGCGGTAGTTGCCTCGCCATCGGCAAGCGCCTGTGAGCCCAGCGCGGTGCTGCCGGCACCGATCGCGTTGGCCACCGCACCGAACGATGAAGACTGGTCGCCCTGACCCAGTGCGCCGACACCCGCTGCCGTAGCTGCGAAACCTTCCGCATTGGCACTGGCGCCTACTGCGGTGCCGCCGATGCCTGCGCTGGTCGCACCCGTCTCGACAGGCACGCCGCCGACATTGATCAGCGGATCGCCATTCGCGTCGATCGCGACACCGCCCACCGCCACACTACCTGGTCCGATCGCCTGCGCGCCCGCACCGAACGCAGCACTGTTCTGACCGGAGGCTAAAGCGTTGTAGCCCACCGCAGTGGCGTAATCAGCTTGCGCTGCAGCGCCACTACCGATTGCCGACGCACCAAGACCGAAGGCGTCGCTCGAGGCACCCAGCGCCGTGGCGTAGTCGCCATCGGCGTAGGCATTCGAGCCTGCCGCCGTTGCATCTTCTCCAGTGACGTAGGCCTCGCCTTCACCAGTCGCACGGAAGTACTTGCTGTCGGCAGTTGCTTCTTCCAGCTGTCCCAGATTCACCGCATCCGTCGTTTCCGTACCGGCGGCGACATTGGTGATCTGGCGCTCGTTGCCCGCCGAACCCACCGACACGCTGTCGTCTCGATCCGCGACGGAATCAGCGCCCAACGCCACGCTGTTGACCGCGGACGCCTCGGCGAAGTTGCCGAGTGCCGTGCTGTTCTCACCCGATGCAACCGCCGCGCCACCCACTGCGGTAGCGAAGTCGCCGGAGGCTTCCGCAGCCACAATGCCGAAGAACGCACCACCCACTGCAACGCTGTTGTAGCCGGATGCGGTCGCTGCCTGACCGACCGCCGTGCTGTACAGACCGGACGCCGTGCTGTCCGCACCCAGCGCCACGCTGCTGGTGCCGGACGCGGTGCTCGCGTTACCGAACGCCGCGCTGTTGGCGCCCGTCGCGGCCGCATTGCCACCCACCGCAGTCGCATAGATGCCGGACGCTTCCGCGCGGAACCCGAACGCTGCGGCTTCCTCGGCACTGGCGATGCTTTCTGCGCCGACTGCGGTCGCGACTTCGCCGGAGGCGTCGGCGAAGAAGCCGACTGCCGTCGATTCGACACCGGACGCTTCTGCAAGCGCGCCGCTTGCCAACGCACCGTCACCGCTGGCGACCGCACCTGCGCCGGTGGCGGTCGACAGTTCGCCGCTCGCCAGGCTCTCGGCACCCAATGCAACGGCGTACTCGCCGTTGGCCTCGGCCATCGCACCGATGGCGATCGCATTGGCAGACGACGCAGTCGCGTTGAAGCCGATCGCGGTGGCGAGGTCGGCGACTGCGAACGCGCCGCTGCCGAACGCGGAGGCCCCATCACCGATCGCATTGCTGGCATCGCCGGCCGCAGTCGCGTTCGCGCCCTCGGCGAAGGCGCCGACGTCGTCCGCGGGGTCTGCGTTGTCACCTGTCGCGGCGAAGTACTTGTTGTACTGCGTCGCGGTTTCCAGCTGGTCCAGGTTCACCGCATCGGTGCCCTCGGTGCCAGCGGCGACGTTGGTGACCTGCCGCTCGCTGCCGACGCTGCCCACCGACACGCTGTCTTCGCGGTCAGCGACCGAGTTGGCACCCAGCGCCACGCTGTTGACCGCGCTCGCATCGGCCAGGAAGCCGATCGCCGTCGCGTCTTCCGCCGAGGCCGAGGTGCCGCTGCCGATCGCCGATGCGCCATCAGCCGTGGCGTATGCCAGCGTGCCGACCGACGTCGTCTGGACGCCGGTCGCTTCCGCCAGCGTACCGACAGCAGTCGCGCCGATGTCGGTTGCCAGCGCGCCGTTGCCGAGCGCGGTGGATGCAAGACCGCTTGCTTCCGTCGTTTGCAGAATGAGACCCGGGAACCCGATCAGCAGGTCGCCGTAGTCGGCGATGCCGCCAACCGCGAGGCCGTAGTCGCCGCTCGCCACGCTGCCGTAACCGACGGCGGTGGCGAAACCACCTGTCGCTTCGGAGAATGCGCCCAGCGCGCTCGATCCGTCCGTCACTGCCGAGCTGCTGTAACCCAGCGCCGTAGCCTGCTGACCTTCCGCCGTGGCCGCCGCGCCGGTCGCGGTGCTGAACGCACCGATCGCCTGCGCGCCGGCGCCGAAGGCCGAAGCGCCCGGACCGACCGCCGTGGTCGTCTGGTCGAGCAGCACCTCGCCGGTGTCGGGGTCTTCGTAGTACAGCCAGCCGCCGACGGCAGTGCTCGAATCGCCTTCGGCGACCGAGTTGTAGCCCGACGCCGTCGCGTACTGGCCCCATGCGCTGGCGCCACTGCCGTAGGCAGAAGAACCCGCGCCCATCGCGTTCGTCGCCGAACCGGTGGCGGTCGAATAATCGCCGCCTGCAATCGCGTTGGAGCCCGATGCCGTGGCGTCCACGCCGTCCGCGTAGGCCTCGCCATCACCGGTCGCGCGGAAGTACTTGCTGTTGGCGGTCGCATCTTCCAGCTGACCCAGGTTTACCGCATCCGTCGCTTCCGTACCGGCGGCGACGTTGGTGATCTGGCGCTCGTTGCCATCCGAGCCCACCGAGACGCTGTTCTCGCGATCCGCAACCGAGAGGGCGCCGAGTGCAACGCTGTTCTCGGCAGATGCATAGGCATTGAAGCCGACCGCCGTGGACGCTTCGCCTTCGGCCCACGACAGCGTACCGGCGGCCGTGGTGAAGTCCGCCGTAGCACCTGCACCTGCGCCGAGCGCGGTTGCGCCCAGGCCGGTTGCCTCAGCCGCGAAGCCATCGACAATGCCGCCGAGCGCCGTGCTCGCCTCCGCCGACGCGATGCTGCCCTGACCGACCGCCGTGCTGCCGGTACCCGACGCCGTGCTGTCGGAGCCCACTGCGACGCTGTCATCGCCCGATGCCGTGCTTGCATTGCCGAATGCCGAGCTGTTGAACCCGCTGGCCGTCGAAGCAACACCAACGGCGGTAGAGAAATCGCCGGACGCTTCGGACTGGAAGCCGAAGGCCGCCGACTCCTCACCACTGGCCACGCTTTCTGCGCCGACCGCGGTCGCGGTTCCACCGCTTGCAGCCGCTGCATAACCGATCGCCACCGCTTCGATGGTCGAGGCATCCGCATAGGCACCGAGTGCCAGTGCGCCGTCTGCCGATGCGGTTGCGCTGAAACCGATGGCCGTCGCCTCAAGGCCGCCGGCGAATGCGCCACTGCCGAATGCCGACGCGCCATCGGCGATCGCGTTGCTGGCTTCACCGGCCGCGGTCGCATTGAGTCCCTCGGCGTAAGCGCCGACATCGTCCGCAGGATCCTCGTTGTTGCCGGTCGCGGCGAAGTACTTGTTGTACTGCGTCGCGGTTTCCAGCTGGTCCAGGTTCACCGCATCGGTGCCCTCGGTACCGGCGGCGACATTGGTGATCTGACGCTCACTGCCGACATCGCCGACCGAAACGGTATCCGCCCGGATCGCGGTGGAATTGGCGCCCAGCGCGACGCTGTTCGCACCACGCGCGGTCGAGTAATAGCCCAGTGCGAGGCTGTCGGCGCCGCTGGCCCAGGAATCGCTGCCGATCGCCGTGGCGTTGGTGCCTTGCGCATACGCGAAGTAGCCGACCGTCGTACTGCCGTCGCCCTCCGCCGCGCTGAGGGTGCCGAGTGCCGTGCTGTTGTTGCCGGATGCCACGGTGCCCGCACCGAACGCGGCAGCGTTGTCACCCGACGCGGAGGTCGACACCAGGAAACCAAAGCCGGGGATGAGATCGGCAGGTCCGCCAACCGCGACGCTGCTGGCGCCGCTGGCGGTCGCCTGCGAGCCGACCGCTGTCGCGAAATCGGAAGATGCCGTCGACACGGCACCCAATGCCAACGACTGGTCGCCGATCGCGCTGGCACCCACGCCGACTGCCGCAGAAGCAAAGCCCGATGCGTCCGCACTCGCGCCGACGGCCGTCGCGGCCACGCCTGCGCTGGTCGCGGATGTCTCGACAGGTGCGCCACCGAGGGTCAGCAGGGGATTGCCGTCTTCGTCGACTGCGTTTCCACCGATCGCGACGCTCGCAGGACCGTCGGCCTGCGCGCCGGCCCCGAACGCCGCACTGTTCTGACCGAATGCAGTCGCGTTGAACCCGACCGCGGTCGAGTTCGTCGACTGCGCGGTCGCGCCGCTGCCGAAAGCCGAGGCCCCTTCGGCATTGGCGCTGCTGGAGGCACCGATTGCAGTGCTGTAATCACCTTCGGCGTAAGCATCCGAGCCGGATGCTGTGGAATCCGCGCCGAGCGCGTATGCCTCGCCCTCGCCTGTTGCGCGGAAGTACTTGCTGTTGGCGGTTGCCTCATCCAGCTGACCCAGATTCACCGCATCCGTCGCTTCCGTACCGGCGGCGACGTTGGTGATCTGGCGCTCGTTGCCCTCCGAGCCCACCGAAACGCTGCTCTCCCGATCCGCGATCGAGTCGGCGCCGAGTGCGACGCTGTTCTCGGCGGTGGCCTCCGCCAGATTGCCGAGCGCAGTGCTGTTGTTGCCCGCGGCCCATGCCGCACCGCCGACCGCGGTGGAGAAATCGCCCGACGCTTCCGCCGGCAGAATGCCGAGGAATGCACCACCCACCGCCACGCTGTTGTAACCGGTCGCCGTCGCCGACTGGCCGACCGCCGTGCTGTAGTCACCCGATGCGGTGCTGTCTGCGCCCAATGCAACACTGCTCGAGCCGGAGGCCGCGCTCGCATTGCCGAATGCCGAACTGTTGAGGCCGGACGCCGCCGCGCCGCCACCGACTGCCGTGGCGTAGTCGTCGGTGGCCTGTGCGCCGTACCCGAACGCTGCCGACTCGGCACCGCTCGCGGCACTCTCGGCGCCGACCGATGTCGCGGTCTCGCCGGTCGCGGCAGCCGCATACCCCACGGCGACCGACTCGATGCTGCTCGCTTCGGACAGGCCGCCCACGGCGACGCTGCCTTCGCCGCTCGCGCTGGCGTTCATGCCCATTGCGGTGGATGCCGCTTCGATCGCGAAGGCACCACTGCCGAATGCCGATGCCCCGTCAGCGCCTGCGTACGCGCTTTCGCCCGCTGCCGTGGCGTACTCGCCATCGGCGGCCGCGGGGTTGTCGTTGTCGACGCCGCCGGTCGCGGTGAAGTACTTGCTGGTTTCTTCGGCGACATCGGCAACCGCATCGAGCTGCGCCATGTTCACCGCGTCGGTGGCGTTGATGCCCGCCGCCAGGTTGGTGATGCGACGCGTCGCCGGATATCCACCGGTGCCGGTGCCGTTACCGATCGAGACCACGCCGGCCTCGGACGCACGCGAACCCGCGCCGATGGCCACGCTGTTGACGCCGTTCGCCCAGGCGTTCAGGCCGAGTGCGGTGGCGTTCTGCCCGTAGGCGTAGGAATCCTGACCGATCGCCGTGGTGCCGACTGCGGTCGCCCAAGCGAACTGGCCGACGGCAGTGCCGTTGGCGCCCGTTGCGCGCGAGGATCCGCCGATGGCCACGCCATTGGCGACGCTCGCATTCGCGCTGCTGCCGAGGGCGACCGAACTCGCGCCGCTGGCGGATGCGCCCACGCCGACCGCCGTTGCATTCGCGGCGGACGCGACCGTGCCATAGCCGAGTGCGGTCGAGAAATCGCCGGTCGCTTCAGAGAAACCGCCGTTCGCGGTTGCGTAGTCCGCACCCGCAGTGCTGCTGTAGCCGGTGGCCGTGGACTGCCCGCCTTCGGCGACCGCGCCCGCGCCGGTCGCGGTGGCGAAGGCACCCGAGGCCTGCGCACCCGCACCGAATGCCGACGCACCGACATTCGAGGCGGCCGTGTTCTGGTCGAGCAGAACCTCGCCGGTGTCGGGATCTTCGTAATACAGCGTGCCGCCGACGGCGGTCGCGGACCCGTCCGTCGCGGATGCGCCGTAACCGGAGGCGCTGGCGTACTGGCCATCGGCCTGCGCGCCGGAACCGAACGCGGATGCGCCGACGCCGTACGCACTGCTCGCCGAACCGACCGACGTGGCGTAATCGCCGCTCGCCAGCGCGTCGGAGCCGACGGCCGTCGCTTCTTCGCCATCCGCATAGGCCTGACCGGCGCCCGTGGCCTGCACATAGGCAAGCTGGGCCGTGGCGGTCTCAAGCTGGCCGAGGTTCACCGCGTCGGTGATTTCCGTACCGTCGGCCATATTCGTGATCTGACGTTCACCGCCGGCCGAACCGACCGACACGCTGTTCTCGCGGTCCGCGACCGAGAACGCGCCGATGGCGACGCTGCCGGCTGCCGAAGCCTCGGCGAACAGACCCAGTGCCACGCTTTCGTCCCCCGAGGCGATCGCGACCGTACCGATCGCCGTGCTGAAGTCACCCGACGCGCCGCTGTCGGCACCGACGGCCAGACCGAGCACACCCGATGCGCTGCTTGCGCTGCCGACCGCTGTGCTGTTGAAGCCACTGGCATCGGCGTTGGCACCGATGGCGGTCGTGAAATCGCCCGCTGCCGATGCACCGAGACCGAACGCCGCGCCCTGCGAGCCCGCCGCGCTGCTCTCCGCGCCGACCGCAGTCGCGCCCTCGCCCGACGCGTCAGCCGTGTAGCCAACGGCCGTCGCTTCAGCGCCCGAGGCATCGGCGAGCGCACCCGTGGCCACGCTGCCGTCCCCGGACGCGGACGCACCTGCGCCCGCCGCAACCGCGACGTCACCGGTCGCACCCGCAGTCCCGGGGCCGGTGGCCTGGAAGAGGCGCGCGGTCTCGTCGGCGACATCGGACACCGCGTTCAACTGACCGAGCGTGGCGGCGTCTGAATCGGCGATGCCGTCGCTGACATTGATGATGCGTCGGGTGCTGGGCGTATCCGGGGTAGCACTCGACCAACCGCCGTGGCCGACGGACACGACGTCCTCGACCTGCGCCACGGCGCCGTGGCCCAGTGCGACGCTGTTCTCGGCACCGGCGAGCGCTGCCGCGTTGCGGCCGAGGGTCACGCTGCCATCCGCGAACGAACGTGCCTGCAAGCCGACGGCAACGGCGTACTCACCTCCCGCAGTCGCGACCGAACCCAGTGCCGTGGAACCGTACTGCTGGGCTGCCGCGAAGGCGCCGAGGGCAATCGAGTTGTTCGCCGTCGCGGACGCGTTGCTGCCGACGGCAGTCGCGAGCGCGGCTGCAACTGCATTGGGCCCGATCGCTACTGCGAACGGGCCGGTCGTGCTGGCCGTTCCGGCAATGGCGCACTGCTGGATCACGCCGTCGATCTCGCAGGGCACTGTCTCGCCGACTGCCACCGACACTTGAGCCAACGCCATGGGTGAGGCCATGCCGAACAGCATCAGGCTCAGGGCGATTGCAAGCGCGGAACGGCCGTGCGCCGCGGCGCCACCGCCGTCACATGCACCAGCGCTGTCGCTGGATGCCAGCTCGGAGGCGACCACGACCTGGCCCAGCGACTTGTTCCATACCTTGCGATAGATGCGATTCATTTCGAGCCCCTCGAAGTGCTTGGTTTGATTGGAATTTCGGCGAAAAAAAAGCCGCAGGGTCGTCGAGCGACCGATGCGGCTTCTTGGTGTCTCAGGCGTTGGCCGTTCCGTGCCCCGGAAGCGGTTCTGCAGCGCGGTAACGCGCTACATGAAGGCGGGATGTATGCAACTTGAATCTTCCCCAAACGCCAAACTGTGACCCGATACTCCTCCCGGGCAATCCGTGCCGTCAAGCGTTGCTGCGCAGTTTCAATGCTCCGAGATCGAATATTCCGTGATCCGAGTCACTTACGCCTGTATCGAATATTCCGGATTCAATACGATCCATATCTAATTGATTTATATAGGTCACTGCTATTCAGGTCGACGCTCAAGAGCGTGGGAAGCCCTTCAGCAAACCGCGCCATGACGGGCTTGTGGCGCCGCAAGAGCCTCCAGATGCAGATCGGGCCGGGAGACCTGTGCGTCTCCCGGCCCGCCCGGTTTTTGCGAAAAGTGACGCAGTGCGTCATGTCAGCCGAGATGCCGCCTCGCGTTCCGGAACATCCGCAGCCACGGGCTGTCTTCCGGCCAGTCGGCCGGCGCCCAGCTGAGGTTGGCCGTGCGCGGGGTGCGCTCGGGGTGCGGCATCAGGATCGTGGCGCGGCCGTCCACCGAAGACAGGCCTGCGATCGCGTCCTGGGAGCCGTTCGGATTCGCCGGGTAGTTGGTGGCCTGACCATTGCCATCGATGTAGCGCAAGGCAACGGTCGCTGCGATCCGGTCGGTATCGTCGTCGAACTGCACGCGACCTTCGCCGTGGGCGATCGCCACCGGAATCCGCGAACCGGCCATGCCGGTGAAGAACAGCGACGGCGATTCCTCGACTTCGAGCAGGCCGAAGCGCGCCTCGAATTGCTCGCTGCGGTTGCGCAGCAGGCGCGGCCAGTGCTGGGCGCCGGGGATGATCGGCTTGAGCTGCGAGAGCATCTGGCAGCCGTTGCAGACACCGAGCGAGAACGTGTCGCTGCGGGCGAAGAAGCGTTCGAACGCCGCACGCAGCTCGGCGGTCTCCAGGACCGACGTCGCCCAGCCGCGGCCCGCGCCGAGCACGTCGCCGTAGCTGAAGCCGCCGCAGGCGACGAGGCCCTGCACCGTCGCCAGGTCCACACGGCCGGCGATCAGGTCGCTCATGTGCACATCGATCGCGGCGAAGCCCGCACGGTCGAACGCGGACGCCATTTCGATCTGGCCGTTGACGCCCTGCTCGCGCAGCACCGCGACCTTCGGTCGTGCGCCGGTCGAGATGTACGGCGCGGCGACGTCTTCCGACGGATCGAAGGTCAGCACCGGGCGCATCGCAGGCGCATCGAAGCGACGCGCGGTGGCGCGCTCTTCTTCGGCGCATTCCGGGTTGTCGCGCAATGCCTGCATCGCATGGGTGACCGACCACCAGGCGTCGAACAGCGTCTCCCACTTCCACTCGGCCAGCACGTCCTCGCCGTCGAGCACGCGGATCGCATTCGCCGTCGTCGGACGCGCGATGCGCTGGGCGCATTCGATCAGGCCGTGACGTGCGACGAGGTCGGCGAACTCGGCGCGGTCCTCTGCGGAGATCTGCACCACTGCGCCAAGCTCTTCGGAGAACAGCGTGCGCAGCGCGTCGCGGTTGCGGTCGTCGCCCCAGCCTTCGAGATCGATGTCGAGGCCGAGATGCGCGGTGAACGCCATTTCGCACAGCGCGGCGAACGCGCCACCGTCGGAGCGGTCGTGATAGGCCATCAGCAGACCGGCCTCACGCGCTTCGCAGATCAGCTCGAAGAATGCCTTCAGGCGTTCGGGCTCGTCGACGTCCGGCACGGCGCCACCGAAACCTTCGAAACACTGCGACAGCACCGAACCACCGAGGCGCTGCTTGCCGGCGCCCAGGCCGATCAGCCACAGCTCGGTGTCGGGCTCGCGGCTGAGCAACGGCGTCAGCTGCGTGCGCACGTCGGGCACCGGCGCGAACGCGGTGACCACCAGCGAGACCGGCGAGACGACCTTGTGCGCGGCGCCATCGGCCTGCCATTGCGCCTGCATCGACAGCGAATCCTTGCCGACCGGAATCGACAGGTCGATCTCGGGGCACAGCTCCATCGCGACCGCATGCACGGCATCGAACAGGCGCGCGTCTTCGCCGGCGTGTCCGGCCGCGGCCATCCAGTTCGCCGACAGCTTGACCCGGTGCAGGGTCTCGACCGGCGCGGCGCACAGATTGGTGATCGCCTCGCCCACGGCCATGCGCGCGGCCGCTGCGGAGTCGATCAGCGCCAGCGGGCTGCGCTCGCCGATCGCCATCGCCTCGCCGGTGAAGCCTTCGAACCCGGACAGCGTGATCGCGCAATCGGCGACCGGCAGCTGCCACGGGCCGACCATCTGGTCGCGTGCGGTCAGGCCGCCGACGCTGCGGTCGCCGATCGTGACCAGGAAGGACTTCGACGCGACGGTCGGATGCGCGAGGACGCGCAGACCGGCTTCGTGCAGATCGACGGCGCGGCTGTTGAGCGCCGGCCAGCGATGCGGCGTGGTGCGCGCGGTATCGCGATGCATCTTCGGCGGCTTGCCGAACAGCACGTCCATCGGCAGATCGATTGGGTGAGGATGCGCCGCTTGCACGGCATTGCCGTGCGGCGCGTTCGAACGCCCGGCGTGCTGCGCCGGGCCGGATGTCTCCGCCGTGGAGAGCACGCCATGGCCCACCGTCAGATGTTCGTCGGCCGTCGCCACGCCAACGATCGCGACCGGGCACCGCTCGCGCGCACAGATCGCTTCGAACTCCTCGACGCGGTTCTGCGGAATGCCGAGGACGTAGCGTTCCTGCGACTCGTTGCACCACAGTTGCATCGGCGACAGCGACGGATCGTCGCTGGGCACGCGGTCGAGATCGATGACGCCGCCGACGCTGGAATCGTGCAGCAGCTCGGGGATCGCGTTCGACAGACCGCCCGCGCCGACGTCGTGGAACCACAGGATCGGGTTGCGGTCACCCAGCGCCACGCAGCGGTCGATGACCTCCTGCACGCGACGCTCCATTTCCGGGTTGTCGCGCTGCACGGACGCGAAGTCGAGATCCTCGGCGCTTTCGCCCGAAGCCACCGAACTCGCCGCGCCGCCGCCCAGGCCGATCAGCATCGCCGGACCGCCGAGCACGACGACGGCGTCACCTGCCGACAGCGTCTTCTTCTCGACCATCGCGCGATCGATCGCGCCGAGGCCACCGGCCAGCATGATCGGCTTGTCGTAGCCGCGCACCAGGCCGTCATCGCCTTCGGGCAGTTCGAAACTGCGGAAGTAGCCGAGCAGGTTCGGGCGGCCGAACTCGTTGTTGAACGCGGCGCCGCCGAGCGGGCCGTCGAGCATGATTTCGAGCGCTGGCGCCATGCGCGGATTCAGCGCGCGGGCCGCCTCCCATGGCTGCGGCAGCGTCGGAATACGCAGGTGCGAGACCGAGAAGCCGGTCAGGCCGGCTTTGGGCTTGCCACCACGGCCGGTCGCGCCTTCGTCGCGGATTTCGCCGCCGGCGCCGGTGGCCGCGCCCGCGAACGGCGAGATCGCGGTCGGATGGTTGTGGGTCTCGACCTTGATGCAGAACGCGCTGTCGATCAGCGGTTCGCTGCGGTATTCGAACGACACCGGATCCGGCCGGAAACGACGCGCCGGATAGCCTTCGACGACTGCGGCGTTGTCGCTGTAGGCCGACAGCGTGTGTTCGGGCGTGCTCGCATGCGTGTGCCGGATCATGCCGAACAAAGACTGCGCGCGGCCGTTGCGCTGCATGTCCTCACCGTCGATGGTCCAAGACGCGTTGAAGATCTTGTGCCTGCAGTGCTCGGAGTTCGCCTGCGCGAACATCATCAGCTCGACGTCGGCCGGATCGCGGCCCAGCGCGCCGAAGCGCTCGCGCAGGTAGGCGATCTCGTCGTCGGCCAAGGCCAGGCCGAGGCGACGGTTGGCGGCGTCGAGATCGTCGAGCGCGATGCGTTCGAGCGCGCCGCGCGCGGGCGCGGCGAACAGCGCGTCGGCGGCGTCCACGTCGTCGAGCAGCGACTGGGTCATCGGGTCGTGCAGCAACTTCGAGACGGCCGCCTGCGTGGCCGCATCGTCCGGCCAGCCGGTCAGATCCAGACGCAGGCCGCGTTCGACGCGATGCACCGGCAGACCGGCGCCGCGCAGCAGTTCGGTCGACTTGCTGGCCCAGGGCGAAATCGTGCCCAGCCGCGGCGAGACGTAGCGCGAGAGCGCGCCATCGACTCGCGCCGGTGCGGGACCGGCATCGACCTCCAGGATGCGTCGCAGCGTGGCGTCGTCGGGCGACTGCCCGGCTTCGGCTTCGACGAAGTAGACATGCCAGGCGCCGGCTACGGAGAGCGCGGGCGACACCGTCTGCAGACGTGCTTCAAGCCGTTCGCGGCGGAACGGCGACAGGGCCTGCTGGCCCTCGAGGACGATCATGTCCGGGGAAACCGTATTTCAGGGCCGGCCATTGTAGCCAATGGCCGCGTCCGCCGCCCCCATCGCGCGTATGCGCGGGGGGCTTCGCTCAGCGACTGCCGCCCGCGGCCTCGCCGTCGAGGCGCTGCAGCGCTTCGAGCAGCTGGTCCGGCGGCATGTAGCCTGGCATCTGGGTACCGTCGGCGGCGATGATCATCGGCGTCCCGGTGAGACCGGCGCGCTGGCCGAGCGCGTAATGCGCGGCGACCGGGTTTTCGCAGGCCTTGGAATCGACACGACGGCCGGACTTGGCATCGGTCAGCGCCTGCTTGCGGTCACTGGCGCACCAGACCGATTCCATCAGGCGGAAATCGTCGCTGCCCGGACCCATGCGCGGGTACGCGAGATACTCGATCGCGATGCCGCGCTTGTTGTACTCGGCGATCTCCTCGTGCAGGCGACGGCAATAGCCGCACTCGACGTCGGTGAAGACCGAGACCGTGTACTTCGGATTGGCCGGCGCGAAGATGATGCGCTGGTCTTCCGGCACTTCGGACAGCAGCCGCTGACGCAACTTCGACAGGCCGGCCTGGCTCAGATCACGCTTCTCGCGTGCATCGAACAGGCTGCCCTGCAGCACGTAGCGGCCGTCGTTGCTGACGTAGAGCACCTGGCCGGAGACGACGACTTCCTGGAAGCCCGGCAGTGGCGCATCGGCCACGCTCTCGATCGACACGCGCGGATTGATCGACAGGACCGCGTCGCGTGCCTCGGCGGCGGGCGAACCTGCTGGCGCTTCGATCGCGGCCGGCGCCGGGGTGGCGGGCGTTGCTGCGGCGGTGTCGGGCGCACCCGGGTTCTGGGCACAGGCGGACAGGCTGAAGGCGCCAAGCAGCGCGAACACATATCGCTTCATCGAATCTGACGACCAAGAGCGGGGCGAGCCCGGGGGCGGCCATTCTGGCATGAAGGGACGGGGCGGGTTCCGAGCGGTCTGGAGCGGGGCTGGGGCGGGGCTGGGGCGTTCAGGGTGTGGGCTCGGGGGTGGCTTGCGGGAGCCCTGCTTGCTGGGAAAGTCTCGACTTCGCTTGATCGGCGCGGGCAGCCGCGGCGACGGATTCCGCTTCGCAGGGCGGGTAGAGCGCAGCGAAACCCATCGATTACGTGGGCGTGGCATCGGGATCGCTGCGACGTGCGGCCCTCACCCCAACCCCTCTCCCAGAGGGAGAGGGCTTTGACTCCCCGCGTCTCGGCGAACTAGGCCTCTTATCGGGTGCATGCCATCTACACGCGAGCTGCGTGCAACCGAGGTAGCACGCTCAGTCACAACCTGATCGACTCGCAAGAACAAGCGTTTACCAGCGCGCGTCGAATCGGCACCTCTCCCTCCGGGAGAGGTGCCGCGCAAAGCGCGTCGGGTGAGGGCCCGCGCTGGCTGAGAACTTCGTAGCCGCAAGATACGCAGACCGGACGATGCATGCGAGATATCCAACTTATCCGCGCGGTTTTCATCAAACGCTAGGCCATTTGCTTCATCGCCCACTCGGCCCCGCGAGCACGCCAGGCGTGCATCGCTACGCGGTCGGCATCAACAATCCATCGGCGCTTCGTTTCACTGCACGTCCGGCCCGGCGAAGCACGCCGGGCGTTCGGCGCACCCCGCGGCAGGGATCGAATTGCTATCGGCGGGTCATTTCAACGCACGTCCGGCCCGGCGAAGCACGCCGGGCGTTCGGCGCACCCCCGCGGCAGGGATCGAATTGCTATCGGCGAGTCATTTCAACGCACGTCCGGCCCGGCGAAGCACGCCGGGCGTTCGGCGCACCCCGCGGCAGGGATCGAATTGCTATCGGCGAGTTGCTTCATTGCACGTCCGGCCCGGCGAAGCACGCCGGGCGTTCGGCCCCGTCACGCGGCATGCCGCGTGCCCGACGGGGCCTCACCCCCTCGGATGGTGTGTGGCGTGGAGTCGTTTGAGTTGTTCGCGCGCGACCAGGGTGTAGATCTGTGTCGTCGAGAGGGAGCTGTGGCCCAGCAGCATCTGCAGCGCGCGCAGGTCGGCGCCGTGGTTGAGCAGATGGGTGGCGAAGCTGTGGCGCAGGCCGTGCGGGCTGATGCGGGCGGGATCGATGCCGGCCGCCGCGGCGTGGCGTTTCACCAGCACCCAGAACTGTTGCCGGCTCATCGCCGTGCGACGCGAGGTCAGAAACAGGGGCGTATCACCGGCGGCATCGCGCGCGGCGCCCTTGCCGCCGGCGAGCGTCGGACGTGCTTCGTCGAGATACCGCTGCAGCCAGTGCTGCGCTTCCTCGCCGAGCGGCACGAGCCGCGTGCGCTCGCCCTTGCCGGTGACGCGCAAGGCGCCCTGGCGCAGATTCACGCCGTTGGCCGGCAGGTCGACCAGCTCGCTGACGCGCAGGCCGCAGGCGTACATCAGTTCCAGCATCGTGCGGTCGCGGAGGCCGTCGACGCTGGTGGTGTCGGGCACGCCGAGCAGCGCGTCGATTTCCGACTCGCCCAATGCCTTGGGCAGCGAGCGCGGCAGCTTGGGGGGATCGAGCAGCGCGGTGGGATCGTCGACGCGTCCGTGCCGGCGCTGCCGATGCGCGAAGAACGCACGCAGTGCGGACAGCAGGCGTGCATTGCTCCGCGGCGACCAGCCGTGGCGGGTGCGCCAGGCGAGATGTTCGAACAACGCGACGCGATCGGCATGCGCAATGCCGCCATCGCGACCATCACGCCAGCGCGCGAGACCTTCCAGATCACGCCGGTACGCCGCCGCAGTCTGCTTGGCGATGCCGTGTTCGGCCCAGAACGCATCGAGAAAGCCTTCGATGTCGCGGCGGTCGTCATCGCGCAGCACCGGCAATGCAACCGCGAGGGCGCGGCGTTCGGCGGGCGTGAGCGTGGCGCTGCGGCTGGACATCGATGACAGCTTAGACGCTTGAGGCTGCGGCTATGCTTTGGTAATGCCCGACGCACCTGCCCCGCCCGTGCCCCCCCTCCGTCCGTGGATCGGCTGGCGCCTGCTGGCGATGGTCTACGACCTGTGGCCGGTGCTCGCCTTGTGGCTGCTGTTGTCGGCGGCGTTCACCGCGGCCTTCGTCTTCCTCGGCCACCACGACGCGCACGAGAACATCGCGCCGCTGAGCGGACTGCAACTCGCGTTGTGGGCGACGTGCTGGGTGGTGACCGGTCTGTATGCTGTCATCAGCTGGCGCACGGGCGGCCAGACGCTGGGCATGCGGCCTTGGCGCTTGCGCGTGCGTGCGATGGATGGAAGCCGCGCATCGACGCGGGCCTTGTGGGTGCGGTTCGGCGTGGCCACGGTCTCGTTACTCGCGGGAGGCCTTGGTTTCTGGTGGGCGTGGATCGATCGCGACCGGCTGACCTGGCACGACCGTGCAAGCGGCACGCGGGTGGTGCGTGAGGCGAAGCCGGGTTCGGCGGGCGGTTGATTGGCCGCGATCGAGAGACTGGCGCGCATGCGCCGGTACGTGGCGCGGAACTGCTGCCTCGATACCTGACGCGTCATCCCGGCGTGCGCCGGGATCGCGGCGTTGCGCGCATCACGTTCGCAATGGAGCTGTCAGCTGCGGAAAGACGAATCGCGTGTGAGCCAGCAGTGCCCCATCCCCTCGTCATCCCAGCGCACGCTGGATCCATTTTGACCTTGATGCCGGCGCCAAAGATCAAAATGGGCCCCAGCTTTCGCTGGGGCGACGGCTGAAGTTTTCTGCCGCGCCCATGGGCAGCAGCGCACGAGCTCAGGATGACGGGTCCGGCCCTGTGCACCGCGCGCAAGGTTCTCCGCCATGGGGCGTTCTCGGCCGTTACGCGGCTTGTATTGAAACGCGAGCGATCTGTCGCTCCAACGCCCCTCAGACCCGGCGAAGCACATGTGGACGCGCGATGAACCCCGCCCGTCATCCCAGCGCACGCTGGGATCCATTTTGACCTTCGTGCCGGCGCCGAAAATCAAGATAGGCCCCAGCTTTCGCTGGGGCGACGGCTCAGATTCTGGCCGTGCCCATGGCGGGAGCGAACAAACTTGAGAGACCTGGACCGGCCTCGCCAAGCACGCGAGGCGTTCGCTGCCGCTCGCGGCAGTGGCGCGAGCGCTGCGGCGGCTCAACCACTCCGACGGCGGAAAAGGCTCCAGGAGATGATCAGCATCACGACCGGCGGAATCAGATACGCCAAGCGGTAGTCGATGCGATACACCGCAGCGAGCTTGACGATCTGCATCTGGCCCAGCCAGAAGCCGAGCGCGAACACGACCCCGATGAAGAGACGTTTGCCGGCGTTGCCACTGCGCAGTGAGCCGAACGCGAACGGAATCGCGGCCAGGCACAGCGCCAGCACGTTCAGCGGATAGAACCATTTGCCCCAGTAATGCTCTTCGAACTCGCTGGCGTCGAGCTGGTTGCGGTGCCGGTAGTCGATGCCCGCACGCAACTCGCTCGCCGGCATGTAGCGCGGGCGCCAGATGTTGCTGGCGCTCGCGGCCAGCGTGGTGGCGTCGAGTTGGGAATCCCAGTGTTCTTCCAGCGCCTCGGTGCGGGTCACCGCGCGCGGTTCGAACCAGGTGCGCTGGACGTTGCGCAGCAGCCAGCCGTTTGTGCCGTGCTCGGCCGTCTTGGCGTGCGCCACCGATTCCAGACGTCCGTCGCTGGCGAACTCGAACAGGCGCACATCCTGAAGCTGGATCCGGGCGCCGGCACCATCGCTGATCTCGGTGCCGTTCTGCGCATTGAGGAAGGTGTCGCCTTCACGCGCCCACAGGCCCGAATAGCGGCCGACGATCATGTCGCTCGAGCGCGCGGCCGACTTCATGCTGTCGGCGCTGCGCTGGGCCATCGGGCCGAGCGTTTCGCCGTTGATCACCATCACCGCCGTCATCAACAGCAACGGCAGCGCCACCGATACGCTCAATCGCGTGCGCGACAGGCCCACGGCGCGCATCGCGATGAGTTCCGAGGTCGCTGCCAGCTGGCCCAGGCCCATCAGCGAGCCGATGACCGCCGCGGTCGGGAACATCACATACGCGCGGCGTGGCAGCGTCTGCAGGATGTAGGTGATCGCGCCGAAATACGTGTAGTCGCCCTGCCCGACGGCGCCGATCTCGTTGACGCCGGCCATCAGCGCGTCGAGACCGACCAGGACCATCCACGTCGCGAGCACCATGACGGTGACGACCTTGGCGACATACAGATCATGGATGCGCAGCAAAGGCCTCATTTCGCGCGCCTCCACTTGGGCGCGGTGACCCGGCCATCGGTGAAGTACATCCAGGCCGCGAAGCCGAGCAGCGGCAGCACCAGCCACCAAAGGCCCAGCAGAACCGGAATGCGTCCTTCCGCAACCCAGTCCTTGCCGAGCATCATCAGATTCATGCCCATCACGTAGGCGAGGAAGCCGGTCATCATCCGGCCGTAGCGCGCCTGCCGCGGCGGACTGCGTGCCAACGGGACCGCCAACAGCGCGAACGCCAGCGTCAGCAGCACGGGTGCGAGGCGGTAATGCAGCTCGGCATGGGCTTCGGGGCGCGCATCGCCGAACAGCGAAAACGTGGGCTGCAGCTCGGGATCATCGCCATCGGCGCGCGACTCGACCGCCGGCAGGCGCAGTTCGTTGCTGGCGTAGCGCATCAGCCGATAGTCGAGACCGGCGTCGAGCGGCCCTTCGACGCGGAAGCCTTCATCGAGACGCAGGAAGCGCTCGGTACCATCGATGCTCAGCGCACCGGTCAGCGAAGTGGTGACGTCCATGCGGCCTTCGTCCTGCCGATAGACGAACACACGGCCGAGCTTGCTACCGTCGTCGGACATCGCGTTGACGTAGACCACGCCGCCGCCGCCGGGGAATTCGACAAAACGCCCCGCTTCCAGCCCCGAGACCAGCAGGCTGCGCTGGCCGGCCTCGATCATCTGCTGCGAATAATCGCGTGCCCACGGGCCCAGCCACAGCGAACAGGCGCCAATCACCAGCAGCATCGGTCCCACCACCAGCGACAGCGGCCGCAGCAGGCGGCGCGGGCCGATGCCCACCGAGGTCAGCACCGGCATTTCCGAATCGCGATACAACCGGCCGAAGCCCAGCATCAGCCCGAGCATCAGGCCCAGCGGCAGGATCAGCGGCATGTAGCTGATCACCGACAGGCCCAGCTGGGCCAGCATCAGCTTGGCCGGCACCCGGCCGCGGGCGATGTCGCTCAGCACGTCCGCGAACACGCCGCCCAGACTCACGATCAGCAGCACCACGAGGGCGGCGAACGTGGACTGGGCCAACTCGCGGGACAGGTATCGGTCGAGCTTCGACATCGTGTGTGGGGGCTTTGCTTTAGACTTGGGGGTTCGTCCAGCCGCGCCACCACGGCGCTTCTGCAGCGGCAAGCCTGACTAGGCGCCGCGCGCTGGACCGTGAAGTGTACCGATCACCCCATGGAATCTGGTTGATGACCCTCGAATTCACCCTGAACCAAGCGTCCCCCGCCACCCTGTCCAGCGATTGCCTCGTCATTGGCGTGTTTGCGGATGGCCCGCTGGCTGGCGCCGCCGCCGCGATCGACACCGCCAGTGGCGGTCGTCTGTCCGACCTTGCCACGCGTGGCGACCTGTCCGGCAAGGCCGGCCGTACCAGCCTGCTGCACGATCTGCCGGGCGTCACCGCACCGCGCGTGCTGGCGATCGGCCTGGGCGAGCGCGCCAAGTTCGGCGTGCCGCAGTACCTCAAGGCGGTCGCCGATGCCGTGCGCGCCCTGCGCGACGGCAACAGCTCGAGCGCTGCGATCGCGCTGGCCGACCTCGACGTCGCCGGCCGCGACGCCGCGTGGAAGATCCGCCAGGCCGTGGTCGCCGCCGACCACGCGGCGTACCGCTACGTGGCCACGCTGGGCGCCAAGAACAAGAAGCGCGAGCCCGACACGCTGACCGCGATCTCGATCGTCGGCGACGACGCCGATGCGCTGGCGCAGGGCAAGGCGATCGCCGCCGGCGTGAAGTTCGCCCGCGAGCTCGGCAACCTGCCGCCGAACATCTGCAACCCGGCCTATCTCGGTGAGCAGGCGCAGACCTTCGCGTCGCGCTTCGACAAGGCTTCGTGCGAAGTCCTCGACGAGACCCAGATGGAAGCGCTGGGCATGGGTTCGCTGCTCGCCGTGGCGCGCGGTTCGGCCAACCGTCCGCGTCTGGTCGTGCTGAGCTGGAAGAACGGCGGCGACGCCAAGCCTTTCGTGCTGGTCGGCAAGGGCATCACGTTCGATACCGGCGGCGTCAACCTCAAGACGCAGGGCGGTATCGAGGAAATGAAGTTCGACATGTGCGGCGCGGCGACGGTCATGGGCACGTTCGTGTCCGCGGTCGGCCTCGATCTGCCGATCAACCTGCACGTGATCGTGCCGGCGGTGGAGAACGGCATCGACGGCGACGCGTATCGCCCGTCGGACGTCATCACCAGCATGTCGGGCAAGACCATCGAAGTCGGCAACACCGACGCCGAAGGCCGCCTGATCCTGTGCGACGCGCTGACCTATGCCGAGCGTTTCGAGCCGGCCGCACTGGTCGACGTGGCGACGCTGACCGGCGCCTGCATGATTGCGCTGGGCACGCAGGCCACCGGCCTGATGAGCAAGCACGACGATCTGGCCGCCGAACTGCTGGCCGCCGGCGAGCATGTGTTCGACCGCGCCTGGCGTCTGCCGCTGTGGGACGAATACCAGTCGATGCTCGATTCCAACTTCGCCGACGTCTACAACATCGGCGGTCGCTGGGGCGGCGCGATCACCGCAGGCTGCTTCCTGTCGCGCTTCACCGAAGGTCAGCGCTGGGCGCATCTCGACATCGCCGGCAGTGCCAGCGGCAGCGGCAAGATGGCCTACGCCACCGGTCGCCCGGTCGGCCTGCTGAGCCAGTGGCTCATGGACCAGGTCGACTGACCGGTCCGGGCCTTGCGGGGATGCGGCATCGCGCCGCGTCCCCGGTTCCGGCCCGACCGCCACTGCCATGGCCCGCGCCGACTTCTACCTGATCGCCAAGCCGCGCTTCCGCGAGGAACCGCTGCGTCTGGTGTGCGAACTGGTCCGCAAATCCTATGCGGCCGACCTGTGGACGCTGATCCTCGCCCGCGACGCCGAACAGGCCGAAGCGCTCGACGATCTGCTGTGGGACATGGGCGAAGACGCCTACATCCCGCACCAGATCGCCGGCATGGACGAAGAGGACGACGAAACGCCCGTCCTCATCGCCACGCCTGACTTCGATGCGCCGATGCGCGCGCTGGTCATCAACCTGCGCGACGCCGTGGCGCCGCCGGGCTTCGAGCGCGTACTCGAAGTGGTGCCGGCCGACGACTCGGCCCGCGAACCGCTGCGCGAGCGCTGGAAGCAGTACAAGGCCGCCGGCCTCGATCTCGCCAAGCACGATATGTGAGACGCGGTAACGGGTGATTGGTGATTGGTGATTCGAAAGAGCACTGGGCCGATCGCTTGATGCCGCTTCGCGTTTCCAATCCCGAATTACGAATCACCCATCACGGCTCTCCCCATGTCCCTCGCCCAAAGCTACGACCCCGGTACCTTCGAAGCCCGCCTGTACGCGGAATGGGAGAAGACCGGCGTCTTCCAGCCGCAGGGCGATGGCCCGGCCTACACGATCCTGCTGCCGCCGCCGAACGTCACCGGCACGCTGCACATGGGCCACGCCTTCCAGCACACCCTGCAGGACGCGCTGATCCGCTACCACCGCATGCTCGGGCATCGCACGCTGTGGCAGATGGGCACCGACCACGCCGGCATCGCGACCGAGATGGTCGTCTCGCGCAATCTCGCGCTCGAAGGCAAGGGCGAGACCCGCGACTCGCTGGGCCGCGACGGTTTCATCGAAAAAGTGTGGGAGTGGAAGGGCCAATCCGGCGACACGATCGAGCGCCAGATGCGTCGCCTCGGCGCGTCGGGTGACTGGTCGCGCAAGACCTTCACGATGGATCCGCTGCCCTCGCAGGCGGTGGTCGAAGCCTTCGTGCGTTTGCACGAGGAAGGCCTGATCTATCGCGGCCAGCGCCTCGTCAACTGGGATCCTGTGCTCAAGACCGCGATCTCGGATCTCGAAGTCGTCAGCGAGGAAGAAGACGGTTCGCTGTGGTCGATCCGCTATCCGCTCGCCGATGGCGCCAGCTACGAACACGTCGAAGTCGACGCCGACGGCGTGGAGACGCTGCGCGAGACGCGCGACTATCTCGTCGTTGCGACGACGCGCCCGGAAACCATGCTCGGCGACACCGCGGCGATGGTGCACCCCGATGACACGCGCTACTCGCACCTGATCGGCAAGGCAGTCGTGCTGCCGCTGACCGGTCGCATGATCCCGGTGATCGGCGATGGCTACGTCGACCGCGCGTTCGGTACCGGCGTGGTCAAGGTCACGCCTGCGCACGACTTCAACGATTACCAAGTCGGCCAGCGCCACGACCTGCCGATGATCAACTTGTTCACGCCGGACGCCGCGGTCAACGAGAACGCACCCGAGCAGTACCGCGGCCTCGATCGCTTCGACGCGCGCAAGGCCGTGCTCGCCGATCTGGAAGCCGGTGGTTTCCTCGTCGAAACCAAGCCGCACAAGCTGCAGGTCCCGCGCGGCGACCGCACCGGCCAGGTCATCGAGCCGTATCTGACCGACCAGTGGTTCGTCGCGATGGAGGGCTTCGCCAAGCGCGGCATGGATCTGGTCGAGAGCGGCGAAGTGAAATTCGTCCCGCCGAACTGGACCAGCACCTATCGCCACTGGATGGAGAACATCCAGGACTGGTGCATCAGCCGCCAGCTGTGGTGGGGACATCGTATTCCGGCGTGGTACGACGCTGACGGAAAGGCCTACGTCGGCCGCGACGAGGCCGAAGCGCGTGCGCGCAGCGGACTCGGCGCCGATGTCGTGCTGACCCAGGACACCGACGTGCTCGAGACCTGGTTCTCGTCGGGCCTGTGGCCGATCAACACGATGGGCTGGCCGGATGAGACGGCGATGTCCGAGCGCGGCTTCGAGCACTTCGTGCCGTCGAGCGTGCTGGTCACCGGTTTCGACATCATCTTCTTCTGGGTCGCCCGGATGATCATGCTGACCGATCACCTGACCGGCCAGGTGCCGTTCCGCGACGTCTACATGACCGGCCTGGTGCGCGATCGCGACGGCCAGAAAATGTCGAAGTCGAAGGGCAATGTGCTCGACCCGCTCGACATCATCGACGGCATCACCATCGAAGGCCTCGTCGCCAAGCGCACCACCGGGCTGATGAAGCCCAAGGACGCGCCGAAGATCGAGAAGGCGACGCGCAAGGAATTCCCGGACGGCATCATCGCCCACGGCGCCGACCCGCTGCGCTTCACGATGGCCGCGCTGGCCGGCCCGGGCCGCGACATCAAGTTCGACCTCGGCCGCGCCGAGGGCTACAAGAATTTCTGCAACAAACTGTGGAACGCGACGCGCTTCGTGCTGATGAACACCGAAGGCTTCAGCGCCGACGGTGCGCCCGAGCCGACGACGGATGCGGAAAAGTGGATCCTCGCGCGTCTGGCGACGACCGCCGACGATGCGCGTGCGCACTTCACCAGCTACCGCTTCGATCTGCTCGCGCAGACGCTGTACGAATTCGCCTGGAACGACTTCTGCGACTGGTTCGTCGAGCTCGCCAAGCCGGCGCTGCTGGGTGATGACGCGCCCGCAGCGAACAGCACCCGCCACACGCTGCTGCACGTGCTCGAATCGCTGCTGCGTCTGCTGCACCCGCTGATCCCGTTCGTCACCGAAGAGCTGTGGCGGCAGGTCGCGCCGCGCGTCGGCATCACCGACGCGACGATTTCGCTGCGGCCCTATCCCGCGCCCGACAGCGATCTGATCGCCCGCTGCGCGCAGGCGACGACCGACGTCGAATGGCTCAAGCAGATGGTCACCGCGCTGCGCCGCGTGCGCAGCGAGCTGGGGGTGTCGCCGGGCAAGCAGGTGCCGTTGCTGGTGCAGGCCGGCAGCGACGCCTCACGCGCGCGTCTGCAGCGCTTCGACTCGCAGCTGAAGTTCCTCAACCGGCTCGAACGCATCGACAGTGTCGACGGCGATCCACCGCCGGCCGCGACCGGTCTGGTCGGTGACGTGAAGCTGTTCGTGCCGCTGGAAGGCCTGGTCGATCTGGACGCCGAGCGCGCGCGCCTGGACAAGGAAATCGCCCGCGTGCTGTCGGAGAAGGACAAGAGCGCCTCGAAGATCGCGAAGTTCAGCGACAAGGTGCCGGCGGCCGTCGTCGAGCAGGAGCGTCAGCGCCTCGTCGACTGGACCGCGCAGCACGACGCCCTCGCCGCGCAGCGCGCGCGGCTCTGAGGCCAGGCGCCGCTCGACACCGGCGCCTTGATCCACCTGTGGGCGCGCGCAAGCGTGCTCCCACAGGCCTTGTTTGACGACGTGTTCCGGGGGGCGGCCGCCTACAATCGGCCACCCCCACGTACGTCGATCCCATGTCCAGTTCCGATCGCATCCCCCATGTCGTCATTGTCGGCGGCGGTTTCGCCGGCCTCTGGGCCACGCGCGCGCTGGCGCGTGATCCGGTGCGCGTCACGCTCGTCGATCGCGGCAACCATCACCTGTTCCAGCCCCTGCTCTACCAGGTGGCGACGGCCGGCCTGTCGGCGCCGGACATCGCCGCGCCGCTGCGCCACATCCTGCGCAGCCAGGACAACGTCGAGGTGCGGCTGGCCGAGGTGCAGGGCATCGATACCGCCGCCAAAATGCTCGCGCTCGCCGACGGCACCGCGCTCGCCTTCGACACGCTGGTGCTCGCCGCCGGCGCCACCCATGCCTACTTCGGCAACGATCACTGGGCCGCGCATGCGCCGGGCCTGAAAACGCTCGACGACGCGCTGCTGCTGCGGCGCAAGTTGCTGCTCGCCTTCGAGCGCGCCGAGGCCGAAACCGATCCCGACAAGCGCGCCGCGTGGCTCAGCTTCGCTGTCGTCGGCGGCGGCCCGACCGGTGTCGAGCTCGCCGGCACGCTGGCGGAGATCGCGCGACACACGCTGCGCAGCGAGTTCCGCAACATCGATCCGGCCCTGGCGAAAGTGCGCCTGGTCGAAGCGGGGCCGCGCGTGCTGTCGTCGTTTCCGGACGATCTGTCGGAGAAGGCACGCCGCCAGCTGCAGAAGCTCGGTGTCGAGGTACAGACCGGCACGCCGGTCGCCGACATCGACGCCGATGGTTACCGCCTCGGCGACCAGCGCGTCGCCGCGAAGACGGTGATCTGGGCCGCGGGCGTTGCGGCGTCGCCACTAGGCGCCCTGCTCCATGCGCCGCGCGATCGCGCCGGCCGCGTCCAGGTCGAACCAGATCTGCGCGTGCCGGGCCACCCCGACATCTATGTCGCCGGCGATCTTGCCGCGATCCAGAGCGCAGGCCAGCCCGTGCCGGGCGTCGCACCGGCCGCCAAGCAGATGGGGCGGCACGTCGCGACCAGCATCCGCGCGCGCCTGCGCGGGCAGGCGACGACGCCGTTCGCGTATCAGGACTTCGGCAACCTCGCCACGATCGGGCGCATGGCCGCGGTCGTCCATTTCGGCCGCCTGAAACTGTCGGGCGTGCTCGCCTGGTGGTTCTGGCTGATCGCCCACGTGTTCTTCCTGATCGGCTTCCGCAACCGCGTGGTCGTGCTGCTCAACTGGACCATGGCGTACTGGAGCTACCAGCGCGCGGCGCGGATCATCTTCGGCCCGCCCCTCGATGCCGAACCGGTCTCGAAGCCGACGAGTGAAGGGCCCGACGCACCGCGCATCGGCTAGCATGGCCGCGCGCCCACCCAAGCCGGATCTGCAGCCAGGCTGAGTCGCTCCCCCCCACACGTTCCGGCGTTCCGCGCATGCTCGAAATTTCGACCCACAACTTCTGGATCGCGCTCGCGGTCACCACCGCGGCTGGCCTCGCCACGGGCCTCGGCAGCCTGCTGGTGCTGTTCTCCAAGCAGCCGAACGCGCGCCTGCTGTCGTTTGGCCTGGCGTTCGCCGCGGGCGCGATGGTCTACGTGTCGCTGACCGAGATTCTCGACAAGTCGATCCTCGCCTTCACCAATGCCTACGGTGCGCAGCTCGGCTTCACCTGGGGCACGCTCTCGTTCCTCGGCGGCGTGCTCTTCATCGTCACGATCGATCGGCTGGTGCCCAACCCGCACGAGCGTCTGGAAGTCGACGATCCCTACTTCCGCGAGCACAACACCAGCTACATCAAGCGGGTCGGCCTGCTGACCGCGGTCGCCATCACCGCGCACAACTTTCCCGAAGGCCTGGCAACTTTCTTCGCCACGCTCGAAAACCCGGGCGTGGGCATGCCGCTCGCGTTCGCGATCGCGATCCACAACATTCCCGAAGGCATCGCGATCGCGGTGCCGGTGTACTTCGCCACCAACAACAAGCTCTACGCCTTCCTTGCCTGTCTGCTGTCGGGCCTGGCCGAACCCATCGGCGCGCTCATCGGCTACGCGGTGCTGCGCCCGTTCCTGTCCGAGCCGGTGTTCGGCGTCGTGTTCGGCCTGATCGCCGGCGTCATGGTGTTCCTCGCCCTCGACGAACTGCTGCCGGCCGCCAAGCGCTACGCCAAGGGACACGAGACGGTGTACGGCCTGGTCTCGGGCATGGCCGCGCTGGCGATCAGCCTGGTGCTGTTCAAGTGGTGAGCGCGCGCCGCGCCTGGCGCGCCTAGACATCGCAAACAAAAACGGCCCGCTTGCGCGGGCCGTTTCACATGTCGCATTCGAGCCGAAATCAGGCCGCGAACAGCGCCTTCATCTTCTTCAGCGCGTTGGCTTCGACCTGGCGGATGCGTTCGGCGGACACGCCGTACTCGTCAGCCAGTTCCTGCAGCGTCACCTTGTGCTCGTCGTCGAGCCAGCGGCGGCTGATGATGTCGCGCGAACGGGCATCCAATGTGGCCATGCCTTCGCGCAGCAGATCCAGCTTGCTGCCCTCGCTGTCGCGACGCTCGTAGGCCTGCGCGGGATCTTCATCCTGTGCGACGAGGTAGGCGACCGGCGCCGGCGGCGCGTTGTCGTCGTCCTCGCCTGCGGGCGCGTCGAAACCGATGTCGCGACCGGACAGGCGCGACTCCATCTCGAGCACTTCGCGCTCGGACACGTTCAGATCGGCAGCAACCGCACGAACCTCGCTCGCGTTGAGCCAGCCCAGACGCTTCTTGCTCTTGCGCAGGTTGAAGAACAGCTTGCGCTGCGCCTTGGTCGTGGCGACCTTCACGATGCGCCAGTTCTTCAGGATGAACTCGTGCATCTCGGCACGGATCCAATGCACGGCAAAGCTCACCAAGCGAACGCCCACGTCGGGGTCGAAACGCTTGACCGCCTTCATCAGGCCGATATTGCCTTCCTGGATCAGATCGCCCAGCGGCAGGCCGTAGCCGTTGTAGCCACGGGCCACGTGCACGACGAAGCGCAAGTGCGAATGCACCAGCTCGCGTGCGGCGTCGAGATCGTCGTCGTCGCGGTAGCGCTGCGCCAGCGCCTGCTCATCTTCGACCGACAGCACCGGAATCTGGTGCACGGCGCCGATGTAGGCATCCAGCGAACCCAGCGGGTTAAGGGTCGGGAGGCTGTTGGCAACCAGGGCGTGGGACATGGTCTGCGTGCTCATGGGGAGGGATGTTAGCAGTCGATACCTATGACTGCTAAGACGCGCAGGAGTTCCCGAATGTTCCATTCACAGAACGACCTCGGGAATTGCGTGGACTTCCATTCATGCCCGGGACTATCGCTGACCCCCGGCTGCCACTGCGAATCCTGATAGCGAGTCTGCGGGCGGACCCGCCAACCTCGCATGAAAACCGCCGCATTCAGGTCCAGTCGGCCGCGCAACGGATCGTCTCGCGCGCGGTATCGAGCTCGGGCGTCTCGACGACGATCCGGGTCCGCCGGTCCAGCGTGCAGCCCAGACCGAGTTCCAGCAGCGTCGCGTGGGCCGCCCGAAGACCGGCGCTCATGGCCGCATCGATCAAACCTTCGGCACCTGCCGCTTCCAGCAGCAGCGGCGTCGCGCGCGGTGCAAGCAAGCCAGGCCGCGTCGTCGCCTCGCGCAGCACCAGCCACTGCAGCAGGAATTCCAGATCGACCAGACCGCCCGCGCCCTGCTTGAGGTCGAAGCGATCGCCTGCGCTGCGGTCCAGCTCGGCGCGCATGCGCCGGCGCATCGACAGCACGTCCTCGTGCAACTTCACCGGATCGCGCGGCGTCGCCAGGATGTCGCGGCGCACGTCTTCGAACGCGGCGGCCATGTCGTCATGCCCGGCCACAAAGCGCGCGCGCACCAGCGCCTGGTGTTCCCAGGTCCAGGCCCGCTCGCGCTGGTATTCGGCGTAGCTGGCCAGCGACGAGACCAGCAGCCCCTTGCCGCCATCAGGGCGCAGGCGCACGTCGACGTCGTAAAGACGACCGCCGCCGGTCACGGTGCCCAGGAGCGCGACGATCTTCTGCCCCAGTCGCGCGGCCCAGCGTTGCGCATCGAGCGGGCGCGCACCGGTGGACTGCGCGTCGGCAGGTGCGTCATAGAGGAACACCAGGTCGAGATCGGAACCGAAGCCGAGTTCTTCGCCGCCAAGGCTGCCGTAGCCGATCACCGCGAACCGCGCGTCGGGCAGCGCGCCATGCGTGGATTCGAGATCGCGCATCGCCAGCGCGAGCACGGTGTCGACCACCGCGTCGGCCAGCCACGCGAGCTGACGTGTGGCGTCCTGTCCTGACTGGCGCCCATCGAGTGTCGCGATCGCGATGCGGAAGCTCAGCTGCTGGCGGGTCTCGTTGAGATCCAGCAGACCGGCTTCCAGATCCGGCTGCCGCAGTGCACGCGCGCAGGATTGGGCCATCTCGCCGCGCTGGAGCAGCGGTCCTTCATCGCGCGTGTCGAGCAGTTCGTCGAGGAGCAAGGGATGCGCGGCGAGCCGTTCGGCGAGAAACGCGCTGCGCGTGACCACATCGACCAGACGCGCCAGCGCCGCCGGGCGTTCGTCGAGCAGGGCCAGATAACTCGCGCGCCGCAGGATGTTGTGAAGCAATGCGAGCAGCCGGCGGATCGCCTGCAGCGGACGGTCCGCGGGCGCGGACGCCTGCAGCAGAACTGGCATCAGCCGGTCCAGTCGCGTGCGCGCGCTGTCGGAGAGATCGCGCACGCTCGGGGAACGCGCGAAATCGCGCAGTGCCGCGTCGACTTCAGTGCTGTCATTGAAACCCGTGGCTTCGAGCACCGCGCGCTCGCCGCCCTCGGGCAGCGCGCGCCAGTAGCCAGCGAGATCGTCATCCGTCTCGACCGCCCGCTGCTGGCTACGCACGGCGAACAGCGCATCGAACTCCTGCGCGACCGACGCGCGCACAGCGCGCAGTGCATCGACGAGCGCGTCCCAGTCGACATAGCCGAGACCGCGCGCGATCCGCAGACGATCCAGCGGATCGGCAGGCAGCATGTGCGTCTGCGCATCGCGCAGCATCTGCAGCCGGTTCTCCAGCTGACGCAGGAAGCGGTACGCGCGTTGCAGCAACGCCAGCGTGTCCGCATCGATCTGCGCATGCGCGTGCAAGGCCTCGAGCGTCGGCAACAGACGCCGGTCGCGCAGCGCCGGCTCGCGGCCGCCGCGGATCAGCTGCAGCGCCTGAGCGAGGAATTCGATCTCGCGGATGCCGCCATCGCCGCGCTTGATGTCGTCGGACAGTTCCTTGCGCGCGACCTGGGCCGCGATCATCGCCTTCATCTGCCGCAGGCCGTCGAGCGCGCCGTAGTCGAGATAGCGGCGATAGATGAAAGGCCGCAGCTGCGACAGGAACCCCTCGCCGGCCTCGATGTCGCCGGCAACGGGCCGCGCCTTCTGCCAGGCGTAACGTTCCCAGTCGCGGCCTTCGTGCTGGAAGTATTGTTCCATCGCCGCGAAGCTCAACGCGATACGGCCGGCACTTCCGAACGGGCGCAGCCGCAGATCGACGCGATGGCTGAAGCCGTCGGCGGTGTTCTCGTCGAGCAGCTTCGCGAGCTGCTGGCCCAGCCGGGTGAAGTAGTCCTCGGCAGCGAGTGCGCGCGCGCCATCGCTCTCGCCCGCGGTCGCGAAGCCGTAGATCAGATCGATGTCGGAACTGAAATTGAGTTCGCCGCCACCGAGCTTGCCGAGGCCGAACACGACTAGACGCACGACATTCCCGTCGGCATCGCGCACCTGGCCGTAGCGCTGGGCGAACTCGGCTTCCAGCGCGTCGAGCGCGAGCGTCAGGCAGGTTTCCGCCAGCGCCGTGCTGCCGGCCAGTGTCGCGTCGACATCGTCGAGACCATGCACGTCACGCCACACCAGTCGCGCCGAACACGCCGTGCGATAGCGACGCAGCAACGCCGGCCATTCGCTCCGGTTGCCGGCGTCGAGCGTAGGTGGCGCGATGCCATGCTGCGCGTCGTCTTCCAGGAGTTGCGCGAGCGCGTCCGGCTGACGCTGCAAGACGTCGAGCGCGAAATCGCTGGCGAGCGCGACCGGGCGGATGCGCGCGATGGCATCGGCATCGCTGCGGATGGTATCCGGCAGTCGCGCGATCAGGCGGTCGAGCTGGGCGTCGATTTCGGGCGGCAACGGGGCGTCAGGCATCCGCGGATTGTCGCATCGCGATGCGGATATCGCGCCCGGATACGTAGCGTTCCGGCATGCCTTGCAGAAACGTCAGGCAAAAAAAAGCCCGCGACCGGTAAACCGGTTGCGGGCCTTGCTCCCTCCCCCACGTCGGGTGCAGGGCGATAGTGAAAGAGTCGTTACCGCTTTGCACGCTGCATTGCAAAACGATACCGGCGGGTTCAAAAAATCGCCCGGAGCGATTTTTGACGTCGCGAAGCGACGGCCCAGCGGGTGGCTGCCATGGATGGCGGCCACAAAAACCCCGCCTGTTCAGGGTCCTGGACCGCGCCGCAGGTCGCGCAGGATCTCGCGCGCGGCGTTGCGTCCGGGCAGGCCGGTGACGCCGCCACCCGGGTGCGAGCCGGAGCCGCAGAGGTATAGGCCACCCAGCGCGCCGCGGTAGTTCCCCTGCCCGAGCACGGGCCGTGCGCTGAACAACTGGTCCGGGCCCAGCGCGCCGTGGAAGATGTCGCCGCCGATGAGGCCGAGCCGGCGTTCCAGATCGAGCGGCGTCAGCGCGTCATAGCCGAGCACGCTGCGCGCGAAGTTCGGCGCCTGCGCATCCACCGTGTCGATCATCAGTTGCGCGACCGTGTCGCGGTGCGCGTCCCAGCCGCCGTCGGCCTCATCGATCACCGGATTGACGTGCTGGCAGAACAGGCTGGCGACGTGCTGGCCGGGCGGCGCGAGGCTGTCGTCGAGCGTCGACGAGATCACCAGTTCCACGACTGGCGCGCGCGCCCAGCCGGGATTGTGCTCGCGCGATTTCGCATCGAAGTACGCGCGCTCGAAATAGCCGAGCGAATTGCCGATCAGGATGCCGCTCTGATGATGCGGCTGCAGCGTGGTGCCCGGTGCTGCGCGGAAATCCGGCAGCTCCGACAGCGCGACATTCATGCGGAATGTGCCGGAGCCGCAGCGGTAGCGGCGGATGCGCGCGGTGGTGTCCTCGTCGAGATGTTCGGGTGCGACCAGACGCGTGTACAGCAGCTTCGGATTGAGGTTGGATGCGATCACGCCCGCGCGCAATGTGCGTCCGTCGACGAGTGCGACACCGACCGCGCGACCGTTCTCGACAATCACCTGCGCGACCTCGGCATCGGTATCGATCACCACGCCACGCGCGCGGCATTCGGTGGCGATCGCCTCGCTGATCGCGCCCATGCCGCCGATCGCATGCCCCCACACGCCGCTCTTGCCGTTGACCTCGCCGAACACGTGATGCAGCAGCACGTAGGCCGAGCCCGGCGTGTAGGGACTGGCGAAATTGCCGACGATCGAATCCCAGCCCAGCGCAGCCTTCAGCGGTTCGTATTCGAACCAGTCGTCGAGCAGTTCGCCGGCGGATTTGGAGAACAGATCGAGCAGGTCGCGGCGGCCACGCATATCCAGCGACTTCAGCTGCCGCGCGACGCTCAGCGAGTTGAGCCAGTCGGCGAGCACGAAACGGTCGCTGACGTTGGGCGGTGTCGCGTGCATCAGTTCTCGCAGCACGACGACCACGCGATCGAGCATCGCGTAGTACTCGGGCAGACGCGCGGCATCGCGTGGCGACCAGCGCGCGAGTTCGGCGGCACCGTCCGGGCCGCCGAGACGGAATGCACGGTCGTCGGGCAGCGGCAGGAAATTCGAGTACGGCCGCTCCACCACGCGCAGGCCGTGCTGCGCCAGCCGCAGATCGGCGATCACCTTGGGGTTGAGCAGGCTGACGGTGTAGCTCGCCAGCGAATTGCGGAACCCCGGATGGAATTCCTCGGTGACGGCCGCGCCACCGACGATGCGGCGTCGCTCCAGCACACGCACGCGCAAGCCCGCGCCGGCGAGATACGCCGCGCAGACCAGTCCGTTGTGGCCGCCGCCGACGACCAGCACATCGCAGTCGTCGCGGCGGCCGCTCATGCGTGCCGGGCCAGCGTGGACTGCACGAGATCGGCCAACGTCGAGGCAGCCTGGGGGCGACCGAGCGCAGCGGAGGCGCGCGCGGCATCGGGCAGCACGGTCGGTGACGCGAAGGCCTCGGCGAGCAACTTCGACAGATGTGCGGGGGTGAGTTCGGGTTCGGGCACACACCAGCCGATGCCGGCCGCAGCCAGCGTCTCGGCATTGCGGCGTTGCTCGTCGCGCGAGCCGCCGGCGGGAATCGGGACCAGCACCGCAGGACGGCCGACGGTGAGCAGATCGGCCGCCGTGGTCGCGCCGGCGCGGGTGATCACCAGATGCGCATCGCGCAGGCGCGCGCCCATGTCGTCGAAGAACGGACGCACGGTTGCGTCGATGCCGGCCTCGCGCAAGGTGCGCTCGATCTCGTCGGTCGCGTCACCCTTGTATTGCAGCGAGACCTGCAGGCGCTGGCGGATCGATTCGGGCAGCCGCAGCAGCGCCGGCGGCACGACCTCGCCGAACACGCGCGCACTCTGGCTGCCGCCGACGACGAGCAGGCGCAGCGGTGCAGCGGCATCGAGCACCGGATAGTCGCCACGTGCGTCGAGGATCGCCTGCCGCACCGGATTGCCGGTGTCGACGATGCGCGCGGCGTCGAAGCCGTCCAGACCGGCGGTGTCCGGGAACGACGTCGCCACGCCGTCGGCGAAGCGCAGCAGTTTGCGGTTGGCCATGCTCAGACGCGCGCCCTGCTCGTGCAGCAGCAGCGGCAGCGCACGGCTCTTGGCCGCCAACGCTGGCGCGAAGCTCGGATAGCCACCGAAACCGACCAGCAGGCGCACTCCGCGACGGCGCATATCCGCGCGTGCCTGCCCCGTCGCGCGCAGGATCGTCAGGCCAGCAGCCAGCTTGCCCGAAAGACCACCTTCGAGACTCCGCGCCGGCAGCACCACGTGGTCGAGCCCGGCCAGTGCCTGCGTGTACGCAGCGCCACGGCGCTCGGTGTAGATCACCACTGGATGTCCGCGGCGCTGCAGTTCGCGCGCCAGCGCCTCGGCCGGAAACAGATGCCCGCCGGTGCCGCCCGCGGCGCAGGCGATGGTGGGAAGCGATGCGGGAGACACGTGCGACATGGACGACCTGGGGGAACACGACAGCGCACGACTATAGCCAGTGCGCCCGGCCCGTTCACGCCCGCGCGCGGTGCTCAGTCGTCCAGGGTGCGGGTCATGAAGGTGCTGAAGGGATCGTCGATGTAATCGCCGAATGGACCGCAGGGCTCGAAGCCGTGGCGCGCGTACAGCGCATGTGCGGGCGCGAATGCGGCTGCGGTGCCGGTCTCCAGGCTCAGCCGCTGCCAGCCCTGCGCCCGGGCCGTGGCCATCAGGTGCGCGAGCATCGCCGCGGCCACGCCCTGGCGTAGATGCGCGGCATCGGTGCGCATCGATTTGAGTTCCCCGTGCGCGTCGCCGAGATCCTTCAGCGCGCCGCAACCGGCCAGCGCATCGCCGCGCCAGGCACCCCAGAACGACACGCCCGGCGCGCGCAGGCCGGACAGATCCAGCGCATGGATGCTTTCGGGCGGCGAGTGCAAGGCCATCGCATCGAGATGGGCCTGCAGCAGCGCGATGACGCGCGGATCGTCCAAGCCACCGGCGCGGATCTCCAGCGTCAACTCGGGCGCCTGCAGCCAGGCCAGCTTGCGCGCACGTGGTTGGCGCTTGAGCTGCCATTCGGCGCGCGAGGCGCTGGCGCGGTCAGGATAGCCGCGACTGGCGAGGATGCGCACCGGCGGATTGCCGCGCGTGTACTTCGCGCCGCGCCCGGCCGCATGTGCGGCGAAGCGCGCATCGAGATCCTTGGTGATGCCGGCGTACCAGCTGCCGTTGCGGCATTCGAGCAGGTACAGGTGCCAGGGCGACGGCGCGGTCATCGCACGGATTATCCATGCGTGCGCAGCGCGTGGCAGCGCGCGCGATCCGTGCCCGGCAGCTAGACTGCGCGCCCCGTACCGCTCCTTCTGAAATGTCCGTCGTTCCTGCCCCCGCCTCCACCGCCCTGCCGTCCACCGAGTGGGATGTCATCGTGCTGGGCGCCGGCGCGGCCGGCCTGATGGCGGCGATCGCGGCCGGCCAGCGCGGCCGTCGCGTGCTGGTGCTCGACCACGCGAACAAGGTCGGCAAGAAGATCCTGATGTCGGGCGGCGGCCACTGCAATTTCACCAACACCGGCACCACGCCGGCGCAGTACCTCTCCGACAACCCGCACTTCTGCAAATCGGCGCTTGCGCGCTACACGCCGCATGATTTCATCGAGCTCGTCGATCGCCACGGCATCGCCTGGCACGAAAAGGAACTGGGCCAGCTGTTCTGCGATGGCGCCTCGAAGCAGATCGTGCAATTGCTGCTCGACGAGGCGGATGCCGTCGGCGTGCAAGTCCGCACGCATTGCACGGTGCAGGTGCCACGCGTCGTCGACGACGACGGCTACACGATCGACACCGCGGCCGGGCGACTGCGCTGCGAATCGGTGATCGTCGCGACCGGCGGCCTGTCGATCCCGAGCATGGGCGCGACCGGCTTCGGCTACGACCTCGCGCGTGCCTTCGGCCACACGCTTGTGCCGACGCGCGCCGGCCTGGTGCCGCTGACGCTCAGCGGCAAACACCAGGAACGACTGGACGAACTGTCCGGCGTCGCGCTGGATGTCGAAGCCGGCTGCAACGGCGCGTTCTTCCGCAACCGCATGCTGGTCACGCACCGCGGTATCAGCGGCCCGGCCATCCTGCAGATCTCGTCCTATTGGCAACCCGGCGACGATCTGCGTCTGGACCTGCTGCCCGGCCGCGATGCGCTGGCGTGGCTGCAAACGCAACAGGCCGAACGCCCCGGCACCGAACTCAAGAACGTACTGGCCGAACTGATGCCGCGTCGTTTCGCCCAGCGCCTGTGCGAAATCTGGCTGCCGAACCGGCCGATGAAACAGTTCACCCCGCCGCAGCTGCAGGACACCGCCGCGCTGCTGCAGGCCTGGCCGCTGGTCGCCAGCGGCACCGAGGGCTACCGCACCGCCGAAGTCACCCTGGGCGGCGTGGACACCGGCGGCGTGTCGTCGCGGACGATGGAATCGCAGCACGCGCCCGGGCTGTACTTCATCGGCGAAGTGCTGGATGTCACCGGCTGGCTCGGCGGCTACAACTTCCAGTGGGCCTGGGCGTCAGGCATGGCCGCCGGCAGCGCGGCTTGAGGAAGCTGTAGGAGCGCGCTTGCACGCGATGGGCATTGGCGGTGAAACCCTTCGCGCGCAAGCGCGCTCCTACATGGATCAGGCCGCCTGCGAATCTGCCCGCGCGCGGCGCGTCCGCACCGCATCGGCCAGACGATCGAGCGTGCGCACCGTCGTCTCCCAGTCGATGCAGCCATCGGTGATGCTCTGGCCGTAGACCAGCGGCGTGCCCGGCACCAGCGCCTGCTTGCCTTTGACCAGATGGCTCTCGATCATCGCGCCGACGATGCGGCGCTCGCCGCCTTCGAGCTGGCGCGCGATGTCGTCGATCACCTTCGGCTGGTTGTCGGGATTCCTGCTGCTGTTGGCGTGGCTGGCGTCGATCATCAGCGCCGCGCGCTGGCCCTGCGCCTGCAGCACGCTGGATGCAGCCTCGACATGCGCCGCGTCGTAGTTCGGCACCGCGCCGCCGCGCAGGATCACGTGGCAATCCGGATTGCCGGATGTCGACGCCACCGCGCAACGTCCGTCCTTGCCGACGGCGAGGAAATGGTGCGGATGCGAGGCCGCGCCGACCGCATCCACCGCGATGCGCACGTCGCCGCCGGTGCCGTTCTTGAAGCCGACCGGACACGACAGGCCCGACGCCATCTCGCGATGCACCTGGCTCTCGGTCGTGCGCGCACCGATCGCGCCCCAGGCGACCAGATCGGCAAGGTATTGCGGGCTGATGATGTCGAGAAATTCCACCCCGGCCGGCAGACCCAGCGCATTGACCTCGCGCAGCAGACCGCGCGCGAGGCGCAGGCCCTTGTCGATGTGGAAGCTGCCGTCGAGATCGGGATCGTTGATCAGGCCCTTCCAGCCGATCGTCGTGCGCGGCTTCTCGAAGTACACGCGCATCACCAGCTCCAGCGCGTCGCCATGCATGTCGCGCAGCGCGCGCAGGCGATGCGCGTACTCCATCGCCGCGACCGGGTCGTGGATCGAGCACGGGCCGACGACGACGATCAGGCGGTCGTCCTCGCCGTGCAGGATCGCGTGGCAGGCGGCGCGGGCGTCGGTGACGGTCGTCGATATCGCGTCGCTGCAGGGCAGTTCGGCGAGCAGCGTGGCGGGCGGAGTCAGCGGTTGCAGGTCGCGGATGCGGAGGTCGTCGGTGTGCGGGGGCATGGTCGATCTCGGAAACGGAAGGCTGGAAACGAAAAAAGCCGCCAGGGTCTCTGGCGGCTTCCGGGAATACGTGCGACCTGGTGTCAGGGCGCGCGCGGACCGTCCGCCGCCTGTGGCGTCGGAAACGCATACCAATAGAAAAAGCGGGCGGGGCGCGAGGTCATGGCGCCATTGATAACACGGCACTCCGCGCGGTGCGACGGTTGCAGTCGCGACCATCGCGGCCCGCTGCCGTCACTCGGGCAGCAGCGGCGGCCGGGATTCGTACCAGTCGCGCGCACCGGCGATGTGCAGCTTGCGGTCGCTGCCCTGCAGCTCGACGCCCATGCCCAGCACGCCCCAGCGCGCGTACAGATCGCCGTTCGGCGTGCCGTCGGCGATGCGCAGCCGCGCCTGCATGTCGATGCGGTCGTTGCTGGCCTGCACGCGGTCGAACACCAGCTCGTTGCCACGCAGACGCAGGTCGCCGGTGGCGTGCGCTTCGCCCGAATCGATCAGATTGCCGATCCAGCGCGGGAACACGCTGCGCTCGGCGAACAGGCCCAGCAGCACGCTGACATCGCGCATGTCGACGCGGCCGCGGCCGGTGACTTCGAAGGGTTCGCGCCAGTCCAGCGTGCCGTTTTCAAGTGCGAGCTTTGCCCACCACGGCGCATCGTCGCCACCGGAGCCGTCGAGCCGCACGCCGTCGAGACGCAGCGCCATCGCATCGATCTTGTAGCGCCTCCCGACGCGCTGCATGCGCGACAGGCGGCTGTCGAGATCGACATTGCCCGACAGTTGCGACGGCCCCAGCGCGACGCGCACATCCTGTCCGCGCACACGCATGCGCCCGCCGATCATTTCGCCGCCGTTGTCGAGCCGGATGTCGCCGCTGGCATGCCCGCTGCCGCCGACCAGACGCGCACTGTCGCCGGGCAAATAGCGGTTGTAGGTGCGCAGGTCGGGCACCTGTGCATCGTCGAAACGCAGCCGCGCATCGAGCCGTTCGTGGAATTCGGCCAACGCACCGGTGGAACTCAGATCCAGCCGTAGATCGCGACCGCGCAGATCGATCCGGTCCGGCGCGGATTCCGGCGCGAGGGTGAACCGGTCGAGCACGATGCCGATCGTCGTGCGCTGACCGGCTTCGGCGTCCTCGCGCATCCGCATGCGGGCGTGCGCGTTGCCACTGAAACGGTTGTCGAGCACACGCGCCGTCAGCGCGGCATTGTCGAGATCGATGCGGCTGCCGGGCTGCAGTTGCCCGTCGTGCAGGCGCACGTCGGCGTCGAGATCTGCGCGACCGTCGAAGGCCAGCCAGTCGACGTTGCGCAGGATCACGTCGATCCAGCGCAGCGGCACCGCCGGCCATTGCGTCTCGACCGTGCCGCCCAGCGCGCGCACCGGTCGCAGCCAGTCATCGGGACCGATACGGCGATCGGCGACACGCAGATCGGCGCGCAGCCACGGCGTGCCCGACGCCGGCGCCGGCACACGGGCGGCGACGAGAATCGCGTCGGACGATGTGCGCAAGGCCACGCCCAGCGGATGTTGCAACGGCGTGCCATCGACCGCGCTGGAATACACCGGCGCCGACCAGTCGAGCTGGCTGCCCGGCATCAGCACGCCGCGCTCCAGGGTCAGATCGGCGCGCAGGTGACCGACGAAACCGGCGGTACCGATCGGCAGGGCATCGTCGTTGCGCGCTACCAGATCGATGCCCGGCGCGGGGCCGTCGACGCGCATGTGCGCATCGAGCAGCACCAGCTTCTCCTCACCCTGCGCCTGCTCACGGATGTGCGCGGGAATCGCGATCTCGAACTCGAGCATGCCCTCCCGCAGCACCGTCACGTCGCTGATCTGCAGCGTCGCGTCCGGCATCGTCAGCGTGGACGGACCGACTTCCATCGCGCCGCCCTGCAGCGTCTTTTCGAATTCGAAGCGCGCCTCGCCGTGACCGGTCACGCGCGCGTCGTAGAAATCCAGCCGCAGCAGGCTCGGCGTGGTGATCGCGGCGAAGCGGATCGTCCACGGCGACTTGCCGGGACGCACCGTCGTCGGCAGATCATGCGGCGTACGCGCGACGTGCACCGAGACGTTCTGCGCGCGGATTCTGCCGAACGTGATGTCGCGTCCGAGCAGCGGCAGAATCCGGATGCGCCCGTTGGCGCGCGGGCTGGCGATGGTCCACAGGTTCGTGCGCGCATGCCCGCCCATGACGATGCCGCGCGCGTGGATATGCCCCGGATACAGGCTCATCGCCCAGTCCCAGCGTGCGTGGAAACGCTCGGGCTTCCGGTTGATCACATCGGCGCCGAACGCGCTGTTGAGAAACACGTTGGCCGCGACGAGATACAGCAGATACAGCACAGCCAGCACGATGCCCGCACGACGCAACCCCGTGCGGTGCGCGCGCCACCACGGATCAGGGGAAGACGTCGGCATTGCGACAGCATGGGCGATGAGCGGTGACGACAGCCTGCACGCGACGCAGCCGACAGGCAGCTGATCGGCAGTCGATACGCGGCCGAAGCCCTGCTGCGTGAGCCACAAAAAAACCCCGCCTCGCGGCGGGGTTCTTCGTGCAACGGTATAGCGGATGGGGCTGGATCAGAAATCCATGCCGCCCATGCCGCCCATGCCGCCGCCGCCCGGCATCGCCGGCTCTTCCTTCTTCGGCAGTTCGGCCACCATCGCTTCGGTCGTGATCATCAGACCGGCGATCGAGGCCGCGTTCTGCAGCGCCGAACGGGTGACCTTGGTCGGGTCCAGGATGCCGAACGCGATCATGTCGCCGTACTCGCCGGTCGCGGCGTTGTAGCCGAAGTTGCCGGTGCCGTCCTTGACCGCGTTGAGCACGACGCTCGGCTCTTCACCGCAGTTGGTGACGATCTCGCGCAGCGGGGCTTCCATCGCGCGCAGGGCGATGATGATGCCGTGGTTCTGGTCTTCGTTCGCGCCCTTGAGCTGACCGATCGCCTGCAGCGCGCGCACCAGCGCCACGCCACCACCGGGGACCACGCCTTCTTCAACCGCTGCGCGCGTGGCGTGCAGCGCGTCTTCGACGCGGGCCTTCTTTTCCTTCATCTCGATCTCGGTCGAAGCACCGACCTTGATCACCGCAACGCCGCCGGCCAGCTTGGCCACGCGCTCCTGCAGCTTCTCGCGGTCGTAGTCGGACGAGGTGTCCTCGATCTGCGCCTTGATCTGCTTGATGCGGGCTTCGATGCCACCGGTCTCGCCGGCGCCGTCGATGATCGTGGTGTTCTCCTTGGAGACCTGAATCTTCTTGGCGCGGCCGAGGTCGGCGATGGTCGCCTTCTCGAGCGTCAGGCCCACTTCCTCGGAGATCACGGTGCCGCCGGTCAGGGTGGCCATGTCTTCGAGCATCGCCTTGCGACGGTCGCCGAAGCCCGGCGCCTTGACGGCACAGACCTTGACGATGCCACGGATCGTGTTGACGACCACACTCGGCTCGTCGCCGGAGTTCTGCACGATGATGCGCAGCGGCTCCTCGATGGCACGCAGGATCAGCTTGATGCCGGCGTCCTGGTCGGGGTTGTCGCCCTTGATCTCGCCCGCGGCCTGCTTGGCGCGCAGGAGGGCCACGCCGCCGCCGGCGACGATGCCTTCTTCCACTGCCGCACGGGTCGCGTGCAGAGCGTCTTCGACACGCGCCTTCTTCTCCTTCATCTCGACCTCGGTGGCCGCGCCGACCTTGATCAGCGCCACGCCGCCGGCCAGCTTGGCCACGCGCTCCTGGAGCTTTTCCTTGTCGTAGTCGGAGGTCGCTTCCTCGATCTGCACGCGCACTTGCTTGACGCGCGCCTCGATGTCGCTGGCCGTGCCGGCGCCGTCGATGATCGTGGTGTTCTCCTTGCCGACTTCCACGCGCTTGGCGCGGCCGAGGGCGGAGAGCTGCGCGTTCTCCAGCTTGAGGCCCAGCTCCTCGGCGATCACGGTGCCGCCGGTGAGGATGGCGATGTC
>JBJMWR010000037.1:0-34872 GCA_045810015.1 Luteimonas sp.
AGTAAGCAAAACCGTCTTCGCCGGACGCGATCCGCCGCGATACAGCCGCCGCGGTCCCCTGCGCTTCTCGGACGACGGGGCACGCAGCCCAAACTCGCTGCGCTCAGACATGGGCTGCTCTTCGACCCCGTCGCCCTGCGAGGCTCGGCTCGCTTTACGGCTCGATTCGAGTCAAAGGCGGAAAGCAAAAGCAAAAGCAAAAACAAAAACCAACGGCAACGGCAACGGCAACGCTAGAGCTGAAGCAGAACAAGCCCCCTCACCCCAACAGCGCATCGAACTCCCGCGCCGGCAGCGGATGCCCGAGCCAGAATCCCTGCCCCAGATCGCAACCGCGATCGCGCAGGACTTCGAACTGGCCTTCCCTCTCCACGCCTTCGGCGACCACCGTAATGCCGATCGAGTGCGCCATCGAAATGATCGCAGTCGTCAGCGCGAGGTCGTCCGGATCGCGCAACAGGTCGGCGACAAAGCTGCGGTCGATCTTCACACCGTCCACTGGCACGCGGCGCAGGTGGCTGAGGCCGGAGAAGCCGGTGCCGAAATCGTCGAGCCAGATCTTGACCCCGAGTGCGCGCAACGCGCCGAGCAGTTGACCGATACGGGCCTCGTCGCCGATGACCGCGGTTTCGGTAAGTTCGAGATGCAGATGGCGCGGCGAGAGTTCCGATTCGCGCAACGCCGCTTCGACCTCGACGGCAAAGGCCGCGCTGCGCAGCTGGCGCGGGGACACGTTGACCGCGACGAAGAGGTCGGCGGCGGCAGGAAAACGATGCTGCCAGGCGCGCGCCTCGACGCAGGCGGCGTGCAGCACCTGCGGGCCGATCACATCGATCAGGCCGCTCTGCTCGGCGACATCGATGAACACCGGCGGCGCGACGCTGCCCAACTCCGGATGCTGCCAGCGCAGCAGGGCTTCGACACCGACGAGCGCCTTGTCACTCATGCGGAACACTGGCTGATAGGCCAGACTCAGTTCACCGCGACCCCAGGCGCCGCGCAGTTCGTGTTCCATGTGCATGCGACGCTCGACCGCCTGATCGATCGCCAGACTGTAGAAGCGATGGCAGTTCTTGCCGGCCAGCTTGGCCTGGTACATCGCGATGTCTCCGTTCTTGAGCAGCATCGCCGCGCTGGCGGCGTCGTCGGGAAACACGGTGATGCCGATCGAGATGCCGAGGAATACGCGTCGATCCTGGACTTCGATCGGGCGTGCAACCTCTTGCACCAGCCGGTTCGCCAGTTCGCCGGCGACGTTACGCAGATCGGCGGTGCTGGCCTCGGGCAGCTGCAGCAGCACGACGAACTCGTCTCCACCGAAACGTGCGAGCAGTGCGTCGGCGACATCGAATTCGCGCACTGCGGCATCGATACGCGCGGTGAACTGGATCAGCGCTTCGTCGCCGGCGTCGTGGCCCAACGTGTCGTTGACGCGTTTGAAGTCGTCGACGTCAGCGAACAACAGCGCGAGGCGCCCTGCGGCGCCCTGCATCTCCAGCAGACGCTGATCCAGCGTTTCGCGCAGCGCGAGACGGTTCGCCAACCCTGTCAGCGGATCCGTATACGCCATGCGGCGGATGTCGCGGTCGTGACGCGCGATGCTGTCGCGCATGCGATCGAACGCACGGACCAGATCGCCGATTTCGTCCTGGCGTGCGTCTGCCGGCACCACCACGTCGTAATGGCCCGCCTCGATACGCTGCGCGGCATCGGCAAGTTCGCGTACCGGACGCACGAGCCGCCGCTGCAGCATCGCCGCGACGAGTGCCCCGAGCGCCACCAGCACGACCAGCAACAGGCCGACCGAGACGAGGTGACGCCGCGCAATCTCGTCGAGGCGCGCCCGCATCGTCGCGACCATCGCGTCCTCATCCTGCTTCGCCGTCGCCAGCGAATAGCCGATGCGCACGCCGCCCAGGCGCTGATCGCCGATGCGGATCGGCATCGACACATCGAGCAAGTTGCCATCGCTCTGCATGTGCTGTCCGGTCGCGGCGACGACTTCCAGCGCAAACGGATCGTCCATGCGTTGACCGTAGCGTTCGATGTCGCGGCTGCCGTCGTGGACGATATTGCCGTCGGCGTCGTAGACGATTACGTAGCTCACGTCCGGCTGCCGCAGCACGTTGCTGACGGCGCCGCCGATCGCCTCGAGGTCAAAGTAGTACAGCGGATTGACCAGCGCGTCGGCCACCTGCGCCGACACAGCCTCGCCACGCAGCAGCAGCCGCTGCGACGCGAGCGCGTGCATCGAGCGCTGGCTCAGCGCCAAGATCTGCTTCTGCGCCTGGTCCTGCTGCTGCAGCACGAGCGCTACCGCGACGAGGCCGGCCAGCACGGCGGCGCCGACCAGCGCCAGGAACATGGCCTGCAGACCGGTGCGCAGTTTCATTCGACGTCCGCCACGACGCGCAGCGCGCCCGCGCGCAGGACGTCGAGCTCAGCGCGGGTGGCGGCATCCATCGGCAGAAACGCGGTGGCGCGAAAGAACTCGCGCAGTGCATCGGCGGCCGCGGGATCCCGACTGGCCTCGATCAACACCTCGCGCAGGCGCGCGGTCACGCGTGCATCCAGATCGCCGCGCACGATCTCGATTGCACGGGGAAACGGCGCGCTCTCGCGGAAGATCACGAAATCCCGCTTGAACGAAGGCGGAACGCGCCGGTCACTGTCCCAGTCGAGATTGCTCATCGCACCGGCATCGACGAGGTGTTTGTGCACCCACGAGGACATGTTGAGTTCCGAGCGCGCGAACAGATAGCCGACCGAGCCCGGTTCGGGCTGGTCGCGCGGCGACAGCAGGATCTCCAGCGTCATGCCGCGGGCGAGCAGCTCGGTCGCAGGCACGAAATAGGCGCTGGTCGACTGCCGGTTCTGGAACACGATACTGCGACCGCGCAGATCGTCGAGCGACTGGATGCCGCTGTCGCGGCGGGCGAAATAGACCGTGTGGTAATGACTGACACCACTTCGCTCGGTCAGCAGGAACGGCGTCGCGCCGGCGCGCGCTTCGAGCAGTGTCGCGCCACTGGCGGTTTCGGTGACCCAGTCGACGCGTCCGCGCCGCAGGTAGCTCTGCATCTGTTGTACGTCGCGCGCCATCAGCACGCGGCCTTCGGTGATGCCGACATCACCCATGCGTGCGACCACGTAATCGAGCAGCGGCTTGAGCTGCTCGTAGTGCGCCTTGGGATCGTCGCTGATGCGCCCGAGCACCAGCACGTTGCGCGGCTCGGCGGCGTGGACCGGCGCTGCGAGGGCCAGCACACCCAGCAGCACGCACGACAGGAGCCGGCGAAGGAAGTGACGCGGGTCCAAGGCGGGTCCGGAAGGCGTGAGCGAAGCGGCAAGCCTAGCGGAAGCCATTCCCGGGCAACAGACGCCGCGCCTCAGGCGTTGCCACGACCGCGGGCGATCCGACCCATGCGCTGGGCATCGGCCAGAATGCCGCGCAGCAGCCGCACTTCCTGCTGGTCCATTCCGGTACGCACGAACAGCCGTCGGAGCTTGCGCATCGCCGACTCCGGCGCGCGTCCCTTGTGGAAATCGATGTCCTCGAGCGTGTCGGCCAACTGGCCGAAGAAGCCTTCGAGCTCGGCGTGCGGCACCGCGTCCGGATTCACCGGCGCGATCGCGGCGGGGGTGACGTCGCCGCCCTCGCCCAGCAGCGCCAGCCGCACCTCGTAACTCAAGACCTGCACGGCCGCGGCCAGATTCAGCGAGCTGTACTCGGGATTGGCCGGGATGTGCACCGCGGCGTGGCACAGCTGCAGCTCTTCGTTCTCCAGCCCGGTGCGCTCGCGGCCGAACACCAGCGCCACCTCGCCACCCGCCACGGCTTCGGCGCGCGCCGATACAGCGGCATCGCGCGGCCGCAGTTCGCGCAGCTGCACGCGACGGCTGCGCGCGGTGCAACCGAGCACCAGCCGGCAGTCGGCCACGGCTTCGGCCAGCGTCGCCACTTCGACCGCGGCGTTGAGCACGTCCTCGGCGCCGGCGGCCATCATGTCGGCCTCGTTGTGCGGGTATTTCTGCGGCGCCACCAGTACCAGCCGGTGCAGGCCCATCGTTTTGATGGCGCGCGCGGCGGAGCCGATGTTGCCGGGGTGCTGGGTGCCGACGAGCACGATGCGGATGCGGGCCGCGGAGCCGTCAGGGGTGGCGATGTCCGGTAGGGACTCTGGATTCAGGGGCGCTTGCATGGCGCGAATGGTAAACTGCCCGACCGGCCCAGCGCCGGCACTGCTCTTTTCCCCCTCGATCCTGCCCGCGCCCGGAGTCGTCCGCGATGCTTCAACCTGCTGTCAATGTCATGGTCAAGGCGGCGCGCGCCGGCGGTGGCGTCCTGTTGCGCAACATGCACAAGCTCGATGCGCTCAACGTCGTCGAGAAAGCGCGCCACGATTACGCGAGCGAGGTCGACGGCCTCGCCGAAGATGCGATCGTCAAGGAACTGCGTCGCGCCTATCCCGAGTACGCCGTGCTCGGCGAAGAAGGCGGTGCCAAGCCGGGCCGCGGCGGTCCGAGCCGCTACACGTGGGTCATCGATCCGCTCGACGGCACCAGCAACTATCTGCGCGGCCTGCCGCACTGGTGCGTGTCGATCGCGCTGGTCGAGGGCGGTGAGCCGCTGCATGCGGTGATCTTCGATCCGCTGCGCAACGAACTGTTCACCGCCACGCGCGGCGCCGGCGCCCAGCTCAACGAGCGTCGCATCCGCGTGTCCGAACGCCGCGAACTGACTGGTGCGATGCTCAGCACCGGCTTCGCCCCGCGCGAGCGCAAGCGCGTCGGCGCCCAGCTGCGCGCGGTCGAGGCGTTGCTGGAATCGGCCGAGGACGTGCGCCGCACCGGTTCTGCCGCGCTGGATCTGGCCTATGTCGCCGCGGCGCGTACCGACGGCTACTTCGAGGCCGGCGTGCATCCCTGGGACATCGCGGCCGGGGTGTTGCTGGTCCGCGAAGCCGGCGGCCGCGTCAGCGATTTCAAGGGTGGCCCGGGTGGTCCCTTGCACGTCGCGTTCGCCGGTGGCCGTCAGGTCATTGCCGGCAACGTGCATATCGTGGCGCCGCTGCAGAAAACCCTGGTCGATTCGGGCTACGCGAAAGAATTCGCGTAAGCCGTCGGATCTGCTGGACCACAAAGGCCGCGCGCAAGCGCGGCCTTTTTTTGTTGTGGCGTGAGTTTCGCACCCGCCTTCGTAGGATGGGTAGAGCGCAGCGAAACCCATCGATTGCGCTCCGATTGGCACGCGATCGGGACTCCGCCTGCACCGACAAAACGGTCTGTCGCGCCTCGCGATTCGCAGGCACCAGAACGATGGGGTTCGCTACGCTCTGCCCATCCGACGGTTGCGACCCGTTCCATCTGCCCAAGAAAAAGCCGCGCAGTGCGCGGCTTTTTCGCAACCGGTTCGGTCCGCGTCGTGCGGACCGAACGCGCCGGATCAGGGGCGACGCGCGAGCGCTTCCTCGTCCTTGGCCTTCGGCAGCAGATCCTGCTTGGTGACGCGCAGGATGCCGTAGGTCAGCAGCGGACACGCGATGAAGATCGACGACACCGTACCGATCACCGCGCCCATCATCTGCGTCAGCGCCAGGCCTTCGAGCGAACCACCACCGTAGAGGAACAGCGCAAGCGTGGTCAGGAAGAACGCCAACGAGGTGATGATCGTGCGCGAGAGGGTCTGGTTGATCGAGCGGTTGAACACCTCCAGCGGCGAGGCGCGCATGCCGCGGAAGTTCTCGCGTACGCGGTCGAAGACCACGATCGTGTCGTTGATCGAGAAACCCATCACCGACAGCAGGCCGGCCATCACCGTCAGGTCGAACTCGCGCCCTGTCAGCGAGAACGCCGCCGCCACCACAAGCACGTCGAACAGCGTGGTGACGCTGGCCACCACCGCGAACTTCCATTCGAAGCGCACGCTGATGTACAGCAGGAAGCCCACCAGCACGAAGATCGCGGCATAGATCGCGTTCTTGCGCAGGTCGCCCGAGACCTGCGCGCCGATCGACTCGGTGCTCAGGATGCGACCCGGGTTGGTTTCACTGGACGCCGCAGCGAGCACGTCCTGGGCGAGCTGGGTATTGCCGTCCACGCTCACCTGCGTCTCGTCGCCGCGCACGCGAATCAGCAGATCGTTGCCGCTGCCGAAGGTCTGCACCTGGGCGTTGGCTATATCTGCGTTCTCGAGGCGTTCGCGCACGTCGTCCACGCCGACCGGCTGGTCGAAGCGGACGTTCACCGCGGTACCGCCGGTGAAGTCGAGCGCGAAGTTGAAGCCCTTCAAACCGACGACGGCGATCGAGCCGACGAACAGCAGCAGGAACATCGTGATCCAGACGTGGCGCAGCCGCAGGAAATCGATGCGGGTGTCATTGGGGACGAGGGTCAACGGAAAAATTTTCATGAGGTCTCTTCCGTCAGATCGCCAGGGACTTGAGCTTCTTGCGCGGTGCATAGATCAGGGTGACCAGTGCGCGCGAGACGACGATTGCGGTGAACATCGACGCGATGATGCCGATCACCAGCGTGACCGCGAAGCCCTGCAGCGGGCCGGTGCCGAAAGCGTACAACGCGGTACCCGCGATGATGCCGGTGAGGTTGGAGTCGAAGATGGTGTCCGACGCCTTTTCGTAGCCGGTCACGATCGCCGCCTTCGGCGGCATGCCCGCACGCAGCTCTTCGCGTATGCGCTCGTTGATCAGCACGTTGGCGTCGACCGACAGGCCGATCGACAGCGCCAGACCCGCGAAGCCGGGCAGCGACATGGTGGCGCCGAACAGCGACATCACCGCGACGACGATCAGCAGGTTCAGGATCAGCGCCAGGCACGTGACGATGCCGAACAGGCGGTAATAGAACATGAAGAAGATCAGGGTGAAGACGAACGCGTAGAGAACGGCCGTTACGCCGCGCTCGACGTTCTCGGCGCCCAGGCTCGGACCGACGACGCGCTCTTCGACGAAGTCCATCGGCGCGGCCAGTGCACCGGCCTTGAGCTGGCTCGCCAGATCGGTGGATTCCTCACGGCTCAGACCGGTGGTCTGGAACTCGCGACCGAACACGCCGCGAATGGTCGAGGAGCTGATCACGCGCTCGACGCTGCGCGACGAGCGCACTTCTTCGCCGTCGACCATGCGCACGGTCGGAATGCGCTCGACGTACACAATGCCGAGGCGCTGACCGACGTTCTGCAGCGTGTGGTCGAGCATGCGCTTGCCGCCGGCGCTGTTGAGCGTGATGCCCACGGCCGGGGTGCCGGTCTGCGAATCGGTCTGCGGATTCGCGTTGATCAGCTGGTCGCCGGACACCAGGATGCGGCGCGACAGCAGCAGCGGCGTGCCGGCGTCGTTGTAGTAGATGCGCGAATCGGCCGGGATGTTGCCCGACGCGACCGCAGCCGCAGCCTGGTTCTCGTCGCCGGTGACGGCGCGGAACTCGAGGGTCGCGGTGGCGCCGATCAGGCGCTTGGCCTCGGCGGTGTCCTGCAGGCCGGGCAGCTGGATGACCAGGCGGTCTTCGCCCTGACGCTGCAGCACCGGCTCGGCGACGCCGATCGCGTTGATGCGGTTGGAGATCACGGTGCGGTTCTGCTCGACCGCGTCGCTGGCGATGCGCGAGATCTCGCCCTGCGACAGGCGCACGGTGATGCGGTTGCCTTCGGTCGTGATCTGCGGACCGCTGCCACCGACCGCCTGGCCGGAGGCGCTGGCGAGGCTGGTCGAAATCTGCGTACGCGCCGCGTTGACGTCCGCGCCTTCGGTCAGCACTACGCCGATGCTGTTGTCGTTGCGGCGCTCGACGCTGGAGTAGCCGATGCGCGCATCACGCAGCACGGTGCGTATGCCGTCGGCGTAGCCCTCGACGCGCTTCTGCAGCGCCGCGGCCTGGTCGACCTGCATCACGAAATGCACGCCGCCCTGCAGGTCGAGACCCAGCGACATCGGACGCGCGCCCATGTTCGACAGCCAGTCCGGCACGGTCGAGGCCAGATTCAGCGCGACCGAATAGTTCTCGCCCAGTTCCGGACGCAGCGTGTCGGATGCCAGCGTCTGCGCATCGGCATCGTGCAGGCGCACCAGCAGGTGGTTTTCATCGATCTCGGTACCCACCGACGTCACGCCGGCGGCGGTGAGCAATCCTTCGACCCGCGTCTTCAGCGCCTCGTCGATGCGCGCCTCGCTGGTGCTCGGGGTGATCTGCACCGACGGGTTCTTCTGGTAGGCATTGGGCAGCGCGTACAGCGCAGCCAGCACCAGAACGACCAGGATGAGGGCATATTTCCAACGCGGGAATTCAAGCATTGCCTTGCCTCGGACGCCGCACGCGGGCGGCGCCTGGAGAGATGACGGAACGAAGGATCAACGATCGACGATCGGGATCAGGCGGACTTCAGCGTGCCCTTGGGCAGCACATTGCCGACCGCACCCTTCTGCACGCGGATTTCCACGCGCTCGGCGATCTCGATCGTCAGGAAGCTGTCGCCGATGTTGCGCACGACGCCGGCGATGCCGCCGTTGGTGATGACTTCGTCGCCGACCGACAGCTTCTCGAGCATCGCGCGGTGTTCCTTGGTGCGCTTCATCTGCGGGCGGATCATCAGGAAGTACATGATCGCGATCAGGATGATCGGGAAGGCCAGCGTCGACAGCAGGCTCGGGCCAGCGCCCGGAGCTGCAGCAGCGGCGTGGGCGGGGGCGATCACAAGGTCCAGCAGATTCATCGGGGCATCCATGGGTCGAAAACAGACAGCGGGCGATTATGACACGGCCGGGCGCGGGCGCAGGCCGGGCAGCGGGTGAATGGGCAGTGATGGGGCCGAAGACGTCGCCGGGACGGCTCAGGCGCCCGGATTCCCCGCCCGGGCGCTGTAGAAAGACTCCCGGAACGCAGCAAAGGTTCCCGCATCGATCGCGGCGCGCATGTCGGCCATGAGCTTCTGGTAGTACCAGAGGTTGTGCAACGTGCCGAGCATCGGGCCGAGCATCTCGCCGCAGCGGTCCAGATGCCGGAGATAGGCGCGGGTGAAGCCGCCGCTGCAGGCCTCGCAGCCGCAGCCCTCTTCGATCGGCCGCAGATCCTTCTCGAACTTCGCGTTGCGGATGCGGATCACGCCGGTCGAGGTGAAGAAATGCCCGTTGCGCGCGTTGCGGGTGGGCATCACGCAGTCGAACATGTCGACGCCACGCGCGACGGCTTCGACCAGATCTTCCGGCCGGCCCACGCCCATCAGGTAACGCGGGCGGTCTTCGGGCAGCTGCGGCGCGGTGTGGTCGAGCATCGCGTTGCGCTCGTCCTCGGTCTCACCGACCGCGAGGCCGCCGATCGCATAGCCATCGAAGCCGATATCCTTGAGCCCCTCGGCCGAGCGCGTGCGCAGGTCGTGGTGCACGCCGCCCTGCACGATGCCGAACAGTGCGGCGTCGTTGCCTTCATGCGCGCGCTTGGAGCGCGCGGCCCAGCGTAGCGACAGTTCCATGGATTTCTCGACCACGCGCGGATGCACCGGCTTGCCGTCGATCTGCACCGGCGGGCACTCGTCGAAGATCATCACGATGTCCGAATCGAGCACCTTCTGGATGCGCATGCTTTCTTCGGGTCCGAGGAACACCTTCGCGCCATCGGTGGGCGCCGCGAAAGTGACGCCTTCCTCGGTGATCTTGCGCTTGTGCGCCAGCGAGAAGACCTGGAAACCGCCGGAATCGGTGAGGATGGGCCTGTCCCAGCGTGCGAAGCCGTGCAGGCCGCCATGCGCTTCGATGACCTCAAGACCCGGGCGCAGATACAGATGGAAGGTGTTGCCGAGAATGATCTCCGCACCCAGCGCGCGCACCTGTTCGGGCAGCACGCCCTTGACCGTGCCGTAGGTGCCGACCGGCATGAAAGCCGGCGTTTCGATGGTGCCGCGCGGAAACGTCAGGCGCCCGCGGCGCGCGACACCGTCGGTTGTAATCAGTTCGAACTGCAGTCGGGACATTGAGTAGCCGGAATTCCTGGATCGTGATTCGAGAAAGCGGGTGTGCGAAGACGAGGTGTCGATGGCCGTGATCCGCTGCCGCCGATCACGAATCGGACATCACGAATCTCCGCTCCACAGCAGCATCGCGTCGCCGTAGGAGAAGAACCGGTATTCCGCCCGCACCGCGTGGTCGTAGGCGGCGAACACGCGGTCCTTGCCGGCGAACGCCGAGACCAGCATCAGCAACGTGGATTCGGACAGATGGAAGTTGGTCACCATCGCGTCGACGCTGCGGATGCGGTAGCCGGGGAAGATGAAGATCTGCGTCTCGCCCGCGAACGGGTGCAGCTCGCCGTCAACACTGGCGCTTTCCAGCGCACGCACGACCGTCGTGCCAACGGCGATCACGCGACCGCCCGCCTCTCTCGTGCGGCGGATCTGCGCGACGAGTTCGGCGCCGACGTTGAGCCACTCGCTGTGCATGCGGTGCTCGCGGACATCCTCGACCCGCATCGGCAGAAACGTGCCGGCGCCCACGTGCAGGGTGACGTGACCGAAATCGACGCCGCGCTCGCGCAGGCGCGTCAGCAACTCATCGTCGAAATGCAGACCGGCAGTCGGCGCCGCCACCGCACCCACTTCGCGCGCGAACACGGTCTGGTAGCGCTCGGCGTCGTCCTTGCCGGGCTCGCGCCGGATGTAGGGCGGCAGCGGCATGCGCCCCGCCTTGAGCAACCAGGACTCCAGCGTGTCGTCGAGCTCGAAACGCAGGTGATAGAAGCCCTCGTCGCGCGACAGCACCTCGGCGCTGCCGCCGCCATCGAGCTGGATCCGGCCGCCTGGTTTGGGGGACTTGCTGGCGCCGATCTGCGCGCGCGCCTCGTTGCCGGGCAGCAGCCGCTCGATCAGGATTTCTACACGTCCGCCGCTGTCCTTCTGCCCGAACAGGCGCGCTGGAATCACCCGCGTGTCGTTGAAGATCAGCAGATCGCCCGGCTGCAGCAGATCCGGCAGATCGCGCACCTGCCGGTCCTCGAATGCATCAACACCCTGCGGCACGACCAGCAGCCGGCTCGCCGACCGCTCGGCCAGCGGCGCCTGGGCGATCAATGCCTCGGGCAGGTCGAAATGGAAATCGGACTTCTTCAAGAGATCGACGGGGGAATGCGGGGGAGACATTGTAATGAAGGTAGGCAACGAGGTCGGCGGGGCGAAGCTCGAGCCCCTCTCCCTTTGGGGTGAAGAGAGACGTTTGCGAGCCACTGGCTCGCGTGTCGATGAACGCCCTCGCGGCGAAGCGAGGGCTGGGGCGCGGAGCGGGGGTTGGGGTGAGGGCGCCTCGGTTCGCAGACTTGCGGAAGGAAACACAGGTGTGCCCTGCCCTCACCCGGCGCGATTCGACCCCGCATCAGGCCGAGGCCGGCTCTCTCTCGGAGGAGCGGTACTTAGATGGCGAAGATGCTCGCAAGCACCCCTCACCCCACCATCGGCATCCGCCGATGGTCCTCCCCTCTCCCGAAGGGCGAGGGGCCAACGCGTCTTCCGCAAGCGGAAGACAGAATCATCTCTCGAACTTCGTCGACAGGATGATCGACGACGTCGTCCGCTCGACTCCTTCGATATACCCGATGCGATCGGTCAGTGCGTCCATGTCGGCCACCGTCGGCACCACGCCCAGCGCGATCAGGTCGTAGGGCCCGCTCACCGAATGCAGCGCGCGCACGGCGTCGATCGCCCGCAGGGCCGTGACCACCGGCGTGGTCTGCCGCGGGCGCACGGTGATCATGATCTGCGCGCGGATGTGGCCCTGCTCGAAGTCGTCGCGCACGCGGACGGTGTAGCCGCTGATCACACCTTCGCGCTCCAGCCGTTCGATGCGGCTCTGCACGGTGGTGCGCGACAGGCCCAGCCGGCGCGCGATTTCCGCGGTCGACAGGCGCGCGTTCTCGCGCAGCAGCATCAGCAGGCGGACATCGGCGGATTCAGTGGACATGGGCGCAGGCACGGTTCGGCGATCTGCCGAAATTCTACGATTCCTTCGGCGTTCCGTCGCTTCCGTTCGACGGAATCGTCCAGATAATGGAGAGAGCGCCGGCGCCGCTCGATCGAAAAGGCGCGCTACCGGCCCTCCCCGACGTCCCAAGGAGTGATTCGCATGTCCGTGATCCAGATCCTCGCCCCGCTGCGCGCCCATGGCGGCACGCGCCGCACCACCGGTCTGCCGGACGATGTGCTCGAACGCTTTGCCGCGACGCACCCGGAACTTCTCGAAGCCGCGCAGGCCGCCGCCGACGCGCATGCGCAGCTGCAGCAGGACTTCGCCGATCTGCTCGACCTGGACGAGGACGCGCAGGCGCGCGCCGTGCAGGCCGGCTACATCAACTTCTATCCCGGCGATGCGGTGAACCCGTACGTCGCGCTGACCGCGCGCGGCCCGTGGGTCGTCACCCTCAAGGGCGCCGTGCTCCATGATTCGGGCGGCTACGGCATGCTCGGCTTCGGCCACACCCCGAAGGACGTGATCGCCGCGATGGCGCAGCCGGTGCCGATGGCCAACATCATGACGCCGAGCCTGTCGCAGCTGAAGCTCGATCGCGCCCTGCGCCGCGAGATCGGCCACACCCGCGGCGGCTCGCCGTACAGCCACTTCCTGTGCCTGAACTCCGGTTCGGAATCCGTCGGTCTCGCCGCGCGCATTGCCGACATCAACACGCGCACGCAGACCGATCCGGGTGGCCGCCATGCCGGTCGTACGGTCAAGCGCATCGTGGTCAAGGGCAGCTTCCACGGCCGCACCGAGCGCCCGGCGCTGTATTCCGATTCCTCGCGCGCGACCTACAAGAAGTACCTCGCGAGCTTCCGCGACGAGAACTCGCTGATTGCGATCGCACCCTACGACGCCGACGCACTGCGTCAGGCGTTCGCCGATGCGGACGCGAACGGCTGGTTCGTCGAAGCCGTGTTCCTGGAGCCGGTGATGGGCGAAGGCGATCCCGGCCGCGCGTTGCCGCCGGCGTTCTACGCCGCTGCGCGCGAACTCACCCGCGCCCACGGCAGCCTGCTGCTGGTCGACTCGATCCAGGCCGGCCTGCGCGCGCACGGCGTGCTGTCGGTCGTCGACTATCCCGGCTTCGAGGGCCTGGACGCGCCGGACATGGAGACGTACTCGAAGGCGCTCAACGCCGGCCAGTACCCGCTGTCGGTGCTCGCAGTGACCGAACACGCCGCGCAGCTCTACAAGAGCGGCGTCTACGGCAACACGATGACCGCCAATCCGCGTGCGCTGGATGTCGCCTGCGCGGTGCTCGCGCAGCTCACGCCAGAAGTGCGCGCCAATATCCGTGACGCCGGCCGCAAGTCGGTCGAGGCGCTCGAAGCGCTGAAGGCCGAACTCGGTGGCCTGATCACCAAGGTCCAGGGCACTGGCCTGCTGTTCTCCTGCGAACTCGCGCCGCAGTTCAAGTGCTACGGCGCCGGCTCGACCGAGGAATGGCTGCGCGAACAGGGCCTGGGCGTGATCCACGGCGGCACCAACTCGCTGCGCTTCACTCCGCACTTCAACATCGACGACGCCGAGATCGCACTGTTCGTGTCGATGGTCGGCAAGGCATTGCGCGAAGGTCCGCGCCAGTCGAGCGCAGCTGCGGCCTGACAGCCCGGAACGACCGGCTTCTTACGAGGGAAGCCGATCGGGCCCGCGTGTACGCATGCGGGCCTTCCATTAATTTGCATCGATTCCATGGAAGGAAATCGATGTGGCATACGCCACCAGATCCCGGCGCGGACGTTGCGCGACACGACTGTTCGCGAGCGACACGTTCGCGCGCATCGCATCAGCTGTTCTCACCGTGCTGCTCGGCATCGCAGTGCTTTACTGGCTGCCCGCGCGTGACACACGCGAGCCCGGCAGGCCCGCCATTGCGATCGAGGTGGTGTTCCTGACGCCGCCACTACTGCCGTCAGCCACCCCTGCCCCACTGGACGCACCTGCCATCGCCGATGCGCGCGCACCGACGCCGAGTCGGGCGACAGCGGCATCCCTCACGGCGCCCGACCCCGCGACGGACACGACGCGCACAGCGCCCGAGACCGCCACGCGTCTCGACTACGGCGCGCTGCTGGGCGACGCCGCGCCCATCGCGTTCGCCGAACGTCTGCCGGGCCAACGCGATGCCTGGCGCGCGCCATTCGAGGCCCCCCGGAACGTTTCCGCATGCGCCGCCAGATCACGCCAGAAGATGTCGCCCGCGGCTTCGCGCAACCCGTAGGCTTGTGGCCGCCCGGCTAAACCGACAGCCCTTGCCCGGCGATCCGCGGGCTCATCGTGACGACACCCGACGTGCCGTCACCCCGCGAACTCGCCCTGCTGCAGGACGCGGTGCTGGCGCGAGCAGTTTTGCAGTTGAAGCGCGACGCGTTCCGCGTTCACTTCGCGTCGAAGCCGTCCTTCGCCGCGCGTATCACCGCCTTCGCTTCGTCCACACTGCCCCAGCCACGCAGTTCCACGCGCTTGCTGCCGGCCGGCAGATCCTTGTAGACGCGGAAGAACGCTTCGATGCGCTCGCGCTCCATCGCCGGCAGATCGTCGATCGACCGGATGCCGGCATAGGTCGGATCCACGTCGTTGGCCGGCACGCCGATGATCTTCTCGTCGGCGTCGCCGCCGTCGATCATCCGCAGTACGCCCAGCGGGCGGAAGCGGATCAGCGCGCCCGGGTACAGCGGCGCGCGCGTCAGCACCAGCGCGTCGAGCGGATCGCCATCGCCGGCATGCGTACCGGGCATCGAGCCGTAGTTCGCCGGATAGGCCATCGGCATCGACAGGAAGCGGTCGACGAAGATCCGGCCTTCGGCATCGCTCTCGTACTTGGTGAAACCACCGGCCGGAATCTCGACCCGAAGCACCGCCTCGTCCGGCGCGTTCGCCGGCTGGCGATCGTGCGCGGGCGGCGTCGCGGCGTGCGCCGCGAACGGCAGTGCGCTGACGAGCGCGGCGGCGAGCAGCGTTGCGGACAGTCGATTGCGCACGTGCATCACTCCCAGCACCGGTCGGCGCGACCCTTGAGCGTCTCATCGCGCGCGCAGTCGCGCGGCGCGATGCGGCCTTCGGTGATCTCTTGCAGCGTGCGTGTCTCCGGCGTCGCGCCGTGGATCTCGAACGCGTCATAGAGACGGCCGGTCGCGGTACGCGATTCGTAATGCAGCGTGTCGCCATCGAGACGGATGACCTGGAACAACTGGGTGTCCTCCGCGGTCGGCGCCATGTCGCGACGTGCACCGTCCGACAGGCGGTACTGCTTCGCGCCGACCACCGACACCAGGTACTGCGGCGTCGCGCGCTTCGCGTCCTCACCGGGGCGACGCCCGTAGACGTGGTCGTGGCCCTGCAGCACCAGATCAACGCGGCGGCGCTCCAGCACCGGCAGCACCTGTTCGCGCAGCGCGACGTTGTCGCGATCCTGCCGCGGCGAATACATCGGCTGGTGGATCAGCGCGATCGACCAGGGATGCGGATTGGCGGCCAGCGTGCGATCGAGCCACGCGGCCTGCGCTTCGGCTGTGCCGAGGTCGAGCGCGGACGTGCCGTCGAGCACCACCACGCGCACGCCTTGGTAGTCGAACCAGTAGCTGGTCTGCTCCGCGCCGGGCGCGCCATTGGCCGGCAGCGCGAACGTCCGCGGCCAGTGGCCGCCGAGCACGCGACGCTCCTGCGGCGTGTCCTCGAATTCTTCCCAGTACTCGTGATTACCGGGCGCCGGCGCGTTGACGACCATCGTCGCCAGCGGGCCGACAGCGTCGAACCACTCGCCCCACTCGTTGTCGTCTTCGCCGTCGCCGCCACTGACCAGATCGCCGGCGAACAACGCGAGCTTCGCGTCGGGCGCATGCCGGTGCGCTTCGCGCAGCACCCGCGTGCTCAGGCTGGCGTTCTTGTTCTGGGTGTCGCCGAAATACAGCAGCGTCAGCGGCGCGTCGGCCGCGGCCGCAGTGCGCGTCTGCATCCACGGGCTCCAGGTGCCGCCACCCTGCACGCGCCAGGCGTAGAGCGTGTCGGGCTGCAGACCATCGACCTCGGCGCGATGGAACTGCGCCGCGCCGTTCTCGCCTTCGAGCGACGTGCTGCGTGCGGCGATGCGGCGACGCGCGCCCATGTCCGGTGAATCGCCGGCGATGACGAGTTCCACGATCGGCGCTTCGACCGACGCGGCCGTGCGCCAGGACACACCGAAGCCCGTCGATGCGTCCTGCGCCGGCGAGGCGACGATGCGATCGGGAAACACGCTCGGCGCGTAGCGCATGACGCCTTCGGGCACGAGCGTGTTCGGCTCGACGCGTGTTTCGCCAGCCGCCATGGCGTGAAGCGGCATCGCGAGCAGTGCGGCGCTCAGCAGCAGAAGACGGGGCAGGCGTGCGGGCAGCGCGTGTGTCATCGGTGATGTGTCCTTGTATGGAGCCGCATCGTTGTACTGCGAACGCATCGCAGACAGCGGATGTCGAAAGATTGGGCGGAGAGGTGACGCGGCGATCGCCACCTCACCGTCGCATCGATGTCGCGGGACCGTCATGCGTATCGACACAGCGCGTCATGATCGACGCGCGAGGTTGCAGGCACGTTGCATGCGCGCCGCGACATCGCACTGACGCACCGCCACAACAGAACTGTCATCGAAGCGTCGCAAGATGCCTACCCCGGGGGAACGGGTCGTCGCCGACGCGCGACGCACGCCACAACGCAGACCACGCAACGCACGCCGCTTTCCGCGACGTGACGGCTGCGGCTTCGCCATGCCCCCGACACACGCATCCCTCATCGGAGTCCCCATGTCACCCAGTCGTACCGTCCTTGCCGCGGCCATCGCCGCCACGCTCGCCCTGGCCTGCCCGCAGCCCGCCACCGCACAGTCGTCGAGCGTCGACACGATCGCCGCCATGGCGAACACGATCGTCGGCAAGGTCAGCGAAGCCTCGCGTGGCGTGTCGCTCGAAGGCGCGATCGTCACCGTCGACGGCCGCCAGGTCAGCACCGACCGCGAAGGTTTCTTCCGCGTGACCGGCCTCGCGCCGGGCCGCTATCCGCTGCAGGTCGACTATCTGGGTTACACGCGTCACCAGTCCGACGTCGAGGTCGGTGACACCCGCGGGGCGCAGGTGGACGTCACGCTGCGCAGCACGGTTGCCGCGACCGACATGGGCGTGGTCGAAGTGCGCGCCAGCCGCGACGCGCAGGCCATGGCACTCAACCAGCAGCGCGCGTCGACGAACTACGTCAACGTGGTCTCGGCCGATCTGCTCGGCCAGTTTCCGGACAACAACATCGCCGAATCCACGCAGCGCATCCCGGGCGTGTCGATCGAACGCGACCAGGGCGAAGGCCGCTACGTCACCGTGCGCGGCGCGCCGAAGGAATTCACCACCGTCACCATCGACGGCGTGCAGCTGGCCAACCCCGATGCCGCCAGCCGCGGTGTCGAGCTGGATACGATCCCCTCCGATGTCATCGCGGCGCTCGAAGTCACCAAGGCGATCACGCCGGACATGGACGGCGATGCGATTGCCGGCAACATCAACATCCGCACGCAGAGCGCGCTGGACCGCGAAGGCCTGACGCTGCGCGCGTCGGCCGCCGGCGGCAAGTACCAGCTCGGCGACGGCGACAACCAGCGCTACAACGCCACCATCGGCAACCGCTTCGGCGCCGAAGGCAACTTCGGTGTGCTGATCTCCGGCTCGATCAGCAAGCAGGGCCGCTTCACCGACAACGTGGAAACGCTGTACAGCCCCGTTGCCGGCGGTTTCGCGCCCAGCGAAATCCAGATCAAGGATTACGAAGGCCTGCGCACGCGCAAGGGCATCACCGGTCGTTTCGATTACCGCATCAACCCCGACAACCTGGTCTACTTCGTCGTGTCGGATTCGAACTTCGTCGACCGCGAGTTCCGCGACAACCTGACGATCACGCTCGACAACTATGCCGCCGGCTCCGACGAGACCACCGGCCGCGCACGCGCGACCTTCGACAAGGAACTGCGCGAGCGCACCTACGACAAGAGCATCCGCACGTACAACCTCGCCGGTGAGCATTTCCTCGGCGAGATGTGGAAGCTTGACTGGCAGGCCTCGCAGAGCCGGGCCACCAAGACCACCAGCCCGCGCATGCAGTACATCTTCCGCTCCAGCGTGCGACCGCAGTTCGCGTACGACTACGCGAACCCGGATTTCCCGACTTGGAACATTCTCGGCCGTCCCGACGCGCCGGCCAGCGGCGTCAATCTGCCGGAGAACTGGTACGCGTTCCGTCGCCTCAATGATCGTTACGAGTACGGCGAAGAAGAAGAGAACGCACTGCGCCTGGATCTGGGGCGCCAGCAGACCTTCCTCGGCGACAGCGGCGACATCAAGTTCGGTGTCCGCGCCCGCCAGCGCGACAAGATGTTCGACGACGAGCGTTACCGCAACGGCAGCGCTTCCGACTTCGCCGCTCTCGGGATCCGCTATTCGGACATGCTGTGCGACAGCGTGTCGAACAACTTCGATTACTTCCTGACCGGTCGGCGCTTCTGCCGCGACATCTTCGACAAGTACGCTGGCCCGCTGCTCGAAAGCGGCAACCACGCGCGTCTGATTCCCGATTCGCTGACCGGCGACTACCAGGCCGAAGAGAACGTCTATGCGGGCTATGCGCGCATCGACGCCAACTGGGACGCGCTGACGATGATCGCCGGCGTGCGCTACGAGCGCACCGAACTCGAAGGCAGCGCGCTGCAGTTCGACGAAGACACCGGCGACGTGTTGCCGCGGACCGCGAGCCGCAGCTACGGCAATGTGCTGCCGAGCCTGCATTTCCGCTACGAGGCCAACCCCGATTCCATCCTGCGCGCCTCCTACTCCACCGCGATCAACCGCCCGGACTTCATGCACACCGCACCCTACCGGGTGATCGGCGAGGCGGACGATCTCAACGTGATCGCCATCAGCGAAGGCAACCCGCTGGTCCGCGAAGCATTCGCGCACAATCTGGACCTGTCGTTCGAGCACTATCTGCGTCCGCTCGGTCTGATGTCGGCCGCGCTGTTCTACAAGCGCATCGACGATCCGCTGTTCGTGGCCTCACGCGACGAGGCCGCCGGACCCGGCCAGATCTTCCAGATCACCCGCGCCGAGAACGGCGAGAAGGGTCGCATCTACGGCGCGGAACTGTCGTGGCAGCAGACCTTCGACATGTTGCCGGGCGCCCTGTCGGGCCTGGGCGTATACGCCAACTACACCTATGCGAAGTCGAAGGCCGAACTGCCGTTCGATCTGGGCGAGACCGAACTGCCGGGCACCTCGCGGACGAACTACAACTTCGCCCTGACCTACGAGAAGTCCGGTCTCAACGCGCGTCTGGCCTACAACTACCGCTCGAAGTTCATCCAGTCCTTCGACATCACCAATCCCGAACTGAACGTCTACTGGAACGATCGCGCCAGCCTGGATTTCTCGACCAGCTATACGCTCGGCGCCGGCTGGAGCGTGTTCGGCGAGATCAACAACATCCAGGACACGAAGCAGATCCGCTTCCAGGGCCAGCGCAACCGCGTGCTGGAAATGGAAGGCTTCGGTCGCTCGTGGCTGGCCGGCGTGCGCTACCAGTTCTGATCTATCGCGACGCGATGTTGTGACGAGGGGCCGGCTTGTCCGGCCCCTCTGCGTTTCAGCCGCGGAAGCGCGACCGCGATGACGCATGCGATCCTATGCGCATCGCTTCCGCACAGGTCACGCCATGAAAACCGTCGAAGTCCGCCACCCGCTGGTGCAGCACAAGCTCGGCCTGATGCGCCGCGCCGACAACAGCACCAAGACCTTCCGCGAACTCTCGGCCGAAGTCGCGACGCTGCTGACCTACGAGGCCACGGCGGATCTGGAAACCGAGGATGCCGAGGTCGAGGGCTGGGCCGGCACCGTGCGTGTGCGCCGCATCAAGGGCCGCAAGATCACCCTGGTGCCGATCCTGCGCGCCGGCATCGGCATGCTGCCGGGCGTGCTCGATCTCATTCCCGCGGCCAAGGTCAGCGTGGTCGGCATCAAGCGCGACGAGGCTTCGCTTGAAGCGGTGCCCTACTACGAGAATCTGGTCGGCGACATGGCCGACCGCACCGCGCTGATCCTCGATCCGATGCTGGCGACCGGCGGCACGCTGATCGCGACGGTGTCGATGCTCAAGGCCGCGGGCGCGAGCCGCATCAAGGGCCTGTTTCTGGTCGCCGCGCCGGAAGGCCTGAAGGCGCTGGAAGCGGTGCATCCGGACGTCGAGGTCTACACCGCCTCGATCGACGAACGCCTCAACGAGAAGGGTTACATCCTGCCCGGCCTCGGCGATGCCGGCGACAAGATCTTCGGCACGCGCGTGGACTGAAGCCCGCAGACAGGCGCGCGCGAACGCGCGCCTGCGCAAACACCGTCAGGCGACGATCATCGCGCCGACGACGAAACGCCAGATGCCGAAGGCGGCCATCGCGAACAGCGTCGCGAAGGTCAGCAACGCGCCGGTACCGCGACCGAACGAATAGCCCGCCGAGCCGCCCAGTCCGATCGCATGCAACACCCGCGCGACCAGCAGCGCGATACCGAACGTCCACAGCAGCGTCGTGTTGACGGCCGCGAGTTCCAGCAGCGCGAGCAGCAGCAGTCCGAGCGGGACGTACTCGATGAAATTCGCATGCACCCGGACCTTGCGCGACAGGGTCTCGTCGCCGCCCGTGCCGATCCCGATCTTGTGCACGTTGCGATGCAGGACCACGCGGACCGTCAGCACGAGATACAGCAGCACGTGCAGCGATGCGATGAGAAGCGAAATGCGAGGCGTCATGGTGTGGTCTCGAAAGGATGCTGCAGGGAACGCGCGGCGAGTGCCGCGGTCGGATGGCGTGCACTGAAACGGCCGGCATCGTCGCGCACGACCTGCACCAGCGCGATGTCCGGATCATGCGTGAGAAACAGGCGCACGCCGCGCGCGGCCATGTCGGAAAGGAACGCCTGCTTCTCGTCGATGATCAGTTCGGGAAAGCGGTCGTAGCCCATCGTGATCGGCACGTGCACCCACGGCAGGCCTGGCACGAGATCGGCGCAGAACACCACGCCGCCGTGATGTACGCCGTCGTGCACGTCGGGGCCGAGAATTTCGGCCAGCATCATGCCGGGCGTGTGGCCGTCGCTGTAATGGAACTGCACCGCGTCGCCGAGCGAAGGTGCGTGCGCGCCTTCGATGAATTCCAGCCGGCCCGTGGCTTCGAGCAGTTCGCACAGGCCGGGAATGAAGCTCGCCCGGTCGCGCGCATGCGGACGCTTCGCGCGCAGCCAGTGCGGCGTGGACAGCACGAAGGTCGCGTTCGGAAACAGCAGTTCTGGAGTACCGCCTTCCAACCACTGTGCCAGCAGGCCACCGGCGTGATCGAAATGCAGGTGACTCAGCACCACAACGTCGATATCGGTGTGCGCGAAACCCGCGTCGCGCAGCGAGTCGAGCAGCACGTGCCGGTCTTCCTGCACGCCGAAGCGCGCACGCAGCTTCGGTTCGAAGAACGCGCCGATGCCGGTTTCGAACAGCACGGTCTTGCCGTTGAGCGGCGTTGCGAGCAGGCCGCGCGTCGCCAGCGGAATGCGGTTGAGATCGTCGGGCGTGGCCCACTGCGTCCACATCGCGCGCGGCGCGTTGCCGAACATCGACCCGCCGTCGAGCTTCTGGGTGTTGCCCTGGATCGACCACAGCTTCATGACGCCCTCCCGCGTCAGACCGGTGGCCGATTGTAGGCGCAGCCGCTCAGCGCGCGACGGGTTCCACCTTCGCCGAGCCGACCGGATTGCGCGGATCGCTGCCGCCGGTGAGCGTGCCGTTCGCGCGGTTCCATTCGATGGTCTGCAGGTTGCCCCAGACGTGGCTGGACCCGCGACCACCCGCGGCGCGATCGCCGGGCAGATCGACGGTGTGGCCCATCGCGCGCAGCTTCGCCGCGGTGTCGGCAGAGAACGCATCGGACTCGGCCGAGATCGTGTCCGGCATCCACTGGTGGTGGTAGCGCGGCAACGCGGCGACCGACTGCGCATCGAGGCCGGCGTCGTAGCCGAGGATGCCCAGCAGCACCATCGTGATGATGCGGCTGCCGCCGGGCGTGCCGAGTACGGCCACGCGATCGTCGGAGACGAGGAAGGTCGGCGTCATCGAACTCAACGGACGCTTGCCGGGCTTCGGCGCATTCGCGTCGAAACCCATCACGCCGAACGCGTTCGGCACACCGGGCTGCAGGGCGAAATCGTCCATCTCGTTGTTGAGCAGCACGCCCGTGCCGGGCGCGACGAGGCCGCTGCCGAACAGCAGGTTGACCGTCTGCGTGACCGCCGCCCGGTTGCCGGCGGCATCGACGATCGAAAAGTGTGTGGTCTCTTCGTCTTCCAGCGGCGTGGGATCACCCGACAGCAGATCGCTGGGCGTCGCCTTCGCCGGATTGATCGTCGCGCGCAGGCCGGCGGCGTAGTCGCGGCTCAGCAGCGTGCGCTGCGGAATCTTCACGAAGTCCGGATCGCCCAGATAGAAGGTGCGATCGCGGAACGCGCGGCGCATCGACTCGACGACCAGATGCGTGCGCGCGGCATCGTCGAGTTTGGTCAGATCCCAGGGCTCCAGAATCTGCAGCATCTGCGCCATCGCGATGCCGCCCGACGACGGCGGCGGCGCGGTGACCACGTCCCAGTCGTGGTAGCGGAACCGGATCGGCTCGCGTTCGACCACCTTGTAGGCGGACAGGTCCGCAGCGGTCCATTCGCCGCCTTCTGCATTGACGCCGGCGACGAGCTTGGCGCCGGTCTCGCCCCCGTAGAACCCGTCGAAGCCGCGCTCGGCCAGCAAACGCAGGGTGTTAGCGAGATCGGGCTGGCGGAAGGTGTCGCCCTCCTTCGGTGCCTGGCCATCGGCGAGGAACACTGCGCGCGTGCCGGGGTAGCGCTCCATCACCGCGCGACGCGACTGGTAACCGCGCGCGAACCGCGCGTAGACCGGAAAGCCTTCTTCGGCGATGCGGATCGCCGGTGCCAGCGACTTCGACAGCGGTAGCGCGCCGTAAGTCTCGGCGATGTGCACGAATGCCGCGGGCAGGCCGGGGATGCCGGCCGACCACGGGCCGTTCTCGGCGCGGTCACGGTCGAAGCTGCCGTCGGCCTTGCGATAGCGGTCCGAATGCGCGGTAGCCGGCGCGGTCTCGCGCGCGTCGACGAAGATGTCGCGGCCGGACTTCGCGTCGTGCAGCAGGAAGAAGCCGCCGCCACCGAGGCCCGACGAGATCGGCTCGACCACCGACAGCACCGCCGAGGTCGCGATCGCCGCGTCGAAGGCGTTGCCGCCCTCGCGCATGACCTGCAGGCCGGCCTCGGTCGCGAGCGTGTGCGCGGACGCGACCGCGTTACCAGGCGGCTTCGACGTGGTCTGTGCGCTGCTGGCAGCAGGCGCGTCCGGCGCACGGACGTCGCGTGCACAGGACGGCGCGACCGCGAGCAGCAGCATCGACATCAGCAGCGCCGGGGTGCCAGCGAACGCGAAGCGGGAACGGCTCATGACGCCTCCTGCTGCAGGCGCGCCAGCTTGGCGAGCAACTGCACCTGGGTTTCGGGGATATCGGGATCGGGGTCGATGCATTCGACCGGGCAGACGACCACGCACTGCGGCTCGTCGAAGTGGCCCACGCATTCGGTGCAGCGGGCCGGATCGATGACGTAGATCGTTTCGCCCTGCGCGATCGCCTGGTTCGGGCAGGCCGGCTCGCAGACGTCGCAGTTGACGCAGAGCTCGTTGATCTTCAAGGACATGTGCGCATTGTAGAGCGTGCGCCGTGGCGCCGGCGTTCCATGGGTGGAACTCGGTCCACCGCGCGCCCTTCAGATACGACAACGCCACCGGGCCTGCGCGCGGTGGCGTTGTCGGGGAGCGGCGGGCCGGACGTACCGGCCGCCGTCGAAGCGCTGGATCAGCCTGCGTTGTCGATGAACACGTACTGCGAACCGGTCGGCTCGACGACGGCCTTGACGCGCTCGCTGTCCGCTGCGCTGCCGATGAACAGCACGCGCACGCCGTTCATGGTGCCAGCGCCGACCTTGGCGAACGAGGCAACGGTCAGATCGGCGGTGCGCGCCGAATCCAGGCCCGCGAAGATCAGCAGGTTGCCGCGGGTGATGCCGCGGGAAACGTCCTGCTCGGCCTTCTCGAGCAGCCGCTCGTACGCGCCGTCGACCGGCGTCGACATCGTCGGATCACCGTCGGCGGTCGTGGCCTCTGCGGGCGGCGCATCAGCAGCGGGCGCGGGCGCCGGCGGCACCAGATAGACGTAGGGCGAGTTGTTGACGCCTTCCATGTGACGGCCGGCCACATCGTTGAGATAGGCGTTCCACGCCGTCTTGTCCTCGGTGGTGGGCACCGCGACCGGCGCGGCTTCGACCTGCTGCGGCTCTTCCTTCTTGCCACAGGCGATGACCGGCAGGACGAGGCAGGCGATCAGCATTGCGCGGGTGATGGACTTCATGGGATTCCCTCTTCTTTTCTCTGGTGTTTGATGGGCAACGTCAGCGTTGCGAGTGTTTGCGCAATGCGCGATCGACTGCGGCGGGCACGAAGCCCGACACGTCACCGCCGAGACGCGAGATCTCGCGCACCAGCGTGGAGGAGATGAAGCCGTACTGCTCGGCCGGCGTGAGGAACAGCGTTTCGACATCCGGAATCAGATGCCGGTTCATGCTGGCGAGCTGGAATTCGTATTCGAAATCCGACACCGCGCGTAGGCCGCGCAGCAGCACACCGGCGCCGACCTCGTGCACGAAATGCGCGAGCAGCGAGTCGAAGCCGATCACTTCGACATTGGTGTGGTGGGCGGTTGCCACGCGGGCCAGTTCGACGCGCTCTTCGAGCGTCATCGCCGGGCGTTTGGCCGGACTTTCGGCGATGCCGACGATCAGTTTCTCGAACAGCGGCGCGGCACGGTCGACGAGGTCGACGTGGCCGTTGGTGATCGGATCGAAGGTCCCGGGATAGACCGCGATGCGGTGGCGGCTCGCACTCATGGCTTGCGTTCGCTGTCGAAGGAATCGGATGGAACGTGGCGCGGGCGGCAAGTGTAGCAGCGGCGCGCGTGGCGATCAGCCGGCGCGCCGGTACAGCGCGCAGTGCGCTTCGCGGGTCGCCAGCTCACGGTGCAGCTGCCAGCCGGGACCGGGTTGCGCGGGCCGTTCGGCCATCGATTCGACGTACAGCGAGGCGTCCGCCGCCAGCGCCGGCGCGAGCGCGGCGAAGGCCTGCGCCCACAGGTCGGCGGCGAACGGCGGATCCACGAAGGCGATGTCGATGCTGCAGGCCGGCAACGCGGACGCCATCGACACCGCATCGCCGCGCTGGACCGAAACCACGTCGCCGCCGGACAGGCGCGCCGCGGTTGCGGTCAGGGCTGCGGCGAGTCCGAGGTCGCGTTCGACCAGCACCGCGCTGGCCGCGCCGCGCGAGACCGCCTCCAGCCCGAGCGCACCGGTGCCCGCGAACAGATCGAGCACGCGCGCGCCTGGCAGCACCGGCAGCAGCCAGTTGAACAGGGTTTCGCGGACCCGGTCCGAGGTCGGCCGTAGGCCGGCGACGTCGGGCACCTCCAGCCGCGCGCCGCGCCAGCGGCCGCCGACGATGCGCACCCGGCCCGGGCCGGTGTTGCGGTTGACGTTCGATGACGACCTGCCTGAGCCGCCGCTACGAGGGGTCTTCATGCGTCTGCGCCCGCACGGGGCCGCTGAAAGTCGGGTGATACCATGCGCGCCATTCTCTCCCATCCAGGCTACGAAGGCCGCATGGTCAGCTGGTTCAAGCGCGACAAAACCCCCGACAAGCCCGAGGCCGACAGCGGCCGACGCCGCCTCAGCGCCGAAGAAATCGCTGCTGCGTTCGCGCCGCCCGCTGCGCCCGCGCCTGCACCTGCGCAGCCGCCTGTCATTCCCCCGCCTGCGCCGACTGCTGCGCCTGATACGCAGGCCGTCGATCCGATCGCGACACCGCTGCAGCCGATTGATGCCGAGCGCCTGCCCGCCGATGCGGCGTTGCCGGCGACGCAGATCGCACCGGTCGTTCCCGAAGCCGTCGCAACGCCCACGCCTCCGCCGCCCGCCTTCGTCGATCCAGCCGCGGCGCTGGCCGACTATGTCTTCGCGAGCACCATGCCCGCCGCCGCGCCCGGCAAGTCCGGCTGGCGCGAGCGTCTGGGCGGCAGCACGTTCGCGAAAAGCTTCGGCGGTCTGTTCTCCCGCAATCCGAAGCTCGATGAAGATCTGCTCGACGAGATCGAAACCGCGCTGCTGACCGCCGACGTCGGCGTCGCCGCGAGCACCGAACTGGTCGAGTCCTTGCGCAAACGCATGAAGGCGCGCGCGTTCGTCGATGCCAACGATCTGCTCAAGGCGCTGCGCGGTGACCTCATCGCGATGCTCGAGCCGGTTACGAAACCGCTGGTCATCGACACGAACGCGAAGCCCTTCGTGATCCTGACCGTCGGCGTCAACGGCGTCGGCAAGACCACGACCATCGGCAAGCTCGCCAAGCGTTACAAGGACGAAGGCCACGCCTTGATGCTCGCGGCCGGCGATACCTTCCGCGCCGCTGCGGTGTCGCAGCTCAAGGCCTGGGGCGAACGCAATGGCGTGCCCGTGGTCGCCCAGGGCCAGGACGCCGATCCGGCCGCGGTCGCATTCGATGCGCTGCAGGCGGCGAAGTCGCGCGGCACCGGCATCCTGATCGCCGACACCGCCGGCCGTCTGCACACGCAGCAGGGCCTGATGGCGGAACTCGGCAAGATCCGTCGCGTGCTCGGCAAGATCGACCCGACCGCGCCGCATGAAGTGTTGATGGTCATCGACGGCACCACCGGTCAGAACGCGCTGTCGCAGCTGCGCCAGTTCAATGCCGCGGCGCAGGTCACCGGCCTGGTCGTGACCAAGCTCGACGGTACCGCCAAGGGCGGCGTGGTGTTCGCGCTGGCCCGCGAGTTCGGCATTCCGATCCGCTTCGCCGGTATCGGCGAGCGCCCAGAAGACCTGCGCGTGTTCGACGCCGAAGCGTTCGTCGACGCGATGCTGCCGGAGACGCTGGGGACGTGAGCACGACCGCGTCGGCGCCGGAACCATCGGCGCCGCGGCGCCTGCGCTGGTTGCGCGTGCTGCTGATCGCGCTGGTGCTGGCGATCGTCGCCGCGCTGCTGGTGCAGGTTCTGTTGCCGCCGGAACGCGCCCTGCGCCTGGTGCTGGCACGCCTCGAACCCACGCTGGGTCTGCGCATCACATTCGATGGTGATGTCGAATACCGCCTGCGCGGCACGCCGCAACTGATCGTGCGCAAGGTCAGCATTGCCGCACCCGGATCGGACACATCCGACGTGCCGATGCTGCAGGCGGAACGCGTACTGCTGTCGCTGCCGTGGACGACCATCCGCAGCCGCGGCGCCGATCTGGAAATCACCCGCGTCGAACTCGATGCTCCGCGTCTGCACCTGCCGTCGCTGCTGCGCTGGCTGGATGCGCGTCCGCCGGGCGACGGCAAGGTGCCGACGATCACCGACGGCGTGCGCATTGTGCGCGGACGCCTCGACGGTGATGGCTGGCGCATCGATGGACTCGCGCTGGACCTGCCCGCCCTGCATGCCGACCGTGCGCTCGACGCACAGGTCGGCGGCACCGTGCATCTCGATGCGCTGCAGGCGCCGTTCCGTCTGCGCGTGCACGCGGATCGCGCGGTCGACGCACGCGAGTTGCAAGCGCGCGGCACGCTGGCGGTGGTGCATGCATCCGGCCGGCTCGACACCACGCTGCAGGCCGATGCCACACGCATCGACGCCGCCATGCCGGGCTTCGCGCTGTCGCCACTGCGCATCGCGATCGATGCGCGTTGGCAGGGCGCTGACGCTGCCGACTCCCTGCCGTTCGTACTCGGCCTGCATGGCGCGATGCACGTCGGCGGCGATGGCAACGCGCTGGGTTTTGCGCCGATGGGCATCGCCCTGCGCGGCGAGGGCGTGGTGCCGGATCTCGTCGCCGGTGGCCGCGTCGCACTCGGCGAGCGACTTACCCTCGCGCTCGATGGCCGCATCGCACAGTGGCCGGACGCATGGCCGGCATTGCCGCCACCGCTGTCGGACTCGACACAACCGTTGCCGTTCGCGCTGCGCTATGACGGTCCGGCGGATGCATCGGCGCCGATCGCGCTGCGGCTCGAACACGAACATGCGCGCTTCGATGGCGGGGCGCGGATCGCGGCGATGCTCGGCTGGTTCGATGCACTCTCCACCGGCTCCCCCTTGCCGCCGCTGCGCGGACAGCTGACCGCCGATCGCGTCGAAGTCTCCGGCGCGGTGCTGGGAGGCGTCGAAATCACGTTCGACGACGGTAGCGGAGACACGCCGCCGTGATCGCCCGCACCGATTACGCGACGCGCCTGCTGGCGTGGTTCGACGTGCACGGCCGCCACGATCTGCCGTGGCAGCACCCGCGCACGCCGTATCGCGTGTGGCTGTCGGAAATCATGCTGCAGCAGACCCAGGTGCGGGTCGTGATTCCGTACTTCGAGCGCTTCGTCGACGCGCTGCCCGACGTGCGCGCACTCGCCGACGCGCCGCAGGACACCGTGCTCGCGCTGTGGTCGGGCCTTGGCTACTACGCCCGCGCGCGCAATCTGCACGCCGCGTCGCAGCGCTGCGTTGAGCTGCACGACGGCGATCTGCCACGCGATCTCGATCCCCTGCTCGCCCTGCCCGGCATCGGCCGCAGCACCGCCGGCGCGATCCTGTCGCAGGCCTGGGGCGACGGGTTTCCGATCCTCGACGGCAACGTCAAGCGCGTGCTCGCGCGGCGCCATGCCGTCGAAGGCTGGCCTGCGCAACCGAAGATCGAAAAACAGCTGTGGGCGATCGCCGCAACGCTGCTGCCGGACACGCGCCTGGCCGACTACACGCAGGCGCAGATGGATTTCGGCGCGACGCTGTGCACGCGCCACAACCCCGCCTGCCTGCTGTGCCCGGTCAACGAGGATTGCGCCGCGTTCGCGCAGGGCCGCGTCGACGAACTGCCGACGCCGCGACCGACCAAGGCGCTGCCCGAGCGCGAAGCCAGCGTGCTGCTGCTGGAAGACGCCAAGGGCCGCGTGCTGCTGGAGAAGCGCCCGCCGACCGGCATCTGGGCGGCGCTGTGGTCGCTGCCGCAGGCCGAGGACGATGCGCGCGCGCTCGACTGGCTGCGCATGCACGCACCCGGCCTCGTCGACGCGGTGGATCTCGATACGGCGCAACGCCTGTTGCCGGTGCAGCACGGCTTCACCCATTTCAAACTGCGTCTGCAACCGCTGCACTGGTCGGGTCTCCCGGCCCGTCACCGTGTGGGCGACAATGATCGACTGCGCTGGGTGGCACGCGATGAACTCGCGACGCTCGGCATTCCCGCCCCGATCCGCACGCTGCTGCTCGCGCCGCGCATCGCCCTGGAGGATTGACCATGAGCCGACGCGTCTTCTGCGTCCACGACCAGACCGAAACCGAGGGTCTGGATTTCATTCCCTGGCCGGGCGAACTCGGCAAGCAGGTGTTCGCCGACATCGGCAAGCCGGCCTGGGCGCGCTGGCTGGCGCACCAGACCATGTTGATCAACGAGAACCGGCTGTCGCCGCTGGATCCCAAGCACCGCGCCTTCCTCGAAGGCGAGATGCGCAAGTACCTGTTCGAACGCCAGACGGGCAGCGTCGCGGGTTATGTGCCCGCGTCCGACGCCTGATCCATCGCCGGAACGCCGGCCGCGTTCTGCTTCTCCGCCGCGCGCACCGCCTTGACGTCGAGCGGGCGGATCTGACGGATGTGGCACGGCATGCTGATCGACCCGCGGCTGCGTACCAGCACCTTGTCGAAGCGCGCGTTGACCCGTCCCATGCTGCTGGTCAGTCCGATCGCCGGCGTGGAGCGCAGATCCTGGCAGGTACCGGAGAGATCCAGCAGCCAGGCCTCGCTGGGACGCGTCCACACGATCAGCGCTTCGTCGCCGAGCGGCGTCCAGCCGTTGATCGAGCCCAGATAGCGGAAATGATCGACGGGTGCACCGGCGTGTGCATCGTTGAGCGCGTACTTCTCCGCGTCGGTCATGCTCGAAGTGGAGGCGCACGCGGCGAGTACGGATGTCGCGACACACAACGCGGCGAGCGTCGCGTGTCGGAGGAAAGATGCGGCCATGACGGGCTCCTGCGCGATCCGCGCGGGAATGGGTGTACTGCGATGATGCGCGTCCCGATGTAGCCATGTCGCCGACGACGCGTACGGTGTTCAGTCGCCGGCTGGCCGGCCCTGCGGTTACGCTGTCGCGCCCGCCCTGCTGGATCCGCCGTGTCGAACGCGACCGCACCTGCCCGCCATCGCCAGGCCCTGATCTTCGCCGCGGGTCTGGGCGAGCGCATGCGGCCGCTGACCGACACGACGCCCAAGCCGCTGCTCGCGGCGGGCGGCAAGCCGCTGATCGTCTGGCATCTGGAAAAACTCGCCGCGCTCGGCGTGCGCGATGTCGTGGTCAATGTGTCATGGCTCGCCGAGCGCTTCGAACCGATACTAGGCGACGGCAGCCGCTGGGGATTGCGGCTGCACTACTCACACGAAAGCGCGCCGCCACTCGAAACCGGCGGCGGCATGCTGCACGCGCTGCGACTGCTGGACGACGCGCCCTTCATCGCGGTCAACGGCGACATCTGGAGCGATTACGACTTCGCGCAGCTGCCGGCAGAGCCGGAAAGCGATGCGCATCTGGTGCTCGTCGACAATCCCGCGCACAACCCCGCAGGCGATTTCGCACTGGACGACGCGTACGTGCGCAGCGACGGGGAGTCGAAGCTGACGTTCTCGGGGATCGGCGTGTATCGCCCGGCGCTGCTGCACGGCTGGCGCGACGTCATCGGCAGCGCGCCGGGCGTCGATCTGGAGCCGCCGCGATTCAAGCTGGCGCCGTTGCTGCGCGCGGCGATGACGAACGGCCGTGTGAGCGGTGCGCATCATTCGGGGCGCTGGACCGATGTCGGCACGCCCGAGCGGCTGGCGCAGCTGGATGCGGCGTTGAGCTAGAGATGTCCGCGAGGCGTGGCGATGGGTTTCGCTGCGCTCTACCCATCCTACGAAGCGCATTTGCGGGCTGCCGCGCTCACTCGAGCGCCAGCACCTGCCGCACGAAGGGCACGGTCAGCCGTCGCTGTGAGGCGAGTGAGGCGTGATCGAGACGATCCAGCAGCGCGGTGAGCGCGGGGAGGTCGCGATCATGGCGACGCAGTAGCCAGTCGATGGTCGCGGCGTCGACCTGCAGGCCGCGACGTTCGGCGCGCAGGCGCAGCAGATCGTGACGGCCCGCGTCATCGAGCACCGGCAGCGGCACGCGGATGCACTGGCCGAGTCGCGAGCGCAGATCCGGCAGGCCGAGTGCGAGCGCATCTGGCGATGCAGACGCGGTGTAGAACACTGCGCGGCCGGCGTCGTGCAATCGGTTGTGTAGATCGAACAGGGCGACCTCGTCATCGCGGTCGCCGGCAATCGCATCGACATCGTCGATCGCGACCAGATCGTGTCCGTCCAGCGCCTGCGCGGCGTCGCGCAGACGACCGGCGATGCCGCGCAGCGGCAGATACACCGCGCGTCGACCGAGCCGGTCGGCCTCAGCGCACAAGGCGATGGCGAGGTGGGTCTTGCCGGTGCCCGACGCGCCTTCGACATACAGCCCGCGGCGCACGCCAGCCAGCGCGAAGTCACGCAGCTGCGGCAGCAACGCGGCATCGTCGGCGACGAAGGTTTCGAGACGCTGGTCCGGCGGATACCGGAGCGCCAGCGGCAGCTGGGGCGATGGACCACTCATGCCTAGCTCAACGCTCGCCATCCAGACCCTTGGTGTCGGTCACGATAATCACCGGACGCTGCGACGTCGCCGCGCCCGCGATCTCGATATCCGGCTTGTCGCCGGCATACAGGCGGCTGTGCGTGTAGCGCTCGTGCGCGTAGCGCAGCAGCACATTGACGACCGCCGCCACCGGCAGCGCCAGCAGCATGCCGAGGAACCCGAACAGCTGGCCGCCCGCGAGCACGGCGAAGATCACCGCAACCGGATGCAGACCGATGCGATCACCGACCAGGCGCGGCGTCAGCACATAGCTTTCGACCAGCTGGCCGACCGTGAACACCACACCGATCAGGATCAGCAGCTGCCAGTCGAAGCCCTGCGCCTGCACGATGGCCGCGATCAGCGCGAGCAGAATGCCGACGGTCGCGCCCAGATACGGAATGAAACTGATCAGGCCGGCGATCATGCCGATCAGCAGCCCCAGACGCAGGCCGACGATCGACATGCCGACCGCGTAGATCGCGCCCTGCCCCAGCATCACCAGGAACTGGCCGCGCAGGAAGCCGCCGAGCGACTCGCTGGTCTCGCGCGCAAGGCGGGTGGCGGTGTCGATGTGGTCGCGGGGAATCAGCGCCGCCACGCGTTCGACCAGCAGGTCCCAGTCGCGCATGAAATAGAAGGCCAGGATCGGCACCAGCACCAGATTGATGACCAGCGCGAGGATCGCGAAGCCCGAGCGCGACGCGTAGGCCAGCACCGTCGCCGCCACGCCGCCGGCCTGCTGCCAGTGGCCGCGGATCAGTTCGATCAGGCGATCGGTATCCAGCCACGACATGACCTCGTAGCCGGTGCGCTGCTCGATCCAGGGCAATGCGGTGCCGAGCAGCCAGTCGCGATACTCGGGCAGGCTGTCGATCAGCGTCACGATCTGCCGTTCGATCATCGGCACCAGGATGATCAGCACCAGCGCCAGCAGCAGCGTCATCAGCAGGAAGACGAGCGTCACCGCGACCCCGCGCGAACGACCGCGACGCTCGAGACGATCGACCAGCGGATCGCCCAGCCAACCGAGCAGCAGCGCCAGTACGAAGGGGGTCAGGATCGGTCCGAGCAGCCAGATCACATAACCGACGGCGAAGGCCACCAGACCCCATTGCAGGCGCTTGAGGAAACGCGCGATGTCGGCGTTCGCGGGGTCGGTCTGGATCATCGGTGGCGGTCCGTGCGGTACAGCGAAGAAGGGATCAACGCAGATGGAACACGGGCGTGACGCCCTCGATGTTGCCGTCGGCTTCCACGAACACGTTCTCGTCGGCCATGCGGCGGAAGCCGGTCAGACCTGTGAGCAGATCGAGCTGCACTTCCAGCCCCAGCGGCGTCGCCCGGACCGGGCGGATGCCGCGTACCACCGACATGCGCTGCAGCTGCGCGGACAACTTGACGTAGTCGGCGCTGCTGTTGATGCCGGAGAAAACGATCGCCTGCGTCGACGGCGCGCCGGTCGGACTGGTGCGCGCATAACGCTTGGTCAACGCATCGGCCGCGCCATCGGCGCCGCTGGCCAGTGTGCGGCGGGCATCGGCGCCGGTCTCGCTCCAGCGCGCGAGAACGCGGCCGCTGTCGACGAAGATCCAGTCGGCCTTCCAGCCGGCGCCGTCGCGGTAGAGCTTGCCGATCAGCTGCATCGGCGGGTTGTAGCGCGACGAAATGCGCGCGACCGATGCCGTGTCGCCACGCCAGATCGCACCCACTGCGGCCTGCTCGGCGGCGTTGCCGGTCGGCAGGCCGAGGCGGTAGCCGCGCTCGATCGCACGCTGCAACGTCGGGCGGGCCACGTTGTTCTGTTGAAGCGCGACCAGGCGCGGACCGGAGCCGTCGTCGATCGCCAGCCACATCACCGGCTTGGGCCGCGGATCCGGCCACACCGGCAGGCCCAGCGCGCCGGCAACGGCGTCCACGTCGTCCTGGCGGAAGCGCACGACCAGGGTGGTGGTGAAGGTCGGCGAGCCGCGCGAGGACACGCCCTCGTCCTGGCGGTAGTCGTAGCCCTCCACGTACTGGGCGGCGCGGCGGAGTTCCTGCGACACGCCCGGGCGCTGGGCCGCGTTGCGGTCGCCCGACAGCTTGCCCAGCACCTGCGCCAGCGCGCGGGTGAAGCCGGCCTCGCGCTCGGATTCGCTCTGGCTGCGCACCGGAATCTCGGCCGCATACAGGCCGACGGCCGCGGCCCGGTCGCCTTCCACGCGCTGCGCGGAAGCGGTTCCCGACACGGCGAACGTGCCCAGCAGCGCGGCCAGCAGCCACGTCATCATGTTGAACGAGCGCTTCGGGCGGTGCATCCGGCAAGTCCTGGATCGGGGCGTCATCGAGGCGCGATGGTGCCATAAACGATGCGGACGGTCCGTGGCGGCGCCGATGCGCGGGCCACGACTGCGGGCCGGCCGGCTGCTAAAATCCGCGGTCTTCCCGCCTTGCGACGGCTGCCGTGACTGCTCCCACTCCCCTGACCTACCGCGATGCAGGCGTCGATATCGACGCGGGCAACGAACTCGTCGAACGTATCAAGCCGCTGGTCAAGCGCAGCTTCCGGCCCGAGGTCATGGGTGGCCTGGGCGGTTTCGGCGCGCTGTTCGACCTCTCGGGCAAGTACCGGGAGCCGGTGCTGGTCTCCGGCACCGACGGCGTGGGCACCAAGCTCAAGCTGGCCCAGCAGTTCGGCCGCCACGACACGATCGGCATCGATCTGGTCGCGATGTGCGTCAACGACGTGCTGGTGCAGGGCGCCGAGCCGCTGTTCTTCCTCGATTACTTCGCCTGCGGCAAGCTCGATGTGGACACCGCCGCGGCGGTCGTCGGCGGCATCGCCCGCGGCTGCGAACTGGCCGGCTGCGCGCTGATCGGCGGCGAGACGGCGGAGATGCCGGGCATGTATCCGGCGGGCGAATACGACCTGGCGGGCTTCGCCGTCGGCGCGGTGGAGAAGTCCAAGATCCTCGCCGGCCAGGACGTGCGTTCCG
>JBJMWR010000038.1:0-66349 GCA_045810015.1 Luteimonas sp.
GCTCGCGCATGCCGCGCGATTCGAACTGGAACACCGCCACCGTGTCGCCGCGCGCGAACAGCTTGTAGCTCTCCACGTCGTCGAGCGGCAGCGCAGCGATGTCGAGCGGCGCCTCATCTGCCGTCGCGCGGCGCGCGTTGAAGTCCTTGACCTCCCAGTCGATGATCGTGAGCGTGCGCAGGCCGAGGAAGTCGAACTTCACCAGGCCGATCGTCTCGACGTCGTCCTTGTCGAACTGGGTGACCGGATTGCGGCCGCGGCCGCCTTCGTCGTGTTCGGCGAACAGCGGGCAGAAATCGCTGAGCGGCGACGGCGCGATGACCACGCCGCCGGCGTGCTTGCCGGCGTTGCGGGTCAGATCCTCGAGCTGCAGGGCCAGATCGAGGAGGTCGTGGACGTCGTCCTCGTCGTTGTAGCGCGCGATCAGTTCGTCGGAGCGCCAGGCATCGTCGCTGCGCGACTTGTCGGTGCGTCCGAGCGCGTCTTCCAGCCCGATGCCCAGCGTCGGCGGCACCAGCTTGGAGATGCCGTCGACCATGCCGTAGGGATAGCCGAGCACGCGGCCGGTATCGCGCACCACGGCCTTCGCAGCCATGGTGCCGTAGGTGATGATCTGGCTGACGCGGTCGCGGCCGTACTTCGCGGCGACGTAGTCGATGACCTCGTCGCGGCGGTCCATGCAGAAGTCGATGTCGAAGTCGGGCATCGACACGCGTTCGGGATTGAGGAAGCGCTCGAACAGCAGGTCGTAGGGCAGCGGATCGATGTCGGTGATCTTCAGCGCCCACGCGACCAGCGAGCCGGCGCCCGAACCGCGGCCAGGGCCGACCGGAATGTCGTGTTCCTTGGCCCACTTGATGAAGTCCGAGACGATCAGGAAGTAGCCCGGAAACCCCATCTTGCAGATCACGTCGAGCTCGACATCGAGACGCTCGATGTAGCTCTCGCGCGTGTGGCCGGCGGCGACCGGGTATTTCTCCAGACGCTCGACCAGACCCTCGTGCGACTGCGAGCGGATCCAGGTGTCGAGCGTGTGTTCGCTGGGCACCGGATAGGCGGGCAGGTAATAGGTGCCCAGGCGCAGTTCGAGATTGCAGCGCTGCGCGAGCGCGAGCGTGTTGTCGATCGCGTCGGGGACATCGGAGAACAGCGCCGCCATCTCGTCGGCCGACTTCAGGTACTGCTCGCGCGTGTAGAGCTTCGGGCGACGCGGATCGTCGAGCACCCGGCCGGTCGAGATGCACACGCGCGCTTCGTGCGCGTCGAAGCCTTCCGCATCGAGGAAGCGCACGTCGTTGCCGGCGATCACCGGCAGCGAGAGATCGGACGAGACCTGCAAGGCGAGCGCGTTGTGCACGGCTTCGTCGTCGAAGCCGCAGCGGGTGAGCTGCAGGAACAGGCGGTCGTCGAAGACCTCGCGCCACTGCGCGTACCACTGCCGGGCGAGATCGTCGCGGCCACCGGCCAGCAGCTTCGCCGCCGGGCCGTGCCGGCCGGCGATCGCAAACAGGCCGGTATTCGCCTCGCGCAGCCACTCCGGGCGCACGACGACGCCATCGGTGCGATGGCCTTCCATCCACGCGCGCGTAAGCAGGCGCGACAGCGACAGATAGCCGTCGTGGTCGCGGCACAACAGGGTCAGCGTCGAGGCCGGTTCGTCGCCTTCGGCGAGCGAGATGTCCGCGCCCATCACCGGCTTGATGCCGGCGCCCTCGGCCGCCTTGTAGAACTTCACTAGCGCGAACAGGTTGTTGCGGTCGGTCAGCGCGACCGACGGCTGGTCGAGCGCCGCGCAGCGTTTCACCAGCTCCTTGATCCGGATCGTCGAATCGGAGAGCGAGTATTCGCTGTGGACGTGGAGGTGGGCGAAGCGCGCGGACATTGCAGGGGCGTGGCAACCGGAGGGTCAGGTTAGGGCCGGGGCGGGGGCCGGACAAGGCTTGACAGGGGGCGGGTCGCGCTCTGGCGCGGCAGGTGTGTGCCGGTCCACCGGGAACGGTTCAGTCGTGAGCCTCGGGCGCTCGAAGTTCAGGCCGGCAATGGCTCGGCGAACAGGTCCAGGGTCGCCGGTTCGGCGATGGCATCCGACACGGCGTCGGGCAGCAGGCGCGACACCGGCGCGAAGCTGCGGCGGTGATGTACGCAGGGGCCGTGCGCGAGCAGCGCGGCGAGATGCGTCGGTGCGCTGTAGCCCTTGTGCCGGTCGAAGCCGTAGTCGGGAAACTGCGTGTGCAGTTCGACCATCGCGCGATCGCGCGCGACCTTGGCGAGGATCGAGGCCGCCATGATCGACTGCTCGATCGCGTCGCCGCCGACGATCGCGCGTGCGGGGCAGGGCAGGCCGCGCGGCAGGCGGTTGCCGTCGATCAGCACGCGCTCGGCGGCGGGCGCCAGCGCCTGCACTGCGCGCGCCATGCCGACCATCGTCGCCTGGAAGATGTTGATGCGATCGATCTCGTCGACATCGACGAACTCGACCCGCCACGCCAGCGCACGTTCGACGATCTGCGGGTACAGCGCCTCGCGGCGCTTCTCGGTCAACTTCTTGGAATCGTCGAGGCCGTCGATCGGGTGCTTCGGATGCAGGATCACCGCCGCGACCACCACCGGTCCTGCCAGCGGTCCACGCCCGGCCTCGTCGACACCGGCGATGCGCAGGCGGCGGGTCATGGCGTCTGCGCCGGTGCGGGCAGCGCGGGCGCGGCGAGACGCGCGACCGCGTCGGCCGCGGTCGCCGATGCGCCCTGGCGCAACTGCAGATGCAGATCGCGATAGACCGGCTGCAGCGCATCGGCCGCGGTCGGATCGCGGAACCAGTGCAGCACCGCGGCCGAGAGATTCCCGGGCGTGCAGTCTTCCTGCATGAACTCCGGCGCGATCGTGCGGCCGGCGAGCACGTTGGGCAGCGAGAAACGATCGACCTTCATCAGCTTGAAGAGGCGCACGAGGAAGGCGGTGCTCGGCGCGATGCGATAGCCGACGACCATCGGGCGCTTGGCCAGCAGCGCTTCCAGCGTCGCAGTGCCCGAGGCGAGCAGCACGACGTCACTGGCCACCATCGCGGCGCGCGCCTGGCCGTCGAGCACCCGCACGTCGAGCGTCGAAAAGCGGGGCTGTGCGAGCAAGGTATCGATCGCGGCGCGGCAGCCGCCATTCGCGGCCGGCACGACGATCCGCAGGCCGGGCAGGGCGGCGGCGACTCGCGTGGCGGCGTCGAGAAACACCTCGCCGAGCCGGCCGATCTCGCCGAGTCGCGAGCCCGGCAATACCGCGAGCACGGGCGCGTCCTGCGGCAGTCCGAGTGCATCGCGTGCCGCCGCGCGGTCGGGTTCGAGCGCCAGCATTTCCGCCAGCGGATGGCCGACGAAACGCGCGTCGACGCCATGCGTCGCATAGATCGGCGGTTCCATCGGAAACAGGCACAGCACGAGATCCGCGCTGCGGCCGATCTTCGCCGCGCGCCCCTGCCGCCAGGCCCAGATCGAGGGGCTGACGTAATGCACGGTGCGGATGCCGCGATCCTTTAGCGTGCGCTCCAGACCGAGATTGAAATCGGGCGCGTCGATGCCGATGAACACATCCGGTCGCCAGTCGAGCAGGCGCGCGCGCAACGTCTTGCGCAACTTGAGCAGCCGCGGCAGGTGGCGCAGCACTTCCGACAGCCCCATGACCGCGAGTTCGGACGCGTCGTGCCAGGTCTCCATGCCGGCCGCGCGCATCGCATCGCCGCCGACACCGGCGAACGTCGCATTCGGATACCGCGCGCGCAGTTGTTCGATCAGGCCGGCGCCGAGCAGATCGCCGGACGCTTCGCCCGCGACGAGCGCGATGCGCAGCGGCGCATCGGACATGCGGTCGGCAATCAGGGACACGGAAGCGGGCGCGGGACTGGACACGGCGTCATTGTGCGACATCGACGGAGCGTCGTACCGCGGGCGCGATCACCGCAGCAGCGGGCGATCGCCTGCCTCGATGAAATCGAGAAACGCACGCACGTCCTCGCTGTCCTGCGCCATCTCTTCCAGTCGCACGCGCGCATCGGCGAGCGAATCGCCCGAGACGTACAGGGCGCGGTAGGCGCGCTTGATCGCCGAAGTGCGTGCGCTGTCGAAGCCGCGGCGCTTCAGGCCTTCGGCGTTGATGCCGCGCGGTCGGCCGTAACCGTCCTGCGCCACCATCACGAATGGCGGCACGTCGCCGTTGACGAACGCGCCCATGCCGATGAACGCATGCGCGCCGATCCGGCAGAACTGGTGAATGCCGACGAAGCCGCTGAGGATCACGTGGTCGCCGACGGTGACATGGCCGGCCAGCGTGGCGTTGTTCGAGAACACGCATCGGTTGCCGACCACACAGTCATGGGCGACGTGCGTGTAGGCGAGGAACCAGTTGTCGTCGCCGACGCGGGTGATGCCGCCACCGTCGCCGGTGCCGCGATTGATCGTGACGAATTCGCGGATCGTGTTGCGGTCGCCGATCACCAGTTCCGCGCGTTCGCCGGCGAACTTCTTGTCCTGCGGCTCGCCGCCGATCGCGGCGTGGCCGTGGATGTGGTTCTCGCGGCCGATACGCGTCGGCCCATGGATGCTGGAGTGCGGGCCGACGATGGTGCCGGCGCCGATTTCGACATCCGGACCGATCAGCGTGAACGCGCCGACGCGCACGTCGTCGCCCAGCGTCGCGCCGGGATCGACGACCGCGCTGGGATGGACCTGCGCAGCGCCCATGTCAGCGCGGGACCTCGGCGCAGAGGATCTCCGCGCATGCCGCCTGTTCGCCGTCTACGCGCGCGATGCCGCTGTACATGGTCATGTTGCGGATCTCGCGCTTGATCGTGACCTCGAGCTCGAGACGATCGCCCGGCACCACCATGCGCGAGAACTTCGCAGCGTCCACTTTCACCAGATACGACAGGTTGCCTTCGCAGTCCTTGCCCTTGGTCAGGTGGGTGAGAATGCCGCCGGCCTGCGCCATCGCCTCGACGACGAGCACGCCCGGCATGACCGGCTGCCCGGGGAAATGGCCCTGGAAGAACTCTTCGTTGGCCGAAACGTTTTTGTAGCAGAGCACGCGCTTGCCGTGCTCGAACTCGACGACGCGGTCGACGAGCAGGAACGGGTAGCGGTGCGGCAGCAGCTTGTGAACGCCGTCGATGTAGATCGGCAACGTGATCGGGTCTGTCATGGTTCCCCCTTCCCGAGCGCCGTGACGCGACGCGCGAGCGAATCGAGCTGGCGGATCCGGACGGCATTCTTCCGCCACTCGCGCGTGGGCTGGGCGGGAATGCCGGCGGAATATTCGCCAGGTTCGGTGATGGATGCGGACACCATCGTCATCGCGTGGACGACGACCTTGTCGCAGATTTCAAGATGGCCGGCAACGCCGACCTTGCCTGCCAACAGGCAATAACTGCCGATCTTCGTGCTGCCGGCGATGCCGACGCAGCCCGCGATCGCAGTGTGCGCACCGATGCGCACGTTGTGTCCGATCTGGATCAGATTGTCGAGACGCACACCCTCGGCAAGCGTGGTGTCTTCGAGCGCGCCGCGATCGATCGTCGTATTGGCGCCGATATCGCAATCGTCGCCGATGACCACGCCGCCGAGCTGCGGCACGTTGATCCAGCGCCCGGCGTCCATCGCGAGGCCGAAGCCCTCGGATCCGAGCACGGCGCCCGGATGAATGGTCACGCGTGCACCCAGACGCACGCGCTTGACCAGGGTCACGCGGGCGATCAGACGGCTGCCATCGCCGACGACACAGTCCTCGCCGATCACGCTGCCGGCGCCGATGGTCGCGCCCGCGCCGATCACGCTGCGCGCGCCGATGCTGACGTGCGGACCGATCGACGCTGACGCATCGACCTGTGCGCTTGGATCGACGACCGCGGAGGTGTGGATGCCTACGGGCGCATCGCTGGCCGGATCGAACAGCGCAGCGATCTTCGCGTAGGCGACGTAGGGATCCTTCGCGATCAGCACGGTACCGGCGTACCCGTCGGCGTCCGCTTCGCGCAGCACCACGATGCCGGCCGTGGTGTCGGCCAGCTGGGGGCGGTAGCGCGGATTGGACAGGAATGCGAGTTGCGAACCGGTCGCGGTCGCGAGCGTCGCGACGCCGGACACCGTGGTCTCCGGCGCGCCGCGGACAACAAGACCGAAGCGCTGCGCGAGCGCTTCGGCGGTATGGCGGGTCTGCGTATCGGTCATCGGTCGCGCTGGATCAGAACGCGCCGCCGAAGGTGAACTGCAGACGCTCGACTTCGTCAGCCTGCTTGATCAGGTCGCCGGCGCCGCCGCGCACTTCCTTCTGCTGCCGCAGCGGATACGAGTAGCTGATCGAAATCGGACCGACCGGCGCGCGCCACATCAACGCCACACCGGCCGAAGCGCGCAGTTCCTTCGCGTCCCAACTGTCGACGTCCTTGTAGACGTTGCCGAAGTCGACGAACGCCGAGATGCGCGCGGCCGGCGATTTGATCAGCTGCGGGAAGAACATTTCCACCGAACCGATGGTCTTCACCGCGCCGCCGATCGGCTGCAGGAAAGAGCTGTTGAGTGCGGTCTCGCGCGGACCCAGCGTGTTGTCGCGGAAGCCGCGCACCGAGCGCGGACCACCGGCGTAGAAGTTCTCGTAGAACGGCAGGCCGGTGGCGGTGATCGTGCGGATGTAGTCGTTGGACGACGGAACGCAGGGTTCGCTCGGCGCAGCGCCGGGTACCTGGGTGTCCACGACGCCATCGCCGTTGCTGTCGACGACAGTCGGCGCAGTGAAGCAGACGTTGCGCACGACGTCGTCGCCGTAGCTGTCGCCGTAACCGAGCTCGGCGCGGGTATTGAGCACGAGATGGCGATTGATCGGCCAGTACTTCGAAATTTCGTAGTTGAGCTTGAAGTACTCCGCGGTCGAGCCCGGCAGGGTGCTCTCCAGCGACACGCGCTGCATCATGCCGCGGGTCGGCTGCAGATAGTCGTTGCGGGTGTCGCGCGCCCAGGCCAGTTCGCTGCGCCAGGCGTGGAAGGTGCGCGTGCCGAATGCGTCGACGTAATCGACGATCGATTCCGGCGACGAGCCGCGGAACGTGAAGATCTGGTTGCGGTCAACGCCGAGCAGCAGCGAGATCGAGTCGTTCTCGGTCAGCGGAATGCCAAGAACCGTCTGCGCCGCCGCACTCGTCGACGAGTACTGGGCGGTGTTGAACTCGGAGTTGTCGAACTCGCGCCACCACAGGTTGTAGCCCAGCGACATGCCGCCGTCGGTGAAGTATGGATTCATGAAGGAGAACGAGTAGCGCTGCAGATACACGTTGCGCTGCGCTTCCACCGACACGCGGTTGCCGCTGCCGAGGAAGTTGTTCTGCGACAGCTGCACCGACGTGGTCACGCCGGCGAGCTGGGAGTAACCGAGGCCGAACACGAAGCTGCCCGAGGTGGTCTCGGTGACGCTGAACACCACATCGACTTCGTCGTTGCTGCCGGGCACCGGCTGGCTTTCGACGTTGACGCTGCCGGACTCGAAGTAACCCAGGCGCTGCAGACGGACCTTGGAGCGGTCGACGGCGGCCTGCGAATACCAAGCGCCTTCGAACTGGCGCATCTCGCGGCGCATCACCTCGTCGGACGTGCGGCTGTTGCCCTTGAACTGGACGCGACGCACCTGGACGCGCGGGCCCGGCACGACCTGCAGGTTGATCGCGACCGTGCGGTTCTCGCGGTCGACTTCTGGAATCGGATTCACCTGCGCAAACGCGTAGCCGATGTTGCCGAGCGTCGCGATGATCGCGTCCGAGCTCAGTTCGAGCAGCGCGCGCGAGAACACCTGGTCCTTTTCCACGAAAACCCGGCTGCGGATTTCTTCTTCGGGCAGCACCAGATTGCCGGTGATCTGCACATCCGACACCTTGTAGATCTCGCCTTCGGTGACGCCGGCGGTGATGAACATGTCGGCCTTGTCGGGGCTGATCGAGACCTGGACGCTGTCTTCGCTGAAGTCGATGTAGCCACGGTCGAGGTAGAAGTTGTGCAGTTTCTCGCGGTCGCCTTCGAGCTTCTCGCGCGAGTATTGGTCGTCACGGCGGTACCAGCTGAGCCAGTTCGACTCGCCCGATTCCCAGTTGTCGGTCAGCGTGTCGAGATCGTAGGTCTCGTTGCCGATGATGTTGATGTGGCGGATTTTTGCCGCCTTGCCTTCCTCGACGTTGATCGCGATGTCGACGCGGTTGCGGTCGAGGCGCGAAACGGTCGGCGTGATCTTGACGTTGTACTTGCCGCGGTTGTTGTACTGGCGCACCAGTTCCTGGGTCACGCGGTCGAGGTCGAGGCGGTCGAAGGTTTCGCCTTCGGACAGGCCGATCTCGGTCAGACCCTTGGTCAGGTCCTCGGTCTTGATGTCCTTGTTGCCGGTCAGCGTCAGGCGGTTGATCGCCGGGCGCTCGCTCACCGTGAACACGAGGATGTCGCCCTGGCGCGCGACCTGGATGTCCTCGAAGAATCCGGTGCGGTACAGCGCGCGGACCGCATCGCTGATGCGCGTCGAGTTGACGGTGTCGCCACGCTCGACCGGCAGATAGGTGAACACGGTGCCGGCGCCGATGCGCTGCAGACCGTCGACACGGATGTCGCTGACCGTGAAGCTGCTGGCGCTCGAAGGTGCCAACGGGGGCAGGGCGGCGGGCGCAGGCGCGGCAACAGGTGCGTTCGCGGCCGTCTGGGCCCAGGCCGGCGCGGCGATCACCGTGGCGAGGGCGAGGGCAAGCAGTCGGCGGTCAGGCATTCGCGTCATCTTTGGATCCGGGTAGGGGAGTGGTTCCGGCGCGGTGTGTGCGGCGGAATCCGGGTCGAAGCAGGTGTCAGCGCACGAGTTGGAGGATGTCGTTGTAGAACGCCAGGCCCATCAGGCTGGCCAGCAGGGCCAGGCCAACGTATTGCCCGGCCACCATCGCGCGCTCGCTGACCGGGCTGCCTTTGACCAACTCGATAAGGTAATACAAGAGGTGTCCCCCATCCAGCAGCGGGATGGGGAGGAGGTTCAGGATCGCCAGGCTGAGCGACAGCAACGCAAGGATCGTCAGGTACCACGCAGGCCCTTGGCCGGCATAGGTATTGGCCGCGCGCGCGATCGTGATCGGGCCTGCGACCGTGTTCTCAATTGCGACCCGGCCGCTGAAGGCGCGACCGATCATGCCGACCAGCTGGCCGGTCAGATGGCCGACCTCATGGAACGCCGCCGGCACCGACGCGAGCACGCCGTACTGCTGGATCGCGTCCTTTGCCGGCAGCGGCAGGTCGCGCGGCGGTGCGATGCCGAAGGCCCAGTATTCACCGCGCCCTTCGGGGAGTTCTGTGCGCTTGGGGGCCATTTCCAGTGCGAGGCGGTCGCCGCCACGATCGACCTCCACCATCGCCTGGCCGCCGCGATCGCCCAGCGCCTGTACCAGCGGGCCGATGTCTTCGAACACACGCACCGGGCTGCCGTCGATGGCGGTCAGGCGGTCGCCTTCGGCCAGTACGCCCCAGGCCGCGGATTCCGGTTCGACGCGGCCCACGACCGCCGGCAGCAGCAGATGCCGCGGCCACAGGCCGATCGCCGGCGTGATGCGGCGCTGATCGAAATCTTCGGGCAGCTGCGACAGGCGCAGTTCGCGGACCACTGCGCGGTCGCGCTCGTCGGTCACACGCAGGGCGATGTCCTGGCGATCCAGCGCGGCCGGCAGCAGTGCGAGCTGCACCTCCATCCAAGTCGGCGTCTCGCGGTCACCGACCGCATCGATGTGATCGCCTGCGCGCAGCCCCGATGCTTCGGCGATGCCGCTGGACTGGCCGACGACGGGCGCGTAATCGGGACGGCCGATCACGAACATCGCCCACAACAGCACGACGCACAGGATCAGATTGGCGATCGGCCCGGCCGCGACGATGGCGATGCGCTTCCACACCGATGCGCGGTTGAAGGCTTCGTGTGCTTCGGCTTCTGGCACCGGGCTTTCGCGCTCATCGAGCATCTTGACGTAGCCGCCCAGCGGGATCATCGCGATCTGGTAGACCGTGCCGTCCTTGCCGCGGCGCGACCACAACGCGCGGCCGAATCCGACCGAGAAGCGCAGCACGCGCACGCCGCAGCGGCGCGCGACCCAGTAGTGGCCGAACTCGTGGAAGGTGACCAGCACGCCGAGGCTGACGATCAGCCACCACACCGAGCCGAAGAATTCAGACATCACGCTTGCTCAATGGACAACACCGGTTTCGATTGCCTGCGCGGCGACGCGGCGCGCGCTCGCATCGGCATCGCGCAGCACGGCCAGCGACGCTGCGTCAGCGGCAGGAAGCGTGTCGAGCACGTGCTCGACCAGCGTGGGAATGGCTAGAAAACGCAGGTGCCCCTGAAGAAAGGCTGAAACCGCCACTTCGTTCGCGGCGTTCAGCAGCGCGGGCGCCGTGCCGCCGGCGGCCAATGCGCCGCGGGCAAGTGCCAGACACGGGAATGCGTCGGTATCCGGCGCTTCGAAATCAAGGCGACCGTGCTGCAGCAGATCCAGGCCCGACACGCCCGAGGCGATGCGATCGGGATAGCCCAGGCCCACGGCGAGCGCGGTGCGCATGTCGGGCAATCCCAGCTGGGCGAGGGTGGAACCGTCGATGAACTCCACGAAGGAGTGCACCAGGCTCTGCGGATGCACGAGGACATCGAGGCGCTCGACCGGCATCGCGAACAGGTGGTGGGCTTCGATCAGCTCCAGCCCCTTGTTCATCAGCGTGGCGGAGTCGACAGAGATTTTCGGCCCCATCGACCACTTCGGATGTGCAACCGCCTGGGCGGGCGTCACGTCGGCGAGCGATGCACGATCGCGACCGCGGAACGGGCCGCCGGACGCGGTCAGGATGATGCGCGCAACGCCGCTGCAGTCACCGTCCGCGTGCAGGCATTGATGGATTGCGTTGTGCTCGCTGTCGATCGGCACGATGGTCGCGCCCGCATCGCGTGCCGCCTGCATCATCAGCGCGCCGGCCAGCACCAGCGATTCCTTGTTGGCCAGCAGCACGCGTTTGCCGGCGCGCAGCGCAGCCAGCGTGGAATCGAGCCCGGCCGCGCCGACGATCGCAGCGACCACGGTGTCGCAGGCGCCCGCATCGCTGGCGAGCGCATCGAGTGCGGGCATGCCGGCATGGGGCGTGGTGTCGAGTCCGGCGTCGTGCAACGCGGTCGCGAGGGCGTCGAGCAGCGCGGGATCGGCGATCACCGCGTGTTCCGGACGATGCGACACACACAGCGCGACCAGTGCGGCGACGTTGCTGCCCGCCGCCAGCACGCTGGCGCGCAGGCGATCGGGATGCCGGGCGATCACGTCCAGCGCCGAGGTGCCGATCGAACCCGTGGCGCCGAAGATGGCGACCTTGCGGATCATGCGCGGCACATCCGGCCGCAGCGAACGCAAACAGAGTGCATCGTCAGAAGCCGAGCCAGATCTGGCCGAACGCGAACACCGGCAGTGCCGCCAGCACGCTGTCGAGGCGATCGAGCACGCCGCCGTGGCCGGGAATCAGGGTGCCCGAATCCTTGGCGCCGACATGCCGCTTGAGCAGGCTCTCGAACAGATCGCCGACGACCGAAGCGAGCACGGTCAGCACCGCGACCAGCGCGACCAGCGGCAGGTGCGCAACGGTGGCGCCCGCGAGCGGCGCGAACACGACCGCGACGACGACGCCGGCGATGACGCCACCCGCCAGTCCTTCGACGGTCTTGTTCGGGCTGATCCGCGGTGCGAGCTTGCGCTTGCCGAACTTGCGGCCTGCGAAGTACGCGCCGGTGTCGGTTGCCCAGACGATCGCCAGCGCCAACAGCAACCAGCGATTGCCGTGGCCACCGTTCTCGCCGGCGTGGATCACGCACAGCGCGGCCCAGGCCGGAATCACGGCCAGCGTGCCGGCGGCGAGCTTGAACACGCGCGCCTTGGTGTCGTGATCGGAGGCGAAGTCGTAATAGCGCAGCCACAGGGTCGCCAGCAACCACCAGACGACCCCGATCATCGCCAGGATCTTCAGCAATACCAGCGAGCCACCGCCGGTCGCCGAGGCCCAGACCACGGCGACCATCAGCAGCAGATTCAGTGCCAGCAAGGCGGTCCGCGCAAGTGTGTCGTCGATGTCGGTCAGCCGCAGCCATTCCCACAGCGCGGCGAGGAAGAGGATCGCCGAAACGGCGGCCATCCACGGCGTATTGAGCAGCAGCACGGCGGCAATGGCGACGGGCGCCATCAACAGAGCCGCGAGGATGCGGGTCGATGTCATGGGTGGCCCTCCCCGGGCGCGTCCTGTGCGGTGGCGATCTGTTCGCCCGTCAGCCCGAAGCGTCGCTCGCGCGAGGCATAGACCTGTAACGCTTGCTCGAGTTCCTGGATGCCGAATTCGGGCCATAGGGTCTCGGTGAACCACAGCTCGGTATACGCGAGCTGCCACAACAGGAAGTTGCTGACGCGCAGATCCCCGCCGGTGCGGATGAAGAGATCCGGTGCCGGCAGGTCGGCCAGCGCGACGCGTGCGCCGAGCGTCGCTTCGTCGATCTGGTCAGGACGCAGGCGACCGGCCGCGACATCCTCGGCCAGCGCACGTGCTGCCGACGCGATGTCCTGGCGTCCGCCGTAGCTGGCAGCCACCGCCAGCGTCAGACGGGTGTTGCCTGCAGTCAGCGCTTCGGCCGCCGCCATGCGGCCGCGGATGCCATCGCTGAAACGGCCGCGCTCGCCGATGAAACGCAGGCGCACGCCGCGGCGATGCAGTTCGCCGACTTCACGGTCCAGCGCGCCGAGGAAAAGCTTCATCAGCGCGCCGACTTCCTCGTCGGGGCGGCCCCAGTTTTCGCTGGAGAACGCGAACAGGGTCAGCGCGCCGACGCCGCGTTCGAGGCAGAAGTCGATGCAGAGATTGACGGTGCGCGCACCGGCGCGGTGGCCGATCGCGCGCGGACGCCTGCGGCGCGCCGCCCAGCGTCCATTGCCGTCCATGATGACGGCGATGTGGCGGGGGACGGGCCCGTTCGGAATTGACGCGTTCATGCGGACTGCGGCCAGGCCGTCAGACCGACATCAGTTCCTGCTCCTTGGCCTTGACGACCTCGTCGACATCCTTGATCGCCGAATCGGTGATCTTCTGGATCTCGTCTTCGCTGCGACGCTCGTCGTCCTCGGAGATCAGCTTCTCCTTGAGGAGTTCCTTGATCTGCTGGTTGGCATCGCGGCGGATGTTGCGGATGGCGACCTTGCTGTCCTCGCCTTCGCTGTGGACGACCTTCGACAGGTCACGGCGACGCTCTTCGGTCAGCGCGGGCAGGTTGAGGCGGATCGTGGTGCCGGCAGTGTTCGGGGTCAGGCCGAGGTCCGAACCGAGGATCGCCTTCTCGATCGCGCCGACGATCTGCTTCTCCCAGGGGGTGATCATCAACGAGCGGGCATCGGACACCACCACGCTGGCGACCTGGTTCAACGGCATGTCCGAACCGTGGTAATTGACCTTGATGTTGTCGACCAGCGCGGTCGACGCGCGGCCCGTGCGCACCTTGACCAGCGTGTGCCTGAGCGCTTCAACGCTCTTGGCCATGCGGGTCTGGGTGTCTTTCTTGATGTCGTTGAGCATGGGCAGCCCCGGTCCGTGTGCGAATCGGACGATTATAAGCGTCCGGGGCCGACGGCGGGGCCGGGCGATGTCGCAGCGCAGCGCGAGGCCGCGCGGATGGACTCAACTGCGGCCCTGTACGAGCGTGCCGATCGGCTCGCCGCGCAAAATGCGCAGCAGCACACCCGGCTGGCTCATATCGAAGATACGTAGCGGCAGATCGGAATCGCGCGCCAGCGCGAACGCCGCGGTGTCCATCACCTCGAGGCCCTGGCGCAGGACTTCGTCGTAGGTCAGGCGATCGTAACGCTTGGCGCCGGGCACTTTTTTCGGATCGGCGTCGTACACGCCGTCGACCTTGGTGGCCTTCAGCAGCAGATCCGCGCCGATCTCGATGCCGCGCAGCGCGGCGCCCGAGTCGGTGGTGAAGAACGGACTGCCGACGCCAGCGGCGAAGATCGCGACGCGTCCCTTCTCCATGTGGCGGATCGCGCGTCGGCGGATGTAGTCCTCGCAGACGTCATTGATCTTGATCGCGCTCATGACGCGCGCGCGCGCGCCACGCTTCTCGAGCGCATCCTGCATCGCCAGCGCGTTGATCACCGTGGCCAGCATGCCCATCTGGTCGCCGGTCACCCGGTCCATGCCGCCGGCCGCGAGGCCCGCGCCACGAAAGATGTTGCCGCCGCCGATGACCAGGCCGACCTCGGCGCCGGCCTTCTGGGCCTCGATCACTTCGTCAGCCAGGCGACCGATGACCTTGGGGTCGATACCGTAATCCTCGTCGCCCATCAGGGCCTCGCCGGACAACTTGAGCAGGACGCGGCGGTAGGCGAGGGGGGCAGACGACATGCGGTGACTCCGGGGGCGAGGACGGTGCGGATTCTAGGGGATCGACGCCTGAAGTGCGCAAAGCACGTGTCAGCTTTTCGTTGCGACCAAGCGTGCACGCGCGCGGGCGCGAGCGATCGCGCGCATGCGCGGCCCGCGCGGTACGGTCATTGACGTAATGCGCGGCGTACCAGCGCGGTCACGTGCGATCGGGAATTCTGGCTACACGCGTCGTTCGCAGCACCGTCGAGCGCAGTCACGCATCCCGTTGTCCGCTTTCTTCATGGCCGGAGTCGGCCCCCGGATCGCCCTCCTGCCCGACAGCATCCTTGCCCACGTCACGCGTGGATGATGGCAGCCCGGCATGGGCGGCAGCCGCATCCTGCCCGTCAGCACTTCTCGCGCGCGAAGGTTCCACACCCTCGACGTGGCCGTCCGCATGCACGCGCCTTTCAAAGGTCGGACCGGCCGACAGCGACGCGTCGTTCCCTTCCCCGGACGCGTTGTTGTCGTAGGCATAGTCGGCACCGCGACCGGCCATGCGGTCGTTGACCGCGACATTGGTGCGCCGCGTCGCCTCCGGCTTTTCGCCGGACTTGGTGTTCTTGTCGGCCATGATCAAGTGCTCGCGATGGGAAGACCAGACGTTCGCCCACCGTCTGGCCACGTGCCGTGAAGCGCGGCGCACGCACAAGGCGGGGCGCGGCAGCAGGCGGCGCGACGGAGGCAAGGCTTTCAGATTTTTCTCAGGACTGGCTGCGGTCCCTTTACCCGCATGCTGGGGTTCTCAGCGAAGGAGCACAGGGGCGCCGCGACTCGGCGCCGCCCAAACCACACAATGCAGACTGACGTGACGACAAGGCGGCTGCTGCGACTTCGTTCGGCCCGCTCGATCCGGAACGCGGGTGCGATGCTCGGCGTCGTACTCACCGTTGGTCTGCTCATCCTGGTGCTGCTCGATCGCGACGCGCGTCTCACAGCCGCGTCGCGGCAAAGCATGGCGCTGGCGTCCGGGACTGACCGCCTGCTGCATTACGAGATGCGCAACATCGAGCGCGCGCTCAAGGGCGTCGCGGCCGAGCGCACTGCGAATGCGGACCTACCGGGGAGCGTGGCCATGCATCGCCTCGATGCCTGGATCAGTGGTGTCGCCGAGCGGCATGCAGAGCTGGACGCCGTCCTCGTCTATGGACGTGACGGCCGACCGCAGCGCGCCATCAATGTCGAGCCCGGAGTCGGTGAATGGGTTTCCGGCCTCGATGCCAGGAGCGGTTTGTTGGCAGCCGGCCCCCTGTTGCGGGACAACAGACAGGTCCTGCTGCCACTGGCATTTCCGGCCGCCGACGCCTGGCTGGTCGCGTTGTTCCGCATCGAGGGATTCGAAGGCATGGTCGACGCGCTCGACGTCGGCGCCGAGGGCAGTGCCACGATCTACACGCAGGCCGGGGTTGTCGTCGCCAGATACGGGCGAATCGGGGCGCATGTGGGCAAGCGCGTCGATCTGCCTGACGAGGTGATGGACAAAGGTGCGCGTTTCAGCGGGGATGTGGTCAGCCAGCTCGACGGCGTCGAACGCAAGGTCGCGTTCAGCAACACGAGTGGCTATCCATTCATCGTCAGCGCAGGGATCGGCCTGCATGAGGCGCTCGCGCCATGGCGACGGTATGCCGTGTCGGCCGGCGTCCTCGCGTTCCTGTACTGGCTGGTGTTCGGCCTGGTGGTGCGGCGCGCGCGCAAGGATGAGCACGCTCGCGAAGCCTTGATGGCCGAGGTCGAGTCGCAGGCCGAATGGCTGCAGCAGGCCCAGCTGGCATCGGGTACTGGCGTCTGGCGGATGTACCCCGCCGCAGGTGATGTGCGGGCCAGCCAGGAGATGGCCGCGCTTTATGGGCTTACGTGCACGGACGGCAGGATTTCCGTCCAGACGTTCGTCGACTGCATCCACGCGGACGACCGTCCGCGAATCCGGACCGAGCTGGCTTTGTCGCAGCTCGACCAGAAGTCCTTCGTGCAGGAGTACCGGGTCGTCCTGCCTGACGGAACCGTGCGCTGGCTGAAGATCCGCGGTGCCACCGTCCGCGACGGCGCCGATCCGGTGATGACAGGCACGGCGCAGGACGTGACGGAGCGTCGCGACGCGCAGCAGCGCATGGAACGCGCCGAGCTGCAGTTCCGGCACATTTTCGAACGCAACCCCCTACCCGCGTGGGTCTACGACCTGCAGGACATGCGTTTCCTCGCGGTGAACGAAGCAGCGGTCGAGACCTACGGATACAGCCGCGAAGACCTGCTGCACATGGCGGTCACCGATCTGCTCGCGCCGGAAGACCAGGCGGCCGGCAGGGAAGCGTTGATCCCCGGCCGGGGGCAGGACGCACAGAACCGGCTCTGGATGCTGATGACCCGGGACGCGCGGCACATCGAAGTGCGGGTGCATGCGCGCACGATCGAACTCGACGGGCGGGCGGCGCGCCTCGTGCTGGCCGAGGACGTCAGCGTGCGCATGGGTTACGAGCGCGATCTGGCCTGGCGTGCGAACCACGATCCGACCACCGGCATGCTGACCCTCGCCGCGTTGGCCGAACAGCTTGATTCCTACTGTTCGGCAGATAGCGAAGCCGGATTCGCGATCGCCTACGTGCAGTTGCGCGATCTCGAACTGATCGCGCCCACGCTCGGTCGACGCGCCGGAGAGAACATCCTGTGCGAGGCTGCCGCGCGCATCAGTGAGGTCGCCGAGCGGTATGGTGCCTGCGGCTACATGCCGTCCGAGACATTCGTCGTCGCCGCGCTCGACCCCCGCGAGCTGGGTGCAATGGTCACCGCATTGCTGGACGTGATCAGCATGCCGGTCGAGGCAGAGGGCGGCACATTTCCGCTGGAAGCCTGGATCGGACTGGCGAGCGGCCCGTGCGAAGAGGCGGGCGCCGAAAAAGCGATCGGACATGCGGCGCTGGCGTCGTTGCATGCACGGCGCGAAAACCAGCAGGTCGTGCACTACAGCGCGGCGATGGCCGAACACGCGTCGAGCCGACTGGCGATGGTGCGGCAACTGCGCCGGGCACACGAGCGCGGTGAGTTCGAGCTGCACTTCCAGCCGATCCATCGACTCCTCGATGGCAGCGTCGCTGCCATCGAGGCGCTGCTGCGCTGGCGTCAGCCCGACGGCGGCTATGTGTCACCAGCACAGTTCATTCCGCTGTGTGAGGAGTCCGGATTGATCGTGCCCATCGGTAGCTGGGTGCTGGAGGAATCGGCGCGCATGCATGCGCGTCTGGTCGCTGCCGGCCATGGCGACGTGGCGATCGCGGTGAACGTCTCGGCGGTCCAGTTCGAAGCCGACATGCGTCCCGAGTCGATCCGGCAACTGTTCGAACGCCACGCGCTGCCGCCGCGCGCGCTGCATCTGGAGCTCACCGAGAGCGTGCTGCTGCGGCATCCGGACGACGCTCGATCGCTGATGGGTGCGCTGCGCCAGGAAGGTCTGTGCCTGTCAATCGACGACTTCGGGACCGGATTCTCCAGCATGGCGTATTTGCGCGACTTACCGCTCGACCATCTGAAGATCGATCGCGCCTTCGTGCGCGATGTGACGCGGGATCCGCGCAGCGCAGCGATCTGTCGCGCGCTGATCGCGCTGGGCCATGGACTGGGGCTCGCGATCATCGCCGAGGGCGTCGAGGCGCCTGAGCAGCTCGAATGGCTGCGCGCGCACGGCTGCAACCAGGCGCAGGGCTACCACCTCGGGCGGCCGATGCCGATCGACGCCCTGCTGGAACACCTGGCGGACGCAACCAGCGAAGTCGATTGACACGATGCGTCCGCGCCTCCGTTACCGGAGGACCATCGGCGTGTAATCAATGTCCGTACCTGCTGGCGTTCGGGACGCACTGCGTCCAGTGGACGGTCAGAGCCGTGCCCCGATCGTCGCAGCGTCTCCCGGCATACCGAAATGGAAGCCCTGCAACGAACTGCAGCCGAGCTCGGTCAGCAGCTTCTGCTGTGCTTCGGTTTCCACGCCTTCGGCGATCACCGACAGGTTCAAGGTGCGGCCGAGCGCGATGATTGCCGAGACGATCGCGGCGTCCTCGCTGCCGGCGACCAGATCCTTGACGAAGGCGCGGTCGATCTTGAGCTCGCTGGCCGGCAGGCGCTTCAGGTACAGCAGACTGGAATAGCCGGTGCCGAAATCGTCGATCGAGATCTGCACGCCAAGCGCCGACAACCGCTGCAGGATCGTCAGACTCGCTTCGGGGTCGTGCATGGCGGTCGATTCGGTGATTTCCAGCACCAGCGAGGACGGCGGCATGCCGTGGCGCGCGAGGGCTTCCTTGATCTTGCCGAGCAGACCGGGCGAGCGGAACTGGGTCGCCGACAGGTTCACCGACACCGACGGCACCTCGCGGCCGAGGGCGCGCCATTCCATCAGCTGGCGGCAGGCCTCGTTGATGACCCAGCGACCGATCTCCAGGATCACGCCGGTTTTCTCGGCGAGTGGAATGAAGGTGTCCGGCATCACCAGCCCGCGCTCGGGATGGTACCAGCGCAGCAACGCTTCGACGCCGACAAGCGGGCCATCCGGCGCACGTATTTTCGGCTGATAGTTGAGCTTGAACTGGTCCAGCGGCAGTGCGCGGCGCAGGTCCTGGATCAGCGCGAGTTCGGCGTGTGCGCCGCGATTCATCGACGGCTCGAAGAAACAGTAGGCGTTGCGTCCCTGATCTTTGGCCGAATACATCGCCGCATCGGCATTGGCCATCAGTTCGCGGGCGCTGGTGCCATCGGCGCCGAATATCGCGATGCCGATGCTGCCGGTGACGTTGAGTTCGCCCGCTTCGATCTGCACCGGCATCGATACGGTCTGCAGCAGCTTGTCGGCCAGCGTCGCGGCATCGCCCGGCTCCCGGATGTCGGCGAGCACGACGAACTCGTCGCCGCCCAGCCGCGCCAGCGTGTCTTCTGCGCGGATCTCGGCGGTGAGATGGCGCGCGACCTGCATGAGCAGGCGATCACCGACCGGATGGCCATAGGCATCGTTGACCGCCTTGAAGCCGTCAAGGTCCACGAACAGTAGTGCGAAGCGGTGCCCGTTGCGCACTGCGCGGCGGATCGCGTGCTCGAGGCGATCCTCGAGCAACAGGCGGTTCGGCAGCTTGGTCAGGTTGTCGTGCAGCGCGAGATAGGTCAGCTCCTGGTTCGCTTTCTTCAGCGAATCGCTGAGCAGCGTGGTGCGTTCCTGCAGGCGGCGGTCGAGGATCGAAGTCGTCAGCGCCATGCCGAGGATCGCGAACGTCGTCGCGCCGACCAGGCTCGCAAGCCATTGCGGCGAAATGCCGCCGGCGATCGCCGCGCCGCAGATGCTGCCTTCGGAAATGCCCGCCGCGGCCATGCCGGTGTAGTGCATGCCGACAATGGCCACACCCATGACCAGCGCGGCCAGACTGCGCGCGCGCACCACGCCCGCACCTTCGCGGCGCAGCGAGAACGCGATCCACAATGCCGCGCCGGCGGCGACCACCGCGATCACGATCGAAAGCGCGAACCACCCCGGGTGGTAGTCGATGCCCGGCTGCATGCGCATGGCCTCCATCCCCACGTAGTGCATGGCCGCAATGCCGGCGCCAAGAATCAGCGCTGCGACACCGAGCTTGCGCGCGGGCAGTTCGCGTCCGGAGACCACGTGTAGCGCGTAGGCCGAGCTGCAGATCGCGATCAGCAACGAGTACAGCGTGACCGCGAGGTCGTAGCCCTGCGGAATGGGCAACTCGAACGCGAGCATGCCGAGGAAATGCATCGACCAGATGCCAAAGCCCATTGCAACCGCTCCGCCGACCAGCCAACTACGCGAGGCCCAGCCATCGCTCGCGGCGATGCGGCCTGCCATGTCGAGGGCGACATAGGATGCGAATGCCGCGACGACATACGAGATGACGACGAGCAGCGGGTTGTAGGTGCCGACGAGCATGGGCGGGTCCGGAGCAGGAGGCTGAGCCTCAGTAGCAACCCGCGTGCCAATGTTCAGAAACGGTGCGGCCCGTCGTGGCGCGGCCCGGTTCCGCGCGACGGGTGGATACAACAGACCCGACCGTACGGTCGGGTCAGGTTGTGACCCAATTCGCGGATCGACCGGCATGTCGCCAGCCGATCCGCATCGTCGGTCAGGCGACGTCGGGCTCGCTGAACGCCTCGGGTTCGGCTTCGGCCGAGCCGATCGGGATGCAGCTGCAGAACACGTTCTTGTCGCCGTGCACGTTGTCGACGCGCGCGACCGGTGGCCAGTACTTCGTGTGGCGCAACGTCGCAAGCGGGAATGCAGCCAGTTCGCGCGGGTAAGCGTGGGTCCACTCGCTGGCGGTGACCTGCATCGCGGTATGCGGTGCGTGCTTGAGCGGGTTGTCGTCGCGGTCCAGGCGGCCGTCTTCGATCGCGCGGATCTCGTCGCGGATCTGGATCATCGCGTCGATGAAACGGTCGAGTTCGTGCAGCGATTCGCTCTCGGTCGGTTCGACCATCAGCGTGCCGGTCACCGGGAAGCTGAGCGTCGGCGCGTGGAAGCCGAAGTCGATCAGGCGCTTGGCGACGTCCTCGGCGCTGATGCCGGTGGCGTCCTTGATCGGGCGCAGGTCGAGGATGCATTCGTGCGCGACCAGATCGTTACGACCGGTGTAGAGCGTCGGGTAATGCGGGGCGAGGCGCTTGGCCACGTAGTTGGCGTTGAGCAGCGCGACCTGGGTCGCGCGGCGCAGGCCGTCGGCGCCCATCATCGCGATGTACATCCAGCTGATCGGCAAGATCGATGCCGATCCGAAAGTCGCTGCCGAGACCATGCCCACCTCGCCATCGCCGCCGAGCGCGCGGGGCAGATAGGGCGCGAGATGCGACTTCACTGCGCATGGGCCCACGCCCGGGCCGCCACCGCCGTGCGGAATGCAGAAGGTCTTGTGCAGGTTCAGATGGCTGACGTCCGAGCCCCACTTGCCGGGTTTGGCCACACCCACCAAGGCGTTCAAGTTGGCGCCGTCGGTGTACACCTGGCCGCCGTGCTGATGGACGATGTCGCAGATCGCGACCACGTCTTCCTCGAACACGCCGTGCGTGGACGGGTAGGTGATCATGATCGCGGCGAGGCGATCCGAATACTTCTCGGCCTTGGCGCGGATGTCGTCGACGTCGACGTTGCCGTCCTTGTCGCAGCGGGTCACGACGACGGTCATGCCGACCATCTGTGCCGATGCGGGGTTGGTGCCGTGCGCCGATTCGGGGATCAGGCAGATGTCGCGATGGCCCTGTCCCTGCGCCTGCTGGTAGGCGCGGATGGCGAGCAGGCCGGCGAACTCGCCCTGCGCGCCGGAATTGGGCTGGAAACTCACCGCGTCATAGCCGGTGATCTCGACCAGCATCGCCTCCAGGCCGTCGATCAGTTCGGTGTAACCCGCGGTCTGGTCGGGCGGCGCCAGCGGGTGGATGTTGGCGAACTCCGGCCACGTGACCGGAATCATCTCGGCGGTCGCGTTGAGCTTCATCGTGCACGAGCCCAGCGGGATCATCGTGCGGTCCATCGCCAGATCGCGATCGGCCAGCGTGCGCATGTAGCGCAGCAATTCGTGTTCGCTGTGGTGCGTGTTGAACACCGGGTGGGTCAGGAACTTCGTGTCGCGCGCGAGCGCCTTCGGCAGTGCGTCGGCGGTCGAGGTATCGAGTGCTTCGATGTCAATATCGGCGCCAAACAGCTTCGCCAGCGCGACGACTTCATCGCGGGTCGTGGTCTCGTCGAGGCTAACGCCGACCGACGACGCGTCGATCACGCGCAGGTTGAAACCGGCATCGCGCGCCCCGGCGTGCAGCACATCGGCATCGACGCCGGTCACGTGCAGCGTGTCGAAGAACGCGTCGCCGACGGTGACGCCGGCCTTGCCGAGCGCAGCCGCGAGAATCGACGCGAAACGGTGCGTGCGGCGGGCGATCCGGGTCAGGCCGTCGGGGCCGTGGTAGACGGCGTACATCGACGCCATCACCGCCAGCAGCACCTGCGCGGTACAGATGTTGGACGTCGCCTTCTCGCGGCGGATGTGCTGCTCGCGGGTCTGCAGCGTCAGGCGGTAGGCCTGGTTGCCGGCGGCGTCGACCGATACGCCGATCAGGCGGCCGGGCATTGAACGCTTGTAGGCATCGCGGCAGGCCATGAAGCCGGCGTGCGGACCGCCGAAGCCGAACGGCACGCCGAAGCGCTGCGAGTTGCCGACGACGATGTCGGCACCCCAGCGGCCCGGCGCCTGGATCAGGGGCAGCGCCAGCAGATCGGTCGCGACCGCGACGATGCCGCCGCGGGCGTGCACGGCATCGGCCACTTCGGCGTGATCGCCGACGCGGCCGAAGGTGTTCGGGTACTGCAGCAGCACGCCGTAGCTGTCGGCGTCCTTCGCATCGCCCGCCGGACCGATCAGCAGTTCGATACCAAGGCCGTCGGCGCGCGTGCGCAGCACGTCGAGCGTCTGCGGATGCACGTCGTCGGCGACGAAGAACACGTTGGACTTCGACTTCGCCGAACGCTTGGCCAGCGTCATCGCTTCGGCGGCGGCGGTCGCCTCGTCGAGCAGCGAGGCGTTGGCGATGTCCATGCCGGTCAGGTCGGTGACCATCGTCTGGAAGTTGATCAGCGCTTCCATGCGGCCTTGCGAGATCTCCGCTTGGTAGGGCGTGTAGGCCGTGTACCAGGCCGGGTTCTCGAGGATGTTGCGCAGGATGACGTTCGGCGTGTGGGTGCCGTAATAGCCCTGGCCGATGACGCTGCGCAGCACGATGTTCTGCTTCGCTACACCGCGGATCTTCGCCAGCGCTTCGACTTCGGTCATCGCGTCGGGCAGGGCCAGCGGCGCGCGGGACGCGATCTTGCCGGGCACGATCGCATCGGTCATGGCATCGAGCGAGTCGTAGCCGACCACGCCGAGCATGTGGGCGATCTCCGCATCGTTCGGGCCGATGTGGCGCTCGACGAAGGCCGAGTGGTGTTCGAGGTCGCGCAGGGTCGAAGCGGTCATGGCGGGCATCCGGAAAAGGCGGGGCTCAAGGAATGCCGGCGTACGCCCACGTCGATCCGCTCGGGTCGACGCTGGCGCAAGACCACCGGTCTTCCGCGTGCCCCTCTGTCCTTTTGCCTGAGAGTTTGGAAGCGGTGCGCTTCGTGCCCCTTCGGCGCCGGATGCGCCCTTGACGGGCCTCCGGTCTCTCCAGAGTGTTGCCGCTGCAGCGGTACTGGGCCTGAGCGATTCCGGGCGGTTGCGCCTACGGCAGGGACGCTCACAAGGAGCGCCCGCTTCTCCCACTGCATACGCGGCGCAGTATACCGGCCACGTTGCGCGCCCGCGCGTGTCGCGGGGGCGCGGCGGAACGCGCCGTTGCCGGGGCGTAGGCGTCGACCGGCCTATGATGTCGCGCTTCTGAGCGGCGCCTGCGCCGCGCCCGGTCCGTGAATGCGGACGTCTGAAGGTGTCCCGATGCCCGACTCCTGTTGCCCTGTCGTCGCCTGCGCGTCGGCGCTCTCCGATGCGTCCCTCCCGACCAGCGTGTGGCAGGTGTCCGCGTGAGACAGCCGCGCATGCCGTCGATCCGCACCCTGGCCCTGCTGCTGGCGGGCCTGGCGATGTTCGGGCCGTTCTCGATCGACACCATCTTCCCGGCGTTTCCCGCGATGGGCAGCGATCTCGATGCCGACCCGGCGGCGATGCAGCAGACGATCGCGGTGTATCTCATCGCCTACGCGCTGATGAGCATCGTCCACGGGCCGCTGTCGGACGCGATCGGCCGGCGCGCGGTGATCCTCGGTGGGCTGGCGATCTTCGTGTTCGCGTCGGTGGGCTGCGCGCTGTCGACCGACCTGACCACGCTGCTGTCGTTCCGCGCGCTGCAGGGCCTGTCGGCCGGCGTGGGCCTGATCGTCGGCCGCGCGGTGATCCGCGACGTGCTGCAGGGCGACGATGCGCAGCGCCTGATGAGCCAGGTCATGATGATCTTCAGCATCGCGCCTGCGATCGCGCCGATCATCGGTGGCTGGTTGCTGGGCTGGGGCCGCTGGCCGCTGATCTTCTGGTTCCTGGTCGCGTTCTCGTTGGTGCTGCTGGTCGTGGTCTGGTTGTGGCTGCCGGAAACCCATCCGCGCGAACACCGTATCTCGCTCGCGCCGCGGCGGTTGCTGCGCGATTACGTGTCGATCGTCGCCAACAGCCGCTTCCAGCGCATCGCAGCGGCGGGCGCGTTCAATTTCTCGGCGCTGTTCCTGTACATCGCTTCGACGCCGGTGTTCGTCGTCGACGTGCTGGGCCTCAACGAGCGCCAGTTCGGCTGGTTCTTCGTGCCGATGATCAGCGGCATGATGATCGGCTCCTGGGTCTCGGGGCGCGCAGCGGGACGCATCACCGGCACGCGTCTGGCGAACATCGGCTTCGCCTGCAGCGGCGTCGCGGTGGCGCTCAACGTCGCCTACAACCTGCTGGTCGACCAGCCCGCGATTCCGTGGGCGGTGATGCCGGCGATGCTCAATTCGTTCGGCATCGCGCTGACATTCCCGATCCTGACGCTCGCGATCCTCGACATGTACCCGCGCCAGCGCGGCTCGGCGTCGTCGCTGCAGGCCTTCACCGGTCTGGTGCTCAACGCCGCGGTCGCCGGTCTGCTGTCACCGCTGGTCAGCCATCAGCCGCTGCTGCTGGCGGTGACGTCGGCCGCTTTCATGCTGGTCGGCTGGATGTTCTGGCGGTGGGAACTCTCGCGCGGCACGCGACCGCCGGGGTGCCCGCGCGATCCCGCGTCGCTGGAGCCGACCGACCAGATGTGAGTCCGGTGGTCCGCTGAAACGAAGAAGGGCCGGCAAATGCCGGCCCTTCTTCGAGTTACACGCGACGCTGGATCAGCCCTGCGTCAGCGCCGGTGCGGCCGGCTGCGCGGCAGGTGCGGGCGACTGCGCGGTGGCCGGCGCGGTCCAGCCGCAGGTCTTGCCTTCGTTCTGCTGGGTGAGCCACGTCTGCAGCGGTGCGAAGTATTCGAGCACCGGCGCGGCGTCCATCTGCTCGCCGCCGGTCAGTTCCTTCAGCGTCTGCTGCCACGGCTGGCTGTTGCCCTTCTCCAGCATCGCCCAGAACTTCTCGCCGGCCGCCTTGTTGCCGTAGAAGCTGCACTCGTTCAACGGGCCGGTGTGGCCGGACGCATCGCACAGCGCCTTGTAGAACTGGAACTGCAGCACGTGCGACAGGAAGTAACGCGTGTAGGGCGTGTTGCCGGGCACGTGGTACTTGGCACCGGCGTCGAAGAACTCTTCGCCGCGTGCGGTGGCCGGCGCGACGCCCTGGTACTGCGCCTTCAACGACCACCACGCGCTGTTGTAGTTCTCCGGCGTGATCGAGCCGTCGAACACGCCCCACCGCCAGCGGTCGATCATCAGACCGAACGGCAGGAACGACACCTTCGCCAGTGCCATGCGCATCTGCGAATTGACCAGCGATTCCTGCGTCTGCTGCTGCTCGCCGACCAGGCCGATCGACTGCAGGTACTGCGGCGTCATCGACAGCACGATGGTGTCGCCGATCGCCTCGTGGAAGCCATCGTGCGCACCGTTCTGGAATAGCGGCGGACGCCCGTTGTAGGCGAGGTAGTAATAGACGTGGCCGAGCTCGTGGTAGATCGTCGTGAAGTCTTCCTCGTTCGGCTTGGTGCACATCTTGGTGCGCACGTCCGGCTGAGCATCAGAACCCTCACCGATCTTGACGCCCATGTCCCAGGCGCTGGCGTGGCAGACCACGTCGCGGTCGCGCGGCTTCACGAACTGGGTGTTGGTCCAGAAGCTCGCGGGCAGGGCGGGCATGCCGAGCGAGGTGTAGAAATCCTGCGCGCGCTCGTTCATGCGCTTGGCGTTGTCGATCTGCGCGGCGTGCGCGATGTCGGCGCGGCGGTCCGAATCGATCAGCGCGTTTTCCTTGACCATCCGCTCGTTGAGCTGCGCCTGGTAGTTCTTTTCCAAAGCCCCGGTGATGTCGAGGTCGCCGGCGTTGGGGTAGGGCTGCAGCACGTCCCACAGATTGCCCCAGTCCTGCTGCCACATGTTTCCCATCAGATGCGCCGGCAGCAGGCCGCCGTCGACGGTGCCGCGGCCCGGATAGCGCGCTTCGAGGCGCGTGCGCGTGTAGCAGTGCAATTGCTCGTACAGCGGCTTGACCTGGTTCCACAGGCGATCGGTCTCGGCGGCGAGCTCGGCCGGCGGCATGTCGTAGCCCGAACGCCAGGCCTCACCCGCATCGGCGAAGCCGAGGTCGCGCGAACCTTCGTTCACGAGTTCGACGAATCGCGTGTAGTCCGCGCGCATCGGCTGGGCGATCGTGTGCCAGCCCTGCCAGGCGTCGAGCTGTGCGTCGTAGTCGCGGCTGCTGCGCAGCACGTCTTCGAGCTGACCCAGCTCGCGACAGCTGCGCGCTTCGCCTTCGCCGGTGCAGTACTGACCGGCGCCGTAGGTGCCTTCCATCTTCGACGCGAGCTTGGTGAGTTCGGCGAGGTGTTCGGGATTGCGCGGCGGCGGCATCGACGCGCCAAGTTTGAGCAGATTGATCGCGCGTGCGGTCTCGGGCGACATCTGCTGGCCTTCGAACTTGCGTGCCTGCTCGATCCAGCTGTTGAGCTGGGCGAGATAGCGCTCGTTGTACTTGGCGGCCAGCAACTGGCTGTCATCGTTGATGTAAGTCGCCGACAGCCACTGCGAGGCGGTCAGCTCCGGCATCAGCGTGCGCACTTCTTCATTGACGCGGGCGATGAACTGGTCGGCGGTCTCGCCGGCCGGAACCGCGGCAGTGCCTGCAGGCGTCGCGGCATCGGGGGATTCGGAGCGGTTGCAGCCGGCGAGCGTCAGGCTCGCGGCCACGGCGAGGGCGAGCAGGGCGTGGCGTTGTTTCACGGACAGCTTCCGGTCAGCTAGGGAACGGGGAGGCTAGTGCGCCGCCCACGGAGCTGCAAGTGTCGATGTGCCGGGCGCGGATGCCGGACAACCGTGTTTCAGACGCGCGCGGCGCATCGACAGCTGATGCGATTGCGCGCGGTTGCGCGTGCGTGTCGTCCCGCGTCGTGGCTCTACGGCGCGGCAGCGTCCAACCGATCCACAGCCGGCAGCAGGTCGCGCGCGATCAGCCAGCTGCGCGCGTCTTCGGCATCCTGCTCGAACCAGGCGCGCGCCGAGCCGAGGCGGAAGGTGTAGCCCCAGGTGTCCATGTCCGCCATCAGGCGCTCGCGGCCGACACCGGGCAGGGCATCGGCGAGCACGATCTGCAGATAGCAGGTCGCGTCCTCTTCCTCGACCGAATCGGTCGCATCGGTATGCACTGCGGCGCGGCGCTCTGGCGGCAGCACGATCAGATGGCCGGCTTCGTGCAGCAGCGAATGCACCGGCGTGTCGCCACGCGCGTGCACATCGACGCCGATGATCCCGGCCTCGGGCGCGCCCCAGTAACTGCCCGGAATCGGCGCGCCGTCGGGCACGTGATGCAGGGTCAGCCCGTAACGGGCGAGCAGAGCGGCGGGCGCATCGAACCCGATGTCGGCCAGACACAGCACGTGTCCGGCCGCGTCAGCCGATTCAATGTCGCGGGACGCATCCACCCGTACGACTCAGGCGGTAGCCTGACGCTCTTCGGGCAGGGCGACCGAGATGTCGAGGACGTCGTGGTCGCCGTCCTTGACCAGATCCACCTTCACCGCTTCGACGTCGATGCTGACGTATTTGCGGATCACTTCCAGCAGCTCGCGCTGCAGCAGCGGGAGGTAGTCGGGGGCACCGCGATTGGTCCGCTCCTGCGCGACGATGATGCGCAACCGGTCCTTTGCGATCGAGGCGGTGTTCTTCTTCGGCTTGAGGAAATCGAACATACCCATGATCAGCCTCCGAACAGCTTGCTGAAGAAGCCCTTCTTGTCGGTGGTCGTGAAGCGCATCGGGCGCTCCTGGCCCAGCAGGCGTGCAACCGCGTCGTCGTAGGCCTGACCGGCGTTCGACTCGGCCGACAGGATCACCGGCTCACCCTTGTTGGACGCATTGAGCACGTCGCCCGATTCCGGAATCACGCCGATCGTCTTCAGGCCCAACACTTCCTCGACGTCGGTGATCGACAGCATTTCGCCGGTCTCCACGCGCGCGGGGCTGTAGCGGGTCAGCAGCAGATGTTCCTGCACGCGCTCGCCATTCTCGGCGCGACGCGTCTTGGACTGCAGCAGGCCGATGACGCGGTCGGAGTCGCGCACCGACGAGACTTCGGGATTCACGACCACGACTGCGCGATCGGCGAAGTACATCGCCAGGAACGCGCCCTTCTCGATGCCGGCCGGGGAATCACAGACGATGTACTCGAAACCGTCGTCGGCGAGTTCTTTCAGCACGCGCTCCACGCCGTCGGTGGTCAGCGCATCCTTGTCGCGGGTCTGCGAGGCAGCCAGCACATACAGATTGTCGAACCGCTTGTCCTTGATCAGCGCCTGCTTGAGCGAGGCTTCGCCCTGCACCACGTTGACCAGGTCGTACACCACGCGGCGCTCGCAGCCCATGATCAGGTCGAGGTTGCGCAGACCCACGTCGAAGTCCACGACCGCCGTGCGCTTGCCCTGACGGGCAAGGCCGATGGCGATGCTCGCGCTGCTGGTGGTCTTGCCGACGCCGCCCTTGCCCGAGGTGACTACGATGATTTCAGCCAAAACACATCTCCTGGTGTGTCGCCGTCACTCGAGTGCGGCGATCTTCAATTCGTCATGCTCCAGCCAGACCTGGACGGCCTTGCCATGGAGTTCGCGGGGAATATCGTCCAGCACTTTGTAGTGGCCCGCTACTGCGACCAGCTCGGCGTGGAAACTGCGGCAGAAGATACGCGCAGTCGCGCTGCCCTGTGCGCCGGCCAGTGCACGGCCACGCAGCGGGCCGTAAATGTGGATGGAGCCGTCGGCGATGACCTCGGCGCCGGCGCCGACCGACGACAGCACGGTCAGGTCGCGATTCTGGGCGTAGAGCTGCTGTCCCGAGCGCACCGAGCCGGCCTGCACGAGACCAGGCTCGACCGCGGCGTGGGCAGGGGCCGCCTTCGCGGCCGGCGGCGGCGCGGCAGGTTCCGGCGCAGCGCGCGAGGGCGCAGGCGCGGGTACCGCATCGGCGTTCTCGTACTGGGCACGGAACTTGGACAGCACCGGCAGATCCAGCGATTCGGCGAGCGCGGCATTGGCCGGGCTGCCCCAGGCCAGGGCAACCGGCAGCGCGCCTGCATCGCGCAGCGCATCGATCAGCGCCTGCGCTGTGGCGGTGTCTGGCAGGTCGGCCAGACCGCCGAAATCCAGGATCACCGCGGCGCGGTCGAAAAGCTTCGGCGCGCGCGCCACGCGGCTGCGCATTTCGTCGGCCAGGCGCGCGACATCGAGCGTACGTACACGCAGGTTGGCGATGCCGACCTGGCCGATCTTCAGTTCGCCGGCCGGTTCGAAATCGGCGGCGGGGGCGGGGCGGGACGCCATCAGGCTTTCGTCTCCTCGGTGGTGCGGGCAGGCACGCGGGGGCGGCCCAGCCAGGGTTCGTCGGGCAGCGCGCCGCCGTACGTTTCGCGCACCCATGCATAGCTGCACAGGTCCTTGACCAGCATCGACGCGCGGATGTCAGTGCCCGGCATGACGTGCTGCCCGACCTCGCGGAAGCCGAAGCTGCCGTGGAACAGGCGGACCGGGTCGTTGTCGTGTTCGAGAAAGACCTCGCAGGTCAGCAGCGGATGGCGGACCTCGGCGTAGCTCTGCACGTCGGCATAGAACGCGCGTCCGACGCCGCCGCCGCGACGACGGCTGGCGACCACCACACGGTCGATGTAGAAGAAATCGGGCGAGTGCGATTCGAACCAGCGGAAATTGCTGCTGTCGTGACCGCTGCCGGCGGCGAAGCCGATCAGGAAGCCGACCATCGCCCCATCGCGTTCCGCGACCCGGAAATACTCCGCGGTGTCGTGCAGATGGCGAAGACGGGCCGCATCCAGCGGCAGGATCGAGGGACCGGCGGCGTTGTTGAGTTCGAGGATGGAATCCAGCTCGTGCGCATGCACGTCGCGGACGACGATCGACATTCCAGACTCCGTAAGACTACCGATGGACGCGCGAGACGCCCGGTCTGCGGCGCTCCTGCCGCTGCGCGTCGCACAAGGCCGGATTATTGCATGCCGCGGCCGTCGGGCGCCCGGCCGCGACACGGCTGGCATGACTTCAGGCCCGTCCGGGCGCGCCGACATGCGCCTAACATGCCGGCATGCTCCGTGATCTCAACCACAATCGTCTGCTCCGCATCGCCGGCCTGTTCACTTGGGTGCTGATCGGTCTGCCGTTGCTGATGCTGTCGCTGGCGCCGGTGGAGCAGTTGACCGACGGCGGGGCACGCGTTGCGCTCGACAGCTGGCCCAGCTGGACGGCGTGGGCGGTGTTCGGGCTCAGCTACGCCTGGCTCACCCGCGGGCTCGGCGAGCGCCGCGTCCGCGCGTTCGACCAGGTGCTGGTGCTGCTGTTGGCTGGCAGCGCGATCGCGATCAGTTACTACAGCCAGAGCGGTCTGGGCAGCATCCTGCTGATGGTCGTGGCCTGCGTGCTGCCGTGGCTGCTGCCGCTGTGGGTGGGTGTGGCGCTGCTGGTTGCCTGCGAGTTCGTCATTGTGCCGGTGTACGTGCGCGGACTCGATTTCACCTGGAGCGAGGCCGTGCTGCAGGCGGCCCTGTATGTCGGTTTCACCGGCTTCGCCTTCGTGACCGGCTTCGTCGCCCACCAGCAGGCGCTGGCGCGAGAGGAGCAGCGCCGGCTCAATGCCGAACTGCGTGCGACCCGCGCATTGCTGGCCGAAAGCGTGCGTGTCAACGAACGCACCCGCATCTCGCGCGAACTGCACGATCTGCTCGGCCACCATCTCACCGCGCTGAGCCTCAACCTCGAGATCGCCAGCCATCTCGCCAGCGGCCAGGCGCAGGAACATGTGGGGCAGGCGCAGACGCTGGCCAAACTGCTGCTCAGCGATGTGCGCGAAGCGGTGAGCCAGTTGCGCGACGACGATGCGATCGACATGCGCGCGACCCTGCTGCCGCTGGCCGAGCACGTGCCCAGCCTGCAGGTCGACATGCAATTGCCGGTGCAGTTCGTCGTCGACGACCCCGAGCGCGCGCACGTGCTGCTGCGCTGCACGCAGGAAATCATCACCAATGCCGTGCGCCATTCTGGCGCCAGTCTGTTGCGCCTGCGCTACAGCCAGGACCGCGACACGATCCGCGTCGACGCGCGAGATGATGGCCGCGGCGCGGAGGCGGCACGCATCGGCAATGGCCTGACCGGAATGCGCGAGCGGCTGGCCGCCTATGGCGGCAGCTTGCATGTGGAAACCGCGCCCGATCGCGGTTTTGTGTTGAAGCTGGAACTGCCGCTGGCGGATGCGACCGGGCTGCGCGATGCTGCGCGGCGGGGCGAAGCGCAGTCGCCGGCATGAATCCGCAATGGGAGGCACCATGATCCGAGTCTGCCTGGTCGACGACCAGACCCTGGTGCGCCAGGGCATCCGTTCGCTGCTCGCGCTCGACGGCGGCATCGAGGTGATCGCCGAGGCCTCCGACGGCCGCCAGGCGGTCGAGACCATTCCCGCGTGCAAGCCCGACGTCGTGCTGATGGACATGCGCATGCCGGCGATGTCCGGGCTCGAAGCCATCCAGGCGCTATCGCGCGCGGGCACGCTGCCGCCGACGATCATCCTGACCACGTTCGACGACGACCAGCTGGTGCTGGCCGGACTCAAGGCCGGCGCCAAAGGGTATCTGCTCAAGGACGTCTCGCTGGACCAGCTGGTCGGCGCAATCCGCACCGTTGCCGGTGGTGGTTCGCTGGTGCAGCCGGCGGTGACCCAGCGCCTGCTGACGGGCCTGGAACAGATGCGCAACGAGTTCGTCAGTCTCGACAAGCCGGACCCGCTGACCGACCGCGAGACCGAGATTCTGCGCCTGATGGCCGGCGGCTTCTCCAACAAGGAAATCGCCAACTCGCTCGGCGTGGCCGAAGGCACGATCAAGAATCACGTGTCGAACATTCTGTCCAAGCTCGGTGTGCGCGACCGCACCCGCGCTGTGCTGAAAGCGTTCGAACTGCAACTGGTGTGATCGACGCTGCGTGCCCTTCTACGGGCGCGCAGCGAGCGACGCTGTGACCCATCACAGCGGCGCGTTACCCCATCGCGCCGGGTCATGCGGCCGTTTCACCGGGCGCGAACATCAACGTGCCGAATCTTGCGGCTTCGTCCGCGGCCAGCGATCTGCGGGCGCGTATCGGGCGGGCGAGGCCCGCCTGCGCATCAATGCTTGATTCCACTCGCCCGGTCACACGCAACTTGATACGATTGCCGGTCTGTGCCGCCTCAGGCCGGATTTGGTCCTGGAGAACTCTGAATGACCCGTCTGCTCGAACTGCTGATTTCATGCGTCATCGTCGCCGTGCTGTTTCTCGTGGTGGCCGTCCTGCTTCCCTCCAGCCGCACCCTGACTGAATCAGCGGAAACCAACCGTCGCCAGACGATCGTGTTCGACACGCTCAACAGCGTGCTCCGTTTCAAGGACTGGTCGCCGGTTACCGCCTATGACCCGAACGCCGAACTCAAGGTCTCCGGTCCTGAAGCCGGTGTCGGTGCTCGCATCGACTACAGCTCGAGCCTCAAGCGCGTCGGCGACGGCAGCTGGGAAATCACGGAATCCGAGCCCGGCGCACGCGTGGTCTACGCGGTCGAGAACCCGACGCGAGGCAACAACAAGACGACCACCTTCACGTTGAAGCCGACGGGTCGCAACAACCGCAACATCGAGATCACCCAGACCTACAGCGTCGATTACGGCTGGGATCTGCTGGGTCGCTTTGCCGGCCTGTACGTCAGTCGCAATATCGGCGACGGCATCAAGTTGGGCCTGGGTCGTCTGACCAACATGCTTGCCGCGGTGCCGAACGTCGACTACCGCGCCGAAGGCAGCACGCTGGCCAATCTGACCGCTGCTGACCGTCCGGCCGAGAACCTGCTGGTCGTGGCTGCCGGCGCCGTCGAACGCAACAACCAGGTCATCCAGGACTCGATGAAGGCCAACGTGGAGTGGATCAACCGCACCATGGCTGCGAACAACCTCGAGGCTGCCGGTCCGCTGCGCATCATCACCACCGAGCTCGGCCGCGAGACCTACACGTTCGATATCGGTCTGCCGGTCCGCAAGAAGGGCACCGGTCCGGTCGCGCCTGCTGCGCCTGCGGCTGCAGAGGGCGAAGGTGAAGAGGTCGCTGCTGCCGCACCGCCGGTCGCTGCATCGACCACCGATGCCGTCGAACTGACCGGCTTGGAACTGCTGGGCCCGGTCAAGGCCGTGTTCCTGCCGCGCGCCCGCGTCGCCAAGGCGAACTACAAGGGCTTCATGGCGGAGCTGGACAACGTCCGCAACGCCGTCCGCGCCTGGGCGCTGACGCAGGGCCACGAAGTCACCGACCGTCCTTACGAGAACTACGTCAACGGCATCGACACCGCGTTCACCGAGAACGGTGAATTCGAGGTGTTCTGGACGCTGCGCGATCCGAACGCGGCACCTGCTGCCGCAGCGGCTGCTGCTGCACCGGCGCCGGCGGAAACCCCGGCTCCGGCCGAGGCGGCCGAGGCACCTGCGGCGGCTCCGGCCGAGTAAGCAGGCGCACACCGCGCGGGTTGTACATCGCACGCCGCATCCTCCGGGATGCGGCGTGTGTCGTTTCAGGACCGCCATTCCAAGACCGCCATTCCGGGTCACGCGGTCCGCATCGCGCCGCAGAGGCGTCATCGGAGCAGGCAATGGGCATCGGATCGGGACGCAACGCACGACACATAGGTGGGCTGGTCGCCGCCGGTGCCTTGCTGGCAGGGCTGTCGGTCGGATTGTCGGCCTACGCCGCGCACGCCGTCGATGGCGATGCACGCGCCGCGCTGCAGACCGCGGCGGTGTTCGCCTTCGGCCACGGCGTCGCGCTCGTGCTGCTGGGTCGCACCGTACGCGCCACGATCGAGCTGGCCTCTCTTGTCGCGTTGCTGATCGGTACGCTGCTGTTCGCCGGCGCGCTGGTGTCGCGCCATCTGTTCGACGGGCCGTCGTTCTTCGCGCCCTGGGGCGGCATGCTGACGATGCTCGGCTGGCTGTTGCAGGCCGTGGCCGCACTGCGGCGCTGATCGCGGCGCAGCAGTCGCTCAGTCGGTGGCGGGCCGGTACCGCCAATGCCACGGTTCGTAGACGATGCCGTGCGGGTTGTCGCGCGGATAGCTCATCGTGAAGCCGTGATCGGCAGCGTGGCGCGTCAGCCACTCGAATGCCGCCGTTTTCTCGAAAGATGCCTCGGCAGCCGGCGCACCCGGCGCACTGATATCCAGCGCGCTGCCGGCGTGGTGTTCGCTGTAGCCCGGCGCCGCATTGACGGCGAGGATCGCGTCGAGCGACAAGCCGCGCTCGCGTTTACGATCGAAGATGCCCAGCTGGTAATCGTGGCTGCGATAGCCGGATACCGCATCCAGCGCGACGCCCTCACGTGCGGCTGCTGCATGCAGCGCCTGCCAGGCGCGCGCTGTCTCCCACTCCAGCCACAAGGGACGGCGATAGCGGTCGACACCGGCGAACGTGAGCCATGCGGGCTCGGCGACGAGCGCGAGGCCGGTGCGCGCAGCGTAGTCGTTGGCGTCCAGACCTAATGCTTCGAGCCGGGCCTCGACCTCCGACAGCGGCAGATCGGCCGCCGCCGCGTGCGTCGCATGCGACGTGCCGGCATCGAGCAGGTCCAGCGCCTCGTCGATGCCGGCCTCGTGTTGCCAGCGCGGCATCAGCCCGATCACGCCTTCCGGCAGCGCCGCTGCGAGATACGCGCCATCACGCTTGCGCCGCAGCACCTGCGTCGCACGCGTCAGCACCCGCGCATCACGATTGCTGCGCGCCCGCAGCAGGCGCGCGGGCCAGAGTTCGATGGCGGGCGTGTTGAACAGGAGGCGGGAAGATGGATGCGTGTGCATGCGGACAGCTTAGCGGCGCCCGTCGGCGCCGTCAGAAAAGCCGGGCGTGCTGCTCTCTAAAGCACGCCCTGCGGCAACAGCAGCGGCACCAGGGCATGCAGCACGAGATCCGCGGCGAAATGCGAGAGCACGGCCATTTCGAAGCCGCGCTTCCAGTACAGCCAGCCGAACGCGACACCACCGATGCCGTTGAGCAACAGCGTGCGCACGACGACGCCCGCGTCGAGTCCCCAGACCATCGATGCCGCCGGCAAATGGCCGAGTCCGAACAGCAGCGCAGCGACCAGGACCGCGGCCCATGCGACGCGCGGCGACAGCGTGCCGTCGAAAGCGGCGCGCCTGCGCAGCAACCAGGTCGCGGTCCATGCGATCAGCGTCATCAGGAACAGGCGCAGCTGCAGTTCTTCGACGATGCCGCCGTAGAACGAGGCCATCAGACCGTACAGCGCACTGCGTGCGCCGGTGATGTCGGTCATCTGGACGTCGGTTTCCGGCAACAGCAGCGGATCGAACACGCGCGACAGCACGAGAATCGCAATGGCGGTCGCGACGCCCAGACCGATCGACTGCCAAGGCTTGCGATCGCGGATCCGCGCATCGCCATGCCGGCTGACCCAGTGCTGCAGCAGCGGCGCGCCGAGGCCGACGCGGTGTCCCATGCGCAGGCCGCCCCACGCCAGCAATGCGCAGAGGATGAACATCGACATCGCCTGGATCGCGATCAGCGCCGGCAGCGCGATCGCGCCACCCCCGGTCATACGCGCAGGATCGATCTGCAGCAGGTACGGAATCACTGCGAGCGTGGCGACTGCAGCGGCGGCGGCAAGCAGGACCGCGATGCGCAGGTCCTGCCGCGGACGCGGGGTGGCGAGGGCTGCGCTCATGCCGGTCGCTTGAGAAACAGCAGGGTGGGGCCGACCGGAGCGGCGTACACGGCGTTGACCAGCTCCCAGCCCTGTAATCCCAGCGATTGCAGGCGCGCCTCGATGTCCGTCGGCTTGATCCCGCCCAGCAGGCTCACCTTGATTTCCTCGACCTTGTACTGCCAGCGCTCACTCATGCTCTGTGTCCTTCGCAACTTCGGATTCGGATGCCGGCGCGATACGCCCCGCGCGTCGCAGCGCATCGCGCAGCAGGAATTCGATCTGCGCGTTCGCACTGCGCAGATCATCGTCGGCCCAGCGCTGCACGGCCACGAGGATCGCGGCATTGATGCGCAGCGGATAGGCCTTCTTGTCGCTCACCCGCGACCGCCTCGCGCGCGGCGCTTGGCGCTGGCCACGGTGAAGATGCACGCGGCCGCGAGGCCGTTGACCGCGAGAAACATCACCACGATCAACACGAGCAGACGCCGCTCCTGATCGCCCCACAGCGCGAGGCCGAGCGCTGTGGCCAGCATCGCCAGGCCGATCATGCGCAGCAGCCGTGCGAGTTTGTTGTCCAGGACGGCCTTGTCGCGCACGGTCATGCCGCCACCGCTCGACAGCGGCAGGCGGCCCTGCACGAGCCAACGCGCGGACAGGAAGGCGGGCACCGCCATCAACGCGAATATCAGTGCGGCGAGGTGATGCGGCGCCATCAGTACAGCGATCCGGTGTTGACGATCGGCTGGGTCCCGCGGTCGCTGCACAGCACGACCAGCAGGTTGCTGACCATCGATGCCTTGCGCTCATCGTCCAGCGTCACGACGCCGCTCCGCTCCAGTTCCGCCAGCGCCATCTCGACCATGCCGACGGCGCCGGCGACGATGCGCGTGCGCGCGGCGATGACCGCGTTCGCCTGCTGGCGCTGCAGCATTGCATGGGCGATTTCCGGCGCGTAGGCGAGATGGCTGATGCGCGCGTCGAGCACGTCGACGCCGGCCGCGGTGAGGCGCTCGTCGAGATGTTCCTTGAGGCGATCGGAGATCTCGGTGGGATGGCTGCGCAGCGAGATCTGGTCGTCTTCGTGCTGGTCGTAGGGATAGCTGGTCGCCATCGCGCGCAGCGCCGCCTCGGACTGGATGTGCACGAAGCTTTCGTAGTTGTCGACATTGAACACGGCCTCGGCCGAGTCGACGACGCGCCAGACGATGACCGCGGCGATCTCGATCGGGCTGCCGTCGAGTTCATTGACTTTGAGCCGCCCGCTCTCGAAGTTGCGCACGCGAAGTGACACTTTCTTCTTGGCGAGGAACGGGTTGTTCCAGCGCAGACCGGTGTCCTTGACCGTGCCGACGTATTTGCCGAACAGGCTCAGTACCGCAGCCTGGTTCGGTTCGACCATGTAATGGCCGATCAGGGTGAACGCGGTGGCAAGCGCCACAACAATGGCGATCACGGGGAGGACGCCGCTGGTGGACGGCACGAGCGAGGCGCACACGAGCATTACCACCAGTTGCACCAGCAGGACCGGGACGCCGGGCAGGGAGCGGATCGGGTTTTCTTGCATTGCGGCGTCCTCGGATAGGTTTAGAATGTGATATCTAATTGATATCTTGTTGTCAACACTCACGCAGCCGCATGGGCCGCCCCGGCACCATCGGCCGACGCCATTCCCTTGGAGCCCCGATGTCCCGACCCCGCCACTTCTCGATGCTCCGCGATTTCCAGCTTGCCGACTGGTTCACGCTGGGCAACGCGTTCTGCGGCACCGGCGCGGTGTTCGCGGCGATGCGCTATCTGCAGGCCGGGAGCGTGCGCGATCTGCTGGTCGGCATGGCGCTGATCCCGTTGGCCTTTATCTTCGACGCGCTCGACGGCCGCATCGCACGCTGGCGCAAGGTCGCCTCGACCCTGGGCCGGGAGCTCGATTCGCTGGCCGACGTGATTTCTTTCGGTGTGGCGCCCGCCGCGCTGGCCTACGCCTGCGGCATGCAGGGCGGCTGGGATGCGCTGGTGCTCGCCGGCTTCGTCTGCTGCGGCGTCAGCCGTCTCGCGCGCTACAACGTGACCGCCGAGACGCTGTCGCAGGGCGGCGACAAGGTGAAGTTCTTCGAAGGCGCGCCGATTCCGTCGAGCCTGCTGCTGGTGGTACTGCTCGCACTGGCCGCGTGGCAGGGCAGCATCGGTGAAGTGTTGTGGCTGGGCGAAGTGCGCCTCGGGCCGTGGCTGTTGCATCCGCTGGTACTGGTCTTCGCCGCGTCCGGCGCGATGATGGTCAGCAAGACGCTGCGCATTCCCAAATTCTGACCCGTCGGCGCCGCGTGGCGTTGCTATGATCGAACGCGGTTCGCAGGAGTCGACGATGTTCAACATGGGACAGGGAGCGGACGCGCAAGCCGCGGATCTGGAGCGCCTCGCGCGCCGCTACTGGGACGCGTGCCGAGATGCCTTGCAGCGCACGATGCCGGGCAACGACTGGAATCCGATGGGTGCCGCGCCAGCGGGCGCAGGTGCGCCGCCGTGGGGTGATCCGTCGCAATGGTTCAAGGGCGGCGCACAGCCGTCCGATGCAGGCACCGATGCACTGCGGCAGTTCCAGTCGATGGCCGGGCCCTGGCTCGAACAGATGCAGCGCGTCGCTGCGGGATTCGTGGGTCGCGAGGCATCGCCTGAAGCGATCACCGCCGCCTGGCGCGAGGCGATGGGTGGCAATCCGGTCGGGAAAATGTTCGGTGGCCTGCAGGGGCCGGGCATCGAAGGCTGGGAGACCTGGCTGCAGCGGCTCAAGCCCTTTCTCGACGCCGCCGGCGCGAGCCAGGCAATGGGCGGCGGTGGTCGCGACGCGTTTTCGCTGCCGACCTTCGGCCTGACCCGCGAACACCAGGAGCGCTGGCAGCATCTCGGCCGCGCGTTCGCCGAGTACCAAAGCAGCCAGCAGGATTACCAGACGCTGCTGATGCAGGCGTCGACGGTCGCGTTCGGCATCTTCGAACGCAAGCTTGCCGCGCGTGATCCGGCGACGCCGATCGAAACACCACGCGCGCTGTTCGACCTGTGGATCGACGCCGCCGAAGAAGCGTATGCCGACGTCGCGCTGTCGCCCGCGTTCCGCAAGGCCTATGCCGGCATGGTCGGTGGCCAGATGCGTCTGCGTCAGGCCGTGCAGCGCGAGGTCGAACAGGCCTGCCGTGTGCTCGACCTGCCGACGCGCACCGAACTCGATGGCGCGCATCGCAAGATCGCCGATCTCGAGCGTGCGCTGCGCCGCGTGCGGGATCGGCTCGATGCCGTGGATGGCGCGGGTGCACATACGGTTGCCACCTCGACCGCGCCGCCACGTCGTCCCGCGGGGCCGACGCGTGTCGTGACGCCGGCGCCCGATCCGGTGGCGTCCAGGCCGCGTGTTGCGGCAGAAGACGCAGCGCCGGCACAACCGGCTGCGAAGCGGGCAACCGCGAAACGGGCGCCTGCGAAGAAGTCGGCGGCGAAGAAAGTTGCGGTCAAAAAGACTGCAGCCAAAAAGGTCGCCGCGAAGAAGGCCACGGCCAAGCGCGCCGTCACCAAAGCGCCTGCCAAGAAAGTCGGACCGGCAAAGAAGGCCGGCGCGAAGAAAACATCTGCGAAGACGGCCGTCTCGAAGCCCGTGCCGGCAGCGAAGTCGCGTTCGGCAGCCAGCACCCGCGGTCGCAGTCCTGCCGCGGCCTCGAAAACGTCCGCGCGCAGCACGCAATCCGCCCGTCGCACGCCACAGGCGCCTGCCGCACCGGCGCGCGCGTCGCGCAAGGCCGCGCGGTCGCCGACACGCGTCGCCAGCCTGCCCAACCTCGGTTTCATCTCGCCGATTCCAATCGCGCCCGAGCCGTTGCAGGGCAAGGGCAGCAAGCCGCGTAAAGGGAAGCGCTGACCATGGCCGGACCACTGCACATCACGCCCGATCGCATCGCCAACGAAGCCGTACGCATCCAGCAGAAGCTGGGCGCCGGCCTGCGCACGCTGCGCGAGGTCGGTGACTTCGATTACGGCGCGACGACCAAGCAGGAAGTCTGGCGCGACGGCAAGGTCGTGCTGTACCGCTTCATTGGCGAGAAGGCGCCGACCGCGCGCGTGCCGCTGCTGATCGCCTACGCGCTGGTCAACCGGCCGTATATGGTCGACCTGCAGCACAACCGTTCGATCGTGAAGGGGCTGCTGGAGCGCGGCGAGGATGTCTACATCCTCGACTGGGGCTATCCGGACCGCTCCGATCGCTTCCTGATGCTCGAGGACTACATCGAACGCTTTCTCGGTGGCGCAGTGGATCACCTGCGTCGCAGCGCGGGGCTCGATGCGATCAATCTGCTCGGCATCTGCCAGGGCGGCACGTTCGCACTGAGTTATGCCGCGCTGCATCCCGAGCGCGTGCGCAATCTGATCACGATGGTCACGCCGGTGGATTTCCACACCGACGACAACATGCTGGCGCACTGGACGCGCGATCTCGACGTCGACCTGTTCGTCGACACGCTCGGCAACGTGCCGGCCGACATGATGAACGCGTGCTACCTCACGCTGAAGCCGTGGCGCCTGCTGGTGCAGAAGTACGTGGGCGTGGTCGACATTCTCGACGACGCGCCGGCGCTGGAGGATTTCCTGCGCATGGAAAAGTGGATCTTCGATTCGCCCGACCAGGCCGGCGAGACCTTCCGCCAGTACATCAAGCAGTTCTACCAGGGCAACGGCTTCGTCAATGGCGGCATCGTCATCGGCGATCGCGAAGTGCATCTGGGACTGGTCGAGATGCCGGTGCTCAACATCTTCGCCGAGCAGGACCATCTGGTGCCGCCGGATGCGTCGCGTGCGCTGCGCGGGCTCGTCGGCACGCAGGACTACTCCGAACTGTCGTTCCGCGGCGGGCATATCGGCATCTACGTGTCGGGTCGCGCGCAAACGCAGGTACCGTCGGCGATCCACGACTGGCTGACGCAACGCGCATGACGCGCCTGTGTTCCGGGTGCGCGCACTGATGGCGACGTCGCCCACCTTGAGCCGTACGCGCGAGGATCGCGTGCTCGCCGGCGTCGTCGGCGGCATCGCCCGGCGCTTCGACTGGAACCCGACCGTGGTGCGCGCGCTGTTCGTCATCATCTCGGTGGTGTCGGCCGCATTCCCCGGCCTGTTCGTCTACCTGCTGCTGTGGATGCTGATGCCGGAAGGCGAGGGCTGAGCGTGCATCCGGCGGTGCGCGTCGCGGCACTGGTGCTCGGCGCGATGTGGACGGTGCCCAACACGCTGATCGGACTGGTCGGCGGCCTCGCAGGCCTGCCGTTCGGTGCGCAGTGCCGCTGGCGTCGCGACGACCTCGCACTGGTGTTCGACCGCTGGCCGTGGGGGCCGGGCGGGGCGATCACGTTCGGCAACGTGATCCTGCACACCGGCGATTCGCTGGACGTGCGCTGCACGACCTATGCGCACCGCGCGGCCTGGTGCGAAGACGCGCCGATCCAGCTGGCCGATCACGAACGCGCGCACGTCTACCAATACATGGTGCTCGGGCCATTGTTCCTGCCGATGTATCTGCTGTTCGGCGGGGTCAGCGTACGCAACCGCTTCGAGCGTGCCGCCGATCGCTATGCCCTGACCGGGCGCGGCTGGTGGCCGTGGCCGCGTCCATGAGCCTGCCGACGGAAGATTGCCGGTTTTGACGGCTCGATAACGGTTCCGGCACTAGCGTCCAGGTGTCGAAGCAGACCCCGGAAGGTGCAAGGCCAACCGCAGACGCTCCGGCACTGGAAGGCCCGGCCGGCCGGAAAAATCCGGCAGACTGGGCCTTCCGCATATCCGGCGTTCCGACAGGCCGGTGTGTCCACGAGGTCTCTGGAGTCTTCGATGCGCTACGACCGTGATGCCGTATCCCCCTGGGCCTTCTTCCTGCCGATCGCGCTCGCCGTGCTGGTCGGCAGCCTCGTCGCCGATGCGATCGGCGGCCTGCTGCGCGACCGCTTTGACGACGCACCGCCGGCGGTTGTCGAACAGGCGCCCGCGCCGGTCGACACGACACCCGTCGAGACCGCTGCGCCGGTCGAACCGGCGCCTGCCGCGTATGCACCCGTCGCGCAGCCCGAGCCGGTGATCGAAGCTCCGAATCCAGACGCCGCCCAGCTCGCACAACCCGACAGTGCGGGCGCGCCGTTGCCAGCTGCGACGCCGGCGAACGATGGTGAACGTCGACTGTCGGGACCAATGACTGCGCGTCAGGCCGGCGAGAGCGAGAGCTGCATCAACAACACCGTGGCCACGCGCAATCCGAACGGCTGGGAACAGGCGCTGGAAAACGATGCGCCGGTGCGGTGTGAGGCGACCTCGAACTGAGTGATCGGTGCCACCGCGGTCGATGACATCTGATCCGCGCGCGGGCGCTAACGCGTTTGCGACGCCAATCGCTGCCGCGACGTCTCGATCGCCTTGCCATCCGCATCGAAGCGTCGCTCGCAGAGCATCACGCCTTCCCGGTCCACCAACACCACGCTGCTGCACCGCGTCCCGTACTGCGCATCTTCGATGAAGGCAGGCGATAGCCGTCGCTCCAGCGCGAGCCCGACACCGGTCTCCGGCAAGCTTGCATCCGGTGCCGTGCGTGTATCGCGCAGCCCGGCGAATAAAGGTTCCAGCGCTGCATCGTCGAGCGAAGTAAACGGTGCTTCGTGCGCAGTTATATCCAGCCAGTCCGCCAACGTCCGCGTCGCCGCGGTGCTCTTCGGCCACGGCGCATCGAAGGCGCCGTTCGACATCGCATGCAGGCCCGGCGCGACCGGCGCGGCATCGAAGCGCGGATGGTTGCTGGCGAACCACAGCGCATCGCCATCCCAGACCAGCAGATTGAAGCGACCGTAGTCCTGCGCCGTCTCCGAGAGGCTCCGTGCGAAGTCGGCCGCGGATGCGTCGCCCTGCACGAAGTCGCGCACCAGCCAACCACGCGATAGCGCAGCCGCTTCGGGCGCGACGCCGGCGCGCACGTTGGTCACCGCGGCGAGCCGGCGTCGCGACGAGGCCAGCAGCCAGCTGCCGCACTGCACGAGATCGCTGCCGCCGTAGACGTCCGGATGCTGCGGATCGAACGCGGCGGCTGCGGTCGGGCGCGCATGGAATTCGTCGCGGTTGGCGATCAACGCCAGCGGCAGATCGGGACGGGTGTTCCAGGCGATGGCGATCAGGCACATGCCGGCATGCTAGCCGAGCGAACCGGTGCGCGATGCGAGGATCGATGCGGAAGAAGGACCTCGCGACAGGCCCTGAAACGGCAACGGCCCGCATGCGCGGGCCGTCGACTGGTACCGGAGGCGGGACTCGAACCCGCACGCTTTTAAGGGCGGCGGATTTTGAGTCCGCTGCGTCTACCATTCCGCCACTCCGGCACGGACGCGGGAGTATAGCGGAAGCGCGGCGCGGCCTGAATCCCGGCGTCTTTGCGTTCTTCAAACATGTGGGCCGGCATCATGCGCGTGCCGGCGCAGGGCCGGGAGCCCGGGAGGGGACATGCACGATCGAATCAAGCCGCAAGGACTGGCGGCGAGGATGTTTGCGCGACCGCGTCTGTCGGCTGCACGCGCGCGCCGTATGCGGATCCTGTTCGCGGTGCTGCTGCCGTTGACGGCCGCGGCCTGCGCGAGCCAGCCGGCCCAGCGCGTCGTCGACGCCGAGCCGGTCGCCGAGCGCGAGATCGCACTGCCTGCGGGCACCCACACCGTGCCCTCGCAGCCGAACGGCCAGGTGCGTCTCGCCGAAGGCGTGTTCCGCGTGCACCTGAGCAATATCCGCTGCGTCCGCGCGCCGTGTCCGAACGGCTACATGATCTCGAACGTCGAAGACCGGCCGGCTGCCTTGCGTCCCGATGTGCCGCAGCCGGTGTCGCGCATGCCCGAGCAGGTCCGCTTCGATGCGGCGTCCGGTGGTGCGGTGGAAGACGGTCTGGTGGAGAAGGCGCATGTCGGCGACGGCATCGTCGTCGATGGCCGTGCCTGGCTGATCGAAGGTGGCCGCACGCTGCGTGTCGAGGTCAGGCAGCTGCTGTCCGAGTGACTTCACGGCGCGGGCTCAGCCGGCGCCGCCTTCGTCTTCGATCTTCGACGCGGCGATCCACGCATCGACTGCGCGCGACACCACGTCGAGCGGCAGTGCGCCGTTCTCCAGCAGCACACCGTGAAACGCGCGCAGGTCGAACCGCTTCTTCAGTGACTGGCGCGCATGGCCGCGCAGCGCGAGCAGCGTGTGCAGACCGACCGTGTGTGCGCACGCGCGGCCCGGACGCACCAGCTGACGCTGCGCCTCGCTGCGCGCCTCCGCTTCGCTCATGCCGGCGACGTCGCGCAGATAGGTCTGTGCCTGCGCGAGCGTCCAGCGTTCGGAATGCAGGCCGGTATCGACGACCAGTCGCGCGGCGTGCACCAGTTCCGCGCGCAGGCGGCCGAGGTCGCCCTGCGGATCGTCGTCGTAGACACCCATTTCGACCGCGAGACGTTCGGCATACATCGCCCAGCCTTCGGTGAACGCGGTCGGCGCCAGACTGCGGCGCAGCCGCGGCAACGCGACCTGCGCCTGGGCGAGGCCGACCTGCAGATGATGGCCGGGCAGTCCGTTGTGATAGACCAGCGTCGGCAGCCCGCCTTCGGGCAGGGCGCGCACCTGCGCGACATCGAGCACCAGGGCGCCGGGCCGCACATCGCCGCCGGGCGGCACGTAATAGACCGCAGCGTTGCCGGTCGCATCGGGCGGCGCCAGCTGGACTTCGAGCGGCTGCGTCGGCAGCGCGTTGAAGTAGCCGGGCAGTGCGTCCTCGATCGCATCCAGGCGTGTCTGCACCGATGCACGCAGGGCCTCGCGGTCGGCGTCGGAGGCGCTCGCGACCACGGCTTCTTCCTCAGTGTCGACGCTGTCCGCGGCGGGCGGTGCCTCGACCTCGGCCAGCGGCAGGCGGTCGCGCACGATCGCCGCCATCTCGCCGCGGATGCGGCTGACTTCGTCGTGGCCGAGCGCATGCAGCTGGGCCGCGTCGATGCCAACGCCGGTGTTCCAGCGCAACGCGGCCGCGTAGTAGTCGTCGCCGTCGGGCAGGGCCCAGACGCCGTTGTCGGCATTCTGCGTGGCGATGGCGGCTTCGATGCGCGCAAGCAGGCGCGCGTAGGCCGGCAGCGTGGCGTCCTCGATCGCCGTGCGCGCATCGCGCAGCAGCTCTTCTCGCAGCGCGGCATCGATGCCCTGTGCGCCGTCGAGCTTGCGCGCGAAGGCCTGCACGAACGGGCTGCTGTCGACGCCGACGCGCACCAGATCACGGATCTGCAGGGCCGCGCCTTCGAGCGCGATACGCGGCGGCACCACGCCGTGGCTCGCCTGCAGGTCGAGGTTGTCGCGCACCTGGTCGAGCTTGGTCGCCACTGCGTGCAGTCGCGCGACGTAATTGCGTGCTTCAGCCGCGCCGGTCACCGGCTGCGCGCTTTCGAAAAACCCTGGCAGCGACATCGGAATGCTCGATAGCTGGTCGACGGCGTAGAGATTCGTGCCCAGTGGCAACCAGGCGGGTGACCAGTCGAAGCCGAGCAGATCGGCCTGGCTGCGATAGAACCAGCGCGCCATTTCCAGCGTGCGTTGCTGCTGCGGCGCGAACGCGTGGTCGTCGATGTCGTCGAGCGCGGCGAGATTGGCGGCGAGCGTGTCACGCAGTTCGGCGCGGTGCACCAGTGATGCGTCGGTCAGACGACCGGCTGAAATGCGCGAATCCGGACTGTCGATGCCGAGCACGGTCATCGCTTCCGGATCGTTGGCGAGAAATGCATCGAACTGCGCGTCGACCAGCGCATCGACAGCGCGGCCATCGGCATCGGGCACGGTGGAAGACTGGCCGCAGGCGGCAAGCAACATCGCCAAGGAGGCGGTCAGCAGCGATCGGATCATCGGCCTCGACAGATAGCGGCGGGAGAGCCGGCTCACTGTAGCGGCTGGGGTCGCGGGATGCGCCTCCCTGTTCACCTTCGTACTACCGGGTCGAGGGCGTGGCTCAGTCGACGGTATCGACGACCAGGGAGGCGTCGTAGCGCCGGTACCAGTCGTCCGCCTCAGGGCGGAAGCGTGCGCAGTGCTCGATCGGCGCCTGGTAGACGTGCAGCGACACGGCGACGGAATCCGGGCTCGCATTGCGGATCGTGTGGTACTCGTGCGGCGGAATCAGGCTGCCCGCGCTACCGACGCCGGCCTGCATGCCGGAGGCCGCGCGGAAGCGGAACCGCTCGCCTTCGGATTCCAGCAGCTCGTACTGGGCGATTTCCAGCGTGCCGCGCCAGATGCCTTCCACGCACCATAGACCGTCGTGATCATGAATCGGCGTCCCCTGGCCGGGCGCCCAGGTCATCGCGACGACGCTGTAGCCATGTGCGGGACTGCGGTACAGCTCGCGACGCGCGTAGTGGCCATCAACCGGCAACTGCGTACAGGCCGGCAGTTCGACCGCAGGATCACGGATCAGCGCGCACATTGCACCGCGCAATGCACTGGTGACGGCGTGGTGGTCGCCGGCCGCGATGGCCGTATCGATCGCCGCGATCAACCGGTCGCGGCCCTGGAAGGCGATATCGGGTGACTCGGCGGCGGTGGATTCGAAATGCATCGCCGCAGTCTAGCCCGCGGGCTGTGCGGTTGCAGGCGGCAGCGCAGCAAGAAAGTCCGCGACCGCCGGCCCGAAACGCGCGATATCGACCAGGAACGCGTCATGCCCCTGCGGTGATTCCAGCGGCAGGAACGTCGCGTCGATGCCGCCGGCGCGCAGGCCCTCGGCGATCTGCTGTTGCTGCTGCAGCGGGAACAGGATGTCGGTGTGTACGCCGATCGCGAGCGCGCGTTCGACGCGCAGTGTCGCCAGGCCGTCGTCGGTGTTGCCGCCACAGCTTTCACCGATGTCGAACCAGTCCATCGAGCGGCTGAGGTAGAGATAGCAGTTGGGGTCGAAGCGGCGCACGAAACGGCGCGCGTGGCCTTCGAGATAGCTCTCGACCTCGAACTCGAGACCGAACGGTTCCTCGTCCTCGCGGCGGTCGGATTCGAGCCGCACGCGGCCGAAGCGGCCATCCCATTCCAGTGCGGAGCGATAGGTGATCACGCCGAGCTTGCGCGCCATGCGCATGCCGCTTTCGGGATACGCGGCGTCGGTGTAGGCGCCGTTCTGCCACATCGGATCGAGGCGGATCGCTTCGCGCTGCAGAGAGCGGATCGCGATCGAGAACGGCAACGCACGCGCGGCGCCGCAGATGTTGATGTGCGAGCGCGCGAGTCCCGGAAACCGGGCGAGCAACGCAAGCGCGGTCATGCCGCCCATCGAATTGCCGATCACGCAGGCCAGGCGTTCGATGCCGAGCGCGGCGACGACATGCGCGGCCGCGTCAGCGCCGTCTTCGACCGACAGTTCCGGAAACGCGAGCCGGTACGGCGCGCCGGTATCGGGATTGGCCGATGCGGGGCCAGTGGAGCCCTTGCAGCTGCCGAGCGAGTTCACGCAGATCACGAACCAGCGCTCGGTATCGATCGGCTTGCCGGGGCCGAGCATCGGCTCCCACCAGCCGGGTGTGTCGTCGTCGGCGTGGCGGGCGGCGTGCGCATCGGGCGACAGGCCGGTGACGATCAGGATCGCATTGCCGCGTCCGATATCGAGCGTGCCCCAGGTCTCGTAGGCCATGCGTGCGCCACGGAGCGCGCCGCCACGCTTCATCGGGAACGGCGAGGGCAGATCGATGAAGCGGCTGCCCGGCGGGATGAACTCGGTCATCGCATCAGTGTAGCGACTCGGGGTGTGGCGACGGTCAGGGCGTCGCGGCGGCGGGTACGACGAGTTCGACCGGATCGCGCGCCGGCAGCGTCACCCGCACCGGTGCGGATTCGAGATCGCCTGCGCCGCGAGAGGCATCGCCGCTGCGCGAGATGCGCGCAACGAGTTCCACCGAATCGAGCGCCGACAGTGGCTGGGTCGGCATCGGGCTGTCGCCGTCACCGAGCACGATGTCGAGTGGCAGTGCCGAGACCGGATGGCGCTGCACCGCGACCGGCATCGGCGGACCGCCGGGCTGGCGGGCGATGACGAAGACCGTTGCGTCGCCGGGCAGCCCGGCGCCGGCGGGATCGAGTCGCACGCGGACGCGCAGCGCGCGTGCGCCGGATGCGGGGACTTGGGTAGTCGCCGATGCGTCGTCCGCAGGCATGCCGGCGGCAGCGCGCGCGACGGCGATCTGGGTGTGCAGCGCGTCGGCGGCGGCGCCATCGAGCAGCGGCAGCAAGGGCGTCCACGTCGCGACTGCGCCGGCATCGTCGCCGGCCTGACGCTGCGCGATGCCCAGATACCAGCGTGCGTGCTGATGGTCGGGATTGCGCGCGAGCACATCGCGCAGCGTCTGCACCGCGGCTGCATCGAAGCGCCGATCCGGCGCTGCGCGTGCGCTGGCCTGCGCGGCTTCGACCTGCACCGCGTCGTCCTCGGGCAGCAGCCTGGCCGCGCGTGAGATCGCGTCGCGCGCGTCGGCGTATCGTTCCAGGTCTGCGTACGTGCGCCCCAGCAGCAGCCAGCCTTCTGGCTGCCGCGGGTCGCGCTGGAGATCGGCTTCCAGGCGCGCGATCGCATCGTCGAGCGAATCGGGCGCTGCGAGCTCGGCAGGATCGAGTGCCTGCGGCGTGCCGACCAGCATGTACATACCGGCCACGAGGACCGGCACCAGCAGGGTCACCGCGATCGCCACCCGCGACGCGCCACGGCGCAGCCCCCAGGTCAGGGCGACGACGGTCGCCAGCGTCAGCACGATCGCGAGCACGATGAACAGCAGCATCACCAGGTCTCCGTGTCGTCGGGCGGCAGCGGCGCGGCCTGCTTGCGCGATGCGACGACGCGCCAGATCACCACGCCGCCGGCGCCGAGCAGCAGCAGCGGGCCGAACCACAGCAGCCATGTCGACGGGCCGACCTGTGGGCGATACAGCACGAACTCGCCATAGCGTGCGACCAGATGCGCCTTGATCGCCGGGTCGTCCAGTCCTTCGCGCATCAGCGTCAGCACTTCGCGGCGCAGGTCGTGGGCGATCTGCGCATTGGAATCGGCCAGCGACTGGTTCTGGCACATCACGCACCGCAGTTCGGCGACGAGGCTGTGGAAGCGGCGTTCCTCGGCCGTGTCCTCGAAGCGCAGCGGCGCGGCATCGACGGCGACCTGCGCGCGTGCGGCCTGCGGCCACGTCAGGCACAACAGCAATGCGAGCAACGCGGCGCGGATCACTGCGCCTCCAGTCGTTCGACGAGGGGCATCAGCTGCTCGCGGATCGTCGCATCGGTCATCGGGCCGACGTGCTTCCACAGGATCGTGCCGCCGCCATCGACGAGGAAGGTTTCCGGCGCGCCGTAGATGCCCCATTCGATCGCGGCCTTGCCGTCGTAGTCGGCGAGCTCGAGGTCGTAAGGATTGCCGAACTGCGTGAGCCAGCGCGTCGCGTCTTCGGGCTCGTCCTTCCAGTTGAAACCGATCACGCGCACGCGGCCGGTCCTGGCGAACGCGTTGACCACCGCGTGTTCCTCGCGGCACCCCGGGCACCAGCTGCCCCAGACGTTGAGCAGATACGGCGTACCGCGCAGATCGGCTTGCGTGACCAGGCGTTCCGGTGCACCGAGCACCGGCAGTTGGAATGCCGGCGCGGGCTTGCCGATCAGGGGCGAGGGCAGGGCGTCGCGATCGGGACTGCGGCTCAGCCACACACCCGCGGCCAGCAACGCGAGGATCACGCCGAACACGGCCAGCGGCAGCCAGCGGGCGCGCGAGGCACTCATGCGGTCTTCTCGCGACGCGGCCGGCGGAAGCGGCGATCCGCCGCGGTCACGAAACCGCCCAGCGCCATCAGGAACGCGCCCGCCCAGACCCAGCGCACGAAGGGTTTGATGTGCACGCGCAGCGCCCAGGCGCCGCCGCCCAGCGGTTCACCGAGCGCGACGTAGACATCGCGCGACACGCCTGGACGGATCGCGGTTTCGGTCATCACCTGGCCGCCGCTCGAGTAGGTGCGCTTTTCGGGATGCAAGGTCGTCAGCAGCCGGTCGTCGCGCAGCATGCGTACCGTGCCGCGATCGGACTCGTAGTTCGGACCGACGTGATGCACGACGCTGTGGAGCACGAACGCGTCACGTCCGATCTCCAGCGACTGGCCCGGCAGCAACGCCACTTCGCGCTGCACGTTGAGGCCTTCGACCAGCAGCGCGCCGATCAGGAACACCGAGATGCCCAGATGGCCGAGCACCATGCCGGTCATCTCCGCGCCCATGCGGCCACTCGGCGAGCGCAGGCGGGTCCACACGAATCGCGCCGTGCCGCCGGCCACCCACACCGCGCCTGCCACGCTCATCGCGACCTTCCACGGTCCCTGCGGCGCGGTGAAGAACGCGAGCGTCGCCGCGATCAGCGCGAGGGCCGCCCACGGCAGCAGCATGCGCAGCGGCCGCGACATGTCCTCGTTCTGCCAGCGGGTCAGTGGACCGAACGGCAACAGCAGTACCAGCGGCGCCATCAACAGCAGGAACAGCAGGCCGAAATAGGGCGGTCCGACGGAGATCTTGCCGAGATTCAGCGCATCGGCCAGCAGCGGATACAGCGTGCCCAGCAGCACCATCGCGCAAGCCGCGACCAGCAACAGATTGTTCGCGAGCAGCAGCGTTTCACGCGATGTCGCGGCGAACGGCTTGCCGTCGCGCCCATCGGGTGCGCGCAGCGCGTAGAGCAGCAGCGAACCGCCGACGACGATGCCGAGGAATACGAGAATGAACAGTCCACGCGTGGGATCGGCGGCGAAGCTGTGCACGCTGGTCAGCACCCCGGAGCGCACGAGGAACGCGCCGAGCAGCGACAGCGAGAACGTCGCGATCGCCAGCAGCAGCGTCCAGCCGTGGAAACTGCCACGTTTCTCGGTCACGGCCTGCGAGTGGATCAGCGCCGCGCCGGCGAGCCACGGCATGAAGCTCGCGTTCTCGACCGGATCCCAGAACCACCAGCCACCCCAGCCGAGTTCGTAGTACGCCCACCAAGAACCGAGCGCGATGCCGATCGTCAGGAACGCCCACGACACGTTCGTCCACGGCCGCGTCCAGCGCAGCCAGTGCGCGTCGACCTTGCCGTCGAGCAGTGCGGCGATCGCGAACGCGAACGGCACCACGAAACCCGAGTAGCCGATATAGAGCATCGGCGGATGCACGATCATGCCCGGATCCTGCAGCAGCGGATTCAGATCGCGGCCCTCGAGCGGCATCGGCAGGATGCGTTCGAACGGGTTGCTGGTGAAGATCAGGAACGCGAGAAAGCCCAGGCACACCGCGCCCATGATCGCGAGCACGCGCGCCAGCACCACGTCCGGCAATGACCGCGAGAACCACGCCACCGCCGCGTTCCAGCACGCGAGCACGAATACCCACAGCAGCAGCGAGCCCTCGTGGCCGCCCCAGACCGCGGTGAAGCGGTAGACCATCGGCAACAGCGAGTTCGAATTCTCGGCGACGTAGCGGACCGAGAAATCCTGTTGCACGAATGCGGCCGTCAGAATTGCCCACGCGATCAGCGTCAACGCCCATTGTGCGTAGGCGGCCGGACGCGCGGTCGCCATCCACGGCGCGAGACCCCGCTGCGCGCCGAGCAGCGGCAGCACCGTCTGCAGCAACGCTGCGACCAGCGCCAGCAACAAAGCGATCTGGCCGAGCTCAGGCAGCATCGGCGACTCCGGCGTGTGCGCCACGTACCCCTTCAATCACTGCGCGACGTCCGCATCGGTCGGCGTCACGATGCCGTGCTTGTCGTGCGCGAGGCCCATCTTGTCGGCGACTTCCTTCGGCACGTAGGTCTCGTCGTGGCGCGCCAGCACCTGCTCGGCGACGAAGGTGTCGCCGTCCATGCGCCCGGTCGCGATTACTGCCTGGTGTTCGCGGAACAGGTCGGGGAGCAGGCCGGTGTAGCGCACTGGCAGTTCGGCGTCGCCATCGGTCACGCGGAAGCGTGCCTCCATCGAGCCTTCTGCGCGCGAAAACGAATCGCCAGCGACCATGCCGCCGAGCCGGAACCGGGCTTCGCCCGACGACACCTCGGCGCCGGCGATCCCGCCCAGCACTTCGTGTGGTGTGTAGAGATAAGAAACGTTGCGCTGCAGAGCGAGCGCGATCAACGTCATCGACAGCGTGCTTGCGGCGACGATCGCGACCACGAACAGCAGCCGGCGGCGGCGGACCGGATTCATCGGGTCAGTTCCGCCGAATCATCCGCGGCCACTGTCGAGGCGGCGGCGCGACGCGAGGCCAGCAGGCGTACCGCACGCAGCAATTGTGCAGTGTGGATACGCGGCGCTACGAAGTCCCAGGTCAACACGGCGACAAACACCGCATAGGCGGCGGCGACATATTCGAAGTAGGTCATGCGCGCTCTCCGGTTGGCGCGATCAGCGCCCGCACCCAGTCCTTGCCGGCTTCGCGGCGCAGGTTGTCGGCGCGCGCGCGCGCCAGCAGCGAGCCGGCGAACCAGAATTTGGTGCCGACCAGCATCCACATCAGCGGCCACAACATGCTGCCGTCAATGCTCGACTCGCCGAACACGCGGATCGTCTGGCCCTGGTGCAGCGAATCCCACCACACCACCGAATAGCGGATCACCGGCAGCAACACGACGCCCACGATCGCCAGCAGCCCAGCCGCGCGCGCGGCGGTGCGGCGGTCCTCGATCGCGTGGTAGAGACCGATCACGCCCAGATACAGGAACAGCAGGATGAGTTCGGTGGTCAGGCGCGGATCCCAGTCCCACCAGGTGCCCCACATCGGCCGGCCCCAGATCGAACCGGTGGCGAGCGTGATCGCCGTGAACGCGGCGCCGATCGGCGCGCACGCCATCGCGAGGATCTCGCACAGCTTGATCCGCCAGACGAGTGCGATCGCGGCGTAGATCGCCATCGCCGCGAAGACGGCCAGGCTCATCCACGCGCTCGGCACGTGGATGTAGAGGATGCGGAAGCTGTCGCCCTGCTGGTAATCGGCCGGCACCACGAACAGCGCGCCGTACAGACCGACGGCCATCGTCACCAGGCCGAGGCCGAAGCCCCACGGCGCCCAGCGCCGCGCGAAGCGGTCGAAGGTGGGGGGCGAACCGAGTTGATGGAACCAGAGGAGGACAGGATTCATGTAGGCGTGCGGGTCGCTGGCTTGCGGTCTCGGAGCGCGCATGGCGGGCATGCGGTCGCGGGCGTGGCGCGGCGTTGCGGGACGGATTGCACGTCGGCGACGGGACCCTCCAGACCCGTCGCGGGGCCGGTCAATTGAGTGCGATGCGGATGGCGGTCGCCGCAGCGACGGGTGCCAGCACGAGCGCGGCGGCAAGACCCGCGGCGAGCAGCAACAGCCCGCCGGATGGATCTTGCCCCTGCGCCGCGATCGCGACGCTGCCGGCACCGAACACCAGCACCGGAACGTACAGGGGCAGGGCAAGCAGTGCCAGCAGGATACCGGAACGGCGCATGCCGATGGTCAGCGCGGCGACCACCGCGCCGAGCAGGCTCAGCAGCGGCGTGCCGAGTGCGAGACCCGCCAGCAACACCGGCAACTGCGCGCGCGGCAGGCCCAGCAGTTCGGCAAGCAACGGCGTAGCGACCAGCAGCGGCAGCGTCGTCGTCGCCCAGTGCACCGCGGTGCGTACCAGCACCAGCCAGGCCAGCGGCACGGGGCTGAGCATCCACTGTTCGAGCGAGCCGTCTTCGGCATCGCCGCGGAACAGCGTGTCGAGAGCGAGCAGGCCGGCGAGCACCGCCGCGACCCATAGCACGCCAGGTGCCACGGCGCGCAGCGTCGTCGGCTCGTTGCCCAGCGCCAGTGCGAACAGCACCACGACCAGCAGCGCGAACAGCGCCGGCTGCAGGGCATCGCCGCGGCGGCGCCACAGCAGGCGCAGGTCGCGGGCGATCAGCGCGGATGCGCTGCCGGGCAGGGTCGGATGCGCGCTCAAGCGGCTGCGTCCAGCACCAGTTCGCGCGTGCGTACCGGCGGCGCGGCGTAAGCGCCGTGCGTGGTCACCAGCGCGGCGCCGCCGTCGTCGAGCTGGGCGCGGACCATGCGGTTGACCAGTTCGATGCCCTGCAGATCGAGGTTGGCGTAGGGCTCGTCGAGCAGCCACAGCGGCGCCGGCGACATCCACAGCCGCGCCAGCGACAGTCGTTTTTTCTGCCCGGCCGACATCTGGCGCACCAGTAGGTGCGCATGCGCGCCCAGTCCGACCAGTGCCAGCGCGCGTTCGGCGTTCTGGGTGGGGCGGCAGCCCTGCAGACGGGCAAGGAAACCGAGGTTATCGATTGCGTCGAGATCGGCTTTCAGACCCGGCAGGTGCCCGAGATACGCCATCGTGCCGGCGCGCATCGCGCGGGCCACGGGGGCACCGCCGACTCCGACGGTGCCGCCATCGGCTTCCAGCAGACCGGCCAGCACGCGCAGCAGCGTGGTCTTGCCCGCGCCGTTGCCGCCCTGCACGAGCAGGGCTTCACCTGCAGCGACTTCGAAATCGAGCGGGCCGAACACAGGTCGCTCGTCACGCGTGAAGTACAGACCGCGGGCGGCGAGCAACGGCAGGGCGGAAGCGGACTCGGACATGCGGCGACGATGGGCCCACGGGCGCGACCCCGTCGGTCGCGCGGCCATCGTATCCGCCGCGACGCGGTTTGCGTCAGCGCAGCCAGTCGACGTGCTGATCGCCTTCGAGTCCGCTGGGGCGTTTCGCGTACATGCGCAGGCGCACCGGCGTCTCGCGCAGCCACCAAAGCGTACCGAGCTGCCCGTAGCGCCGTGCCATCGCGTCGAACGCGGCAACGTCCATGCCGAACACGATCCAGCTCGGCTCGCGCCAGCTGCGGTCGGCGGCGCTGGCGAAGGCGGGCATGTGTGGCAGCCCGAGCGCGGTGAGTTCGGCTTCCAGCGCTTTGTCGGCGCGCCGGTTTTCGGTCGGTGGACGCAGTTCCGACATCGGATTCCACGCCGAGATGCAGCCATAACCAGCGGCCTCGGGATAACGCAAGTCGAGGCCCGGCGTGGGCAGTCCGATCACGATGTCGTGCCAGTCGTCGCGGTGCTGCCAGCGGTAGCGGGCATCCAGATAGGCATGCAGCAGCGCGAGCAGGCGGGTGTCGTCGATGGGATGCTGGTTGTTCATGGCGGCGGTTTATCCCCGTGGTCCGCGTCCGTACACTCGTGGCCCCTCAGATTCCCAACGGCATGCAGGCGATGATCCGGACCAAGCTTCCCAAGGTCGGTACCACGATCTTCACCGTGATGTCCCAGCTGGCGGTCGAACACGGTGCCGTCAACCTCGGGCAGGGCTTCCCCGATTTCGACGTGCCGCAACGTCTGTTCGACGCGCTCGTCTCCGCGATGCGCGCCGGCCACAACCAGTATGCGCCGATGACGGGCATTCCTGCGCTGCGGCAGGCGATCGCGGAGAAGACCGAACGGGTCTACGGACATCTGCCTGACGCCGATGCGGAGATCACCGTCACCAGCGGGGCCACCGAAGCCCTCTTCAACGCGATCCACGCCGTCGTGCATGCAGGCGAAGAGGTCATTATTCTCGACCCCGCCTACGACAGCTACGAGCCGGCAATCGAACTGGCCGGCGCGGTGGCCGTGCACGTGCCGCTGGATCCGGCGACGTTCGCGCCCGACTGGCAGCGCGTGCGCGACGCGGTGACGCCGAAGACGCGGATGCTGATCGTCAACAGCCCGCACAACCCGTCCGGCGCGATGTTCGGCGCGTCCGACATGCAGGCGATCACCGAGTTGCTGCGTGACACCGGCATCTATCTGCTGTCGGACGAGGTCTACGAGCACATCGTGTTCGACGGCGCGCGCCACGAATCGGCGCTGCGCTGGCCGGAACTGCGCGAACGCAGCTTCGTCGTGTCGAGCTTCGGCAAGACCTACCACTGCACCGGCTGGAAGCTCGGCTACTGCATCGCGCCGCCCGCGCTGAGCGCGGAGTTCCGCAAGGTGCACCAGTACAACGTGTTCTGCACGTTCGCGCCCGCGCAGCATGCGTTCGCGGAGATGTTGCGCGAAGAACCCGAGCACTACGAGCAGCTCGGCGCCTTCTACCAGGCCAAGCGCGACGCGTTCGCTGCGCAGCTCGCCATGACGCGGCTGCGATGCCTGCCAGTGCCGGGCGGTTACTTCCAGCTGGTCGACTATTCGGCGGTCAGCGATCTCGACGATGCCGAATTCTGTCGCTGGCTGACGATCGAACAGGGCGTCGCCGCGATTCCGCTGTCGCCGTTTTACGCGGCGCCGCCTGCCGGTCAGCGCCTCGCGCGGCTGTGTTTCGCCAAGAACGACGCGACGCTGGACGCGGCGATCGAGCGCCTGCGAACGCTCTGAGCGCACGCTGCGACGTTCGGTCGCGGCGGATCTTCAGCGAGGCATCGCTAGACTTGGCACGTGCGAATCCCGCGCCCGTGACTTCCAACGACTGTCCGACCGTGTCCTTCCGCCTCGCCGCTATCGTCGTGTCTTTTCTGCTGCTCGCAGGCTGCAGCGCGCCGGCGACGGGACCGTATACGGGCACCGATCTGAGTGGCGTGTCCTACGGCCGCAGCCTTGATCTCGAGGACACGCAGGGGCAGCCCCGCGGTCTCGGCGATTTCCGCGGGCGTTACGTGCTGCTGTCGTTCGGCTACACGCATTGTCCCGAAGTGTGTCCGACCAGCCTGCTGAAGGCTTCGCAGATCCGCCGCGCGCTCGGCGCCAACGGCGAGCGCCTGCAGATCGTATTCGTCACCGTCGACCCGAAGCGTGACACCGGCGAGATCCTCGCGGAGTACGTCGGTGCATTCGGTGGCGACATCGTCGCGCTGCGCGGTGACGACATGCAGACGCGACTGGCTGCGCAGTCGTTCCGCGTGACCTATCGCGAAGTGCCGACGAGTTCGTCGTACGCGATGGATCACACGATGGTGAACTACCTCATCGGTCCCGACGGCCGTTTGCGCCTCGCATTCCAGTACGACCAGCCCGTCGATACGATGGTCGACGACATCCGTTTGGTGATGACGCCTGCGCAGGCGGCGGGCTGACCACGCAGTCAGCATTTCCCGACTTGCGATTCATCTCGCGCGCAGCGTAGCCTCGGACGCCGGGGTGGGAAGGGAGCAACAGGGATGACGATTCGTGTGTTCTTGGTCGACGACCATGCACTCGTCCGCACGGGATTGCGCATGATCCTGGCGAATGAGACGGATATCGAAGTGATCGGTGAAGCCGAGAGCGGCGAGGAAGCGTTGCCGCTGATCCGCAGGCTCAAGCCGGATATCGTCTTGTGCGATCTGCATCTGCCAGGTGTCAGCGGGCTGGAAGTCACTGAACGCGTGGTGCGTGGCCAACCGGAGACGCGGGTGATCGTGGTGTCGATCCTCGAAGACGGGCCGATGCCGCGTCGGATGATCGAAGCCGGTGCGTCCGGTTACGTGGGCAAAGGCGGTGATGCCGCGGAACTCGTGCGCGCCGTGCGTGACGTCGCGCGTGGGCGGCGCTACCTCGCGAGCAATATCGCGCAGAATCTCGCGCTATCGGGGATCGGTGGCAACGAAACACCGTTCGATGCTCTGTCGCCGCGCGAGATGGAGGTGGCGATGCTGCTCCTGCAGGGGCTGCGACAGGAGGACATCGCAAGGCGTCTGAGCCTCAGCGCCAAGACCGTCAACACGCACAAGTCACGGCTGTTCGAGAAGTTGCAGATCCAGGATTCGATTGCGCTCGCGCGTCTGGCGAGCCGCTATGGGGTCGCGCCCATGGAACTTGCGATCTAGCGCGGGGACGACCTGCCGCCGCTTGATCCGTCGCAATGCATACGCGTGGAGTCGCGCCGATCGATGAAGACCCAAGAAAAAACCCCGGCCGAAGCCGGGGTTTTTGCGTTACCGCACGCGTCGGACTGACTCAGGCGTCGTTCGGGCGCGGCCGCAGGCGCGGATCGGTGCGGTAGTCCGACTCGGGCTCTTCGTCACGGTCTGCGTCGTCGGACTCCGTCGACGCTGCATCCGCGAAGGCAGGATCGATCGGGGTCGCGACCTCTTCATCCGTCAGCGCTGCATTGCCCGGCGCAACGCCGGTCGTTTCGGGCTGGAAGGACGACTCGACACCCTGCTCGGCATCCGGTGCAGGTGCATCGAACAGGCCGTGGGTCAGCGGTGTACGCGGCGCGGCCGGGGTCTCTTCGATCTGTGCCGATGGGCTGGCCGCGTCGAGCGAAAACGTGGTGTCGATCTGCGATTCCGCAGCAACCGGCGCGTCAGCAGCAACGTTCGGCTCGGCCTGCGGTGCAGGATCGAAGCTGCGAGCTGTCTCGACCGGCGCTGCTGACCGGGCCGCATTCTCGACGTCGTCCGCGGCGATTTCGGCAGGCGCGGTGTCCTGCGTCGGCGTCACGTCTGCGAGGACCGGCGACTCGACCGCCGACGGCGGCACGGAAGCATCGGCCAAAGGCGCTGCGCCTTCGACCGGTGCAGGTGTCGCGGTCCAGCTGTCGACAGGCTGCGTGGGCGCAGGTGTTTCGACTGCCGGCTCGCTCGGCTGCACCACGGCGCTCGCGGCGAGCGCAGGCGCCGAGACGGCCGGACGCGTGGCCTGCTGCGCAGGTGCACGCGGTTCGCTCGTCGGCTGCACCGCAGGTGCGGGTAGGTCGTCGAAGTCGAACTCGGGCTGGCCGTGCCCGGTGGCGACGGCGGTGTCGTCGTCGCCGGCGTCATCGCTGTCCAGCGAGGTCTCGTCGCCAGCCGTACCGTCACCGGCCTTGCCACGACGACGACGACGGCCACCACGACGACCGCGACGGCGACGGCCGTTGCTGCCGTCATCGTCACCGGACTCGCCGTTGCCATCGGCATCGGACGCGCTCGTGTCGTCGCTGTCGTCCGCATCCGCGTCGGTGTGCACCGGTGCGGTTTCCGGGCGCGGCGCCGCGTGCGTAGCGACGGCGGCAGGTGCGCTGTCGATCGTGGTTGCCGGCGCGTCCTGCTCGATATCGGGCTGGGCGGCGCGGGACGTGTCGATCGCGGCGGCCGCGACCGGGGCGGCAACGGCGATCGCCGCCTGGGTCTCCGTCACATCGCCTTCGGTCTTCTGGCGCGGGCCACGCTGCTTCTGACGCTGGCGACGTTCCTGCTGACGCTCCTTGCGAGCGCCGCCATCGGCGACGGCCGCGGGCTCGCGACGGACTTCACGCTGCGCGTCTTCACGGGCCGGCTGCGCGGGCGCCGCCTGCTTCGCTTCGTTGGCGACAGGCGACGGGTTCGATCCGCCCTGACCCTGGCGGCCACCGCGACGGTCGCGGCGCTGTCCGTTGCGGCCACGATCATTGCGATCGCCACGGTTCTCGCCGCGCGGACCGCCATCGGGACGCGGCGCACGCTCGGTCTGCACGGGCGCGGCCGGCTTGACCGGAGCAGGCGGTGCGAACAGCGTCTTGAGCCAGCCCATGACGCCACCGGCGGCGACCGGTGCGGCGGGCGCAGGTGCCGGCTGCGGCACGGGCGCCGGTGCGGGCGCGACGGCTTCCGGCTTCGGCTCGCGGACCGGCGCGGGCTGCGTCGGACGCACATTGGTGACCGCCGGCGGCGGCACGTTGAGGTTGTTCTTGCTCAGCGCGATCGTCGCGACCCGACGCGGCGTGCCGCGCTGGTAGCTCGGACGCGCGGTTTCCTCACCGAGTTCGTTCTCGCGGATGCGCGAGACCTCGTAATGCGGCGTGTGCAGCTGCTCATCAGCGACGATGATGATCGGCGCAGCATGGCGCTTCTCGATTTCCTCGAGCGCGCTGCGCTTCTCGTTGAGCAGATAGTTGGCGATCTCGACCGGGGCCTGCACCAGCACCTGTCCGGTGTTGTCCTTCATCGCGTGCTCTTCGGCGACGCGGATGATCGACAGCGACAGCGACTCGATGCTGCGCATGCGGCCGTGCCCTTCGCAGCGCGGGCAGACGATCTGGCTCGACTCGCCCAGCGACGCACGCAAGCGCTGACGGCTCATCTCCAGCAGGCCGAACTTCGAAATCTTGTTCTGCTGCACGCGGGCGCGGTCGTACTTGAGCGCGTTCTGCAGTTTGTTCTCGACGTCGCGCTGGTGCTTGTTCGACGCCATGTCGATGAAATCGATCACCACCAGACCACCGAGATCGCGCAGGCGCAGCTGGCGCGCCACTTCCTCAGCCGCTTCCAGATTGGTGTTGAACGCGGTCTCTTCGATGTCGCCGCCCTTGGTGGCGCGGGCGGAGTTCACGTCGATCGCGGTCAGGGCCTCGGTCTGATCGATGACCAGCGCGCCGCCGGACGGCAGGCGCACGGTGCGCTCGTAGGCGCTCTCGATCTGCGATTCGATCTGGTAGCGGTTGAACAGCGGCACATCGTCGGTGTAGTGCTTGAGCTTGCGCAGGTTGTGCGGCATCACCTGCTCGACGAATTCCTTCGCCTCGGCGTACATCTCCGGCGTATCGACGAGGATCTCGGCGATATCGGCGCGCATGTAGTCGCGCAGCGCGCGGGTGATCAGACGCGATTCCTGGTAGATCAGGAACGGCGAGGGCTTGCTCAGTGCGGCTTCGGCGATCGCGCGCCAGATGCTCAGCAGGTAGTCGAGATCCCACTGCAGCTCTTCGGCGTCACGACCGACACCGGCAGTGCGGATGATCACGCCCATCTCGTCCGGGATGTCGAGCGCGTCCATCGCCTTCTTCAGCTCGGCGCGGTCCTCACCCTCGATCCGTCGCGACACGCCACCGGCGGTCGGCGAGTTGGGCATCAGCACCATGTAGCGGCCGGCCAGCGAGATGAACGTGGTCAGGGCGGCGCCTTTGTTGCCGCGTTCTTCCTTGTCGACCTGGACCACGACCTCCTGGCCTTCGCGCAAGAGGTCCTTGATGGCGCCCTTGTTCGGGTCGGCGCCCGCCTGGAAGTAATCACGGGAGACTTCCTTCAACGGCAGGAAGCCGTGCCGGTCGGCGCCGTATTCGACGAACGCGGCCTCGAGCGAGGGCTCAATGCGGGTGATCCGACCTTTGTAGATGTTGGATTTCTTCTGTTCCCTGGACGGCTGTTCGATATCGATGTCGTACAGGGACTGACCATCAACGATGGCGACGCGCAGTTCTTCTGCCTGCGTCGCGTTGATCAGCATGCGCTTCATGGTTGCGTTTCCTTGCGCGCTCTCACGCGCGGAACGCCGGGGCGTTTCGCCTGGATGAAGCCTGAAGTCGCCGCGCACGCGCAGCGACGAACCGGATTGTCCAGCGCTACGACACCACGGCGGGCCGCGGGAGCGCTCTATTTGTGTCGGGGTAGTGCAGGCCGCGGACCGCTTGCGACCGGTGTTTGGCGGTCGCGAACGTCACGCGGGACGTGTTCAGCGCCGATGCCAGGCATCGGGCGATGGCCGGTGCTGCCGTACAGCCGCTAACATGGCCGCCCCTGGGGCGGTGGCCGCGCACTGTCCGGAAGCCTTTGAGAGGCAGGCTTTTGGCCCGTGTTCTTTCAAAGAAATCAGCACCTTAGATCGCGGCCCGAGTGTACCAGATAAACAGGCGACGATGACTGACAACGGTTCCGGCTCCGCCGGCGGCGGTGGTGTGCGACTGGTCCGCGTTCCGGACGATCGCGACGGCCAACGCCTCGATAATTTCCTGCTCGGCCAGCTCAAGGGCGCGCCGAGGTCGATCATCTACAAGATCGTGCGCAGTGGGCAGGTCCGTGTGAATGGCGGGCGTGCCAAGCCCGAGCGCAAGCTCGATGCCGGCGACGAGGTGCGGATCCCGCCGGTCCGGCTGGAGACGGCGGGCGAGGCCGGCACACCCTCGAAGGGCCTGCTGGCGGCGATGGACGCCAGCATCGTGTTCGAGGATGCCCGCCTGCTGGCGATCAGCAAGCCCAGTGGCATCGCGAGTCACGGGGGCAGTGGCATCAGCTTCGGGGTTATCGAGACCCTGCGTGCATTGCGGCCGACGCAATCACTGGAGCTGGTGCACCGGCTTGACCGCGACACGTCGGGCCTGATGGTGCTGGCCAAGAAGCGGTCGGCGCTGACCCAGCTGCAGGCACTGTTGCGTGAGGATCACGGCGCGGGCATCCGCAAGCGCTACCTCACGCTGCTGGCCGGGCGCATGCCAGACGGCACGATGAGCGTGGATGCGCCGCTGCACGTCGGCCTGCGCCAAGGCGGCGAGCGCCACGTGCAGGTGAACCCGGCCGGCAAGGAATCGCTGAGCCACTTCGGCGTGCTGGAGCGCCGCGGCGGGCAGTCCTACTGCGAGGTCCGGATCGAAACCGGCCGGACGCACCAGATCCGCGTGCACGCCCAGCACATCGGTCATCCTGTCGCCGGCGACGACAAATACGGCGATGTCGAGGTGAACAAGCGCATGCGCGATCAGATCGGCCTGCGCCGCCTGTTCCTGCACGCCGCGTCGCTGGAATTCACTCTCGACGACGGCGAGGCCTATCTCCTCAACGCGCCGCTGGCGGACGATCTGCGCGAGGCACTCGACCGGCTGCGGTGAGCCGGGTGTTCCGGGTTGCGAGTGCCAGGACGCGTCGCGAATGCAGCTGGGCCCGGTCCGGCGTGCTGCGTCAGGCGATCAGCTGGTCGGCCCTGGCCGCGCAGATGAAGTCGTTCTCACTCAAGCCGCCGACATCGTGGGTCGAGTAGCGGACTTCGACGCGGTCGTAGTACACGCCGAGATCGGGGTGGTGGTCTTCGCGGTGAGCAATGAAGGCCAGCGCGTTCACGAAGGCCATCGTGCGGTGGTAATCGTCGAAGCGGAATGTGCGGGTCAGCGCCTGACCGTCCTCGGCGAGGGTCCAGCCGGCCACCTGTGGCAGCAGTTCGCGCACACGGGCTTCGGGCAGACGATGCGCGTCGCCGCGGCGCGGAATGCAATGGGCCTCGCTGAGTGGAATGAGGTCGGACATCGTGGAATCTCCTGTCGAGAGCCGTTCATGCGGCAGACGGCGACCGGCGTGTGCGCGGCCGCGGGGCCGCTAGAATACGCGGCATGATCAACATCTCCGAAACCGCGCAGACGCATTTCCGCAAGCTGATCGAGCGCGAGACGCTGCCGGGTCTGGGGGTGCGGCTGTCGGCCGTGCAGGCCGGCACCCCGCGGGCGGACGTGCGCCTGGAGTTCGCCGGCAGCGATGATCTGCAGGGCGACGAGTGGGCGATCGATTGCGACGGCTTCACGCTGTGGCTCGATGCGCCGAGCGTGCCCTACCTCGACGGCGCAGAGATCGATTACGAAAGCCGCGCCACTGGCGGTCAGCTGCAGATCCGTGCGCCGAAGATCAAGGGAGAGGCACCGCCGGAAGCCGCATCGCTGGTGGAGCGCGTGCGTTGGGTGGTCGAGCAGGAGGTCAATCCGCAGCTCGCCCAGCATCGCGGCCACGTCAGCGTGCAGGAAGTGACGGCCGAAGGCGTCGTCGTGCTGCGCTTCGGCGGCGGCTGCCACGGCTGCGGCCTGGTCGATGTCACGCTGAAGCAGGGCATCGAGAAGACACTGATGGAGAAGGCGCCGGGCGTGACCGCGGTCCGCGACGCGACCGATCACGACACCGGCGACGCGCCGTACATGCCGCGCGACGCGGCCTGATTCTTCCGAAACCGGCGGCCGCCACCGGATGTTCACTGCTGCCGACCTGATCGACGTGCTGCGCCGACGCCGGCGCCGTTCGATCCGGCCGGAAGACGCGCCCGAAGGATTTCCCGCAGGCTGGACGCGCTGGTTCGACACGATGCGCGCGCGGGTCGGCGCGGTGACCGGCGCCACCGCCGACGCGATCGTCGCGGTGCTCGTCGCGCGGCCCGCACCGCCGCGGCGCAACGGTCATGTGCCGAAGAACGCATTGGCCGCCTGGATCAGCCTGCTGCATCCGCGCTGGGAACCGGAGCCCCGCGAGCATCGCGGACCGAAGCGTGTGTCGATGGCGCTCGCGCTGCTGGCGCAACTGCTCTGGGTCAGCGCTCTGTTGCTGCTGACCCAGGCCCATTTCGCATTGCCGGCGCCGACTGCACAGGGTGAAGAACACGTGGTGCAGGTTGTCTTCATTGGTGACGGCACACCTGAGGATGCGGGCGCCGGCGAGCCGGGCGAGCCGGCTCCGGTCACGGCGGTGCAGCTGCTGCCCGCGCCGACGGTGACACCCGCACCGTCCGACGCGCAGCCGGCGCCGACCGCGCCGCAGGACACGTCGACCGCGCAGGACGCCGTCGTCGCGACCGAGCCTGTCGAGCCGACCGAACAGGTGCTGCAGGTCACGCAGACGCCGGTGCCGGATATCGACTTCGCCCTTCCGCCGCCACGTTCCGGCGCCGCGCCCGAAGTCGTCGTGCGCGATCGCCAGGTCCCCGAGGCGCAGCTGCAGGCGGTCGAGATCCCCGCCTTGCGTACGCCCGCGCCGCTGGCCGAGGTCACCGCGCAACAACGCGAGATCGAGGTCGAAGTCCGCGATCGCAGCGTGCCGCAGCCGACCGAGACCTTGCGCTTGCCAACGCGCGAGGCGCCTTCGGTCGTGGTCGATGCGCCCGAGGTGCCGACGCGACAGGTCGCTGACGTCGTCGCGCGCGAACGCGCGGTACCGATGCGCGAAGCACCGGCGCCCACGCCGGCACCCGAGTCGCCGGCGCCGACGCCGCCTGTGGCCGCCGCACCATCGCCACGCCCATCCACGCCTGCGCCGCCAGGAACGCGCACACCTGCCGCGAATCCGACGGCGGGCGCCGGTACGCGCGCAGGCACGCCGCCGGGCGCCGCCCCGTCGACACGCGCTGCCGACGACTGGGGCGACGGCGTCACCGCACGCGAGGGTGGTCAGCCCGGCAGTCCGTCCGGCCTGCTCGGCGCCGACGGTCGCCCGCGTCTCGCGGGTGACGGACGTGTTGGTGGTGGCCTGCCACCGGGCACCGTCACCGAGGATTTCGCCCGCATCGACCGCGAAGGCACATGGCTCAAGCGCCCGCCGACGGATTACGAACCGACCAGCTTCGACCGCTTCTGGACGCCCAGCGAAACCCTGCTGCAGGAATGGGTACGCCGCAGCGTCAAGACCGTGCTGATCCCGATTCCCGGCACCAGCAAGACCGTGCAGTGCAACGTGGCGCTGCTGATGTTCGGCGGCGCCTGTGGCATCACCGATCCGAACATGCAGGACGTGGAGACCGACGGTCGGCCGCCGCCGGATGTGCCGTGGAAGCCGGAGCTGCAGGAAGATCAGGACAGCCTTGGTGGCTGATTGATGGCGTCTGCCATCTGTTCGCAGCATTCCAGCGCATTGGTACTCGGGACGTTCGTCACTCCCGCGCAAGCGGGAGTCCATGGACTTCGCTCAGCACTCTTGCTTCAGCTGCGGCTTTTGATCTGGCTTTTGCTTCGCTTGGATCTTGCTTGGGCTCGGCTTCGGCTTCTGATTTCAATCGAGCCGTAAAGCGAGCCGAGCATCGCAGGGCGACGGGGTCGAAGAGCAGCCCATGTCTGAGCGCAGCGAGTTTGGACTGCGTGCCCCGTCGCCCGAGAAGCGCAGGGGACCGCCGCGGCTTCATCGCGGCGGATCGCGTCCGGCGAAGGGGGTTTTTGGTTCCCTTTTTGGCCCGTCAAAAAGGAACTCGCACGCGTAGCGGGCGAAAGCTCTGCACTTGCTGAGCTTTTTCGCTCGTCGCTTTGCGACTAAAGAATCAATCGCAGGAGCGAAGATCAAAGACACGGCTTCCGCGCTGTCGCGCGGCTTACTTTTGTCTTGGCAAAAGTAAGCAAAACCGTCTTCGCCGGACGCGAGCCGATGCGATGAAGCCGCATCGGTGCCCTGTGCTCCTCGCCTGACGCGGCACGCAGCCCAAACTCGCTGCGCTCAGACATGGGCTGCTCTTCGGCCACGCCAGGCTCCGGTGCTCGGCTCGCTCTACGGCTCGATT
>JBJMWR010000039.1:0-60118 GCA_045810015.1 Luteimonas sp.
GCGACCCTCCACCCTCTCCCTGGTGACTATAGCTGTATGGAACCACCCGATCCCATTCCGAACTCGGAAGTGAAACGTACATGCGCCGATGGTAGTGTGCATCTAGCATGCGAGAGTAGGTCATCGCCAGGGTTTTTACCCAAAACCCCCGCCGGTATTCCGGCGGGGGTTTTTCTTTGCGCGCAGCTCGGAGGTGGGGCGGGAGAAAGTGAGAAAGTCAGGACGCTAGAGCATCAGTAAGTCAGGTGTTAGCACCCGGCATCAGGGGATTTAGTCGCCGAGAGGCGGCGAGAGAATCTCAAAGCAGCGTTGGTTTGGCTGGTCAGTGGGCGAAACAATATTTCGACTGCTCGAGAAGGGCTGGTTCTGAGCCGTTCTGGTCCACGCGCAATGACGGCAAGAGGCAAGGCTCCGGACGCGCACGAAAATGCTAGTGCCGGTTCGGGCGATGGGCGACGGGGTTCGCTTCGCTCTTCCCGTCCTACGAAAGCGTGTTTGTGCGCACTTGAAACGCGCTACTCAAGATGAATCGTGTTTGCACGGAAACAGAAGTGTCGCTTCGCTATTTACGAAGATCGCGCAAATGGGCGAGATCGTCGGCGATCGTGGCGGCGCTGTGCTGCTGCATGCGGCGGTAGGTCGATAGGATGTCTTCGCCCAGCGCGGTGAGCTCTGCACCCCCGCCGCCGCGTCCGCCGGTCAGCGTGGCGACGACCGGGGCGCCGAAGTGCAAGTTGAGTTGCTCGACGAGTTGCCACGCGCGGCGGTATCTCATCGACATGCGACGACCCGCGGCGGAGATCGAACCCGTCTCGCGGATGCCGTCGAGCAGATCGGCCTTACCCGGGCCGAGCATCACTTCGCCCAGGCGGATACGCAGCTGGAAATCGTCTGAATCGCTCATGGCGGCAGCTTAGACGAGGCGATCGACACGTTGAAGCGATGCGCGTTGAACGAAGTCGTGAGCGATCCGGCTGCGTGTCTAGTCGTAGCTTCGATCAGAAGGCGTATGCGGTTGGCGCGTGTCGACTCCGGATGCTCAGGAAGCTTCGAGTCGGATGACGTCGACGAGTTTCATGTGGGGCGCGATCCGCGTTGGATACTGATCGCCCGCCAGCTTTCCGATGGGTTTCGCGTTGCTCTACCCATCCTACGAAGCATTGCTCGCGCCTGACAATGCGCCTGTGGCAGCGGCATCTGGCGAAGTCACGAGAAACGACTGAGCGGAATCGCATACGGACGCTCGTGTATCGTCTGCGCTCGTCTTTAATGACCGCGCACGCCGCGATGAGTACCTACGCACTCCAGTCCGTGTTCCATCCCGCGTCGGTGGCGGTCGTCGGCGCGAGCCCGCGCGCGCGGTCGTTGGGGCGGCTGGTGCTGCAGCAGTTGCGCGCGGGCGGGTTCGCAGGGCCGATCGGCCTGGTCAATCCACGCTATGCATCGATCGATGGCGTCGAAGCGTCGCCTTCGCTCGCGGCATTGCCCTTCATACCGGAACTGGTGGTGATTGCCGTGCCGCCGGCGGACGTGGCGGGCATCGCGGATGCCGCGGCCAGTGCGGGTGCAAAGGCTGCGATCGTGCTGACGCGCGACATGGGCGAAGGCGTCGGTTCGCACAACGCGGCGCTGGCCGACGTCGCGCGCGCGCGCGGGCTGCGCATCGTGGGGCCGAACTGCCTCGGCGTGATCGCGCCACACGCGAAGCTGTTCGCGAGTTTCGCCGCCCATGCGCCGATCCCCGGCGATCTTGCATTGATCTCGCAGTCCGGCGCCGTGGCTGCCGGCATGATCGAGTGGAGCCGACCGCGTGGCATCGGATTCTCCGCCGTAGCCTCGCTGGGCGATGCGCTCGACGTCGATTTCGCCGATCTGCTCGACTACTTCGCGACCGACCGGCATACCCGCGCGATCCTGCTGTATGTGGAGCGCGTGCGCGATGCGCGCAAGTTCCTCTCCGCAGCGCGTGCGGCGGCGCGTGCCAAGCCGGTGGTCGTGGTCAAACCCGGCCGGCACGCGCGACGCGACACCGCAGCGATCACGCACGCCGCGGCGTTGGCAGCGCCGGATGCCGTCTACGACGCCGCGTTCCGGCGTGCGGGTCTGCTGCGCGTGCATGCGCTCGACGAACTGTTCGCGGCCGCCGAAACCCTGTCGCATCTGGGCGGCGTGCCGGGCAATCGGCTCGCGGTGATGACCAACGGCATCGGCGTCGGCATGCTCGCGCTCGATCGTCTGGTCGATCTGGGCGGTACACGCGCGTCACTGTCAGAGGCGACGATCGGGACACTCGACGGCGCGTTTCCGCGCGGCTGGTCGCGGCGGAACGCCGTGGACATGCTCGGCGATGCCGACGGCAGTCGATACGCCACCGCGCTCGAGGCGCTTCTCGACGATCGCGAGAACGATGCGGTGCTGGTGATGCAGGTGCCCACCGTGCTGTCGGATCCCGATGAAGTGGCGGATGCCGTGGTGCGCACCGTGCAGGCGCATCCGCGCACCGGCGCGCGCAAGCCGGTGCTCGCGGTCTGGCACGGCGAGCAGCCCGACGCGCGCAAGACGCTCGGGGATGCCGGCATTCCGGTCTACGACAGCGAGGCGGATGCGGTGCGCGGCTTCATGTACCTCGCGCGTCACCAGGAGGCGCAGCGAGCGCTGATGGAAACACCGCCGAGTCTGCCGGACGATTTCGTCGTCGATCTGCCGGCGGCACGCGCCGTCGTCGACGCGGCCTTGGCATCGCAGCAGCGTCTGCTCGATCCGGTGGCGACCGCACGTCTGCTCGGCGCCTACGGCATTCAGGTCGCCGAGGTTTCGCGCGCACGCGACGCCGATGCGGCGGTGGTCGCCGCGGAACTGATGTTCGCGCGCGGCGTCGCCGTCGCGGTGAAGATCGACGCGGCCGACATTCCGCACAAATCCGACGTCGACGGCGTGCGTCTGAATCTCACGACGCCGCAGGCGGTACGTCAGGCCGCCGAAGACATCCTGCAGCGCGCACGCACGCTGCAGCCCGGCGCGCGGATCGAGGGTGTCACCGTGCATGCGATGGCCGTGCGGCCCAAGGCACGTGAGCTCATCGCCGGGATCGCCGACGATCCAACGTTCGGCCCGGTGATCGTGTTCGGCCGCGGCGGCACGGCCGTCGACGTCATCGACGACAAGGCCCTGATGCTGCCGCCGCTGGACCTGCGCCTCGCGCACGAACTGATCGGGCGCACGCGCGCGTCGCGCATACTCAAGGCGTACCGCGATGTACCGGCTGCCGACGAACGCGCCGTCGCGCTGGTGCTGGTGAAGCTCGCGCAGATGGCGGCCGATGTTCCCGAGTTGCTGGAACTCGACATCAACCCGCTGCTTGCCGATCGCGACGGCGTGATCGCCGTCGATGCACGCATCGCGCTCGCGCCGGTCAAGCGCCTGCACAAGGGCCGCGGACATCCGCGTTTCGCGATCTTTCCGTATCCGGTGGAGTGGGAACGCACGATCACGCTGTCGAACGGGAACACGGCTTTCGTGCGGCCGGTACGCCCGGAAGACGAGGCGATGTTCCGGCGGTTCTTCGAACAGGTCAGCACCGAGGACCTGCGTCTGCGCTTCTTCAGCGCGGTGCGGCACTTCAGCCACGAGTTCATCGCGCGGCTCACCCAGCTGGACTACGCGCGCTCGATCGCGCTGGCGGCGATCGACCCCGACACCGGCGAGATGCTGGGTGCGGTGCGTCTGCTCGCCGATGCGAACTACGACACCGGCGAGTACGGGATCATGGTGCGCTCAGACCTCAAAGGCGCCGGGCTTGGCTGGCGGCTGATGCGGATCATGATCGAGTACGCCCGCTGGCAGGGGCTGCGCGTCGTCGAGGGCCAGGTGCTGCGCGAGAACACCACAATGCTGGCGATGTGCCGCCATCTCGGGTTCTCGGTCACCACCGATCCGGACGACGCGACGGTGGCAATCGTGCGTCTGCCTGTCGCCTCCGAAGATGCGTAGCGCCTCAGCTCTTTTTGCGGCCCGAGCCTGACTGCTTGCCGCCACCGTCCTGCTTGTTGACCGTCGCCCACGCGATTCGTTCAGCGTCCGATTTGGAGCGGCCCTTGTCACGTTCCGACGCTTCCACGTGTTCAGCCTTCCGCTTCTGCTTGTCGGTGTAAGACGATTTGTCGCCGCGGCTCATGGCGGTGCTCCGTCGAGAGGAGCCGACAGGCTGCGCGCGCCCATGTGATCCAAAGGTCGAACTGGCGTGGAGGAAACGTGGAGCGGCCGCAGTCTCTGCGACCGGAAGGACGATAATGGCCGGGTGCGCAAGATCCTCCACATCGACATGGACGCGTTCTACGCCTCGGTCGAACAGCGCGACGATCCGTCGCTGCGTGGGCGGCCGGTGGTCGTGGCCTGGCGAGGCGCGCGTTCGGTGGTTTGCGCGGCGTCGTATGAAGCCCGGCCTTTCGGGGTGCGCTCGGCGATGCCGGCCGTCACCGCCGAGCGCCTGTGTCCGGACGCCGTATTCGTGCCGCCGGATTTCGCCCGCTACAAAGCCGTGTCGCGACAGGTGCGCGAGATCTTCCGCGCGCACACCGATCTGGTGCAGCCGCTGTCGCTGGACGAGGCCTATCTCGACGTCACCGATCCTAAGATTCCCTCGCCCAGCGCGACGGCGAGCGCGGAGGCGATCCGCGCGCAGATCCGCGAGGCGACGCAATTGACTGCATCGGCCGGCGTGGCGCCGAACAAGTTCATCGCGAAGATCGCCTCGGACTGGAACAAGCCCGATGGTCTGTACGTAGTGAAGCCGTCGCAGATCGACGCATTCCTGCTGCCGCTCAAGGTCGGCCTGATTCCCGGGGTGGGCAAGGTCATGGAAAAGAAGCTGGCCGAGCTTGGGGTCGCCACGGTCGGCGATCTGCGCGGGCTGTCGCGCGAGACGCTGGAACGGCGCTTCGGCACATTCGGTCTGCGTCTGCATCAGCGCGCACGCGGCATCGACGATCGGCCGGTGGAACCTGATCAGCCCGTACAGTCCATCTCGTCGGAAGACACGTTCGAGACCGACCTGCCGCTCGAGGCGCTGGCGCCGATGATCGAGCGGCTCGCGGAGAAGACTTGGGCGGCGACGCGCAAGACCGCGCGTGTCGGCCGCACGGTGGTGCTGAAGCTCAAGACCTCGCAGTTCCGCATCCTCACGCGCAGCTTTACGCCAGATGCGCCGCCTGCATCGCAGGCCGAACTGACGCGGATCGCGCTGGCGTTGCGTGAGCGCGTCGAGCTGCCGGCGTCGACGCGGTATCGTCTGGTCGGTGTGGGGATCGGCGGGTTTCGCGAGCCGGATGAGCTGCCGGTCCAGGCGGGATTGTTCGAGGGGAGCTAGGCGTCGTTGTGCCTCCCGCAGCGCCGCGCCCTCACCCGACGCGCGATGCGCGTCAACCTCTTCCGGAGGGAGCGGTTTCAAATCAAAAGCGGAATGTGCGCTGTGTTGCGGACTGCGCTCAGCCGATCACACGCTTGAACGGCGGCAGCGCATCGAGAATGCGTTTGCCGTAGCGGCGGTTGAGCAGGCGCGAGTCGAGGATCACGACGCGCCCGGTATCGGTCGAGGTACGGATCAGGCGACCGGCGAACTGGGTCAGCGTGCGCAGGGCGTGCGGAATCGCGATCAGGTTGAACGGGTTCTGTCCGCGCGCTTCGAGCCATTCGCCGAGCGTCGCGGTCTGCGGATCGGTCGGCACCGCGAACGGCACCTGGGTGATGACGACCGTCGTGCAGGCTTCGCCTGGCAGGTCGAGACCTTCGCCGAACGAGTTGAGTCCGAACAGCACCGAGCCCTTGCCGGCGGCGATGCGTTCGAGATGCGCGGCGACGACCTGCGACTTGTTGCCGCTGCTCTGTACCTGGATCGCATCACGGCGCGAGGCCGGCATCAGTTCGGCAACCTTCTCCATCTTCCAGCGCGAAGTGAAGAGCACCATGCTGCCCTTCTTCCAGTCGAGCTCGCGCGCCAGCCATTCGGCGACGGCTTTGGGGTGCCCTTCGCGATCGTCGGGCGCCACCGGGAACTGCGGCACCACCAACTGCGCCTGGTTCGGCAGATCGAACGGAGACGGCAGCGACGCGGTCTCGGCGTGATCGGGCAGGCCGGTGTCGATCGCGAACGACTGGAAATCGCCGCCGCCGGTCAGTGTGGCGGAGGTCATCACGACCGAATCGATCTCCTTCCACAGCAGCGTGCGCAGCACGTGCGCGGCCGAGACCGGCGAGCAATGCAGGGCGAGATCGCCATCGCGGGTCGCCGTGATCCAGCGCGCCATCGGCGGTGCGCCTTCGCGATCCTCGCGTCGCCAGCCGGCCCACAGTTCGTGTTGTTGTTCAACCATCTCCAGCGCCATGCCGAGGCTGCGCTGCAGCTTCTCGCGCGCCGGATCTTCCTGCTTGGTCCGCGCGACGGCCTGTTGCGCGGCGTGCACCCAGTTGAACAGGGCACGCGTGTCTTCGCCGAGGGTTTCGATCGCGTGCGCCCAGTCGTCGGGCAGGCGACCGAGCGGTGCGCGCCACATCGGGTCGCGGTCGCCGGGTTCGGGCTGCCACACGCGGTCGACGTCGAGTTGGAACGCCTTGAGCCCCTTCGACACGCGCGACGCCAGTTCAATCGCTTCGTTCGGCAGCAAGGTGCCGATCTTCTCCTTGTCGACCAGCCGATAGCTGCCGGCGATCAGGATCTGCATGCGGCTGGTGCGCTTGGCCATGTCGGCCAGTGGCAGCCGCGCCGCGCCCTGGTCGATCGCGACGTTCGCCACGTGGTGGCCCTCGTCGAGCACCAGCAGCATCTCGCCGGGCGGCGCCAGCAGCGGCTGGCCGTTCTCAATGTCGCCCATCGCCAGTGACGACAGCAGCAGCGCGTGATTGGTCACGACGATCTGGGCTTCGCGCACGGTGGTGCGGACTTTCAGCACCGGGCACTGCTGGGCGAAGCTGCAGCGACGCCCGGAGCAGCTCGATGCGGGCGTGGTGATGCGGGTGCGCAGCGCGGGCGACACGGGTTCGGGCGCAGTGTCGAGATCGCCGTCCCACTGCCGGTCCGCATGCGCTTCGAGCAGGCGCCGCGCAGCGTCGACTTCATGCGGTGCAAGCGGCCGGTCGTAGAGCTGGCGCTCGTAGTCGCCGCCTTCGTCGGGCCCGGCGCCATCGAGCAGCATCGTGCCCTGGCTGTGCTCGGCGTGCAGTTCGGCGGCGTTGCGCGTGCACAGGTAACGCGTGCGGCCCTTGGCCAGCGCGACGCGGGCCTCTAACCCGGTCGCGGCGAGAAACGCAGGGATGTCACGTTCGAACAACTGCGACTGCAACGCCACGGTGCCGGTGCTGATCACCAGCTTCTTCTTCGTCGCCAGCGCGATCGGCACGCCGGCAGTCAGGTACGCGAGTGACTTGCCAACGCCGGTCGGCGCTTCGGCGATGCCGATACCGCCCGAAGTCGCGAGCGCGCGCGACACCAGCCCGATCATCGCGCTCTGCGAACGGCGCGTGCTGAAGCCCGGCGTGTTCGCCTGGAGCTTCGCGTACGCGGCGCGGATGTCCGCCTTGAGCGCGTCGTTCAGCGCGCGCGGCGGCGCGTCGGCCGCGGTCGTGGCCGGCGGATTGGTGTCGGAATCGCCCATGCGCCCATTGTCCCACGCCGCGTCGCGTGGACCGAGATCGGGATGCTGAACGCTGCGGGCGTGGTGGCCGCCGATGCGCGGACGCAGCCGCGTCGCGCCGTGCGATCAGGGCTTCGACGCTGCCCTGGAGACCGACGTATCGCTGTCGCTGCGCGGCGCGTCTTCGAGCATCACCAGCCGCTGGTCGTCGAGTCGGTACTCGAGCGCCGCCTGGATCGACTGCAGTTCGCGCACCTGCGTGCACAGGGCATCGGCCTGCGCTTCCAGCGCGGCGCTGCGGGCTTCGATCTTGCGGTCCAGATCGGCTTCCATGCGTTCGGCGCGCGTGTCCATGCGACCGGCGCGGCCGGTGAACACCTGCCACATCACGCTGCGGCCGAGGCTGCCGGTCATGCGTTCGGCCGCCTCTTCGATGCGCGACTCGAAGCCGTCGCCGAACACGTCCTGGTCCCAGCGGCCGGTGCCGAGCGTGGTGTCGATGTAGCCGAGCGTATCGGTGCGGAAACTTTCTACCTGGCGCACCTTGCGCGCGCTGCCGGTCATCACTTCGACCACGCCGGCCAGCGCATCGAACGCAATGCCGGTGCTTTCGCGCGCGACCGAGGTGACCTGCGGCATCAGCGTGCGTGCGCCCGATTCGAGCCGGCGCAGCCGCGCGGCATCGGCGGCGCTGACGGCCTGTACCGCGCGGTCCACGCTGAGCGTGCCGTCGTGGAAGAAGATCTCCTTAGGCATGCCGCTGTCGCGGTAGAGCCACACACCGCCGGTATCGACGAGCACGTTGTACGACGTCGAGATCTCGCACTGGTCGGAGGACAGCCGCGGTGCGGTCTCGTCGTCAGCAGCGAAGACAGGCATCGACGTGACGAGCAGGCCGGCAACGAGCGCGGCGCGATGGAAGGACATATGCAGCATTCCCGGTTGCATGGCCGCGAGCATCGGGCCATCGCGGCGCGGCATCGCGTGCTTGAAGTCACGGTGGCGTATGGGACGCCCGGCGATGGTGTCAGCGTGCGCCGCGTCGGCGTCCGCCGCCCGCCAGGCGCTTCTGGAAATCGGCCGCGATGTCCGCCAGCGTCACCGCGGCCAGGCGTGCGCGCAGCAGGGCTTCGGCGTCGGCCATCGCACCGGTGAGATGGGCGTTGACGGCCTTTTCGACGAGACATTCCGGATCGTCGTTGGCCAGGCCGAATGCGAACGGGGCAGGCGATCCCAGCGCTTCGTGGATGTCGAGCAGGCTGATGTCGGCGAGCGGCGTCGCCAGCGACCAGCCGCCACCGTGGCCTTTTTCCGAGCGCACGTAGCCGTGGTCGCGCAGGCCCGCCATGGTCCGGCGCACGACGACCGGATTGGTGCCCAGCATCGCCGCGATCTCGTCCGAGGTCGCGCGGCCGTCGGCCTCTGCCAGATGGATGAGGACGTGGAGCATGCGGCTGAGGCGGCTGTCGGGGCGCATGGGGCAGGGCGTGTGACGGGCCGACACGATACCCCAGCCGCGTCTCGACACTTATCGAGTTGCATGATCTTGGCAATCGACGCATCATGGAACAACTGAAGTGACATGAGGTGTGCGATGCGATACGACACGGTGATCGTGGGGGGTGGCAGCGCCGGGCTGTCGGCGGCGCAGGCCCTGGCGCGAGCGCGGCGCCGGGTGCTGGTGGTCGATGCGGGCCAGCCGCGCAACCGGTTCGCGGCTGCCGTGCACAACGTGTTCGGCCATGACGGCACGCCGCCGGCCACGTTGCTGTCGAACGGCCGAGCGGAACTGCTGCGCTATCCCACAGCGACGGTCATCGCGGGCGAGGTCATCGAGGCGGGCGCGGATGCAGGCGGATTCTCGCTAGCCCTGGCGGACGGACATACGGTGCAGGCCCGTACGCTGATCCTGGCCGGTGGCGTCCGCGATGTGTTGCCGCCGCTGGGCGGTCTGCAGGCGCGTTGGGGTCGCAGCGTGCTGCATTGCCCATACTGCCACGGCTTCGAAGTCGCCGGGCGTGCGCTCGGTGTTTTCGCCGGTGATGCGATGAGCCTGCACCGCGCACGGATGCTGCCCGACTGGGGGCCGACGACCTGTTTCCTCGAGCACGGATTCGAGCCCGACGCCGACGATGCGCGCAAGCTCGCGAATCGCGGCGTGACGCTGGAACGCACACCGGTCGTCGAACTGCTCGGTACTGCGCCGGCGCTGGACGGCGTGCGTCTGGCCGACGGACGCAGCATCGCGATCGAGGCGTTGTTCGTCGGCTCGCGTGTCGAAGCTGTCGACGGTCTGGTCGACAGGCTCGGCTGCGCGCAGGACATCGGCCCGCTGGGCCCGCATCTGCGCGTGGACGCGTTCAAGCAGACGAGCGTGCCCGGCGTATTCGCGGCCGGCGATCTGAGCCAGCCGATGCACAGCGTGCCGCTGGCGGTGGCGTCGGGACTGCTCGCAGGCGTGGGCGCGCACCAGACGTTGATCGCTGCAGACGCGGCCTGAGCGCCGGTTTCATCGCGGGTTGCAGCGTCGCGTCGATACTCGCACGATGCATCGCATCCGCTCCCTGTTGTTTGCTTCTCTGTTGGCCGGCGTCTTGAGCACCACGCCCGCATCCGCGCAGACGCCGAACGTCGCGCGCGGCACTGCGCTCGACGCCGTCCTCGACGATGCCAGCGCGATGACGCCGCTGAGGACGGTGCTGGTCGCACGCGACGGCGCGCTGATCGTCGAGCGTGGTTACCGCGGTGCGTCGACCACGCGACCGGCGAACATCAAGTCGGCGTCGAAGACGGTGATGTCGGCGCTGGTCGGCATCGCGATCGAGCGCGGCCTGCTCGATGGCGTAGACCAGCCGGTCGCGCCGCTGCTGGCCGATCGGCTGCCGCGCGATCCCGACCCGCGACTGGCCCAGGTCACCATCGGCCATCTGCTGTCGATGCAGGCCGGCCTGCAGTCCACATCGGGCCGCGGTTACGGGCGCTGGGTCGCGCAGCGCGACTGGGTGCGTGACGCACTCGCGCAGCCGTTCGTCGATGCGCCGGGCGGCGGCATGATCTATTCGACCGGCTCTACGCATCTGCTGTCGGCCGTGCTCGCCAAAGTCGGCGGCAAGTCGGTGCGCGTGCTCGCACGCGAATGGCTGGGCCCGCAGGCCGGCTTCGCGATCGCGTCCTGGGATACCGATCCGCAGGGCCTGCATTTCGGCGGCAACCAGATGGCGATGACGCCGCGTTCGCTGCTGGCGTTCGGCGAGCTCTACCGCAACCACGGCCGCGCCGCATCGGGTGCGCAACTGATTCCCGCGAGCTGGATCGCGCAGTCGTGGGTCACGCGCACGCGTTCGGTCTACACCGGCGACGGCTATGGCTACGGCTGGTTCGCGCGTCGCATCGGTGGGCACGACGTGCGCTTCGCCTGGGGCTACGGCGGGCAGATGCTCTACATCGTGCCGTCGCTGAACCTCACCGTCGCGATGACATCCGACGAGACCGCCGTTGCCGGGTCGGGCCACCTCGCGCAGCTGCATGCGCTGATGGGCCGGATCATCGAGAGCCAGGCGGTCTAGCGCCTGCGGGTTGTCGGAGCCGTCGTGTGACGATGGCTTGTCGCCCATGCGGTGCGGTCGACATGGCGCGCGGCATAGCGGTCGCGCAGATGCCGGCTGATGCAGCTCGACAGACCGCGTCCCGCGCGTGCTGCGGCGCAGGCGGCCGTGAACAGTCGCGGGCTGATGTCCTGCAGTCGATACTCGTAGACCGCACCGTCCACGAATTCGACCGACAGCGTGTCGCCGGTGGCCGCCCATGCACGTACGCCGCTGTCTCCGTGGCGGTTGCTGTAGGGCTGGAGCCGGAGCGCAGAGCTGGCCAAAGGGCGCGCGGACGACGGCGTCGCAGCGATCAGGCCGCGGACTGGATCGCGGCATTCGCCGAGTCCACGCTCGCCGCGAGTTCATGCTGGCGGAACGGTTTGCCGAGGATCGTCAGGCCCGGATCGAAGTCGGCCATGCTGGTGTAGCCGGAGACGATGACGATCGCGGTGTCCGGCAGCCGGGCGCGCACCGTGCGCGCGAGTTCCGCGCCGGTCATGCCGGGCATCAAGTGATCGGTGACGAGCACGGTCGGCATGAGGCCTTCATCGAGCGCGCGCAGCGCGTCCTCGGCGGAACGGGCCTCGACGATGCGATAGCCCATGTCCTCCAGCGCGTCGGAGGTGCACATGCGCACCGAATCCTCGTCGTCGACCACCAGTGCGGTACCGCGGTTCTCCCCTGTGATGCTCACGGTCGTGTCCTTTTCTTCGGAAGTGGCGCCGGGGTGCGAACCCACAGGCAGCCAGAGATGGATGGTTGTGCCCTCGCCGGGCGTACTGTCGATCGTCAGCCGGCCGCCGAGCTGCGAGACCAGGCCGTGCGCCATCGACAGGCCCAGACCGGTGCCTTTGCCGATCCCCTTGGTCGAGAAGAAGGGCTCGATCGCGCGCTGACGCGTCTGTTCGTCCATGCCCACGCCGGTGTCGGCGACCGACACCACGACGTAGCGGCCGGGCGCGAAGCGGTCATCGCCGGACACCCGGGCATTGCGCGCGCCGAGCGTGAGCATGCCGCCTTCCGGCATCGCGTCGCAGGCGTTGACGCTGAGATTGAGGATCGCCATTTCCAGCTGGTTCGGATCGGCCACCGCCGGCAGCAGATCGTCCGCGATGTCGAGCACGAGTCGCACGCGCGGGCTGCTGGAACTGTCGAGCAGTTCGGCCATGCCCGAGACCAGCGTGGCGACATCGAGATCCAAGGTCTGCAGCGGCTGCCGGCGCGCGAACGACAGCAGGCGCTGCACCAGCGTGGCCGCTCGATCGGCGGACTGGCGGGCGACATCGAGCATGCGCGCGCGGCGTTCGGGGCGCGCGCAGGGATCCGAGGCTAGATCAAGCGCAGTGACGATCGGTGTCAGCAGATTGTTGAAGTCGTGGGCGACGCCGCCGGTGAGCTGGCCGATTGCCTCGAGCTTCTGCGATTGGCGCAGCGCTTCTTCGGCGTTGCGCCGATCGGTCGTGTCGATCGCTTCGGGCACCACCGCGATGATGCGACCGTCCTCGCGGATCGGACGCAGCGACAGATCGTGACTGCGCAGACCGCCGGGCAGATTGAGCTGGATCTCATCGCGCACGGTCTCGCCATTGGCTGCGCGTTCGAACATCGCGCGGACCCGCGCCGGCATGCCCGGTGTGCCGCCGAACCAAGGCGTATCCCACAGGAAAACACCGATCAGCTCGTCGAAGCCGGCGCCGATCGCCTCGAGCACCGGCCGGTTGGCATCGGTCACGATGCCGTCGGGCGTGCACATGCCCTGCAACTGGTAGCTGGTCTCGAACAGTGTGCGCAGCTGCGCCTGCGAACGGGCAAGCGCATCGGCGGCCGCATTGATGTCGGTGACGTCGCGCGCGCTGCAGTAGTAGCGCCCACCTTCGGGTGTCGCCACCCACGACAGCGTGCGCAGACCGCCTGCGCGCGTGCGCCAGCGGTTCTCGAAGTGCAGGACCGGCCGGCCGGCGCGCAGTGTCTCGAGCACGGAGTGCGTCACTGCGTGATCGTCAGGGCTGACGTGGTCCATCCAGCGATGGCCCACAAGCGCATCGAGGGGCCAGCCCAGCAGCTGTTCCCAGGCCGGGTTGACCGATTCGATGATGCCGTCCGGATCGACGACGGCCAGCAGATCGGGCGTGACCTGCCAGGTCAGCGAGCGTTCGCGCGCGCGTTCGATGACCTGCCGTTCGAGATCGCTGTTGAGGCTGTGCAGTTCGGCTTCGCGCACCTGCAAGGCGATATCCGACAGATGTCGCGCGGTCACGTCGACGCCCTGCACGAAGATGCCGACGACCGCCTGGCCATCGGTGATCGGCTGGAACACGAAATCCACGTAACGCTCGGCCGAGGCGGCGCCGGGCGAGGCCTGCACGATGTACTGCGCGCTGTTGGCGGAGAACGCCCGTCCGCTGCGATACACCTCGTCGAGCCGGGTGAGATACCCCTGTCGCACCGCATCGGGCAGGGCATCCAGCACCCGTTTGCCCACCACCTCGCCGCGGTCGCCGATCAGGGCCCGGTAGGCAGGATTGACGTAGGCGAACACATGGTCCGGCCCCATCAGCATCGCCATGAACGTCGGGGCCTGGTCGAACATGCGACCCATCTGCGCCACATCGGCCTGCAACCGGCGCTGGGTTTTCACCTTGCGGGTCACGTCGGTGGTGATGTTGAGGAAGCCGGCGATCCCGTGATCGTCGTCGCGCACCGGAGAGTACGAGAACGTCCAGAAGGTTTCTTCCGGATATCCGTTGCGCAGCATCGTCAGCGGCATGTCTTCGTGCCATGTCGCCACACCCGACAGGGCGCTTTTCACCAGCGGCAGGATCGCCGGCCAGACATCCGACCAGACATCTGCCATCGGATGGCCGAGTGCATCCGGTTCCTTCGCGCCGAGGAACGGGCCGTAGGCGTCGTTGTAGAAGAACACCAGATCCTCGCCCCAAGCGAGATTCATGGCGAATCGCGAGTCGAGCATCAGCGCCAGACTGTTGCGCAGGGCCAACGGCCACGTCTCGATCGGACCGACCGACGTTGTGCTCCAGTCGAATGCGGCAATCCGCGCTGCCATCGCGCTGTGGCGCGGCAGGAATTCGGGCTGACCGGCGGGGATGGACACTGTCACGGCATTGCAGGCGTTCGGGACCGGCGCATCCTGCCACAGCATGTTGTGGCAGCGGGATGAGGATTCAGCGCAAGCGCGCCTGCAGCGCGGCAGCATTCGGAATCGCGTGCCCGGCAGCGGTGTTGTCGAACACGACCCAGGCATCCGCCGGGAAGGCGTGGATGGCCGTCGCGATCGCGTCGAGCGCGATGGCGTCGTACTCGCTGTAGTAGATCCTCGGCCGGCCGTGCCAGCGCCAGTAGCCGAACCGTGCGCTGCCGCCAGGTCGTGCGTCATCGGTGTGGCGAGCTGGATCTGCGGCCACGCGCGCGACGTGGTGGCGCGCCAGCAGGCGATCGCCCTGTGGCGTGAGCCAGCTGGCATGTCTCGCCTCGCAGGCCACCCGGCCGGGCCAGCGCCGCGCCAGCATTGCGAAGAACGTCGCCGCAGTGCGCGCGTCGAAGGCCAGGCTCGGCGGCAGTTGCACCAGCACGCAGTCCAGTTTGTCGCCGAGACCGCCGGCCGCTTCGAGGAACGCGTCGAGCGCGGCGCCACAGCCGGTCAGGCGTGCTTCGTGGGTGATCGTCCTGGGTAGCTTGATCGAGAAGCGGAACCCGGTCGGCACGCTGTCCGCCCAGCGGGCGTAGGTGGTGGCGCGGTGTGGCTTGTAGAACGAGGAGTTGATTTCCACCGCGTCGAAACGCGTGGCATAGCGCGTCAGCATGCTGTCGCCGGCACCGAACAGCGTCGCGTCGCGCGAAGCGATCGACCAGCCCGCGCAGCCGATACGGATCATCTGCCGCCGCGCCCGGGCTTCGGCGTGTCCACGGAGGTTGCCCTCCACACCGGTCTGGTTGCAGGCATGCGCGGGCTTGAGACAGAGAGGAAAGGCGGACTATCAGACCTACGGTGTCCAACTGCTGTCATCGCGTCGCGTTCAGGCCTGCGTCGCTGAACCGTCTGTGCCGCTGCAACGCTGTGGTCGGCACGTGCCGGTGACGCCGATGCTGCGGTGCACAATAATTGCCGGTCCTGTTCCGGAGACCGGCCATGGCCACCGCACCGGCGCTTCCCGATCGCCGCACCCGCACCCTGATCCTGTTCGCGCTGGCGATGGGCGGCTTTGCGATCGGCACCAGCGAATTCGCGATGATGGGGCTGATGCCGAACCTGACACGCGGCTTCGGCGTCGACGAGCCCGCGGTCGGCCATCTGATCAGCAGCTATGCGATCGGTGTCGTCGTAGGCGCACCGCTGCTCGCGATCCTCGGTGCGCGTCTGCCGCGCCGTCGCCTGCTGCTGGCGTTGATGGGCTTCTATGCGCTCGGCAACCTGGCCAGCGCGCTCGCGCCGAACTACGCGACGATGCTGGTCGCGCGCTTCGTCGCCGGCCTGCCGCATGGCGCGTACTTCGGCGTGGCGATGCTCGTGGCCGCGTCGATCAGTCCGCCTGCGCAACGCGGCGCCGCGGTCAGTCGCGTGCTGCTGGGCCTGTCGATCGCGATCCTGGTCGGCAATCCGCTGGCGACCTGGCTCGGCCAGCAGTTGAGCTGGCGCTGGACGTTCGCGCTGGTGTCGGTGTTGTCGGTGCTGACCGTGGTGCTGGTCGCGCGCCTCCTTGCACCCGATCCCGCCGAGCCGGCACAGACCCCGATGCGCGAACTGCGCGCGTTCAACACCTCGCAGGTCTGGTACGCGCTGCTGATCGGCGCGGTCGGCTTCGCTGGCATGTTCTGCGTCTTCAGCTATCTCGCCCCGACGCTGATCCACGTGACCCGCGTGGCCGAGTCATGGATTCCGGTAGCGCTGGCGGCCTTCGGTGTCGGCGCGATCCTCGGCAACATCGCCGGTGGCTGGCTGGTGGATCGTCTGCAGTTTCGCGCGGTGCCGGTGATCCTCGGCTGGTCGCTGCTGGTGCTGCTGCTGTTCCCGCTCGCGACCGCCGCGCCCTGGACGATCCTGCCGGCGATCGTCGCGGTCGGCACCATGGGTGCGCTCGCGCCGGTGTTGCAGACGCGGCTGATGGATGTCGCCGGCGAAGCGCAGACCCTTGCCGCCGCGTCCAACCATGCCGCGTTCAATACCGCGAATGCGCTGGGTCCGTGGCTCGGTGGCATCGCGATCAGCGCCGGACTGGGCTGGACCGCGACCGGTTACGTCGGCGCCGCCACCGCGGCCGCGGGTCTTGCGATCTATGCCTGGGCGCGTCGCGCCGAGCGCCGCCGCCAGCTCGAGGCGACATCGACCTGCTGACGCGCGAACGCGCCGCCTTCACGTCCGTCGCCCACCGCGCTGCCGACACTGCGCGTTGAATCCTGACGGGAGTGCGACATGGCAACGCGAAGCAGCAAGGGCGCGAAGGACGCGCAGACGATCGCCAAACTGATCGAGGACATCGACATCACGATGTTCACCACCGTGGGCCCGGGCGGCTATCTGGTCAGCCGGCCGCTGTCGACGCAGAAGGCGCAGTTCGACGGTGAGCGCGTGTGGTTCTTCGTCGCCTCCGACAGTCCGAAGGTCGCCGAGATCGCGCGCAATTCGAAGGTCAATCTCGCGTACGCGTCCAAGGGTCGCAACACCTACGTGTCGATCACCGGCGATGCCTACGTCAACGAGGATCCGGCGAAGGTCGAAGCGTTCTGGAACGATGCGCTCAAGGCCTACTTCCCGCGCGGCGTCAACGATCCGAAGCTCACCCTGATCGAAGTGCAGGCGCACACCGCCGAGTACTGGGACGGCCCGGGTTCGTTGATCGGCAAGGCCATCGCATTCGCCGTCGCGCGCGTGACCAAGCGTGAAGAAGTGATGGGCGAGAACCGCATCGTCAATCTGCGCGGCCCGAACAAGACCTCGAAGCTGCCGCCGTCGCACGCCGACGCCCGCGGCGGTGCCAAGAAGGCCGCGAAGAAGACCACGAAGAAGACCACGAAGAAGACCACGAAGAAAGCGGCCAGCAAGACCGCCACCCCGAAGCCGGCTGCAAAGCAGGCGACCGCGGCGAAGAAGGCCGCGACCCAGCGCACCGCCAAGACCGGCAAGCGCGCGGCGAAGAAAACCGCCGCGCGAAGCTGAGTCGCAGGCGCGCGTCGATCGCGATCCGGTGTGCCGCGGCCCTGTTGCCGCGGCACACTACGCCGCCCGATCTTCCGAGTCCTGTCATGGCCGCGCACGAACACGAGTTCGATCCAGATGACAACTTCTCTTTCGGCGCGCCCGAGCGCGACGACGGGGAAGACGAGGCGCATGACGGCGATCTCGAAGCGATCGCATGGCAGTGGCTGCTGCGCATCAATCCCGGTGACGAAGACGCGGCCACCCAGCAGTTCCAGGCCTTCCGCGAAGCGTTGGGCGACGACGACGTGCAGGATGCCGTGCAGGCTGCGCTCGAGTCGGCCACCGACTGGCGCGCGAGCTTCCGCGTCCCGGAGGACGAGCGCACTACGCTGATCGATGTGATCGACACGCTGGCCGAACGCTTCCGCGTCGAACTCGACTGGGGCGTCGAAGACCCGACCGACGATGTCGCGCTTGGCAGCGCATCGACCCACGCCCTGATCGACACCGCCTACGACCAGCTGCGCGTGGCCGGCTACACGCTGTGGACCTGGGATACGGGCGACGACAGCGTTGCCGGCGTCATGGCGCCGCGCGACGACGACGAAGGCATGCGCGTCATCGGCCATGCGCTCGGACTGGACGTGCGCCCCGGCGCTGGCTGAACTTCTGGCTGAACGCGCGGCTTGAACACGCCGTTCGCGGATTCCCTGGTACGGTGCCGCTGTCCGTCACCGCATGGGAGGGTGCGATGGACAGCCGAACCGTCTGTACCGCATGGGGCTGCGCCTTGTCGCTGGCCGTTGTGTGCATGGCGCCGGTCCGCGCAACGGGGCCGGATGCGAGCGCAAATGCCGAGCCGCCGAGCGCGGTGCTCGATGCAGATCAGCGGGCCGCGTGGCTGCAGCCGATCCGCACCGACCGCCCGATCCGCCGCATGTCGGCGCTGAAAACCGAGTACCGCCGCATCCGCGAGCTGCGTCGCGAACAGATGCAGCCCGAGTACGAACGTCGTCTGGCGATGTCCGGCGAAGACGCAGCCGAGGCTTGGCGCGAAGAGACACTGAAGAACATCGCCCGGCGCGACCTGCGCGATCTGCGGGCGCGACTGGAGCGCTGAACGCGCTGCGTCGCCCGGTCGGGGCGACGTTCAAGACGCCGCACCGTCAGCGCTGGATATCAGGCGCCGCATCCGTAGCGCCCGACTGCGCGACCGCCTCGTTCGCATCTTCGAGATCTTCAGCATCGGGTTCGAGACCGGCGTCGGCGTCGTTCTCGCCCGGGGACAGTGCGAGCTCGACCAGGATCGGAAAATGGTCCGAGCCGATGTCCGGCAGCCGCTGCATGCCGACCAGGGTGAAGTGCTTGCTGTGGAACAGATGGTCGAGCGGCCAGCGCAGGCCCGGCAGTTCCGCGTGGAAGGTGTTGTACATGCCGCGGCCGATGCGCGGATCGAGCAGGCCGCTGAGTTTGCGGAACAGCCGCGTGGTGCGTGACCACGCCACGTCGTTGAGATCGCCGGCGACGATCACCGGCAGCGTGGCGTCGTGCGCGGCACGGCCGACGATTACCAGCTCCGCATCGCGATCGACCGAGCTGTCGGATTCGGTCGGGCTCGGCGGGCGCGGATGCAGTGCGTGCAGCGTGATACGGCGGCCGCCATCGAGTGCCAGCGTCGCGTGGATCGAGGGAATGTCGTCCTCGACGAGATAGCGGACTTCCGCATCGTGCAGCGGCAGGCGCGAATAGACGTGCATGCCGTAGAGATTGTCGAGCGGGCAGCGCAACACGTGCGGCAACGCATCGGTCAGCACATCGAGCCGTTTTTCCCACCACGCGTCGGTCTCGACCGCAATCAGCACGTCAGGCGCCTGTGCGCGCACCAACGCGATCAGTGGATCGGCGTTGCGGTTGGTCGTCAGCACGTTGCTGGCCATCAACCGGATGCGCACGTTCGCATCGGCCGGCGCGTCCTCCACCTCGACGCGCGCCATGCGCGTGTATGGAATGATCCACCACGCCTGCCACAACATGCAGGCCGCGTTGACGATGACGACCGCGATCGTCCAGGGATCGTCGATCGGATGGAACACGAGCTGCAGCACCAGGATCAGCGCCGACAGCAGCAACAGCTGCAGACGCGGGAAATCGAAGCCGCGGATCCACCATGCGCCGCTGCGGATGGTCGGCATCAGGGTCGCAATGGCCAGCAGCGCGGTGACTGCCGCGAACGTGAGGGTCAGCATCATGCATGGGGCGGCGGCGGGAGCCGCACTATGAACACGCGCGTGCTGCCATCGTGTGAACCCGGGACGCGCCGTTGCGTCGCAGTGGCTGGCCGCGGGTGATGTCGACTGCGACCATAGCCGGCCCGCTGCGCTGCAGCCTGTGGCATCCGCTGTCGGAGTTCCGCATGTTCTCGCGCCCGCGCATCGATCCGTTCACCCTGCTGTTGCTCGCCACCGTCGCACTGGCGTCGCTGCTGCCGGTACAGGGCCGCGCCGCGGCGGTCATGGACATCATGACGAATGGTGCGATCGCCGCGCTGTTCTTTCTGCACGGCGCGCGCCTGTCGCGGGCGGCGATCGTCGCCGGCGCGCTGCACTGGCGGCTGCATCTGACGATCCTTGCGTGCACGTTCGCGCTGTTCCCGTTGATCGGCCTGCTGGGCAAGCCGCTGTCGGGCTGGCTGCTGACGCCCGAGCTCTACGTCGGCGTGCTGTTCCTGTGCGCCCTGCCGTCGACGGTGCAGTCGTCGATCGCGTTCACCTCGATGGCCGGCGGCAATGTGCCGGCCGCGGTGTGCAGCGCATCATTGTCGAGCCTGCTCGGCGTGGCGCTGACGCCGCTGCTGATGGCGCTGCTGGTTGGCAGCTCGGAAGGCGCAATGGCGCATCCGTTTACTGCAGTCGGCAAGATCATGCTGCTCCTGTTGCTGCCGTTCGTCGCCGGGCATCTGCTGCGACCGGTGGTGGGCGACTGGGTCGAACGCCGCCGTGCGGTCCTGCGCTGGACCGACCAGGGCACGATTCTGCTCGTGGTCTACACCGCCTTCAGCGCGTCGGTGATCGAAGGTCTGTGGCGCGAGACCCCGGTCTGGACGCTGGTTGCGGTCGCCGTGGTCTGCGCATTGCTGCTGGGCATCGCGATGCCGTTGATCGCCTGGATCGCGCGCCGTCTCGGCTTCGACCGTGCCGACGAGATCGCGATCGTGTTCTGCGGCTCGAAGAAGAGTCTCGCCACCGGCCTGCCGATGGCCAAGGTCATGTTTGCCAGCGGCGGGCTCGGCGCGATCGTGTTGCCGGTGATCCTCTACCACCAGATCCAGCTGATCGTCTGTGCGGTGGTGGCGCGGCGCTACGCCGATGGCACGCCAGTGATGCCGGACGCGCGCTGAGCGCGCGACCCCGGAACGGGTGCGCCGACATGGCGCGCACCCGGACGTGCAGGACATCAGCGATTCAACGCGCCCATGCCCGCCGTGGGATAGCGCGTACCGGACGCTGCATCCGGCGGAAAGATCGCGTCGATACGCGCCAGATCGTCCTCGGTGATATGGAGGTCGAGCGCGGCGATGTTCTCGTCGAGGAAGCCGACGCGCTTGGTGCCCGGAATCGGCACGAGATCGTCACCCTGCGACAGCACCCACGCAAGTGCGAGCTGCCCCGGGGTGACGCCGTAGTCCTGCGCGATCGCCTGCACCGATTCGACCAGCGCGAGATTGCGGTCGAAGTTTTCGCCCTGGAAGCGTGGCGAATGGCGGCGGTAATCGTCTTCGTCGAAATCCTCGATGTTGCGGATCGTGCCGGTCAGGAACCCGCGGCCCAGCGGCGAATACGGCACGAAGCCGACACCGAGTTCGCGACAGGCGGCCAGCGTGCCGTTGGTCTCGGGATCGCGCGACCACAGCGAGTACTCGCTCTGCAGCGCCGCGATCGCGTGGACCTTGGCCGCGCGTCGCAGGGTGTCTGCGGAAGCTTCGGAGAGACCGAGATGCCGCACCTTGCCCTGTTCGACCAGTCGCGCCATCGCGCCGACGGTGTCCTCGATCGGCACCTCGGGATCCACGCGGTGCTGGTAGTACAGATCGATCGTCTCGATGTTGAGCCGCTTGAGACTGGCTTCGCAGGCCTGCTGCACGTACTCGGGCCGACCATTGATGCCGCGCGCATGCGGATCGGACGGATCGAGCTGGATGCCGAACTTGGTCGCGATGAACACATCATCGCGGCGCCCGTCGATCGCGCGCCCGACCAGCGTCTCGTTGGTGTGCGGGCCGTACATGTCGGCGGTGTCGAGTAGGGTGATGCCCTGGTCGAGCGCATGTTTGATCACCGCGATCGCGTCGGCATCGCTGCCGCGGCCGCCGTAGAACGCGCTCATGCCCATGCAGCCGAGTCCGATCGCGGAGACGGTGGGGCCGCCGAGGCCGAGGGTGCGGGTCTTCATCGCAGGTCTCCGTTCTGAATGCGAAGGCTTACTGTGCCGGTCGGGGCGGCAAGCCGGTGTCGAGGTCCGGTTCGACCCGCGTCTCCGTGGCGGTTTCGGCGCCCGGCGACTGCGTGCTGGCGTGGGCCACTGGCGCGACCGCATGTGTCGCGGCGCGACGTGCATCGCCGTCGGTGACCTCGTTGCGGACGCGCGGCAGCGCCTGCGGATGGTGGGCGTCGAGGAACGCCAGCATGCCTTCGCGCACCGCACAGCGCAGATCGAACAGCTCGCCGGAATTGCGCGCACTGACCAGCAGGCGGACCTCGATCGTGTGTCTGTCGGTCTCGGTGATCTGGGTCACGCAGACACGACGGTCCCAGCGCGGATCGGCCTCGCAGATCCGTTGCAGTTCCTCGCGGATTTCGGGAATCGGTGCGCGGTGGTCGAGCCACAGGAACACCGTGCCCAGCAGCTGGGCGCTGGTGCGCGTCCAGTTCTGGAACGGGTTGGAAATGAACCACTGCAGCGGCACGACGAGGCGACGTTCGTCCCAGATCCGCACGACCACATAGGTCGAGGTGATCTCCTCGATGCGGCCCCATTCGCCTTCGATGATCACCACGTCGTCGAGCCGGATCGGCTGCGCGAGCGCGATCTGCAGGCCGGCGATCAGATTGCCGAACACCGGCTGCGCGGCGACACCTGCGATCAGGCCGATGATGCCGGCCGAGGCCAGCAGGCCAGCGCCGACCTGACGCACCTGCGGAAACGTCATCAGCGCCAGCGACACGCCGATGAGTACCACGCCGGCCTGGATCACACGGCTGATCACCCGCGCCTGGGTCTGGATGCGCCGCGCGGCGAGATTGTCTTCCACGTCGACCGGATGCTCCCGCAGGATGCGTGCCTCGACCGCGCCTACTGCACGTGCGGCGAGCCAGGTCAGGCACAACATGCCGCCGATCGCGAGCCAATGACGCAACTGTCCGAGCAGTTCGGGGGCGATCGGCGTGGCATTGAGCGCGAGGGACAGGAACAGCAGCGGCAGGCCGACCGCCGCGGGTACAGCCACAACATGGGCGACGCGTGCGCGCATGCGTTCCTGCGCGCGGCGACTGGCGGCGCGGGCGAGTGCACGCAGGCTCCAGTGCACGACGATGCCGAGGATCAACGCAACCAGCAGGGGCCACGCGATGGCGGCGAGATGGGTCCATTCGGAGGACATGGCGGTCTCGTCGACGGCGGGTCAGTCTGCAATGGCCCAGGTCCACACGCTGTTAATCCGGGCAGTGACCCGCGATCGTCCTCAACGCAACTACGCCGCCGCGAGTGCGATCAGGATCAGCACAACGGCGACGATCGCGCCGGCCCGGCGCAGGTGTCGATGCATCATCGGATTGCGTCCCCGTGTGCGCTCATTCGAGATCGAAACGTTCCAAGCAAAGCCGGCCGGAGGGCACGCCGCGCGCGATGCGCTCGGATTCGACCGCGTCGGCCAGCGCATCCGGGCCGTCGGCAGGATGGGAGATGCGCCGGCAGGTGGCGATCGATGAGTGCGCCGTCGATGTGGCCGGTCTCGCTGTCCCAGTTGCGTCAGCGGATGCGCGAGCACCCGTACCCAGCCGAGCAATCCGGTCTGGCGATGAACTGCAGCACATGGTCCTGGCCGAGTCCTTTCGCGAACCAGCGCCGGCGACCCGAGGTCAGCGCCTGCGCCGACAGTACGCCGAGTCGAGCAGCCAGGGCATCGCCCGTCTCCACGATGCGATCGCGCACCGCGGGCGGGTTGTCACTCCATGGCAGTTCTCACAGGCACCAACGCAAGCCCATCCACGCGAGCAGCCACAGCAGGCTGCGCCAGCGGGTGCTCATGCCGCTGGCCCGTCGACAGGCCGGCGCGGCTCTTGACGTAGCAGCGCGACGACGAGACACATGCCGACGATCAGATACGGCAATCCGCTCGGCACCCACATCAGCAGTCCGGCGAGCTGCTGATCGCGCACTGCATCGAGGCCGGCGAGCAGCGCGCGGTCGGTGTAGGCCGGATACAGCAGGCGCGGCGAAAAGGTCAGCAGCGCGCCGAGAAACCCCATCAGCATCATCGCGGTGACCAGCGCGACGAGCCCGCCGGCCGCGCCACCATCGCACGTGCGCAGCCGATGCAGCACCGCACGCCAGAACCACAGGCCGGCGAGCAGTACGCTCGCCAGCATCAGCCGGTGGATGGTCTCACTGTCCAGCGACGCAGCAGTCGCCGCCGGCAGATGCCACAGCCACATCGTCGCCACGTGGACGACCGTGGCTGCAGCGAGCTGCGCACACACGCACGCGTCCAGGGAATGCATCACGCGCGCGATGCGGGTGCGGATGTGCGCCGGTGCCGCCCGGATCATCAGCGCGCACGGTCGTGCGGCCAGCAGCAATGGCGGCGCCCAGGCCAGCAGCGCCATGTGCTGGCCGACGTGTGCAGACAGTGCATAGCCCGCGTACGCGTCCAACGGCCATACCAGCGCCAGTACCAGCACGCAGACGCCTGCGGAGAATGCCAGCGCGTGCCTGCCGTGCGCCGCGGCGCCGTCGATCGCTGCGGCGCGCGTGCGCAGCACGCCGGCCGCGTAGAGCGCCACGGCGATCGCCAACGGCAGCAGCGTCCAGGCCGACAGCGTCCACGCCAGGCCGAGCGGCGGGGGCGGTCCGTCCGGCATCTTCGCTGCCGCCGAGGGGGCAACCAGCAGAAGCGCTGCGACAAGGCAGGGCCTGTTGAAACACGCGCATGACATGCGTGCGACCCTAACAGCCGCGGGCTGCAGGACGCGTCGACCGCGTAGCGCCGGTGGATCCCCGGCGCCACAAGGAATTGATGCGCTTCCGCGTAGGCTGCACGCTTTGATGATCCGTGGAGCGCCGGTGTACTTCTGGCTGAAGATCCTGCACATCCTCGCGATGACGGTCTGGTTCGCCGGTCTGTTCTTCCTGCCGCGTCTTTTCGTCGCCCGGCATCGCAACGAAATCGACGCCGATCCGGCGTACTGGAATCCGGTCACCAACACGCTGTTTTTCCGGATCATGACGCCGGCAGCGCTGCTCACGATCACCTTCGGTGGGATCCTCATCGCCTGGAATCCCACCGGCGCCTGGCTGGTGCTCAAGCTGGTGGTCGTCGCGGCGGCCGTGCTGCTGCACCTCTACTACGGACTGCTGCTCTACGAGTTGGGTCACGACCGCTGCGGTCATGGCGCCACGTTCTTCCGCATCGTCGGCTGGATCCCGCTGGTGCTGCTGCTGCTGATCGCTGCGCTCACCGGCGCGAAGCCGCAGACCATCGGCGACCTGCCGGCGCCACCTTCGCGCGCGATCGATGTCGAGGAACTGGTGCCCGGGCTCGAGGATGGCGCGCCGGCGCCGCCGCACCTGGACGGACCCTGAGCCAAGACACCGCGCAACGCGACCTCCAGTCGCGCCCGCGATTCGCGCATGCGGACACTCATTCCGCTGGCGGTTTACGATCCGCATCGCGCCCGCTGGCGTCGTCGGTTTCCTCGTCGCCGTAAACGCCCACGCCATGGCGGAAACTGAGCGTGCCGCCAAGCCAGCCGGCGACCATGACCAGAAGCGCCATCGTCGCCGACGACAGCAGGCCCCACGGCCACACGGCCGCTACCGGATCGGGCAGGCGCAGCCACACGCCGAGCGCGGCCATGGCGAGCACCATCACCGCAACGATGAAATGGTTCCAGGCCGAGACGTGCCGCCGCACCACACGGATCGACATCATGTCGATCGTGCCGACGAGGCCGGCAAGCACGCCGAAGCCCAGACCGCCGACGTTGAGCCACAGCGAGAGCTCCGACCAGAACGGCGCGCCGAGCCAGAGGTAGAGCACATCCGTCACCACGACCATCGACAGGAAAGCGATGGGGAATGTCACCAGCATCGGATGGATCGGATGCTTGGCAATCGCCAGCACGCTCTCCACAGTGTGACTCTGCGTGCGGGGAACGGGTTGTTTGAGATCCTTGCGCATCGGGTCCTTCGCGCCGTCAGGCGCAGGTCTGGAGCAGCGCCAGCGGCGCAGCGGTGAAGACGACGCCCAGTGCCGCGAGTGCGGCACCCAGCAGGCTGACCTGGACCATGAAGCCGTCGCGGGCGTGGTGCGCGCGGCCGACGTCATCGTCCTCGCGCAGCGCGCGGCGGATGCGCCAGCCGCGTCGCGCGTCCCAGGCGATCGCGACAAGGATCGCGGCCGTCACTGTCCACAGCACCCAGGTCATCGCTTCGAGTCCGCCCATGTGCGTGCGCCACAGCTGCTGCGCGCAGGCCAGGCCCTGCAGGCTGTAGAGCAGCACGAAATGCAGGGCCCACAGTGCGAACGGCGCGACCATGCGGGTCAGGGTCATGCGCGGAGGCCGGCTCACATCCACCTCGGGAACAGGTGCAGCACCGCCAGCGTGATCACGCCGATGGCGACGACGTAGCGCCAAAAGGCGACGGCGATCCGCGATTCGAGCGTACGGATCGCATCGACGTGGCCGCAGTGGATGCGCAGTGCGGTGAAGCCGCCGACCAACAGCGCCACGATCACATGCAGCGCATGGAAACCGGCCAGCGTCCACGCGACCGCGCCATAGGCATGGGCCTGCGGTGCGCCGACGGCGGTCCACATGGCGGGGAGGTGATGGGCGAGGAACAGCGCGCCGCCGACGAGCGCGAGTACATGCCAGCCGATCGCCACACGCAGCCGACCGGCTGCCAGCGCCACCGGCGCACGCCAGCTCGCCAGCAACGGCAACGCCAGCAGGGCGAAGGCGACGAGCGCAGGCGTCCCCGCCATGACGGTCGCACCGCCGGCCGGCCAGGCCGTGGCATTGAGCCACAGGTAGAAGTACGCGAACACGAGCGATGCGAACAGCGAGCTGTCGATCATCAGGGTCACGACCAGGGCCCACCAGCCGGGCGCATTGCGCGCGGACGCCTGGGTGGGCAGCCGCAGACCCGGCGCGACTTCGATTTGGAGCGGCGCGTGGCGGTCGCCCGTGGTCCAGACCCAGTGGAGGAACAGACCGATCAACGGCACCAGCATCAGGAGCGACAGCCAGTACTGCGAACTGATGAAGCCCGCCAGCAGCACCGCGACGATGGCTGCAGCAATCAGCGGCAACGCCGTCGAACCGGACAGGCGGATCACCTGTTCCGGCTGTCCGGACTGGATGCTGGTGCCGAGCAGCTCTCGGCGGTCGTCGTGCGCCTCGCCGAGCAGGCCGTCCGTGCGCCGCGTCGCCGCGACGATGCCGGGCGTGTCCCACAGCGGGTAGCGGCTCTCGACCTGCGGCATCGATGCGAAATTGTAGGTCGGCACCGGCGAGGGCACCGCCCACTCCAGCGTGCCGGCCTGCCAGGGGTTGTCGGCCCCGCGACGGCCGAGCAGGAAGCACAGCACGACGTCGATCAGGATCGCGACCACGCCGACCGCCATCACGAAACCGGCTGCCGTCGACAACAGGTTGAGCCAGTGCACGCCGAGTTCCATCGCGTAGGTGTCCACGCGGCGCGGCATGCCGGCCATGCCGGTGATGTGCATCGGCAGGAAGGCCAGATTGAAGCCGATGAAGACCAGCCAGAAACCACTGCGGCTCAGCGACTCGCTGGGCATGCGGCCACTGGCGAGTGGCAGCCAGTAGTAGAGGCCCGCGAACAGCGGGAACATCAGCCCGCCGATCAGCACGTAATGCAGATGGGCGACTACGAAGTGGGTGTCATGCACCTGCCAGTTGAACGGTACGAACGCCAGCATTACGCCGGTGAGACCGCCACAGACGAACACCACGAAGAAGCCGATGATGTAGAGCATCGGCACGCGCAGCCAGGGCTTGCCGGCCCACAGCGTCGCCAGCCACGCGAAGATCTGGATGCCGGTGGGGATCGCGACCATCATGCTGGCCGCGCTGAAGAATGCGAGTGCGAGCAGCGGAATGCCGACCGCGAACATGTGGTGCACCCACAGCCCGAAACTCAGAAAGCCCGTCGCCACCAGCGCCAGCACGACCCACGTGTAACCGACGATCGGCCGGCGCGCGAATGTTTGCACGACCATCGACACCACGCCCGCGCCCGGCAGGAAGATGATGTAGACCTCGGGATGTCCGAACAACCAGAACAGGTGCTGCCACAGCAGCGGGTCGCCGCCGCGTGCGACCTCGAAGAACGCGAAGTCGAACGCGCGCTGGATCTCCAGCAGGATGCTCGCAAGGATCAGCGGCGGGAAGCCGAACGCGATCATGAAGGCGGTCACCAGCATCGCCCAGACGAACAACGGCATCCGCCGCAGGTCCATGCCGGGCGCGCGGGTGATCAGGATCGCGGTGATCATCTCGATCGCCGACACCACGGCCGCGATCTCGGCGAAGGTCACGCCGATCAGCCAGAAATCCACCCCCTTGCCCGGCGAGTACGTCGCATCGCTGAGCGGCGTGTACATGAACCAGCCGGTGTCGGGCACGCTGCCGAAGAAGAAGCTCGAGTACAGGAACAGCCCGCCGAACAGGTAGCACCAGTAGCCGAACGACGACAGCCGCGGAAACGGCAGATCGCGCGCGCCGATCATCTTCGGCACCAAATACATGCCGAAGCCGCCCATGATCGGGACTGCGAACAGGAACATCATCGTCGTGCCGTGCATGGTCACGAACTGCGCGTAGCGTTCGGGGTCGAGCACGTTGAGGCCGGGCCATGCGAGCTGCAGGCGCATGAACATCGACAGCAGGCCGCCGACGAGCAGGAACGCGAATCCGGTCACGATGAAACGCATCGATACAGTGGAGTGGTTCACCGCGGTCAGCTGGCCGAGCAGGCCGGGGTCGTTCGCCCAGACGCGTTCCAGCCGGGCCAGCCGATCGGTATGGCGCAGGTGATCACCCGGCGTGGGGATGGTGTGATCGGAACCCGGGTGGCTCACAGGATGTTCTCCGAAGCGCCGTGACGCGGTGGCGCGCGGCCTGCCGGCGCGTCGGGTGAATGAGGCTCGTGCGCCGGCGCAGGGGGTTGCGCGGCCAGCCAGTCCGCGAGTGCTTCCGCATCGATGACGCGCACCGGGAAGGCCATGCGCGCATGTTCCAGGCCGCAGAATTCCGCGCACTGGCCGCGCATCGGCACGTCGCGGTCCGCGCGCAGGCGCAGGGTGTTCACCCGGCCGGGGATCGCATCGATCTTGCCGCCCAGACGCGGGATCCAGAAGCTGTGGATCACGTCCTCGCTGGTGATGCGGAATTCGATCATCTGCCCCCGCGGCATCGCGAGGGTATCGATGCTCTCGCCGATCACCTGGCCATCGGCATCGCGATAGCGGAAATGCCATTGCCACTGGCGCGCGGTGACGTCGACCACCGCATCGGGCTCGGTCCCCACACCCGTCACCCGGGCGCTGGTCAGCGTGCCGTAGACCAGCAGGAACGCGACGACGACCAGCGGCAGCACGATGCCGCCCCAGACGATCATGCGTTCCGGATGGCGCGGCGCCGCGCTTGGCTCACGCTTGCGCAGGGCGCCCCACAGCAGCAGCAGGACGCCGATCCAGACGAGGGTGAAGACGAGGGTCATGCCCCATCCGCCGCGCGCGATCTCGGCCGCGGCGGGCCCTGCCGGGGCGAACGTGGCTTGCGGACCCGCGCACCCGGCCATGGCCCCGGCGAGTGCGAGAAGAAGAGCGCCGCCAGTCCGGCGGTGTCGTGTCCGGATTTCGATGATGGTGCTGCCCCAGATGCGCATGACACAGGCCGCCGGTCGACAGGCCAGACGCGCACGCTACCGTCCGCAGCGACGAGGCAATGTGAATAGGTTCGCCCTCGCGCACGATTGCCATGCGCTTTCGCGCCGTCTCACAAGTTGAGACAGCGACGCGTCAAGGTAAGCGCGTGAACCTGACCGACAAGCTCGCGATTCTCGCCGACGCCGCCAAGTACGACGCCTCCTGTGCGTCGAGCGGCGCGAACACACGCGACTCTTCGAAGACGGGTGGCATCGGTAGTACCGAGGGCATGGGCATCTGCCACTCGTACACACCGGACGGCCGTTGCGTCTCGTTGCTGAAGATCCTGCTGACGAACTTCTGCGTGTTCGACTGCGCGTACTGCGTCAACCGCGTGTCGAGCAATGTGCGGCGTGCGCGTTTCACGCCCGAAGAGGTCGTGACGCTGACGCTGGATTTCTACAAGCGCAATTACATCGAAGGCCTGTTCCTCTCCAGCGGCATCATCCGCAGCGGCGACTACACGATGGAGCAGATGGTCGAGGTCGCGCGCAGCCTGCGCGAGGATCATCGCTTCGCCGGCTACATCCATCTCAAGACGATTCCCGACGCTGCCCCGGAACTGCTCGCGGCAGCTGGTCGCTATGCAGATCGACTGAGCATCAACATCGAGCTGCCGACCGAGGCCGGCATGACCGCATTGGCGCCAGAGAAGACCCATGCCGGCATTCACGGCGCGATGGGTGAACTCAAGTGGCGCATCGACGAGGACAAGGACGCGCGCCGGATCAAGCGACAGGGCGTGACCGTGCGCCGCGCGAAGGCGCCACGCTTCGCACCGGCTGGACAGAGCACGCAGATGATCGTCGGCGCCGATGACGCCAACGACCGCAGCATCCTGGAAACCAGCAACCGCATGTACGGCACTTACCGGATGCGACGGGTGTACTACTCGGCTTTCAGCCCGATTCCCGATGCCGCGAAGAACCTGCCGCTGCAGTCGCCGCCGCTGCTGCGTGAGCATCGGCTCTACCAGGCGGACTGGCTGCTGCGCTTCTACGGCTTCGATGTCGACGAGATCACGCCCGACGCAGAAAACGCCGAAGACGTGGATGCCGAAACGCCGGGTATGCTCGATCTTGATGTCGATCCGAAGCTGGCCTGGGCGCTGCGCAACCCGACGCGCTTTCCCGTCGACATCAACCGTGCCCCACGCGAGATGTTGCTGCGCGTGCCGGGCCTGGGCACGCGCAACGTCGAGCGCATCATCGCCGCACGCCCGCATGGCGCCCTGCGCCTCGATGACCTCGCACGTCTGCGGGTGCCGCTGAAGAAGATCATGCCGTTCGTGATCACGCCCGGCCATCACCCGCGTCAGCGTCTCGACGACCCCGCACGCCTGCGCAATGAACTCGCCCCGCAGCCGCGGCAGGCGAGTCTGTTCTGAGTCGCATCGCTGCCATGACGGATTGCGCGAACGCTTTGAGCGTTGCCCGTTCTGAAGTCTTCCCCCGCCGGCGGGGGAGGGTGGGGTGGGGGCGAACGTTCCGGTCGCCACGGTGTGTGGGCGTGTCCCCATTCCGGCCTTCCACCCTTGAAGCGCGCAATGCGCGGCTGCGCGAGGAAAGGCGACGGGCGATGCAGCATCGCGACGGCTGGATGCCACTCGCATGACCGCGGCATCGAACACCGTTCGCGTCACCGCAAAGATCGACCCGCCTTGGGACGCCAACGCCTGGCGCACCGCCGCGCGCGCTGCCCTGTGCGCAGGCCTGCCACCCGAACGACTCGACTGGAGCGGCGGTGCACAGGGCTCACTGCTCGGCGGGCTTGATCTCGCGTCGCTGCCCCCGCAACGCACAGCCCCGCGCGTGCCGTCCGAATTCCTGTCGCTCGCCGGCGCGGTGCTCTGCAACCGGGCCGAGGACCGCCACGGTCTGCTCTATCGCATGCTCTGGCGCATCGCCGAAGGCGAGCGCGCATTGCTGCAGCGCGCCTCCGATCCCGACGTGCATCGCGCGACGACGATGGCACAGGCGGTGCGCCGCGACAGCCACAAGATGAAGGCATTCGTGCGCTTCCGCGAAGTGCCCGGCGATACCGATCGCTACATTGCCTGGTTCGAGCCCGACCACCACATCGTCGATCGCGTCGCGCCGTTTTTCGCGCGGCGCTTCGCCGGTATGCGCTGGGCGATCGTGACGCCGTACCGCACCGCGATGTGGGATGGCGAGGCGCTCGCGTTCGCCGACGGCGGTGTGCGCGCCGATGCGCCATCCGAAGATGCGCGCGAAGACCTGTGGCGCACCTACTACGCCAACATCTTCAATCCGGCGCGGCTCAACACCACGATGATGCGCGCCGAGATGCCGCAGAAATACTGGAAGCATCTGCCCGAGACCGCGCTGCTGCCCGATCTCGTCCGCGACGCCGGCCTGCGCGTGCGCGAGATGGCCGAGCGCGAGCACGAAGCACCTCGCCGCCGCATTCCCACGGCACCAGCGCCTGCACCCGTGGTGGCCGGCACACTCGAGGCACTGCGCGACTCCGCGCGCGATTGTCGTCGCTGCCCGCTGTGGCAGCCGGCGACGCAGACCGTCTTCGGAGAGGGGCCGTCCGGCGCACGCACGATGATCGTGGGCGAGCAGCCCGGCGACGAAGAAGACCTGTCCGGCCGTCCGTTCGTCGGCCCTGCTGGGCGTCTGTTCTCGCGCGCGCTGGACGAGCTCGGCATCGACCGCAACACCTTGTACCTGACCAACGCGGTCAAGCATTTCCGCTTCGAACCGCGCGGCAAGCGCCGCCTGCACAAACGGCCGGATGTCGCCCATATCGAAGCCTGCAACGGTTGGCTGCGCGCGGAGATCGCGCAGGTGAAGCCCGAGCGCATCGTCTGTCTCGGCGCGAGTGCGGCGCGCGCGGTGTTCGGTCCCGGCGTGCGGCTGACCGAGGAGCGCGGCATCTGGCGCACGCGCGAGGACGGCGTGCGCGCGTTCGCGACCGTGCATCCGTCGTGGGTCTTGCGCCAGGGCGATCCGCAAGCGCAGGCCGACGCGTATGCGGGCTTCGTCGACGACCTGCGCCAGCTCCTGGCGGCCTGATCCTGCGTGGATGCGGGGAATCGTGTGAGCGCGCCGCTGCATGAACGGCGCCCTTGTCCGTTCACCTGCACTTCGCGGCTGTCGCCGAACACTCCGCGCACCCCAAACGCAGGAGCGTCACGATGCAGCACACTACCGCAGTCCGTGGCCTTGTACTGGCCCTTTCACTGGCCGCCGGCGCCGCTGTCGCCCAGGACGCCATGACCAGCACCCAGGTGCGCGCCGCACTGACCGAAGGCGGCTACACCGACATCCACGACGTCGAATTCAAGGATGGCGTGTGGAAGGCCGACGTCACCGACGCCAACGGCACCAAGATCGACGTACGCCTCGACCCGGCGACCGGACGCGTTTATCCCGAGACCGCGGGCGCGACCAGCCTCGGTGAAGCCGATATTCGCGCCAAGCTGACCGCCGAGGGTTTCACCCGCATCGAAGACGTCAAGTTCGACGACGGCATGTGGGAGGCCGAGGCCGACAACGCCCAGGGCCAGCGCATGGATCTGAAGCTCGACCCGGAAGACGGCCGCATCGTCAGCCAGTCGCGCGACTGATCATCCGCGTCGCGATACAAGAACGCCCGGCTTCGGCCGGGCGTTCTGCTGTGCGGAATTCGAAGACGGCGCGTCAGTCGCGGGCGTGATCCGGAATCGGCACATCGTGCGGCATCTCGTCGCGCACACAGTTCGCTGCGTCCTTCGGCGCTTCGGCATTGGTGTCCACGCAGCGCGCGGCGATCATCGCCCAGCGCGACACCGCGTCTTCGCGTGCCGACAGTGCATCGGTCGCGACCATCCAGCGGGCGATGTCGACCAGCTTCGCGCGCTCGTCGAGCGACGACACCGCATCGATCGCCGCGGTGCTGACGATGAAGCTGTGTGCGAAGGCCGCAGTCGTGCGCTCGGATGAAATGTCCGGCGCGGCGATGCCGCCGGGCGCCTCGAGCAATGCATGCAGGCGGGTCGCCTCGCGCGCCTTGAGGTCGCCGGCCGAGCCAATGCTCATGCGCAGCAGCACGGTCGCGCTGAGCGCGCCGATGAAGATGCCGATCATCAGGACGAAGACGGCGCCGACCAGCAGCGGACCACGCCCGCGCGGCGCACCGGTGTCGTCATTGGGAATCTGGTTCACACGAGCACTCCGTCGCCGACCGGTTGCCGGCGGCGGCATAGGCTATCGCAGCGCGGTCGCGATGCGGCGGTCCAGGGTGCGACCGATCAGCGCAGCCAGCCCGCGAGTTCCTCGCGGCTCAGGCGGCCGTCGCGGTTGCTGTCGATCGCGTTGAACTCCGCGTCGAGCGCCGGATGCGCCTTGGCTTCGGCACGGCTGATGTAGCCGTCACCGTCCACGTCGAGTGCGATGAAGTCGACACGGTACTGGTCGCCTAGCGCCGAACGCGGTTCGTAGGACCGGACGATGATCTGCGGGCCGTCGTCGCGATCCATGGTGACCACGCCGGTCTGGCGGCCGGACTGCGACGACATCTGGGGCTGCGCATCGGCCTGCTGCAGTGGCGAGGTCGTCACCTGGGCGAACACGGTCGGCGCCGCGGCGAGCGCGAGCAGGCCGACGGCAATGGAAGTGCGGATCATGGAACCCCCTGTGATGTGTCTGAGTACACAGGGTCGCAACGCGTGCCCGCATGACGCATGAACGCGCCAGCGCCGGATTCAGCGCTGGCGCAGGCGCAGCAGGACGGTCTGGATCGTCAGCGCCACGCCGATGCCGAGCGCGACCCACGCGGAGGTCACCGCGCCGGTCAACGGCCATTCGGTCTGCTTGAACCAGACCGCGAACAGACCCCACAGCGCGATCGCCAGATAGGCGATGTTGCCGCGCATGCGCAGGTTGAGCAGCAGCAGCACGACGGCCGAGATCGCCCACAGCGCGAGACTCCAGCCGAGCATGCGGCTGGTCGACAGCAGTTCGTAGGCGACGATCGTCTGCGCGACGTTGAGGAAGGCCGCCAGCGACAACCAACCGGCATGGATCGACAGCGCCAGCCACGCCAGCCGGTAGCGCTTCGCGTTGCCCGGGCGCGACAGCTGCACCGCGCACCAGGCGAGGCTCATCAAGGCCCCGAAGATCACCACCACGCAGGCCCAGAACAGACCGGCGGAGAACATCGGCATCCAGATCGCGGTGAGGAAAAAACCGAGCGCGGCGACGGGTGCGATGCGGCCGAGCAGAGGATCGCTGCGGCGCGTGCCGGTCGTCTGCCAGATCGCGTAGAGCAGATCGAGCAGGAAGATCAGACCCCAGACCGAGAACGCGTAACCGGCGGCGACCAGCAGAGTGGGATAGCGGTCGGAGATCGTGCCCTGGTCGGGGCCGAAGACCCCGGTCTGCGACAGCCAGGCGATGAGGGGCATCGCGATCGAACACAGCAGGACGAGCAGGCGCATGGCAGCGTTTTCCGGCGGGAATCGGCGCGGATGCTCGCATCGGGGGCGTGAGGGTCTCGTGGGATCGTGCATTCCTGGCCCTCTCTCATGGGGAGAGGGGTTGCGGTGCGGGTGCTGTTCGCGATGACGCGACGTGCGCGCACTGTGTTGGCCGGCACGCTCGCCCACGGTCGTAGGGTGGGTAGAGCGCAGCGAAACCCGCCATTGCCATGCAATCGCGCGCGATCGCAGTCGGCGAGGCCGGCCCGCGCTGAATCCACGTCGGCGGCTCTAACGTTCAAGCTTGAAGCGCAACACAGGATTGCGCTCGTTCGCGCGACGGACTGAGCGACCGCAACGATGGGCTTCGCTGCGCTCTACCCATCCTACGATGCGTCGCCAGGGTCCCTCGCGAGCGTTGATCCCGGTCCTTGGTCAAGAGGCGCGTCGGTGCTTTGGGCCACAGGCAGACAACTACATCCCGCTGTGCCGCAGCAACGCCGCGATATCAGGATCGCGTCCGCGGAACGCGCGGAAGTTCTCGATCGCATCCCGGCTGCCGCCGCGCGACAGGACTTCGTCGCGGAAGCGCCTGCCGGTCTCCGACAATTGATCGGTCGATTCCTCGAACGCCGCATACGCATCCGCGCTCAACACTTCGGCCCACTTGTAGCTGTAGTAACCGGCTGCGTAGCCGCCCGCGAAGATGTGGCTGAACTGGTTCGGGAACCGGTGCCACGTCGGTGTACGCGTGACCGCGACCTCGTCGCGCACCCGGTCGAGCAGGGCCAGCACATCGTCGCGACCGGCGTCGAAGTCGGCGTGCAGCAGCATGTCGAACAGTGAGAACTCGATCTGCCGCAGCGTCTGCAGCCCGCTCTGGAAATTGCGCGCGGCGAGCATGCGGTCGAACAGTTCCCGCGGCAGCGGCTCGCCGGTGTCGATATGCGCGGTCATCGCCTGCACGCGGTCCCATTCCCAGCAGAAGTTCTCCATGAACTGGCTTGGCAGTTCGACCGCATCCCACTCCACGCCGTTGATGCCGGCGATCGGCAGCGCGTCCACCCGCGTGAGCAACTGGTGCAGGCCGTGGCCCATCTCGTGGAACAGCGTGGTGACTTCGCCATGGGTGAAGGTCGCCGGGCGGCCGCCGGTGCCGCGACCAAAGTTGCAGACCAGATAGACCAGCGGCGTCTGCACGCCGTCGCCGGTCGCGCGGCGGTTGCGGCAGTCATCCATCCACGCGCCGCCACGCTTGCCTTCGCGGGCGTAGAGGTCGAGGTAGAACTGGCCGACCAGCGTGCCGTCAGCGTCGGTCAGGCGATAGAAGCGCGCGTCCTCGTGCCACACCGGCGCGTCGTCGCGCTGGACGCGCAGGCCGTACAGCGACTGGATGACGTCGAACAGGCCGGCCAGCACGCGATCCTCGGTGAAATAACGCTTCACCGTCTGCGCCGAGTAGTCGTAGCGCGCCTGGCGCAAGCGGTCGCTGGCGAACGACATGTCCCAGGGTTCCAGCGACGGAATGCCGAGCTGCTCGCGCGCGAATGTCGCCAGTTGTTCGCGGTCCTCTTCGGCATGCGGGCGCGCGCGCGTGGCGAGATCGCGAAGGAACGCCAGCACCGCATCGGGACCGGTCGCCATCTTGGTCGCGAGCGAGAGTTCCGCGTAGTTCGTGTGGCCGAGCAGGCGTGCTTTCTCCTCGCGCAGTGCGAGGATCCGCGCGATCAGCGGGCCGTTGTCGAGTTCTTCGGGGCCGGATTCGGACGCGCGCAGACCGTAGGCGCGATAGAAACGCTCGCGCAGCGCGCGATTGGTCGCGTAGGTCTGGATCGGCAGATAGGACGGCATCTGCAAGGTCAGCTTCCAGCCCTCGCGCCCGTCGCGTTCGGCAGCGGCGCGCGCGGCGGCCAGGGTGTCCTCGGGCAGGCCGTCGAGTTCGGCGAGATCTTCGACGTACACCGCGAATGCATCGGTCGCATCGAGGACGTGTTCCGAGAACTCGGACGACAGCTTCGCCAGCGCCTGCTGGATGTCGGAGAAGCGCGCGCGGTCGGCGTCATCGAGCGCGGCGCCGCCGAGGCGGAAGTCGCGCAGTGCGTGCGCGAGCACGCGTCGTTGCAGGGTGTCCAGACCCAGCGCGTCGGCCTGATCGGACAGCGCCCGGTAGGCCGCGAACAGTGCCTGGTCCTGCCCGAGCGCGCTGAAGAAGCGCGTCACCTTCGGCAGCGCGGCGTTGTAGGCCTCGCGCATGACCGGGGTGTTGACCACGGCGTTGAGGTGGCCGACCTGGTTCCAGGCCCGGCCCAGCCGCTCGGTGGCATCCTCCAGCGGCGCGACCACGGTGTCCCAGGTGACCGGCTGCGCGCGCCCGGCGAGGGACAGCGCGGCTTCGGCCTCGGCGACCAGCGCGTCGATCGCGGGCTGCACATGCGCCGGCTCGATCTCGTCGAAGCGCGGCAGGCCGGTTTGATCGAGCAGCGGGTTGTCCATCGTGCACGCCAGTTACTGAGAAGGGAGGCCGATTCTAGGCACGGTCGGATGCACGGCTCGTGTGTGTGTGCGCCGTGCAGCGGCTTCGGCGCTATCGTGGCGGCCTCGCCGCCGCGCCGCGTCCGCAATGCATTCGATCGAAGTCGTCCTGGTGATGCTGCTGGCCGTGGTCGCCAGTGGTTATCTGACCCGTGTGTTGCCGCGCTGGCTGCCGCTGCCGTTGCCGCTGGTGCAGATCGCGCTGGGCGCCACGATTGCCGGCGTGTTCGGCCAAGGCGTAACGCTCGATCCGCACCTGTTCTTCGTGCTGTTCCTGCCGCCGCTGCTGTTCCTCGACGGCTGGCGGATCCCCAAGAGCGGCCTGTTCCGCGACCGCGGGCTGATCCTGCAGCTGGCGCTGGGCCTGGTGGTGTTCACGGTCATCGGCGCGGGCCTGCTGATCCACTGGATGATCCCGGTGATGCCGCTGGCGGTCGCGTTCGCGCTGGCTGCGATCCTCTCGCCGACCGATCCGGTGGCGGTGTCGTCGATCGCGGCGCGCGCGCCTATCCCGAAGCGCGTGATGCACATCCTCGAAGGCGAATCGCTGCTCAACGACGCCTCCGGTCTGGTGTGCTTCCGCTTCGCGGTCGCCGCCGCGCTGACCGGCACGTTCTCGCTGATGTCGGCGTCGCTGACCTTTCTGTGGCTGGCGCTCGCCGGTGTCGCGGTGGGCGTGTTGCTGACGATCGGCATCAACCGCGGCCACGCGATGGTCTCGCGCGTGTTCGGCGAAGAGGCCGGCACGCCGATCCTGATCAGCCTGCTCACTCCGTTCGGCGCGTATCTGCTGGCAGAACAGGTGGGTGCATCGGGCATTCTCGCTGCGGTCGCCGCCGGCGTGACCATGAGCTACGTCGAACTCAGCGGTCGCGCGCTCGCCACCACACGCGTGCAGCGCGCCGCGGTCTGGGACACGGTGCAGTTTTCGCTCAACGGCATCATCTTCGTGCTGCTCGGCGAGCAGCTGCCCTGGATCCTCGAGCGCGCAGTGCGCTCGGTGCGCGAGGCCGGGCACGTCGATCCGTGGTGGCTGGCGGTCTACGTATTCGCGATCTACGGCGGGCTGTTCGCGCTGCGCTTCGCGTGGGTCTGGGTGTCGCTGCGGATCGGCCTGCATCGCAGCGGACGGCATGGCCGACGGCCGAGCGTGCGCCTGGTCGCGGCGATGTCGCTGGCCGGCGTGCGCGGCGCGATCACCCTGGCCGGTGTGCTGACGCTGCCGCTACTGCTCGACGACGGCACGCCGTTCCCGACCCGGGATCTGGCGATCTTCCTCGCTGCCGCGGTGATCATCCTGTCGCTGCTGCTCGGCAGCTTCGTGCTGCCGCGCCTGCTGCGCGGACTGGAAGTGCCGGAAGAGGACGAGGACGACCGCGAACTGGACCGGGCGCGCCACGAAGCCGCGGTGGCGGCGGTGGCCGCGGTCGAACGCGCGCAGCACGCGTTGCCTGCCGCGCAGGCCAATCCCGACCTCTACGCCAGTGCCGCGGTGCGGGTGATGGCCCTGTATGAGGAACGCCTGCGACGCGACGGCGCTCTGGGCGTCGATGCCGCCGAACTGCGCCGCGCCGACGAGGCCGAGCGCGCGCTGCGCCTGGCCGGCGTACATGCGGAGCGCGAGCGCATCTATGCACTCGCGCGTCACCGCGAAATCTCCGACGAAGTCGCGCGCAAGCTGGTGCGCGATCTGGACCTGATGGAGGCGCGTTACCGGTAAGTCGGCGTGTGGCTCATGACGACCCGGACCGGCCTGTCTACCTGTCATTCCCGCGAAGGCGGGAATCCAAGGACTTTGGAATCGCTGGAGCCGCCGTCACTCCCCGAAACATTTCGGGATGCAGCACGCGCCGATGGATCACAGATCCCTCAGCGCGTCGTCGGCCGGGAGGCACGGGATGACCCACCCTGCGGGTCGTTGAACAGCGCCTCCCGCCTGCGCGGGAAAGACGGACTCGAGGACCGCGAGCCGTCGTGGCTCAGTTCAACCCGGCTGCCAATCGAATGCCAGCGTCTCGTCGCGCGCGAAGCGCTGCAGATGGTTCTCGATGACCGTCTGGTAGCGCTCACTGTCCTCGGCCGTGGGCTGGGTCAGCACGATGCGCAGCATGTCGTCTTCGACGAAGAAGTCGGCGCCGTTCTCTTCGCCCTGGAACGGGATGAAGGCGTGGCCGCCCTCGTCGTCCCGGGTGATCTCGAACTTGTGCCGCCAGTGGTTGCACAGCGTGCGCAGCAGGCGCGGGGCGTCATTGGACGCGGTGGTCGCGGTGGTGGTGATCGACATCCTGGACTCCTGCGAGCGGCGCGTCGCCGCGGCCGCGAGCATAGGCCCAAGCCGATGGCGCGGTGAACCCCCGGTCGCCAACGCAGCGTTGCAATGCCGATGCCGCACACTGTGCAGCCCCCGTTCGAAGCAGGTGTTCCATGTTTGATGCCGCCGCGCCGCGCGCGTTTCCCTGGCCGGTTGTGCTGTTCGATCTCGACGGCACCCTCGTCGACAGCGCGTCCGACATCGCCGCCGCGGTCAACCGCCTGCTGGCCGAGCTGGGCCATGCGCGGGTCGACGAAGCCACGGTGCGCAGCTGGATCGGCGATGGCGCGCGCCAGCTGATCACCTCGGCGCTGCAGCACGCCGGCGAAGCGCAGACGGCCGATGCAGTGATGCCGCGTTTCATGCGCCATTACGAGGACTGCCTGCTGCTCGATCCGCAGCTGTATCCGGGCGTGGAATCGACGCTGCAGGCGTTGCAAGCCGAAGGCGTGCGCATGGCGGTCTGCACCAACAAGCCGTCGCAGTTCGTGCCGCCACTGCTCGCGGCGCTGGGGATCGACGGCTACTTCGACGCGGTGCTAGGTGCCGGCGATCTGCCCGAACGCAAGCCGCATCCGTTGCCGCTGATGCATCTGGCCGACAGCTTCGGCGTCGACATCACCCAGTGTCTGATGGTCGGCGATTCGTCAGCCGATGCCGGTGCGGCGATCGCGGCCGGCGCCCCGCTGGTGCTGGTGGGCTACGGCTACCGGCGCGATTTCGATCTGCATGGCTGCGGCGCGCTTGCGGTGATCGATCGGTTCGAGGAGTTGCTCGAACTGCGCTGACGCGGTCTTGTATGCGATGGGTTTCGCTGCGCTCTACCCATCCTACGAAGCGCTGCACGCGCAAGCACTCAGCGCGTTAACAACCGCGCACGCACTTTGGCCGCGATCCGCGCGGTCTCGCGCAGCGGCGTGACATCGAACGCCGGCAGCGCATCCTCCAGCGGCCGCGCGCGTCCATCCGCGAGCAGTCCATCGACGAAGCGCTGCGGTGCGCCCTCAATCGGGCCAGGCGCGAACACAAAGACAGGCGCCTGGGTCGCGCAGGCTTCGGACAGCATGTTGACCGAGTCCGACGAGCAGACGATGCGGTCGGCCCAGCCCAGCATTCCGGCATACGGATTCGCGCCGTCGCGCTCGTCCGCCCAGACGCAGCCGGCGCGTCCGGCATACCGCGCACGCAAGGCATCGCGCACGTCTGGCGATGTGCGCCGCGAACCGGTCAGCAGCAGGCTGCCGCCCTCGCGCGCGACGATCGCATCGAGCCGGTCGGCGAGCGCGGTGAACGCGACGGCATCGAAACGCCCATGGCGCGAATCGCCGCCGAGCAGCACCGCAATGCGCGGGCCGGGTAGGGCGCCGAGCACTGGATGCGCATCGCGCGCGGCAGCCAGCCACGCGTCGTCGACCGGATGCAGACTGCCGCGTGTGACCAGGACGTTGTCGCCGCGCAGGGCGTCGTGCTCGGGCACGACGACGAGATCCCAATGCCGCGCATCGGCGCGCGGGTCGAGGATCTGCACCGTGCGCGCACCGCGCTGCCCGGCCAGTCGGGTCGCAAGCGCGGCCTGACGGCCACAGCCGATCGCGATGTCCGGGGCGGTGTCGAGACGCGCGGCGTAGTCGCGGCCGAAGGCGCGGGATGCGAACGGCAGCCGCCTCGGCGAGGCCCAGCGCCAGGGCGCGCGCGGATCGAGATGCAGCGCTTCGGCCCGGGATGACAACGCAGCGGCCAGTGCCTCGGCCTGGCGCGCGTTGCCGGCGCGCCCATCGCTGAGCGCCCAGATCCGTCCGTAATCCCGCTCTTCGCCTGGTCGACGTTCCACGTATGTGATCATCCGTTCCGGCCGGCGCACGCGTCGCGCCGCCGCAGGACTCTACACTGCGGCCTGCCTGGCCCCATCCGACGAGGTTGCCTGATGACCGATGTTCTGCCCGATGCCGCGCTCGACCAGCTGTTCCGTACCGCCCGTACCTACAACGGGTTCAGCGGTGACATCAGTGACGACACGCTGCGCCAGCTCTACGACCTGCTGAAGTTCGCGCCGACGTCGGCCAATTCGTCGCCCGCGCGCTTCGTGTTCGTGAAGTCGGCCGAGGGCAAGGCGAAACTCGGCCCGGCGCTGAGCGAAGGCAATTATGAGAAGACGATGTCCGCGCCGGTCATCGTGATCGTCGCCCATGACGAGGACTTCCACGAGAAGCTGCCTTTCCTGTTCCCGCACACCGATGCCAAAAGCTGGTTCGACGGCCCCCGCGAGAACCGCGAGGTGCCGGCGTTCCGCAACGGCAGCCTGCAGGGCGCGTATCTGATCCTGGCCGCGCGCGCGCTGGGTCTGGATGCCGGCCCGATGTCGGGCTTCGACAATGCCAAGGTCGACGAAGCGTTCTTCGCCGGCACCGCGATCAAGTCGAATTTCATCGTCAATCTTGGCACCGGCGATCCGTCGACGATCTTCCCTCGCTCGCCGCGCCTGCCGTTCGACGAAGCCGCGCGCATCGTCTGAGTTCCGACGGGTGGCCGCGATCCGCCGCCCGGGCTTCCACTCTGTCCGTACCACCCACCATCCGTTCGAGGATCCGTCCATGCGTACCGCCCACCTGCTGCTCCCGCTTGCCGCCGCCCTTGCCCTCGCCGCCTGCGCCCAGCAGGACCCGGCGCCGGCCGACGCGACCCCGCCCGCCGCCTCTGCGCCCGCGCAGCCGGCGACCCCTGCACCGGCCGACACCGCGCCGACCGCCGAAGCCATCACCGGCGTGTCGGGCACCTACGTGCTCGATCCCAAGCACACCGACGTGATCGCGCAGTGGAGCCACTTCGGCTTCTCCAACCCGATCGCGCATTTCGGCGAAGTCTCCGGCCAGATCGTCTACAACGCCGAGAACGTCGGCGCGTCGTCGGTCGAAGTCACGCTGCCGCTGTCGGGTCTGAACTCGCACGTCGGCGATTTCGACGACCACCTGCGCAGCGCCGATTTCTTCGACGCGGCCAAGTTCCCGAATGCCACGTTCAAGAGCACCGCGGTCGAGAGCGCCGGCACCAACCAGCTCAAGGTCACCGGTGACCTGACGATCAAGGACATCACCAAGCCGGTGGTGCTCGACGTCACGATCAACAAGTTCGGCGAGCAGCCGATGGCCAAGCGCGCCGCCGCCGGCTTCGACGCCGTGGCGACGATCAAGCGCAGCGATTTCGGCGTCGGTGCCTATGCGCCGAACGTCAGCGACGAAGTCGAACTGCGCATCACCACCGAGGCCGTCGTCGCCGAAGGCGCCGCCTCGGCTGCGCCTGCCGCGCAGTAAGATTCCGCGTCACGACGCCGGCGCACGGGTCTCCTGAGCGCCGGCGTTTTCGTTTTCGCGTTCCGGATCTGCGCTCATGAAAGTCCATCGTCCCGCCGACCAGCGCGGCCGCACCACGCACGGGGCCCGCACGCGCCTGTGCGCATTTTCCAGCGGCGATTTTTTCGATCCCGACTGGTCGGGTTTCGGCGCGCTGCGCCAGCTCAACGAGGAACACATGCCGCCCGGCGCGACCGTGCCGTCGCAGCGCGTGGCGAACATGGAGCTGCTGGTGTTTGTGTCGGACGGCACGCTGGTCCGCGATAGCGTGGCGCTCGACGCCGGCACGCTGGCGTGGACCGGCGCCGGTCATGCCAGCGACACGCTGGTGGAAACCGCCGGGGCGGATGGCGCGCGCGTGTTGCGTATCGCGATCCAGCCGGACCGCGTCAATCTGCCGCCCGCCGCGGGCATCACGCGTGTTGCCAGCAAGGGGGGATGGACGTTGTTGGCCGCGCCCGAGGGTGCTGAAGACAGCCTGCCGATCCGCCAGCAGGCGTGGCTGCGCCATGCGCGACTGGCGCCCGGTGCACGTCTGGCCGTGACGCTCGAAGCCATGCAACGGCACTGGCTGCAGATCCTGCGCGGCGCCGTAGCCGTCGACGGACAAACGCTGACCGTCGGCGATGCGATCGGCGTGTACGACGAAGCCATCACCACCGAAATCGTCTCTGAATCCGATGGCGCCGAATTCCTGCTGATCAAGCTGCCGGGCTGAGCCCGTCTGCACGGCCGCGCGGTAGAATGGCGGCCTCCACGCCGATGAAACCCGCCGTCATGACCGCAGCCCCGACGCAAGCCAACGCCGCCCAGCGCTATGAAGTGCGCCGCGCCGATCTGCCGCTGAGCTGTCCGCTGCCGTCGATGGCGCTGTGGAACTCGCATCCGCGCGTCTATCTGCCGATCGAAGCCGAGAACGGCGAGTCCGACTGCCCGTACTGCGGCGCGCACTTCGTCCTCGTCGACTGATCCCGGCGCGTCCCGCGCCCGCATGCGTCGACCGCTGACCGTCATCCAGCTGCTGCCCGCGTTGTCGTCGGGCGGTGTCGAGCGCTCCACGATCGAAATCGCACAGGCGCTGGTCGATGCCGGCCATCGCGCGATCGTCGTGTCCGCCGGCGGGCGCCTCGTGCCCGCGCTGGAGGCGACCGGCGCGACCCACATCACGCTCGACATCGGGGCGAAGTCGCTCCGCGTGCTGCGTCATGTGCGCACGCTGCGTCGCCTGTTCGCCGAGACCGGCGCCGACATCGTGCACGCCCGCTCGCGACTGCCGGCGTGGATCGGCTGGTGGGCCCTGCGTGGCATGCCCGAGGCGCAGCGTCCGCATTTCGTCACCACCATGCACGGGCTCAATTCGCCTTCGCGCTACAGCGCGATCATGGCGCGCGGTGAACGCGTGATCTGCGTCTCCGATACCGTCCGCGACTATCTGTTGCGGCACTATCCGGCGACGCCGCACGCGCGCCTGCGGGTGATCCCGCGCGGGATCGATCCCGCACAGTTTCCCGCCACGCCACATCCCGACGCGGCCGCGCGAGCCGATGTCGCAGCCCGCTGGCCGGCGCTCAGTGGTAATGGCCCGCTGCTGCTGTTGCCGGGACGCGGCACGCGGCTGAAGGGCCACCACGATGCGATCGCGCTGCTCGCCGACCTGCGCGCCGGCGGTCTCGATGCGCGCCTGTGGATGCCGGGCGCACGTGAGGCGGGGCGCGAGGCCTACCTCGACGAACTCACGCGCGCGGCCGAGGTTGCTGACTGCGGCGACGCGCTGGCGATGACGCCGCCCACCGATGCGATCGCGCACGCCTACGCGGCCAGCGATCTGGTGCTGCAGCTCTCGCGCAAACCCGAAGCGTTCGGTCGCACCGTGCTCGAAGCGCTCTCGTGCGGGCGGCCGGTGGTGGGCTGGGCGCATGGCGGCGTCGGCGAACTGCTCGCGCAGCTGCAGCCCGAAGGGGTGGTGCCACCTTTCGATCGCGCCGCGCTGGCACTCGCCGCACGCGCGCTGGTCACGCGAGCGCCTGCGCGAGCCGGTACGATGCCCGACACGCTGCGTGCGATGCAGGAGGCGACCCTCGCGGTCTATGACGAGTTCGACGACGACAACTGAACCGACGACCGGCGCGCGCGCGCCGCGGCCCGTCGGCTGGCGCTGGGCGCCGCACTGGGTGCTGGCCTTTGTGATCCTGTGGCCCGCGCCCGGATATGCCGAGGGCGTGATGGTGCTGGGCGCGCTCGCCGCGGTCCTCCATCTGGTCACCGCACGTTTCCGCGGCGGCGCGGCGTTGCTGAGCGCGCCCGCGTGGGCGCTGACCAGCGTGCTGTTCTTCGCGTACTGGCTGCCGCAGCTGCTGTCGGCAGTGGACTCGGTCGATGTCGGGCGCGCACTGCGCGAAGCGCTGGTCGATCTGCGCTATCTGCCATTCCTGTGGCTGGTGGCCTCCGCGGTCGCGACGCGGCGCGGCCGGCGTATCACGCTCGGTGGGCTCGCCGTGATCGTCGCGGTGTGGACGCTCGACGGCCTGTGCGAAGTCGTGTTCGGCACCAGCCCGCTGTTCTTCGGCATCGACCAGCTCAAGCAGCTGATCAGCAGCCGGCCGATGTGCACCGTGGAGGAGATCGCACTCGCCGACCGGCTCGGCGGCGTGCTCGGGCCCTGCAATCTCAAGCTCGGCGTGGTACTGGCGAGTCTGTCGCCGTTCGGCCTGTACTGGGCCGGCCGTCGTTTCGGCGCCAGCGGCTGGGTGGTCGCGAGCGCCGCGATCGGCATCGTGCTGTTGTTCGCGGGCTCACGCGCCTCCTGGCTGACCTACGCGCTGGTGTTGTTGTTTTCGGGCTGGCGTCTGCTCGGCTGGCGCCGCCTGCTGATGGTGTTCGCCGCCGGCCTCGCCATTGCGGTGATCGCGGCCGCGAGTTCACCGCAGGTCCGCGAGCGCATCGAACGTACGGCGATGGGCCTGTCGGCCGACGAGGCCGGCGTCGACAGCGCGTTGTCGGGTCGCGCCCGCATCTGGGATGCGGCGGTGTGCATGATCCGCGAGAATCCGATCAACGGCGTCGGTGCGCGCGGCTTCCGCGCGGCTTTTCCCGGCTGTGATGCGCGATCGGGCGAGATGGCCGCCTGGGGCGATGGCCCCGCGTTCCACGCCCATCAGATCGTCCTCGAGATCGGCAGCGAGACCGGACTCATCGGCCTGCTGATGTGGCTGGCCGGCGTCGCGATGGCCTGGCGCGCCTGGCGCTTCGCCTCGCCGGAAGCGCGCGAACAGGCGCGCCCGGCGATGCTCGCGCTCGCGGTCACGGTGTTCCCGCTCAACACGCACCTCGCGTTCTATTCGACGTTCTGGGGCGGCTTCACCCTGCTGCTGTCCGCCCTCTATGCCGGTAGCCTGCTGGCGCGCGTGGAACCGGTGCAGCCAACAGATGGCGTGCTGCGCTGAGCGAGATCCGTAGGATGGGTAGAGCGTAGCGAAACCCATCGTGGGCATCCGCGCGCTCGCGACCGCAGTCGTCTAAGCAGACATGGCTGCGGAGGCGACGGTCTTTCGTCGTGACGATGGGTTTCGTTGTGCTCCAGCCACCCGACCCAGGGCCGGTGCAGCGCCTTAGTACAGCGAGCCACCATCCGGCTGTCGCTTGAACCGCCGATGGATCCACAGGTACTGGTCGGGCGCGGCGCGGGCCATGTCTTCGATGCCGGCCATCACCGTCGCGGTGTCCGAGGTCGCGTCCGTGGTCGGATACGGCTCGGGCGCCGGCGACAGCGTCAGCGTGTAGCCGCCATCGTCGCGGCGCACATGCCGGTAGAACACCACCGCGGCGCCGGACAGACGCGCGAGCGAATGGGTCGACGTCAGGCTGTGCGCGGGGCGTCCGAAGAACGGCACGTAGACTGCGTCGCCGCCGCTGGGATCCTGGTCCGGCGCGTACCACAGCAGGCCGCCGCGCTTGAGATGCCGCACCACGCCGCGCACGTCGCGCTTGGGGAACATCGCCGCGGCATAGCGCGCGCGGCCACGACGCACCGCCCATTCCATCGCAGGCTCGGAATGCGGTCGATACATGCCGGCCAGCGGCACGTAATCGCACATCAGGCGGCCGCAGACTTCCAGCGTGGTGAAGTGCCCGGACACCACGATCACGCCGCGCCCTGCAGCGCGCGCGGCTTCGACGTGCTCGACACCTTCGACGATCAGTCCGCGCTGCAATGGGGCGATCGAGCCCCACCAGGCGCGTGCGAATTCGAACAGACCGATGCCCAGCGCCTGGAAATGCTGACGCAGCAACGCGTCGCGCGCCGGCGCGTCGAGCTCCGGAAAACACAGTTCGAGGTTGCGCGCGGCCACCTTGCGGCGGCTGGACAGCGCGATGCGCAGCGTCGTGCCGAGACCGCGACCGAGCACGCGTTGCAGTGGCCATGGAATCCGCGCGGCGAGTGCCATCAGGCCGATGCCGATCCACGCAGGCCAGTGGCGGGGCGCGAGTGGCGGGCGTGGAAGGAGAGGAGGGGCGGGCGACATGGGGTCATTGTAGAAGCTGTGCGCCGCAGGCCGGCTGCTGGCAATCGGTCAACGCGTTGCGCGCAGCGAGGCCTGCGTCCGACTTCTGGCGTGGCCGAGCTGGTTTCGAATCCCGAATCCCGGCTCTATGGCATCCGCTATCCTGTGCGGATGCGGGCCGACACCACAGAACGACTGCTGCGCGGCCTTTATTCGGCCCTGCTCGTCGTGCTTGCGCCAATCACGGTCTATCACCTGATCTGGCGCGGTTTCCGGCAGTCGGCGTATCTGCTCCGCTGGGACGAGCGTTACGGCATCTATCGCACGCCACCGCTGACCGCGCCGGTGTGGGTGCATGCGGTCTCGGTCGGCGAAGTCAACGCGGCCGCGCCGTTGATCAACGCACTGCTCGCGCGCGATCCGGCGCGCCGACTGCTGGTGACCACCATCACGCCGACCGGTTCGGAGCGCGTACGCGCGCTGTGGGGGGATCGCGTCGAGCACGTGTATCTGCCCTATGACCTGTCTGGCGCGGTGCGACGTTTCCTGCGGCATTTCCGCCCCCAGATCGGCCTGATCGTCGAAACCGAGCTGTGGCCGAACCTGCTGTTCTGCTGCCGCGATGCCGGCGTGCCGACGGTGATCGTCAATGCGCGGCTGTCGGCGCGTTCGCTGCGCGGCTATCGCGTGCTGCGCCCGCTGGTCGGCCGGGCGCTGCGCACGGTGCGTCGTGTCGCGACACAGTCGGCCGATGACGGCAAGCGCTTCGTGAAGCTTGGCGCGTTGCGCCAGGCGGTGATCGACACCGGGAATCTGAAATTCGACATCACGCCCGACAACGCGAAGATCAACGCGCTGGTTGCGGATTTCCGCGGCCACGCCGGCGCGCGGCCGGTGTGGATCGCGGCCAGCACACATCCCGACGAGGAAACGGCGGTCATCGGCATTCACCGGCGTCTGCGCACGCGCTGGCCCGACCTGCTGCTGATCTGGGCGCCGCGCCATCCCGAACGTTTCCGCAGCGCGATGCAGCTCGGCGTCGACGCCGGCTGGCGCGTGGCCACACGCGCGCTGACCACCTGGCCCGATGCCGGCGACGATGTCTTCGTGCTCGACACGCTCGGCGAACTCGGCCTGTTCTTCGCCTGCGCCGATGTCGCCTTCGTCGGCGGCAGCCTGCAGGACATCGGCGGCCACAATCTGCTGGAACCTGCGGCGGTCGGCACGCCGGTCGTCACCGGTCCGCACCTGCAGAACTTCGCCGACATCGCCAAGCAGCTGGGGCGCGCGGATGCGCTGCGCATCGGCGCGGACGCGGCTGCGGTGCACGACCACATCGCGGCGTTGCTGGCGGATGCCGACGCGCGCGATGCGATGGCCGCCGCCGGCCGCGCGCTCGTCGCCAACGGTCGTGGTGCACTCGCGCGCACGCTGGCGCTGATCGAGTCCGATCTGCCGGTGCCGGATACGAAAACGGCGCGGATCCTGCGATCCGCGCCGTCGTCGATCTGAGCCGAACGCTTACTGCGGCGGCGGTGTCGCTGCGCCGGTACCGGTAGACGCGCCAACGCTGTTGACGTCGACGGTCAGCTGGCGGTTTACGTCCTGCAGGTTGCCGATGTCCAGCGTGCCCGCGGCCTGCTCGAGCAGCAGACGGCTCTGCAGGAAGTTGTACTTCGCGAAGGCATAGGCCTGACGCGCCGAGAACAGGTTCTGCTGGTTGATCAACACGTCGATGACCGTACGCGTCCCGACTTCCAGGCCGACCTGCGAGGCCTCGTAAGCGCTGTTGGCCGAGACCAGGGCGAGACGGCGTGCCTCCACCTCGGTGATACCGGCGACGAGGTTCTGGTACGCGCTACGGGTATTGCGTTCGATCGCGCGACGCTGGGCTTCGTACTGGTCACCGGCGATGTCGCGCTGGGCGATCGACTGGCGCACGCGCGACTGGGTGATGCCGCCGCTGAAGATCGGCACGGTCAGCGTCAGGCCGATGCTGTTGGTCTCGCCCTGGCGGGTCAGCGAATCAACGTTGTCCCGGCCCCAGGTATCGCTGTTGCCATAGCTGGCACCGAGATCGAGCGTCGGCAGATGGGCCGACTTCGCCGCGGTCACGCTGTACTCGGATGCCGTCACCTGGTAGCGCAGTGCCTGCAGCTGCGGGTTCTGGTCGATCGCGGTGGCGACCCAGGCTTCCGCGTCGCGGCCTTCCGGCAGCTGCGGGGTGAAATCGTCGGGCAGGCCGCGCAGATCGCGGATTTCCGAACCGGTGATTTCGGCCAGCGCCTGGTAGGAATCCTGCAGCGCGTTGCGCTGGACGATCGTGTTCGCGCGGGCGCTGTCGTACTGCGCGCGCGCTTCGTGCACGTCGGTGATCGGCGCCAAACCCACTTCGAGACGCTTGTCGGCGAAATCGAACTGGCGCTTGAACGCGGTCTCGGCAGCTTCGGCGGCAGCCAGCGTTTCGGTCGCGACCAGCACGTCGAAGTACGCCGCGGCGGTGCGCGTGATCAGCGAGTCGTTGTCGGCGTCGAGCTGGAAGTCGGCCGCCGTGCTCAGCGCGCGCTGCGAACGCAGCGTCGAGATCTGGCCCCAGTCGAACAGCACCTGGCCGGCATTGACGCCGACGCTGCGCGTGCGAGCGCGGCCCGACACGCCGGCGACGCGGCTGTCGGTCAGCGATGCGCTGCCGTTGATCTGCGGCAGCAGTGCGCCCCGGGCCTGGACCGCGCCTTCCTTGGTCGACAGGCGCTGCGATTCGGCGATCGACAGCGTCGGGTCATTGGTACGGGCCAGCTCGTAGGTCTGGACGAGATCGGCGGCCAGCAGCGGGCTGGACGTCAGCGCGAGTGCGAGCGACAGGAACAGGGGACGGCGGAACATGGAGGATCCTTGGACGATCAGAGAGTGAACTGCGGCACCGGCGCGGCGCCTGCCAGATAGGTGAGTCCGGTCTCGAACAACGATTCGATGCGCGGCGCGTTGACAGCGTCGCCCTCGCTGTGGACCAGCACCGCTTCCATCGCGGGTGCACGGCCGCGGACGATGAACATGCGGCCGCCGGGACGCAGCCACTGCACGAAACGCTCGGGAATCACATCAACGGCGCCACACACGCAGATCGCGTCGAAGCGGCGATCCGTATTCCAGGCGAACGCATCGGCGGTGATCACGTCGACGTTCGCGATGCCCTGCGCCTGCAGACGGCCGCGCGCCGCATCGGCGAGATCGTCGTGGCGTTCCAGGCTGACGACGTCACGGGCCAGATAGCCCATGCACGCGGCGAGATAACCGCTGCCGGTGCCGATCTGCAGCACTTCGTCGCCCTGTTCGAGCTTCAGCGCCTGCAGCGCACGGCCTTCGACCACGGGCTTGAGCATCAGCTCGCCGTGCCCGAGCGGGAGTTCGAGGTCGGCATAGGCCAGCGCGCGGCGCGATTCCGCCACGAACGCCTCGCGCGGCAGGCGCGAAATCGTCTCCAGCACGCGCGCATCGAGCACGTCCCAGGGCCGGACCTGTTGTTCCACCATCGCCGCACGGGCCTTGGGGTAGTCGATCGTCATTGTTGAGGGTTCCTTCGTTCGCCAGCCCGCAATTCTAGCGGTGCGGGGGCGGGTTCATCATCGCGGGGGTGTTGCAGTGGACGCAGTGCCGGAAGTCATCGGCCCAGACGGCATGCAGCGGGCACGTGTGACCGCGTTCAGCGACGCCCGTAGGCGCGCAGGAACATGTCCACCGAGGCTTCCAGGTGTGCGCGCCGTTGGCCGGCGCACTGGCCGGCATCGTCGCAGTCGAACACCATGCGCTGGTGGAGGTCACCCTTGAGCAGCACGAAGAACTGCGCCGCCGCCGTCGGCACGAGGGCCTCGTCGAGGTCGAGATCGCCGGTTTCGATCCGGCGCCGCAGCATCGCCGCGAACGACGACTGCACGCGCTCGGGCCCGCCCTTCCAGAACCGCTGCGGCAGGCGCTTTTCGACCATCTGCGGGGTGCACAGCAGGCGGTGGCCGGCAACGGCCTCGGGTGAGGACACCATCGCGAAGAACGCCTCGGCGACTTCAAGCAGACGCTGGCGCAGCGGCGTGGCCGGCGCGGGCTCGAACACCGAATCGGGCATCTGCTGCTCGCAGTAACGCGCTGCGGCTTCGGTGAACAGCGTGTCCTTGTCGCCGAAATGGCTGTAGACGGTCAGCTTGGACACCCCGGCCTCGGCCGCGATCTGGTCCATGCTCACGCCTTCGAAGCCCTGCTGCAGAAACATACGCTCCGCGGCTTCGAGGATCGCCGCGCGCTTCGCCAGATCCTTGGGGCGGCCCGGGCCGGCCGGCGCCTTGTCGGGCGTCGGGGCAGGGGGCAGCGAGGACGGGCGCGTCGACATGGCGGGGAATACTATACCAATCAGTTCTGAAAATATACGATACGGCTCCGTATCTCCATTTGCTGGACGGTCGCCATGCGCCGCCTGACCCTGATTCGCCCCGCCCGCCGCGCACTGCCGCTGCTCCTTGCCTGCACCCTGGCGCTTGCGGCCTGCGGCGATCGCACCGCGCCAGAGCCTGCCGCGCGCCCCGTGCTCGTGGTGACGCCGGCCTCCGCAGCCGACAGTGGCGCGGCCGCGTTCCCGGGCGAAATCCGCGCCCGCGAGGAAAGCGCATTGGCCTTCCAGGTAGGCGGACAACTGCTCCGACGCGATGTCGATGCCGGCGCGCACGTGCGGCGTGGCCAGGTGCTGGCGGAGATCGATCCCGGCGATCTGCGCCTGCAGCAACAGTCGGCGCAGGCGCAGGTCGCCTCGGCCGAGGCGGAGTACGCGCGGACCCGCACCGACCGCGCGCGCTACGCCGCGCTCGTGGACCAGCAGCTGATCAGCCGTTCGCAGATGGACGCGCAGGACGCGGCCTACACCGCGGCGCAGGCGCAGCTGCGCGCCGCACGCGCGCAGGCGGATGTCGCCGGCAACCAGGCGGGCTACACGCAGCTGCGCGCGCCGCGCGATGGCGTGATCGCCAGCCGCGAGGCCGAAGCCGGACAGGTGGTCGCCGCGGGCCAGGCGATCTTCATGCTGGCCGGCGACGACGGCCGCGAAGTCGCGATCGCGCTGCCGGAATCGCGCATCGCCGGATTCGCGATCGGTCAGCCGGCGCAGATCGAACTGTGGAACCGGCCGGGCGTGCGCGTGCCGGGCACGATCCGCGAGATCGCTGCGGCCGCCGATCCGCAGGCCCGCACCTACGCCGCGCGCGTGGCGATCGCCGACGACGCGGTCGAAGGCCTCGAACTCGGGCAGAGCGCCCGCGTGTATCTCGCCGCGGCGACGTCGGATACCGATCTGCAGGTGCCGCTGACCGCGATCCAGCCGCGCGCGGATGGCGGCAAGGCGGTCTGGGTCGTCGATCGCGCCGAGGGCACATTGCGTTCGGTGCCGGTCGAAACCGGCGCCTACGGCGCCCGCAGCGTGCCGGTGCTGTCGGGGCTTGCCCCCGATGCGCTGGTGGTCGCGGCGGGCGGACATCTGCTGCGCGAAGGCCAGCGGGTGACGCCGGTGGATCGCGAGAACCGGCCCATACAGCCGGAAGTACCGAAACCGGCGATAGCGGAATGAGCGGCGTCGTGATCGCAAGCCGGTACCGCACGGGGCAATCACACCTCCCCCGCCTGCGGGGGAGGACGGGTGGGGGCGTGTATGAGCCGCGGTGCGCCGGTGGGAGCGCGCCTGGGCGCGCATGCGCGTTCGCGGTCGAGCCATCGCGCGCGCGCGCGCTCCCACGGGTGCGCCGCGCATGAGCCGTTTCAACCTATCCGAATGGGCGCTCGGCAATCGCACGCTGGTGCTCTACATGATGCTGGTCGTCGCGGTGGCCGGCATCTTCTCCTACGGCCGGCTCGGCCAGTCCGAGGATCCGCCCTTCACCTTCAAGGCGATGGTGATCCAGACCCAGTGGCCGGGCGCGACCGCCGACCAGGTGTCGCAGCAGGTCACCGAGCGCATCGAGCGCAAGCTGATGGAGACCGGCGACTACGAATTCGTGCGCTCGTATTCGCGGCCCGGCGAGTCGCAGGTGATCTTCTTCGCCCGCGATTCGATGCGCTCGAGCGAAATTCCCGATCTCTGGTACCAGGTGCGCAAGAAGGTTGCGGATCTGCGGCCATCGCTGCCGCAGGACATCGTCGGCCCGTTCTTCAACGACGAATTCGGCGACACCTTCGGCAACATTTACGCGCTGACCGGCGAAGGATTCGATTACGCGATCAAGAAGGACTACGCCGACCGCATCCAGCGCGAGCTGCAGCTGGTCGACGATGTCGGCAAGGTCGAACTGGTCGGCCTGCAGGACGAGAAGGTCTGGATCGAAGTCAGCAATACGCGACTGGCGACGCTCGGCATTCCGATGGCGGCCGTGCAGCAGGCGCTGGCGGAACAGAACGCGCTGGTACCGGCGGGCTTCTTCGAAACCGACAGCGCGCGCGTGCAGTTGCGCGTCGATGGCGCGTTCGAATCGGTGGATGCGATCCGCGATTTTCCGATCCGCGCGGGCGATCGCACCGTGCGCCTGGGCGACATCGCGACCGTCGAGCGCGGCTTCGCCGATCCCGCTGCGCCGCGCATGCGCTTCATGGGCGAGGACGCGATCGGCATCGCCGTGGCGATGCACGACGGCGGCGACATCCTCAAGCTCGGCACGCGCCTCGAACACGAGTTCGCGCGGCTGCAGGAAACGCTGCCCGCCGGCATGGAATTGCGCAAGGTGTCCGACCAGCCACGCGCGGTGCGCGATTCGGTGGGCGAGTTCGTCAAGGTGCTGGCCGAGGCGGTGATCATCGTGCTGCTGGTGAGCTTCGTCTCGCTGGGCTTCCGCACCGGTCTCGTGGTCGCGGTGTCGATTCCGCTGGTGCTGGCGATGACTTTCATCGCGATGGACCAGTTCGACATCGGCCTGCACAAGATTTCGCTCGGCGCGCTGGTGCTCGCGCTGGGGCTGATGGTGGACGACGCGATCATCGCGGTGGAGATGATGGCCATCCGCATGGAACAGGGCGACAGCCGGCTCGCGGCGGCGAGTTACGCGTGGACGCACACCGCGTTCCCGATGCTGACCGGCACGCTGGTCACCGCGGCCGGCTTCCTGCCGATCGCGACCGCCGCGTCGAGCACGGGCGAGTACACACGTTCCTTGTTCGAAGTGGTGACGATCGCGCTGGTGGTGTCGTGGATCGCCGCGGTGCTGTTCATTCCGCTGCTCGGCGAGAAGATGCTCCCCGATCTGGCCAATCCGCAGCCGCCGCGCCCCGGTTCGCTGCCCGCGCGCTGGCGCGACACGCGCAGTCGCATGGCCACGCGCTGGCCGCGGTTCGCGTTCGCACTGGCGCCCAAGGATCCGCAGGCGCACGATCACGATCCCTACCAGCGTCCCTTCTACCGGCGCTTCCGCGGGCTGCTGGACTGGTCGCTGACCCATCGCTGGATCGTCATCGGTGCGACGGCGGCGCTGTTCGTCGCGTCGCTGTTGCTGTTCCGGTTCGTGCCGCAGCAGTTCTTCCCCGATTCGACGCGACTGGAGCTGATGGTCGACGTCGAACTCGCCGAGGGCAGTTCGCTGCGCGCGACCGAGGCCGCCGCCGCGCGTCTCGATGCGCTGCTCGCCGAGCGCGAGGGAGTCGACAACCGCGTGGTCTATGTCGGCACCGGTTCGCCGCGCTTCTATCTGCCGCTCGACCAGCAACTGCCGCAGGCCAATTTCGCCCAGTTCGTCGTCGCCACGACCGATGTCGAAGCGCGCGAGCAGATCCGCGTCTGGCTGACCGACGAGGTCGCACCGCAATTCCCGGACCTGCAGTTGCGCGTGACGCGACTCGAAACAGGGCCACCGGTCGGCTACCCGGTGCAGCTGCGTGTCTCGGGCGAGCACGTCGAACGCGTACGCGGCATCGCCGATGCGATCGCCAGGGAAGTGCGCGCGAATCCGAACGTCGCCAACGTCAATCTGGACTGGGACGAACCCAGCCGGATCGTGCGGCTGGTCGTCGATCAGGAACGCGCCCGCGTGCTCGGTGTGAGTTCGCAGAATCTCGCGCAGTTCCTGTCGAGTTCGCTGTCGGGCCTGCAGGTCAGCACGTACCGCGAAGGCAACGAGCTGATCGGCATCGTGATGCGCGGGCCGGACGACGAACGCGGCCAGCTCGACATGCTCGAGAGCCTCGCGATTCCGACGTCGAACGGGCAATCGGTGCCGCTGGGCCAGGTCGCGCGGCTGGAGCCGACGTTCGAGGACGGCATCATCTGGCACCGCGACCGGCTGCCGACGATCACCGTGCGCGCCGATATCCGCGGCGACGTGACGGCGCCGACGGTCGTCGCGCAGATCCTGCCGACGCTCGATGGCATCCGCGCGTCGATGCCGGACGGTTACCGGCTGGAAACCGGCGGCACGGTCGAGGATTCCAGCAAGGGCCAGGATTCGATCAAGGCCGGACTGCCGCTGTTCCTGTTCGTCGTGGTGTCGCTGCTGATGCTGCAGCTGCGCAGTTTCTCGCGCACGGCGCTGGTGTTGTTGACCGCGCCGCTGGGCATGATCGGCGTGACCCTGTTCCTGCTGGTGTTCCGCGTGCCGTTCGGGTTCGTCGCGATGCTCGGCACGATCGCACTGGCCGGCATGATCATGCGCAATTCGATCATCCTCGTGGACCAGATCGAACAGGACATCGCCGCCGGCCACGCGCGCTGGGATGCGGTGATCGACGCGACGGTGCGTCGCTTCCGCCCGATCGTGCTGACCGCACTCGCGGCGATCCTCGCGATGATCCCACTGTCGCGCAGCGTGTTCTTCGGCCCGATGGCGGTCGCGATCATGGGTGGCCTCACCGTGGCCACGCTGCTGACGCTGACGTTCCTGCCGGCGCTGTACGCGGCGTGGTTCAAGGTGAAGCGGGAAGACGACGCACGCGCCTGACCGGCGCGCGCGCCTGCAGATCAGCGCGCGCCGGCGGCTTTGCGCACTTCCGCCGCGACGCGCGCCTTGATCGGATCGGTGGCGCGGCTGTCGGGGCCGCTGTAGTCGAAGGCCTGGATCACGAACGCGGTGTGGTCGCCGGCGCTCAGGCAGTACGACACCAGCGCGCGGCCGCCACCCGCGGGGCCGGAGACATGGGTCGCCAGGGTGCCCTGGTCGGTCTGGTTGCGGGTGACGTAGCCGACCGCGGCCGCGCCGCGTGCGAGCGCGGCATGGCACGCTTTGACGCTCAGTTGTATCGCCGGAAACCGGTCGACGTCATAGCCGAGGCTGAAATCATCGGCGGACGCGGATGCTGACGGCGCGAGCGCGGCAGCGGAGAGCAGGGCGATCAGGCACACGTGCTTCATGGACAGCCTCCTCGTGACGGAACGGACAGCGGTGGCGCGACGCGCGGGTCAGGCGCGGATGAACACCTCGACGCGCCGGTTGAGCTGACGGCCGCCGGGATTGTCCTGGCCGTCGAGCGTGTTGGGCGCCACCGGTTGCGATTCGCCGAAGCCACGCGCACCGATGTCGCCTGCGACGCCGCGCGTCTGCAGCGCGGTGCGTACCGCGGCGGCGCGGCGTTCCGACAGCGACTGGTTGTAGGCGTCATCGCCCTTCGCATCGGTGTGACCACGGACTTCCATGCCGCGGTGTTCGACCGCCTGCAGCGCAGTGGCGAATACGTCGAGCGTCCGCGCGGCATCGGCGCGGATATCGGACTTGTCGAAGTCGAACAGCACGCGTTCGTCGAGCGTGACCACGTAGCCGCAGGGCGCACCGGGCGGCGCGAATGTCTGCAGGGGCGGGAAGCGGCCGGCCGGCGCGACACGCGGCATCGGCGGCATCTTCACCGGCCGCGCCGGCGGGCCGATGGTGCCGGTGCCATCGCCGTTGTTGGTGATCAGGCCATGCGGGCCGTTCCACGTGCCGGAGCCGTCGGCCTCGATACGCACCAGGCCATCGGGACCGTTCCAGCTGCCGCTGCCGTCGCCGTTGGAGGTGATCAGGCCGCTGTCGCCGTTCCAGGTGCCGCCGCCCTTGCCGTCGAGACGGATCAGGCCGGATTTCCCGTTGTAGGTGCCCGAGCCGTCGGCCTCGACGCGCACGATCGCCTCGCTGCCGTCCGGCTCCGCGGTGCCGTTGATCGTGCCGCTGCCGTCCGCATTGACGGTGATCAGCCCGCCCTCGAAGTTCGCGGTGCCGCTGCCATCGGGCGCGAGCCTGAAGATGCCGGCATCGCCGTTGCGCACGAGGGCGCCCGTCTCGTCGATGCGGGTGATGCCAGCACTGTCGATCAGTGCGCCGTCCGTGTCGCAGCGCGCGGGCCGGACGCTGATGCCGGCGACGGGATCGAGGATCGGCGCCATCGAACTTTCCAGGGCGCGCTGCGCGGGCGTGACGCCGACGATGTCCGGCACGACGATGGCCGGAATCACCGGCATGTCGGGAACCGTGGAATCCGACACCGCAACGTCGACCTCCGCCGCATCGGCCGCGACCGGTGCGGGCGTTGCCGGGGCCGCGGATGTCACGTCGTCTGCGGGCGCCGGACTTCGCGTGCACGCCGCCAGCGCCAGGCCGACGACACACCCCATCCATACGTTTCGAAATACCTGCATCGGGAAAGAATCCTGCAGCCGCGTGCGCCGGACGCCGGATGGTAGGCGGGTCTTCGTTAGAAAGGCGTTTTCAGCCAGCGATCGACAAACCCGGATTCGCACAGGTCGAACCGTGAGGGAGCACCCGCCTCATCACGGCGGAAACATCAGGACCGCGCGGACTCCGCATTGCGCCGACCGGGGGCCTCCGCGGGCAGACGCGACCTTCGCGTTGCGCACCCGCGAATCGCACGTCCAGCAGGACTCAAGCCTGCGTATCGGCTGGCTTGGGCACGGAGGGTTCGCCAGAGAGAGCGCCGATGTATTCGAAGCTGCGTACAGAGCCGCGTGCGTCGGACTCGAGCGTGTCCGAGACATGCACCTCGGAGGTGCCCGGACTGCTGAAGATCGGCGCCAACGGCGCATCCACCGATGCGCGGCCACGACGCGATGTGGGCAACTCCGCTCGACCGACGCGCGCGAACGCGTCCGGTGTCATCAACTGCGGCTCGCCATCCGGCGGCGCGTGTGCGACGAGAACGTCCCCGGTGTTGCCCGAGGCGCGACGGACGGTCAGTTCACTGCCATGCCCCGGACCCATTGAGATCACCAGCGGCTGCCACGCCCGCAGCACGCTCGGCGCGCAGTCCAGCATCCTCGGGTCGTTCGACCGCGGCGCGTCCCCGTCCCCGGATGTCGCGCCGGCAACCAGCAGCACGGAAAGAAGAGACGTCATCAGGGTGCTGCGCCCGATCTGCCCTGTTGCATCGCGCCGTGTGAATCATCCGGTCTCAGAGCCCCAACAGGTCGATGACCGCGCCGAACATGTGCATCGGCACCCAGCACACCAGGCTCTTGGAGATGCCGAACCAGTTGCAGCCGACCCAGCCGAACGGCATCAACAGCACCGAAAGCACCAGCAGATCCGCCCGGACCAGCGCATGCCGGCGCTCGAGCGCCTGGCGGATCAGATCCCAGCTGTAGCCGGTAATGAGGACGAGACAGGTAAAACCGAGCAGGACCGCCAGGCCAAGCCCCGTATCCCCCCGCTGCTGCGTGCCTGCGTCGGCTGCGATCGACAATCTGACAGCGCCGTAATAGACCAGCACCACCGCCATCGGCAGGATGAGTCTCAGGAGGACCGGGTGCGAGGCGCGCGACATCCGCGCCATGATGCCTCCAGTCAGGCCGCAATGCGCGTGGGCGAAGCCCGGACGCAACGCGGCGTGTCACGCAGTCCTTCCCGGCCGCTCGTGGTCTTCCTCAAGAGCTTTCGATGTGGCCTAACGCTTGAATTAAGCCGTGCCGCGAAGCGGCGTCGGCTTGGACGAATTATTAGGCCCCGGACCAGGCTCTCGAACGCAAATATCCCAAAGTACGAAGCCATCCGTCTCAGGCGATCGCAGGGAGAGCAGAGGGCTGGGTCAATGCACCAGCGGCGGAAGATGACCAACAGCTGCCGAATAGTGCCAGCGCTTACCGGATGGGCAAGCTCTAAAGCCAAAGTGGTGAGCCTGCCGGGAATGTCCTGGTACTCAGGTAGCGAATAAATCCACCCAAAAAACCGATCCTCATCCTCAGGGGTAAAGAATTTTGGACCTTGAAGGGAAATGATCATGGGCATAACACTTGAGTTAAGCCGCGCCACGAAGCGGCGTCGGCTTAAATGAATTGTTAGGCATACCAGACTAGGGAGTCACCATGCTCTAAGCACTCCTCGTAGTAGTGCTGGAACACCCTCATTTTCTGTGGGTTGATGCTCTCTGACTGGAACGGCCCGGCGCGCCTCATCTCTGAGTCCGTCCA
>JBJMWR010000040.1:0-126474 GCA_045810015.1 Luteimonas sp.
GAATCGTTATTTGCCGCCGGGCGCCGACGCCGCAGGGGAAAAGCCTGGCCGCGCCGAAGCTAAAATTAGGCAAATTCTATCGGGCCAAGCACCACGCGGCCCCGCAGCCCATCCCATGACCCCCTCTCCCCTCTCCTACAAAGACGCCGGCGTCGACATCGACGCGGGCGACGCCCTGGTCGAACGCATCAAGCCGCTGGCCAAAAAAACCATGCGCGAGGGTGTGCTGGCCGGCATCGGGGGCTTCGGTGCGCTGTTCGAGGTGCCCAAGCGCTACAAGGAGCCGGTGCTGGTCTCCGGGACGGACGGCGTCGGCACCAAGCTGAAGCTGGCCTTCGAGTGGAACATGCACGACACGGTGGGCATCGACCTGGTGGCCATGAGCGTCAACGACGTGCTGGTGCAGGGCGCCGAGCCGCTGTTCTTCCTCGACTATTTTGCCACCGGCAAACTCGATATAGACACCACCGCATCGGTCATCGGCGGCATCGCCCGCGGCTGCGAGCTGTCGGGCTGCGCGCTGATCGGCGGCGAGACGGCCGAGATGCCGGACATGTACGGCATCGGCGAATACGACCTGGCCGGCTTCACCGTCGGCGCGGTCGAGAAATCCGAGCTGCGCGACGGCAGCAAGGTGCAGGCCGGCGATGTGCTGGTCGGCATCGCGTCCAGCGGTCCGCATTCGAACGGCTACTCGCTGATCCGCCGCATCTTCGAGCGCGCCGGTCGCCCGACCGACATCGAAGTCGGCGGCGTGAATCTGGTCGACGCGCTGATGGCGCCGACCACGCTGTACGTGAAGCCGGTGCTGGAACTGCTCCGCAGTGACCTGGGCCCGCAGTTGCACGCGATGGCCCACGTCACCGGCGGCGGCCTGACCGAGAACATCATCCGCGTGATTCCCGACGGCCTTGGCTTGACGATCGACGCGAAGTCCTGGCCGCAGCCGCCGGTATTCGAGTGGCTGCAGCGCGAAGGCGCGGTCGCCGATCACGAGATGTGGCGCACGTTCAACTGCGGCATCGGCTTCGTGCTGGTGGTGCCGGCCGACAGCGTCGCCGCGTTCGGCGCCGCGCTCGATGGTCTGGAGCTCGCCCACTGGACGATCGGCGAAGTCGTGACGACGGATGACGGCGACCGTGTCCGCATCGCTTGAGGAGGCGATCGAGCGCGCTCAGGATGACGAACATCTGCGCCTGCTCGCGATCTTTCACTACGTGCTGGCGGCGTTCACCGCCATGTTCGCCCTGCTGCCGACGCTGCATCTGGTGATGGGCATCGGCATCCTGACCGGGCACCTGCCGCCGGGCGACGCAGATGCGCGGTTTGTGGGCGGCATACTTGTCGCGATCGCGCTGACCTTCATCACAATGGGCCTCGGCTTCGCGGCGGTGCTGGCATGGACTGCACGCAATCTCTCGAACAGGCGCCGACATCTGGCCTGCCTGATCGTCGCAGGTCTGTGCTGCGCGATGGCGCCGTTCGGCACCGTGCTGGGTGTCTGCTCGCTGATCGTCCTGTTGCGGCCGGCCGTCAAGGCGCGGTTCGCGGCAAACTGAGATGCCGCTGCGCATCGCGGTACTGGCCTCGGGCCGCGGCAGCAATCTGCAGGCGATCCTCGATGCGATCGCGGCCGGCACGCTGGACGCCGAAGTCATCGGCGCCTGGTCCGACCGCAAGGACGCGCAGGCACTGGTGCGCGCCCGCGACGCCGGCCTGCAGGCCCATGCGATCCGCCCGCGCGACTTCGCCGACCGCGCCGCACACGACGCCGCGCTGTTCGGCGCCCTCGATGCCGCAGGGCCTGACCTGATCGTATGCGCGGGCTACATGCGCCTGATCGGCGCCGAGGTCATGACCGCGCGCGCCGGCAGGCTGATCAATATCCATCCTTCGCTGCTGCCCGACTTCAAGGGCCTGCATACCCACCAGCGCGCGCTCGATACCGGCGTGCCGGAACACGGCGCCAGCGTGCATTACGTGACCGCTGAGCTCGACGGTGGACCGGTCGTCGCGCAGGCGCGGGTGCCGGTGCTGCCCGGCGACGATGCCGCGGCGCTGTCGGCACGCGTCCTGGGCCGCGAACATCCGCTGCTGCTGGAGACGTTGCGCTGGATCGCCGCCGGCCGCGTGCGGCTGCATGAAGACGGCGTTCATGTCGACGGCCAGCGCGCCGCTGCGCCGCTTCAGCTGGCAGCCACTGATCGCTTCGCATGATGCCCGTCCTATGCGCGCCCTCCTCTCCCTGTTCGCGACCGCCCTGCTGATCGTCGCGTGGCCCACCGCCGCGCGCGCTGCCGGACTGGAGCCGTTCGTCGCGACCTACGACGCCTGGTACCAGGGCAAGCAGGCCGGCACGGCGACGATGCGCCTGCAACCGCAGGGCGCGCAGTGGCAGGTGGATCTCGGCATCCGTGGCAACCGCGGCTTCGCTGGCATCTTGGGCTTGAATCTGGAACAGGACACGCTGTTCGACATCGTCGGCACCGTCTACCGCCCGCTGCGCCAGAGCACGACGCGCAAGGCTGCGGTGTTCTTCAACCGCAAGGTCGAGGGCGTCTACGACTGGGCCAACAACGTCGCACGCTGGACCGGCGATCTGAGCAAGCGTCGCCGCGATCCGGTACCGCTGCAGTCCGGCGACATGAGCGCGCTGCTGATCAATCTGGCAGTGATGCGCGACGCTGCGCCCAACGCCGCCTTGCAGTACCGCTTCGTCGACGGCGGGCGCGTGCGCCAGTACGCCTACCAGGCGGCGGCCGAGCCGGAGCTCGTCCAGGTCGGCGACATCAGCTACTCGGCGTTGCGCGTTTCACGCACCAACGGTGGCAACGACGAGATGATCATCTGGGTCGCGGACGGCGTACCGACGCCGGTCCGGATCCTGCAACGCGAAGATGGCGAGGACGCGGTGGACCTGCGCCTGGTCGAATACCAAGGAGCACCCCAATGAAGACACGAGCCCCCATGACCCGACTGCTGACCGCCACCGGCGCGGCGCTGCTGGCCTTCGCTGCGCTGCCCGCGCTGGCGATCGAGCCATTCACCGCAACCTACCAGGCCAATTACATGGGCATGCGCGCGCAGGCAAACATGAATCTCGCGCAGGAAGGCGGCAACCGGTGGAAGTACGACCTGCAGGTGGCGGGCGCCGGCGCGCGGCTGGCGCAGACGACGACGTTCGAAGCCAATGGCGAGCAATGGCGTCCGGTGTCGAGCAGCGACTCGCAGCGCGGCGAGTCCGGCCTCGCGGCGATGCTGATGAAGAATCGCGAACTCAACACCACCTACGACTGGAACGCGGGCGAGGCCCGTTTCGCCGGCGACGTGCGCGATGGCCAGAGCGGACCGGTGAAGCTGCAGGCCGGCGATCTCGACGGCATGCTGATGAATCTCGTGCTGGTGCGCGACGTGCAGGCCGGCAGGTCGCCGTTGCGCTACCGCCTGGTCGAAGACGGCCGCGCCAAGCGCCAGCTGTTCGAGCGCCAGGGCACCGAGCAGGTGACTGTCGGCGGTCGTTCGATGGAAGCCACCAAGGTCGTGCGCACCGATGGTCGCCGCGAGATCATCGCGTGGATCGTCGACGACATGCCGGTGCCGGCGCGTCTGCTGCAGCGCCGCGACGGCAAGGACCACATCGACATGCGTCTGCAATCGGTCAACTGATCCGCGCAGCGCATCAAGAAAAAGGCCCCGCACTGCGGGGCCTTTTTTGTGGGTTCCGGCGACCGCGCCTCAGGGCGCGGTTTCGGTCCTGCACTCCACCCGTATCGATTCGACCGAGCCGCGCCGGCGATAGTCGACGCAACTGCGATTACCGTCCTGCGTGCGCACCGCGGTGACGGTGAAGAAGCCCTGCAGCACTTCGCCGCGGGTCAGTTCGCCGTCCTCGTTCCAGTCCATCTCCTTGAACGGCATGCCGCTGAGCGCCGCGGCATTGGTGTAGCGCATCCAGCCCAGCGCGAGCAGCACTACCGCGATCGTCGCGAACAACGCGATGCGGCGGTTCGACAACCGGCCCTTGAACGCCATCGCCTACTTCACCCGCCGGATGTGTGCGCCGAGACCGGACAGCTTGCGTTCGATGTGCTCGTAACCGCGATCGAGGTGGTAGATCCGGTCGATCGTCGTGTCGCCGTCGGCCACCAGGCCGGCGAGGATCAACGATGCCGACGCGCGAAGATCGGTCGCCATCACCGGCGCGCCACTGAGACGTTCGACGCCGTGCACGCTGGCGCGCGGCCCGTCGATGTCGATCTCCGCGCCCAGGCGCATCAGCTCGCTGACGTGCATGAAGCGGTTCTCGAAAATCGTCTCGTCGATCGTGCCGGTGCCCTCGGCGACACAGTTCATTGCCATGAACTGCGCTTGCATGTCGGTCGGGAAACCGGGGTGCGGCGCGGTGACGATATCGATCGCGCGCGGGCGACGGCCCTGCATGTCGACGGTAATGCGGTCGCCATCGATCTCGACCGTCGCGCCGGCATGGCGCAGGCGTTCGATCACCGCGCCCAGCGTGTCCGGGCGCGCGCCGACCGCCGTCACGCGACCGCCGGTCATCGCCGCAGCGACGAGAAAGGTGCCGGTCTCGATGCGGTCGGCGACGACGGCATGCGTGGCGCCATGCAGACGCTCGACGCCGCGCACTTCGATGCGCGAGGTGCCGGCGCCGCGGATGTCGGCACCCATCGCGATCAGGCATTCGGCCAGATCGACGATCTCCGGCTCGCGCGCCGCGTTGTCGATCAGCGTCGTGCCATCGGCGAGCGTCGCCGCCATCAGCACGTTCTCGGTCGCGCCGACGCTGATCGTTTCGAACACCACATGGCCGCCGCGCAGACGCTCGGCCTGCGCGCGGATGAAACCGTGCTCGACGGTGATCGTCGCGCCCAGCGCTTCGAGCGCCTTGATGTGCAGATCCACCGGGCGCGCACCGATCGCGCAGCCACCGGGCAGCGAGACTTCCGCCGCGCCGTACTTGGCCAGCAGCGGACCGAGCACGAGAATCGAGGCGCGCATCGTGCGCACCAGTTCGTACGGCGCGACATGACTGGTCACGCTGCGCGGATCGACGGTCACGCGTCCGTTGTCGACATCGTGCTCGACGCCCGCGCCCAGACCCGACAGCAGCTTGGTCGTCGTCAGCACATCGTGCAGATGCGGCACGTTCGTGACTTCGACCGGTGCATCGGCGAGCAGGGTCGCGCACAGGATCGGCAGCACGGCGTTCTTGGCACCGGAAATGCGCACCTCGCCCTGCAGCGTGGCGCCGCCGGTGACGATGATCTTGTCCATCAGTCCTGCCCTGCGCCGGCGGCCGCGTGTTCGTCGGGCGTCTTCGTATTTAGCGCGAGCGCGTGGATCTCGCGGCCCATCAGTGCGCCGAGTGTCGCGTACACCATGCGGTGACGCGCCAGCGGCAGCTTGCCGGCGAATGCGGGCGAGACGACCAGCGCCTCGAAATGCACGCCGTCGTCGCCCTGCACGTGCACCACGGCGTCGGGCAGACCCTGCTGGATGAGGTCGGTGATGGTCTGGGTATCCAAGAATCGGGTCCTGTGGCCGCGCTGCCGGGCCGTGAACGTCGCTGCGACCGCTGCGTGAAGCGCGGATGAGCCGTCATCGCCGACGCCGCCTGTCGCGGGGCATTCACGCCGGAAAGCGCATAAAATGAATGGCTTAGCCTAACGGAAAAGCCCTGTGCCGGATATGGTCGACCACTCCCGTGAAGTTGCCGCTGCCGGATCCGATTTCGCCGCCAGCGGACGACGTGTCTTCGCGGTCGAGGTCGAAGGTCTGCAGGCGGTCGCCGCGCGGCTGGACGGCGATTTCTCTGCCGCCTGCGCGCGCATCATCGAGTGCCGCGGCCGCGTGGTCTGCATGGGCATGGGCAAGTCCGGCCATGTCGCCCGCAAGATCGCCGCAACCTTTGCTTCGACCGGCACGCCGGCGTTCTACGTGCACCCGGGCGAGGCCGGCCACGGCGATCTGGGCATGATCACCGACGCCGACGTGGTGCTGGCGCTGTCGTATTCGGGCGAATCCGACGAGATCCTGATGCTGCTGCCGGTGCTCAAGCGCCAGGGCAACGCGCTGATCGCGGTGACCGGACGCGCCACGTCGACGATGGCCATGGCCGCCGACATCCACCTCGACATCAGCGTGCCGGCCGAAGCCTGCCCCCTGGCACTGGCCCCCACCGCGAGCACGACGGCGTCGCTGGCGATGGGCGATGCGCTGGCCGTCGCGCTGCTGGAAGCGCGCGGCTTCACCGCCGACGATTTCGCCCGCTCGCATCCGGCCGGCGCGCTCGGCCGCCGCCTGCTGCTGCACATCCGCGACGTCATGCACGGCGGTGGCGAGATTCCGACCGTGTCCGCCGACGCCTCGCTGGCCGATGCGCTGCTGGAAATGAGCCGCAAGCGTCTGGGCATGACCGTGGTCGTCGACGAGACCCAGCGCCTGATCGGCCTCTACACCGACGGCGACCTGCGCCGCACGCTGACCGATCCCGCCATCGATGTCCGCGATGCACGCATTGCCGACGTGATGACCCGCGACCCCATCGCGATTGCCGCCGATGCGCTCGCGGTCGAGGCGGCGCGCCTGATGGAAACGCGCAAGATCACCATGCTGCCGGTCATCGACGGCGATCGCCGGGTGGTTGGCGCGCTGAATATCCAGGACCTGCTGCGCGCTCGCGTGGTCTGAGCCGGCGCCCATTCATTCAATGCCCGATACTTTCGAAATCATGCCCGACGTCCCCGCCCCTTTCGCCAACGTCTCCGACGCGATCCTCGCCCGCGCCGCCCGCGTGCGCCTGGCGTGTTTCGACGTCGACGGCACGCTGACCGACGGCAGCCTCGGCTTCGACAGCGACGGTCGCGAGATCAAGACCTTCCATGTCCACGACGGCCAGGGCCTGGTGCTGCTACGCAAGGTCGGCATCGCGGTCGCGCTGGTGACCGCGCGCAAGGGCGGCATCGTCGAGCGCCGCGCGGCGGATCTCGGCGTGGAGGCGCATGTGCACGTGGCCGACAAGCGCGAGCGCGTCGAATCGCTGTGCGCTTCGCTCGGCGTCACGCTGGACGAAGTGGCTTTCATGGGCGATGACCTGGCCGATGTCGGCGTGATGCGCGCCGTCGGTTTCGCCGTGTCGCCTGCCGACGCGCACGCCTGCGCCGGCGACAGCGCGCACTGGCGCACCCGCGCCAACGGTGGCCGCGGCGCCGGACGTGAGCTGTGCGATCTGATCCTGCATGCGCAGGGCCGCCTGGCCGGCATCCACGCTGATGGGCGGGTCTCGTGAACTGGCGCCTGACCCTGACCGTCGTGCTGCTGCTCGGCGCGCTGATCTCCGGCTGGTCGGCCTGGCGGCAGAAAGACACGATCGTCTCGGAAGATCCGGCCGACGGTCGCACTGACTACCTGTTGCGCGACTTCGACATCGTCGCCCTCGACAACGAAGGCCGCGAAGCGTTCTCGCTGCAGGCCCCGCAGCTGCAGCAGACCCCTGGCGCGCGCACGCTCGAACTCGTCACCCCGCTGTTCCATGTCCCGGAAAAAGAAGGCGACGGCCGTTGGGAAATCCGCTCCAAGACCGGCTGGGTTTCCGAGGACAACCAGGAAGTCCGCCTGCGCGGCGAGGTCACCGCCGACAGCCCCGAAGGCAGTCCGCGTCCGACCCGCATGCGCACCGAGGCCATGAACGTCTTTCCGCAACGCAACCAGGCCACGTCCGACGCGCTGGTCGATGTCGAACAGCCCGGTTCTACAATGCAGGGCACCGGCATGCGTGCCGACCTCGATTCGGGACGGATCGAGCTTCTTTCCAAGGTGAAATTCCGCAATGAACCGAATTCCCACCGCTAGTCTGTTTCTGGTCGCCGCGCTGGCCGTGCCGATGGGTGCGGCCGCGAAGTCGTCCGACCGCAACCAGCCGCTCGACGTCGACGCGGGTGGAAGTGACTGCTCGGTCAGTGACGAACGGCTGCCCTGCCTGCTCACCAGCGGCGTGACGATCACCCAGGGTACGCTCGAGATCCAGGCGACGCGCGCCGATCTGCGCCGCAGCAGCGGTGAGTTCCAGCGCGTGATCCTCAACGGCGGCCCGGTGAAGATGAAGCAGCAGATGGACGACGGCGGCTGGGTCGACGCGACCGCCGCCCAGGCCGACTACAACATGACCAGCGACACCGTCGTGCTGACCGGCAATGCCGTCGTCAACCAGCCGGGCCAGGGCAAGATCGAAGGCCAGCGCATCGTCTACAACATGTCGACCGGCCGGGTGCAGGGCGGCGGCGAAGGCCAGGGCCGCGTGCGCATGCAGTTCCAGCCGCGCAACCAGACGCCAGCGCAGCCGGCGCCCGCAGCGCAGGGCGGCCGCTGATGCTCGTCGCCGAAGGTCTGCGCAAGAGCTACAAGCAGCGCGAGGTCGTCAAGGAATTCGGGCTCACGCTCGAATCGGGTGAAGTCGTCGGCCTGCTCGGCCCCAACGGCGCAGGCAAGACGACCTGCTTCTACATGATCGTCGGCCTGGTGCCGGCCGACGCCGGCCGCATCGTGCTCGACGGCCACGACATCACCGCCGAACCGATGTACACCCGTGCCAAGCGCGGCGTCGGCTACCTGCCGCAGGAACCGTCGGTGTTCCGCAAGCTCAGCGTCGCCGACAACATCATGCTGGTGCTGGAGCTGCGCGAGGATCTCGACAAGGCAGGCCGCCAGAAGACGCTGGCCGACCTGATGGACGAGCTGCAGATCACCCACGTCGCCGACCAGGCCGGCGCGAGCCTGTCGGGTGGTGAGCGACGGCGGGTGGAGATCGCGCGCGCACTGGCCGCTAATCCGCGCATGATGCTGCTCGACGAGCCCTTCGCCGGTGTCGACCCGATCTCGGTCGGGGAGATCCAGCGGATCGTCACCCATCTCAAGGAGCGCGGGATCGGCGTGCTGATCACCGACCACAACGTCCGCGAGACCTTGGGGATCTGTGACCGGGCGTATATCCTCAGTGACGGCGGCGTGCTCGCGCAGGGGGCTCCGGAAGCACTGCTGGCCAATCCCGACGTGCGTCGTGTCTACCTGGGGGAATCCTTCCGTCTGTAGCCGGCGCGTGCATCCGGTCAGGGAGTTCCGGAGTCGATGAAGCCACGTCTGCAGACATCGCTGGGGCAACATCTCGTTCTGACGCCGCAATTGCGTCAGGCGTTGCATCTGCTCCAGCTGTCGACGGTAGAACTCGAAACCGAGATCTCCACCGCGGTCGAGAGCAATCCGCTGCTCGACTGGGAAGAACCCGAGTCCATCTCCGCGCAGCCGCTGTCCGAACGCGGCAATACGCAGGACCAGGACAACGCCCGCCAGGATCACGACGACAACGGCCGCGACGCCGATGCCGAACCCGCCGCTGCGTGGGATGGCGACGACGGCTGGAACGAGCGCGCCAGCGGTAGCGGTCAGGGCCATGGCGACAATGACGGCGACGGCGATGCCGCCGACCGCATGATCCAGTCGGAAAGCCTGCAGGATCATCTGTCCTGGCAGCTGCACCTGAGCACGATGTCCGCGCGCGACCGCAACATCGGCATCGCCCTGATCGATGCGATAGACGACGACGGCTATCTGCGCGAATCCCTCGACGACATCGTCGCGGCACTGCTGCCGGAAACGCGCGCCACCTCGGGCGAAGTCGCAGCGGTGCTGTGCCGCGTGCAGCGCTTCGATCCGGTCGGCGTGGGTGCGCGCGACCTCAGCGAATGCCTGCGCCTGCAACTCGAACCGCTGCACGTCGACACGCCCGGCCGCTCGGTGGCGCTGCTGGCCGCCCGCGATCACATCGAACGTCTGCCGAAACTCGGCGCGCCGGGACTCGCGGATGCGTTGGGCTGCCCGCCCGAGGAAGCCGCGACCGCGTTGCAGCTCCTGCGCAGTCTCGATCCGCGTCCGGGCGCGCAGATCGGCAACGTGCCGCACGACAACTATGTGACGCCCGACTGCGTAATCGCACGTCAGAACGGTGTCTGGAAGGTCACGCTGGCCGGCTCGCATTTTCCGCGCGTGACCATCCATCGCGGCTACGAACAGATGATCCAGCACGCAGGTGCCAGCGATGCCGGTTATCTCAAGGGACGCCTGCAGGAAGCGCGCTGGCTGCTGAAGAACATCGAGGCGCGTGGCGAAACCCTGCTCAAGGTCGTGCGCTGCCTGGTGCGCCAGCAGTCGGGCTTCCTCGAATTCGGCAAGCGCGCGTTGCGGCCACTCACCCTGCGCGAGGTGGCCGAGGAAATCGGCATGCATGAATCCACGGTGTCACGCGCGGTCGCACGCAAGTGGGTGCACACACCGCGCGGCACGCTGTCGTTGAAGGACTTCTTCGATTCCGGCGTCGGCACCGAAGGCGGCGGCGAGGCGTCGAGCACCGCGATCCAGCAGATGATCCGCAGCCTCATCGACGCCGAGAACCCGCGCAAACCGCTGTCGGATGCACGCCTGGCCGATCTGCTCAAGGCCGCCGGCGTGCCGGTCGCACGCCGCACGGTGGCCAAATACCGCGAAGCGCTGCACATCGTCTCGTCGCACGAGCGCGTTCGCATCGCCTGAACTTCCGGTTCCCTAAGTTGGTCCCAGAGACGTGACGGACGGCGCTTGTCCCGGGCCCCCGCCGCGCTACTCTGGACCCGATCGTTCGCGTCGATCGCGGACGGGTCCTTCCCGAACCGTTGAAGGAGGTTGCCGATGCATGTCGAGACCCATGGCCACCAGCTCGAGGTGACGCCCGCGCTGCGAGACCAAGTGGACACCAAGTTCCAGAAGCTGGCCAATCACTTTGATCAGCCACTGCACGTGCGTGTCCAGCTCAGTGTCGAAAAGCTGCTCCACAAGGCCGAGGCCACCGCCATCATCGCTGGCAAAACCTTGCACGCCGACGCGACGGCGGACGACATGTACGCTGCGATCGACCAACTCGCCGACAAGGTCGACCGCTTGCTGGTCAAGCACCGCAAGAAGGTCGTCGACCATCATCGCGGCGAGAACCCTGCACGCGACGGGACTTTCGGCTAGGCTGCTGCTCCCACGAATTGCCTTCGGGGCACCGCGCGGCATGTCCTTTTCCGATCTGCTCTCGGCCGACCGCATCGTGATGCTGGTCGCGCCCGGTTCCCGCGATGTCGTACTGGACTCCGCCGCGCGGTTGCTCGCCGGCAATTCCCCGACGCTGACCCCGTTGCTCGGCCACGCGCTGCGTGAGCGCGAGCAACTGGGCAGCACCGGCATCGGCCGCGGCGTCGCGATTCCACATGCACGCAGCACCGCGTTCCGCGAACCTCGCGCCGCGTTTCTGCGGCTCTCGCATCCCATCGACTTCAACGCGACCGACGGTCAGCCGGTCGATCTGGTGTTCGCAATGTGCGTGCCCGATCACCAGGTCGAGCAGCATCTGCAGACGCTGTCGGGACTGGTCGAATACTTTTCCAACGCCGACTTCCGCGACGACCTGCGCGTCGCGCCCGATCTCGCCAGATTGCGCAGCCTGCTGCTCGACGCCGCCCCGCTCGCCGACACGGTCCGCGCGTGAACGCGAGCATCCAAGCACAGGAGCTGTTCGCGCAGTTGCACGAGCGTCTGGGCCTGCGCTGGCTCGCCGGCCAGCACGGCGGCCGCAAGGTGCTCGAGTCGATCGAAACGGTCGCGCGCCGGCCTTCGCTCGCCGGCTATCTCAACATCATCTATCCCAACAAGGTGCAGATCCTCGGGACCGAGGAACTGTCCTGGCTCGACGGGCTGGATTCGCGCCTGCGCTGGGAAACCATCGAACGCGTGATCCAGTACCGGCCGCTCGCGCTGGTCATCAGCAAGGACCAGCCCTGCCCCGAAGACCTGCGCGAAGCGGCCGAAGAATCGCAGACGCCGCTGTGGACCTCGCCCAACCGCGGCCATGAACTGCTTAACCTGCTGCAGTACCACCTCGCGCGCCAGCTGGCGCCGCGGATCACCCTGCATGGCGTTTTCATGGAGGTGTATTCGATCGGTGTGCTGATCACCGGCGAGTCCGGTTCGGGCAAGAGCGAGCTGGCGCTGGAACTGATTACCCGCGGACACCGTCTCGTCGCTGACGACGCGCCCGAGTTCACCCAGATCGCGCCCGACGTGCTCGACGGCACCTGCCCCGAACTGCTGCAGGACCTGCTGGAACTGCGCGGCCTGGGTGTGCTCAACATCCGCGAGATGTTCGGCGACACGGCGGTGAAGCGGAACAAGTACTTGCGCCTGATCATCCATCTCAGCCGGCCCAACGCCGACACGATGGCGGGCGATGGCGACGGCATGGTGCGTCTGACCGGTGATCTGGGCATGCGTCGCGTGCTCGACCTCGACGTGCCGCTGATCACCCTGCCGGTCATGCCCGGCCGCAACCTCGCGGTGCTCGCCGAAGCCGCCACGCGCATCCACATCCTGCGCACCAAGGGCCTCGACCCGGCCGCGGCGTTCCTCGCCCGGCATTCGCAATTCCTCGAGCGGGGTGCGCCGTGAGCGATACGACGCCGCCGCTGTTCTACGTCGTCAGTGGCTTGTCGGGCAGCGGCAAGTCGGTCGCGCTGCGCACGTTCGAGGATCTGGATTTCTACTGTGTCGACAACCTGCCCGCGGGCATGCTCGCCGACTTCGTCGCCAACCTCACCCGCGCCGATGAGCCGCCGCGGCGGCTGGCCGTCGGCATCGATGTGCGCAACCGCCACACCGATCTGTCGAAGGTGCCGGGCTGGCTGTCGGATGTCGGCGCGCTGGGTCTCGACCCGCGACTGGTGTTCTTCGAGACCGGCAATGAAGTGCTGCTGCGTCGTTTCGCCGATACCCGCCGACGCCATCCGCTGAGCCGGGTCGGCCTGTCGCTGGCCGATGCGATCGCGCTCGAACGCAATCTGCTGCGTCCGCTGCGCAGTCTCGCCGACACGGTCATCGACACCAGCGATCTCAACGTCCACCAGCTGCGCCGGCGCATCGTCACCGAACTCGATCTTGCCCAGGACCAGTCGGTCTCACTGCTGTTCGAATCCTTCGCCTATCGGCGCGGCGTGCCGGCCGATGCGGATTTCGTGTTCGACGCACGCGCGTTGCCGAACCCGCACTGGGATCCGCGCCTGCGTCCGCTGTCGGGTCGCGATGCCGACGTGCGCACCTGGTTCGAAGGCCAAGAGGATGTCGGCGAGTTCATTGCCCAGGTCTCGCAGTTCCTGGGCAACTGGCTGCCGCGACTGCGCAGCGACACGCGCAGCTACGTGACGGTCGCCTTCGGCTGCAGCGGCGGTCGCCATCGCTCGGTGTATCTGGCCGAAACACTGGCGCGGCAGGCGCGCGAACAGGGCTGGCGCGATGTCGCGACCTATCACCGCGAGCTCGACTGACACCTGCGGCAACGCAGCATCGACGCGTGCGGCCGAATCGTCGCGCGCACGACGCTTCCGGGCGATCCCCCTGCTCTGCTAACGTCCACGGATGGCCGTCGGCGTACTTTTAATCACCCACGAGGGGATCGGTTCCGCGATGCTCGCGGTCGCGACCCGTCTAATGCAGCAGCTTCCGTTGAAGACGGACGTGTTCGAGATGCCGTTCGACGAGGATCCCGATGTCGCGTTGCCCCGCGCGAGCGCGGCGATGCGGCGTGTGGACGGGGGCGACGGCGTGCTGATCCTCACCGATCTCTACGGCGCCAGCCCAAGCAACGTCGCCGCGCAACTGGCGCGCCTGGGCACGCCGGCGCGGCGCGTGTCCGGCCTGAGCCTGCCGATGCTGCTGCGGGTCATGAACTATCCTGAGCAGGCGCTCGGCGATCTGCCGGCCACCGCCGCAGCAGGTGCCCGCAACGGTGTCCTGCTCGACGATGCCTGAGTCGCACAGCCCCACTCCCTTTCCCCCCCGCGCTGTACCAGGACTGCTTCCGATGATCGAACGCGAACTGCTCGTCGCCAACAAGCTCGGCCTGCACGCCCGTGCGACCGCCAAGCTGGTGCAGGTGCTGTCGGGCTTCCGCTGCAATGCCACGCTGGTCGCCAAGGGCCGTGAGGTCAACGCCAAGAGCATCATGGGCGTGATGCTGCTGGCCGCAGGGCACGGCACCCAGGTCGTACTGCGACTCGATGGCGAGGACGAAGCCGCTGCGATGGAGGCGGCTGCCGCGTTGTTCGAGCGCAGGTTCGACGAGGAGGGCTGATGCGGCAGGGGCTCCACGGACAGGGTGCCTCCCGCGGCAGCGCGCTCGGTCGCGCACGCGTGCGCGAACCGCATGCACTGGAAGTCGCCGAGGCGCGCGTCGCGCCCGCCGAGGCCGAAGCGGAACTGGCGCGGCTGCATGCCGCCATCGAACAGGTGCGCGGCGAGATCCGCGCGATGCGCGACCAGTTGCACGGCGCGCTGGCGCACGAGGTCGGCGAATTCCTCGACCTGCACACCCTGCTGCTCGAAGACCCGGAACTGCTGCACGGCCTCGACGAACTCGTGCGCTCGGGCCTGTACGGCGCCGACTACGCATTACGTCTGCAACGTGACCGGCTCGCGGCCGTGTTCGAAGGCATGGACGACGCCTATTTCCGCAGCCGCATCGAAGACATCGACCACGTCATCGGTCGCGTGCACGCCGCGCTGCATGACCACGAGGCCGAGCTGCAGGGCGTCGCCGGCGAAATCCTGATCACTGATGCGATCGCGCCGTCGGAGATCGGCCGCCTGCACGCCCAGGGCGTGCTCGGCATCGTGACCTCGGGCGGCAGCATGCTGTCGCACACCGCGATCCTCGCCCGCAGTCTGCACCTGCCGCTGATCGTCAACGCGCCGCAGGCGCTGGGTGCGATCAACGACGGCGACGTGCTGGTCATCGACGGCAGCACCGGCGAGATCGTCATTGAGCCGGGTCCGAGCGATCTGCGTGTCTATCGCGCGCGTTTGCGCGAGGAAAAGCGCGAGCGCAAGCAACTGCGCCGCCTGCGTCGCGAGCCCAGCAAGACGCTCGACGGCGTCGACATCCGCCTGTACGCGAACGCCGAATCACGCGAGGACGTCGCCGAGGCGCATGCCCTGGGCGCAGCCGGCATCGGCCTGTACCGCACTGAATTTCTGTTCCTGCAGGGCCGCGAGGTACCGGACGAGGACGCGCAGTTCCGCGCCTATCGCGATCTCGTGCTCGGCATGACCGGTCGCACGGTGACGATCCGCACGCTCGACATCGGCGCCGACAAGGCCGACAACAGCGGCCTCGCACTGCGCAACGAACCCAATCCTGCGCTTGGCCTGCGCGGCGTGCGCCTGTCGATGGCCCGCACCGGCCTGCTGGAAACCCAGCTGCGCGCAATCGCGCGCGCGTCCGGTTACGGGCCGGTACGGATCCTGGTGCCGATGGTCAGCGGCCGCGAGGAAATCATCGCGGTGCGGCAGCTACTCACGCGCGTGCTGAAGGATCTCGCGCGTGAAGGTCAGGAGACCGCCGCGCAGATCGCGCTCGGCGCGATGATCGAGGTGCCGTCGGCGGCGATCGCGCTGCCGACCTTCGCCCGCGATCTCGATTTCATTTCCATCGGCACCAACGATCTCGTGCAGTACCTGCTCGCGGCCGACCGTAACAACGACGCGCTCGGCGATCTGTATTCGCCGCTGCACCCGGCGGTGCTGCGACTGGTGCACAGCGTCGTGCGCGTCGCGCGTGCCCGCGGTATGCCTGCTTCCATCTGTGGCGAGATCGCAGGCGATGCCCGCTTCACGCCGCTGCTGCTCGCGCTCGGCATCGAGGAACTGAGCCTGCATCCCTCACCACTGCTGGAAGTCCGCCGCGCGATCCGTGCGCTCGACCTCAGCCAACTGCGTGCCCGCGCCCCTGCGCTGCTGCGCGCGCGTGACCGTGCCGGCATCGAGCGCTGGCTCGATGCGGTGCAGCCTGTGCACCCGGCGGACTGAGTTCGCGCATTCGACGCGGCTGCCTGCAGCCGCTGGTTCCTCATTCCGCGCGTTCGTCGCAGACACAGGCCGCATGAAGCCCGTCTGCTCCTTGGTACACCGACGATGGCGCAAGACGTGCGCTATCCCGGATAATGGCGGGATGCACATCTGACCCCTGTCGCGCCGAGACTGTCGCGACGCGCAACGGAGCTTCACATGGCCGAAGCCGTCCGCCCCGACAAGACCGCGCGCCAGCTGCGTCTGTTGTCCGATGCACTCGACAGCGGTCGACTTGGACCGGTGCGCCGGCTGGTCAATACGCTGGCGCCTGCCGAGATCGGCAATCTCCTAGAATCGTTGCCGCACGACAAGCGCATGGTCGTGTGGGGTCTGGTCGACCCCGAAGACGACGGTGAGGTGCTGGTCCACGTCGGCGACGAGGTGCGCGAAAGCCTGATCGCGGACATGGACGCCGACGAACTGGTCGCCGCGGTCGAGGATCTCGATATCGACGATCTGGCGGACCTCGTCGAGGATCTGCCCGATGCGGTGATCGACGAAGTGCTGCGGGCGATGGACCGCGAGAACCGCGAGCGTCTGGAGCAGGTGCTCTCGTATCCCGAAGACACCGCCGGCCGTCTGATGAATCCGGACGTGGTGACGGTTCGCGCCGACACCACCGTCGACGTGGTGCTGCGTTTCCTGCGCCTGCGCGGCGAACTGCCCGAGCACACCGATCATCTGTATGTCGTCAATCGCCGTCACCAGCTCGCCGGCTGGGTTGCGCTGCAGGATCTGGTGACGCGCGAGCCGGGCACGCCGATCAACAAGCTGATCGACGACGAACTCGACTCGATCCATGTCGCCGAATCCGCCGAACAGGTGGCGCGCCAGTTCTCCGACAATGACTGGGTGTCGGCGCCGGTCGTCGACGACAACAACATCCTCCTCGGCCGCATCACGGTCGATGACGTGATCGACATCATCCGCGAGCAGGCCGAACACCAGGCGCTGTCCGCCGCCGGTCTCGACGAGGACGAGGATCTGTTCTCGCCGATCAGACGCGCTGTGCGCGGCCGCGTCGTGTGGCTGGGCATCAACCTGTGCACCGCGTTCCTGGCGGCATTCGTGATCGGCCGCTTCGAGGCGACCATCGAACAGATCGTCGCGCTCGCAGTGCTGATGCCGATCGTCGCCGGCATCGGCGGCAACGCCGCGGTGCAGGTGCTCACGCTGATGGTGCGCGGCATTGCGCTGGGCCAGGTCGGCGCCAGCAATGCACGCATCCTGCTGTGGAAGGAGCTGCGCGTCGCGCTCATCAACGGCCTGCTGATCGGCAGTCTGGTCGGCCTCGTCGCGCTGGTCTGGTTCCACGACTGGGTGCTGTCGCTGGTGATCTTCGCCGCGCTGGTGATCAACTTCTGCTCGGCCGCGCTGGCGGGCACCCTGCTGCCACTGCTGCTCAAGCGCATGGGCGTCGATCCCGCCGTCGCCGGCACCGTGGTCGTGACTGCGGTGACCGACATCGTCGGCTTCTTCAGCTTCCTCGGCCTCGCCACCGCGATCATGCTGCGCTAAGGCCACGACCATGCGCGCACGTGCCGGATTCGGTCGAATCGAACGCTGGGACGACGCGCGCGGCTTCGGTTTCATCACGCCCGAAGACGCTGCTGCCGATGGACCGGATCGTCTGTTCTTCCACGTCCGCGATTTCGATCGCAGCAGCGCACGCCCGGACCCCGGTGCACGTGTGCGCTACACGCCGGAGCGGCAGGCCGACGGACGCTGGCGCGCGGTCCACGTCGCCGCAGTCGGCACCGCGCAATCACCGCGCACGGCACGCGCCACGTCGAAGCGCCGCGGTGCACGTGCATCGTCTGCACCGGCGGGCGGCATGCGCGGACTGCTGATCGCGATCGCCGCCTGGTGTGGGTTGCTCGGATACGGGGTCGTGTCCGGACGCCTGCCGCACCTCGCACTCGCCGCGCTCGCCGGCCTCAACGTGCTGACCGCAGCCGCCTACGCACTCGACAAACACGCCGCGCGACACGGACGCTGGCGCACGCCCGAGGCGCATCTGCATCTGCTCGAACTGCTCGGCGGCTGGCCCGCCGCAGGGGTCGCGCAGCAGCTGCTGCGTCACAAACGCGCCAAACCGGCCTACCGTCACGTGTTCGTCGCGATGGTCGTCCTGCACCTGCTGGCGCTGGGTCTGTGGACCTTCACCTGATCCAATCCGGAGTGATCGCATGTCCAACATCTCCCATTCCATTGCCCGCCGCCGACTGCTGCGCGGCCTCGCCCTCGCCGGCGGTGCCGCTATGTTGTCGGGCTGCGTGAGCGTACTGCCGGCGTCTGGCCCGGCGCCGGGCCGCTTCGTGCGCCGCGAGCTCACCTCGAACGGCCGCCGCTACGCTTACCAGGTCTTCGTGCCGTCGGCGCAGCTGCCGCGTCCGCTGCCGGTGGTGCTGTTCCTGCACGGCTCGGGCGAGCGCGGCGATGACGGCGAGAAGCAGATCCACGCCGGACTCGGGCCTTACGTGCGCGCGCACGCGGCGGATTTCCCGGCGTTGGTGGTGTTCCCGCAGTCGCCCGAAGGCGAATCCTGGGAAGGCGACACCGCGACGATGGCGCTGGCGACGCTCGATGCGGCAACTGCCGAATTCGATGGCGACCGCAGCCGCACCTCGCTGACCGGCATGTCGCGCGGCGGCTATGGCACCTGGTCGCTGGCACTGCGCGAGCCGACACGCTTCGCTGCGCTGGTGCCGGTCTGCGGCGGCATCACCCCGCCCGGCTCGCGGCCCGATCTTGAGGATCTGTTCGTCGAATCCACGCGTGCGGCCGGCGATCCGTTCGCCGAGGCCGCGCGTCGCCTGCGCGACATTCCGAGCTGGATCTTCCACGGCGCGCTGGACGACGTGGTGCTGCCCGAGCAGTCGCGGCGCATGCACGCCGCACTGCGCGATACCGGCGCCGACGTGCGTTACACCGAGTTCCCCGACGCGAACCACAACAGCTGGGATGCGGCCTACCGCACCGAGGCGCTATGGCCGTGGCTGTTCGCGCAGAAGCGCTGAAAACAGTTTCGCGTGTCAGCCTGCCGGCGGCGTCCGCCGCAGGCGCTGCGCCAGTGCATTGAGGCCAGCGATGGCCAGCGTGAGCGCCGCCATCGACAGGAACTGCGCGCGCGTATCGGGTGAGGCGATCAGCATCGCGAAGATCACCGCGAGCACCGCCAGCGCGGCGAGCGTGGGTATCGGAAACGCGCGCATGCGGAACGGCAGCGGTGCGTTGGCGCGGTCGGCGCGGCGTCGCAGGATGTATTGCGAGACCAGCGCCAGCGTCCACACCAGCAGGCAGGTTGCGCCGACGATATTGAGCAGCAGAGGCAGCACGCGCTGCGGAAATGCGAGTTCCAGCACGACTGCGGCGAATCCGAAGGTCACGCTGGCGACGACGGCGGCGATCGGCACGTTGCGACGGTCGCTGCGACCGAGCACGGCCGGTGCGTCGCCGCGGCGACCCAGCGACCAGATCATCCGCGAGGCGCCGTAGAGATTCGCGTTGAGCGCGGACAGCAGCGCGATCACTGCGACCAGCGTGATCGCGGTCGCCGCGCCCGGAATGCGCGCGACCTGCAGCACGGCGGCGAACGGCGACGACAGCGCCGGGCTGTTCCACGGCACCACGGCGACGATCACTGCGATCGAGCCGAGATAGAACACGAGGATCCGCCAGGCGACCGTGCGGATCGCACGCGCGAGGCTCTTCGCCGGATCGTTGGTTTCCGCCGCCGCGATCGCGACGATCTCGGTGCCGCCAAAGGCGAACACCACGACCAGCAATGCTGCGCCGATGCCAGCCCAGCCGCGCGGCGCGAAGCCATCGGGGCCCAGCAGGTTCGACAGGCCCGGAGATGCCACCGCCGGCAACCAGCCGGCGATCAGGGCGATGCCGATCGCGATGAAGGCGAGGATCGCGATGACCTTGATAATCGCGAACCAGAATTCGAACTCGCCGAAATTGCGCACGCCCAGCAGGTTGATCGCGGTGAACATCACCATGAAACACAGCGCGAGGCCGGGCACCGACAGCGACGGCCAGATCGAGGCGAGCAAGCCCGCTGCACCGACCGCTTCTGCGGCGATCACGATCACCACCTGCAACCACCACAACCAGCCGACCGTTGCACCGGCGACCGGGCCCATTGCATCGGCCGCGTACACCGAGAACGCGCCGCTGGCCGGTTTGGCGGCGGCCATCTCGCCGAGGGCATGCATCACCACGATCACCAGCGCGCCGGCAATCAGATACGACACCAGAACCGCGGGGCCGGCCGTCTGGATGCCGACGCCGGAGCCGAGGAACAGGCCGGCGCCGATCGCGCTGCCCAGACCCATCATCACCAGCTGGCGCGGGGTCAATGCGTGTGCGGGCGCGGCGGCGGCCTGCGCCGGCAGGGAAGCATCGGGATCGTTCGAAGACATCGTGTGGGCGCGGCGTGGGGACGCCGCACCATACCGGATTCGCGCCGGCGCGGCCCCAGAGGCTGAGAAGCAGTCGAACGCCGTCGCGAGGGCGTCGCCAAGTGTCCATGGCAAGGCGCACAGTGCGAAAACCAAGGAGTCTGGTGAACCAGATGACCGCAGTTTTCGCGCTGGGCGCTGCCGTCATGGGCGTTTGGCGGCGGCCGCAGCAGGCGGGCGATTGTTCTTCAGCCTCTCAGCCGAGCAGCGTTTCCAGCACTGCCATGCGTGCGGCGACACCATTGGCGACCTGACGCAGGATCAGCGATTGCGAACCGTCGGCGACGTCGTCGTCGATCTCGACGCCACGGTTCATCGGCCCGGGATGCAGCACCACAGCGTCACCCGCGGCGCGGCGGAGACGACGTGCGTCGAGACCGTAGTCGCGGTGGTAGTCCTCGAGCGAATCGACCAGCCCCTCGGCCATGCGCTCGCGCTGCAGCCGCAGCATCATCACCGCGTCGACGCCTTCGAGCGCGGCGTCGAGATCGTGCGAGACCGTGCAGCCGGACAGCAGCGCGGCATCGGGCAACAGCGAGGCCGGGCCGCAGACGCGGATCTCGCCAGCGCCCAGCGTGCGCAGCGCATGCAGGTCGCTGCGCGCGACACGCGAGTGCCGCACATCGCCGACGATGACCACCTTCAGGCCCGAGAAATCCGTGCCCTTGGCCTGACGCAGGGTAAGCATGTCGAGCAGGCCCTGGGTGGGATGCGCGCTGCGTCCGTCGCCCGCATTGATCAGCGCGGTGTCCGCTGCGGCAGCGGATGCGAGTGCGGCGACCGCGCCATCGTCGGAATGCCTCACAACGAAACCGCGGACGCCCATCGCCTCGATGTTGCGGAAGGTGTCGAGCGCGGTCTCGCCCTTGGTCGTCGACGAGGTCGACGCATCGAAGCCGAGTACATCTGCGCCGAGGCGCTGGCTGGCGCGCTGGAAACTCAAGCGCGTACGCGTCGAAGGTTCGAAGAACAGCGTGCACACCGCGATGCCGGCCAGGCGCGCATTGACTTCGCCGGCATCGGCCATCGCCTGTGCCCGGTCGAGCAGCGCTTCGAGCGTCGCGCGCGGCAGCCCGTCGAGCGTAAGCAGATGGCGCAGGCGGCCGGTCGCATCGATCTGGGCATCGGGAGCAGAAGTCATCGCGGGGCACGTGCGGCGTCGGGAATGCCATTGTCCCGCAGCGACGTGGATGCGGCGAGTGCCACGTGACGCTTCAGGAAATGCCGCGCTGTCTCAGCACCCCGCGGCGCTAAGGCTCAGACCGGCACACCGTCATCCGGTGACGCCAGCCAGCGTTCGACGATTACCGCGGCGGCGACCGCATCCAGCGCCGCAGCGTCACGACGCTTGCGGCGGCCTTCGGCGCGATCGATCGCAAACCGCTGCGCAGCTTCGATCGAGCTGGCGCGTTCGTCCACCAGCACCACAGGCAATCGATACCGCGCGACCAGTTCGCGCGCAAATGCATGGGCACGGGCGCGGGCCGGCTGATCGCCGCCTTCGAGCGTCATCGGATCGCCGACAATTATGCCGTCAGGCCGCCATTCCTTCTGCAGACGATCCACGCCCTGCCAGTCGATCTGGTCGCCATGCACATCGATCACGGCCAGCGCGCGTGCACCGTGGCCGAAGGCGCTGCCGACCGCGACGCCAATCCGGCGCGAGCCGACATCGAAGCCGAGCACCGTGCCATCGCGGCGAATCGTCGGTGCGGGGCTGTCGCTCATGCGCGACCGCTGTGGCTGGCAATATGCATCAGGTCGACCCCGATGCGGCCTGCGGCGGCCTGCCACCGGGCATCGAGCGGCGTCTCGAAGATCAGGCGCGTATCCGCGGGCACGGTCAACCAGCTGTGCTGTGTCAGCTCGCGTTCCAGCTGGCCTTTGCCCCAGCCCGCACAGCCGAGTGCAACGGTCGCCCGCTCCGGTCCTTCACCCGCGGCCATGGCCTCGAGCACGTCGCGCGAGGTGGTCACATGCAAGCCGTCGGCGATCGAGAGGCTGGAATCCCAGCCGCCCGCACCGTCGTGAAGCACGAACCCACGCTCGGGATGGACCGGTCCGCCGGCCAGTACCCGCTGGCCACGCAGGTGTTCGGCACGCAGCGGGATATTCATCTGGTCGAGCAAATCTCCAAACGAAAATTCGGACGGCCGATTGATGACGACGCCCATCGCGCCGTCCACGTCGTGCTGACAGAGCAGCGCGACAGTGCGCGAGAAGTGCGGGTCCTGCAACGCCGGCAGGGCGACCAGCATGTGGTTGGCGAAGAACGACATTTGTCCATTCTACCGGCCGGGACGGACGGCATCGTGCAAGCATCTGCACCAGACCCGCTCCCCACTGAACGCCAAAACCCGGCAAAGATTCACGTTGTGCGCATGTGTGATGACCACGATCGCAGTCATGGGCATCCGCATCGGCATTTCAGGCTGGCGTTATGCCCCGTGGCGGGGCGCGTTCTATCCATCCGATCTGCGCCAGCGCGACGAACTGGACTACGCCGCCAGCCTGTTTTCGACTATCGAGATCAACGGCTCGTTCTACTCGCTGCAGTCGCCGGCGAGCTGGCGCGCGTGGCGGGCCGCCGTCCCTGACGGCTTCGTCTTCGCAATCAAGGGGCCGCGTTTCATCACCCACATGAAGCGACTGCAGGACATCGATGTCCCGATCGCAAACTTTTTTGCGTCAGGCGTGCTCGCTCTTGGCGATCGGCTCGGTCCCGTGCTGTGGCAGCTGCCTCCCACACTCGCGTTCGATGCCGAGCGGCTGGCGACATTCCTGTCGGTGCTGCCCCGCGATACCGGCCAGGCCCTGGCACTCGCATGGCGACGTGACGTGGCCCGCATGTCCGGCCGCAGTGCACTGCCACGCCTGCCGGAGCGTGCGCTGCGGCACGCGATCGAGGTCAGGCATCCGAGTTTCCAGCATCCCCGGTGTGTGGAGCTGCTGCGCCAACACGGCGTCGGGCTGGTGGTCTCCGACAGTGCGGGGCGCCACCCGGTCACGGAAGACGTCACCGCGGACTTCGTCTACATCCGGCTGCACGGAGACACCGAGCTCTATACCAGCGGCTACAGCGACGAAGCGCTGGACCGGTGGGCGGCGCGCATCCGCAGATGGGCGGCCGGTGGAGAGCCGCGCGATGCACAGCGCAGCGCGCCTCGCGCGCCGGTGTCGCAGCAGGGCCGCGACGTCTACTGCTACTTCGACAACGACGCCAAAGTCCATGCGCCATTCGATGCACAGGCGCTGTCGCAGCGCCTGCGTTGAGGCTGCTCAGACGCCGAACTGAAGCTCGTCGGGCGTCGCCACGCGTACACCGACGACCTCAACGTCGGCCCGCAACATGCGTCCAGCCAGAGGATTGTTGCCGTCGACGGTGATCTGGCTGTCGTCGAGAGCGGTGACGATCACGTCCAGCGGACCCTTCTCGGTCTGCGCGCGCAGCTTCTCGCCGACCGCGGGCGTGGCGCTGCCGTTGAACATCGCGCGTGGCAGGGTCTGCACGAGGCTTTCGTGACGTGGACCGAATCCACGTTCTGAGGGGATCTCGACGGTAAAGCTTTCGCCGGCCCTCCTGCCTTCGAGCGCTTCTTCCAACCCCACGATGATCGAGCCATTGCCGTGCATGTAGACCAGCGGATCGTGGCCGCGGGTGGTGGTGATGCGCTGGCCACTGTCATCGGACAGGGTGAAGTGCACAGTGGCAACGCGGCGTTGGGCGATTTCCATCGACGGATCCAGCAAGGGCGACGGCGCATGGTGCCGTGCGGTGCGTGAAAGCCGCAACCGGGGTCGCACCGGATGGCGGCCCCTGCCCGCGCGCCCTATGCTGCGTGGATGAGCGGCTATTGCGACATCGCCCCGGGCCATCCGGTCCACGGCTCCTATCACGACACCGAATACGGCTTTCCGCAACGCGAGGAAGCGGTGCTGTTCGAGCGTCTGCTGCTGGAGATCAACCAGGCCGGACTGAGCTGGGAAACCATCCTGCGCAAGCGCGACGGATTCCGCGCGGCCTACGACGGCTTCGATGTCGACAAGGTCGCCGCCTACGGCGAGACGGATCGTGCGCGCCTGCTCGGCGACGCCGCGATCATCCGCAACCGGCTCAAGGTCGACGCCGCGATCCACAACGCGCAGGTGATCCAGAGCCTGCGCGGCAGCCACGGCGGCTTCGTCGAATGGCTGGACGCGCATGCAACCGAAGACGGCGCGCCGCGTGACAAGGCCTCGTGGGTCAAGCTGTTCAAGAAGACCTTCCGCTTCACCGGCGGCGAGATCACAGGCGAGTTCCTGATGAGCTTGGGCTACCTGCCCGGCGCGCATCGACCGGATTGCCCGGTGATGCGGGATATCGCGCGGGCGGAGCGCGGATAGCGCCCTCTCGCATTTGAGACTGATGCTGTTCGTGTCAGCTGGCGGGCAGCGAGCTTCTCTCCCTTCGGGATAGAGCCTGTCCCGGACCTGATCCGGGGTCGACGCGCACAGCGCGTCGGGTGAGAGCTTGGGTCCACAGGTAAGTGCCCAAGAGCACCCTCATCCGCCCTCCGGGCACCTTCCCCCAGAGGGGGAAGGAAACTGATCCTGGCGAGCCTCTTGCGATCACGCCCACGGGCAGAGAAATCGCCCGCAACGAATACCCCACAGCATTCCGGCCGCTTGCGCGGCCGGAACGGGATTGCATCAAGACGCGGAATCTCAGCCCTTGATCGCTTCCTGGTAACGACGCTCGACTTCGTTCCAGTCGACGACGTTGTAGAACGCGGCGATGTAGTCGGGGCGACGGTTCTGGTAGTTCAGGTAGTACGCGTGCTCCCAGACGTCGAGGCCGAGGATCGGGGTGTTGCCCGAGCCGATGCCTTTCATCAGGGGGTTGTCTTGGTTGGCGCTGCTTTCGACCTTCAGCACGCCGGACTTGTCGACCGACAGCCAGGCCCAGCCGCTGCCGAAGCGCGTCAGGGCTGCCTTGGTGAAGGCTTCCTTGAACGCATCGAAGCCGCCGAGGTCGCTGTCGATGTGCTTGGCGACGTCGCCGACCGGGTTGCCGCCGCCCTTGGGCGACATCACCGTCCAGAACAGCGAGTGGTTGGCGTGGCCGCCGGCGTTGTTGCGCAGCGGGCCGCGTTTGTCTTCCGGCAACGCGTCGAGATCGGCGATGAGCTCTTCAGCCGATTTGTCCGCCCACTGCGTGCCTTCCAGCGCGGCGTTGGCGTTGTTGATGTAGGTCTGGTGATGCTTGGTGTGATGGATTTCCATCGTCTTGGCATCGATATGCGGCTCGAGCGCGTCGTACGCGTAACCCAGCTCGGGGAGGGTGTAGGCCATCAGCGATCTCCTTCGTGAATGAATGCGCTTCATTGTCCCCCGGACGGGGTCAAGTTGGCGACAAGGCAGCGTCACGATAGCGCTGCGGCGTGACGGTCTGTGGCAACACAGCGTTGCGGGCACCCGCAAAAAGCAGAACGCCCCGCGAATGCGGGGCGTCTGTCGAGGCGTTCGCGATGGATGCGGACGGTCAGCGGACCTCGGCCACCTCGACGCCATCGAGACCCTGCGACAGCGTGCGCGCATCGCCGCCCTGGGCGAGCTTGATGCGCAGACGCACCTCGTTCGCGGAATCGGCGTAGCGCAGCGCGTCCTCGTAGGAGATCTCGCCGGCCTGGTAGAGCTCGAACAGCGCCTGGTCGAAGGTCTTCATGCCCAGGTTGGTGGATTCCTTCATGACTTCCTTGAGCTTGTGGATCTCGCCTTCGCGGATGTAGTCCTGCACCAGCGGCGTGCCGAGCATGATCTCCATCGCGACGCGCCGGCCCTTGCCGTCGGGCGTCGGAATCAGCTGCTGCGCGACGACGCCCTTGAGGTTCAGCGACAGGTCCATCAACAGCTGGTTGCGGCGGTCTTCGGGGAAGAAGTTGATGATGCGGTCCATCGCCTGGTTGGCGTTGTTCGCATGCAGCGTGCACAGCACCAGATGGCCGGTTTCGGCGAAGGCGATCGCGTGGTCCATGCCTTCGCGCGTGCGCACCTCGCCGATCATGATCACGTCTGGCGCCTGGCGCAGCGTGTTCTTCAGCGCGGCGTCCCAGCTGTCGGTGTCGATGCCGACTTCGCGCTGGGTGATGATGCAGCCCGCATGCTTGTGTACGAATTCGATCGGGTCCTCGATCGTGATGATGTGGCCGGTCGAGTTCTGGTTGCGGTAACCGATCATCGCCGCGAGCGACGTCGACTTGCCCGTACCGGTCGCGCCGACGAAGATCACGATGCCGCGCTTGGTCATCGCCAGCGTCTTGATGATCGGCGGCAGGTTGAGCTCTTCGACGCTCGGGATGTGCGTCTCAATGCGACGCAGCACCATGCCGACCTGGTTGCGCTGGTAGAAGCACGAGATGCGGAACCGGCCGACGCCGGAGACGCCGATCGCGAAGTTGCACTCGTGGGTCTTCTCGAACTCTTCGCGCTGGGGCGGGGTCATCACATTGAGCACCAGATCGCGCGCCTGCTGCGGCGTCAGCGGGTTCTGGGTGATCGGCGAGATCTTGCCGTGCACCTTGATCGACGGCGGCATGCCGGCGGTGATGAACAGATCCGAGGCCTTCTGATGGGCCATCAGCTTGAGGAACGAGGTGAAGTCGATGCTGCTCATGTGTAGTCCCGTGAGACGTGAGGCGTGAGACGTCAGGGCGGCGCGAGGGCGCAGGCTCCGACGACTGGCGTCCGGCCCCCGCACCGCTCACGTGTCATTCGAACAGACGCTTGTCCTTGGCGTATTCCTTCGCGGCCGGGCGCGTGATCAGGCCGCGCTTGACCAGATCCTGCAGGTGCTGGTCGAGCGTCTGCATGCCGTACTGCTGACCGGTCTGGATGGCCGAATACATCTGCGCGACCTTGTCCTCGCGGATCAGGTTCCGGATCGCCGGGATGCCGGTCATGATTTCCCAGGCCGCGGTACGACCACCGCCGACCTTCTTCAGCAGCGACTGCGAGATCACCGCGCGCAGGGATTCGGACAGCATCGAGCGCACCATCGGCTTCTCGCCCGAGGGGAACACGTCGATGATGCGGTCGATGGTCTTGGCCGCGCTGGAGGTGTGCAGCGTGCCGAACACCAGATGGCCGGTTTCCGCGGCGGTCAGTGCCAGGCGGATGGTTTCCAGGTCGCGCAGCTCGCCGACCAGGATGTAGTCGGGGTCTTCGCGCAGTGCCGAACGCAGCGCCTCGTTGAAGCCGTGCGTGTCGCGGTGCACTTCGCGCTGGTTGATCAGGCACTTCTGCGAGGTGTGCACGAACTCGATCGGATCCTCGACCGAGAGGATGTGCGCGTATTCGTTCTTGTTGATGTGGTCGATCATCGCCGCGAGCGTGGTCGACTTGCCCGAACCGGTCGGGCCGGTCACCAGGATCAGACCCTGCGGCTGGTCGATCAGCTGTCGGAAGATCGGCGGGCAGTTCAGGTCTTCGAGAGTCAGCACTTCGGACGGAATCGTGCGGAACACCGCACCGGCGCCGCGGTTCTGGTTGAACGCGTTGACGCGGAAACGGGCCAGACCCGGAATCTCGAACGAGAAGTCGACCTCGAGGAACTCTTCGAAGTCGCGACGCTGCTTGTCCGACATGATGTCGTAGATCAGCGCGTGCACCTGCTTGTGCTCGAGCGCGGGGATGTTGATGCGGCGCACGTCGCCGTCGACGCGGATCATCGGCGGCAATCCCGCGGACAGATGCAGGTCCGACGCCTTGTTCTTGACCGAGAACGCCAACAGTTCGGCGATATCCATGCAACACCCCTTGATGATGATCCGCACAGGGCGCGCAACGAGCCTTCCCGGCTGGCGCCTCCCTGTCCCCGGCGGCAGTATAGACCGGTAATCCCCGCACAAAACCAGCCCGTTCACGCCTGCCCGGACACCCGATTCCCCGTGACTTCTCCCCCCGCCAGCGCCGCGCTCGATGCCGTGATCTCGCGTCTCCACAACGCGGCTACCGCCGCCGCGCGGCCAGCACCGCCGCGCCTGCTGGCGGTCGGCAAACTGCATCCCGCCGATGCCATCGCCGCGCTCGCCGCCGCGGGCCAGCGCGCGTTCGGCGAGAACTACGTGCAGGAGGCTGCGGGCAAGATCGAAGCGCTGGCCGGGCTGGGGCTGGAATGGCATCTGATCGGCCACCTGCAGTCGAACAAGGCGAAGCAGGCCGCCGAACTGTTCGACTGGGTGCAGACCGTCGACCGGATGAAGCTGGTCGATGCCCTGGCCACGCACCGCCCGGCCGCACGCGGTGCGCTGAACGTGCTGGTGCAGGTCAACATCGACGACGAGTCGAGCAAGCACGGCTGCCTGCCGTCCGAGGTGCCGGCGCTGGTCGCGGCGATCCGCGCGGCGCCGTCGCTGCGGTTGCGCGGGCTGATGGCGATTCCTGCCCCGCACGCCGAACCCGAGCGCCGCCGCGATGCCTTCGCGCGCATGCGCCGGCTGTTCGACACCGTGGCCGGGCAGGACCCGGGCATCGACACGCTGTCGATGGGCATGAGCGACGACCTGGAACTCGCGATCGCCGAGGGCGCGACGATGGTGCGCGTCGGCTCGGCCCTGTTCGGCGCACGCCCCGCGCACTGACCGGAGCGGCGCGGGCGGTCGGCTACCATCGACACGTTCCCGACTGCGAAGCTGCCATGACCGACCTACACGACACTCCCGACGCGCCCATCGTCTTCATCGGCGGCGGCAACATGGCGCGCAGCCTGATCGGCGGCCTGGTCGCACGCGGCGGCGATGCCGCTTCGGTACGCGTCGTGGATCCCAATGCCGACAGCCGCGACACGCTGGCCCGCGACTTCGGCGTGCGCACATTCGAAAACGCAGCGGACGCCGTCGACGGTGCCGCGACCTGGGTGCTGGCGACCAAGCCGCAGGTACTGCGCGGCGTCTGCGAATCGCTGGCGACGGTGGCACAGGCCACGCAGCCGCTGGTGCTGTCGATCGCTGCGGGCATCACCGCGACCCAGCTCGATCGCTGGCTCGGCGGCCATGTGCCCGTGGTGCGCACGATGCCCAACACCCCTGCCCTGCTCGGCGCCGGCGTGACCGGCCTGTTCGCGAACACGCGCGTCGACGACGCCGGACGCGCCCGCGCGCAGGCGCTTCTGGAGAGTGCGGGCGAGACCGTGTGGATCGACGAAGAAGCGCAAATGGACGCCGTGACCGCGGTGTCCGGCAGCGGTCCGGCCTACATCTTCCTACTGGCCGAGGCGATGGAAGAGGCCGCGATCGCGCAGGGCCTGCCGGCAAAAGACGCCCGCACCTTGGTGCTGCAGACCGTGCTGGGCGCGGCGCGGATGCTGGTCGAGTCCGACGAGGCGCCGGCCGAACTGCGGCGTCGCGTCACCTCGCCCGGCGGCACCACCCAGGCCGCGATCGAGACCTTCGAAGCCGGCGGGCTGCGCACGCTGGTCGGCGAGGCGATCGCCAACGCCGCGCGTCGCGGCGGCGAACTGTCAGCCGCCAATGACTGAGATCGCCCGTGCGTTGTGGCTCGCCGGGCTCGCGTTGCTTGCGACCGCGTGCGGGCAGACGCCGTCCGACGCCGCGGACCCACAGGCCGGCGCCCAGAACGCCGCGATGCCCGCGCAGACGATGCTCGGCGATGCCGAAGTGATGGCCAGCGTGGTGCCGGCCGCCCACATGGGCGCTGCGGTCGCGCGGCGCTACGCGATCGAGCCGGCGCGCGATCGGGCACTGGTGCTGGTCAGCGTGCAGCGCGGCGATGTGTCGGTGCCGGTGCAGATCACCGGCGACGCGCGCGATCTGCGCGGTGTGCGTCAAACGCTGGCGTTCGATTCGGTGGATCTCGACGGGCTGGTCGAACACGTGGCCGTCGCGCGTGTCAGCGGCCCGGACACGTTGCGTCTCGATCTGCAGATCACCGCCGAGGATGGCGCGCGCACCACACTGCGCTTCAACCGCGACATCCCGCGCTGATGACGCGCGCTCAGCCGAGCAACTTCAGCCGATCAGCTTGAGCCCGACCACCGCGGCCAGCACCAGCGCGACGAAGAACAGCCGCAGCGGTCGCGCGGATTCGCCGTAGCGCAGGATGCCGACGACCACCGCGCCGACCGTGCCGATGCCGACCCACACAGCGTAGGCAATCGCGATCGACATGCCGCTCTTGAGACCCAGCGACAGCAGGCCGAAGCTCACGCCGAAACACAGGACCAGTCGTGCATAGGCGAGCGCGCTCGGCCGTTGCTTGATCGCGTTCATCGCGATCACGCCGGCCACTTCCGCCAGACCGGCCGCGAACACGAACAGCCAGCCGGTCATGGCGTCTTCTCCACGTCGGGCGCCGGCGCGAGCGGTGTCACCAGCTTCAGGCCGGCGACGCCGATGATCAGCAATGCGATCAGCGCGATCTTCGCCGGCTGCACCGGCTCACCGAACCACACGGTCTCGGCGATCACCGACGCCGCCGCGCCGAGGCCGCAGAACACGGCATAGACCGAGCCGACCGGCAGGAAACGGATCGCGCGCATCAGCAATGCGAAATTCACCGCGATCGCGCCGATTGTCAGCGCCCAGCCCAACGGCGTGGTCGCGGCCTTGAGCCCGACCACCCAGACCGTTTCGATCAGACCGCCGGCGAATACCAGCGCCCAGTAGCGGCCGGTGCCGCGTCCCGCCGTCGCCATCAGTACGCCACGCTGAAACGCTCGCGCACGTGGGCGGGATGTTCGATCTCGTCGGCGAATGCGATCGCGTAGTCCTCCATCGACACCGCGCTGTTGCCGTCCGCATCGACCAGGAACGCATCGCCGCCGGTGCGGAATGCACCGGTACGCGTGCCGGGCTCGAACACCGCGCCGGGCGAGACGAAGGTCCAGTCGATGTCGTCGACGCCGCGCAGGCTGTCGAGGAACGTGCGGCCCGCGCCGGCTTCGGCCTTGTAGATCTCCGGAAATTCCGGCGTGTCGATCAGCGCCACGCCCGGCGCGACTTCCAGACTGCCGGCGCCGCCGACGACCAGCAGACGGCGCACGCCGGACTGGCGCACGGCATCGAGCAGCACGTCGGCGCTCGGGCCGCCATCGAAGCGCGTCGCGCTGACGACCACATCGTGGCCCTGCAGCAGGGGCGCGATGGCATCGGCGCGCGAGGCGTCGGCCGATTGCAGGGTCAGCCCGGCCTGGGCCTGGGTGTCGGAGGTGTTGCGGGCGATGCCGGTGACGCGATGGCCGCGCGCCAGCAGTTCGCTGGCGATACGCGAGCCCGCGCGTCCGGTGATGCCGAGAAGGGCGATGCGCTGCATGGGACTGCACCTGCGGTGTGGGGAGGCGCCATGCTAGGCGCGTCGCCCGGCGCGCGGGGCGACGATGGTGCAACCCACCGTTCCGGGAACCCGGCCGAGCTCAGCGCCGCGCCTGCGCCCAGGCTTGCACGATCTGCGCGATCGCGCTCACGCCGTCGGTCAGTGCCGCGGGGCCCGGCTGCAGGATCAGTGGCGATTTGATCTCGTGCAGCTCGCCATCGCGTACTGCCGGAATCGCGTCCCAGCCCGGCCGCGCGGCGACGCGCTCGGGGCGGAATTTCTTGCCGCACCACGAACCGAGAATGATGTCCGGCGCGCGTTCGATCACCGGATCGCCGTTGGCGAGGATGCGCGCCTTCGCCAGCGGCTCGATCGACAGTTCCGGAAACACATCGTCGCCACCGGCAATGCGCACCAGTTCGGCGACCCAGCGGATGCCGGTGATGATCGGCTCGTCCCATTCCTCGAAATAGACGCGCGGACGCTGCGACAGACGCGCGCTTCGCGCCTCGATCGCGTCGAGTCCGCGTCGCAATTCGCCCGCATAGGCGTCGGCGCGCGCCGTGCAGCCGACCAGCGCGCCCAAGCGCCGCACGTAGTCGACGATGCCGTCGACACTGCGATGATTGCTGATCCACACCTCGACGCCGCGGCGCACCAGCTCGGCGGCGATGTCGGCCTGGATGTCGGAGAAGCCGACGACGAAATCCGGTTCGAGCTTGAGGATCTCGTCGATCTTCGCGCTGGTGAACGCACTGACCTTGGGCTTCTCCTTGCGCGCCTGCGGCGGACGCACGGTGAAGCCGCTGATGCCGACGATGCGGTCCTGCTCGCCGAGCGCGTACAGGACTTCGGTCGGCTCCTCGGTCAGGCAGACGATGCGGCGCGGGCCGCTCGTCACGGATACAGCATCCGCTTGCGGCAATCGCCGGCGCAGTCGCATTCGTAGAGCCAGCGCTCGTGCAGGCGGTACTCGGCGCCGTACCAGAATTCGATGCGATCCGGCCGGACGCGCAGGCCCGACCAGCGCTGCGGACGCGGCACGTCGCGGCCTTCGAATTCGCGTTCGAGATCGGCCAGCCGCTGCTCGAAGGTCTCGCGCGTGTCGAGCACCTCGGACTGCTTCGATGCCCACGCGCCCAGCTGGCTGCCGCGCGGCCGCGAGGCGAAATACGCATCCGCCTCGTCGTCGCCGACGATCACCACCGGCCCTTCGATCCGCACCTGCACGCCCTTGCGGACGCGCGGCCAGTGGAACAACAGCGCGGCGTGCGGGTTCTCCTGCAGCTCGCGACCCTTGCGGCCGTCGAGATGCGTGTAGAACACGAAGCCGCGTTCATCCCAGGCTTTCAGCAGCACGGTGCGCGCCGACGGCCGGCCGTCGAGGGCGGCGGTGGCGACGGTCATCGCGGTGCGATCGGGTTCGCCCGCGGCCTGCGCCTCGTCGAACAGGGTGGCGAAGGTGTCGAGGGCTTCGGACAGCAGGGTGGTGGTGGCAGTGCTCATGCCTCGATGATCGCCGCAGCCCGCTGCGATGTCGAACCGCGGCGCAGCAGATGCAGGCCGCGCTATCGTTCCCCCGATGAACGCCGCACCGTCTTCGCCCTGGCCCGACACCCTCGTCGACACCCTGCTCGCCGACCTGAAGCCCGACAGCGCCCCGCATGTGCTGGGCATCAGTGGCCTGCAGGGCACCGGCAAGTCCACGCTCGCCGCGCAGGTGGTCCGCGCCGCCGAGGCACGCGGCCTGCGTGCCGCCGTGTTGTCGCTCGACGATCTCTATCTGGATCGCGACGCCCGCCGGGCACTCGCCCGCGAGGTGCATCCGCTGCTCGCGACCCGCGGACCACCCGGCACCCACGACATCGCGCTGGGCCTGGCCGCTTTCGACGCCGTGCGCACTGGAAAGCCGATCCGCCTGCCACGCTTCGACAAGCTCGGCGACCGCCGCCTACCGGAAACCGGCTGGCCGACCGTCCAGGGTCTCGACCTGCTGCTGTTCGAAGGCTGGTGTGTCGGCACCCCGGCCGAACCCGCGACCGCGCTCGTCGAGCCGGTCAACACACTCGAACGCTACGAAGACCCCGCCGGCACCTGGCGCCGCTGGTGCAACACCGCCCTCGCCCGCGACTACCCCGCCCTGTGGGCCGGCATCGACCGGCTGTTGTTCCTGCAACCGCCGGGTTTCGACGTGGTGTTCGACTGGCGCCTGCAGCAGGAGCAGGCGTTGCAGGCGGCTGAACCGGGGCGCGGTGGAATGGACGACGCCGGCGTTGCGCGATTCGTACAGCACTACGAACGCGTGAGCCGGCAAGCGCTGCGGACGTTGCCCGATCTGGCGGATGTGTTGGTGACGCTCGATGCCGAGCGGGGAATTGTTCCGGCGGGGTGAGCTTGCGGCCGGCTCCCGTTCTTCCACAGGCACAGTCTCCGCTGCGCTGGATTTGTCATTACGCCTACTCGGACCGTTGCTGTTGTAGTGGCCGTTGCCGTTGCCAGATCGAAAAGCGAACGTGCTCGACCCGACCCAGAGGGCGCCGCCCATGGATGGGCGGCGTTTTCCGACCGAGGCAGGATGCCGAGTCGGAAAATCCCTGCGCACTACAAGCCGCGGGCTTCGGACGTGTCGGGGAGACGTTTTTCTTTGGTTCCGTTTCTTTTGGCGTCCACCAAAAGAAATGAACTCGGCCGCGTCAGCGGACGAAAGCGTTCGACGTTGCTGTTCTTATCTCTGCAGAGGACCGAACAGAGCAACATCAAACGCTTCCACTCACCTTACGGCGAGCGGGTTCATTTCTTTTGCTGGCCTCACGCACGCAGTGCGAACGGCGCAGCCGGCCCCGAAGGGCGAGCATCGAAGATGCGAGTCAAAGAAACGGAACCAAAGAAAAGGGCCAGCCTCGACGAAGCAAATCCGGCGTGTCATTTGTTCCGGGATTTTTCGACTCGGCATCCTGCCTCGGTCGAAAAACGGTGGGTATCCATGCCCGCCGCCCTTCGGGTCTGCGACCTGCCAGATGACGTCCTGCGCTATGGACGCCAAACGCAGAGCCGCGCGAATTGGGAACTGCGCGCCAAAACTTGCGCCTGCAACGTTCGGCGCCCCCCGCCCCCGCTGCTAGCATGCAGCCATGCACCCCGCCCCCAACCTCGTGCTCGTCGGTCCGATGGGCGCCGGCAAGTCCTCGATCGGCCGTCGCCTCGCGGCACGGTTCGGCGTGGTCTTCGTGGATGTCGATCATGAGATCGAAGTGCGCACCGGCGCGCGGATCGCCACGATCTTCGAGTGCGAGGGCGAGGCCGGATTCCGGGCGCGCGAGCGGGCGACGCTGGTCGAGATCCTCGCCGGAAGTGGCCAGGTGATCGCCACCGGCGGCGGCGCGGTGCTCGATCCCGCCAACCGCGCCCTGCTGCGATCGCGCGGCTTCGTCGTGCACATGCATGCCGACGTCGACGCCCAGCTTGCACGGCTGGCGCGCGATCGGACGCGGCCACTGCTCGCGGGTGACGACCGCACGGAGGTCCTGCAGCGCCTTGCCGTCGAACGCGCGCCGCTGTACGCCGACGCCGCGCACCTGCGCTTCGACACCGGGCCGCACGCCTGCAACGAGGCCGCCGCCCAGCTCGGCCATCTGGTCGAAGCGCACTGGCGTCCACCGGCGGGCAGCATCGAAACGACCATTTCCGACGCCGCCGCCGACGTGGCGTCGACACACGCATCATGAGCCGCGTCGCACACGTCGCACCGGCTCTGGCCACCACCTGTATCCGGATCGCATGACCACCAGTGCCCGAGAGGTCGCCGTCGCCGGCGACACGCCCTACACCATCCACATCGGCCCATCTTTGCTCGACGACGGCGCGCTGCTGGCGCGCAGCGTGCGCGGACGCGACGCGATGCTGGTCAGCGACGCGCACGTCGCGCCGCTGTATGCCGATCGCGTGACCGCCGCGCTGCAGGCCGCGCGACCGGATCTGCGTATCCACCGGCACGTGCTGCCGCCGGGCGAAGCTGCAAAGACGCTCGCGCATTTCGCCGAAGTCACCACCGCACTCGCCGATGCGCGCATGCGCCGGGACGCGACGCTGTTCGCGCTCGGTGGCGGCGTGATCGGCGATCTCGCCGGCTTCGCCGCGGCCTGCTGGATGCGCGGCATCGATTGCGTGCAACTGCCGACCACGCTGCTGGCGATGGTGGACTCGTCGGTGGGTGGCAAGACCGCGGTGGACCTGCCGCAGGGCAAGAATCTCGTTGGCGCCTTCCACCCGCCGCGCGCGGTGATCGCCGACACCGCCGTGTTGCGCACGCTGCCGGCGCGTGAACTGCGTGCCGGTCTGGCCGAAGTGGTGAAGTACGGCGCGCTCGGCGATGCGGACTTCCTCGACTGGCTCGATGGGCACGCCGATGCGCTGCTCGCGATGGACGACGCCGCCCTGGCCGAAGCCATCGCACGCAGCTGCGCGCACAAGGCGGCGATCGTCGCGCGCGATCCCTTCGAACACGGCGAGCGCGCCCTGCTCAATCTCGGCCACACCTTTGGCCACGCAATCGAGACCGAACAGGGATATGGCGGCCTCAACCACGGCGAGGCGGTCGCGGTCGGCATGGTGCTGGCCGCGCAGCTGTCGGAAACGCTGGGCCTGGCGCCGGCAGCGGATACGCAGCGCCTGCGCAATCTGCTCGTGCGCCTGCAGTTGCCGGTCGCCGTGCCCGCCGGACTGGATCCCGAGCGCCTGCTCGCGCACATGCGCCTGGACAAGAAGGCGGTGGCGGGCGGCCTGCGTTTCATCGTGTGGCGCGGCGCCGGTCGCGCGGAAGTATTGAGCGACGTGCCGGAATCGTCCGTTCTATCGGTCCTGCAAGAGGCCTGAACACGGCACGCCGTACAATCGGCGCCATGCGCCTGTTCCTGCAGCAACACCCCGACGGCCACGAATCTCCGCGATTCGTGCAGCTGACCCTGCAGCCCGACCTGCTGGGCGGCTGGGTGCTGTTGCGCGAGACCGGCCAGGTCGGCGGTCGCAGCACATTGCGGCGCGACCAGTTCCTCGACCAGCCCAGCGCGATCAAGGCGCTCGAAGCCGCGCGCGATGCGCAGCTCAAGCGCGGCTTCCAGTTGATGTTCGCCCACGGCAGCGACGCGCCGGCCTGACCGCGCGACCACCGCCTTTACCAGGAAATTCCAGCCCCGATGTCTGCCGTCCTGAAAAACGATCGCTTCCTCCGCGCCCTCCGCCGCGAACCCGTCGACCGCACGCCCGTCTGGCTGATGCGCCAGGCCGGTCGCTATCTGCCGGAGTACCGCGCATCGCGCAAGGCCGCGGGCAGCTTCCTGGCGATGGCGAAGAATCCCGATCTCGCCTGCGAAGTCACCCTGCAGCCGCTGGCGCGCTTCGATCTCGACGCCGCGATCCTGTTCTCCGACATCCTGACCATCCCCGATGCGATGGGCCTGGAGCTGTATTTCGTCGAAGGCGAAGGTCCGAAGTTCCGTCATCCGGTGCGCGACGCGGCCAGCATCGCCAAGCTCGGCGTGCCGGACATGGAAACGGAGCTGCGTTACGTCATGGACGCGGTGCGGGTGATCCGCCGCGAGCTCGACGGCCGCGTGCCCCTGATCGGCTTCTCCGGCAGTCCGTGGACGCTGGCCTGCTACATGGTGGAAGGCGGCGGCGGCAAGGATTTCGCCCGCATCAAGGCGATGGCCCTCAACGATCCGAAGGCGCTGCATGCGCTGCTGTCGGTCAACACAGATGCGGTGATCGCGTATCTCGCCGCGCAGCGCGCCGCCGGTGCCCAAGCGTTGCAGGTGTTCGACACCTGGGGCGGCGTGCTGTCGCCGGCGATGTATCGCGAGTTCTCGCTGCCGTACCTGACCCGCATCGCGCAGGAACTGCAGCGCGGTGACGGCGCCGAACGCACGCCGCTGATCCTGTTCGGCAAAGGCAATGCCGCGTATCTCGACGATCTCTCACGCTCCGGCGCGGAAGGCGTGGGCGTCGACTGGCTGATCGAACTCGGCGACGCCGCACGTCGTACCGAAGGCCGCGTCGCACTGCAGGGCAACCTCGACCCGACGACGCTGTACGGCGCGCCCGATGCGATCCGCGCGCAGGTCCGCCACGCGCTCGACAGTTACCGCGACGGCAACAACGGCTCGCGCGATGGCCACATCTTCAACCTCGGCCACGGCATGTCGCCGGACATGAATCCCGACCACGTCGGCGTGCTGGTCGAGGAAGTGCACACGTACAGCGCGCGCTGAATATTGAAGCCCTCCCCCGCTCGCGGGGGCGGGTTGGGTGGGGGCAAACGATCAGGCGCGGACGACTCGAACAGCTGTCCTTGTAGCTCGAGTTGAGGGCCAGCGTTCATCAGTCGTGGGATTACTCCGACCGCCCCAGCCCTCACCCGACGCGCTGCGCGCGTCGACCTCTCCCGAAGGGAGCGGTACTCGTTTCTCAGACCAGTAACGAGGCTCAGACGCCTTCCGTCGGTGCCGCCAACCGCTTCTGCACGTCGTCGCGCAGGCGCGCGAGTTCGCCTTCGGCTTCGCGGCGCTGCTGCATGCCGTCGCGATGGATGCTGCGGACTTCCTCGACCGTCTGGATCAGCTGCTCGTGCACATGGCGCAGCGTGCCGATGTCGATGACGGCGCGCTGGTTGGCCTTTGCAGTTTCGACCGAGGTCTGACGCAGCAGATCGGCATTGCTGCGCATCAGCTCGTTGGTGGCGTCGTCAATCGCGTTCGACAATTCCACCGCATGCTTCTGCTCGCCGAGCGACAGCTGGATCGCGAACTGCCGCTTCCAGGACGGAATGGTGATGTTGCGGACGGTGTTGAATTTCTCGACAAGCTGGATCGCATTGGCCTGGATCAACCGGATCATCGGCAGCGACTGGTCGGCGGCGTGCTGCATCACCAGCAGATCGCCGACGCGCTTGTCGAGCAGGCGGACCGCATTCTCGATGTCGGCGCGGCGCGTGCGCGACTGCGGATCTTCCTGGCCGACCAGCGTCGCCTGTTCGGCGGCCAGGCTCGCCAACCGTTCGCGGCCCGCGATGACGTGCACGCCCAGCGCGCGGCGTTCGTCGAGCACCACGTCGTGCATGCGGTCGAAGTCGGTGATCCGGCGCGTCAGCAGATCCTGCTGCCGGGCCACATCGCCCATCAGCCGTTCGATCTGCTGGTTGGTGTTGCTGAACTTCTGCACCAGTTCGTCGCGACCGGAACGCATTTTGTCGATCAGGCGGCCGAGCAGCGGCACCTTGGAGCGACCGGCGAAACTGCCGAGGTCGAGCGAGCGCGCGATCCGCACCACTTCGCCCAGCTTGTCGCCGGTCGCGTCGAGATCGCTGTTGCGCACCTGATCGAGCAGTTGGCTAGAGAACGCGGCGGTCTTGCTTGCAGCGTCGCGGCCGAACACGTGCAGGTTGCCGGGCGTGATGTCTGCGAGGCTGCGCGCGACGACCTCGATGTCGGCGCGGTCGGCAGGCACCAGGCCCAGCGACTGCAACGCGGCATCGTCGGTCACCGGCGTCGCCGACGGCACGTGCGTGGGGTAAGCGGTGTCCTGGGTCATGCGTCGATCTCCTTGGGCCGGTCGGCGCGATCGGGCGCGCGTCGGGCGAGTGTAGCGGTCATGGCGTCGAGTTCATGGGCAACGTCGGCTTCAATGTCGGCAGCGGTCACCGCATGCGCGGCACCCTGCGCGGTGCGCTCGCCGACCGCGCGTTGCCGCCACAGCGGCAACAGCACGTCACGAACGTTGCGGTAGTGCGCGAGTACCGTTTCGTGCTGCTCGGCGATCAGCTGCAGCTGGCGTGCCGACAGTGCGTGCGTGGCGCGCACGGTGTCGAGATGCTGCGCGCGGCGCAGTCGCAGATCATGGTGGGCATCGCCCTCCAGGCTGCCGGTGCGCAGGGCCGCGGACGCCCGGTCGAGCCGGTCGAGTGCAGGAGCAGAGGCCGCCAGACGCGTGCGATGCGCGACGACGTCAGCGCGCAGCGCGGCGGCGGCGCGATCGGCGTCGATCAGCAGCACGCCCATGCGCGCGCCGAGTGCCTCGGCTTCGTGCTGGTCGATGACATCGCGACCGGTCAGGCGTGCGAACAGGCCGGCCCTTGGTCGCCCACCCACGGGCAGCGCGGCGCGCATCGCGACATGCAGATCGCGCAGGCGGGCGACGAGTGCGGCCGCGGGCGCGGCATCGAGCGTGGCCGCGACATCCGCGGCGGCCAGCCCGGCGACGAGGGCATCGCCATAGGCCGCGATCCCGGCCGCGTCGCCAGGCACCGCGTCGATATCCGTGTCGTCCGTGCTCATCGGTCCTGCGCATCCGGATCGGAGTCCGCCGCGCCGAGCCGGTCGAGCGCCGCATCGAGGCGGCGCTCGGCCGGCGTGCGCTCGCGGCGGCGCGCGGGCGTGGCGCTGTCGAGCGTCGCGCCACGCGTCCGCAACCATTGCGCCAGCTCCGCAAGCGCGGCATTGAGCGCGGCCTGCCCGGCGACCGACTGGCCGAGCTGCGCGAGCAGTGGGCCCGCGGTGTCGCGCAGCACGGACTGCAGCTCGCCCGCGAAGGCTTTGGCGGTGGCGTCGGGCTCGACCGCGGGCGTCGCCTCGACAGGCAGCGGTGCTGGCGGCGCACGCAGATCGTGCAGTGCGGACAGCAACTGGTCCCAGGGCGCGGTGGTCGCCAGGGTGTCGCTGCCCTGCCCCATGACCTGCAGGCCTGCGGCGATGTCGGCCAGCTGCGCGACGACGCGTGCACCGGTGTCGGCATCTTCACCGCCCATTGCCTTGTCGCGCATGAAGTCGCGCTTGATCTGCGCCCAGCGCGCGGCCGCCGTCTCGTCGAGTGTGCCGCGCAACTCCGCCAACTTGAGCAGGTTCTCTTCGGCGCCGGTGGTCAACAGCTGCGACTCGCCCGTGTAGTGGTCGTCGAGCAGCTGTTCGAGCTCCGCGGCATTCATCACCGGCGAGATTTTCTCCGCCAGCTTGTTCATGTTGCGATAGCTGCCCTGCAGTCGGAACGCCGGCTCGGTGCGGTAGCGATCGGCCTGCGCGGCGCTGGCGATGTACTGCTGGTTCACGCGGTAGACGATCTCGCTGACCTGCAGCAGCCGCTGCAGCGTCGCAGTGAGTTCGTTGACCTCGGCGCCGCTGTAGGCGTGCGAGAGATCGTTGGTTGAGATCTCCTTGCCGGCTGCACGCTCGGCCAGCAGATAGAGATCGGCCATGTCGCGCGTCGCCAATGGTGCGAGCACCGGATTTGAGGTCAGGCTGTTCTCGATGTAGCTGAGCTTGAAGGCGTCCTCCATGCCGCCGAGCACGTCGCCGAGGTTGTAGATGTCGGCACGGTTGGCGAGCATGTCCGGAATCTTGAACACCTCGCCCGATTCGGTATACGGATTGCCGGCCATGACCACACAGAATTTCTTGCCGCGCATGTCGTAGGTCCGGGTGCGGCCCTTCCACACGCCTTCGATGCGGCGCGTGCCGTCGCACAGCGAGATGAACTTCTGCAGGAACTCGGGATGCGTGTGCTGGATGTCGTCGACATACAGCATCGTGTTGCTGCCCATCTCCAGCGCGAGATTGAGTTTCTCCAGTTCCTGGCGCGAGGTCGCGTCGGGCGCCTGCGCCGGATCGATGGAGCGCACCTCGTGGCCCAGCGCCGGGCCGTTGATCTTCATGAAAACGAGGCCGAGCCGGCTGGCGACGTATTCCATCAGCGTCGTCTTGCCGTAACCGGGCGGCGAAATCAGCATCAGCAGGCCCATCAGGTCGCTGCGCTTGTTCTCGCCCACCGTGCCCATCTGCTTGGCGAGGTTGTCGCCGATCAGCGGCAGGTAGACCTCGTTGATCAGCTTGTTGCGCACGAACGAGGTCAGCGGCCGCGCCTTGAATTCCGACAGGCGCAGCGCATCGCGTTCACGCGCGGCAATGCGTTGTCGCACGGCCTGGTAGCGGTGGAAGGCCGGCACGAATGCCAGGCGGTGCGCGTCGAAACGCTGCAGGAAACCGTCGAGTGACAGCCGCAGACGGCCTGCGTGCACGCGCGGGTGTTCGCCGAGCAGACCGTCGACATCGGTGATCAGCGTGACCTCGCGTACCGCGTGCGGCAGCTTTTCGGCGGCAAGCAGCAGCACGATGGCCTCGGGCACGTAACCGGCCAGCGCCGCATGCGTCTCGCTCGCGCCGAGCGCGCCCAGCCATTGCGCGGCCAGTGACCAGCGCTGCGCCAGCGGTGCCGCCGTATCGGAGAGCGCGCGCTCGACATCGGCGGTGAGGCCTGCGCTGTCGAGCGCCTTGCGCAGCGCCTCGCGCAGATCACGTGCGTAATGGCTGATGCCGAACGTCGGCGCGCCGTCGTGGAGTTCTTCGAACAGGTAATCGGCCGCGACCGGCGCGAGCGTGATGTCGAACGCCAATGCCTCCGCTTCGACAAACGCCCGGAGCGCATCGGCGATCTCGGCGCGCAATGCATCGACGCCGGCATCGGACGCGAACAGCGCGCGGATCGCACGTGCACCTGCGCTCCGCTCGGGCAACTGGTCGGCGGCGGTGCCGTCGCGGCCGAAGGCCCAGAACGCCATCGCCAGTGCACGCGCGGCCGGCGGCTTGGCCAATGGGCCCGCCTGCGCATGCAGCGGCAGCAATGCACGCAGGATCAGGGCGGCGTCGTGGTCGTGGATGCCCTTCTCGTAGCCTTCGCGATAACGCGGTGCGGCGAACGCGCGCACGCTGCGTTCCAGCGCGTCGGGTTCCGTCAGCGCACGCTGCAACCCGTCGAGATCGAGTCCCTCGCGCCCCTCGGTCGCGGCCTGCAGCACCAGACCGGCGAGGTATTCGGCGCGGGCGATGTCCGGTGATTCGGAATCCAGCGTCACCTGCCAGTAGGCGCGCAGCGCTTCGAGTTCCGGATCATCGATCGGCGCGTAAAAATCCGTGCCGGTCAGGTGGATCGACAGACCATCGCCGCGCGGCAGGATCGTCAGATCCAGCGGCTGCGTGTTGACGCTGAAGCGGTGTCGCGGCCCGAGCCGGATCACCTGGCCGCCGCCCTCGAACAGATCGCTGCGGTCGCGCAGGCTGCGCACCGACTGATCGCGCACGGCCTTCAGGCGCGCTTCAACGTCGTCCGCCTTGACCGTATCGCGATAGTCGCGCAGACGTGTGGCGAGCTCGCGCAGCTTGAGGATCAGCGGATCGCCGGCAAAGAAGGCATTGAGTTCGTCTGCGGTCTCGAAACGCTCGGTGCGTCGCGGCAGGCCGTCGAGGATGCGCGCTGCAGCGTCGAACACCGCCTGCGCCTTGCGCTGGCGCGCGTCGAGCAGCGACTGCTTGTGCGACTCGAAGGTCTCCAGCAGTTCCTCGCGCTTGGCCAGGATGTCACCCAGAAACTGCTCGTGCTCGCCGAACTGGCTTTCCAGTTCCTCGAGCTGGACCATCAGACGCGAGAGCTGTTCGTCCGCGCGCTCCGGATCGGTCGCCAGCGCCAGCGCGCCCGCAATCGCCTGACCGAACAGTGCGAACTGCGCGCCGAACTGGGCGACGGCTTCGGCCGAGCCGAGCGTGCGCCTGCGCTGGTCGGCGCGCGCGCGGGCCTGGTTGAGGCGCGCGTACAGGCCGGAGATCGCATCGACGACCCGCGTCCGTTCGGTTGCGTCGTCGACCTTCAACGTCGCCATCAGTTCCGACAGCATGTCCAGATCGCCCGACAGCGCCTGCATGTCCCCGATCGACGCGGCAAGCGTCTTCGCGGTGGTCGCGGCCTGCGCTTCGGTATCCAGCACCTGCAGACGTTCGGACACCGGCTGCAGTGCACGTTCGCCCGCGAGGAAGGTACCGGTCGCCGCGCCCACGGTGTCCTGTGCGGCCTGCAGCGCCTCGCCCATCGCATCGATGGCGGCGGTGTCGACGTAGCGCAGCTCGCGGATCGTCAGCAGGTGGCCGCGCTGCTTCGAGATGTCGTTCAGTGCTTCGACGAACTCTTCGATGCGGTTCCAGCTCTCCGGCTGCAGCCTGCCCAGCAACGCGCGATGCGCGGTCTGCGCCTCGCGCATCGCCGCATCGGACTGGCGCCGGATGCCTTCGACCTTCTCGTACTCGTCGAGCACCGACTCGCCCGTCGCGGCGATCTCGTGCAACAACGCGCCCGCACCTTCGCTGTCGGTGTCTTCCAGCCAGTGATGGGCGTCGAACATGCGGCGGGTGTCGTGCACCAGCAGCTGATAGCGCTGCAGCGAGACGTCGCGGCCGTCGATCGTGCGCGCGAGATCGAGCAGGTTGGAGATGCCGCGCACGAGCTCCGGATTGCCGATCCGCCCCATGAAACTGTTGCCCATCGGCACGTGCGCGGCGAATTCGTCGCTTGTGAACGGCGTCTGCCAGACCTGCATCGGGTGCACGCGCGTGGGTGCGTCGCCCTCGGCGTGGAACAGCACCATGCGGCCGTCGTGCAGCAGCGCATAGCCATGTCCGAACACCGGGTTCTGCAGTGCGCGCTGGATGGTGTTGTAGACGAACAGCGCCGACCGCCCTGCGGCGCGGTCGTAGAAGATGTACATCACGTCCTCGCCGTTGGGCGAGCGGATCGCGCGCTTGAACTGCATGCCGTCCATCTGCGCATCGAATGCGCGATGGTCGCCGTTCTGCAGGTAGTAACCGCCGGGAAAGATGATGCCGTGGTCTTCGGGCAGCTGGACGCAGGCCTGCACGATGGCGTCATTGCGGACGATCTTGCCGGTGATCGCGTTGTAGATCAGTCCCCGCCACTGCTGCTCGCGGTAGGGCAGCACCTTGAGCAGGATCAGCGTGCCGACTTTCGCGAAATCGAAGATCGCATCGTCGATCGACTGGGTGCGATCGTCGACGGGCTCGCTGTACACCCCTGCGCCGGTCTCGGTGTTGTTCTCGACCTTGACCGTGAGATCGCCGCCGGTGGTCTCGACAAACAGCGTGTCGAGGATGTTGAGATGCGGATGGCGGCCATCGACCGCGAGTTCGCGGGTGGCGCGGGTCCATTCGAAATCGAACGGCGGCGGCAGCGCGATGTCGCGCTCGCCGCGGGAGTCGAGATAGCGCAGCTCGCCGGTGTTGGTGATCGACCAGCGGAACACGCGCACATCGGTATTGCGCTCGCCGATCTGGAACGCCGCCAGCAACCGCCCTTCGCGGACGATCAGCTGCAACAGCCGTGCGTGCTTGTAGTAGGCGTAGAGCTCGGTGAAGTCGTGGACGAAGCCGGGCTCGGCCAGAAACGTGCCGGCATGGTCCACGGGAACCACGTCATAGCCGCCGTCGGCTTCCACCAGCCGGTAGAGACCGAACACATCCTCGATCCGGGTCTTGCTCTTGAGCCCGATGTAGACGTTGTAGCCGAACAGCACCTGGTCGCCGGGAATCTGCACGATGTCGCGGCCGACGCAGTTGTTCTCGCTGCGGATGCGGAATCGCCCGATCACCTCCATGCGACTGTCGCCGAACTCGGCGAGGCGACGCGTGTTGAGTGATTCGGCGAGTGCGCGCAGGCGTGTGCCCTGCTCGACCAGACGCCGGCGCAGCACCTCGTAGGCACCGCCGCGGGCGACGGCCTGGTCGATATGGGCGTCTTCTGGGGACGCCGTGGTGGCGTCCGGGGTCTGTTCGGTCATCGGCTCACGATCCGGGCTGGCGCGGGCGCGCGCTCAAGGCGCGCCCCGCGTTCGAGATGGCGACCTGGGCCGCATGCGGGTTCAGGCGGGATCGCCCTCGACGACGCGAGGCGCCGGCGTGCTGCCGACAGCCCCTGCCGGAAGCGCCGCGCTCGAGACGCCCAGATAGCGCTGCAGCAGATCCTGCAGGATCGGGCTCTTCTCGGTCAGGCCTTCGATGGAGCGGCCCAGCGAGATCGCCTTGACCACGTTCTCGAACATGCCGCCGTCGCCGCCGATCAGATCGATGTCGGCATTGCGCAGCGCAGTCGCGATGACCTCGGCATTTTCCTTCGACACTTCCTTGCCGGCCTCGAACGCGGCCAGCGCCTGCTTGAGGCTGGTGTCGAGGGTCATGCGGAATTCCTCGTGTCCGCGCGCCGTGTCGCTGAGCGCGTCGATCGCACTGAACTTCTTGGTCAGGCCTTCGGCCTCGGCGAACAGCTTCTTTCCGATGACGCTGGCCTCGGCCAGGCCCAGCGACTCGGTCGCGGTCGCCCTGGCGCGGCCCATCTGCTCCTCGCCCTGCGCGCGCGCAGCCAGCTGTTCGGCCAGCACCTTGGCCTCGGCGGCGCCCTGCTTGAGATTGGCATCGGCCATTGCATCGACCACGCGGGCTTCCGCGATGCCGACCTTCTCGATCGCCGACGCGCCCGCTTCCCTGACCTGCGCCTCGGCCAGGCCTGGCGCGGCGCGCTCGGCCTGCACACCTTCGGCGAGCAGCTTCTTGGCCTCGGCCTGCTTGCCGGACGCATCGAACTCGGCCTGCGCCAGCGTGGTGATCTCGACCGCGCGGTGACGCGCGGCCGTCTCGCGTGCCTCGGCTTCCTTGACCTGGCGCACCAGCGATTCCTGCGCCTTGGCTTCGGCATCGAGAATGGTGACCTGCTTCAGGCGATCCGCCGCGGACACTTCGCGCAGTTCCTTGATGCGCTCTTCCTCCGCCGCGACGGACCGGTCGATGGTGATGCGCTCACGGGTGATGTTGGCGACATCCATCAGCCCCTGTTCGACGACCTTGTCGCGTTCCACGCCCTGCAGCTGCACCTCGCGATCGGTCGTGACCTGCTCGAGCTTGCGCGCGCGCTCGACGCGCTCGGCCTCGATGGCGACTGCGCGCTGACGGTTCTGCGTGGCGACTTCGACTTCCCGCAAGCGGTTCTCCTCGCGAATGTCGATCAGCTGCTGCGCTTCGATGCGCGCGTTCTCCGACATCTGGCGCTGCTCTTCCTGCACCTTCTGCGTCTCCGCGGTCTCGCGCGCCTGGATCGTCTCGATCTCGCGCTTCTGCCGCGCTTCGGCCTCCGCCTGCTGGCGCTCGAGCGCGAGCGTTGCTTCGCGGGTCTCGACATTCTTCTTGGTGATCGCCAAGCGCTCGTTCTGCTCGAGCTCGTTGGTGATCACGTTCTGCGACGCGGTGAGTTCGGTGATCTTGCGGATGCCCTCGGCGTCGAGGATGTTGTACGGGTCGAGCACGTTCTTCGGCGTCTGCTCGAGATAGTCGATCGCGACGTCCTCGAGCACGTAGCCGTTGAGGTCGTTACCGATGACCGCGATGATCTCGTCGCGGAATTCCTGGCGCTTCTCGAACAGGTCGGTGAAGTCGAACTTCTTGCCGACCGTCTTCAACGCTTCGGAGAACTTGGCGTTGAACAGCTCGTCGACCGCGTTCTTGTCCGACGCACGATCGGCGCCGAGCGCCTTCGCCACGCGCAGCACGTCGGCCTGGGTTTCGTTGACACGCAGATAGAAGGCGACCGCGATGTCGGCGCGCATGTTGTCGCGGCAGATCAGGCCCTCCTTGCCGCGGCGATCGATCTGCAGCGTGATCAGACTGATCTTCATGTGCTCGGCGCGGTAGAGCACCGGGACGATCAGCGCGCCGGTGAAATGCACCTTCGGCTGCGCGCTCATGTCGTTGACGATCAGCGCGGTGCCCTGGTCGACCTTTTTATAGAAGGCCTTGAACAGGCCCGCGATGCCCAGCAGGGCGACCAGCAGTACCCCCAGGCCGATCAGGAAGGGGGCGATCGTCGCAACGCTCATTGCAGCTCCTTGCACATGAGACCCGCGGTCGCGGGCCGTGGGATCAAAGGGTTCGGTATTGCGATTCGGGCAGCACGCGCCAGGCATGCGTGGCCGCGTTGAATTCGACGAGCACCACGCGGTCGCCGCGACGCAGTGCGACACCCGTGTCGGCACGCACCTGCAGGATCAGCCCGGCACCGCCGTCGTCGACATCGGCCATGCCGACGTGTTCGGACACCAGCGGCGTGCGCACCACCGCAACCTGGCCGAGCAGCGACTGCTGCGCCGGCGTGCGCCGCGACAGCAGCCACAGGCGCACCGGGCGCAGCACGGCGGAGGCGATGAAAGCGGCAGCGACGAACGCCACCAGCGCAACGCCGCTGCCGACCAGCCAGCGCAGCCAGCCAGCGAACTGCGCAAGCAGAAAAAGGTGCACGAAATAGGTCAGGAACCAGGCGATGAAGGCCACGAGGGTGACGACCAGCATCAACGGCAAGCGGTCCAGTCCGATACGGCCGAGCAGGCCGGCCAGGCCGTTGGTTTCGCCCAGTTCGACGGCGTCGAGGCCGTCGAGATCCAGATCCACGAGCCCGGTGGCCGCCAGCAGCCAGTAGACCGTGCAGAACGCCAGCACGATGCTGTAGACGAGCGTGGGATAGCCCAGCGCCGTACTCACGAACTCCGCCATTCCCGGTTCCGATCCCTATGGCAACCGCGTGTGCGGCCGCTCCCCATGCAGCGCCCTATCATGCCAGCGCAACGGGCCGAGGCGCCATCGCGGATCAGTCAACGGACACGAGCGCGCGCGATGTCGGCGGCGCGGGGTACTCGATGCGGATTTCGCGATGGTCATCGGGCACCTCCGGTTCCACGGGCGATTCGCCCGCGCAGCCGGGAAACCGTGCATCGCGCATGCTCTTGCCCGACCCTTGCAGCAGCAGGACGGTGGGATCGTCCTGTGTATGCGTGAATACGCGATAGTCGCCCGTCAGCACCGCAAGCGGGCGGTCGTCGTGGGTGGCTTCGAGCAACCCGCTTTCAGGCAGTTCCGCACGCGGTTCGATCACGACGACCGGGAGCGGTGCACCGCAGCCGCCGGTGCTGGAGATCCGGACGCGCTGGACGAACTGCTCGAGGAACCCGGCCAAGGCCGCGCGTGCTGCGTCTGGGGACATTGTCGCTTCCCCAACGCTGTAGCGACCCTTGATGAAGTAGTACTGCCGCAACGCGATCGCCAGCGCGGTGTGATAGACGGCATCGTCGCTGTCCATCCGACCGCCGGCGGAACGCAGTTCGCCATCCGCACTGTCGTCGTCCACCGCGTCCAGCGCAATGCGATCGGCCTGTACCGGCCCGAACCGGATCTTCCGGCCATGCGCCTGCCCGGCGATGCCTTCGAGTTCACCGACCGTCTGCGCCATGTGCGCGTCGAGCTGCCCGATGCCGATCTCGCCGACGGGATAGACATACACGTCCAGCCACGCCTCCTGGGCGCTGTCACTTGCATAGCGCAGTGAAACGCCGGCCTCGGGCTGCTCGTAGCGGTGTTCCCCCTGCGCGTGCCAGTCCTGCACCGTGAGCGGATACACGATCCGCGATTCGCGCATGTAGCCGCCGAGCAGCGGCGCCGCTGCGTCGGCGGCGAAGGCGGCGTGCGGCAGCAGGCACGCCAGCAGCAGCGCGATCCACGCCAGGCGGGCTGCGCGCGATCGGGTCCGGTTCCGTGTCGGTGCCATACAGACCTCCCATGTCCTGCGCCGATGCTAACCGCAACGCCGTGGCCCGGTTCACGCGCTTGCGTATCTGCCGGCGTCATTTCGCCGTGGACGCACAGTGTCAGCCCGACACATCCACGACGACATCCGGCGCGCAGGCGAACAGGCGCGTGCCGGGTGTGCGGTCGACACGCCAGCCACCGGCGAACGCAGTGAAGGCCGGCAGTACCCCGGCGGATTCGTCGAACCGGAAGGCCGGCAGGCGTGGCACGCCCGGCAGGCGGACGACAGGATGCAGATGGCCGCCCAGCCGGTATCCCTCTGCATGCACGCCATGTGCGGGGTCGTGGACAAACAGGAACGGCGCGAACGACAGCGCATGACCGTGCAGATGGATACCGAGCGCATTGGCGACAGCGGGCCGCGCGGTGAGTACGCGATCGTGATTGCCGCCGACCAGTTCCACCGACAGCGCCTGCCGGCTCGCGCGCCACTGCATCCACGCATCGCGCCAGTGCGCATCCGTCACAGCCGCGTGCAGCAGATCCCCGAGTACGAGCAGGCGCGTGGCGCGGGTCTGCGTCATCAACGCGTCCAGCCGTTCGAGGTCGTGCGCCGTGCCGCCACTGGGCAGCGCGATACCGGCGCGGCGGAAATGATCGCCCTTGCCCAGATGCAGGTCGGCGATCGCGAGCAGCGACATCCGCGGCCACCACAGTGCGCGCTCGGGCAGCAGCAACACCGATTCGCCGGCCAGCCTGATGCCGAGACTGCCAGGCACCGCTGTTTCAACCACGATTGCGTTTCTCCAGCTGCGCCGCGGCACGTTGCACGCGCGTGCGCCAGTCCTCGGTGCTGAGCTGGCCGCGCAGCGACTCGGCCCACAACGGGAACGACATCGGTGTGAATGTCTTCAACTGATGCAGCGCGAGCGTGCGCCCGCTGCACTCTTCCAGCGTCTCGCGCAGGCGTACGACCTCGAGCTGCGCGGCGAAGACTTCGCGCTCGGCCAGGGCGAGCAACATGTGGTCGGGATCGTGGCGGCGCAGCACGTCGAACAGCAGGCCGCTCGACGCCTGCACCTGGCGCATCGAGCGTGGCGCGCGACCCGGCAGCGACGGCGGCAGCAGACCGGCGACGCGGGCGATGTCGCGGAACTGGCGGCGCGCGAGTTCTGCGAGGTTGAGGCTCTCGCGAAGATCCTCGAGCAGCGACGCGGGCGTCAGCAATGCGGCGATGTCGTCGACATCGAGTGCCACGTCCTGCGCAGGCGACAGCACCAGTCCGTAATCATTGGCTGCGAACGAAAAACTGTTCGGATGCCGCCGTCCCCAGCGCAGTGACCACAGCGCGGCCAGACCCTCGTGCACCTGACGGCCGGCGAAGGGATACAGGAACAGATGCCGGCCGCCGCGCACGTGGATCCATTCGACCAGCAGGCGGCCCGGCGCGGGCAATGCCGACAGGCGCTGCTGCAGATCGAGCAGGCGTCCGATCGCGCGCAGTTCCGGCACGTCCCGCGGCGCTTCGAACAGGCGCTCCACCTCGTGCGCCAGCGTGCCCGACAGCGCCATACGCCCCCCCGACCATTTCGGCACGGTGCCGCTGCCCGACTTGGCCACGCGCACGTAGGCGGTCATGTCTTCCAGCCGCACGAGTTCCAGCGTGCGTCCGGCGAACTGGAACTTGTCGCGCGGTCGCAGCCGGCCGATGAAACTCTCTTCCACCGAACCCAGACCGCCGCCGCGCATCAGCTTCACCCGCACCGAGCCATCGCTGGCGATGGTGCCGATCGACAGGCGATGGCGCAGCGCGATGCGCCGGTCGTCGACGCGATAAACGCCGTCCTCACCGCGCGCGACGCGGCGGAACTCGGGATAGTGCGCAAGCGCGGTGCCGCCCTGCACGATGAAGTCGAGCACCGCGCGCCAGGCCGTGTCGTCGAGCGCGCGGAAAGCGTGGGTGTCGTGCACCTCCGCGAGCAGCGCGTCGGCCTCGAAGCCACCACCGAGCGCCAGCGTGACGCAATGCTGGGCCAGCACGTCGAGACTGAGCACGGGCGGTGGTCGCGATTCGATGGTGCCGGCCGCGACGGCGGCGCGCGCGGCGGCGTACTCGACGAGTTCCAGCGCATGCGTCGGTACACACACCACGTGCCCAGCTTCGCCGGGACGATGCCGCGCTCGGCCGGCGCGCTGCAGCAGGCGCGAGACGCCCTTCGGGCTGCCGATCTGCAGCACCTGGTCGACAGCCGGGAAATCGACACCCAGGTCGAGACTGGACGTCGCGACCACGCAGCGGATGCTGCCGTCGCGCAGGCCGTCTTCCGCGGCGGCGCGCAACTTCGGATCGAGCGAACCGTGATGCAGCGCCAGCGTTTCGGGCGCTTCCGGCCACACGGCATTCAAGGCGCGGTGCCACAGTTCGGCCTGCGAACGCGTGTTGGCGAACAGCAGACTGGTACGCTCGGCCATCAACCGTTCGAGCACGCGCGGCAACTGCGCCAGACCGAGATGACCGCCCCACGGGAAGCGTTCGTCCTCACCGGGCAACAGGGTGTCGAGCGTGAACCGCTTGGGCGCGACGCCGGCGACCAGCGGCGCATCCGGCAGATGCGGCAACAGGGCATCGCGCGCTTCGTCCAGATTGCCGAGTGTCGCCGAGACGCCCCATATCCGCAGCGCGGGATTCAGGCGACGCAAGCGCGCGAGCGCGAGCTGCAGCAGTACGCCGCGCTTGTTGCCGAGCAGTTCGTGCCACTCGTCGACGACGACGCACTGCAGCTGCGACAGCTGCGGCGCCATGTCTGCATAGGACTGCAGCAACGACAGCGATTCGGGAGTCGTGACGAGCACATCGGCCTGCCCACTGCGCGCGAGACGCCGGTCGCGCGCGCTTGCGTCCCCGGTGCGCATCGCGACCACCCAGTCCAGCCCAAGCGCTTCGATCGGCGCCCGCAGCGCGCGCGTGGTATCGACCGCGAGCGCACGCAGCGGTGTGATCCACAGCACCTTGAGGCTGCCGGGCGGACGCGTTGCAGTTCCCTTGCGGGGCCTCGATGGTGCTGCGGCACGCGGCGTGGACGCGAACGCTTCGAGTAGCGGACCGCCGATCGCGGCCAAAGTCTTGCCGCTGCCGGTCGGCGTCTGCAGCAGGCCGGACTCGCCCGCGAGGTAGCGCTTCCAGACTTCGCGCTGGAATGGGGCCGCGGTCCACCCTTGCGCTTCGAACCACGCGCGCATCGGCGCGTCGGGGCCACGCAGACGCGTGGTCGCGGGCTTGGCGTTGTCTTCCTGCGGGGCCGCCGCGGCCGTGGATGCCCGCATGCGCGTGGCGCGTGGCGTCATCGCGCCAGTGCCTTCAAGGTGTCCAGCCGGTCGGCCTCGGCCATCGGCTTGTCGTGGCGCCAGCGCAGGATGCGTGGGAACCGCACCGCGATACCGGACTTGTGCCGCTTCGACACGTTGACCGCTTCGAAGCCGAGTTCGAACACATGGTGCGCGCGCACAGAGCGCACCGGCCCGAAGCGTTCCAGCGTGTGCGCGCGGATCCACTTGTCGAGCGCGAGGATCTCGCTGTCGTCGAGCCCGGAATACGCCTTCGCCACCGGCACCAGCGTGTCACCGTCCCACAGGCCGAAGGTGTAGTCGGTATAGAGCGTGCTACGGCGACCGTGCCCTGCCTGCGCATAAAGCAACACCGCATCGATGGTCAGCGGATCGATCTTCCACTTCCACCAGTCGCCGCGGCGCCGACCGGTCTGATACCACGCACTGGCGCGCTTGAGCATCAGGCCTTCGACGCCACGGTCACGTGCTTGCTCGCGCAACTGTGCCGCCGCCGACCAGTCCGCGACGTCGACACGCGGCGAGACCACGATGCGCGGATCACCATGCGCCGCGATCAGGGTTTCCAGCGCCGCACGGCGTTCGTGCTGCGGCCGGGCACGCCAGTCTTCGCCGTCGCGTTCGAGCAGGTCATAGACCTGCAAGCGCACCGGCGCGTCGGCCAGCGTCTTCGGTCCGGGCTTCAGCCGCTGGATGCGCGTCTGCAATGCGGTGAACGGCAGCGGGGCATCGTCGTTCGCGCGCCAGGCCAGGAGTTCGCCGTCGAGCACCACGCCATCGGGTAGTGACATCGCCGCGGCTTCGATCTCGGGAAAACGTCCATCCAGACGTTCCTCGCCGCGCGACCACAGCGCGACCTCGCCATCGCGACGCAGCAGCTGCAGCCGGATGCCGTCCCATTTCCATTCGAGCAGCCAGTCCTCGATGGGACCGAGCGCACGCGCGACGGCATCGGGATCGTTGGCGAGCGCAATGATGTCGGGCGCCACCGTCGGCGCGCCCTCCTCGACCGGCTCCGCCTCGGGCAGACCCGCTTCCGCGCGAAGCGCCGACTCCAGCGGCGAAGCGAGAAAGAAGGGATACGGCTGCTGGCGATCGCCGGGCAGTTCTTCCGGCGAAAGCAGATCACGCAGGAAATCCGGCGTCGGCGCCCAGTTGCCGAGCATGCGTTGCGCGAGCCGTGCGATATCGATGCCGGTGAGCTCCGCCAGCGCCTGCTGCACCAGCCGCTGCGACACGCCGACGCGCAACGCGCCAGTCAACAGCTTGTTGAACAGCAATCGCTCATCGAAGCGGAGCGTGCGCCAGGCCTCGACGATGACCGCGCGACGGATCTCGACATCCTGGTTCGCGACCGGCAGCAACCGCATTTCGATCCAGTCCGCGAGCGCGACGTCCGGCGACGCATCGGCCGGATCGCCCAGCAGCAACGCCAGCGTCTCGCCCAGATCGCCGACCTGATCGTAACTGTCGTCGACCAGCCAGTCGGGCGTGCCCGATTCGGCCGCGATCCACTCGCGCAGCTCGCGGGTATTGGCGATCTTCTTGCGTGCGCTGGCGACCTTGCCGCCTGACAGCAGATACAGCGCCCATGCCGCATCGCGCGGCGGTGCCTCGCGGAAATAGCGGATCAGCGCCGCGCGCTTGTCGAGCGTGGCGGTGCTCTGGTCGAGCTCGCGATAGAGCTGGGCGAAGCGCTTCATACCGACGGCTTCGAAGCGGCGGGCGCACTGCGGAGTCCCCTCATTCCTCGCCTCCGAAATCCGTCCGGAACGCCTCGGCCGCGATCCCGTCCTCGCGCAGCGCGCGGATGATCGCGTCGGTGTTGCCATGCGTGGCAATCACCCGCGTCGCGCCGGTTTCGCGCACGGTCCGCATCAGGTCCGGCCAGTCGGCGTGATCGGACACGACGAAGCCGCGATCGTAGTTGCGACGGCGCCGGTTGCCCCGGATCTGCATCCATCCCGAGGCGAAGCCCTGCTGCGCACGGCGGAAACGTCGGATCCAGGAACTGCCTGCAGCGGACGGTGGTGCGAGGACGAGCTTGCCGGCGAAATCGGCAGCCTTGTCGGTGTCGGCCACCGGCAGTGTGTCGATCAGTGACACGCCGGCGCGGCGGTAGACCTCGACGCCGGTCGCGACAGCGCCATGCGACAGCACAGGTTGGTCGGTATGCACCGCGAGTTCCGCCAGTACGCGCTGCGCCTTGCCAAGCGCGTAGCAGTAGAGAATCGCCGCCTCGCCGCGTTCCGCGCATTGGTCGCGCCAGGCGACGATGTCGCGTGCGACTTCGGACGTGTCCGGCCAGCGATAGACCGGCAGCCCGAACGTCGCTTCGGTGATGAACGTGTCGCAGCGCACGACTTCGAACGGGTCGCACGTCGGATCGTGCTGGCGTTTGTAGTCGCCCGAAGCGACCCACACTTCGCCGCCGACCTCGACACGCACCTGCGCCGATCCCAGCACGTGTCCGGCCGGATGCAGCGACACCGTGGCATGGCCCATCTGGAATGGCACGCCGTATTCGTGCGCCGCATAGATCTGCTCACCGAGTCGCCACTCGAGGATCGGCAGGCCGAGCCGGGTGGTGTGATATGCGCCCATGCCGGTCCGGGCGTGATCACCGTGGCCGTGCGTGATCACCGCGCGGGGCACGGGGCGCCATGGGTCGATATGGAAGTCGCCCGCAGGGCAATACAGCCCTTCCGGGCGGAGCTGTATCAGATCGTTGGACGCGAGGGCCATGTGGGCAGTCTGGGTCGCAGCTTGTGCAAGTAGCGCCAAGCCTGCGGCCGCACCGTCTCGGGATATGAGACTGCCGGGAGCGTCCCGGCTTCTCGGTTCAGACTGCGTCAGCGTGTGCGGTGCCCGGAGAGCTCGGCGTCCGGCTCGTCGTCGTCGCGCGTCGGTCGCCACGTCCACGCCAGGGTGTCGGACAGCATCTCGCCGGTCAGCGGCTTGCGCAGGAAGCCGTCGAAACCGGCGACGCGCGCTGCCGCTTCGGCGTCCGCATCCGCGCGGGCGGTCACTGCGACCATCGGCTGGACGAAGCCATGCGCGCGCATCATGCCGGCGAGTGTCAGACCGTCGATTCCCGGCAGGTCGAGATCGAGCAACGCCAGATCGAAACTGCGCGTGGCGATCTCCGACAACGCACCGAGGCCGTGCATGACATGCACGACTTCGTGACCCTGCGACTGCAGCAGTCCGGCGATCACTTCGGACACGGTCTGGTCGTCCTCGACGAGCAGGATCTCCAGGCCGACCGCGGAGGTGATGCGTTCGACGCCGGACTCGATCTGCGAATGCGGCGGATCGATCACCACCGGTAGCGGCAGGACCACGCGGAAGCGCGTCCCTTCACCGAGCGTACTCTCGACCGCGATATGCCCGCCCATCGTCGCCGACAATTCCTGGCTGATGGCGAGCCCGAGACCGCTGCCGCCGTAGCGCGATGCGGTGCGTGCGCCTTCGGCCTGTTCGAACCGGCGGAACAGGCGCTCGCGCTGCTCCTTGCTCAGGCCCGGACCGGTGTCGGTGACGACGAAACACAGCGCACCCGCAGGATCGACATCCGCCCGCAGGCCGACACCCCCGCTTTCGGTGAACTTGATCGCGTTGCCGAGCAGGTTGAGCAGGATCTGGCGCACGCGCCCCGGATCGCCGAGCATCCATGCAGGCACGGACGGGTCGACGAAGACGTCGAATCCCAGTGACTTCTGACGCGCCATCGGCGCGCACATCGCGACAACGTCCTGCACCAGCCGTGCGACTTCGAAGGGGTGTGGATCGAGCTCGAGCCTGCCTGCTTCGATGCGCGCGAGATCGAGCGCATCATTGACGAGCCGCATGAGGTGGTCGCCCGCGCGGCGGATCGATTCGGCATAGCCGCGTTGACGGGGATCCAACACGGTGTGGAGCAGCAATTCGCTCATGCCGAGGACACCGGTCATCGGTGTACGGACCTCGTGGCCCAGCGTGGCGAGGAAGCGCGTTTTCGCGAGTGACGCCTGTTCGGCGAGCTTGCGCTTGTCTTCGCCGAGCTGCCACGCATGACGCCGCTTGAGTCGGGCGCGATAGGTGAGAGCCGCCCACCACAGCGCGAAGCCAACCAGCAGCAGGAGCCCCAGCAGCGACCAGATCGTGCGCCACCATGGCGGGGCCTGAAGAATGGACAACGGTGCCAACGCTGTCCATTCGCCGTCTTCCGTCCGCGCCTCCACGTGCAGCGTGTAGCGCCCGGGCTCGAGCCGGGGAAACAAACGTTCCGCCGTGACGTCTGCATCCACCCATTCCGACTCATACCCCTCCAGACGGAATCGGTAGTGGTGGGCATGCGCATCGGTGAATGACAGCAGGCGTGCACCCACGCGCAGGTCACGGTCCCCGTGAAGCAACTCGATCGAGTCCTGGGTCGGAAGATCGACCCGGTCGTCGTCGCGACGCAGATCGATCGACTCGATCACCAGCGGGGGCGTTTCGTCGCGTCGATGCACGTCGCTTGGATGGAACAGCAGCAGCCCTTCGCCGGTGCCGACCGCGAAGTGGCCGTCGCGCGACACGCCGATGTGCTGTTCACTGAATTCCTGGCTCGGCAATCCGTCGCGCACGCCATAGACACGGATGCGCGATGTCGTTGGATCCAGACGCACCAGCCCTCGTACGGTGGTGATCCAAACCGTTCCGCTGGCGTCGACGGCGACGCCGCCGGGCATCACCTGCGGGAGTCCGTTCGCACGTCCGAAGGCAAGTTGCCGCGTCAGCAGCGCGCCATTCCAGTGATAGGCCTCCAGCGTCCCCGGCCCCGCTAGCCAGACGGTGTCCGTTCCCTGTTGCGCGATCGCACTGATCGTACGCAGTGGCGCGCCGGGCAGCGGTTCGAAGGTGCGGCTCTCGCTCTTCCACGCGTAGATGCCACGCGTGGTCGCGAGCCAGATTCCACCGTCAGGCGCCTGCGCAATCGTCATCGGCCGGACCAACGACGGAATGCCTCGGCCATCGCCTGCTCGAATCGAGTCGATCAGACGGCCGTCAGGTGCGCGCGCTTGCAGCTCCAGATCACTGGCGAACCAGACAGTGCCGTCATCTTGTTCGACGATGGTGTCGATGTGCTGACCACCAGGTGCAGGCGCGTCTTCATCATTCTGGTACCAGCGCCGCACATCGCCACGCGTCGGATCGAAGCGCACCAACTGCCGAAAACATCCGATCCAGACGATGCCGGCTTTGGTCTCATGGACACTGCGGTTTGGTTCGCTCCCACACACCTCGGAGAGACGGTGTCCGACAACGCCCGTGACCGGATCGAGGTGATCGAGCACCCCGCCATTGCCGACAAGCCAGAAGCCGCCGTCGGCAGCCCGTGCGACCCCATGTACGAAAGCGTTCGCCGGCGTGGTCGGATCCAGCACGCGGCGCTGCAACACGGTGAAATTGCGCCAGTTCGCCGGGAGATACCAAAGCCCCGCATCTACGCTCGCGAACCAGAGCCCGCCTTCGCGATCCTGGAAGGCCGACGACCACGACGGTCGCACGGGCCCTCGACTGGCAAAGCTGTAAAGCGGCACATCATCGAGATGGCCGTTGACCTCACGCGCGAGGCCGCTGCGCGTGTCGAACCAGCGCGCGCCCTGGCGATCCTGGACGAGCATGTGCAAGACGGGCGCACGCATCACCGGATCGACCTCCGGCATCATTTCCGTGTGGCCATCCGCGCGCCGCACCACACCACCACCCTGTGCACCGATCCACAGATCGCCTGCGGTATCGAGCACCAGACCGTTGACCATTCGGGTGGCCGTCGCCGGCGACGGAACGCGCTCGAAATCGCGCCCGTTCCACTGCGCGACACCGTTCTTCGTGCCGATCCACAGCGCGCCACCGGCAGCAGGCACGATGTAGCTGACGCCATCCGCCGGCAGGCTGCGTGGGTTCTCCGGATCCGAACGGAATCGCCGCAGCCCACCATCCGGCGCAAGCCGATAGAGACCGGACTCCGCGGTCCCGAACCAGATCGCGCCATCCGGCGTCGACATCACGGCCCACACATCGTCGACGCCGATCTCGGCGTGGGTGTCGTGGTTGTAACGGGTGAACGTGGTGCGCTCCGCATCCAGCATCGACACGCCACCACGCCGCGTCCCAACCCAGACGCGGTCCTGCGCATCGACGTGCACTGCCCAGACGTAGTTGTCGCCCAGGCCATCCTCGACGCGCCAGACACGGAAGCCCACGCCGTCGTAGCGCGCCAGGCCGTCGCGCGTGGCGATCCACAGATAGCCCTGCCGGTCCTCGGCGATCGCGTTCACGCGATTCGACGGCAACCCGTCCAACACGCCGATCTGCCGCGGCTGCGGAATGCTGGCGGTGACTGCGCCGTTCTGCGCCCACGCGGTGCCGGCCGACAGGCAGCACCACAGCCACACCAGCATCATCCCTGCAACGCGCATCCTGCTCCCCGTACATCACCACCGCGCGTTGACCGCGCGTCCCGGATGGCATCCTCGCAACGCTGCGTTGCCACCGCAAGTTGCGCGGCATCGACAGCCCGCGCCTAGAATCGGCACGACCGCCCACTCCGCTGCCATCCGGACTCTCCGATGCGACTGCCGTGCCAGCTCTTCGTTTCATCCCTGCTGCTGCTCGGCATGGGCGCGCCCGCATGGGCTGCCCCGGCGCAGTACGCGCTGGACCCGGTGCATACCCGCGTGCAGTTCGCGATCGACCATGCCGGTTTTTCGAAGGCGATCGGCACGGTGTCGGGCAGTACCGGCACGATCGTGTTCGACCCCGACGACTGGAGCACCGCGCGTGTGGAGGTGTCGATTCCGATCGCACGCGTCGATCTGGGCGATGCCAAATGGAACCAGGCGACGCTGGCGCGCAACCTGCTCGACGGCGAGCGTCATCCGGTCGCGACGTTTGTCTCGACCCACATCGAGCCGATCGACGCGCAGCGCGCGATCGTGCATGGCGATCTCACCCTGCGCGGCGAAACCCGCGAGGTCGCGTTGCAGGTCGTGCTCAACGGACTCAAGCGTTATCCGCTGCCGCCGTTCCGTCGCACCGTGGGCTTCTCGGCCACCGCCGCGCTGTCGCGCGCCGAATTCGGCATCGATGCGTGGAAGTCGGTGATCGGCGACGCCGTCGAGCTGCGGCTGGAAGTGGAAGCCTCTCGCAGTCGCGGCGGCGCGGATGCGGGCGATGCACCGGATGCGGCGGATGACGCCGCCGATGCCAACCTTCCCGCCCCCGAGACGCCTGTCGAAACCACGCCGGCAGCGCCGCCGACGGAGCCGAATCCGTGACGCTCCGCAATGCACCCGACCGCTGGGGCGTCGTCAGCCAGCTGCTGCACTGGCTGGTCGTGGCGCTGATTCTGACCACCGGCATCCTCGGGCTGGTCATGGGCGACATGCGCAACAGCCCGACTAAGATCGAGATCTACGCACTGCATAAGTCGCTGGGCCTGACGATCCTCGCGCTTGCGACGTTCCGGCTGGCGTGGCGTCTGTACGCGGGTGCGCCGAAGGATCCGGCCGGCACGCCGCGCTGGCAGTCGCGTTTCGCCGGCTTCACGCATTGGCTTCTGTACGGTCTGCTGTTCGCGATTCCCCTCAGCGGCTGGACCTTCAATTCCGCCGCCGGCTATCCGCTGCAGTGGTTCAAGCTGTTCAACCTGCCGGCGCTGGTGACGCGTGACGCGGATCTGCGCCAGCTCGCCGGCAACGTGCACGAACTGCTGTTCTGGACACTCGTCGGCCTCGCGCTACTGCATGCGATCGCCGCGCTCTACCACCACTTCGTCCAGCGCGATGACACACTGGCGCGCATGCTGCCGCGTGGCTGGCTGCGCACTCGTTCTCCGACCTCTCCTCTGCAGGACTGACTTCATGCGCATGATCCGCTCCCTCGCCCTCGGCGTACTGACCGCCGCGCTCGCCCTGCCCGTCTTCGCCGCCGACTACGTGCAGGCGTCCGGCTCTTCGCTGGCATTCGCCGGCAAGTACCAGGGTGAGACGTTCTCCGGCACCTTCCCAGGCTTCCGCACGACGGTGAGCTTCGATCCGGCCGATCTGGCCGCCGGCAAGCTCGCTGTCACCATTCCGGTCGCCACCGCGACCACGCAGAACGCCGACTACGACACCGAGATGCGCGGCAACGCGTTCTTCGATGCGTCGAAGTTCGCGCAGGCGACCTACACCGCGACCGGCTTCCGCGATCTTGGCAATGGCCAGTACGCCGCCGACGGCACGCTGGAACTGCGCGGCGTGCGCAAGCCGGTGACGCTGACCTTCACCTGGACCGACGGCGCGCGCCCGCTGCTGTCGGGGCGCGCCACCGTGCGCCGTCTCGATTTCGGCGTGGGTAGTGGCGACTGGGCCGACACCGGCACGATCCCCAACGAGATCGCGATCAGCACCCGGGTCTATCTGCAGCCGGCCAGGTGAATCCGTGCAATGCGGTCAGCCGCGCAGCCAGCGCCGCGCCGCATCGGCATCGAAGGGCCAGTCGAGTTCGCGCCCGTCGCGCGCGTCGCGCAGCACCGGCACGCGCACGCCATAACGCTCTTCGAGCGCCGTAACGTCATCGATGAAGACACTCTCGAACGCCGGCACGCCGGCGCTGGCGAGCGCATCCAGCGCCAGATCGCACAGATGGCAGTCGTCGCGCTGGTAGAGGATCAGGGTCGGCGGGCTCATGTCGCATCGCGGCAGGCCTGGATGCAGGCGCGGGCCGTAGAATAGCCACATGGCAGTCAGCACGTTCGACCTCTACAAGATCGGCATCGGGCCGAGTTCCTCGCACACCGTCGGGCCGATGCGCGCGGGCGCGCGTTTCGTACGCCGCTGGCTCGAAGTGCCGGGGCGGCTGGACGACGTCGTCCGTGTACGCGCCGAGGTCTTCGGTTCGCTGGCATTGACCGGTCGCGGCCACGGCACCGACAAGGCCGTGATGATGGGCCTCGAAGGCCACATGCCGAACCAGATCGATCCGGACATCATTCCCGATGCCTTGATCCGGATCCGCGGCGACAAGCGCATCCGGCTCGGCGGCACGCACGAGATCGCCTTCGACGAGAAGTCGGATCTGGTGATGAACAAGCGGCAGAAGCTGCCCTTCCACACCAACGGCATGCGCTTCACCGCGTACGACGCCGAGGGCGCGGTCATCGCGACGCGCGACTACTACTCGGTGGGCGGCGGCTTCGTCGTCAACGAAGACGAGGCGGCCGAAGACCGCATCGTCGCCGACACCACCGACGTGCCCTATCCGTTCTCGAGCGGCGACGAGCTGATCGCGCAGGCGAACACGCACGGCGTGAGCATCGCCAAGCTGATGCTGGAGAACGAGAAGGTCTGGCGCAGCGAGGACGAGATCCGCGAAGGCCTGCGCGAACTGTGGGCGGCGATGCAATCCTGCGTCGCGCGTGGCATCCGCCAGACCGGCACGCTGCCGGGCGGGCTGCATGTCACCCGGCGCGCGCCGGCGTTGCATGCCGAACTGTCGTCGAAGCCCGAAGCCGGCATGCGCGATCCGCTGACGGTGCTTGACTGGGTGAACCTCTACGCGCTTGCGGTGAACGAGGAGAACGCCGCCGGTGGCCGTGTCGTCACCGCGCCGACCAATGGCGCGGCCGGGATCCTGCCCGCGGTGTTGCATTACTACGACCGCTTCTGCCCGAACTCCACCGAGCAGGGCATTTTCGATTTCCTGCTGACCGCGTCCGCTGTCGGCATTCTCTACAAGGAGAACGCCAGCATCTCGGGCGCGGAAGTCGGCTGCCAGGGCGAAGTGGGCGTGGCGTGCTCGATGGCCGCTGCCGGCCTCACCGCCGCACTCGGCGGCACGCCGAGCCAGATCGAGAACGCGGCCGAGATCGGCATGGAACACAACCTCGGCCTGACCTGCGATCCGATCGGGGGGCTTGTGCAGATTCCGTGCATCGAGCGCAATGCGATGGGCGCGGTCAAGGCGATCAACGCCTCGCGCATGGCCTTTCGCGGCGACGGCAAGCACAAGGTCAGCCTCGACAAGGTGATCCGCACGATGCGCGACACCGGCCGCGACATGCGCGACAAGTACAAGGAAACCTCGCGCGGCGGCCTGGCGGTCAACGTCATCGAGTGCTGAGCGCCTGAAGGCGCGCGCGACACCTGCGACGTCGCGGGTGTTCTGACAACAGCAACGGCAGACACACGATCGTCCCGCACACAAAAACGGCGCACCGCATCCGCGGCGCGCCGTTCTGCCGGAGGCGCGGAATCAGCCGCTGATCGACAGCGTCAGGCTGAACTGCCAGGGCGCCGCCGGTTGGGCGGCCGGTTCGGGATCACGATGGACGTTGTCGCTGCCGAGCGCAAGGCCGCCGTTGAAGCTGATCGCCATCAGGCCGGTGAAGAACGAGAAGATCTCGGCGAAGTGGGCGAGGAAATCCGGGCCACCGTTCTTGAGTTCGTCGGTCGCCAGAATGAAGGCCTGATCGACGTTCTGGATGTTGCCGTTCTGGTCGACGGCGATGAAGCCGCTGCCGTTCTCGTTCTCCAGCAGCACGTTGCCGTCGCGCACCGCGGCGTCGAGCACGCGGCCGCCGCCGGCGAATTCCTGGAACGACAGATCGCCGTGGGTGTTGCTGTCCACGCCGCTGATCTGCACGCCATAGTCGCCGTCGGTGATCGTCACCACCGAGGCTACCGTCGCGCCGTCGCCGCCCTGCGCCCACGGCGTGGTCTCGATCGTGACCTTGGTGCCGTCATCGAGCTGGAACGTGGTCTGACCCCAGAAATCGAAGGCGTGCTTGCCGTCGATCTCGACGTGCGGGTCGCCCCAGATCCTGTAGTTCTCGCCGGTGCCCTTGTTGAAGACGATGACTTCGTCGTTGTCGCCGGCGGTGATGCGGTAATTCTCGTTCTCGAACTGCACGCGGCCGTCGCCGGTGCGCTGCGTGCTGGCGGCGCTCTGCACGGCCGGCAGCTGGCCGCTGATGCTGAGCGAGACGGAAATGCTGAGGTTGTCGGTCACGGTGGGCCCCTGGCTGGATGGAATCTGAATGACGCCATTCCAGCGCGCCCACAGCGCCCACGACACCGGGGCGCACCCGATCTAGGGTTCGCCCCAGTCAGAAGCTTCCGACGAGCGCGCCGCCGTCAGATCACCTGCGCGTGGGTGATGGCCAGCACGTCGTCGAGCAAAGCCGCCGCGGTGACTTCCGCGCCCGCGCCCGGGCCCTGGATCACCAGCGGCTGCGCGCTGTAGCGATCGCTGTGGATCGCGACGCGGTTGTCGGTGCCGTTGCCCGCGCACAGCGGATGGCCGACCGGCAATGCCCGCAGCCCCACGCGTGCACCGTCGGCGTCGAAACGGCCGACGAAACACAGACGATCACCGTTCGCGGCCGCCTCCGCGCGACGCGCTTCGAGCGTGTCGTCGAGTGCGGCCAGCGCCTGATGGACGTCTCCATCCGCGGCGCGCGCGAGCACGTCGGGCACCAGCGATTCGACGACGACTTCATGCGCCGGCAATGCGATGCCCGCGGCGCGCGCGAGGATCAGCAGCTTGCGGCGCACATCCTCGCCGGACAGATCGACGCGTGGATCCGGCTCGGTGTAGCCCGCCGCACTCGCCTCGCGCACCAGCGCCGAGAAAGGGCGGCTGCCGTCGTGATGCGAGAACAGCCAGGCCAATGAGCCCGACAGCACCCCCTCGATCGCGTGGATGCGGTCGCCGCCATCGATCAGCGCGCGCAGACTGCGCAACAGTGGCAGGCCGGCGCCGACCGTCGCACTGTCGCCATAGCGGCCGCCGATCGCGCGCGCATCGCCGATCGACAATGCGCGGCCGAGATCGCCGCCGGTGCCGAGCTTGTTCGCAGTCACCACGTGCACGCCGCGGGTCAGCCATTCGGGATGCCAGTCGGCAACGGTTTCGCTCGCGGTCGCGTCGACGATGATGTCGCCCGGCTTCGGGCTTTCGCCTTCTGCCCACGGCGGAAATCCGGCGCGGCGGCGCGCCGCGGCGCGGGCCTGGGCGAGCGCGACATGCAGATCGTCGCCACCGCCGACCTGGGTCCGTGAATTGCACAGCCACGCGACCTCGGGCAGCGCCACGCCCTGCGCGGCGAGTCGCGCATAGCGCTCGACGAACGCCGAGCCGACCGTGCCGGTCCCCAGCAAGGCCAGACGCGCGGGCCGCGGTTGCGCGCGGCGCCCCTGCCGCAACTGCACGACGGTACTCATGCTTCTACGCCTGCGCGGGACGGGCGCGTGGCCGCATCCAGCACGGTCGCGGCGCGAGCGAGGCCGGCCTCGATGTCGATCAACAGATCGTCCAGTGCTTCGATGCCGACCGACAGCCGCAGCAGACCGTCGGAGATGCCGGCCGCAGCGCGCGCCGCCGGCGTCATCGCCGCGTGCGTCATCGTCGCCGGATGCGCGATCAGGCTCTCCACACCGCCCAGCGATTCGGCCAGCGTGAACTGCTGGAGGCCAGCGACGAATGCGCGCACCACGTCTTCCTGCGCCACACCCGGCGCGCCGGCGAGTTCGAAGGACAGCATCGCGCCGAAGCCCGACTGCTGACGCGCGGCGATGGCATGACCCGGATGGTCGACCAGACCCGGATAGTGCACGCGCGCCACCGCCGGATGCGCGTCGAGCAGCGCGACCACGCCGGCGGTGTTCTCCTGGTGCACGCGCAGGCGCGCATCCAGCGTGCGCAGGCCGCGCAGGGTCAGGAAGCTGTCGAACGGCGAGCCGGTGATGCCCAGCGCATTTGCCCACCACGCGAGCTGCGCATGCAGTTCGGCGTCGCGCGCGATCACCGCGCCACCGACGACATCGCTGTGGCCGTTGATGTATTTGGTGGTCGAATGCAGCACGACATCGGCGCCGAATTCGATCGGGCGCTGCAGCGCCGGTGACAGGAAGGTGTTGTCGACCACCGCGAGCGCGCCGGCGCGGTGCGCAGCCTCGATGACGAAGCGCAGGTCGGTGATGCGCAGCAGCGGGTTCGACGGCGTCTCCACCAGCACCAGCTTGGGCTGCGTGGCCAGCGCGTCGGCGAGGCTGCGCGGATCGGTGAGATCGGCGGTGACGAGTTCGAAGTGGCCCTTGCGTGCCAGCGCATCGAACAGGCGCCAGCTGCCGCCGTAGGCATCGTGCGGCACGACCAGGCGATCGCCGGGCTCGAGCAGCGCATTGAGCACCAGGGTGATCGCAGCCATGCCGGTCGGCGTGATCACACCGCCCGCGCCGCCTTCGAGTTGCGCCAGCGCTTCGCCGAGCAGATCACGCGTGGGATTGCCGCTGCGGGTGTAGTCGTACTGCCGCTTCTCACCGAAGCCGGCGAAGCTGAAGTTGCTCGACAGCACGATCGGCGGCGTCACCGCGCCAAAGGCGGGATCGCGGTCGATGCCGGCGCGCACGGCGCAGGTCGCGGGCTGACAGGCGGCGTCGGTCGGGGCGTGGAGGCTCATGCGGGGTCTCCGGAAGTGGCGGCACGCAGCGCGGTCGCGAGCAGTGCATCGATGCGGTCGGTTTCTTTGAGGAAGGCGTCGTGGCCGTAAGGCGAGCGCAGCACGCGCAGCTGTCCGTTCGGCCCCAGCCCTTCGAGCAGCGTCACCGCATCGGCCAACGGCACGAGGCGGTCGCCTTCGACGGCGACGACGGTTGTCGGCACGCGGATGTCGCGCGGATCGACGCGGTGAAGATCGATGGATTCCGACAGGCGCAGCCACGCGGTGACCGGCGTGCGCGAGACGTAACGCGCACCGGCAGCGTCGAGATAGTCCTCGGCGGCGACGCGCACGCGGCCGTTGACGACTTCCGGCGCGGCGTCGAAACGCTCGGCGAATTCTTCCGGCGTGCGGTAGCTGAGCATTGCGAACTGGCGCGCCAGCGACAGACCCTGCGCATCGGCGCACTGCAGCTGGCCCAGCGCGACGGCCTGCCGCTGCAGCGCGCGCCATGCGGCGGCATAGGGATGCGCGCGATGCGCACCGCTGACCGCGACCAGCCGCTGCACGCGTGTCGCGTGGCGCGCGGCGAACTGCAGGCCGACCAGCGCACCGTAGGAATAGCCGACGAAGGCATGCAGGCGCGCGATGCCCAGCGCGTCGAGCAGCACGGCGATCGCATCGGCCTGGTCGGTCGTGTCGATCGGCGCATCGAGCGCGCCATCGGCGCCGACAAAATCGAAGGCCAGCAGGCGCAGCTGCGCCGGATCGAGCGTGCGGCCCGGTGCGACCAGCGCTTCCAGCCATCCGGCTTCTGCATGCGCGGCGTTGGCAGCCAGATGCCGGTGCGCGGAGATGCCGCCGGCGACGAACACCACCGGCGCCGATGCCGGGCCCTGCAGCTGATACCGCAGCGCGACCTGGCGCATGCCGGCATGCCGGGTGGCGAGTTGCACGTCGAGGCTGCCGCGGGTGACGTCGTGGGCGATCGGCGCATCGGCAGCGAGCGCGTGCACGTACGCCGCTTCGGGCGTGGGTTCGGGGCGGTAGGCGGTGTCGACGAGACTCATGGCACGGGATTCCGGATGGACTGGGCCATCGCGTCTAGCGGGAATCACCGGAAGTCGCCTGTCGGCGGATACAACATCGGCGCGAACGCCGATACGGCATCACCATCTTCCGGTGGACACACAGGTCCCCGCAGGACTTGGCACCGCGATGGACGCCGCGCGAAGCGCGGATCCCATCAGGTTGCCCCGGCATCAAAGGGCCTGCCCCTCCGCCGGTCTCGATGGAGCGTGCAGGTTGCCAGCGCGATTCCGGAAAGTCAATCGCTTCATCCGGATGCAGCGATGGATTATTTCGGATGCAACCGGTAACGCAGATGATGCGGCGCTCGGCATAATCCGCCGATGCGCATCGCCCTCCTGTTCGCGGCCGTCCTGCTGGCCGGTTGCACCACCAGTTCGCCCCGTCCCACCTCGCCCGAAGCCCACGCTGGGACGGATGTGGAAGCGGCCGGCCGACCGGTGATCGTCGAAGCCTGGCGCTCGTCCGCGCACGCGGGCGACGAACTGGATTCGCTCGCCACCTGGCCCACGCCCGAGGGCGGCACCTGGCTGATCGCCACGGCCAAGCGCACGCACCAGCTGCGCGTATTCGATGCCGACACCGGCGCGATGCTGCGCACCGTCGGCGCCCGCGGAGCCATGCCCGGCCAGTTCGACCGGCCCAACGGCATCGCCGTGCACGGCGACCTGGTGTTCGTCGCCGAGCGCGACAATCATCGCGTGCAGGTGTTTTCGCTTCCCGGGTTCACGCCGCTGGCCGCGTTCGGCGCCGACGACCTCCGCAGCCCCTACGGCCTGTGGGTCCACGAGACCGCGCCGGACGCGTTCGACGTCTACGTCACCGACAGCTTCATGGACGGCGCCGACCACAAGCAGGTGCCGGACTTCGCCCGCCTCGACCAGCGCGTGCGCCGTTACCGCTTCGAAGCGCACGACGGCGGCGCGCCTAAGGTCACCGCGCTCGGCAGCTTCGGCGCCACCGATGCGCAGACCGCGTTGCGCATCGTCGAGTCGATCGCCGGTGATGCCGCCCACGACCAGCTGCTGATCGCCGACGAAGACCTGCGTCACAACGCGACGGTCCACGTCTACACGCTCGAAGGCGCGTCCACCGGTCGCGCATTGCCGGCCGGCACGTTCGATGCCGAGCCCGAAGGCATTGCGCTGTGGTCGTGCAGTGTCGACGGCGGTTACTGGATCGTCGCCGACCAGCTGCGTCCACGCACCGTGTTCCGGGTGTTTGATCGCGCGCAGCTGACGCCGGCCGGCAGCTTCACCGGCGCCCATGTCGCCGCGACCGACGGCATCGCACTGCATCCCTCTCCCACCGCACGCTTCCCCGCCGGTGCGTTGTTCGCGGTCGACGATGATGCCTCGGTGGTCGCGTTCGATCTGCGCGAGGTCGCGACCGCGCTGCAGCTCGATCCCGACTGCAGCCGCTGAGCGCGCTGATGCCGATGCGGCGATGGCAGTCGGCGCTCGCGCTGCTGGGGCTGTGCGCTTCCGGCGCCGCACTCGCGCAGACGCCGTCCAGCGGAACCTGGCCCGGCACCACGACGCCGCCACCCGCGCCTCCGGTCGAGGCCGTCGCGTTGCCGACCCGCGCTTCGAGCGTCGAGTTCGAACTGCGCCCGCGCTTCGGCGGCACCGAGGCAACCGCGATCAATCATCTCGCCGGGCCGGTGGAAGTCGCGCTGCTGGCCGACGGTCCGGCGCCGATTTCCACGCCGGCCCTGCCGGCACGCGTCACCGTGCCGGGCGGCAGCCACCTTGTGGTGGCGCAATTGCAGCATGGCGCCGCCGGCACACGCCTGCGGCTCGTCGCCATCCCCGGTCTGCCGGGCGCCCGTGCGCGCAACGTCGACTACCTCTATCCGCTGCGCGACGCGCCCGTGCGGATCGCCCAGGGCTTCGGCGGCGGCTTCAGTCACGCCGATGACGAAAACCGGCACGCGGTCGATTTCGCGGTGCCCGCCGGCACGCCGGTGCTGGCGGCGCGCGACGGGGTGGTGATGCAGGTCGAGTCCGGGGCGACCGCGCGCCTCGATCCAAGCGCGATGGCCGACGCAAGCGATGATCGCGTGCGCGGCAACTTCATCCGCGTGCTCCACGACGACGGCACGATGGCGCTCTACGCGCATCTGCAGCAGTCCGGCGTGGTCGTCGCACCCGGTGCTCGCGTGCTGCGCGGCACGATCATCGGCTTCTCCGGCAACACCGGCCTGAGCGCTGCGCCGCATCTGCATTTCGTCGTGCAGGCCAACCGCGGCATGCGGCTCGAATCACTGCCGTTCCGGATGGCCGGGCCGAATGGCCCGCTCCGCTTCGGACAGGTGCAGGCCGAGGCGGCGCCGGCCCGGCCCTGAGCCCGCCACCCGGCGTCGTATAATCGGCGGCTTCCCGATTCCAGCCTGCGCGCACCCGCGCGGCCGCCCGCATGTCCGATATCGCCTCCGAAAGTTCCCGCCGCCGCACGTTCGCGATCATTTCGCATCCCGACGCCGGCAAGACCACGCTGACCGAAAAGCTGTTGCTGTTCGGCGGTGCGATCCAGATGGCCGGCTCGGTCAAGGGCCGCAAGGCCGCGCGCCACGCGACGTCCGACTGGATGGCGCTGGAGAAGGAGCGCGGCATCTCGGTGACCAGCTCGGTGATGCAGTTCCCCTACGAGGGCCGCGTCGTCAACCTGCTCGACACGCCCGGCCACGCCGACTTCGGCGAGGACACCTATCGCGTGCTGACCGCGGTCGACTCGGCGCTGATGGTCATCGACGTCGCCAAGGGCGTCGAGGAACGCACGATCAAGCTGATGGAGGTCTGCCGGCTGCGCGACACGCCGATCATGACCTTCATCAACAAGCTCGACCGCGAGGGCAAGGACCCGATCGATCTGCTCGATGAAGTCGAAACCGTGCTCGGCATCCAGTGCGCGCCGGTGACCTGGCCGATCGGCATGGGCCAGCGCCTCAAGGGCGTGGTGCATCTGGTGACCGGCGAAGTGCATCTCTACGAGCCGGGCCGCAACTTCACCCGCCAGGATTCGACGATCTTCCCGTCGATCGATGCGCCGGGCCTGAGCGACAAGATCGGCGAGAAGATGCTGGCCGACCTGCGCGACGAACTGGAACTGGTGCAGGGTGCCAGCCATCCCTTCGATCTCGAGGCCTACCGCGCCGGAAAGCAGACGCCGGTGTTCTTCGGCTCGGGCGTCAACAACTTCGGCGTGCAGCCGCTGCTGGACTTCTTCGTCGATCATGCGCCGCCGCCGCAGGCGCGCGAGACGACCACGCGCGAAGTCGCGCCGCAGGAAGACAAGCTCACCGGCTTCGTGTTCAAGATCCAGGCAAACATGGACCCGATGCACCGCGACCGCGTGGCGTTCATGCGCGTGTGTTCGGGTCGCTTCGAAGCCGGCATGAAGGTCTTCCAGCCACGCACCGGCAAGCCGCTCAAGCTCGCCAACGCGCTGACCTTCATGGCCAGTGACCGCGAAATCGCCGCCGAGGCCTATCCGGGCGACGTGATCGGCATCCACAACCACGGCACGATCTCGATCGGCGACACCTTCACCGAGGGCGAGAACATCGCGTTCACCGGCATCCCGAACTTCGCCCCGGAACTGTTCCGCCGCGCGCGCCTGCGCGACCCGCTGAAGCTCAAGCAGCTGCAGAAGGGCCTAGCGCAGTTGTCGGAAGAAGGCGCGACGCAGTTCTTCAAGCCGCTGATGAGCAACGATCTGATCCTCGGCGCGGTCGGCGTGCTGCAGTTCGACGTCGTGGCTTACCGGCTCAAAGACGAATACGGCGTCGACGCGAGCTTCGAGCCGGTGCAGGTCAACACGGCCCGCTGGATCCGCTGCAAGGACGCGAAGACGCTCGAAGCGTTCCGCGACAAGCATGCGATGAACCTGGCCATCGACGCCGCCGACCAGCTGGTGTATCTCGCCCCGACCCGGGTGAACCTGCAGCTGGCCCAGGAGCGCGCGGAAGGCGTCGAGTTCCTCGCCACACGTGAGCACGCGCATTCGGTCTCGGTGGACTGATCCACGCCGCGATCTCTGACAGGACAAAGACTCGCGGTCATACTTCGCGGCAGTCCAATCCCCCAGCCGGACGTCGATGACCACCGCCCCGCCCCGTTCGCTCCGCGCGAAGCGTGAAGAGTTTGCCAGCGCCCTGACCCACGGTCTCGGCGCGACCGCCGCGCTCGCCGGCGGTGCGGTCCTGATCACCCTGGCTGCGCTCTACGGCAACGGCTGGCAGCTCGGCGCATCGATCGTGTTCGGCGTCTCGCTGCTGCTGCTGTATCTGGCGTCCACGCTGTACCACGCGGTCGAACATCCGGTGGCCAAGGGCCGCCTGAAAGTGTTCGACCACTGCGCGATCTATCTGCTGATCGCCGGCACCTATACGCCCTTCACGCTGATCGGCCTGCGCGGCACGCTGGGCTGGTGGCTGTTCGGCATCATCTGGACGCTCGCGCTGGCGGGCGTGGTGTTCAAGCTGTTCTACACCGGCCGCTTCCGCGGTCTGTCGACCGCGATCTATGTGGCGATGGGCTGGCTGGTAGTGATCGCGATCGGCCCGGTCGCCGCCGCGCTCGACACCTGGACGCTGAGCTGGATCATCGCAGGCGGCGTGTTCTACACGGCCGGCACCTTCTTCTACATGCGCGATTCGATTCCCTACGCGCATGCGATCTGGCACCTGTTCTGCATCGGCGGCAGCGTCTGCCATTACGTGGCCGTGCTGGCCCAGGTCGTACCGGCGCGTTGATCGCCAGCGCGCGCGTCGCGACAATCAAGCGATCGTCGCCTACGCCGGAGTTCCGCATGCGATCCGTCCCGATGTTGTCCGCCCTCGCCGTCGTCATGCTGGCGGCCTGTTCCGCCGAACCACCGGCGCCGCCTGCACCCGTGGCCGCGCCCGCGCCGCCGCCCGCGACGCCTGCGCCCGCGCCAGAAACCGTCACCGCGGCCTACGACTGCCCGACGGCCGCCGTCGTCGAGATCATCCGCGAAGGTCGCTTCGCCCGACTGCGCATGACCGATGGCCGCATCGTCAATCTCGGCGTGATCCGCGGCAGCCAGCCGCCGGTGTGGTCGGAGGTCGGCCTGCGTTTCGTTACCACCGATGAGGGCGCCGAACTGTCACAGGACAACGGCCGCACCGTGCGCTGCACCGAAACCGCACTGACGGACTCGGAGCGCGCTGACGCATCGTGATGCCGAAGCGCAACGGAACATTCACCCGCAGTTGACCGCGGCGCGTCGATGGTGGGGCTGAACAAGGCCCCCCATGACGACCACGCCTCCACCTCCCGCATCACCCCGTCCGCGCTTCCGTCGATTCGCATCGTCGCGACCGCTGCGCATCATCGCGCTCGTGCTTGTGGTGGCGATCATGCTGCTGGTGCTGCTGTGGGACTGGAACTGGTTCAAGGGTCCGGTAGAGCGCATCGTCGAAGCCCGCACCGGCCGCGCACTGGTGATCGGCGGCGATCTCGACGTCGACCTGGGCCGCACGACGACCGTCCACGCCGATGCGCTGCGGTTCGCGAATGCGGACTGGTCCGAGTCACAGACGATGGCCTCGGTCGAGCGGCTGGAGATCAAAGTCGAGGTCTTCCCGCTGCTGTTCAAGCGTGAAGTGCGGCTGCCCGAAATCCGGCTGGTGAAACCGATCCTGCGGCTGGAAACCAATCCCGAGGGCGGCACCGGTAACTGGGACATCGCGTTCGGCGGCGGCGATGGCCCGCCGCCGCAGATCCGTCGCCTCTGGGTCGAAGACGGCCGCCTGCGCTATCTCGATGTGCCGGGCCAGACCGACATCGACGTACGTCTGGCCAGCCGCGAATCGCGCGGCGGCGAAGATGCCGCGCCGGCGATCGGAATCGAAGGCGGCGGCAGCTGGACGAATAACCGGTTCACGCTGGAAGGCGTGGCCGAATCACCTCTTGCGTTACAGGACACCGATAAGCCCTATCGCATCGATCTGCGTGCGCGTGCCAGGGCGACCCGTGCCCATGTGCGTGGCTCGCTGGTTGCGCCGTTCCAGCTGCGCGACTTCGATCTGCAGTTCGCACTGTCGGGACGCAACCTCGCCGATCTGTTTCCGCTCGTCGGCGTCGCCCTGCCCGACACGCCGCCTTATGCACTCGACGGTCGCCTGACCCGTGACGCGGCCACGTGGCACTACGACGGCTTCACCGGCAAAGTCGGCCAGAGCGATCTCGGCGGTTCCGCCGCGATCACGCTCGGCGGCGAACGTCCGTTCCTGAAGGCCGATCTGGTCTCCAAGCGCCTCGATTTCGACGACCTCGCCGGCTTCATTGGCGGCACGCCGGACGTGGAAAGCGACGCGCTCGACCCCGAACTCGTCGAACGCGAACGCGTGCTGACGTCCAAGGGCCGCGTGCTGCCCGACACGCCCTATGACCTCGCAAAACTGCGGGCGATGGACGCCGACGTGCGTCTGCGCGCGCAGCGCATCAATGCACCGAAGCTGCCGATCGACGACATGGATGCGCATCTCAAGCTCGATGCCGGTCTGCTGCAGCTCGAACCGCTGAACTTCGGTGTGGCCGGCGGCAACATCCGCTCCAATATCCGCCTCGACGCGCGTCAGGACGTCATCCAGACCCGACTGCAGGCTTCGGTGCGTCGCATCAGCCTCGGTGGGCTGTTCCCGCCCGACACGCTCGCCGGCGAAGCCGTCGGCCGGATCGGCGGTGATTTCACTCTCGCCGGCACCGGCAATTCGGTCGCAGCGATGCTGGGCAGTGCGAACGGCGACGTCGCGATCGGCATGGGCGCCGGACGGGTCAGCAATCTGCTGGTCGAGCTGGCCGGCATTGATGTCTACGAGACGCTGAAGTACCTGATCGGCAACGACAAGCAGATCCCGGTGCGTTGCGCGTTCGCGGACTTCGGCGTGCAGCGAGGCGTGATGGACACTCGCGCGTTCGCGTTCGACACCACCGACACCATCATCCTCGGCGAAGGCACCATCAATCTGCGCGAGGAACAACTGGATCTGCTGCTGCGTCCGCGCCCCAAGGACCGCAGCATTCTTGCGCTGCGTACACCGTTGACGATCGGCGGCACCTTCGCGTCGCCGAGCTTCCGACCCGATCTCGCACGTCTGGGCCTGCGCGGCGCGATCGCGCTTGCGCTCGGTTCGATCGCGCCGCCAGCCGCATTGCTCGCGACGCTGGAACTGGGCGGCGGCGAAGACAGCGGTTGCGGCGGGCCTTACGCCAAGTAGACGATCAGGCGTCGGACAGCCGGTTCAACGCGCCCGCTCCGGGCGCCGGGTGCCAGGCACTCACCAGATAGAGCGGACGCTGCTTCGATTCTTCGTACAGGCGGCCCAGGTACTCGCCGATCACGCCCAGCGCAACCAGTTGCACCGCGCCCAGGAACAGGATCACCGCCATCATCGTCGGCCAGCCGGCGACGCGGTCGCCGTACATCAGGGCCTTGCCGATCACGTACAGCGCGAACGCGAACGCGCCGCAAGCCGTGAACACGCCGACATAGGTGGCCAGACGCAAGGGCGCGGTCGAAAAACTCGTCACGCCATCGAGCGCGAAGTTCCACAAGCGCCAAAAGCCGAACTTGGTGTGTCCGGCAATCCGCTGCTCGCGCGCGTACGGCACGGCGATGCGGTTGAATCCGATCCAGCCGAACAGCCCCTTCATGAAGCGATGCCGTTCGCGCAACTGGCGCAGCCCAGCGAGCGCACGGGGCGACAACAACCGGTAATCGCCGGTGTCGGCCGGCACCGGCGTCTTCGCGAGCCGCTGGATGACGCGATAGAACACATGGGCGGTCGAGCGCTTGAACCAGCTCTCACCCTCGCGGCTCAGCCGCGTGCCGTGCACGTCGTCGTAGCCGTTGCGCCAGTGCGCGACGAACTGCGGAATCAGTTCCGGCGGATCCTGGCCATCGGCATCGAGGATCATCGCCGCGCCTTCGGTCACCATGTCGAGGCCCGCGGTCAGCGCGACTTCCTTGCCGAAATTGCGCGACAGCCGCAGCAGTGCAACGCGTGCGTCGCCGGCCGCGATGCCTTGCAACACCTGCCAGGTCGCGTCGCCACTGCCATCGTCGACATACAGCACACGCGTGTCGATGCCGTCGGCGGCGAGCGTTTCCATCACTGCGGCGATGCGCGGATGCAGCACCGGCAACGCATGCGCCTCATCGAACGCGGCGATGACGATGGTCAGCCGATCGTGGGCACTCACTTGAGCGCTTCCAGATAGGACTCGCCGCCGATCTGGCGCGCGTTGCGCTGGATCCACTGCGCGCGTCGCTGCACATACGGGCCGGGACGCGAAGCGCTGTAGCGCTGCGGACTCGGCAGCACCGCCGCCAGTCGCGCGCTTTCGCTGGCACTCAGTTGCGCTGCGTCCTTACCGAAGTGCCGCTTCGCCGCGGCCTGCGCGCCATAGATGCCATCGCCGAATTCGGCCACATTGACGTAGACCTCGAGGATCCGCGTCTTCGGCCACAGCAGTTCGATCAGCAGCGTGTAGTACGCCTCCATACCTTTTCGCAACCAGCTGCGCCCGCCCCACAGGAACAGGTTCTTCGCGGTCTGCTGGCTGATCGTGCTGGCACCGCGCATACGTCCGCCGCTCGCGTTGTGCGCGCGCGCCTTCTCGATCGCGTCCAGATCGAACCCACGGTGTTTGGCGAAATTCTGATCCTCGGCCGCGATCACCGAGACCGGCAACGAAGACGCGACGCGGTCGAGATCGCGCCACTGGTAGTGGAGGTTGAAATCGCGTTCGCCGCCGGTCCAGGCTTCGAGCTGCCGGATCGCCATGAAGGTCGAGAACGGCGGATCGATGAAGCGCAGCGCCAGGACCTGCAACACCGGCAGCACGGCGAGCAGGACGCCCAGCCACAGCAGCCGGCGCAGCCAGCGGCGGGCGAACGAGGGGCGTGCTTGCGGGACGGCAATGCCGTCCCCATGTCGGAGAGCCGGTTGTTCCATGGCGGCCACTCTATCGGTCACCCTCGACGCCGCCAATCGAAATCCCTTTGCGAGCCGACATGACCGACATCGCCCAGCCCGACAGCGACCGCCTGTCACGCTTTCTTCTGCAGACCGCCGGCGTTCGCGGCGTCCGCGTCCATCTGCGCGATGCCTGGCAGGCCGTGCGCGCCAATGGCCCCTACCCGCCGGCGATCGAAGAGATGCTGGGCGAAGCCTGCGTGGCGTCGGCGCTCTTCACCGGCCACGCCAAGGTCGACGGCCGCCTGTCGGTGCAACTGCGCGCGCCGGGCCCGATGCGCACGCTGTTCGCCGAATGCACCGCTGCCGGCACGATCCGCGGCATCGCCCGCTTCGACGGAGATGGCGCTGACGTTTCGCGCGACCTGCGCGCGCTCGGCGATGACGCGCTGCTGGCAATCACGATCGAGAACCCCTCGCCGCATCGCGAGCCCAACCGCTATCAGGGTCTGGTCGCATTGACGGCCGAGTCGCTGTCCGGCGCGTTCGAGGACTATTTCCGCCAGTCCGAGCAGTTGCCCACGCGCGTCCTGCTGGCGGTCGATGGCGACGAGGCCGCGGGCCTGATGCTGCAGAAGTTGCCGGGTGACGAAGGCGACGACGATGGCTGGAACCGCGCCAGCGCCCTGTTTGACACGCTGTCGACGGCCGAACTGCTTCGATGGCCCACCGAGACGCTACTGTCACGTTTGTTCCCGGAAGACGCTCCGCAGTTGCTCGGGGAACGACCGTTGACCTTCGGTTGCTCCTGTTCGCGGGGACGCGTTGAAGAGATGCTGGTATCGCTCGGGGCAGAAGAAGCCCGCGCCGCGGTCGTCGATGGGGAAGCCAAGGTGATCTGCGAGTTCTGTGGACAGTCCTACGGATTCAGTGCCGAACAGATCGAACAGCTGCTCAAAACGCCCGAAGTCGACGTGGAAGTGTCGGAGCGGTTGCAATAACGCCATCCAATTGCCTGGCGCAGATTGTTAAAGAAATATAAATGTTCTAGAGTCCCGGGACGAACGATAGGGGAACTTCCGGGCCGAGCCCGGGTCACAACGGCCATGCGATTGCCTGTCACGCGCCTCGTACTTGCCCTCGGTCTCGCCCTCGCGACGGCCTCGGGCGCGGCCGCGCAGGAAAAACGCAACCAGACCGTGCTGCCCGTGCTCGACACCTCCGGCAAGGTCGAAGCCTTCCTCGTGCTCGAACCCGCAACCGCCAACCAGTCCAGCCGCCGCTGGCGCTTCGGCGAAAGCCAGTTTGACGCTGCGTTCGGCCTTGAATCGGGCAGCTCGCTGGCCCTGTTGTGCAGTCCCGGCAGCAGCTTCAACGGCGCCGTCAGCAGCCTGGCGCGTAACTGCCAGCTGGCTTCGGTCGGCGACAACACGCCCGGCGCCCGCCGCGCCAGCGCCACTGCCAGCTTGAGCCGCCCCGGCGGCGGCGTCGGCCTGACTTTGGGCGAAGGCCGCGACACCCTGCCCGGCTTCCTCAGCCCCTCGCGAGTCGCCTCCGCCGGTCAGGTTGATCTGCACGACCTCACCGTTTTCGCCAAGAAAGACATCGGCGACGACGCTTACGTCTCGCTCGCCGGCACTCTGGCCAAGGCCACGCTGATTCCAACATCTGCTGCGCCTGCCACGCTCAGCGACCACTGGACCAGCCGCAGCCTCAGCGTCGGCGGCGGCATCGGCCGCTTCAGCGCCAACATTGTCGGCCAGGTCGTCGACACCCCCGGCCTCCCGAAATGGGAAGGCGTCGGCCTCGGCGTCAGCTGGCGCACCCCATGGAGCGGCCAGCTCACGGTCGGCGCCGACAACGTGATCACCCGGGGCAAGAACCCGTTCTCGAAGATGACCGAGAATGCGGACGACGAGGGCGCGGTGCCGTATATCCGGTACCAGCAGGATCTCTAGCGCTTAGTCGCTTGCCCCCGAGAAAGCCGCGCCCTTGCGCGGTTTTTTTTTGCGTTCTCCTGCGCGCGAGCGGCAGGAGTCGTACGTGTCGACCTCGGTCGCGGCGATGGCCCGAACGCGCCTGGCACGGCCGCGATAATTCATGTCGCACGCTTTCTTAACGGACCTTTAATTTGTCGGCGTGCCTGAGTAGTATCGGCTCGACTTTGCTTAATCAGCTCTTTGATTTTGCAGAATCTGCGTTTCAATTGTTCGAGCCGACACACTTTGGAGAGAGACGATGTTGAAGACGACGAAGCTGAGGGACGCACTGGTCATCGCGATCGCGACCGGTGCGACAACACTGATTGCAGGTGGCGCAGCCAGCGCGCAGGAGCGCGACCGCGATGCCACCACACTCGATCGCGTGGAGGTCACGGGCTCGCGCATCCGTTCGGTCGATGCTGAGACATCTCAGCCCGTGCTGGTCATCGACCGGGAGACGATCGAGAAGCAGGGATTGACATCCGTTGCGGAAGTTCTGCAGCGCGTGTCGTCTAACGGCGCCGCTCTCAACCGCACGTTCAACAATGGCGGGGACGGGTCGGCGGAGGTATCACTTCGCAATCTCGGGTCGGCACGAACGCTCGTTCTGGTGGACGGCCGCAGATGGGTGTCGAATCTGTCCGGCGCAGTCGATCTCAATACGATTCCCGCAGCCATCATCGAGCGGGTGGAGGTGCTCAAGGACGGCGCCTCTTCAATCTATGGTTCCGATGCGATCGCCGGTGTCATCAACATCATCACCCGCGATAATTACGAGGGTGCTGAGTTCCGCTCCCACTTCGGGCAGTTCAGCCAAGGCGATGGCGAGCGCAGGTCGGTAGACCTGACCCTCGGCGCCAGCAACGACCGGGGCAATATTGTGCTGAGCCTGTCGCGCGTCGAAGAAGACGCGGTGATGGCGGGAAGTCGCGCCTTCAGCCGCGACCCCGTGCGCGGGCTGGGCGCATCCCAGTACAGCGGCTATTCGTCGAACGGCAAGATCTGGAACGCGGGTCCACTCGACGACGGAGACGACGGTTTCAGCGAGTACCTGATTGTTCCGCCGGGCTCCACCGGTGTCGGTCCGGCCGGCCAGCAGCGCTACGGTATCGATCAAACCGTGCCGTGGAGCGCTGCGTCGTACGCCTACAACTACGCGGCCGACAACTATCTGCTGACGCCGCAAACACGCACCTCTGCTTACGGAAAAGGCAGATACGACCTGACTGACTCCATCCGTGTCCGCGCTGAAGCCATGTACAACGAGCGCAGATCACAACAGCAGTTGGCCGGGTTTCCGCTGACGGGCGGCGCTGCGTTCGGAGATCCAGAGGCTGCGATGAGCCCTGACAGCTATTTCAATCCCTACAACCCCCTCTATGGAGGCGATGGCCGCGCAGTCGAGTGGAGCCATCGTCTGACAGAGCAAGCTCGCGTCTACGACCAGAACGTCAAGACGTTCCACACATATGTCGGACTCGAAGGCAACTTCCAGTTTGCGGATCGTTTTTTCGACTGGGATGTGGGCTACAACTTCAACAAAAGCGATCAGACGGACCGTCAGATCGGTGATGCGAACATGCTCAACGTCGCAGCAGGGGTCGGCCCTTCGGAGCTGCGCGATGGGCGCGTCGTATGCGTGTCCGCGCCAGGCGGCGACATCATCGACGGGTGCGTCCCGTTCAACCCTCTGTCGCCAGCCGGTGGCGTGTCGCAAGAGATGCTCGACTACATCCTGTTCACCGCACAGGACGTGTATCAGAATCGAAGCGAGAGCTTTACCGCCAATCTTTCGGGCGAGATGTTCTCAATGCCGGGTGGCACGGCGGGCTTCGCCCTGGGCATCGAGTCTCGACGCGAGAGCGGTTTCGATTCACCGGACGCGTTCGTAGCAGCCGGACTCACATCGGGGAATGGACGTCAGCCCACGGCGGGGGGGTACGACCTCGACGAGGTCTATGCCGAAGTGTTGCTGCCGGTGCTTTCCGACGTGGCATTTGCGGAGCTTCTTGAAATAAGTCTTGCCAGCCGGTACTCGGACTACAGCAACTTCGGCGACACCACCAACAGCAAGGCCGGTTTCAAATGGAAGCCTGTCGGCGATCTGCTGATCAGGGGCAACTGGTCAGAAGGCTTCCGCGCTCCGCCGATCTCCACCCTCTTCCGTGGGCTTGCCGACGCCTACACGCAGTTCGGTGACATCTGTTCGTCAGACTATGCCGGCCGAACGGCGACGATCGCTGCCAATTGTCTCGCCGACGGCGTGCCCGCTGACTTCGTCCAGCGCACCAATACGGGCAATGGCTACTTCGGCCAGACCATCTTCCCCTTCTCCATTGGCGGCAATCCTTCAGCGGGGCCGGAAACGTCAGTATCCAAGACGGCGGGGTTCGTCTACAGCCCGTCGTTTCTCGAGTCATTCAACATCAGCGTCGACTGGTGGAACATCAAGATCGAGAACGCCCTTTCCACCCCGTCCGCGGCGTACATCCTCGACCAGTGCTACGCCGAGGGCGACCAGGCCTGGTGCGATCTGTTCAGCAGGCGGGGCGCGGACTCGCAGATCGACTTCATGTTGCTCGCACCGCAGAACCTCAGCGTAACCGAGGTGGAAGGTTGGGACGTCAATCTCTCTTATCAGATGCCTGAAACTTCGTTTGGCGGGTTCGGCTTCATGCTGGACACGTCATACGTATCGAAATGGAATTCGCAATTCACGCCAGACTCGGAAGTCGAAAGTGCAGTCGGCAATTACTACGAGAGCGACCCGAACTGGCGCCTGCGTGCGAATGCATCGGTTGACTGGAGTTACGCGAACTTCTCGGTCAGCTGGATGACACGATATATGTCGGGCCTCAACGAAACCTGCGCGATTCCTGGCGCAGGCATCTGTTCCGATGAGGATCGCTTCACCGAAGCGGGACCGGAACCGCGGAACCGGCTGGCATCGACGACGTACCACGATGTCCAGGCACGCTACGCGCTGCCTTGGAACGCCACGTTCAAGATCGGTGCGAACAACGTCTTCAAAAAGGACCCGCCGTTCGCGTCGTCCGCTTTCGCGAACTCGTTCGACTACCAGTACGACATTCCGAACAGCCGGTACGTCTATATGGAATATCAACAGCGCTTCTGATCCGACACTCGCTCAGCAATGCTTTCGGTGGCCCCTTTATGGGGCCATCGCTTTTATTGGGGCGTCTCCTGCGCTCTGCCGGCCCGACATCCCGAACGGTGCTTATGAAGCCTGGGCGAAACATGAACAAGGGCTGTCCAGAACTCTTTTCTTAACAACTCTTTAATTGGCGCTCGACGTTCGCTAACATCCAGCCACCCTTGCTGACTTTGGCGTCTTGTTTGACATCATCGGTAAGGATCATTGGGAAAGTTCCCCAAGATCATTTGAAGAGAGAGAGAAATGACTTTGATGACAACCAAGCTCCGCGATGCGATCAGCTTCGCGCTCGTTGCGAGTACCGCGGGATTCGCAGGCGCCGTCAGCGCACAAACGTCCACTGGCTCTACAGGGGCGACCACACTGGACCGTGTCGAGGTGACCGGTTCGCGCATCCGCCAGGTGGACGTGGAAACCGCGCAGCCGATCCTGTCGATCACCCGCCAGGACCTTGAAGCGCAGGGCTTCAGCAGCGTCGCCGACGTATTGCAGAACATCTCCGCCGCGGGCTCTCCCGCGTTCAGCCGCGCCTCGCCGCTGACGTCCAATCAGGAAGCCGGCGGCCAGTACATTTCGCTGCGCAACCTCGGCGCACAGCGCACGCTGGTTCTGGTCAACGGCAAGCGCCTCGGCATCAGCCCCAACGGCTACCAGGACGTATCGGCAATCCCGATGGTCATGGTCGAGCGCATGGAAATCCTCAAGGATGGCGCTTCGGCCATCTACGGTTCGGATGCGATGGCCGGCGTGATCAACATCATTACCCGCAAGAACTTCGAGGGCGCTCAGGCGAATGCCTACTACGGCCAGTTCGGCGAGGGTGATGGTCAGAAGCAGAGCTTCGATTTCATGGTCGGTTTCACCGGTGATCGTGGCTCGATCACACTGGGTGCCGACTATCACAAGGAAGACGCGGTGTGGGCGAAGGACCGCTGGTTCTCCGCCGACACGGCACCGGGCTTCCCGGCGGCCAGCCTGACCACGGTCGGCCAGTGGGGCAACTGGCGTCCGTCCGGCTCCGCGGCTTCCGCACCTTGGTTCGCTCCGGATCGAGGCAGCAGCGCGATCGGCGAGGAAAATTTCCATCCGCAGACCTCCGCCGACACGAGCCGCTCCAACGACCAGATGCATCTGCTGACGCCGCTCGAGCGTCGGTCGCTGTATGTCAATGCCAACTACGACCTGACCGACAACGTCAGCTTCACCACTGACCTCGGCTACATGCGTCGTGAGTCCGACCGTCAGATCGCGGGCTATCCGTACGATTCCGCGGCGTTCGGCACCCCGATGTCGGCCGACAGCTATTTCAATCCGCGTCCGGGTACGGAAGTCGATTTCCGCCGTCGTGGCTGGGAAGTCCCACGCACCACGAACTCCACGGTCACGACGTGGCGCTTCACCGCCGCGCTCGAAGGCATGTTCGAAATCGGTGAGCGGTATTTCGACTGGGACGTGGGCTACATGTTCACGGAGAACGAGCAGGTCACCACCAACAACGGCAACTTCTTCATCCCCGCCGTTGAAGCAGCGGTCGGCCCGTCCTTCATGAACAGCCAGGGCATCGTGCAGTGCGGTACTGCGGCCAACCCGATCGCGCTCAGCCAGTGCGTGCCGTGGAATCCCTTCGCCGGTTTCGGCACAGGCGCCGTTCCCAACTCGCTCGATGACCAAGCGCTCCGCGACCAGTTCTTCCGTCAGGAAAATGCACTGGGCAGCAGCAAGACCAACAACTACTTCGCTAACCTGAGCGGCTCACTGTTCACGCTGCCGGCTGGCGATCTCGGCTTCGCAGTCGGTCTCGAGCATCGCAAGGAAGAAGGCGGCTACTTCCCCGATGCGATCGCGCAGTCGGGCAACTCCACCAACCTGTCTTCGGGCCCGACCTACGGGCAGTACAAGCTCGACGAGGTGTATGCCGAGTTGAACGTGCCCCTGCTCTCCGATCTGCCGGGCGCACAGGAACTGAGCATCAACGTCGCAAGTCGTTATTCGGATTACGACACCTTCGGTGACACGACCAACAGCAAGGCCGGCTTCACCTGGCGTCCGATCCAGGATCTGCTCGTCCGCGGCACATGGTCGGAAGGCTTCCGCGCGCCGACCATCGGCAACCTCTATGGCGGCGGCTCGCAGACTTTCACCAACAACTTCGTGGACCCCTGCGACAGCGTGTACGGCGTCGCGCGCGGTACGGCACGGTGCCTGCAGGACGTAGCGGCGGATTACCGTCAGCTTCGTCAGGGCTTCGTGCCTACCGAAAGCGGCGCAGGCCAGACGCCGGTTCCGTTCACCAGTGGCTCCAACCGCTTCCTGCAGCCCGAAACCTCGGTTTCGAAGACCCTGGGTCTCGTCTACAGCCCGGCGTATGCAGAAGGTCTGAGCCTCGCCCTGGACTGGTGGAACATCCGGATCGAAGAGACGATCGTCTCCGACAGCCCGAACATCATTCTCGACGACTGCTACGTCGGCCTGATCGAGTCGCGCTGCGCGAGCTTCTCGCGTGACCCGGTGCTCGGCATCGTCAATGATCTGACCTACGGCATGCGCAATGCCGGCTACACGGAAACCGAAGGCTTCGACTTCGATGCCATGTACTCGCGCAATACCGATTACGGCCGTTTCGGCGCCAAGTGGCAGACCACCTACGTCAGCAGCTACGAGACCAAGGCGACCAACGATGCGGCCACCGTGCCGTCGCAGGCGACCGGCACGGCCGCTTACTTCCGCGTCCGATCCAACCTGAGCCTCAACTGGTCGCTGAGCGATTGGGCCGTCAACTGGGGCGTGCGTTACTACTCCGGTTCGCGCGAGGCCTGCTACAACCTCACGCCTGAGCATTGTTCGCGTCCGCAGTTCGCGTCGCCGGCAACCCTGGGCCGCATCACCCCGCAGAACGATCTGGGTTCCAACACCTTCCACGACGTGCAGGTCACCTACACGGCACCGTGGGACGCCAAGATCTCGGTGGGCGCCAACAACGTGTTCGACCACATCGCCGCACCCTGGCTGCGCGGCGCGGCGGCATCGGGCACGTCGAACTTCTCGTACTACGGCGGCTTCGACATCGGCCGCTTCCTGTTCGTGAAGTACCAGCAGAACTTCTGATCCCAGGGATCGGAAACGTGTGACCTGCTACGGCCCCGAAAGGGGCCGTAGTTTTTTAAGCCGCATGAGTCGCACATATGGAATCGGCTAATGACTTGCCTGAATCTTGCCTGCGCGACCCTTCGCTTACGCTCACAGAGCATCACAGGATGCGAGCTGCAAAGACCGGTGCGTCGGGAATCTCCCCCGATGTGTCGTATACAGGACGCGCCGCAACGCAGAAGTCTGCACGCCAAAACTAATCAGTCGATCAGGACGCGTTACAAGAAGCCGACATCAGGCTCCAGTCCGGAATACACCGGCAGTCCAGAGCTTCTCCAACGAATCTCACTGGAACGAGTCAGCGCATGTCGGCTTCGACATCGCAATGGAGCCGCCATTGAAAATCAGGCCGGCACCAGGGTCTGCGCCAGATGCTCGACGTACGCATCGAACTCGTCCTGCTGCATGCGCGCCTGGTGCAGTTGCAAGTTGAGCTGCAGGAAGCCAACGTAGGCGGCGTAGGTCAGACGTGAGCGGTGCTGCGCGTCTTCGCGGCCGAGACCGGCCTGGCGGAACGAAGCAGTGAGGTAATCGAGACGACGCGTGGACACGCGCTCGATCACCGGCTGCACGGTGGGGTGATCCTGCGCCTTGAGCAGCGCGCTGTAGATCACGTGCGACTTGTATTCGCGCGCGACCATGTGGAACAGCGCGCGCAGACGCTCGCGGGCGTCCGGCACTTTTTCGAGCGCGCCGAACAACGCCTCCTGCTCGACGTTTTCCCAGCGTTCGAGCGCGGCCTGCAGCAGCGCATCGCGCGACGGAAAATGCCAGTAGAAGCTGCCCTTGGTCACACCGAGTCGGCGCGCCAACGGCTCGACCGCGACGGCCTGCACCCCGGTTTCAGCGATCAGATCGAGCGCGGCCTGGGCCCAGTCATCGGCGCTCAGGCGGCTCGGACGTCCGGCGGGCGAAGCGTCGCCCGACTGGGCGGTCACCGCGGATCTCGGGGCAGGTCTGCTCATCGCGACAGTCTATCCATACGCATCCATCCGCAACAGTATCGACATGCCGGATACAGGCCGACTGGCAGCATTGACACCACCGGAAACCGTCACCATACTCGACCGTACGGTCAGCATCGGGATCCGCCCGTGCAGCCGGCCCAGCGCCGGCCCCGTTCTCTGTAATGCCGTTTGCCGGAGTTGATGATGAGCGTCGCGATCCCTTTTCTCGCCTTCCTGTTGGTCGGCGCCTTCGCTGCCTACCACCGTCTTCGTCTCGTCTATTGGGCGGCGATCACGGTCACTGTGCTGCTCGCGTGTTGGCTGCTCGGCGCCAATGGCGTCGCCACGGTCATCGCCGCGCTGCTGGTGGCGGCGATCGCGGTGCCGCTGCTGATCCCGTCAGTGCGCAAGTCGCTGATCACGACGCCGCTGCTGAAGTTCTTCCGCAAGGTGCTGCCGCCGCTTTCGCAAACTGAGCGCATCGCGCTGGAAACCGGCTCGGTCGGTTTCGAAGGCGAGCTGTTCACCGGCGATCCCGACTGGCAGAAGCTGCTCGACTATCCGAAGCCGCAGCTCACCGCCGAAGAGCAGGCGTTCCTTGACGGACCGGTCGAAGAACTCTGCAGCATGATCAACGACTGGGAGATCACCCACGTACACGCCGATCTGCCGCCGGAGCTGTGGGACTACATCAAGGCCAACAAGTTCTTCGGCATGATCATTCCGAAGGAATACGGCGGCCTCGGATTCTCGGCGCTGGCGCATCACAAGGTGATCCAGAAGCTGGCGTCGATGTCGAGCGTGGTCAGCTCGACGGTCGGCGTGCCGAACTCGCTCGGCCCGGGCGAGTTGCTCAACCACTACGGCACCAAGGAACAAAAGGACCACTATTTGCCGCGTCTCGCGATCGGCCAGGAGGTCCCGTGCTTCGGCCTGACCGGTCCGTTCGCCGGTTCCGACGCGACCTCGATTCCCGACTACGGCATCGTCTGCAAGGGCGAGTGGGCCGGTGCGAACGTGCTGGGCGTGCGCCTGACGTTCGACAAGCGCTACATCACGCTGGCGCCGGTGGCAACGCTGGTCGGCCTGGCATTCCGCATGTACGACCCGGACGGCCTGATCGGCGACACCAATGACATCGGCATCACCCTGGCGCTGCTGCCGCGCGAAACGCCGGGCGTCGAAATCGGTCGCCGTCACTTCCCGCTCAACTCGCCGTTCCAGAACGGCCCGATCCACGGCAAGGATGTCTTCATCCCGCTGAGCCAGCTGATCGGCGGCGCCGAGATGGCGGGCAAGGGCTGGAACATGCTCAACGAGTGCCTCGCTGTGGGCCGCTCGATCACCCTGCCGTCCACCGCCTCGGGCGGTGCGAAGGCTGGTGCGGTCGTGACCGGTGCGTATGCGCGCATTCGCAAGCAGTTCGGCCTGTCGGTCGGTCGCTTTGAAGGTGTCGAAGAAGCGCTTGCGCGTATCGGCGGCAAGGCCTACATGATCAGCGCGCTGTCGCAGGCGACTGCGGCGGCCGTGGACCGCGGCGACGTGCCGTCGGTGCCGTCGGCGATCGCCAAGTACCACTGCACCTCGATGAGCCGCGAAGTCATCAGCGATGTCATGGATGTCGTCGGCGGCAAGGGCATCATCCTTGGCCCGAAGAACTTCGCCGGCCGCAGCTGGCAGGCGGCGCCGATCGCGATCACCGTCGAAGGCGCGAACATCATGACGCGCAGCCTGCTGATCTTCGGCCAGGGCGCAATCCTGTGCCATCCGTGGGTCATGAAGGAAATGAAGGCGGCGCAGGATCCCGACGCGCAGCGCGGGCTCGAGGAATTCGACCGCAACCTGTTCGGCCATATCGGCTTCGCGATCTCCAACGCCGTGCGTTCATTCTGGTTCGGCCTGACCGGCGCGAAGATCGGTGCGGCACCTGGTGACGATTACACGCGCCGCTACTTCCGCAAGCTGGATCGCTACTCCGCGAATCTCGCGCTGATGGCCGACGTGTCGATGCTGACGCTCGGCGGCAAGCTGAAGTTCAAGGAATCGCTGTCGGGCCGCCTCGGCGACGTGCTGAGCCATGTCTACATGACCAGCGCGATGCTCAAGCGCTACCACGATGAAGGCGCGCCGCAGGCCGACCAGCCGCTGCTGGCGTGGGCGTTCCACGACAGCGTGCACAAGATCGAGCTCGCCCTGTCGGCTGCGCTGCGCAACTTCCCGATCCGTCCCGTCGGCTGGCTGATGTGGCTGCTGATCTTCCCGTGGGGCCGTCGTGCCGAGGCGCCTGGCGATCGCCTGTCGCGTCGTGTCGCCGCGCTGCTGATGGCGCCCAACGAAGCGCGTTCGCGTCTGGCCGAGGGTGTGTTCATGACGCCTTGCGAGAACAATCCGGGCGGCCGTATCGACAGCTATCTCGCCAAGGCGATCGCAGCCGAGCCGGTCGAGCGCAAGTTCCTCAAGGCGATGAAGAGCAAGGGCATCAAGGCGCTGGACTACGACGCGCAGCTGGACGAAGCCGTGCGCGAGGGCCACATCACCGTCGAAGAGCGTGCGCTGCTGGTCGAGCTGCGCGAGCTGACGCTGGACGCGATCACCGTCGACGATTTCGACACCGAGGAACTGCGTTCGGCGGGGTATCGCGCGCCGACGCAGCCGTCGAGCGAGTCGCGCGAAGCAGCCTGAGCGACGCGCACGACGTGAAACCGACAACGGCGGGCCTGTCCCGCCGTTGTCGTATCCGGCATTCCGGTTCCCGCCGACGATCTGGAGCACACGATGGCTGCCCCACTGCTGACACTGCGCAACCGCCTCATCCGCTGGCCGGGCGGCACCTGGCTGTTCGGCTTCCTCGTGTGCCGCAAGGCGCCCTACTTTGCCAGCATCGCGCCTCGCATCACTGCGCTGCGCATCGGCCAGGGCGAGGCGACGATGCGCCACCGCCGCGCGGTCACCAACCACATCGGCACCGTGCATGCAGTCGCGCTGTGCAACCTCGCCGAACTGATCGGCGGCCTGACGACCGACGTCAGCATTCCAGCGTCGATGCGCTGGATTCCCAAGGGCATGACCGTCGAATATCTGAAGAAGGCCGTCGGCACGATGACCGCCACGGCGACGCCTGCGATCCAGCCTATCGTGTCCGACGCAGGCTATGCCTTGTCGATTGACGTGGTGATCCGCGATCCGGCCGGCGATGCGGTGTTCCGCGCGCAGATCGCGATGTGGGTCTCGCCGCGCGGCGCACGCCGCGGTTGAGCCCTCGCAGATGCGGGCCGCATACGATTGGTTGATTCTCTTTTGCGGTCTGCACAGCGCAACCTTCGCCCTGTTCCATCTCGGCTTCTGGCGGCTGTTCGACTGGCCGCGCACGCTGCAGACGACGACGCGGCCCAATCGCGCGATCGTGCAGATCGCGAACGCACAGCTGGTGTGGGTGTTCGGCGCGGTCGCCCTGCTCTGCTTCGTGATGCCCGGCGACATAGTCAACAACCCGCTCGGGCGGGCGATGCTCGCCGGCATGGCCGGTTTCTGGTGGCTGCGGCTGGTGCTGCAGTTCGTCTGGCTGCGCCTGCAGCACCCCTTGGTGCACGTGTTGAGCGCGACATTCCTGATCGGCGCGGTGCTGTTCACGGTGGCTGCGTTGCGTTGAGCGCGCGGAGCACGATTCGCTGCCAGCATCCATCACGCGCAGGTTGGAAGCGGAAGATCAGCCGTTATGCGAGTGCCACGCCGCCAGCACCTCGGCCTCGCGTTGCGGCGTCAGTCCCGACTTGAGCGCAGCACGACGTTCGGCCGGCTGCGCGCGCCACCAGGCCAGCGTGTCGCGCACGGTATCGTCGATCGGGCGATGGGTGAGCCCGGCCGCGATCGCACGATCGACGCGCGTCCGGCCAAAGCCGGCGTACTCACCCACCGGCGCGATCCAGACCGGCATGTCGGACCACGCTTTCACGCCCTGCGCCTCGAGAAAATCCGCGGGCAACCACGTCAGCCGTGCATCCGGTGCGCCGCCGGCCGCCTTCGCCCGCTGCAGGCAGCTGTCGAGCAGACGCCCCATATCGAGCGTCCCGGGCGTCGCATCGGCGTTGAACACGCCGGTCGTGTCCTGTTCGATCAGCTGCAGCAGGAATGCCGCGAGGTCACGCACATCGATGCACTGGGTCGGATTGTCAGGCGCACCCGGGGCTGCGATCTCGCCACCGCGGTCTGCGCGTGCGGGCCAGTACGTGAAGCGGTCGGTCGGATCGCCAGGGCCGACGATCAGCCCTGGCCGCACCACTGATGTGCGGCCCGGCAACGCGCTTTGCGCGGCGCGCTCGCAGGCGGCCTTGAGCCCGCCGTAGGTCTCGCCGGTGATCGTGCGGGTGGATGGATCGTCCAGCGTCGCCAGCGCGCTGTCCTCGTCATTGGCGATGTCGTTGCGGGCATAGACCGAGATCGACGAGATGATCTGGTAGTGGTTGACGCGCCCGGCCAGCAACGCCGCGCTGCGCGCGACATCGTCGGGGAAGTACGCCGAGGTGTCGAGCACCGCGTCCCAGCGGCGGTCGCCTTCGAGCGCGGCGAGATCGTCCTTGCGATCGCCGCGCAGCTGCTCGATGCCGGCGAGCGGCGTACCGTCGAAGCGCGTCGGGTTGCTGCGGCCGCGGTTGAACAGGGTCAGCGTGTGGCCCCGTGCGTGCGCACGTTCGACGAAGTGTGGGCCGAGGAAGCCGGTGCCGCCGAGGATCAGGAGTTTGAGTGGACGCATCGCGCGCCCGGTTGATGAGAAGACGGCGGCCGGCAACGCGGCGAACGTCGCCGCAGTCAGACTGTGGGCGAGGAACTCACGACGGCTTGCCATGGGTGTGCTCCGGAGGCCGGGCAGGTGCCGGCTGTTCCGGCAGCCTGCGCTCGGCGCGGATCACCCGCCATGCGCCGAAGGTCATGCCCAGCGCAATGCCGATGCCGGCCACGAACACCAGCTGCGACCCCAGCACCGACAGCGCCTTGTGCACCCAGACGAAGGTCACGTCGCCACCGCGATACACCGCCGTATCGATGACCGCTTTGGCCTTGTAGCGCGATTCACGGCTCACCCGGGTGTAGAGCGTCTCGCGCGCCGGCTTGGCCAGCGAGAACTCGCTGGCGCGCGTCATCACCTGCACCGTCGCGATCAGCAGCGGCAGTGGCGAGGCCGACAGCAGCGCGAAGCCGATCAGGATCGCCACGGCCGGCAACAGCAGCAACGGCGCCACGCCGTAGCGCCGCAGCAGCCAGCGCGTCAGCAACAGCTGCACCAGGATCGTCAGGCTGGCCACCGCCCAGTCGATCATCGAGTAGTAACGCGTCGCCGCTTCGGCGGTGGGGTACAGGCGTCGCACGATCGCGGCCTGCTCGTTGTAGAGCAACGTGCCCACGCCGACGCCGAAGAACATCAGCAGCGCGAGTCCGCGCAACAGCGGATCGGCGGCGATGAGCTTCAACCCGGCCCAGATCGAACCGCCGATCGCCTGCTCGCCCTGCTCGGCGCGCGTCGCCTCGTTGCGCTGTGCCCAGCTGCGCAGCTTGAGGATGCACAGCAGGCACACACACAAGAAGCCGACCGACACCAGCGTGAGGTTCGCCACACCGATGCGGCCGACCAGCATCGTCGTGATGAACGGCCCGACGAAGGCGCCGATCGTGCCGCCCGCGCCGATGTAGCCGTAGTAGCGCTTGGCGTGTTCGTTGTCGAACACGTCGGCCATGAAGCTCCAGAACACCGTGACCGCGAACAGGTTGAAGACCGCGATCCAGATGAAGAACAGCGCGCCTCGACCCTGGAGATCCGTGTCGAACGCCCAGCGGAAACCCAGCAGGCAGACGATGAAGATCAGATACACGACCGGCAGGAAGACCCGGCGCGGAAAGCGCGACACCAGTGCGCCATAGAGCGGCTGCAGCACCAGCATCACCACGAAGGTGCCGCTGAAGAGCGCCTGCAGCGTGAAGTCGCCCAGTGCGATGCCGCGTGCCGCGGCCCAGTCCAGCAGGAAGGCCGGAAACACCGCCGATGCATCCGACGATGCGCCCATCGCATCGCGCACCGGACGCAGCACGTAATAGCCGCACAGCAGGCAGAAGAAATACAGCAGCGCCCACCACAGCGGCGGCGACTCCGCCAGCGCGGCGCGCAGCCGCGGGCGTGGCGGCGTCATGACGGGGGGGCGCATGGCGGGCTCCTGGCGGACGCGGCACGTTAACGCAACACCATGACGGCGACCAGCACATCGCCGGCACGGTCCGGTGCGCGGAGCATATGCTCTAGCCCCCTTGCCTAACGTGCCGCGATGCCTCCCCGTCCCGCCCCCGTCTACGACTACATCATCGTCGGCGCCGGTTCCGCCGGCTGCGTGCTCGCCCATCGGCTCAGTGCCGATCCGCACGTGCGCGTGCTGCTGCTCGAAGCGGGCCCGAACGACACGCATCCCTTCATCCACATGCCCGCTGGTCTGGCGAAGCTGGTCAACCGCAAGGGCGTGAACTGGGATTACGACACGGCGCCCGAGCCGCAGCTCGACAACCGGGCGCTATGGTGGCCGCGCGGCAAGGTGCTCGGCGGGTCGAGTTCGATCAATGCCATGTGCTACATCCGTGGCGTGCCGGCGGACTACGACGATTGGGCTGCGCAGGGCGCGCAGGGCTGGTCCTGGGACGAGGTGCTGCCCTGGTTCCGCAGCAGCGAAGGCAACGCGCGCGGTGGCGATGCGCTGCATGGCGGCGGCGGTCCGTTGACGGTCTCCGACCTGCGCTACGTCAATCCGGTGTCGCGCATGTTCATCGAGGCCGCGCAGCAGGCCGGGCTGCCGGCGAATGACGATTTCAACGGGCCGCAGCAACAGGGCGTCGGCCTGTACCAGGTGACCCAGCGCGATGGTGCGCGGTGTTCGGCGGCAACCGCCTATCTCGATCGCGAAACTCGGACGCGCCCGAACCTGACGATCCAGACCGGCGCGCTCGCCAGCCGTGTGACGTTCGAGCACGGCCGCGCCACCGGCGTGGTCTATTCGACCGCGCGCGGTGCGTTCCATCAGCCGGCGACGCGCGAAGTGCTGCTGTGCGGCGGCGCGATCAACACGCCTCAGCTGCTGATGCTGTCCGGTATCGGCCCGGCGCAGGATCTACGCCGGCACGGCCTCAAAGTCGTGCACGATGCGCCCGGTGTCGGCGGCAACCTGCAGGACCATCTCGACATCTGCACGCTGTTCCACGCCACGCAGCCCATCACCTACGACCGCGCCAGCGACGTCGCGATCGCGTGGGACTATTTCGTGCGTGGCCGTCGCGGCCCCGGCACCAGCAACATCGCCGAATCCGGCGGCTTCTATCGTTCACCGCTCGCGCTCGACGATCGCGCCGACATCCAGTTCCATTTCGTGCCGGCGATGCTCGACGACCACGGCCGCAATCGTCTGGCTGGCGACGGCTATACGCTGCACGCGTGTTTCCTGCGCCCACGCAGCCGCGGCCGCGTCACGCTGGTCAGCAACCGCGTCAGCGACAAGGCGCGCATCGAGGCGAACTACCTCAGCGATGCGGACGGCTTCGATCTGAAGATGATGGTCGAGTGCGCGCGCATCTCGCGGACGATCCTGGCGCAGGCCGCGTTCGACGGCATCCGCGGCACGCCGATCTTCCCCGCGCGCAATGATCTGAGCGATGCAGAACTGGCCGAATTCGTCCGCGCGAAAGCAGAGTCGGTCTATCACCCGGTCGGCACCTGCCGCATGGGCATCGACGACGACGCAGTGGTCGATCCGCAATTGCGCGTGCGCGGTGTCGACGGATTGCGCGTCGTCGATGCGTCGGTGATGCCGAGCCTGCCGGGCGGCAACACCAATGCGCCGGTGATCATGATCGCCGAGCGCGCGGCGGAGATGATCCGCGCCGAGCGAGAGCTGCCTAGTGCGACAGCTGTTCCAGCGTCGGCGGCAATGGGCAGTGCAGCACGCCGCAGATCGTGCGCAGCAGTTCGGACTCCGCCACGCTGACCTGGCCGTCGTGACTGACCGCCGCGGTGATCGCCTCGACCATCACCTGCTTGGCCAGCGGGTCGAGTGCGTCGAGCGGCTCCCACACATCGTCCAACGCTTGCACGCCGCCCGCAGGCGGTGCGTACGGCACGTGGTCGCGTGGCAGCACGCGCTGCATGCCGGCGAGATACGCACGCTGCGCGGCGGCCTTGTCGCCGGGATTGCCGGCCTGCGCGACGACGGCGAGCAGCGTCGCGAATTCCTGCTTCACATTGCCGGGCTTGCGCCGACCGAAGCGGATATGACGGCCGGGATCGAGCGTTTCGCGCAACTGCACTTCGAGCAACCGGCCGAGGCAATACTCGAACAGCGATACCTGCTGGTCGGCGTGGACCACCGCGTGCACGGTATCGAGGAACGTCGCCAGTTCCGGGCGCGGACGACGGCGCAGCACCGGGAACGCCAACGCCGCCAGCGGCATGCGCAGCATCGGGTGCAGCTCCAGCAGATGGGTTTCGCGCAGATGCGCCGCCTCTGTCGCCACCGACGCGCCCATGCGCGCGACGATCTCGGTGTGCTGTCGACCGCGCACGACATCGCTGTCGTCGAACAGCAGGGCGAGCACCAGCGGCATCGCCGCCTCGCGATGCGTGGCGACATCGTGCAGCGGGTCGCTGATGGCCGTGACCAGCGCATGTGCGCGGGCGTAGTCGTCGTCGTGGGGATGCGCGACCTGCGCGGCGACCATCGGCGGCGTCACCGCCAGTGCGCGGTCCCTGTGCGGCAGTGCCTCGCCCGGCGCGACCAGACCCAGCGCCACGTCTTCCTGCAGACCGTCGGGGGGATTCATCATCCACTGCTGCTGCAGACGCGACAGCTGTTCGGGACGGAAGCCGGGCTCCAGCGCCTGGATGCGCTTGATCAGCGGCGGGTGCGTGGCGAACAGTCCGCTCAGGCCCACGCCGTCGCCGAACAGCATGTGGCTGACTTCCTCGGCATCCTCGCGGTGCGCGAGGCGCGAGCCGCTGTCGAGGCCGCCGATCTTCTTCAACGCACCGGCGATGCCCGCCGTCTGCCGGGTGAACTGCACCGCCGATGCATCGGCCAGCACTTCGCGCGAACGACTGACACCGGCCTTGATCATGCGGCCGAAGAACATGCCGAGGCTGCCGACCGCCATCGCCGCGAGCGCGCCGACGATCACCACGATCGTCGCGCTGTTCCGGAAGCCGCGGCCATGGATCAGGATCTTGCGGCCGATGATGCCGATCATCAGGATGCCGAACAGCACGCCGATCAGACGGATGTTGAGCCGCATGTCGCCGTTGAGGATGTGGCTGTATTCGTGCGCGACCACGCCCTGCAGCTCGTCGCGGTTGAGCCGGTCGAGCGCGCCGCGGGTCAATGCGACGACAGCATCTGACGTCGAATAACCGGCCGCAAAGGCATTGATCGCAGCTTCCTGCTCGAGCACGTAGATCTTCGGCACCGGCACGCCGGACGCGATCGACATTTCCTCGACCACATTGCGCAGCCGCCGCAGTTGCGGATCGCGCGTGTCCTCCGCCACCGGCACGCCGCCGAGCTGCTGGGCCACCGTCTCGCCGCCGCTGCGCAGGGACGAGATGCGGAACAGCGAACCCAGGCCGATCACCGCGAGCGTCGCCACCGCGGCCGCCAGCAACGGTCCTGGACGCGGCCCGACGACCAGCAGCACCAGCACGCCGACCATCAGCACGATGCCCAGCACCGCGAGCGAGAACAACGCAATCAGGCGCGTGCTGTTGCGACGCGCCTGGGCCTGGCGTTCGAAGAAATTCATCGCGATGCGACCGGTGACGGCGGGTGCGTCGACCTCAGAACGTCACCTTCGGCACTTCGCGCACTTCGGCGCGATCGGCCGGAATGTCGAGCAGCGCCGCTTCCTTGAAGTTGAACATGCCGGCCAAGACGCTCGAGGGAAACACCTCTCGCCGGTTGTTGTAGGCCATCACCGAGTCGTTGTAGGCCTGGCGTGCGAACGCGACCTTGTTCTCGGTGCTGGTCAGCTCCTCGGTGAGCTGCATCATGTTCTGGCTGGCCTTGAGGTCCGGATAGGCCTCAGACACGGCGAGCAGGCGACCGAGCGCGCCATTGAGCATGCCCTGCGACTGCGCGAGCTGCGCCATCGCCGCCGGATCACCGGGATCGGCCTTGGCCGCAGACAAACCGGCCTGCGCCAGATTGCGCGCCTGGGTGACCGCTTCGAGCGTCTCGCGCTCGTGGCTCATATAGCCCTTGACGGTCTCGACGAGATTCGGGATCAGGTCGAAACGACGCTGCAACTGCACGTCGATCTGGGCGAACGCATTCTTGTATGCGTTGCGGGCGGTGATCAGCCCGTTGTAGATGCCGACGCCCCAAAGCGCCAGACCCGCAGCAATCACCACGAGCAATACCAGCAGGATCAATGCGCTAGCCATCAAACTTCCCCTTGTTCATGCAATCCATTACACAGGCGCTATCATCGCCGCAGCACCAGAGCATACGCAGGGGACAGGCGCGATGAAAAGCCGAAATCCATCCCACCGGCCGCTCGTCCGGCTGGGCCTCATCGGCCTGCTGCTGCCTGCCGCATTGGGCTCCGCCGCGCAGGCACCGACGTCCGCCGATGTCGTCGAGAACGAAAGCGAAGACGAGATCACGGCCATCGTGCCGCTCGACGAGCAGGCCAGCCGTTCGGCGATCGTCAGTCGCGAAGACGCCGTCAAACCACAGCCGCGCGTGCCCGGGCAGGACAAGCCGCTGGCGTCGACGTTTGACGTGACGCTGCTCGAAGCGATGGCGCAGGATCTCGTCGCCAACCAGCGCGTGCCGGGCCTGGCGATGGCGATCGTGCACAAGGGCCAGATCCTCAGCGCACGCGGCTACGGCATCACCGACGTCAAGGCGGCCGAACCGGTCGACGCGCACACCGTGTTCCGGCTGGCGTCGCTGTCCAAATCGTTCGCCGGCACCGTGACCGGCATGCTCGTGTCCGAAGGCGCGTTGCGCTGGGACAGCCACATCGTCGACTACCTGCCGTCGCTGCGCTTTTCCGATCCACTGGCCGCGCAGCAGCTCACCGTCGCCGACGTGTTGAGCCATCGCGTCGGCCTGGGCCGCAACACCTATGACCGCGACATCGAACGCAACGCCGACTACCACGATCTCGTGCAGCGCCTCGCCGCCGCGCCGATGAGTTGCCAGCCGGGCAACTGCTACGCCTACCAGAACGTCGCCTTCAGTCTGGTCGGCGACGTGGTGTTCGCGACCTCCGGCCAGTTCTACAGCGAAGCGGTGTCGCGCCGGATCTTCAAACCGCTCGGCATGAATGATGCGAGCTACGGCCTCGACGGCATCCAGGCGAGCACGCGCTGGGCCAAGCCGCACGTGCGCGCCGGTGGCGGCTGGACATCGCTGATGCCCAAGCCAACCTACTACCGGCTCGCGCCGGCTGCCGGTGTCAATGCCAGCATCAGCGACATGGCGCAGTGGCTGGTCGCGCAGACCGGTCATCGTCCCGACGTGCTGCCTGCGCCGCTGCTGGCGACGCTGCAGGCGCCGATCGTCGGCACGCCGCCTGAGATGCGCAATTCGTCGTGGCGTCGCGATCGTCTCGACGCCGCTGGGTATGGCCTGGGCTGGCGCGTCTACGACTACGCCGGCCAGCGCGTGGTCTTCCACGGCGGCGCGGTGCAGGGCTACCGCGGACTGATGGCGATGATTCCCGATCGCGACTTCGGCATGGTCGTGTTGTGGAACAGCGAGAGCAGTCTGCCTTCTGGTCTGCTGCCGACGATCCTCGATCGCGCGATCGGTCTGCCACCGCAGCGTTGGCTGGACGTCGATCCGAACCTCGAAACGCTGCATGCCCAGCGTACCCATGCACCGCTTTCGACGCCGTCGGCCGGCAGCACGAGCCAACGCGCGGCGGCGACGCCGGAGTAGATCCCTCCGCGATTCGAGAGCGAACGGGGCCGCCTCTGGGCGGCCTTGTCCGTTTCTGCGGCGGCGATTATCCGAACATGCGCCGTGTCTTCGACTCCAGGCGGGAGTTCTCGCCTTGGTCCCGAGAACCGAAAACTGCCTGCGTGTGTGCGGTCCTAACGAAGACGAAGGGTTTCGCTTCGCTCTACCCATCCTGCGTCGCGGCGGCAATCCGTCTGTGCGTGCGTGACGCAAAAAAAACGCCTCCTCCGCCTGGGCACGCGGAGGAAGCGTTTTCGATGACGAAGTGCAGCTACGTCAGATCAGATCAGCGGGGTCGGCATCTGCGGAATCACGACCGGCGCGGACTTCTTGGTGCGCTTGGCCGGGGCCCGCTTGGCTGCGGCCTTTCGCGGAGCAGCCTTCTTGGTTGCGGACTTCTTGGTCGCAGCCTTCTTCGTCGTCGACTTCTTGGTAGCGGCCTTTTTCGTGGCCTTCTTCGCAGTCGACTTCTTGGCAGCCTTCTTGGTCGCGGACTTCTTGGTCGCAGCCTTCTTGGTTGCCTTCTTCGCGGTCTTCTTGGCAGTCGACTTCTTGGCGGCCTTCTTCGTAGCCTTCTTGGCGACGGACTTCTTGGCGACCTTCTTCTTCGCGACCTTCTTGGTGGCAGCCTTCTTCGCAGTCTTCTTGGTTGCAGACTTCTTCGCGACCTTCTTGGTGGTCTTCTTGGCTGGCTTACGAACGGCCTTCGCGACCTTCTTCGCAGCCTTCTTCACTGCCTTCTTGACCTTGCTCACGGCCTTCTTGGCAGTGGACTTCTTTGCGGTCTTCTTGGTCGCCTTTTTGGCGGGCGCTTTCTTTACGGCTTTCTTCGTGGCCATGGAATGGCTCTCCTCGTCAGTGGACTTGCAGGTACAGCGGCCCAGTTCTCAAACGGCACGCGGGAGTTGGACCCGCGCACAACCGCCGACGCGCACCGCGCGTCGGACCGGATTCGAAGGGTGGGTCGTCGACTGCACGACGTCGCCCCGGTGAAGCAATGACCCATGCGCCAGCAGTGTCGCGAGGGGTCGGGGAAAAGGGGTGGGAGATTCGCAGCGGAGACGACGCCCGCATCCACCGTGTGATGTTCCTGGCAGAGGTTCGAGTCGTGCTGCGCGCTGATGTCGTGATTCGACTCACTCGTTTCGTTGCGGACGTGTGTTGCGGCGAAACCTAATCACGGTTTTTTCCACTGTCAACAGGTCGTCGCAATTTTCTTTCGCGCCTCCGCGCACTCGCGACGTTCGAAAGATCGCCGCGGTGCCGCGCGCGTGACGTGCCGCATCACATGCTCACGTGCGTCGCACGCGAAGGGCTCTCGCAAAACATCATAAAAAAAGGCACCAATGCACCCACAGGTGTTCGCGGCCTCAATGGGCGATGCGCGTGCGACGACATTTCTTGCGTGGTGAAAAAACAATCATCCACCCCACCGCAACGTAAATCGCGTTGCAGCGCCGGCGACGCGTTTGCGCGGTTGCGGGATCGGTTTGCGCAAAGAATGCGCAGCCTAGCGACACGTTTGACGACACGATCGTCGTATCGCGAGATGCATACCGCCTCGTGACGCGCGGTGTTCGACGACGCCGCCGTCACGCGAGCAGATCGAAGGCTGGAAACGAAAACCGGCGCGTTCCTTTCGGAACGCACCGGTCCAGGTATCCGACTGCCGGAGCGTTGTCCTCAGTCTTCCTCGCCTTCGATCTGCTCGGCGTACTCGTCGGGCGTCAGCAGTTCGTTGAGCTGGTCGGGCTCGCTCAGTTCGACGACGAACAACCAGCCTTCGCCGTAGGCGTCTTCGTTGATTGTTTCGGGCTTGTCGGCCAGCGCTTCGTTGACAGCAGTGATCGTGCCCGACACCGGTGCGTAGACGTCGGAGGCGGCCTTGACCGACTCGACCACGGCCACGCCGGTACCGGCCTGGATGTCGTCTCCGACAGCGGGCAGTTCGACGTAGACCAGATCGCCGAGCAGGCCCTGGGCATGGTCGGAAATACCGATGGTGACCTTGCCGTCACCTTCAATGCGGACCCACTCGTGGGACTTCAGGAATTTCAGGTCGCCAGGGATTTCGCTCATGGTCGGCTCCGGGAACACATTCGATCAGGGAAGGTGGCGCTAGTGTAACGACGATGCCCCACGGCGCGCATCAGACGCCGTCGGCAGGCTGGCCATTCTTGACGAACGGGAACCTGACCACGCGCACCGGCACCTGACGGCCGCGGATATCGACGGTGACCTCGCCCGGCTCGCCGGCCGGCACACGTGCGAATGCGATCGCCTTGCCGATGGTCGGCGAGAACGTGCCCGACAGGATCTCGCCGGCGCCATTCGCGGTCGCGACCGTCTGGCCGTGACGCAGCACGCCCTTGTCGTCCATCACCAAACCGATCATCTGTCGCGGCGCGCCATCGGCCTGCGACTCCAGCAGTGCGCGGCCGTTGAACGCGCGGCCTTCGTCGAGGGCGACGGTCCAGCCGAGTGCAACTTCGAACGGCGACACGGTCTCGTCCATGTCCTGGCCGTAGAGCGCGAGGCCGGCTTCCAGACGCAGCGTGTCGCGCGCGCCGAGACCGGCCGGTGCGACGCCTGCTTCGTGAAGCGCAGTCCAAAGGGCGACCGCGTGCGACTCGCCGACGACGATCTCGAAACCGTCCTCGCCGGTGTAGCCGGTACGGGCGACGAACAGATCGCCGAATGCGGTGCCTTCGAGCGCGGCGGCGGCGAAGCGGCCGAGCTTGGCAACGGTCTTGCCGTTGCCCTCGCCGAGCAGCGTGGCGACCGTGTCGCGCGCCCGCGGGCCTTGCACGGCGATCATCGCCAGCTCCGGGCGCTCGGTCACGGCGACATCGAAGTCGGCAGCCTGCGCGGCGATCCACGCCAGGTCCTTCTCGCGTGTCGCCGCATTGACGACGAGGCGGAACCAGTCGTCGGCCATGAAGTAGACGATCAGGTCGTCGACGATGCCGCCGTCCAGCGTGAGCATGCAGGTGTAGAGCGCCTTGCCCGGCACCTTCAACTTGTCGACCGAGTTGGCGACGAGGCGGCGCAGGAAATCGCGCGTGCCCGCACCGCGCAGGTCGACGACGGTCATGTGGCTGACGTCGAACATGCCGGCGTCGCGGCGGACGTGGTGGTGTTCCTCGATCTGCGAGCCGTAGTTGAGCGGCATGTCCCAGCCGCCGAAATCGACCATGCGTGCGCCGAGCGCACGGTGGGCATCGTTGAGGATCGTCTTCTGCGTCATCTGGCCGGCTCGCAAGCGGAAAGCCGGGATTATCGCAGGTCGGAACGGGGCGCTGCTGCGCCCCGGCAACCGAGGCTCAGGCCGCTTCGACGTGCAGGTTCACACCGTCGGTGCCGACGATGCGCACCGGCGTACCGGCGACGAGGTCCGGACCTTCGACGACCCAGAACGCATCACCGATCTTGATCCGGCCGCGGCCGTCGACGATGCCCTGCTCCAGCGGCAACACGCGACCGACGTGCTGCTGCGCGCGGCGGTTGAGCAGCGGCTGGTCGCTCTGGCGGGCGCGCTTGCGGAAGAACTTCTGGTAGACCAGCACGGACAGGAAACTCAGCACGACGAACAGCGCGACCTGGGTCAGCAGCGTCAGTCCGGGGGCGAACAGCGCGACCAGAAACACCGCGGCGGCGGCGAAGCCCATCCACAACAGGAACGCGCCCGGCGCCAGCGTCTCGGCCGCCATCAGCAGCAAGGCCAGCGCGCCCCATCCCGCGACATCCCAGCGCATCCAATCCATGGCTCAGGCTCCGGCGCGCGGACGCTGGACAGGTGGCGGCGTGGGCGACGCCGGCTTGCCCGAAAGCGCTTCGCGCGCGAGTTCACCGATGCCGGCGATCGAACCGATCAGGCCGCTGGTCTCCATCGGCATCAGCACGAACTTCTGGTTCGGCGCCATCGCCAGTTCCTTGAACGCCTCGACGTATTTCTGCGCGACGAAGTAGTTGATCGCCTGCACGTCGCCGTTGGCGATCGCGTTGGACACCATTTCGGTCGCCTTGGCTTCCGCCTCGGCCAGACGCTCGCGCGCTTCGGCCTCGCGGAACGCGGCTTCCTTCTTGCCCTCGGCCTGCAGGATCGACGACTGCTTGTCGCCTTCGGCGCGCAGGATCTCCGACTGCCGGTGGCCTTCGGCCTCGAGGATCACCGCGCGTCGTTCGCGCTCGGCCTTCATCTGCCGGGCCATGGAGTCGATGAGATCGCGCGGCGGCTGGATGTCGCGGATCTCGATACGCGTGACCTTGATGCCCCAGGGGTTCGTGGCGTGGTCCACGACATTGAGCAGCTGCGCGTTGATGCGCTCGCGGTTGCTCAGCGATTCGTCGAGATCCATCGAACCGATCACGGTGCGGATGTTGGTCTGCACCAGCGCAATCGTCGCGATCTCCAGATTGGAAACCTCGTACGCCGCCTTGGCGGCGTCGAGCACCTGGAAGAACACCACGCCGTCGACGCGGACGACTGCGTTGTCGCGGGTGATGACTTCCTGGCTCGGCACATCGAGCACCTGTTCCATCATGTTGATCTTGCGACCCACGCCGTACACCACCGGGACCAGAAAATGCAGCCCCGGTGCCATCGAGTGCGTGTACTTGCCGAAGCGTTCGACCGTCCACTCGAATCCCTGCGGCACCATGCGCACGGTCTTGAAGAGCACGATGACGCCGGCAAGTGCCAGTACCACGGCCAGAAACAGTCCGGTTCCCATTGATCGATCCTTCTGTTCGGGCGGCCGATGCCGCTGGCTTCGATTATAGGCGCAGCCCTGTCACGTCCCCGGCCGACACACGGAAGGCGGGCATTGCCCGCCTTCCGCTCCGCACCACCGTGGCGTTCAGTCGCGCGGCGTATCCACCCACTCGGCGAACACCGCGTCGATCTGCGCATCGCTGACGCTGCCGCCGTCCTGCACGGTCTGCGCCTGTTCGAAGAACGGGACGATCAGCGCCATGCCGTCGACCCGGGTCTTCAGATGCACGCCGGCAGGCGCGGACAGCCGCGCGTCCCAGCGCGCACGCACGCGTGCCCAGTAGTCCTGCGTCGCCTTCCAGTAGTCGTAGGCCGGGCTGAAATCGATCGCATCGGTTTTCACGTAATCGTTGAAGCCGGTCTCGCGGACGATGCTGGAGGTGACCGCGCCGGCCGCGTCGCGGACGTCCTTGCGGTTGTCCTGCTCGTGGGTCCAGCCACCCGGCACGATCGTGTGGCGGTTGACCGCGGCGAGCGCGTTGTAGTCCTCGCGCGTGGTGTATTCGCGGCGCGGCAGCGGGCGCCAGCCGGCATCCGACGTCCACGTCGATGCGCCGTTGGCATGCACCCAGCGGCCGCTGCCGCAATAGCGCGGCGCGTCGCTGACTTCGAACACGCATTGGGTCCAGCCGCCTTGCACCAGCTCCGCAGGCACGCTGCGCTGGCGCCAGGTCTGGTCGGACGCGAATTCCCAGCGCGTCGGCGCCTCGAAGGTCCAGTCCTGGCGCCAGTGCTTGATCACGTGGCCGCTTTTGACGTCGAGCAGCAGGTGCTGGAGCACGATCCTGGTCGGCGTGTCCTCGACGACGATGACGACTTCATCGCCGCCGCTGCGCTTGGGTTCCTTGCGGGTGTAGCCGGGCGCGAGTACGACGGTCTCGTCGAACAGGAAGCGCACGGTGTACTCGCCCTGCATGCCGAGTATCGCGCTGCGGTCGGCCTCGAACGGAGTGGCGGGCGTGCGGGTGGCAGCCGGTGCGGCGGTGGAGGCCAGCAGGGCGGCGAGTGCCAGCGCGGTCGCTTGCGGTGTCATGTCGGTGGAACCTCGTGGTCGGGAAACGTCAGGAGAGATGGATTAGACGGCGGTAGGCGTCGGACGATGCAGGTGTGCCGGCGGCGGCTGCCGCGCGTCGGCAGCAGCAATCGTCAAGCGAGGCAGACGGCGTGATGCCGTTGCCGCGCGCGATCCGGCGCGCGCAGTCGATGCCGAGCGGCGACAGCGTGCCGAGGCTGGCGACCAGCATCGGACCGCCCTCGTCCGCCGCGGGTACCGCCTGGAAGCGCAGCACGCTGGCATCCCAGGCGCCGCCGCGGATGCGCTGCGCGAGGCTGCGCCACAGGCGCTCGCCGATACCGCCGTGTGCGACTTCACTGCAGCGCGGCAGATGACCGGCCAAGCGTTCCCAGGCGAGAAAGTCGCTGTCGGGCAGCAGGTGCAGTTGCCAGCAACAGGCGTCGTCGGCATCGAAGAAGCGCAGGCTCTCGTGCATGCCGTCGAGGTCGAGGCCGGCGTGCGCTTCGGTGCGTCGCGCCGACGACCAGCCGCCGAGTTCGCGCGCGGCGCCAGAACGATGCAGACACAGCACCGTGCCCAGTGCCGCCAGCTGCGATGGCGTGGGGACGACGCATGCAGTGGACGACGACGGGGCGGCGGCCATGGTCAGAAGTCGACCGACAGGCTGACCGCAACATTGCGGCCCGGCGCGGTGTAGCGATCGAGCGTGGTGCTGCTCGCGGCGATCAAAGGGACCAGCCCCGCCTGCCAGACCTTTCGGTCGGCGAGGTTGAACACGCCTGCATTGAGGCGCGTGCCCGGTGCGAAATTCCAGTGCGCGTAGAGATCGAGCACTGCGTGGCCGGGGCTTTCGAAATAGGTGCTGCCCACAGGTGGCGTCGGCAGGCGGTCGCGACGGCCGCTGAAACGGCCTGCGAGTTCCGCGCCCCACGCCTCCCGATCGAACGCGATACCGAGCGTCGCGGTCAGCGGGTCCACGCTGGCCAGCGCCTCTCCGGTCGTCCGATCCTCGCCGCGCGACCATGCCGCGGCGCCGCGCAGCGACCAGCCTGCGAGCGACGGCGCGAAGCTGTCGAAGTACACGCCGCCCTTGAACTCGACCCCGCGGATGCGCGCGTCGGCGATGTTCTGCGACTGGTAGACCATCAGCCCGGACACGGGATCGATGCCGGTATAACGCGTCGACTCGATGAAGTCGTCGTATTGCGTGTAGTACGTGCTGAGACTGGCGTAGGCGGCGCCGCCCGAGTAACGCAGGCCCAGTTCCAGCCCGTCACTGGTTTCCGACTTCAGCTCGGGGTTCGGGATTGCGGTGTAACCGAACTGGAAATTGGTGAAGCCAATGTTGACGTCGTTGTAGGGCGGCGCGCGGAAGCCGCGGGCGTAGCCGCCGTAGAGCGACCAGGCATCGGCGAAGGTCCACACAAAGCCGAGCTTCGGCGACACGCTGGTCTCTTCCAGGTCGGCGACCTGCGTGGTGGGATTGTCCTCACGGAAGATCGTGTCGACCTCGGGTTCCAGCCGGTAATGGTCGACGCGCACCGCCGGCACGAGGCGGAACGCGCCACCGGCGAAAGCGATCTCGTCCTGCACGTACAGCGACGCCTTGGTGGTGTCGCTGATCGGGAAGTCGCGCACCGGGAAGGTGTCGGGCGACATCACGTTGGTCACCACGCCGGTGTCGAGGAAGATGCGGCGGCCGTCGCGCTTCTGTTTCGTCTCGGTGCGCTCGATATCGATGCCGTAGGCCAGCGCGTGTTCGACGCTGCCGGTCTCGAAGGTCTTGCGCGCATTCGCCTGCAGGCCATCGCTGCGCTGGTCGAAGTAGAACTCGCGTTCGCGCCGGTCGCGGATCGTCGCGGCGCCCGACGGCACGCGGCGCACTTCGACGCTGTCCTGCCGGGTGCGGCTGTCCTGCCGGTAGACCTGCCAGTCGACGCTGTCGGCCAGCGCCGACGACAGGCCATCGAGTTCGTGGCCGAAGGTGATGCGTGCGCGCGACTGGTGGTCATCGCCGATGACCTGCGTGTTGGTCGCGCGGGTCAGACTCTGGAAGCCGTGGGCGCTGAGCACGTCGGTCTCGACGTCATCCTCGTTGCCCTCGACGGTCAACTTGAAGCGCTGCGTCTCGCTTGGCGCGAACACCAGCTTGCCGTGCACGCTGCGGCCGTTTGATGACTGCGGGTTGGCCCGGGTGCGGGCAGCGCCTTCGCCGCCGACCTCGCCCATGTTCTCCGTCTCTTTGCCTTGCCGATGACTCACCGCGACCAGGCCCGACCAGCGCTCGCCACCGAAGGCGGCGGTCGCGCCGGCGAACAGACCTTCGTTCGCGCCCTCGAAACCGATCTTGGCGCCGAAGTGCGCGGCGTCGCCGTTGCGCAGATAGTCGGACGGATCCTTGGTCACGAACGACACCACGCCGCCCAGCGCGTCGGAGCCGTACAACGAGCTCGTGGGCCCACGCACCACTTCGACACGCTTGAGCGTGTCCAGATCGACGAAGTTGCGGTTGGCGTTGGAGAAGCTGCCGATCGCGAACGCATCCGGCACGGCGATGCCGTCGGTCTGGATGCGCACGCGATTACCGCCGAGACCGCGGATGCGGATGTCGTTGAGCCCGAAGCGCCCGAAGCTGCTGCCGACAGTGATGCCCGGCTCATAGCGGAACAGGTCGGCGATGTCGCGCACCAGCAGCGTGTCCATGCGCGCGCGGTTGATCACATCGACGGTATTGGGCACGTCGCTGATCGCCCGTTCGGTGCGGGTGGCGGTGACGACGATCTGGTCGAAGTCGCGCGGCTCGCCTTCGGGCGCGGCGAGGACGGCGGTGGACGACAGGCACAGGGCCAGGGATACGGACAGCAGGCTGGGACGCATGGGCGCTCGCGAGAAGTGGAAATCGGCGAGCTGGCAGGCGCGGGGGAGGGTCGCGCGGGCGGGCAGCCTCTGGAGAGAGGGAGGGCAACACGGCGCGTCGCCCGCACGATCCTCGGGACCGGGCGGCGACACGCGAAAGCGGTTTACTTGGTGAGGATCAGCTTGTCGTTGCGGGTGTGGCGCAGACGGTAGATCTCGTTGCCATGGTGGATACGCAATTCGCGCTGGCCGCGCAGCAACTGCACGCTGTCGAGCTCGATGACATCGGGAGCACGCGTCAACGGATGGACGTTGCCGGCGTCGTGGGCGTCGCGGGGAGCGGATGCATCCTGGAGCTGGGACACGCGCATGTCGGAATCCTCCGATTGGGGATTTCGATGATAGTGATTCTCATTCGCCAGTCAAGAGCGGATGTCATTTGGAAATTCCATACGCTTGCGGCGCTTCTGCTCCTCCCCCGCGTGTTGGGGAGGTTGGATGGGGGCAAACGGTCAGAGCGAGATAAACCGACTTCGAGCGCGATCAGAAGCAAAAGGGCGATGCCGAGTGGTCAGTGCACGACCCAGATATCAACGGGAGCCGACGGCTTGCCCCCCACCCAACCCTCCCCCGCAAGCGAGGGAGGGCTCACAGCCAAGCCGCGCGCGTGCATGCGCGTAAGCACTCTTCACGAGTGCGCTCTTACGCCGTCACCGCCTCCACCCGCCGCCACACGCTCTCGTCGAAGCGCTCGAGCAGCTCCAGCGCCTGCAGGTTCTCGAGCAACTGCGACACCCGGCTCGCGCCCAGCAGCACGGTGGAGACATGCGGATTGGTCAGGCACCACGCGATCGCCAATGGCGCCGGCGCCACACCGAGTTCGGCGGCCAGCGCGGTGAAGCGCCAAGCCCGTCCGACGCGGTTCGCGTTCGCGTCGCCGAGCACACTGCCCTGCAGCCATTCGAGTTGCGGTTGCGCGAGGCGGCTGTCGGCCGGCACGCCGTCGGCGTACTTGCCGGTCAGCAGGCCGGACGCCAGCGGTGACCAGATCGTCGTGCCGAGTCCGAGCTCTGCATACAAAGGTGCGTACTCCAGCTCCACGCGCTCACGGCGCAGCAGGTTGTACTCGGGCTGCTCCATTGTCGGGCCGTGCAGATGATGCGTGCGCGCGACCTGCGCGGCCTCGCGGATCAGCGCCGCCGGCCATTCGGACGTGCCCCAGTACAGCACCTTGCCCTGGCGGATCAGCGCGTCCATCGCCCACACGGTTTCGGCCACCGGGGTGTCGGGATCGGGCCGATGGCAGAAGTACAGATCGAGGTGTTCGACGCGCAGGCGCTTGAGCGCCGCGTCGCAGGCATCGCGCACATGCTTGCGTGACAGGCCGCGTTGCGTGGGGCGCGGATCGGCGGCCGCGCCGAAGAACACCTTGCTCGACACGCAGTAGCCATCGCGCGGCAGGCGCAGATCGGCGATGACGTCGCCCATGACCTGTTCGGCCGCGCCGTTGGCATAGCCCTCGGCGTTGTCGAAGAAGTTGACGCCGTGGTCCCACGCAGCCGCGACCAGGTTGCGCGCTTCGCCGCGGCCGATCTGGCTGCCGAAGGTGACCCAGGCCCCGAACGACAACGCGGACAGCTGCAGGCCGGACGAGCCGAGGCGGCGGTACTGCATGGGAACTCCTGGAACGGTCGGAATGCGGAAGTATGCCCGCCGTCCACCGGCGACCGCCCGCGCTATGCTGCCGCAGCTGCCACAGGGACCGTCTCGATGCGCGCACCGCAACGCACTCGGCAGGGCGTCGTCGCCACATTGTTCGGCCGCGCCGACGAGGTGATGCTCGAACTCGGCGCCGGAGGCGAACTGATGGTCGCGCGCGTCCGCGCTGGGCTCTCCTTGTTGATCCTGCTGTTGCCGCTGATCGCCGCGAGTGGCGGCCACGGCACCCGTACCGTCGTCGTCGGACTCGCGCTGGCGGTGTTCGCCAATCTGATGGCCCAGGTCTGGCTCGCGCTCGCGCGGCGCCAGCGGCGTCATCCCTGGTTGCCCTACGCCACCGCCAGCTACGACATCAGCATGACCACGCTGGTGCTGGTGCTGCTGGCGACCCGCGAGCCGGCGGCCGCGCTCAACAGCGTGGTGGTGTGGAACTTCTACATGCTGGCGATCGCGCTCACCGCGCTGCGCAACGACGGCCGTCTGGCGTTGTATGTCGGCGGGCTCGCAGTCGTGCAGTACGCGGTGCTGGCGATTGCGCTGATGGCCGGCACCGGCGAGGCACGTCCGGCGTCACTCGGTTACGGCGTGGCCTCGGTCGCCGGACAAGTCGAGCGTCTCTTGCTGCTGGCGATGATGACGGTGGTCGCCTGCGCGGTCGTCTATCGCATGCAGCGGCTGGTGGATCTGTCCGGACGCGACGGTCTGACCGGCCTGCCCAACCGCGCCTGGCTGCTGCAGCACGCGCCTCGGCAACTCGCGGACTCGCGCCGCGAAGGCCGCTCGCTGACGCTGGGCCTGCTCGATCTCGACGGCTTCCGCCGGATCAACGCCGATGCCGGCCCGCGCGCCGGCGACCGCGCGATCCGCGGGATCGCGCTGCGGCTGCAGACGATGCTGGAGGACGACGAATCGCTGTCGCGGATCGGCGGCCAGGAGTTCGTGTTGCTGCTGCGCTGTCCCGCAGGTAGCGCGTGGGAGCGGCTGGATAGGTTGCGACGCGACATGTCCAGCGAATCGCTGGTGGTCGACCGCGACGGGCGCCCGCTGCCGCTGCGCTTCAGCGCCGGACTCGCCGCGTTCCCGCCCGACGGCGGCGACGTGTCCGCCCTGCTCGGTGTCGCCGATCGTCGTCTGCAGCAGGCCAAGCGCGCCGGACGCAACCGCGTGGAAGCGCGTGACGCCTGAACGACGGCGTTTTCACAGGCCCTGTGGTTGCCCGGGCCGGCCCGCTGCACTAGGCTGCGCGACTTGGCGAAGGGCCCGGGGGCCATGATGGATGACTTGACGCGGATCGGCTTCGGCCTGTTCGGACTGGCCGTGCTGCTCGCGATCACCTGGCTGTTCTCCAACAACAAGCGCAAGGTCGACTGGAAACTCGTCGTCACCGGCGTGACGCTGCAGATCGCGTTCGCCGCCGTCGTGCTGCGCGTGCCCGGTGGCCGCGAAGTGTTCGACGCGCTCGGCCACGGCTTCGTCAGGATTCTCTCGTTCGTCAACGCCGGCTCGGAGTTCATCTTCGGCAGCCTGATGAACATCGAGACCTACGGCTTCATCTTCGCCTTCCAGGTGTTGCCGACGATCATCTTCTTCGCCGCTTTGATGGGCGTGATGTATCACCTGGGCATCATGCAGTTCGTCGTGCGGATCATGGCCTCGGCGATCACCAAGGTGATGCGCGTGTCGGGCGCCGAGACGACCAGCGTCTGCGCCAGCGTCTTCATCGGCCAGACCGAAGCGCCGCTGACCGTGCGCCCCTACATCTCGCGCATGACCCAGTCCGAACTCATCACGATGATGATCGGCGGCATGGCGCACATCGCCGGCGGCGTGCTGGCCGCGTACGTCGGCATGCTCGGTGGCGGCAATCCGGAAGAGCAGGCGTTCTACGCCAAGCATCTGCTGGCCGCGTCGATCATGGCCGCGCCGGCCACGCTGGTGATCGCCAAGATCCTGATTCCCGAAACCGGTGAGCCGCTGACCCGCGGCACGGTGAAGATGGAGGTCGAGAAGACCACCAGCAACATCATCGACGCCGCGGCCGCGGGCGCCGGCGACGGCCTGCGTCTGGCGCTGAACATCGGCGCGATGCTGCTGGCCTTCATCGCGCTGATCGCGATGGTGAACTACCCGCTGGAGTGGATCGGCGAAGTCACCGGTCTGGCGGAAGCGATCGGCAAGCCGACCAATCTGGCCACGATCTTCGGCTTTGTGCTGGCCCCGATCGCGTGGCTGATCGGCGTGCCGTGGCAGGACGCCTCGGTGGTCGGTTCGCTGATCGGCCAGAAGATCGTCATCAACGAATTCGTCGCGTACCTGCAGCTGGCCGACATCGTCAACGGCCGCGTCGACGGCGTGGTGCTCAGCGAGCAGGGCCGCCTGATCGCGACCTATGCGCTGTGCGGCTTCGCCAACTTCAGCTCGATCGCGATCCAGATCGGCGGCATCGGCGGACTCGCCCCCGACCGTCGCCAGGACCTCGCGCGCTTCGGCCTGCGTGCGGTACTCGGCGGCACGATCGCCACGCTGATGACGGCCACCATCGCCGGCGTGCTGACCTACGTCGGCGCCTGATCGGATTATTCGTGTGAGCCATGTCGTCGTCGTCGGGTCGTTCAATGTCGACCATGTCTGGAACTGCGCCACGTTGCCGCGCCAGGGCGAAACGCTGAGCGGTCGCTACCACACCGGTCCGGGTGGCAAGGGTTTCAACCAGGCCATCGCGGCCGCGCGTGCGGGCGCCGCCACGGGCTTCCTGTGCGCGCTGGGCAATGACGACGGCGGTCGCCAGGCGCGCGCGCTCGCCGAAGCCGACGGCATCGACCTGCGCGTGCACGACAGCAGCCAGCCCACCGGCACCGCCGGCATCTACGTCGATGAGGCCGGTCACAACACCATCGTCATCGGCGCCGGCGCGAATGCCGATCTCAGCGTCGCGTGGCTGGGCCGCCAGGCCGCTGCGCTCGCCGGCGCGCGCGTGCTGCTGTCGCAGCTCGAATCGCCACTCGACAGCGTGCTCGAAGCGATGCGCCTCGCGCGCGCGGCCGGCACGATCACCATGCTCAACCCGGCGCCGGCGAACGCGCAGTGCCTGCGCGAACTGCTGGCCGCAGCCGACATCCTCACGCCGAACGAAACCGAATTCGCCGCGCTGCTGGAACGCCACACCAGCCACCGCATCGACAGCGACGCGATCGCCGGCACGCCCGATGCGCAGCTGCATCGCCTGTGCCGCACCCTGCTGCCGCGCGGCACCGTGGTGATCACGCTCGGCGCCGCCGGTGCCTTCGTCTCGCACCGCGAAGACCTGTTGCGTGGCGACACTGCGCCGTTCTATCGCGTGGCCGCCGACAAGGTGGAACCCGTCGACACCACCGGCGCAGGCGATGCGTTCAATGGCGCCCTCGCCGCTGCCTACGCAGCCGCGCACGCGCATCCATTCGCCGAACACGTGCGCTTCGCCAATCGCTACGCCGGGCTGTCGACCGAACACGTCGGCGCTGCACTCGCGATGCCGCGGCTCGCCGTCGGCGGCTGAACACCCCGTGCGGCCACGAGCGCCGCGCTCCGCCGATACGCGACAATAGCGGCATGCAGATCGGCCCCTACCGCATCGAACCGAACGTGGTCCTGGCCCCGATGGCCGGGGTCACCGACAAGCCGTTCCGCCAGCTGTGCAAGCGCCTGGGCGCGGGCCTGGCGATGTCGGAGATGACGATCAGCGATCCGCGCTTCTGGCAGACCGAAAAGTCGCTGCGGCGTATGGATCACGACGGCGAACCCGCGCCGGTCGGCGTGCAGATCGCCGGCACCGAGCCGGCAATGCTGGCGGATGCCGCGCGCTACAACGTCGACCATGGCGCGCAGATCATCGACATCAACATGGGTTGCCCGGCGAAGAAGGTCTGCAACGCCTGGGCCGGTTCGGCGCTGATGCAGGACGAGGCGCTGGTCGCGCGCATCCTCGACGCCGTGGTGCGCGCGGTCGACGTGCCGGTGACGCTGAAGATCCGCACCGGCTGGTGCGCCGAGGATCGCAACGCCCCGACCATCGCGCGCATCGCGCAGGACGCCGGCATCGCCGCGCTCGCCGTGCACGGCCGCACCCGCGACCAGCATTACACCGGCACCGCCGAGTACGACACGATCGCCGCGATCAAGGCGGCGCTGTCGATTCCGGTGCTCGCCAACGGCGACATCGATTCGCCGGAGAAGGCGCTCGCAGTGCTGCGACACACCGGCGTCGACGCGGTGATGGTCGGCCGCGCCGCGCAGGGCCGGCCGTGGATCTTCCGCGAGATCGCGCACTTCCTCGCAACCGGCACGCATCTGGCGCCGCCGACGTTGACCGAGATCCGCGACATCCTGCTCGGGCATCTCGAGGCGCTGCACGCGTTCTACGGCGAGACGTCAGGCGTGCGCATCGCGCGCAAGCATCTGGGCTGGTATGCCAAGGATCGCCCGGAGAACGCGGCCTTCCGCAGCGTGGTCAACCGCGCCGAAAGCGCCGACGCGCAGCTCGCGCTGACCCGCGACTACTTCGATGCGCTGGTCGCTGGCGACCTCCGGCCCACGCTCGCGGCCTGAGCCCGCGGCGTCCGTAGGGGTAGAGCGCAGCGAAACCCATCACCGCAGTTGCGTCGGAATACTTCGCAGCACTGACGCCGGTCGATGGGTTTCGCTGCGCTCAACCCATCCTGCGAAGCGTCAATGGCTGCCGACTGCCCCGTCTGTCTCGAGGCCCGGCGATGCCGGCTCATGCCAGATGCGCGCCCACGTCGCGTTCCACGTCGCAGCGAGATCACGCGCCATCGGCGCCTGCGTCGGCGGGATCGAGGTCCAGCCGTCGCCGGTGCGCTGCGCGACGTTGAAGCGGAAGAAGTAGTCCGGCTCGTTGCCCATGCGCAGATCGCTGAGTTGCAGGGTGCCGTCGACGATGGTTGCAGCCATGAAGCCGTGATTGAACCACGCGAGTCGCTGCACCGCGGGCAGGCCCGCGTTCTCGCGCAGTGCGGCGACATCTGAAGGGTACGCGGTGAACTGCATCGGGCCACGATCTGCCGCCAGCGAGCGGAAACCTTCGACGTAACCGTCTTCGGTCATCGCGACGACGCGCCACAGCACGGTATTGGCCGGCATCGGCACCGAGAACCTCGGTGCATCGCCGAGGCCCATCGCGACCAGCGTGCGATCGGCTTCGCGATCGACCAGGGTCTTGGCCACCAGCGACCAGCCCAGATACGCCGTGCTCACCACGAGCCCGGCGGCGATCAGGCGACCGGCGATCAGGCGTGGGCCGGCGAACGCGGCGCCGAGCACGCCGATCAGCAGCCACACCGTGTACAGCGGATCGATGATGAAAACGCTGGACCACATCGCCGGCGGTGGCGTGAGCGGCCACCACAACTGCGTGCCATAGACGGTGAACGCATCGAGCAGCGGATGCGTGATCAGCGCCAGCGCGATCGCCCAGAACCAACGCACCGGCGATGCGGTCACGCGGCCCTTGCCGAAGCGCTTGAACAGCCACCAGATGGCAGCGGCGATCAGCGGCAGCACCAGCAACGAATGCGTCAGCCCGCGATGCATCGTCATCCGCAGTACCGGATCGTCGGTCATCAGCGCGATGGGAATGCCGTCGAGGTCCGGCAGGGTGCCGAGCACGGCACCAGCTACGAGTGCGGCGCGTCGATGGGCGGCTGGCACGATGGCGGCGGCAACCGATGCGCCGAGTACGATCTGGGTCAGGGAATCCATCGGCCGATGCTAGCAGTCGGCCGCGCGCCGGAACTGCCTCAAGCCGCGCGCGGCACGAGTGCCGCCGGCACTTTCGCGTCCCGCGGCGGCAAGGCCGCGAGCACCTCGCCCTGGTGCGACAGCAGGCGCAGGCTGCCGTCCTGCGCTTCAGCCAGCGCAGTCAGGCTTTCGACCCAGTCGCCGTCGTTGGCGTAGACCAGACCATCGCGCTCGACCAGCGACGCCCGATGGATGTGGCCGCAGACGATGCCGTCGAGGCCACGCCGGCGCGCGTCGTCGAGACCTGCCTGCACGAAGCGTTCGATGTAGCGCTCGGCCGCGCCGCTGCGTTGCTTGAGGAATTCCGACAGCGACCAGTAGCGCATGCCCAGCTGCCGCCGCGCGCGGTTGAGCCATTGGTTGCCGGTGAGGATGCGGTAGTAGAGCCAGTCACCGAACCGTTCCTGCAGGCCGCCGAAGTGGGTAATCGCGTCGTAATCGTCTCCATGGGTGACCAGCAGACGTCGCCCGTCGGCGGTTTCGTGCACGGTGCGCCGGCGCACCTGCATCGCCGGCAGCGCGAGACCGCAGACGCGACGCAGCGCGCGATCGTGGTTGCCGGGTACGTAGACGATCGTCGTGCCGGCCCGTCGCACTGCATGCAGCGCCTCGATCACGCGGATCTGCGGCGCGCCCCAGCGCGCGCGACGCTGCGCCATCCACCACAGATCGACGATGTCGCCGACGAGATACAGTCGGTCGCAGCGCAGGCCTTCGAGAAAGAGAGCCAGCTCCACGGCGTGGCAGTGCTTGGCCCCGAGATGCACATCGGAAACGAACACCGCGCGGTGGTGCGGGCGCGCGGACGGCAGTCGGGTCGGCAGGCTCATGCGTCGGTCTTCCCCAGGTAGCGGCGCCGCTTGTGCGGACGCAGGCGGTGCAGATCCAGTTCGACGAGGCCGTCGACGGAATTGCAGAAGTCGGGATCGACGCCGAATGCGAGGAAACGCGCGCCCCCCGGCTCGCACAGCTCGACGTACTGGCGGTACAGCGTGGGCACGCTGGCACCGAACGCGGCCAGCCCGGCCTTGAGCTGCGTCAGCGCGGATGCGGCATCGCAATCGCCGAACGCAGGCGGCTCGCCTGCGAACGCGAATGGCCGGCGCGCGACTGCGGAGCCGTCGCCAGCGTGGTAGCGCTGGAAATAGGCGACCAGCTGCTCGCGCGCGTCGCGCGGCAACGCCGCGCTGATCGAGGCGGGTCCGTACAGCCAGCGGACCTGCGGATGGCGCTGCAGATACACGCCGATGCCCTGCCACAACGCGTCCAGCCCGCGCCCGCCCCAGCATTCGGGCACCACGAAACTGCGGCCGAGTTCCATGCCGGCCTGCAGCCGCGGCAACGCCGCGTCGGTATAGCGGAACAGCGATGCGGAATACAGGCCTTCGAGCCCGCGCTGCGCGATGACGTCCGCGCCGCAGGCGACGCGGTACGCGCCGACCACGCGCGCCGCAGTGTCGTCCCACAACACGATGTGGTCGTAATGCGCGTCGAAGGCATCGAGATCGCGGGCGTGTCCCGTGCCCTCCCCGACCCGGCGGAACGTCAGTTCACGCAGGCGACCGACCTCGCGCAGCAGCGGATTGCGCAGGTCACCGCGCAACAGTCGTACCTGCTGACCCGCGCCGAGTTCGCACAGGCATTCCGTCAATGCGACGGCAGCGCGCAGACGCCTCGGCGATGCCACGCGCGCAAGCGGCGCCTGTCCATCGGCGCAGGCCTCGCGGCGGGTGCCGATCGCATAGAGCTGACGGCGCAGCGAGCGCAACACCGCGTCGCCGTCGCCGTCCGCGGGCAACGCCAGCGGCATGCCGATCCGCAGGCGCAGCGGCCGCGCGCGCCGCGCGTACATCTCGCGCGCCAGCAGTGCCGTGCCCGCAGGCCGGTACAGCGCGGAGATGCCATAGAACAGCGGCGAATTGCGCGCCTCGATACGGACCGGCAATACCGGCGCACCGGTGCTGCGGACGAAGCGCAGCACGCCGCGACGCCAGCGCGAATCGCGCACCCCACCCGGCCCGAGCCGCGAGACTTCGCCGGCAGGGAAGATCACCACGCAGGCGTCCTCGTGCAAGGCGGCCTCGACCGCGGCGATGCTGGCTTCGGTCGGACGACCACCGAGAATCCGCACGCCCAGCATCAGCGGCGCGAGCGGGTGGACCGTCGACAGCAGATCGTTGGCCACGATGCGCACGTCGCGACGCACCCGGCCGATGCAGGCCAGCAGCGCCAGCGCGTCGAGCGCGCCGGAGGGATGGTTGGCGACCACCAGCAGGCGGCCGCGCGCCGGGATGCGGGCGACGTCGGCGTCGGTCACGTCGAAGCGCAGGCCCAGGTGCTCGCTGCACGCGGCGACGAAATCGAATCCGGACAGATGGGCGCTGCCGGCGAGGAAAGCGTCGATCTCGTCGAAGCGCGACCAGCGGCCGATACCGCGCAGCAGCGGGCGCGTGATGCGGGCGCGGCGACCGCGGAACCAGTCGGGCCAGCGTTGCCGGAGGCGATCCTCGATCCGGAGCATGGAGTGCCAGTGCAGACGGGATGCGCGCAGCCTGTGCCCGCGCCGCGTCGCCCGCATTGCAGTGTGCTTTCAGCGGCGTGACAGGTGACCGGACGACGGCGCCGCGCTTAACCGCAGTGCAATCCGCCGCAAGGCACAATGCATTTCCGGGGCGGTCGCTGTATCATTTCGTCCCATCTTTTCATCCGAATATAGGGATATAGGCCTGATGTCCAGCTATCTCTTCACCTCCGAGTCGGTCTCAGAAGGCCACCCGGACAAGATCGCCGACCAGATTTCCGATGCCGTCCTCGACGCGATCCTCGCGCAGGACAAGCGCGCCCGCGTGGCGTGCGAAACGATGGTCAAGACGGGCGTGGCGATCGTCGCCGGCGAAGTCACGACCAGCGCCTGGATCGATCTGGAAGCGCTGACCCGCAAGGTGATCCTCGACATCGGCTACAACAGCTCCGACGTCGGTTTCGACGGCGAGACCTGTGGCGTGCTGAACCTGATCGGCAAGCAGTCGCCCGACATCAACCAGGGCGTGGACCGCAAGAACCCCGAGCAGCAGGGTGCCGGCGACCAGGGCCTGATGTTCGGCTATGCGACCAACGAGACCGACAGCTATATGCCGGCCGCGATCCACCTGTCGCATCGCCTCGTCGAGCGCCAGGCGCAGATCCGCAAGAAGAAGAACTCGAACCTCTCGTGGCTGCGTCCCGACGCGAAGTCGCAGGTCACGCTGCGCTACGAAGACGGCAAGGCGACGGCGATCGATGCGGTGGTGCTGTCGACCCAACACGATCCGGGCATCAAGCAGAAGGATCTCATCGAGGCCGTCCGCGAAGAGATCATCAAGCCCGTGCTGCCGGCCAAGTGGCTGCACAAGGGCACCAAGTTCCACATCAACCCGACCGGCAAGTTCATCATCGGCGGCCCCGTGGGCGACTGCGGCCTGACCGGCCGCAAGATCATCGTCGACACCTACGGCGGCTGGGCGCGCCACGGTGGCGGTGCGTTCTCGGGCAAGGATCCGTCGAAGGTCGACCGCTCGGCAGCCTACGCCGCGCGTTATGTCGCCAAGAACGTCGTCGCGGCCGGCCTCGCCGACCGTTGCGAGGTGCAGGTGTCGTACGCCATCGGTGTCGCCGAGCCGACCTCGATTTCGGTGACGACCTTCGGCACCGGCAAGATTCCGGACGAGAAGATCGAGAAGCTGATCCGCAAGCATTTCGACCTGCGCCCGTACGGCATCATCCAGATGCTCGACCTGATCCACCCGATGTACCAGCAGACGGCGGCCTACGGTCACTTCGGCCGCAAGCCGAAGGATTTCAGCTACACCGACGGCGCTGGCGCTTCGCACAATGCGACGTCGTTCTCGTGGGAGAAGACCGATCGCGCCGACGCGCTGCGCGCGGACGCAAAGCTGAAGTAAGGCACGGGCTGCGGCCTGCGCCGCGACTGCGTCACTCCGGGAACGGGCCGCACATGCGGCCCGTTTTTCGTGGGCGTTCCGTGCCATCACCCGTTGTGCATCGCGGAGTTCGCATGCTATCTGTGCAGTGCAGCACAGATCCGCCCGCGTGCTGCCCACGGAGCCTGTCCCCCGATGCCGCCCAGCTTTGATGAGATGCACGATGCCGACGGGAACGTTCGCCCGCATTATCGCGGCTTCGACGACTGGCTGCAGGCCACGCCCGACGAACAGGTCGCGCACAAGCGCAGGGAGGCGGAAATCTCCTTCCACCGCGTGGGCATCACGTTTTCGGTCTATGGCGAGGAATCGGGCAACGAACGCCTGATTCCCTTCGACATCGTGCCGCGCGTGCTGCCGGCGCGCGAATGGAAGATGCTCGAGGCCGGCCTGCGCCAGCGCGTGCATGCGCTGAACCTGTTCCTCGGCGACATCTACGGCGACCAGCGCATCCTGCGCGACGGCCGCATCCCGACCGAACTGGTGCTCGACAACAGCGAGTACCGCAAGGAAATGCAGGGGCTCAAGGTCGCCTGCAATACCTACTCCCATGTCTCGGGCATCGATCTGGTGCGCGCCGGCGACGGTGAGTACTACGTGCTCGAGGACAACCTGCGTGTGGCCTCCGGCGTGTCCTACATGCTGGAAAACCGCCGGATGATGGCGCGGCTGACACCCGAGCTGTTCGCGCGCCAGCAGATCGCGCCGGTCGAGCGCTATCCCGATGCCCTGTTCGAAGTGCTGCGCCAGTGCGCGCCGGCCAATGTCGACAATCCGGTGGTCGCGGTGCTGACGCCGGGCGCGGCGAACTCCGCGTATTTCGAGCATGCGTTTCTCGCCCAGCAGATGGGCGTGGAACTGGTCGAGGGCGCGGACCTGTTCGTGCAGGGCGACATGGTCTATGCACAGACCACGCGCGGCGCGCAGCGCGTGCACGTGATCTATCGCCGCATCAACGACGATTATCTCGACCCGACCGTGTTCCGTCGCGAATCCATGCTCGGCGTGCCCGGCCTGTTCGGCGCCTACCGCGCCGGCAACGTCACGCTTGCGAACGCACCGGGCACCGGCGTCGGTGACGACAAGTCGGTGTATCCGTACGTGCCGGAGATGATCCGCTACTACCTCAGCGAAGAACCGATCCTGCACAACGTGCCGACCTGGCAGTTGCGCAACAAGGACGACCTCAAGTACACGCTCGAGCACCTGCCCGAGCTCGTGGTCAAGGAAGTCCACGGCGCAGGCGGCTACGGCATGCTGGTCGGGCCGGCGTCGACCAAGGCCGAGATCGAGGAATTCCGCGCGCGCATCCTCGCCGATCCGGGCAACTACATCGCCCAGCCGACCCTGTCGCTGTCGACCTGCCCCACCTACGTCGAGAGCGGACTCGCACCGCGCCACATCGACCTGCGGCCCTACATCCTCAGCGGACGCCGCATCCACGTGGTGCCCGGCGGCTTGACGCGCGTCGCGTTGCGCGAGGGCTCGCTGGTGGTGAATTCGTCGCAGGGCGGCGGTACCAAGGACACCTGGGTGATGGAGGCATGAGCCGCGCGATGTCAGATCGCCTCGCCGCCCGCGCCCGCACACACACGTCCATCGGCGCGTTGCGTGCCGGCCATCCGAACAGGCGCTGACCCATGCTCTGCCGCACCGCGAACGATCTCTACTGGGTGGCCCGCAACATGGAGCGCGCCGAGAACACCGCGCGTCTGCTCGACATGGCGCAGCGCATCGCGCTGCTGCCCGAGCGTCTGGACCGCGGCAAGGCACAGGCCGCACCGTGGCGTCGCGCGCTTGACTCGCTGGGCTCGGCGCAGGAATTCCAGCAGACGCACGGTCGCATCGATGCCGAAAGCGTCGTGCAGCATCTGCTGCTCTCGCCCGACAATCCCGGCTCGATCTACAGCTGCCTGCGCGCGGCGCGCGAGAACGCACGTGCGCAGCGTGTCGCGATCACTGCGGAAATGTACGAAGACCTCAACAGTTCTTGGCTGGAGATCCGCCGCTTCGACAGCGCGCGCCTGCGCCAGGATGGCTTGAGCGGCGCGCTGGAGTGGGTCAAGACCCGCTCGGCCGCGTTCCGCGGCATCACCATTGGCACGCTCGGCCGCGGCGAGGGCTACCAGTTTCTGCAGATGGGCGCTTTCATCGAACGCGCCGACTGGTCGATCCGCCTGCTCGACATGATCAGCAGCGACGAGGAACTGCCCGAGACCGGCGAAGCGCGCGATGCCACGCAGTACTTCCAGTGGAGCGCGCTGTTGCAGGCACTGTCGGCGTTCGAAACCTACCGCCGGCTGTATCGCGAATCGGTCAGCCCGGCCGGGGTCGCCGCGCTGATGCTGCTCAACGACGACAACCCGCGCTCGCTGCAGACCTGCGTCGGCGCGATCCATCAGATTCTCCAGCAACTGTCGGGCGGCGAATCGCTGGAAGTCGCGCGGCAGGCCGGCGCACTGGCCGCGCAGGCGCGCTACGCGCACATCGACGAGATCATCGCCGGCGGTCTGGAACCGTGGCTGCAGGACACGATGTCGCGGCTGTCGAAGCTCGGCGACGAGATCCATCGGCAGTTCATGACCACCGGCGCGGCGCCCGTCGCACCGCCGGTCATGCGCCAATCGCAATGGCAGCGCACGTCCTGAGCTGTCACTGCCCGTCATCGCGGGGCACAATGGCGCCTGCAATTGCGCTGTACCGCGACATGACATGACCTACTGCATCGGACTCAACCTCGACGAAGGCCTCGTGCTGGCCTCCGACTCGCGTACCAACGCCGGCGTGGACCACATCCGCCGAGCGGGCAAGATGCGGGTCTTCGCCCAGGAAGGCGAGCGCGTGGTGGTGACGCTGTCGTCGGGCAACCTCTCGCTGACGCAGAACGTGCTCAATCTGCTCGAGCATCGCGCGCGCCACGAACCCGAACGCATCGGCATCCTCAACGCGCAATCGATGTTCCAGGTGGCGCAGGTGGTCGGCGATGCGATGCGCGAGATCCGCGGCCGCGACGAAGCCTATCTCCGCGACGGCGGTATTGATCCCAGCGGCTCCTTCATCGTCGGCGGACAGATCGCGGGCGAGGCACCGCGGTTGTTCCTGGTGTACTCGGAAGGCAACTTCATCGAGAGCGCCGCTGAGACACCGTTTTTCCAGACCGGCGAAATCAAGTTCGGCAAGCCGATTCTCGATCGCGTGATCAACAAGCACACCGATCTGGTCACCGCGACCAAGTGCGCGCTGGTGTCGTTCGATTCGACGATCCGCTCCAACCTCTCGGTCGGCCCGCCGATCGATCTGCTGGTCTACAAACGCGACAGCTTCAAGGTCGAGATCCAGCAGCGCTTCGAAGACGGCGACGCGTATCTGCAGTCGATCCGCAACCACTGGAACGACAGCATGCGGCGGGCAGTGTCGGAGTTGCCGTCTCCGGAGTGGGCTTGAGCTGAGCGGCCTGCTCGCGCTGATGTGTGTCGTGTTTCAACTCGGGCCGAGCCCGAGATTATGAAACCAGTGTCTTCCCTTCCCCCTTGGGGCGACGTGCCCGCCGGGGTAGAAGGTGCCCGGAGGGCGGATGAGGGTGCTTTAGACGGCTTCTATGAGCCCCGCCCCTCACCCGACGCGCTTTGCGCGTCGACCTCTCCCGGAGGGAGAGGTGTCCGGCTGCTGCAGACTATTACTTTACGCGCAGCAAGGTCCAAGTCCGCTCAAAAGAAGTCCTCAAGCGTGAGACGTGAAGCTCCTACGTTTGATGCTCAGCGCGCTTTGTCCTCAGCCGGACGATTCTTCACGTACCGGTCGAGCCAGGCATTGGTTTCGTAGAGCATGTGCAGGATCGATTCGCGCGCGCGGTAACCGTGCGATTCCTTGGGCAGCATCACCAGCCGCGCATTGCCACCAAGACCCTTGATCGCGGCGAACATGCGTTCGCTCTGCATCGGGAACGTGCCGGAGTTGTTGTCCTCTTCGCCGTGGATCAACAGGATCGGATCCTTGATGTCGCCGGCGTAGTTGAACGGCGACATCTGCAGGTAGGTCTCCTGCGCCTGCCAGTAGTTGCGCTCCTCGGCCTGGAAGCCGAACGGGGTCAGCGTGCGGTTGTAGGCGCCGCTGCGGGCGATGCCGGCGGCGAACAGGCGCGAATGCGCGAGCAGGTTGCCGGTCATGAAGGCGCCGTAGGAATGCCCGCCGATCGCCACGCGACGACGGTCGGCGACGCCGCGGCGCACCGCTTCGTCGATCGCGGCTTCGGCGCTCGCCACCAGCTGTTCGATATAGGTGTCGTTGGGTTCCGCAATGCCCTCGCCGATGATCGGCATCGACACGTCGGCGAACACCGCATAACCCATCGCGAGAAACGCCTGCGGACCCCAGTAGCCGATCGCGTTGAAACGGTACGGCGAATCGGTGACCTGGCTGGCGGCATCGGCGGATTTGAACTCGCCGGGATACGCCCACATCAGCATCGGCAGCGGGCCGTCGCGCTTGGCGTCGTAACCGGCGGGCAGATACAGCGTGCCGGTGAGATCCACGCCGTCCTTGCGCTTGAAGCGCACGAGTTCCTTCTGCACGTCGCGCAGCTGCGGCGTCGGATGTTCGAACGCGGTCAGCGGCACCGGCGCCGCGCCATCGGCGGCGGCCTGCAAGTTACGCACGACGTAGTTCGCCGGCTCGGTCTGGGTTTCGCGCGAAGTCAGCAGGCGTGTTGCGTCGGCGTCGAGCACCGCGCTCGGCGATTCGTAGTACGGCGCCTGCGAATGGAACAGCCGCGTGGTGCTGCCGTCGGCGAGGTTCTGGCGATCGAGGAACGGGCGATCGCCCTCCTCCGAGGCGCCGTCGCCGATGCGGTAGATGCTGCTGCCGTCCGACGCGATCAGCAGGCGGCTGTTGCCGGTCGCATCGGGCATGGTCACGGCCATGCCCGGATCCGCGTAGCGATCCTCGTAGGACCCGTCGCGCACCATGACCGCGTTGCCGCCGTCTGGCTGCAGGCGCCACTCGCGGATGCGCCGCGTCTTCCACCAGTATTCGGTCAGCAGCGCGAGATCGCCGCTGCCCCACTGCGTGCCGGCGTAGCGCATCGACAGTTCGGCCAGCACCTGCGGCTGTCCGCGGAAGGGCGCGGCCTGCATGTAGACGATGTCGCGCACGGCGACCTCGCGCGCCGGATCGCCGCCGTCCTGCGCTTCCACCCACGCGAGCGTGGCCGGCGCATCACTGCGCCAGGTCACCGAACGCTTGCCGGTGGGTACCGCATCGTTGCCGACCGGCAGGCCTTCGACCAGCGGCAGCGTCGCGACGGTGTGCTGCACCTTGCCGTCCAGACCGACGACTTCGATGCGCCGCGGGAAGCGCGTGTACGGCACCAGATACGAGAACGGACGATCGATCTGCTGACGCAGGATGTGGCGGCCATCGGGCGACATGGTCGCGCTGGTGGTGAGGCCTGGCGCGCCGATCGGCGACACAGTGCCGTCGAGCGCCACGCGCGCGAGCTGGCTGGTCATGTAGTGCGCGAACACGCGCGCGTCCTGCTCGCTGCGCAGCAGATCCTGATAGGTGCGCAGCTGCTGGACCGTGCCGCCGGCGCCGGTCTCCTGCACGTTCGGCCCCGCGGGAATGCCGTCATCCTGCGGCAGGTCGCCGGGCTGCCGCAGGCGCACCAGCAGGCCGGCGCTGTCAGGCATCCATTCGAAGCCGTTGCCGACCACGGCATTGAGCGGCTGCGCGAGCAGACGGCGCGCCTGGCGCGTGGCGACATCGACGATCCACAGCTGCACTTCGCCGGCGCGCACGTCGACCTGGCTGAAAGCGATCTGGCGCTGGTCCGGCGACCACAGCAACGAAGCCAGCGACAGCGGTTCCGGCAGACCGGCGATGCGCTGTTCGTCTCCGCCGTCGACCGGCTTGAGCCACAGATCGGTGACGAACGACGCGCGGCTGGTCGAATAGGTCTTCGGGTTGATGCGGATGCCGCCGAGCTTGAGCTCGGGCTGCGACACCTCGGCGATGCTCGGCAGCGCGGGCGTCTGCAGGAATGCGACCAGATCGCGCTGCGGGCTCAGCAGCAGACGCGGCGGACGCGGTGCATCGACGATCGCCTGCAGCGCCTCCGGCGGCAGCTGGTAGCCGGTATCGGCGGACGCAGACGCGTTCGCGCTCTGCCCATCACTCGCGCCTTGCGCGAGTACGGGCGCGCCCCACGACAGGCTCGCGACGAGCAGCGTGGCGGAGACGACGACGGAGAGACGGCAGCGGGCAATCGTGGAAGACATCGGCAGGCGATCCGGAAGCACACGGGTCGTCGAGCATAACCGCCGATTCGGGCCAAGCTGCCGCATGCGGGACGGGACCGACGGGACTTGCGCCGCAGCGCGGCTTCCGTCAGGCGATACGCGTATCCACGACGCTCAAAAAACGGGGCCGCCCGAAAGCGGCCCCCAAACCTGACATCCAATCGATGCCAAACCGTGCAGCGGATCAGCGCACCTGCACATCCGCATCGATACGTGCATATCTGTCGTTGGCGACGTTGCCGTCGGCGCCTGCGGAGATGGTCTGCAGACGCGCGGCGAAGCCGTAGGGATCGCCGCCCAGATTGCGGGCCAGCGACACGGCGAAGTCCATCGTGTCGTTGACCGGATTGCCGCTGTAGTCCTCGACGAGCACGCGCAGATCGCTGTGCGCGCCGCCGATGCCCTGCCCGCCTTCGACGGTCGCGCGGGTCTGGCCGATCAGCGTTTCGAGCTGCGATTCGCTGAAGGTCAGCGTGACCGTTTCGCCCGCACTGACCGGACCACCGCCGTCGAATCCGCCGGTCAACGCCCAGTTCAGCAGATCGGCATTGGCCTGCTCTTCGCTGCCTTCGTTCTGGCCGAGGATGTTGCGCTCGAACCAGTTGTAGGACGGTCGATCGGTGTTGAGTTCGAACGCATAGCTGCGCTCGCCCGGCAGTTCGTTGCCGGCGGCGTCGAAGCGCTGCTCGATCGTCAGCGGCACATTGCCGCCGTAGCTCAGGTCCGTGGTCAGTGCGCGTGAGCCGTCGGCGTATTCAACCTGCACGGTGCTGCCGAGATTGGCCTGGCCGCCGAGCGCGATGTTGATCTGGTCGAAGCCGGCGCGCAGCTGGGTTTGCGACGAATAGTCGATGCGCGAGATCGTCGCGACGTTGTCGACGCCCGGCGTCTCGTGCGCGACCTGACCCGTCGCGTTGAAGTGCGCGTACGCGGCCTGGCCTTCGACGCTGGCGATGTCGAACTCGGCCGTCTGCAGCGTCGCGCCATGCAGCTGGTCCTCGCGACCCGCCATCACCGACAGATCCCCGACGCGCAGGCCAACGCCGTTGAACGCATTGATCGTCTCGGTCGGGCCAGTGGTCACGCGCACGGTGTCGGCGTCCACGCGCTCGACGGTGTAGCTCACGCCATCGGAGTCCTTGATGTTGGTCTCGGTACCCATCATGCGGAACGAGCCGGCGAGCGCGGTTTCGGTGAACGCGCTGCTGTCGAGGGTGACGCTGCCACCGACCGGGATCGTCGTCGGATCGAATGGATTCACCGCGGCCGCCGCTTCGACGGTCTGGCCTTCGCCCGGCAGCGTGACCTTGTAGGTGGACTCGAAACCGGTCGCGGCGCTGGCCTCGACCTCGGCGCCGCCGCGGCCGCCTGCGTTCGCTTCGCCCGACACGCTGATCTGCGAACCGGTAGTGACCGAGAACGACGTCGTGCCGTCGCCTTCGCTTTGCTGCAATTCGACGGAAGACTCGCTGGCCACGCTAATCGACGCGCCACGGCTGCTCGCCGGCGCGCCCTCGGCGCGGTTGTTGCCGAGCTCGACTTCCTGCTCGGCGGTCAGCTTCACTGCCGTGCTGTCGGGCTGCCACGTGATGCTGCCGTCGCCGGCCTTAGCCGACACCTTGATGTCGGTGGTGGAGTGGTTCGCGCTTCCGCCTTCGATGTCGCCACTGGCGCTCATCGGCGAGGCGGGAATCTCGATCACATCGCCCGGCTGGATCGCATTGCCGCCCTGCGAGGTCGGCGAGATCAATTGCGGATTGGCCGCATGGATCGCCTCGGGGCTGACCATGTAGCGCTCTGAGAGCGTCGCGACGGTCTCCCCAGCGACCACATTGTGCCGTGTGGAATCGAGTGTCGGAGTGGGCAGCGTCTGTGCAATCGAGCCGCCACCATCGTGTACCTGCATGTTCACACGCTTCGCCTTGTGCCGTTCATGGGGGCCACGCATACCGCGCGGCCCGGACATGGTCTTTGATGGGGGCGATAGCGACCTACTGGGGTAAACCCGAGGTCTGCGCCACAGTCTGAATTGTCATTCATTCCAATGCAGTCGATCCGCGCAGTGGCGGCTTCGGCCAGCAGGTCGACAGTCATACGCCTGCGATAGAATGGGGGTCGCCTCGCCGAGGGGCGCTGCGACCGTGGAGTGCACGGCCAGGCTCGGCGCGGTGTCCTGTAAACGGCGCCCGTAATCGCGAATGCGCGTGGCGCATTCCACTACGGAGCCTGCTATGAACGCACAGCTGAAGACCTTCTCGACCGAAGGTGATTACAAGGTCGCCGACATCACGCTCGCCGACTGGGGCCGCAAGGAACTCGACATCGCCGAGCACGAGATGCCGGGCCTGATGTCGATCCGCAAGAAGCACGCCGCCACCCTGCCGCTGAAGGGCGTGCGCGTGACTGGCTCGCTGCACATGACGATCCAGACCGCGGTGCTGATCGAGACGCTGAAGGCGCTCGGCGCCGAGGTGCGCTGGGCCTCGTGCAACATCTTCTCGACGCAGGACCATGCCGCCGCGGCGATCGCCGCTTCGGGCACGCCGGTGTTCGCCTACAAGGGCGAGTCGCTCGAGGAGTACTGGGAGTTCACGCACCGCATCTTCGACTTCAACGGCCAGGGTCCGAACATGATCCTCGACGACGGCGGCGATGCCACCCTGCTCATGCACCTCGGCCAGGAAGCACAGAAGAACGCCGCGTTGCTCGCCAAGCCCGGCAGCGAAGAAGAAGAGTTCCTGTTTGCTTCCATCAAGAAGCGCCCT
>JBJMWR010000041.1:0-24487 GCA_045810015.1 Luteimonas sp.
ACGCGTGACCAGCGCCTTCAGCCCCTTCGCGACGCGCGAGAGCAGGGACGGGCTGGCATCCGGCACGGACGCGGGCTTGGCGCCGACCTGCGCGGGGCCGGACTGCATCGGCAGCGCGTCGGCGCCTTCGATGCGCTTGCCGCCGCGACGACGGCGGCGCTTGCGCGGCGCGCGTTCGGCCTCCGGGCCGCCGGCCGTGGCCACCTGCGGCGCGCGCGGGGGCTTGGGTGCGGAAGTGACGGGCTGCGATGCGGCCTGCGCGGCGTCGACCGCTGCGGCGGGTTCGCCTTCGCGCTTGCGCGGCGGGCGCGGACCGCGCTCACCGTGCGGGCGACGTTCGCCGGGACGACCGCCGCCAGGCGACGAACGCCCCGCGCCCGGCTTGCCGCGGCCACCGCCGCGACGTTCATCGTCGGCGGCCTTCTGTTCGCGCGCTTCGCGGAAGATCGCGCTGACGCTTTCTTCCGGCTCCGCGCCTTCCACCACCGGGCGCGGTGCGCGCGGCATCGCGATGAGCATGTCCGGCGTCACGTGCTCGCCCGGGATCTTCTGGTCGATGAAGGCCTCGATGTCGGGCAGCGACATGCCGTAGCGCTCGCAGGCGAAGCTGATCGCGTCGCCCTCGGCGCCCAGGCGCGCGGTGCGGCCGATGCGGTGGACATAGTCTTCCGCGTCGAAGGGCAGGTCGTAGTTGTAGACGTGCGACACGCCGTCGATGTGCAGGCCGCGCGCGGCGACGTCGGTGGCCACCAGGATTTCGAGCTGGCCGGCCTGGAACTTCTTCAGCAGCGATTCGCGCTTCTTCTGCGGCACGTCGCCGGACAGCACGCCGACGCGGTAGCCGGCCTTCTCCAGCGCACGCGCCACCCGCTCGATGAACGCCTTGGTGTTGACGAAGACCATCGTGCGCGCGCCTTCGCTGCGCGACAGCAGGCCCAGCAACAGCTGCAGCTTCTCGTCGTCGGCGGGGAAATACATCACCTGCCGGACCTTGGCGTTGGTGATGAACTCGCTTTCGACGACCAGCTTCTCCGGCTCGTTCATGTGCTCGTACGCGAGCTCCAGCACGCGATGGCTCAGCGTCGCCGAGAACAGCAGCGTCTGGCGCTCGGTGCGGATCGGCATGCGACGCAGCAGGAAGCGGATGTCCTTGATGAAGCCGAGGTCGAACATGCGGTCGGCTTCGTCGAGCACGCACATCTCGCAGGCGTGCAGGCTGACGACCTTGTGCTGCTTGACGTAGTCGATCAGGCGACCGGGGGTCGCGATGATGACGTCGGCGCCTTCGGTGAGGATCTGGCGCTGCTTGTCGTAATCGACGCCGCCATAGACCAGCGCGAACTTCAGCCCGAGGTGGCTGCCGAACTTCACCGCGTCCTTGTGGATCTGGATGGCGAGTTCACGGGTCGGCGCGAGGATCAGCGCGCGCGGGTCTTCCGGCTTGCGGTCGGCCAGGGCCGGCTTCGACAGCAGGCGGTTGATCACCGCGACCAGGAAGGCCAGGGTCTTGCCGGTGCCGGTCTGGGCCTGGCCGGCGACGTCGCGGCCGTTGAGGGCCAGCGGCAGCGTCAGCGCCTGGATCGGCGTGCAGCGGGTGAACCCGGCTTCTTCCAGGCCGGCGAGCAACGCCGGATGCAGGTCGAAGGACGAGAAGGTGATGTCGGTAAGAGGCTTGTCGCTCATGCGTAGGAAGGTGTCCGGGCGTCGCCGACTGGAGGGCGCCGCGTGCTTGCGTGGGAGGCAGTCGCGACGGCAGACTGCCTGGGCGCAGGACGCATGGGTCGTCCCGCAGGAGCGCCACCTTGATTCCGGTCGGCGATCCCCCATTTTACATCCATCCCGGCGCCGCTGCCTCAAAGCGCGCCCCAGCCCCCCGGAGCCCCCTGTGACCGACGCCGTCATCCATGCCAGCGATTCCGATTTCGATGCCACCGTACTGCAGTCCGATGTCCCGGTACTGGTCGACTTCTGGGCCCCCTGGTGCGGCCCCTGCAAGATGATCGCTCCGGCGCTCGACGAACTGGCGGGCGATTACGCCGGCCGCGCCAAGATCGTGAAGATCGACGTCGACCAGAACCAGGCGACGGCGCTGAAGTACCACGTGCGTTCGATCCCGATGCTGCTGCTGTTCAAGGACGGCCAGGTGCAGGGCACCCAGATCGGCGCCGTGGGCAAGCCGCAGCTCGCCCAGCTGATCGACAAGGCCCTCTGAGGCCCGTTCCGACCCAGCGGCAGGCCGTCCGAAGACGCCCTGCCGTCTGAACCGACCGCGCGGCCACTGCTTGCCGCCGGTCGGACGCAGTGCTAGGTTTGCTCTGCTCCGGCGTGTTTACCGCGCGCCGCACCCATCTGGCGTCACTCCCGACTGTCCGTTTTCCTGCCGCCGCCCGTCCCGGGCGCTCGCAACCGAGCGAGGATTTTCCGCTTGTCCGACCACACATCCGATCCCGGCACGCCCGAGGGCGACACCGTGAAGCGCGTGCGCAAGCCGCGCGTGGCCAAGAAGGCCACCGACACCGCATCCCCCGATTCCCAGTCCCAGTTGCCGTTGGCGACGCAGGACGCATCCGCACCCAAGGCACCGCCCGCGAGCGCACCGCCGCCGCAGGCTGCCGCACCGCAGTCCGAAGCGCCTAGAGCATCCGGTGAAGCCGGCCAGGGTGATGCCCAGCGCGGTCACCAGGGCAACAACGGTCAGCCGAACGGTGGCCAGCATCACGCCCAGCAGGGCGGCGAGCCGCGCCAGCACGGTGGCGGCCAGCAGAACCAGAACCGCGGCAACAACGGCGGCAATGCCGGCAGTGGTGGCGGTGGTGGCGGTGGCAATAACAGCAACAACAACGATCAGAGCAACAACCGCCGCGACCGGTTCAAGAACCGGCGTGACCGTCCGCGTGGCGGTGGCCGCGATGACGGCCTGCCGCAGGACGGTGGCAACGATCACGTCCAGCGCCTGCCGCCTCCGAACATCCCGGAAGGTTTCCCGCAGTACACGCTGAGCGACCTCAAGCGCATGCCGGCGCACAAGCTGCTCGACATCGCCGACCAGCTCGCGATCGAAGGCGTGGCGCGTGCCCGCAAGCAGGACGTGATCTTCGGCCTGCTCAAGGTTCTGACCCGTCACGGTGAAGGCGTCGTCGCCGACGGCGTGCTCGAGATCCTGCCCGACGGCTACGGCTTCCTGCGCGCGGCCGAGGCGAGCTATCTCGCCGGCCCGGACGACGTCTACATCTCGCCCAGCCAGATCCGTCGCTTCAACCTGCGCACCGGTGACCATCTGCTCGGTCGCATCCGCTGGCCGAAGGACGGCGAGCGTTACTTCGCGCTGTCGGTCGTCGACACGATCAACGGCGAGCCGCCGGAAGCCAGCAAGGGCAAGGTGCTGTTCGAGAACCTGACCCCGCTGTTCCCACGCAAGCGCTTCAAGCTCGAGCGTGGCGACGGGTCCAGCGAGGACATCGCCGGCCGCATCCTCGATCTGATGGCCCCGCAGGGCAAGGGCCAGCGCGCCCTCATTGTCTCGCCGCCGAAGGCGGGTAAGACGATGATGATGCAGCAGGTCGCCAGCGCCATCACCTACAACCATCCCGACGTGCACCTGATCGTGCTGCTGATCGACGAGCGTCCGGAAGAAGTGACCGAGATGCAGCGCACCGTGCGCGGCGAAGTCATCTCGTCGACGTTCGACGAGCCGGCCGCGCGCCACGTGCAGGTCGCCGAAATGGTGATCGAGCGCGCCAAGCGCCTGGTCGAGCACAAGAAGGATGTCGTCATCCTGCTCGACTCGATCACCCGCCTCGCCCGCGCCTACAACAACGTCGTGCCGAGCTCGGGCAAGGTCCTGACCGGCGGTGTCGACGCCAACGCGATGCATCGCCCGAAGCGCTTCTTCGGCGCTGCGCGCAACGTCGAGGAAGGCGGTTCGCTGACCATCATCGCCACCGCACTCGTCGACACCGGCAGCGCGATGGACAAGGTGATCTACGAAGAGTTCAAGGGCACCGGCAACTCGGAAGTGCATCTGGACCGTCGCATCACCGAGAAGCGCGTCTACCCGGCGATCAACGTCAACCAGTCGGGTACGCGTCGCGAGGATTACCTCATCGAGCCGGACCTGCTGCAGCGCATCTGGATCCTGCGCAAGCTGCTCCACCCGATGGACGAGATCGCCGCAATGGAATTCCTGCTCGACAAGATGAAGAGCACGAAGTCCAACGACGAGTTCTTCTCGTCGATGAAGCGCTGACCGGCCTGCCGGTCATCGCAAAGAAAAAACCCCGCTCTCGCGGGGTTTTTTTGTTTGGCTCGTACTCGCGCCTGAAGCGAAGCGGGGTGCCGCGGACTCAACCCGCGTCGCGGATGACGAACGCGGATTGGGCCGTGACGATCTGGCCGCCGGGCTGCGTCTGCTCGGCCGCAAGACATTCCGCCGAGCCGGTCCTCGAATCCTGCATGTTCTTCAGCATTTCCCGCGCTTTGCGCGAGCCCGCGTTCGCCACCTCGAGGGTTACAGGTATACTGACACGGGTCGTGATCGCCTGACCATCGACCTGTTCCGGCAGCGCCTGCATGCCGCCGACCCACTCACGTGCCATGCGCTCGAAAGGCGCACGGCTGCGATCACGCGTGCCTTCGGCGAACTCGACGGAATCCAGACTCGCGCTGCCGTCAGGCTGCACGATGTAGTGCACCGTCATGTTCGCTGACAGTCCGCGACGCGCCGCTTCCACCGGATAACGCGGCGGCGCGGGATACGCCGAGCCGTTCGCCAGGCCCGGACCGTGACTCCGATACTCGGCTGCCAACTGCATCTGTTCGTCGGCCGCCGGCACTGCGCAGACGCCGAAGACCACGTAGGTCACGCCGCCACGCGGGCGTCCGTCGATCACTGCAGGCTCGAATGCAAGATCGCGTGCACGCGCTTCGACAAAATCGCGAAGACCCTGAGACAGCTTTGGCGACGCTTCGATGTCGGTCGGCTGACCGCGTTCGTCGACCACGACTTTGACCGTCGTGGGAAACGCCACGACCTCCGCAGCGTCTCGTGCACTCGCCGAAGCCGCAATCGCGCCGGCGAGAAGACTGCCTATCAGCAGTGTCGGATGTCGCATGGAACCTCCTTGTTCACGCCTTGGGCGTGGGGGAAACGGAATCGACAGGTTCAGCCCTGGAACGGGGTCAACAGCTTGAAACGCGAAGTTTCCGGCGTCACGCCACCGGCCACCAGGGTGTCGGGACTGAAGCCCGGCGGCGTCGGCGCGGCCCAGACGGGGCGCTGCTGCTGGCCGGGGTGGTAGGCGCTCCACTGGCCGTACGCGGTTTCCCTGTCCTCGTTGAACGAGAACTGCACCGGCACGCGCACCACCCAGTAATCACGGCTCGTCTCCTCACCCTGCTCGGGCGGGGTGAACGTCCAGTGCTTGAGCGCATTGTCGATCGCGGTCTTCGACAGCGTATTTCGGATCATCTGCATCTGTCGCGCGTTGCCGAGCGCGGTCAGGTTGACCTGTTCGGCGACGACATCTTCAGGCTTGCCATCGCGGCCGACCTTGACCAGCAGGTACACGGTGCCCTTGCCGCCGATCTGCGCGATGTTCATCGGGTAGCGCGGCGGACGCAGGTCGGAACGACGCACGCTGGTGCGATCGGCATCCGAGTACTCCTCGCCGAAGTGTGCGCTCGCGATGCGCACGTTCATGTTGCCCTCGCTGTCGCCAACCGGCGTCGCGACCAGCCGCACGCTCATCTTCGCGCGCGCGAGCACGGGCGCGCCGTCGACGAGGACCGGTTCGAAACGCAGCGCGGGAATCGCACGTTCGATCAAGTCGACGGCGTGGGCGGGTAGTTTGTCCGGCTGGTCGAAGACGTGGCCGCTGACCTTGCCTTCTCGATCGATGTCGACGTGGCCTGTCACCAGCATGGAGGCTTCGACTTCCTGGCGCGCTTGACGCGCGCTCTGGGCATCGGCGACGGGCGTGGCCCCAGCGAGAAACGCGAGGGCGAGCAACGCGGAGAGCGTGCGGTTCATGGGTGCTTCCTGCAGAGGACCGGCCCCCGACTGTGCCGCCTCCGGAAGCATCGAACAAGCCCGGGCAAACCCCGGGTCGTCAGCGCTGCTCGCGCAGGAACCGGGCCATCGAGACGCCATCACCGCTCTGGGCCGGGGCGAACTCGGCGGCGACGTCGATGAAGCCGCGCATCACCGCGATCTCGCGCGGGGTGCGGTTGAGGGTGTCGCGCAGGTCGGGGTCGGCGCCGGCGCGCAGCAGGCGGCGGGCAAGGCGCAGCTGGCCATGCAGGCCGGACAGGTGCAACGGGCCGAAGCCGCGCTGGTCCTGCGAATCGAGCGAGACGCCTTCGTCGAGCAGATGTTCCATCGCCGCCAGCACCACATCTTCGTCGCAGGCAGTGCCCGGCTCGGCGCGGGCGCCGAGCAGCAGCAGCAGTGGCGTCACGCCACCGGCGGCGGGCGCATCGACCTCGGCGCCGGCCAGCAGCAGGGTGTCGAACAGCGCGAGCAGGCGCGGGCGGTCGCGCGACGTGAAGCCGTAGAGCGCGGCGCAATGCAGGGGCGTCAGGCCCTGCGCATCGGTCGCGTGGATGTCGGCGCCGGCGGTCAGCAGGCGCGCGGCGAGATCGGGCAGACCGAGTGCGGCGGCGAGCATCAGCACGCTGACTTCGCCCGGCAGACGCTGGTCGAGCGAGACGCCGGACGCGAGCAGGCGATCGACGACCTCGGCGTGCCGCATGCTGACCGCCGCCGATAGCGGTGTCGCGCCGGACTGCGCAGCGCGCGCGGCATCGGCATCGCGCGACAACAGCAGATCGACGACGTCGCGATGGCCGCCACCGGCGGCGCGCAGCAGCGCGGTGCAGCCCTGCGCATCCACGGTGTCGACCGGGAAGCCGAGATCCAGCAGGCGGCGCACGGCCTCGGAATCGCCCGCGTTCGCGGCGGCCGGCAGGTCGGTCGGTTCCAGTGCGCGGCGCGGCAGTTTCCAGCCGCGCCAGTCGAGCCAGTCGGCGAGATCGCGACGACCGGCAGAGAGGGCGACGCCCAGCGGCGTCTGGCCGTCGGCGGCGCAGGCGGCCGGCGAAGCGCCATGCCGCACCAGGACTTTCAGCGCACCTTCGCGGCCGAGCGCGGCGGCGAGATGCAGCGCAGTCATGCCGCGGGCGTCGCGGGCATCGAGGTCGACGCCATGACCGACCAGGCGTTCGATCAGCCGCAGCCAACCCAGCCGCACAGCCAGCGACAGCGGCGGATCGCCGGCAGGCGACGGCGCGAAGGGATCGGCGCCACGCGCCAGCAGGTCGAGCGAGAACGTCTCGTATGCGCGCGCGGCCTGGTCGTCATCGCTGCAGGCAGCGAGATAACGCGCGAGCGTGCCGGCGCCCCCGGGCGACGCGCCGTGGCGCAGCAGCGCCTGCAGGATCGGCAGATGTTGCGGCGCGGACGACAGCAGCGCGCACAGCGGCGGCGCGCCGGTCTCGTCGGCCACTTCGACATCGGCGCCTTGTGCGAGCAGCCATTCGATGCGGTCCAGCGACGGCGGCATCTCGGGATCGAGCAGCAGACCGCCGAGATCGCGCGCGCCGAGCAGGCGCAGCAGCGGGCCCTGGTCGTCGAAACGCCCTTCGCGCAGACTGGCGCGGAGCAGCAACACCGGCGTGCGGTCGCTGGCGACGGCGCCGTCTTCGTCATCGCCGATGCCGATGTTGGCCGGCAGCGGATAGTCGGGATCGAGCAAGCGCACCAGCGTCCAGCGGCCGGTTTCGGCGGCGCGATCGACCGGCTTGCGGCCATCGGCGTCGGCGACGTCGGCCGGCACGCCGAGTTCCAGCAGACGCTGGAGCAGCGCGGCCGACGGCAGCTCGGCGGTGCAGGCCAGCATCACCGCATTGCGGCCGGCGACATCGACTGCGGCGACATCGGCGTTTGCGGCCAGCAGCGCTTCGAATGCGGACAGGCGACCGCCGCGCGCCGCTTCGAGCAACGGCGTGCGGCCATCGTTGTCGCGACCGCGTACATCGGCACCGGCGCCGAGCAGCGCAGTGAGGATTTCGTCGTGACCCTGGAACGCCGCGACATGCAGCGCGCTGCGACGCAGCGCATCGCGCGCATCCACACGGGCCTTGTGCTTGAGCAGCAGCTGCACGCCGGCGGCATCGTCCTCGTCGCCACCGGCCGCAGCCAGTAGTGCGGGCGTGCCGCCGTCGACCTCGGCGCGCGCGCCGCGTTCGAGCAGGAACCTCGCCAGTCGCCAGTTGCCGACCGCGCAGGCCATGCCCAACGGGGTCAGGCCGTCGTGGTTGCGCGCTTCGAGCTCGGCCGCGGCGTCGCGCAGCAACGCGGCGACGCCGGGATCGGAACTGCGCGCGGCCAGATGCAGCGGCGTATTGCCTTCGTGATCGGTGATCCGCGGGTCAGCGCCGTTGGCCAGCAAGGTCATCACCGCGTCGGGGCGGCCATGCCAGCTGTCGCGGGTCGCGGCCAGCAGCGGGGTCATGCCGGCATGCGCGGTGTTGACGTCGACGCCGCGTGCGATCAGTTCACGCAGCAGACGCAGATCCGGCAGCACGGCGGCCAGCACCGGCAGGCTGCGCTGGTCGCGATCGTCGCTTGCCGGCAGCATGCGCACGTCGGCGCCGGCTTCAATCAGCGCCAATGCGCGATCGACGCGGCCGGCGCGCGCGGCGGCATACAGCGCGACATCGGGCGCCGCGTCGAGCGGTTCTTCCGACAACGCGACCGCGGGATCGCCCTGCATCTCGACGATCTGGATCGGCAACGCGGCCGGTGGCGCGAGGCGTTGCAGCACGGCATGCAGGCCCAGCGAGGCGAGTACGGCGAGGATCGCCAGTCCCACGCGCGGGCCGATGCCACCGGCCGGCAGCCAGGCCGGCACCAGCACGAGCGCGACGATCGCCGCCACGCACAATGCCGCGCCGACGCCACGCCAATTGCCGGTTTCGCGCTCCGACAACGCGCGCCAGTGCGTGCGCAGATCGCCGCCGTCACGCTCGATCGCATGCCACAGCGGCCAGGTGCGCCAGAAGCCGATGACCGCGAGACCGACTGCGACACTCAACGCGAGCGCCGCGCCGAGTTCCCCGCCTTGTCGCAACGCGGACAGCGGCCAGACGACCAGCGCCGCCGTCGCGAGCGTGGCACCGCCCCAGGCGCCGGCCAGCGACGTCAGATCGGTGCGCAGCGTGGCGCCCGCGGGTACGACGCGCGTGCGCCAGCCACGGATGACCAGCGCGAATGCAGGCTGTGCGAGCGCGCCGGCGACCGCGGCGAGCGGGCCGCCGACGAGCGTCAGCGCGGCCAGCGCGACGCCGGCCAGAAGCACGAGGATCAGGGAACGGACGAACGCGGACGACGGCCGCTGCGCGGACTCAGGCATCGGTGCCCCAGTCCTCCGTCAGTGGATCGTGGACCAGACGCGGCGGCATCTGCAGATGGAATTTCTGCGTGCGCAGCTTCTCGCGCACGAGCGCCGCATCCCCGCGCGCCAGCTTGCGCTCGGGCTTCAGCGCCACATCCAGCACGAAGGTCAGTTCGCCCAGCTGCGCGCGCACCGGATCGGGCAGGACGTCGAACGCATCGCGCTCGGCGAGGTACACATAGGTGTCCGCCTTGCGCTGGCTTTTGTAGACGTAGGCATGCATGGGCGAAGGACCGCGGAAACACGCTGGATTGTGCGGCAAAAGGCGGGGCTTGGGTATCGCGGCCGCACGGACGCGCGATGCACCGTCGACATCGCGTTCAGTGATAGCCCGCGTCGGCGGCCACCTTCCCGCGGAACACCCGGTAGGACCACGCGGTGTAACCGAGGATCAGCGGCAGCAGCACTACCAGCCCACCGAGCACGAACATCTGCGACGACGGTGGCGAGGCCGCTTCCCAGATGCTCAGTGACGGCGGGACGATGTTCGGCCACATGCCGAGCACGAGACCTGCGAAGCCGAGCGCGAAGAAGCTCAGCGTCAGCAGGAACGGGCGCGCGTCGCGGCCCTCGCGCATCGCGGCGCGCCACAACCAGACCGCGTTGACCAGGGCGAGCAGCGGCACCGGCGAGAGCCACCAGAAATTCCCGCCTTCGAACCAGCGCGACATGATTTCCGAATCGAGGAACGGCAACCAGGCGCTGACCAGCCCCATGAACGCCACGACCACCAGTACCAGCGGCCGCGTCAGTGTGCGGGCCATGCCCTGCAGTCGGCCTTCGGTCTTCAGAATCAGCCAGCCGCTGCCGAGCAGCGCATAGCCGAACACCACGGCCGCGCCGGTCAACATCGAAAACGGGCTGAACCAGTCGAACACGCCGCCGGCGTACTTGCCTTCCTCCAGCGGCATGCCTTCGACCAGCGCGCCGAGAATGACGCCCTGTGCGAACGCCGTCAGCAGCGAGCCGACCGCGAACGCGGCGCCCCAGAAGCGCTTGCCACGGCGCGCCTTGAAGCGGAACTCGAAGGCGACGCCGCGGAACACAAGCGCGATCAGCATCAGCAGCACCGGCAAGTACAGCGCCGAGAGCACGATGGCGTACGCACGCGGAAAGGCCGCCAGCAGCCCGACGCCGCCCATGACCAGCCACGTCTCGTTGCCGTCCCAGATGGGCGCGGCCGTGGTCATCATGTGGTCGAGTTGCTCGCCGTCCTCGGCGAAGGGCGCCAGCACGCCCAGGCCCAGCACGAATCCGTCGAGCAGCACGTACATCAGCACACTGAAGCCGATGACGCTGAACCAGATGACCGGCAATACCGTCTGCAGCTCCATCAATCGTCTCCCACCGGACCGTCGGCCGCGGAGATCGGCCGCATCGGCGTGCGTTCGCCTTCGTCGTGATCCGGGCCGTCATCGAAGGGCTGCGGCCCCTTGCGGATCATCTTGAGGATGTAGCCACCGCCGGCACCGAATACCACCGCATACGCGACGAAGAACGCACCGAGCGAGATCATCACGCTGGACCGGTCGATGTCACTGACCGCGTCCGCAGTGCGCAACAGTCCGTAGATGACCCACGGCTGGCGCCCCATCTCCACGACCACCCAGCCGGCCAGCACCGCAACGAAGCCGCTGGGCGCCATCACGCGCCAGGCGTTGAGCAGCGGCTTGGAACCGAACAACGTGCCGCGCCGCCACGCCCAAATCGACACGATCGTGAGCAGCAGCATCGCCATGCCGATGCCGACCATCACGCGAAACGCGTAGAACACCGGCGCGACGGGCGGGCGCTCCTCGGCAGGCACGGACGTCAGCGGTTCGATGGTGCCGTCGAGACTATGCGTCAGGATCACGCTGCCCAACCGCGGAATCGCGAGCTCGTAATCGTTGCGCTCGGTCTCGGCATTGGGCACTGCGAACACTACGAGCGGGACGCCCGCACCGGGTTCGCCATGCGACCAGTGCGCTTCCATCGCCGCGACCTTCAGCGGCTGCATCTCACGCGTCTTCAGGCCATGCAGATCGCCCACGAAGATCTGCAGCGGCACCGTGATCGCGGCGAATGCCACGGCCAGCTTGAGCATGCGCCGGGCGCCGTCCACGTGCTCGCCGCGGCGCAAGTACCACGCCGCCACACCGCCGATGACGAAGCACGTGGTGATGAACGCCGCCAGCGCCATGTGCGCCAGCCGGTAGGGGAATGACGGATTGAAGATGATCGCCATCCAGTCGGCGGGATGAAACACGCCGTCGATCAGTTCAAAACCCGCAGGCGTATGCAGCCAGCTGTTGGCCGAAAGAATCCAGAACGTCGAAATCAGCGTGCCTACGGCCACGAGACAGGTCGACAGGAAGTGGAGCTTCTCCGACACCCGCCCCCAGCCGAACAGCATCACGCCCAGGAAACTCGCTTCCAGGAAGAACGCCGTCAGCACCTCGTAGCTCAGCAGCGGCCCGAGAATGTTGCCGGCCGCGATGCTCAGCGCCGACCAGTTGGTGCCGAACTGGAAACTCATGACGATGCCCGACACCACGCCCATGCCGAACGACACGGCGAAGATCCGCATCCAGAAGAAGTACAGCTCGCGCCAGACCGGATCGCGCGTGCGCAGCCAGCGGAACTCCAGGAACGCCAGCCAGCTCGACAGGCCGATCGTGAAGGCGGGAAACAGCACATGGAACGAGATCACGAATCCGAACTGGATCCGCGACAGCAGCAGGGCGTCCAAACCCTCGACTCCAACAGACAGGGAGCGACAGCGTAGGCCAGCGCCTGTGAAAAGCCGATGCGACCGTTTGTCCCGGGCGCGCGCCGCGCGGGCTGTAAGTCGCCGCATAATGCCGATAGCCGGCCCGGCGGGCCGCGGCGGGAGATGGCGATGCAGGAGATGATCGCGAGCGCTGTGACGATCGTGCCCGAAGCCGATTGGAGGGATGCCGTCTACCGCGCACGTTTCGAAGAACTCTATGCCCACCTGCAGCACATCGCCCGGCGCGAACTGCGCAATGCGGCGCGCGGCACTCTCAGCACCACCGTGCTGGTGCACGAAGCCTATCTGAAGCTCGACGGCGTGCGCCTGGATGTCAGTCAGCGCGGACCGTTCCTCGCGCTGGCGGCCAAGGTGATGCGCTGTGTGCTGATCGACCATGTGCGCGCCCGCGGCGCGGTGAAGCGTGGCGGCGAGTTCGCCCGCATCACCCTGGCGACCGACCTGCCCGTCGAGGGTGGCGCCATGAATATCGATGTGCTCGACATCGAACGTGGGCTGCAGGCGCTGCAGGCATTGGACCCACGACTGGTGACGGTGGTCGAATGCCGCTTCTACGCGGGCATGGAGTTCGAGGAAATCGCGCAGCAGCTTGGCTTGACCGCGCGCACCGTGCACCGCGACTGGCGCAAGGCGCGTGCCTTCCTGCTGCTGCACCTTGGCGAGAAGACGTGACCTCGCCGACCGACCGCGACCGCTGGCTGCGCCTGTCGCAGTTGTTCGACCGCGTGATCGATCTGGATCCTGCAGCGCGCGACGCACTGATCAACGCCGAATGCGGCGACGACTCGCGGCTGTACGCGGACCTGCAGCAGATGCTCGCTGCCGACGAAGCCGCGAGCGACATCGATCACGGCGCGGCAGTTGCCATCGCGCTGGCCGAATCGCATGCCGATGATGAAGATGCACCGCCGGCAGGGACGCGGCTGGGCGTGTGGCAACTGCAACAACTCCTGGGTCGCGGTGGCATGGGCACCGTGCACGCCGCGCAACGCGATGGCGACGACGGCGGGCAACGCGCCGCGATCAAACGCCTGCTCCGGCGCTGGGACGGCAGCACGCAAGCGCAGCGTTTCCTGCAGGAACGCAGGATCCTGGCTGCGCTGTCGCACCCCAACGTACCGCGCCTGATCGATCACGGCCTCGACGATGAAGGCCGCCCCTGGTTCGCACTGGAATACATCGAAGGCACCAGCCTCACCGAATGGGCCGATGCGCAATGTCTGGACCTGCGCGCGCGCATCGACCTGTTCCGGCAGGTATGCGCGGCCGTGCAGCACGCGCACGAGCGCTTCGTGGTGCACCGCGATCTCAAACCCGCCAACATCCTGGTCGACGGCGAGGGTCATCCCAAGGTGCTCGACTTCGGCGTGGCCAAGCGCATCGACGCCAGCGACGGCAGCACCCGTACCGGCATGTTTGCCGGCTTTACGCCGGAATACGCGGCGCCGGAACAGATTTCCGGGAGCGCGATCACCGCCGCGACCGACGTGTATGCGCTGGGCGTGATCCTGTACCAGTTGCTGGCCGGCCAGCTTCCCTATCGCTTCGAACACGACAACCTGCGCGACACGGCCGAAGTCATCACCTCGCGTACCGCCGAACGCCTGGACCGCGCACTGTCCACCGGCACGCCCGAGGAGGTCGCCACTCGCGCAATGCGTCGCAGCACCTCGCCTGCTGCGTTCCGCCGCTTCGTGCGTGGCGACCTGACCCGGATCGTGCAGACCGCCCTGGCCAAGGAGCCGGCCCGCCGCTACTCCAGCGTGCAGGCACTGTCGACCGATCTCCGACGCCTGCTGAAAGGCCGGCCGGTCTCTGTATCGGGCGACACCGCCGGGTACCGCGCGCGCAAGTTCGTGCAACGCAACCGATGGGGCGTGGCGATGGCGGGACTTGCGGCTGCGGCGTTGCTCGCAGGCATCTTCGGCATCGCCCTCCAGACCCGACAGGCACAAGCGGCCTCCGTGCGCGCCCAGCAACAGGCGGTCGTCGCGCGCGATGAAGCCGCCAGGCAGCGCGCTGTCAGCGCCTTCCTGTTCCAGGTGTTTTCCTCGGCCAGCCTGGACAACGACGGGCGGCCGGATATCTCGCTGCGCGAGGCGCTGGACCTCGCGGTGAAGCAGGCACTGTCCGGACGCACCGACCCATCGGTTGCTGTGGTGACGCTGCGCGCAGCCGCCAACAGCTATTCGCAGTGGGACGACGACGACACCGCAATGGCGCTGATCAACAAGGCGCTGGCTTTGCAGGAAAGCAGATTGCCTCAGGCGCTGGCAGAGCGCGGGCGTCTGCTCGCGCTGCTGGCCTACGCGGACTACAGGGTGCCGTTCCCCACGCGCCTCAGCCGCGCCCGTCAAGCTGTCGACCTGCTCCACGAGTCGGGCACGCACGATGATCTGGCCGAAGCCATCGACACGCTGAACAACGTGTTGCTGGAGCAAGGCCATGCACGTGAAGCCCTGCCTTCGTGCGAAGCGCTGGTGCAGTTCATGCGTGTCGCTGGATTGACCGGACGTACGGCCTACAACACCGCGCTGGGCACCTTGGCCAGTACCCTGTCCATGGATGGGCAATACGCGCGTGCTGTGCCGATCTTCGAGGCCGTGGTCCGCAGCAGTGAAGCGCGCTTCGGTCCCGACAGCCTGCAGGCAACCCGCGATCGCATGCTGTATGGGGTCAGTCTGGTCCGCGCAGGGCGCCATGACGAAGCGCTCCGGCCACTGCTGCGCGCGTTGCCGATCCTGCGACGCGAAGCGGGGAATGCGAACACGATGACGCAGATGGCCGTGCACTGGAGCGGTGGTGCGCTGTCCGAACTCGGCCGGTATGCCGAGGCTTTGCCTTACCTTGCCGAGGCCTACCGGGAGGCGCGCAAGCACGCTGACAACCCCGAGCGCATACAGTCCGCTGCCATCCGGTACGTCACTGCGCTTGCCATGACCGGCCGCTGTGACCTCGCACGCCGACTGGCTGATGCGCACGCGCCCCGGCATGTGCCAGCGAGCAATTTGCTACCTGCAGGCCATTGCGGCCAACCACCCGCAAACGTCGGCTGACACCGCTGGACGCCGTGTGAGCGTCTGGGTTTCCGCAAACGGAACTGCCCCGACTGCGCGCCGCCAGGCCTGACGGCGGCACAGGCCTGTCTGCGGCGCCAGGCCGGCTCGAATCGCCCGCGTCGGGCACCCGTCGGTCGTGACCACACCGACCAACGCTTCTGCGCGGCACCCGCGCCCTCAACGCCTTCTGCGTGACGCCGACCTGCGCCTTGCCTCCCGCCCGTTCGTGCAGCGGGCGCTGCAGGCCCGTCGTGGGCGAGGCCGTTGCCCGAAATACAGCCCCCCCCTGGCACAGCCCTTCATGCGTGTCAGTCGCGCCGGCCGGTTTGCGTTTACCAACATGCCGGGGGATTCCGGCTTACCCAGAGGAACATTTCATGTCCGACGTCACTTCACGCAAAAGCGCCCTCGCCCTGTTCGTCATGGCTGCGTGCTTCGCGGGTTCCGCATCGGCAGGAGACAGCTGCGTGCTCGTGGATCAAGACGGCAACGTCATCAGTTTTCCCAACCCCAATACAGGCCAGGGCAATCTCGATTGTGGCAGTGGCAACAACTATGACCTGGATGAGAACGAGGACATGATCGTCCCGGGCACTTTCAGCACGGCGGTCGGCAGGAGCAACACGTCCGGCGGCACGCAAAGTACCGCGGTCGGCTACGACAACAAGGCGTTGGGCGAATACGCCAGCGCGGTCGGCGACAGTAATTTCGCCACAGGCCGAGGCAGCAATGCCTTCGGCGGCCAGCTATACCCGGGGTTTGGCGCCTCCACGAAACGCAATCAGGCCACCGGCTCTTACAGCAATGCTTTCGGCGCAGGAAATTTTTCTTCCGGGGAGCAGGCGAGCGCAGTGGGCGTCAACAATGTGAGCACGGGTTTCGGCAGCAATGCCTTCGGTCGCAACAACGAGGCGGTTTTCGGCGGCAACGCTTACGGATCGGATAACCGGGCGCTCGCGGGCGCGGCCAACGCCTACGGTTATAGCAACCATGCGTACGGCATCGGAAGCAGTGTCTTCGGCACCAGCAATCGCGCGGAAGGCTACGCATTCGGCCGCGAGAACAGGATTGGCGGGGTGCATGCCAGTGCATTCGGATATGCCAATCAGGTGGCGGGCACCTTCAGCGTTGCCATCGGCTCGAAGGTCCACATTGGAACGCTCGAGCTGGACAACGTCGGTAATCCCGTCCTGAATGCTTCGGGGTCGCCGACAATCTTGGACGCCACGACCAACGCCATCGGGATCGGCGCCAGCGGATTCCAGGATGACCCCACTCGGATCGGCGGCGGTGCGCATAACGCGATCGCGATCGGACGCCATGTGCAGATCGCCGATGGTGCGGTGGATGCGATTGCCATCGGCCGCGACAGCCAAAGCCTGGTGGCAGGCAGCGTCGCACTGGGCGCCGGATCCGTTGCGGAGCGCGCGAATGTGGTGTCGATCGGCAATTCGGAGTCGCAGCGCCAGCTGACCAACCTCGCCGCCGGTACGCAGGCCACCGACGCGGTCAACCTCACCCAGTTGCGGGAGACGCTCACCCAAGCCAACGCCTACACCGATACCGCGGTGGCCACCGGCGGTACCCAGGCCAACGCGTACACCGACAACCGCGAAGCGGCGATCCGCAGCGACATGGCGGATGGCGATGCAGCTACGCTTGCAACTGCCAGTACCTATACAGACACGCGCGAAACTCGGATCCGCGGTGATATGACGGCGGGCGATGCAGCCACGCTCGACTCCGCCAAGAGCTATACCGACAGCGTCTTCGCCGATTTCCAGGACGACTTCAGCAACTTCCGCGGCGACGTTGACCGGCGCTTCGACGCGCAGGATCAGCGCATCGACAAGCTCTCCGCCATGAGCGGGGCGTATGCCGGTATGGCGATGAATACCGCCGGTCTCGCCGGGCGCAATCGCATCGGCGTCGGCGTCGGCACCCAGAGCGGCCAGCAGGCATTGGCGATCGGCTACCAGCGCGCAGTCGGCGACCGCGCCAGTGTGTCGATCGGCGGTGCGTTCGGCGGCGGCGAGAAGAGCGTGATGGGCGGCGCCGGTTTCAGCTGGTGATCGCAGGCCCGGAACCCGGCTGCGCCGCGTTCCGGTGGCCGGCCTGGCGTTCGTCGAGGCCGGCGTCTGGCGGGCGGCTGCTACCCTTGCCGGGTTTTCCAACCGGATTTTTCGCCGATGCCGCGTCGTCTGTCTCTGAGCTGGGTGCTTGCCTGCGCCCTCGTGTCCCCCGCCCTCGCACAACCGGCGCAGCCGCTGACGATGGAGCGGATCATGGCCGATCCGGACTGGATCGGCGCGCCGGTCGAAGGCGCTTGGTGGCGCTGGGATGGACAGGCGGCGTACTTCACGCTCAAGCGCGAAGGCAGCAGTGTCCGCGAGACCTGGCAACAGCCGTTGGCGGGTGGTGCGTCGGCCCGCGTCGAAGACGGTGCGCGCGCCGATCTCGATGCGCAGAACCCGATCACCGATGCCACCGGCACGCGTATGGCGTTCCTGCGCAATGGCGATCTGTTCGTGCGCGATCTGCGCACCGGCGCGTTGACCCAGGTCACGCGCACCGAAGCTGCGGAAGCGCAGGCGCAGTGGTCGACGACCGGCGGCCTCGTCTGGCGCGCCGGCAACGACTGGTTCGGCTGGGATGCGCAGCGCGGCACCACGCAGCTGGCCAGCCTCAAGGCCGATGATGATCCGGCGCAGCCGCCGAAGGCCGATGATCTGCGCGACCGCCAGCTGCGCATGATCGAAACCCTGCGCGTCGAACGCGACCGCCGCGACGGCCTGCGCACGCAGAACGAGACCTGGCGCCGCAGCGATGCGACACGTGCGCCCGGGCCGGTGTTCCTCGGCAAGGACGTCACGATCGCCGGCAGCGCGCTGTCGCCGGCCGGCGACCGCCTGATCGTCGCGACGACCGCCAAGAGCGGTGACGAAGGACGCGAGGGCAAGATGCCGCGCTACGTCACCGAGTCCGGCTACGAGGAGTTCGAGGACGTGCGCACGCGGGTCGGCCGCAATGATCCGCTGCCGCACACGCTGTGGCTGGTGGATGTCGCCAGCGGCCAGGTGCGTGAACTGAAGACCGACACCCTGCCCGGCATCGGCACCGATCCGCTGGCCGATCTGCGCCGCGCCGCAGGCAAGGACGCGCTCAAGGGCAACCGCCCGGTGCGTCTGGAACTCGACGGCCGCGGCGGTGGCGGCGGTGCGATCCGCTGGAGCGATGACGGTCGCAGCGTCGCGCTGTCGATCCACTCGGTCGACAACAAGGACCGCTGGCTGGCCACCGTCGATCTGGCCGGCGCGACGCTGCAGAACCGCGATCGCCTGACCGACGCCGCGTGGATCAACTGGGATTTCAACGAATTCGGCTGGCTGCCCGACAACCGCACGCTGTGGTTCCTGTCGGAAACCTCCGGCTACTCGCATCTGTATCTCAACGACGGCGGCCGCTCGCGCGCGCTGACCTCGGGCCAGTGGGAAGTGTCGTCGCCGGTAATGTCGCGCGATGGCAGCCGCTTCTTCTTCCTGTGCAACCAGCAGTGGCCGGGCCGGTACGAGGTCTGCAGCGCGAATGGCGGCACCGTCAGCGAACTCACGAAGACCGGCGGTATCGAAGACTTCGCGCTGTCGCCCGACGAGACCCGCCTGCTGCTGCGCACCTCCAGCAGCTACACGCCGCCGCAGCTCGCCGTCGCCGATGTCGCCGGCGGCGAAGTGCGCGTGCTCACCGATACCCGCTCCGCCGAATTCAAGGCGTACGACTGGCTGCAGCCGGAGTACGTGCAGATTCCGTCGAAGCACGGCGCCGGCACGGTCTGGGGCAAGTTCTACGCGCCTGAGAATTACGAGCCGGGCCGCAAGTATCCGGTCGTGCTGTTCGTGCACGGCGCCGGCTACCTGCAGAACGTCAGCGACCGCTACCCGAACTACTTCCGCGAGCAGATGTTCCACAACCTGCTGGTGCAGCAGGGCTACATCGTGCTGGACCTCGATTTCCGCGCCTCCGCCGGCTACGGCCGCGACTGGCGCACCGCGATCTACCGGCAGATGGGCCATCCGGAACTCGAGGATTACCTCGACGGCATCGACTGGCTGTTCGACAACCACCAGGCCGACCGCGACCGGGTCGGCATCTACGGCGGCAGCTACGGCGGCTTCATGACCTTCATGGCGCTGTTCCGCGAGCCCGGCGTGTTCAAGGCCGGCGCCGCCCTGCGCCCGGTCACCGACTGGTCGCAGTACAACCACGCCTACACCGCGAACATCCTCAACACGCCCGACATCGACCCCGAGGCGTACCTGAAGTCCTCGCCGATGGAGTACGCCGACCGCCTGCAGGACAACCTGCTGATCGCGCACGGCATGATCGACGACAACGTGTTCTACAAGGACTCGGTGATGATGTCGCAGCGCCTGATCGAGCTGCGCAAGGACAAGTGGGAACTGGCGAGCTATCCGCTCGAGCGCCACGCCTACCAGCACCCGGCCTCGTGGTACGACCAGTACCGCCGCATCTACGAGCTCTTCGAGCGCACGCTGAAATGACCGCGTCCGGCCGGTTGCCAGCGGTCGAGCTGCTGCGGCCTTCGCCGTGGAAAATGCTCGCGCTGCTGGCGATCTCGGCCGGGTTCGTGTGGATGGCGGTCGTCATCGGCGAGCGCCATCTGCTGATCGCATGGCTGTGCGGGGGATTCTTCGGGCTGTGCGCGCTGGTCTCGCTGGTGTCGCTGCTGCCCGGTGCGAACCATCTGCGGCTCGATGCCGACGGCATCGAGTTGCGCTCGCTGTTCCGGGTCACGCGCTGGGGCTGGCGCGACGTCGTGCGCTTCGGGCCGACACGCGTCGGCCTGCACACGATGGTCGGCATCGATTTCGCCGACCACGTGGACGCCGCGGCGCGCCTGCGCCGCGTCAATCGCGGATTGACCGGCTTCGATGGCGCCCTGCCCGACACGTTCGGACACAAGGCGGCCGCACTCGCGGCGAAGCTCGAAACCTGGCGTCAGGCGCACGCCTGAGCGACGCGAGGCACTGACCACAATCAATGCCGCCACACGGGCGCCGCCTACAATGCGGGCCATGAATGATTTCGACACCGTCCGCGACTATCTGACCGGCCTGCAGGACCGGATCTGCCATGCAATCGAAGGCGCCGATGGCCGCGCCCGATTCGTCGAAGACCTGTGGCAGCGGGCAGAAGGCGGCGGTGGCCGCACCCGCGTGCTGCGCGATGGCGAGGTATTCGAGCAGGCCGGCATCGGCTTCTCCGATGTCTCCGGCACGGCCCTGCCGCCGTCGGCCAGCGCCAACCGCCCGGAACTCGCCGGCGCCTCGTGGCGCGCCTGCGGCGTTTCGCTGGTGTTCCATCCGCACAATCCGCACCTGCCGACCACGCACGCCAACGTTCGCCACTTCCGCGCCGTACGCGACGGGGAAACCGTCGCCTGGTGGTTCGGCGGCGGCTTCGACCTGACGCCGTTCTATCCGGTCGACGAAGACGTGCTGCACTGGCACCGCACCGCGCGCGACCTCTGCGAACCCTTCGGCGGGCAGGCACGCTACGACGCGCACAAGCGATGGTGCGACGACTACTTCTTCCTCAAGCACCGCAACGAGACGCGCGGTGTCGGCGGCCTGTTCTTCGACGATCTGCATGGCGATTTCGACAACGACTTCGCCTACATGCGCGCGGTCGGCGACGGCTTCCTCGATGCCTACCTGCCGATCGTCGAACGCCGCAAGCACGCGCCGCATGGTGAGGCCGAGCGCGAGTTTCAGCTGTATCGCCGCGGGCGCTACGTCGAGTTCAACCTGGTCTACGACCGCGGCACGCTGTTCGGCCTGCAGTCGGGCGGGCGCGCCGAATCGATCCTGATGAGCCTGCCGCCGCGCGTGCGCTGGGAATACGGATTCACTCCGGACGCCGGCAGCGACGAGTCCCGCCTGGCGGCTTACCTGCATCCGCGCGACTGGCTTGCCGAGCTGGCCTGAACACGCCGGATCGAGCCGGTGATCGCATCCGACAACGCCACGCAGCCAGTCCTCGTACCGGACGGCCTGCGAGTGCTGCACATCGACGATCACCTGCTGGCCTTCGACAAACCCAGCGGCCTGCTGTCGGTGCCCGGCCGCGGCGCGGACAAACAGGACTGCCTCGCCTCTCGCGCCCTCGCGCTGTGGCCGGATGCGCGCGTCGTGCATCGGCTGGATCAGCCGACCTCAGGCGTCATCGTGCTGGCGCGGACTGCGGAGATGCAGCGCGCGCTCGGCGACGCCTTTGCCGAACGCCGTGTCGACAAGCAGTACGTCGCCGTCGTCGACGGATGGCCTGACGCGGACACGGGCACGATCGATCTGCCGCTGCAGGCGGACTGGCCGAACCGGCCGCGGCAACAGGTCGACCGCATCGGCGGCAAGCCCGCAAGGACCCGCTGGCAGGCCCTGTCGCGCATACAGACTGCCGACGGGGCGCCCTGCACCCGGTTGGCGCTGATGCCCGAGACCGGCCGCACGCACCAGCTGCGAGTGCATCTGCAGGCGATCGGCCATCCAATCCTCGGCGATGCGCTGTATGCCCCACCAGGGGCGCATGCGCGCGCAACGCGGTTGCTGCTGCACGCGGAATCGCTGACGTTCGAACATCCGGCGACCGGCGCGTCGCTGCACATCATGTGCCCTGCGCCGTTCTGATACTTCGGCACACCTGCAACGCCAGCAACGCCAGCAACGCCAGCAACAATCAGCGCAGCAAATTCCGGACATAAAAAAGCCCCGCAGGCAGGGGGGGCCTACGGGGCTCGGGGAACCGGGCGCGGGGAGACGCCTGATGGTTCCGGTCGATCACTCCAGGGGAAGGAAGCGATCTTGCGACAGACCTTGCATCTGTCGAGGGACATAAGACCATTCTGCGGATGGATGGATCGTGAAGATTCCGGTTAATTTTCTGTTGGATTCAGGCCGCATTTACTCGCAATCCGCGCAAACACCGGCGCCGCCAGAAGCGGCACATTTCCTGCGATAAACGGGCATCAATGCGCCTCGTCCCAGTTATCGCCGATGCCGCTGTCGACGACCAGCGGCACCCGCAGTGCGCCGGCGCGGGTCATCCGGGTCACGACCTCGGCCAGCAGCGTGTCGACGAAATCCAGATCCGCTTCGAACACCAGTTCATCGTGCACCTGCAGGATCATCTTTGCGCGGTCCGCGTGGTCGGCAATCCACTGGTCGATCGTGATCATCGCGCGCTTGATGATGTCGGCCGCCGTGCCCTGCATCGGCGCGTTGATGGCCTGACGCTCCGCGCCCGATCGGCGCGGGCCGTTCGGGCTGTTGATCTCGGGCAGCCACACGCGACGGCCCAGCATCGTCTGCACGTAGCCCTTGGTCCGGGCCATCGCCCGGGTCTGGTCCATGTAGCGCTTGACCGCCGGGTAGCGCGCGAAGTAGCGCTCGATGTACGAGGTGGCGGCGCTGCGCTCGATGCCGAGGTTGGCCGCGAGGCCGAAGGCGCTCATGCCGTAGATCAGGCCGAAGTTGATCACCTTGGCGTAGCGCCGCTGCTCGCTTTGTACCTCGGACGGCGCCATGCCGAAGATCTCGGCGGCGGTGGCGCGGTGGATGTCCTCGCCGTCGGCAAAGGCGCGCAGCATCGCTTCGTCGCCCGAAATGTGGGCCATGATGCGCAGTTCGATCTGCGAATAGTCGGCCGACACGATATGCGAACCGGGCGGCGCGATGAAGGCTTCGCGGATGCGGCGGCCTTCGGCGGTGCGCACCGGGATGTTCTGCAGGTTCGGGTCGTTCGAGGCCAGGCGGCCGGTGATCGCCACCGCTTGCGCGTAGTTGGTGTGCACGCGGCCAGTGCTCTTGTTGATCATCTTCGGCAGCTTGTCGGTGTAGGTCGACTTGAGCTTGGCCATGCCGCGGTATTCCAGCAGCACTTTCGGCAGCGGGAAGTCTTCGGCCAGCTTTTGAAGCACTTCTTCGTCGGTGGACGGGGCGCCGCTCGGGGTCTTCTTCACGATCGGCAGTTCCAGCTTGGTGAAGAAGATCTCGCCGATCTGTTTCGGCGAACCGAGGTTGAACGGCTGGCCGGCCAGCTCGTACGCCTGCTGCTCCAGCTGCAGGATGCGCGCACCGAGTTCGCTGGACTGAGTGGCCAGCAGGCCTGCATCGATCAGCACCCCGTTGCGTTCGATCTTTTGCAGCACCACGGCGGTCGGCAGTTCGATGGTGCTGTAGATACGGGTCAGGCCCTCATCGCCGGCGACCTGGCCGTGCATTGCCAGGTGCAGGCGCAGCGTGATGTCGGCATCTTCCGCCGCATACTCGGTGGCGCGGCCGATTTCAACCTGGTCGAAGCCGATCTGGCTGGCGCCTTTGCCGCAGACCTCCTCATAGGCGATGGTCTTGTGGTTCAGGTGGCGCAGCGCCAGGCTGTCCATATCGTGCGTGCGGTGCGATTCGAACACATACGATTGCAGCAGGGTGTCATGCACAATCCCGCGCAGCGTCACGCCATGGTTGGCGAAGATGTGCGCGTCATACTTCAGGTTCTGGCCCAGCTTCGGCTTGGCCGCATCTTCCAGCCATGGCTTCAGCTTGGACAACACCCAGTCGCGCTGCAGCTGATGCGGCGCGTCCGGATAGCGGTGCGCCAGCGGGATGTAGCAGGCGATGCCCGGCTCGACCGACAGCGAAATGCCGACCATCTCGGCCAGCATCGGGTCCAGCGACGTGGTTTCGGTATCGAGCGCGGTCAGCCCGGCGGCGTCGATGCGGGCGATCCATGCCTCCAGCTGCGCTTCCGTCAGCACGGTTTCGTAGCTGATGGTCGCCGGCGGTGCGGCGAACAAATCGGCAGTGGCGCCCGGCGCCGGCTCGGCGGCCCGCCCTGCGGCGGCACTGCCGGCCGGGGGTGCGGCAGGCGTCAGGCCGGACAGTTCGCGCAGCAAGGTCTTGAAGCCGTATTTGGTGAAGAAGGCGATCAACTGCTCGCGGTCTTCATCCTTGGCGCCCAGCGATTGAGAAATCGACATCATATGCGCCGACAGGTCGCAGTCGCATTTGACGGTAATCAGCTCGCGTCCTTTCGGCAGCCATTCCAGCGCCGCGCGCAGGTTGGCGCCCACCACGCCGCCGATCTTGTCGGCGTTTTCCATGATGCCGGCCAGGCTGCCGTATTCCTGC
>JBJMWR010000042.1:0-2627 GCA_045810015.1 Luteimonas sp.
GGAAGTCTCGGCTGGCGCAAGGGAACGGACCTGTTCGTGCAGATCGCGCGGCGGATCGCCATGGACGAGGGACGCGACAACATGCGATTCCTGTGGGTCGGTGGCAACCGTGGCGACCGCGAGGCGAGCGAGTTCCGGCACGACGGCGACCTGCTCGGCCTCGGAACGCACTGTCGTCTGATCCACGCTTCGGGCGACGTCTCGGACCACTACTGTGCGATGGATGTCTTTGCGCTCACTTCGCGCGAGGATCCGTATCCGCTGGTGATGCTCGAAGCGGGCGCGCACGGGCTGCCGGTCGTTGCGTTCGACGGCTCGGGCGGCGCCGTCGAATTCACCCGCGCCGGCACGGGCGCCTGCGTGCCCTACCTCGATGTCGACGCGTTCGCACGCGAATTGATGCGCCTCCGGGATTCGCCAATGGCGGTGCAGGCGCTCGGCGCGACCGCACGACGGCAAGTGGCAGAGGCGCACGACATCGAGGTGCAGGGTCCGAAGCTGCTCGCGCTGATGGACGAGTGCCTGGTATCCCGCGGCATATCAGTCCGCGGCGACGCGGCGGGCCGGAAGTTGCTCGGCCACCGCAGCGACACGCGCATCGCGCTGGACCGGACATGACCGAATCCGACGACATCACGGTGGTCGCGGCGGTGAATGACGACCGCGTGCTCGGCTGCAATCTGCTTCGCTCGCCGGACCTCGTCATGCCGTCGGGCCGCCAGCTTCTGTTCCAGCGCGGCTTCCGGTCCGCATCACAGGCCTACAACTCGGCCTTCGACGAGGCGGAGCACGACCTCGTCGTCTTCGTCCATCAGGACGTGTTTCTGCCGGCCGGCTGGTTCGACATGCTGACGAGCGCGGTGGACTGGCTCGACGCCAACGCTTGCCGCTGGGGCGTGCTCGGCAGCTTCGGGTCGGCCCGACAGGTCCACGGCGGCGTCGGGCGCGTGTTCACGACCGGCATGGGGGTGCACGGCAACTCGATCGAAGTGCCGGCGCCGGTCGAGACGCTCGACGAGATCGTGCTCGTCCTGCGCAAGTCGTCCCCACTGCGGTTCGACCCGAGCCTTCCGCACTTTCACCTGTACGGAAGCGACATCTGTCTGGAGTCGCGTCGCCTCGGGCTGGACGCGTACGCGATTCCGGCACCCTGCGTCCACAACACGAATCAGGTGCTGCAGTTGCCGCGGGAGTTCTATGCCTGCTATCGCCACCTTAAGCGCAAGTGGCCGCGTGAACTGCCGATTCATGCGTCTTGCATGACGATCTCGCGCTTTGATCTGCAGATGCGCCGGCGCCAGGCCGAAGAAGCGTGGCAGCGTCTGAACATTCGGCGGCGTGATCCGCTGCTGCGCGCCGACGACCCGAGTGGTCTGGCGGCATTCAACCGGCGCCTGGTTCCCGCAGGAACGCATCCAACGATCGGGAGACGCTGATGGGCATCGTCAATGGATTTCGCTCGCACTACCGCCTTTTCGGCCTGCGCGGCGTCGCGCTGGTGGCACGCTGCCGGATGAAGGGCACGGAAGACGTGATCGAAGTGCGGACCGACGGCTATACCGGCTCGCTGCACCTGCGTTTGCGCACGTCCGACGTCTCGGTCTTCGAGGAGGTCATCCTGAACGCGGAGTACGACCTGCCGCAGTACCTCGGGGAGCCTCGCTTCATCGTCGACGCCGGCGCCAACATCGGGTTGACATCGATCTTCTTCGCGCGGCGCTTCCCGCATGCCCGGATCATCGCGATCGAACCCGAAGGCTCGAACTTCGAGTTGCTGCTGAAGAACATCCGGCCCTACCCGCGCATCACACCGCTGAAGGCCGCGCTGTGGAACGAAGACGCGCCGATCCGCCTCGTCGACCCCGGAATTGGCAAGTGGGGCTTCCAGGCGACCGGCGCAGCCGCCGAATGCGGCACGGACAGCATCGTGCCCGGCGTGACGATGTCTTCGCTGCTCGCGCGCTACAAAGCCGAGCGCGTCGACATCCTGAAGGTCGACATCGAGGGAGCCGAGAAAGAAGTGTTCGCGCAGGCGGACGACTGGATCGGTCGCGTCGACATCGTGATGGTCGAGACGCACGACCGCTGCAAGGCCGGGTGCAGCCAAAGTGTCGACGCGGCGACCGGTTCGTTCATGCACCGGACGCAAAGGGGTGAGACGCTGGTCCTGTCCCGGCTCCCGTCACACCTCGAAGGCGGCCCGCGGAATCCCGCTCAGCCGGGCGAAGACTTCGTGCACCTGCTGTCGCAGGAGCGCCCGCTGAGGAGCCGGATCGTGGCGGCTCACCCGTGAGCGCTTGGACACGCCGAGGGCACTCGGGCGGCCGCCCCAGGGTGCTCTATTCGTTTCCGCACAAGATCGGCGCCGATCGCATTTGCCACACCGCATGGCATCAGGTCGTCGGGGCCGCAGCCGCCGGCGCCGAGATGGTGGTCTTCCCCGGTGCGGTGAGCCGACCGTTGCCCGACTCGGTGCAGGTGGCCCCCACGCTGTCTCGGGGCCAGCTGCGCATCCCGTATCGCCTGATCGGCAGCATGAATGCGTTCGACCTGCACGACCGCATCGTCGCCGCGCGGCTCGAGACGATGGTGGACCAGGTCGACATCGTGCACGCGTGGCCGCTCGG
>JBJMWR010000043.1:0-70539 GCA_045810015.1 Luteimonas sp.
GCGAGCCGCACATATTACCGCGACTTTCGAGTCTGTCAACACCGCGTGAAGGCTGTTGTCGTTCTCGTCCCGCCTGGCCCGCCGCCCCGAAGAGCAGCCCGTCAAGCGGGGGGCGAATTATGCATAGATGAAATCGGTTTGGGAACCCTTGGCGCAAGATTTTTTTCTTGACGCTTGCACAGCGCTTGCCGAAGGTGGATGCAGTCCATCCAGCCGGTGCTTCCATGCGCGCTCTCCGCCTTCTTCTGCTCTCTCTGCTTGCCTCCTGTCTGCTGCCTGCCTGTGCGAGTGGTGGTGACTGGGTGGAGCTTGCGGGCAACCGCTACGCCGTCGAGATCGCTGCGACGGATGAGGCCCGCGCACGCGGCCTGATGTTCCGCGACACGCTCGAAGAGGGCCACGGCATGCTCTTCATCCATGACAGTGAGGCGCCACAGGCCTACTGGATGAAGAACACGCGCATCGCGCTCGACATCCTCTACTTCGACGATGCACGCAGGCTTGTGTCGCAGCAGCGCGACGTGCCGCCGTGCTCGGCCGGCAATCGTTGCCCGCCTTATCCGAGCACAGGTCCTGCGCGCTACGTGCTGGAACTCAATGCGGGGGAAGCGCAACGCATCGGCCTGAAGGACGGCGAGACGCTGACGCTGTCGCCGTCGATCCCGGCGCCCTGAGCCTGCGTCACCGGTCCATCGATCGCCATGCAAGGCTCCACGTCATGAGTGATGCAGTGCAGCTGCCCGTGTGGGCCTCGTTGTCGAGCACCGCGGATGCGGCGGTGCCCCTGTTCGCATGCGCGTTGTTGATCGCACGCGACGAATATCCCGCACTCGATGTCGCGCATTGCGACGCGGTGCTGGCGTCGCACGCCCGGCATCTGCGGATCGAAGTCGATGCGATCGGCCAGACGCCGCTGAAGATGCAGGCGATCAACCGGCATCTGTTCGAGGAGATCGGCTATGCCGGCAACCACGACACCTATTACGACCCGCGCAACAGCTATCTCAATGCGGTAATCGAACGCAGGCTCGGCAATCCGATCATGCTCGCGGTGGTGCAGATGGAGGTCGCGCGCCGGCTCGGCGTGGCGCTGGACGGCATTTCCTTCCCCGGCCACTTTCTGGTCCGGCTGCCGGTCGGCGACGGCATGCTGGTGATGGATCCGTTCAACGGCGGTCGTCCGCTGGATATCGAAGAACTGCGTTCACGCGCCGCGCCGCACGTCGACGGCGGTCCGCCGGACGACGACACGCTGGCCCGGCTGCTGCGCCCGGCCACGCCACGGATGATGCTGATGCGGATGCTGCGCAACCTGCACGGCACCTATGCCGAGGCGGAAGACTGGGTGCGTGCCGTGCGCTGCGCCGATCGCTTGCTCTCGCTGGCGCCCGATGCACCCGATGCCCTGCGCGACCGCGGTCTGGGCTACCTGGCGCTGGGCCATGTCACCGGTGCGCGCGAGGATCTGGGGCATTACGTGGTCCGGTATCCGGACGCGGCCGATGTGGATGCGGTACGCGAGCAACTGGTCCACATCGGGCGCACGCGCGACCGCGCGCACTAGGCAACGTCATCGGCTTCCGCGCACGCGACCCGGCGGATGACCCGCCCTGAGGTTCAGCTCAGAGCGTCATCATCTCGAAGTCGTCCTTGGTGACGCCGCAGTCGGGACAGGTCCAGGTATCGGGCACATCCTCCCAGCGCGTGCCCGGGGCGATGCCCTCGTCCGGAATGCCGACGGCCTCGTCGTAGATGAAACCGCAGACCACGCACATCCATGTCTGGTAGGCGCCCTGCGTCGTCGGATCGTTCATCGGATAATGACCACATGCGGCATTGGAAACGGAGCCGCATTGTCCCATCGCGCTCCCCCCACCGGAACCCACGTCGATGAACGCCTCCCCGTCCGCGCCACGCGGCCTGTATCTGCTCACGCCCGATGAGCCCGAGACCGCGCAGCTGCTAGCGCAGGTCGCGGCCGTGCTGCCGCACGCCACGTGGCTGCAGTACCGGAACAAACGCGCCGATGCCGTGTTGCGCCGGGCGCAGGTGCAGGCCCTGCTCCCGCTGTGCCGCGCGACCGGTGTGCCGTTGATCGTCAATGACGACTGGCGGCTCGCTGCGGATCTCGGCGCCGACGGCGCGCACCTGGGTGAGGACGACGGCGCGCTGATCGATGCACGCGCGGCGCTGGGCGAAGACGCGATCCTCGGCGCCTCCTGCTATGACGACATCACCCGGGCCAGGCGCGCGGTCGACGCCGGCGCGAGTTATGTCGCCTTCGGTGCGTTCTTCCCGTCTCCGACAAAGCCGGAGGCCCGTGTCGCGCACAAGTCATTGCTGCGCGATGCAGAGACGCTCGGTGTACCGCGGGTGGCGATCGGCGGCATCACGCCGGAGAATGCGCGCCAACTCGCAGCCGCCGGCGCCGATCTCGTCGCCATCATCAGTGGCGTCTTTGCTGCACGCCACCCGGCCGCCGCCGCGCATGCCTATCGCGCCGCGTTCGGCCTCTGAACCCTCTTCTGATTGGAGTCTCCATGGATACGTCCCACTCGCATGCCCTGTTCGAACGCGCCCGCACCCTGCTGCCGGGTGGCGTCAATTCGCCGGTGCGCGCGTTCAAGTCGGTCGGCGGCGAACCCTTCTTCGTGCAGCGCGCGGACGGCCCCTATCTGTTCGACGTCGACGGCAACCGCTACATCGATTACGTGGGCTCGTGGGGGCCGATGATCGTCGGCCACAACCACGCGAGCGTGCGCCAGGCGGTCAAGCGCGCGATCGGTGACGGTCTGTCGTTCGGTGCGCCGACCGAAGCGGAGATCACGATGGCCGAGCGCCTGACCGCGCTGGTGCCGTCGATGGAGATGGTGCGCATGGTCAATTCGGGCACCGAAGCCACGCTGTCGGCGATCCGCCTCGCGCGTGGCGCAACGGGCCGCACCTGCATCGTCAAGTTCGAGGGCTGCTACCACGGCCACGGCGATTCGTTCCTGGTCAAGGCCGGCAGCGGTGCGCTCACCCTTGGCGTGCCGACCTCGCCGGGTGTGCCGAAGGCGCTGGCCGATCTGACGCTGACCCTGCCCTACAACGATTTCGAAGCGGCCACCGCGCTGTTCGACGAAGTGGGCGCGGACATCGCCGGCCTGATCATCGAGCCGGTGGTCGGCAACGCCAACTGCCTGCCGCCGCGCGAAGGCTATCTGCAGCATCTGCGCGAGTTGTGCACGCAGCACGGTGCGCTGCTGATCTTCGACGAGGTGATGACCGGCTTCCGCGTCGCGCTCGGCGGTGCGCAGGCACGTTACGGCGTGACGCCGGATCTCAGCACCTTCGGCAAGATCATCGGCGGCGGTATGCCGGTGGGTGCGTATGGCGGACGCCGCGACCTGATGGAGCAGATCGCGCCGGCCGGGCCGATTTACCAGGCCGGCACGCTGAGCGGTAATCCGGTCGCGATGGCCGCGGGCCTGGCGATGCTGGATCTGGTGTCCGCGCCCGGTTTCCACGATGCGCTCGAAGCCAGCTCGAACCTACTGTGCGACGGTCTCGAAGCCGCGGCGCGTGATGCGGGCGTGCCGTTCACCACCACGCGCGTCGGCGGCATGTTCGGCCTGTTCTTTACCGACCAGACCTACGTTGATACCTACGCACAGGCCGTCGCCTGCGATACCGCTGCGTTCAACCGCTTCTTCCACGCGATGCTCGAACGCGGCGTATTCCTCGCGCCGTCGGCATTCGAAGCCGGCTTCATGTCGTCGGCGCACGATGCATCGGTCATCGAGGCCACGCTGGAGGCGGCGCGCGCGGCATTCGCGGAGGTGCGCCAGGCATGAGCGAGCCGGGCGCCAAGCCGGAGGAGTTCGATCCGCAGGCCAGCGTGTTCGAACGCGACTTCCTGCCGGCGCGCCCGAGCGGACTGCGTAACCGGTTCTATCGCCTGCTATTCCATCACGAGACCGCCAGCGAACGGAACTTCGATCTCGCCCTGATCGGCACGATCCTCGTCAGCGTGATCGTGGTGCTGCTCGACAGCGAGCCGTCGGTCAAGGCGCGCTGGCACCACGGGCTGCTGATCGCCGAATGGGTGTTTACCATCCTGTTCACCATCGAATACGGCCTGCGTCTGTGGGCCGTTCGTCGACCGTTGCGGTATGCGACCAGCTTTTTCGGCGTCATCGACCTGCTGGCCATCCTGCCCAGCTACCTGTCGCTGATCTTCGTCGGCAGCCAGTATCTGTTGGTCATCCGCGTACTGCGCCTGCTGCGCGTGTTCCGCGTGCTCAAGCTCGTGCAGTACTCCAGCGAGGCAGGCGTGCTGATCACGGCGCTCGCGCGCAGCCGCCGCAAGATCGCCGTGTTCGTGAGCACGCTGGTCGCGATCGTCATCATCTTTGGCGCACTGATGTACGTCATCGAAGGGCCCGAGCACGGCTTCACCAGCATCCCGACCGGCATGTACTGGGCCGTGGTGACGATGGGCACCGTCGGCTTCGGCGATATCTCGCCAGGCACGCCCCTAGGGCGGTTCATCACCTCGATCCTGATCCTGATCGGCTACAGCATCATCGCTGTACCGACCGGCATCTACACCGCAGAACTCGCAAGCACGCTGCGGCCGAAGCGACGCAATGTCCGCTGCCCGGAATGCGGGTTGCAGGACCACGAGCAGGAATCCTGGCACTGCCGGCGTTGCGGCACCGGGCTGCCGCCGGAAGAACCGGCGCAATGAAGACGCCGCCGCAGTTGCGGCTGGTGCTGTTCGATTTCGATGGTGTGCTTGCGCGCTATTCGCACGACGCGCGCCTCGCGGATCTGGCACGTATCGCCGGCTGCACGGCGGCGCGCGTGTCGGAGGTGGTGTTCGCCTCCGGACTGGAGCGCGCATACGACAGCGGTGTGCTCGATACGGCGACCTATCTGCAGCAGCTGGGCGCAGGTCTTGGTTGCAAGATCGATGCGGACATCTGGATCAATGCGCGCATCGCCGGCACACAGGCGGACCTGATCGCACTGGAACTCGTCGCGTTTGTCGCCTCCAGCGTGCAGGTCGGCGTGCTGACCAACAACGGTGACCTGATGCTGGATGCGATTCCGCGCATCGTCGCACCGCTGTTCCCGATGCTCGAAGGCCGCGTACTGTGCAGCGGCGTTCTCGGCGTGCGCAAACCGGACCGTGCGATCTTCGACCATGCGCTCGCGCATTTTGACGTGCGCGCGCACGACACGCTGTTCGTTGACGACCTGTTCGTCAACGTCCAGGGCGCACGCGCCGCGGGCCTGCACGCCGACACGGTGGTCGACGCACGGTCGATGCGGACGGTGTTGCGGCGTTACGGGCTGGTCTGAGCGCGCGCCAGCGCGACACGCAGATCGCCCGCCATACGGTCGAGCGCCGCGAAAGGTGTTGGCGTTGGTGCGCCGTCCGGATAGATCCGCAGCAATCCGTCACCCGACATCTGTGGCTGCACGTGCAGATGCACGTGCGGGACTTCCTGCCCACCGGCGGCGCGATTGGATTGCCACAGGTTGAGGCCGTCGGGTGCGAAGGCCACGTCGGCCGCGCGTGCGATGCGCAACGCGATCCGCATCAGCTGCGCGGCGGTGTCCTCGTCGAGGTCGAACAGCGTTTCGACGTGCCGGCGCGGCACCACGAGTACGTGCCCGGGTACCGCCTGGCGCAGGTCCATGAAGGCGATGACCTGCTCGTCTTCGTGGACGAGACTCACGGACAACTTGCCCGCGAGGATCGCGCAAAACGCGCAGCCGTCCGCAGTGGACTCAGCCGACGGCGACGGCATCGAAGATCGCCGCACGCAACCGCGTCAGACCGTCGGCGATGTCGGCGTCGGTGATGTTCAACGCTGGTACGAACCGGAGCACGTCGGGACCGGCCTGCAGCATCAGCAGGCCGTGGCGCGCGGCGTGGTCGAGGATCGTCGCAGCCTTGCCGGCATGCTCGGGACGCAGCACGGCACCGAGCATCAGGCCACGGCCGCGGACTTCCGAGAACAGGCCGAACTCGGCATCGAGCGCGGCAAGGCCGTCGCGCAGCGCACGTGACTGGCGTTCGACGTTGGCGGCGATTTCCGGCGAGGCCAGCTTGCGCAACGCGACGCGCGCGACGGCGGCGGCGAGCGGGTTGCCACCGAAGGTGGTGCCGTGGTCGCCGAACTGCATGGCTTCGGCGACCTTCGGACCGGCCAGCAGGGCGCCGATCGGAAAGCCGCCGCCGAGCGCCTTGGCCAGCGTGACGATGTCGGGCACGACGCCATCCTGCGGATGCGCGAACAGTGTGCCGGTGCGGCCCATGCCGCACTGGATTTCGTCGAGCACCAGCAGCGCCTCATGGCGATCGCACAGCGCGCGCACTGCGGCCAGATATCCGTCGGCGGCCGGCATGACGCCGCCCTCGCCCTGCACGGGTTCGAGCATCACCGCGGCGACGTCGCCATCGACCATCGCGGCTTCGAGCTGGGCTATGTCGTTGAAATCGACATAGCGGAAGCCACCCGGCAGCGGCTCGTAGCCGGCCTGGTACTTCGGCTGCGCGGTCGCGGTGACCGCGGCCAGCGTGCGGCCGTGGAAGCTGCCGCGTGCGGTCACGATGACGCGGCGGTCGGGGCTGCGGCCCTGCGCGGTGGCCCACTTGCGCACGAGCTTGATCGCGGCCTCGTTGGCCTCGGCGCCCGAATTGCACAGGAAGGTGCGCGTGGCGAAGCCGCTGGCCTCGACCAGCTCGGCCGCCAGCCGCAGCGGCGGCTCGCTGAAGAACACGTTGCTGGTGTGCCACAGCTTGCCGGCTTGTTCGACCAGTGCGGCAACGAGATCGGGATCGTTGTGGCCGAGGCCGCAGACGGCGATGCCGGCCGACAGGTCGACGTACTCGCGGCCTTCGCTGTCCCAGACGCGCGCGCCTTCGCCGCGCTCGAGCACGAGCTCGCGTGGCCGGTAGACGGGCAGCACGTGGCGCTGGGCGAGGGCGATGAGGTCGGCGGCGGAGGACATGGTCGGCGGCTTCGATGGGACGTGGGGCGCCGATTGTACGGGGGTGGACGCGTGCGACGCCGAACGATCCGCGGACGACGGCAGAAGATGCCAGGCCGAACAGATGCTGTTGTCTAGACGCTATGTGATGGATCCCTAGCCCTCACCCGACGCGCTTCACGCGTCGACCTCTCCCGGAGGGAGAGGTGCAGGGTTGCGTCGCGGGAGCAGATGTTCGCGAAGCGTGGCCCTCACCCCAACCCCTCTCCCGGCGGGCGAGGGGCTCCGAGCCGCGCTCAGTCGAGAAACAGATCCGGCAACAGCGGCTGCGCGGGATCGATCGCGTAGGCGTCGAGATCGGTGATGCCGGCTTCGGCGAGGACTTCGTCGTCGATCAGGAAGCGGCCGTGGAAACCGGCGGCGTCGCGGACGAGAACCGCGTGCGCAGCGTCGCCCATGATCGTCGGGTTGCGGCCGTTGCCGCGTTCGACGCCGGGAATCATGTTCAGTGCGTCGGTGCCGATCAACGTGCGTGGCCACAGTGCATTGACCGCGACGCCCTGTGGCCCGAATTCGGCCGCGAGTCCCAGCGTGACGAAGCTCATGCCCATCTTCGCCAGCGTGTAACCGGTGTGCGGCGCCCACCATTTGGGATCGAGCGACGGCGGCGGACACAAGGTCAGGATGTGCGGGTTCGGCGCCTTCAGCAGATGCGGCAGGCAGGCCTGCGCGCACAGGAAACTGCCGCGCGCATTGACTTCCTGCATCAGATCGAACCGCTTCATCGGCGTGTCCAGCGTGCCGCGCAGCCAGATCGCGCTGGCGTTATTGACCAGGATGTCGATGCCGCCGAAGGCATCGACCGTCGCCGCGACCGCGGCGCGCACCTGGTCTTCTTCGCGGATGTCGCATCGCAGTGCCAGCGCGCGGCCACCGGCGGCTTCGACGCTGCGCGCGGCGCTGTGGATGGTGCCGGGCAGCTTGGGATTGGCGACCTCGGACTTCGCGGCGATCGCGACGTTCGCGCCATCGCGCGCAGCGCGCTCTGCGATTGCCAGGCCGATGCCGCGCGAGGCGCCGGTGATGAAAAGGGTCTTGCCGGCGAGGGTCGACATGCGGCGGGCCTGTCCTGCGATGGAGTCGTCGCCATTATGCGCGCGGGGTCTCCGACACGTTCAGCAAGCGGCGCGATACTGACGCCTTTCCCGCCGCAGGATCCGCCGATGCGCAATGTTGCCGCCCTCGCGTTGTTCGCCCTGACCCTGACCGCATGCGATGCCGCGCCGCCGGCCACTGCGCCCGCAGCGTTGGCCCCTGCAGCGGAGACGCAGACGCCGGCGCCGATCGAAGCGCCGCCGCAGGCCGTGGCGGCCGACGACCTCGACGCTGCAGCCGACGGCGATCTCCTCGTCAGCGCGAAATCGGTCTGGCAGGGCGATCTCGCGCCATGTCGCACGGGCACCGCAGCCGTCGATGCGTGCCTGCTGTCGACGATGCGCTCCGCAGGCGCATCCCCTGAAGCACTCGCGGCCAGTACGCGCTTGATCGCACTCGGCAATCCGGGTCATGTCAGTGCCTGGCGCGAAGTCGAAGGCGTCGGGCACGCCGAGATCACCTATCCGTTCCGCGCGAACACCAATCAGGGTCTATGGCTGGTCGATGCGGAGGGGCGCTCGCTGGATGTCGACGAGAACGTGCTGCCTGCGGGCGCGGTGCGTCTGCGCAGCGAGCTCAAGCCGTTCCTCGATGCGCATCCCGAGGCGATGCCGTTCGCGCCGGCGCAGGCAGTCGGCAGCGAAGCGCTGTCCGACGGCGGCGTGCGCCTGCGCTTCGATGTGCCGATGCGCACCTGCCACGCCTGCGAAGACGTCGGCACGCTCGAACTGGGCTACGACTTCGACGCCGATCGCCGATTCGAGGGCCGCAGCGTCATCGCCTTGCGCGAGGCCGACTGAGGCGTAGAACCTGTTCGAGGTCCGTCGCGAGCGCCGCCAGATGGCGCGTGGTGGAGCGCAGGAAGCGCAGCGTACGTGTGGTACGTGAGCATTCCGAGCACCGCACGCGCGCCAGCTGACAAGCGCAGCAGGACATTGAACAGGTTCTCAGGGCTTCGGCCCCTGCCCTTCGTTGTCTTCCCACTTGAGGATCTTCCGCGTCACCACGCGGTAGACCGGCTTGCCGGTGCGGAACCAGACATCGCGCAGCCATGAGGTGCGCTTGAGCACGCGCTTCTCGACCGGCGTCAGCGACGCGCGGCAATACATACGCTTGTGCTTGAGCAGATGGCGCAGATCCTCGCGCGCCAGCAGACGCATCCATCGCGAACGCGGATCGCCGCGCACCGCCAGCTGGAAATCGATGATCGCCGGGCGTCCGTCGTCGAGCACCAGCCAATTGGCTTCCTTCGCGAGATCGTTGTGGGCGAGGCCGCGGCGGTGCAGGCCCTGCAGCAGTCGGCGCGCGCGGCGGAAATAGATCAGATCGCCGTGCGGCGGGCGCTGGTACATCGCATCGCCCGACATGTAGCTGCGATCGAGCTGGCGCCCGTTCCAGGCGAGCAGCTGCGGCACATCGTGCATGCCGGCCACCGCCGCAAGCCCGCGCGCTTCGCGCCGGGCCAGCCACCACGCCGGCAACCGCAGCCAGAGCGGCACGTGGCGCAGGTCGCGGCGCACGAACAGGCCGCCATCGGCGCCGCGCATCAAGGAGATGCGCCCGAAGCTGTCGGACTTCAGCGCTTTCGCTTCGGTGGCCCTGCCGGCCTTGGCATCGTGTGCGGACATCGCGCCATTGTACGGAGCGCCGCCGGGCGCGGGCCCGGGTCGATCGCGTCGCAGCGGTCGCTCGCGCAATCCGCCCGACGATCCGCACGCGAGACCTGGCGCCGCATATCCGATGCAGCGCGGTTCCCGCACAAGGGCCATGGTCCGATCGTGGTCCGGGGACGGTCATCCACCGCTGTCATAATGGCGGGATGCTCACTGACTTCTTCAACAGCCTGGTGACGTGGGTGGGCAACCACCCGGTCGCGGCCGGCTTCGTGATCTTCCTCATCGCGTTCTGCGATTCGGTGATCATCCTCGGCGCGATCGTCCCGGCCCTGCCGATCCTGTTCGCGATCGGCGTGCTGATCGGTCTGGGCGAAATCTCCGGCCCCTACGCCGTGGCCTGCGCCGCGCTCGGCGCGATGGCCGGTGATGGCGTGAGTTACTGGATCGGCCGCCGCTGGGGCCATGGCCTCCGCACCGTGTGGCCCTTCAGCAAGTATCCGCAGCTGCTCGACCGCAGCGAACTCGTGTTCCGGCGCAACGCGATCAAGAGCATCCTGGTCGCGCGCTATGTCGGGCCGATCCGCCCGTTCGTGCCGGCGATCGCCGGTATCGCGCACATGCCGATGCGCCAGTATCTGCCGATCAGTTTCGCGGCCTGTCTTTCGTGGGGCGCGCTGTTCCTCGCGCCGGGCTGGCTGTTCGGTGCGTCCTACGACGCGGTGGCCGCGGTCGCCGACCGCCTGGCGCTTGTCCTCGGTGCGCTGCTCGTGGTGCTGGCGCTGGCCTGGGCGATCGTCATCTACAGCTATCGCTGGTTCGATGCGCACGCCAATTCGCTGCTGGCGCGTCTGCTGGCCTGGTCGCGCGCGCATCCCTGGCTCGGTCGCTACGCGATCGCGCTGGTCGATCCCAAGCGCCCCGAATCGGCGTCGCTGGCGATTCTCGCGGTCTGCCTGCTGGCGATCGGCTGGGCCTGCTTCGCCCTGCTGGCGACGGTGATCATGCGCGGCGAGCCGCTGCTGATCGACCAGACCGTGTTCCAGTTCATGTACGAACTGCGCAATCCGCTGGCCGACCGCCTGATGGCGGGACTCGCGTCGATCGGCGATGTGCACGTGCTCGGCCCCGCAGTCGCATTGACGCTGGCGTGGCTGATCTGGCGCCGCCGCTGGCTGGGCGCCGCGCACTGGCTGGCCGCACTGGCATTCGGCATGGCACTGACCGCGTTGCTGGGCGCGGTGATCGACATGCCCAAGCCGCCCACCGTGCACGGCGGCTTCGGTTTCCCCGCGGTCGAGATCACGATGTGCACGATCGTGTTCGGCTTCTTCGCCGTGCTGATCGCACGCGAACTGCCCGGGCGCACGCGCGTGTGGCCGTATCTGGTGTCGGGTGTGGTCGTGGCGGTCCTCGGCTTCTCGCGTCTGTATCTCGGCGCGCACTGGCTCAGCGACATCGTCGGCGGCATGCTGCTCGGCATCGTCTGGCTGCTGGTGCTGGGTATCGCCTACCGGCGCCACGTCGAGCGCTCGTTCTGGATGCGTCCGGTCGCGCTGATCTTCTACATCACCTTCGCCGTGGCTGCGCTCTGGCATGCGCCGCGCGCGGTGGATCCGCTGCTCGCGAAGTTCGCGCCCAAGCCCTCGACGGTCACGCTGTCGGCGCAGGACTGGTGGGCGTCGGACTGGGCGCAGTTGCCGGGCCAGTTGCGCGAGCGCGATCCCGCGCATCGCTGGCCGCTGGATCTGCAGATCGCCGGCCCGCTGGCGCCGCTGCAGACGCAGCTCGAGGCAAAGGGCTGGCGTGTGCAGCCGCAGGCCGACTGGATGCGGGTGATCAATCTGCTCGACGACAGCGTGCCGCAGGCAGAGCAGCCGGTACTGCCGGCGACGCTGGACACGCTCGCGGAAACGCTGCTGATGCGCCGCGACAGCGACGCGGACCGGGTCGAAGTGCTGCGTCTGTGGCGCGCGCCAGCGGTACTCGACGACGGCACCGAGCTGTGGATCGGCACCAGCCAGTCGATGCTCTACACGCGGCCGTTCAGTGCCTTCGGCCTGTGGCAGCCGCAGCCCGATGCGCAGGGCGTGCACCGCGGCCTGCGTGACGTGCTCGAAGCCTTCCCGTCGCGCGAGGGCGTGCACCCGCAGTCCGGCGTGCCGACGCTGCGCGTGCGTACCGCGGACGACTCAGTCTTCGTCGTCGACGACGTCGACCAGCCTTAACAGGGTTTCCAGCCGTTCGTCCGGATCGTCCAGCTGCAGCAGCTGCTGGCGATGCGGTTGTTCGAGCGGCAGCAGTTCGGCGAGCCGCCAGCCCACCCACGCCGCGTCGTCGAAATGCGGCTCCGGGAACGCCTGGTCCGCGCCGTCAATGTGTTCGAGGATCTTGCGCAGCACAACGCCCAGCAACGCGTGTTCGGGCTGCAGATCGATCACGGGATCGGCGGCGCACCAGTCGACATCGGCGATGACAAGGCCGCTGTCGCGCACCCGCGTGCGGCGCACATGGAACCGCCGAGCGCCGCGTACGCGCAGCGTCAGCAGGCCATCGGCGCCGGTGTCGAAATCCTCGATGCGCGCTTCGGTGCCGACGCCCGCGGGCGTTGCCGGCGCGCCGGCTTCGTCGCCATCAAGGATCAGGCAGATGCCGAATCCACTGCCGCGGCGGCCGCATTCGCGGACGAGGTCGAGATAGCGCGGCTCGAACACGCGCAGGCCGAGTGCGGCGCCGGGCACCAGCACGGTGCGCAGCGGGAACAGCGGCAGGGAAGTGTCGTCTTGCATGCGCCCAGTGTACGCAGGCCGATGCGAAACCTCAGTCGTGCGGACGCTGTGCGAAGCGGCGCGGCGCGCCGTCGAAGCCGCCGTTGGACATGAAGACCACATGGTCGCCGGGCCGCACGCGCGCGGCGAGTTCTGCCAGCAGCGCGTCGACATCGGCCACGGCGCGCGCGTCGCCGCGGACCGCGGATACGACCGCGCCGGCATCCCACGCCAGCTCCGGGCGATGCAGGAACACCACCACATCGGCGAGATCGAGCGACGGCGCCAGCGCATCGGCGTGTGCGCCCAGACGCATCGAATTGCTGCGCGGCTCCATCGCCACGACGATGCGCGCACCGCCGACCTTCGCGCGCAGACCAGCGAGCGTCGTCGCAATGGCCGTCGGATGATGGGCGAAGTCGTCGTAGACGGTGACGTCGCCCGCGGTGCCCAACACTTCCATCCGCCGCTTGACGCTGCGGAATGCCGCGAGCGCGGGCAGCAGTGCCGCGATGTCGACGCCGACCGCCGCGCAGGCCGCGAGCGCGGCAAGTGCGTTGAGCACGTTGTGATCGCCGAGCAGCGGCCACTCGACCGTGCCGATCGAGACGCCACCGCGCACGACTTCGAACACGCTGCCGTCGTCGTTGCGTTTCACCGCGCACCAGTCGAACGCGGCATCGAAGCCGAAGCGCTCGACCGGCGTCCAGCAGCCCATCGCCAGCACTTCGGTCAGACGCGCGTCGTGGCCGTTGACGATCAAGCGTCCACGCGCCGGCACCGTGCGCACCAGATGGTGGAACTGGCGCTGGATCGCGGCGACATCGGGAAAGATGTCGGCATGGTCGAACTCGAGGTTGTTGAGGATCGCGACCGTCGGACGGTAGTGGACGAACTTGCTGCGCTTGTCGAAGAAGGCGGTGTCGTATTCGTCCGCTTCCACGACGAACTCGCGTCCGCTGCCGATGCGCGCCGACACGCCGAAATCTTCGGCGACGCCACCGATCAGAAAGCCCGGCGCGCGGCCAGCGGATTCGAGCAGGTAGGACAGGATCGTCGTCGTCGTGGTCTTGCCGTGGGTGCCGGCAACCGCCAGCACTTCGCGGCCGGGCAGCACGTTGTCGCGCAGCCACTCGGCGCCGGAAGTGTAGGCACGTCCGGCATCGAGCACCGCTTCCACCGCGGGATTGCCGCGCGAGAGCGCGTTGCCGACCACGACCTGGTCGACATCGTCGCCGATGTGTGCCGGGTCGTAGCCCTGATGCAGCGTGATGCCCAGCGTTTCGAGCTGGGTCGACATCGGCGGATACACCGCCTGGTCGCTGCCTTCGACCGCGTGGCCGAGTTCGCGCGCGAGCGCTGCGACGCCGCCCATGAAGGTGCCGGCGATGCCCAAGATATGAAGTTTCACGAAGCCGGGTCCTGGACGATCAGAAGACGTGCGACGAAGCCATGTATGCCTGACACTTTTACCCCTCTCCCTCAGGGAGAGGGGATGGGGTGAGGGACGCAGTCGGCACGCTCGCAGGACACGCCTGGGCCATGCCGCCGCTGCGCGACGATCAGGCCGCCGCCTGCTCCCGACCGATCGCCTTGACGATGCGGTCGAACACCTCGTCGAGCGAGCCCACGCCGTCAACGACGGTCAGCTGGTCGTGCTCGCGATAGAACGCGATCACCGGCGCGGTCTGCTGGTCGTAGACGTTGAGGCGATGGCGCACGGATTCGGGGCTGTCGTCGGCGCGGCCTTCGGCCTGCGCGCGGCCGGCGAGGCGCGCGATGATCTGCTCGTTGTCCACTTCCAGCTGCACGGCGGCATCGAACGGCGTGCCCAGCTTCACCAGCAGCGCATCAAGTGCGGCCGCCTGGGCGAGGTTGCGGGGATAGCCGTCGAGGATGAAACCGGCTTGCGTGTCGTCGCGGGAGAAGCGGTCTTCCAGCATGCCGAGCAGGATCTCGTCGGAGACCAGATCGCCACGCGCCATGATCGCCTTGGCTTCGAGGCCGAGCGGCGTGCCGGCGGCCACTTCGGCGCGCAACAGATCACCGGTGGAGATGTGCGGCACCTGCAGATGGTCCTTCAACCGCGCCGCCTGCGTGCCCTTGCCCGAACCGGGCGCACCGAGAAGAACCAAACGCATCGAACGCTCCTGCAACTGTGGGGGACCGCGCCACCGCTCCGACGTACACTCGAACGACACGGCGGCGGACGGCCGCGCCAGCTTACCGTATCCCGCCACGGCCCATCGAAAGGACACGTGCAATGACGTCCGGAACCCTGCTCTATGCCCAGTCCGGCGGTGTCACCGCCGTCATCAATGCCACCGCATCGGCGGTGCTGCAGGAAGCGCGCAGCCGGCGGGTCAAGGTGCTCGCGGCGCGCAACGGCATCCTCGGCGCGCTGCGCGAGGATCTGGTCGATGCGTCGAAGATTCCGCTGGCCACGGTGCGCGCACTCGCGCACACGCCGGGCGGCGCATTCGGCTCGTGCCGCTACAAGCTCAAGTCGATCGAGGCCGACCGCGCGAAGTACGAACGCCTGATCGAGGTGCTGCGCGCGCACGACGTGCGCTGGTTCCTCTACAACGGCGGTAACGATTCGGCCGACACCGCGCTCAAGGTCTCGCAGCTCGCTGCGCAGTTCGACTATCCGCTGACCTGCATCGGCGTGCCGAAGACGATCGACAACGATCTCGCGGTGACCGACTGCTGCCCGGGCTTCGGCTCGGCGGCGAAATACACCGCGGTCTCGGTGCGCGAAGCCGCGCTGGACGTCGCCGCGATGGCCGATACCTCGACCAAGGTGTTCGTCTACGAGGCCATGGGCCGGCACGCCGGCTGGCTGGCCGCGGCCGCGGGCTTGGCCGGGCAGAGCCCCGACGATGCGCCGCAGATCATCCTGTTTCCCGAACGCGCCTACGACGAGGCCGCGTTCCTCGCCCAGGTGCAGCGCGTCGTCGAGCGTGTGGGCTGGTGCGTGGTCGTCGCCAGCGAAGGTATCCGCGACAAGGACGGGCGCTTCGTCGCCGATGCCGGCGGTGGGCAGGACGCGTTCGGCCACACCCAGCTCGGCGGCGTGGCCTCGCATCTCGCCGGTCGGGTCAAGGACACGCTGGGCTACAAGGTGCACTGGACCCTGCCCGATTACCTGCAGCGCTCGGCACGACACGTGGCCTCGAAAACCGATGTCGACCAGGCGATGGCGGTCGGTCGCGCCGCGGTGCAGTTCGCGCTCGCCGGCCGCAACGCGACGATGCCGTCGATCAAGCGCACGTCGGAATCGCCCTACCGCTGGACGATCGAGGCCGCGCCACTCGAGAAGGTGGCCAACCACGAGAAGATCATGCCGCCCGGCTTCATCCGCCGCGATGGCTTCGGCATCACCGCGGCCGCACGGCGCTATCTCGAGCCGCTGATCCGCGGCGAAGCGCCACCGCTGTATGGCCGCGACGGGCTGCCGAAGTACGTGACGGTCGATGCGCCTGCAGTTGCGAAGCGCCTGCCCGGCTGGACGGGCTGATCGGTCCGTCTCGCGTTCAACCGCGTGGATTGAATCCGCGCGGCAACGCCCGATCTAGAACGCATGCCCGAACTGCCCGAAGTCGAAACCACCCGCGCCGGCCTGGCGCCGCACGTGCTCGGCCGCACCATCCGCAGCGTCGTGCTACGGCGGCCGGACCTGCGCTGGCCGATCGCCGGCGAAGTGTCGAGCGTGCTGCCAGGGCAGCGTGTCGAGGCGATCCGCCGGCGCGCGAAGTATCTGCTGCTCGATACCGGTGCCGGCAGCGCGCTGCTGCATCTGGGCATGTCCGGCAGTCTGCGCGTGCTCGATCCCGACGTGCCGGTACGCACGCACGACCACGTCGACATGACGCTCGATTCCGGACAGGTGCTGCGCTTCAACGATCCGCGCCGGTTCGGCTGCCTGCTGTGGCAGCCGCCCGGCGAAACGCACGATCTTCTGCGCGACCTCGGACCGGAACCGCTCGACGACGTGTTCGACGGCGACCATCTGTTCTTCGCGAGCCGCGGCCGACGCGCGCCGGTGAAGACCTTCCTGATGGACCAGCGCATCGTCGTCGGCGTGGGCAACATCTACGCGGCCGAGGCGCTGTTCGCCGCCGGCATCTCGCCGCTGCGCGATGCGGGGCGCATCTCGCGCGAACGCTATGCGCGGCTGGCCGCCGAAGTGAAACGGATTCTGGCGTACGCGATCAACCGCGGCGGCACCACGTTGCGCGACTTCATCAGCCCCGACGGCGCACCCGGCTACTTCGAACAGGAACTCTCCGCCTACGGGCGCGGCGGCCTGCCGTGCCCGGCCTGCGGCACCCCGCTCCGGCAGGCGCTGGTGGGCCAGCGCGCGACCGTCTGGTGCCCGCGCTGCCAGCGCTGAAAGCCCGCCGCGCCGCGGCTGGATAAGCGCTATAGTCGCGGCGCGGAACGAGGGCTGGGCATGAGCGAAGGTCAGGTTGCCGAGATCACCCAGTGGCTGGATGCCGCGCGCGGCGGAGATCGCGACGCGCTCGATCGCGTGCTTGCCACCCTGTACCAGGAACTGCACCAGATGGCCCGGCGCCAGCTCGCCGGCCAGCACGGGCACACGCTCGATGCGACCGCGCTGGTGCACGAGGCCTACCTCAAACTGATCGGCCGCCACGAAGCGCGCTTCGACGACCGTGCGCATTTCTTCGCCTATGCCGCGTCGGCGATGCGCAGCGTCGTCGTCGACTACGCGCGGCAGCGGCTGGCACAGAAGCGCGGCGGCGATCTGCATCGCGTCACCGAGCTGCCGGAGAACATCGAAAGCGGCCTGCGCCTCGACGAGGACACACTGGCGCTGGACATCGCACTGACCCGTCTGGCTGCGGTCGACAAACGCCTCGCCCAGGTGGTGGAACTGCGTTACTTCGCCGGGCTTTCGGAGCTGGAAATCGCCGCGCTGCTGGAACGGTCCGAACGCAGCATCCGCCGCGACTGGCAGAAGGCGCGGATGTATCTGCTGGCGTCGTTGCGGGAAGACTGAGCGCCGCGCATGGACAGCGCGCGCTGGCAGCGGCTGTCCCCGGCCCTCGATGCGTTGCTCGAACTCGATGACGATGCGCGGGCTGCAGCATTGGCCACGTTCCGCGCGGACGATCCCGACTTCGCCGCAGAACTCGAAGCGCTGCTCACGCTGGACGCCGAACGCGAGGATTTCCTCGCCGAACCGATCGTCGCCGCGCTGTCGGGCATGCTGCCCGGCCGACACATCGGGCCCTACGAACTCGAACGTCTGCTCGGCGAGGGCGGCATGGGCCAGGTGTGGCTCGCGCGGCGTGCCGACGGTCTGTACGAACGTCGCGTCGCGCTGAAACTGCTGCGACCGGGGCTGGCCGATCCCGACCTGCGCCTGCGTTTCACCCGCGAGCGGCAGATCCTCGCGCGGCTGGAACATCCGCATATCGCGCGCCTGCTCGATGCCGGCATCAGCACCGACCAGCAACCGTATCTGGCGCTGGACTACATCGACGGCGAGCCGGTCACCGACTGGTGCAAGCGGCACCAGCCGAGCGTCGCGGACCGGATTCGTCTGTTCCTGCAGGTCTGCGACGCGGTCAGCCACGCGCACACGAACCTGATCGTGCACCGCGACCTGAAGCCCTCGAACATTCTCGTCACCGCACTCGACGACGTTCGGCTGCTGGATTTCGGCATCGCCAAACTGCTCGACACCTCCGGCCAGGCGCCGGAACACACGCGCACCGGCATGCGCGCGTTCACCCTGCACTACGCCGCGCCCGAGCAGATCCGCGGCGAGCCGGTCACGACGATGACCGACGTGTATTCGCTGGGCGTCGTGCTCTACGAACTGCTGTCGGGGCGCAAACCCTATCAACCCGTACGCACCAGCGATGCGCAGTGGGAGCAGGCGATTCTCGATGCCGATCCGCCCCGACCGTCGCAGACGCTGCTGCGGGGCATCGACGATGGCGTGGAGCCGACGCAGCGCAAGCGCATGGCCCGCACGATCGCCGGCGACCTCGACACCGTCGTGCTGCGCGCGCTCGAGAAAGAACCTGCCGATCGGTATGCGTCGGTCGAGGCTTTCGCGCTCGATCTGCGGCGCTGGAGCGACGGCAAGCCGATCCTCGCGCGCCCGCAGCGGCTGTCGTATCGCGTAGGCAAGTATCTGCGGCGGCATCGCTGGGCGGTGTCGAGTGCGGCGCTGGTCGCGCTCACGCTGGTCGCGTCGATGGTCGCGGTGACGTGGCAGGCCAACCAGGCGATCGAGGAATCGGCGCGCGCGCAGGCGATGCAGGATTTCGTCGTCGGCCTGTTCGAACAGGCGGGCGCCGCGGCCGGCGGCGCGCCACTCGACATCCGCCAGCTGCTGGAAGCGGGCGTACAACGTGGCGATGCGGAACTCGCGCACCAGCCGGTGGCGCGCGCCGAACTCTATGGCGTGATCGCCCGGTTGCGGCTCGGGCTCGGCGATTACGACCAGGCACTGGCGCTGCTGGAACGCCAGTCGGCCGTGGTCGGCGGCATGGACGATGCGCCGCCGAGTCTGCGCCTGCAGTCGGCCAGCGATCATGGCCGCACGCTGCGGCTGCTCGGCCGGCCGCGCGACGCGATCGCATCGATGCAGCCGCTGCAGGCGCTGGCCCTGCAGCGCGAACAGCTGCTGCCGCGACAGGCCGCCGAGCTGTACACACAGCTGGGGCGCGGTCGGCGCGACATCGGCGAACCCGACAGCGCGCGCCTGCTGTTCCGACGCGCGCTGGCACTGCGGCGCGACAGCGCTGTGCCGGATGAAGCCGGCACGATCGAAAGCCTCGCCGATCTCGCCTCGCTGCACAGCGCGGCAGGCGAGATCACCGAGGCGCTGGCCGGCACCGATGCTGCCCTCGCACGCTTGCGCCAACGTCTCGATCCACGCCACCCGCTCGCAGTCGAACTGCTGCGCACGCGCTGTGCATTGCTGCGCGCGGATGGCCGCACGCGACCGGCCGAAGAGAGCTGCCGCGAGGCGCTGTCGCTCGCGCTCGATCTCCATGGCGCGCGCCATCCGTCCACGCTCGACGCCCGTCGCCAGCTGGCCGCCCTGCACGTCGATCAGGGTCGCTTCGCCGAAGCCGAGGCGGAGTTCCGCGATGCGCTGGTCTGGACCGTCGCGCGGCTCGGCGCGCGCCATGCCGATGTTGCCCGCATCCACAACAGTCTCGGCATCGTGGCCTGGGAGCGCGGCGACGACGACGCGGCGCTGGCGTCGCTGGCGCGCACGGTCGACATCTGGCGTTCGAGCAGCCCCAACGCGATGCTCGCCGATGGCCTGTTCAACCACGCGATGGTGCTGCACGCCGTTGGCCGGGATGCCGAAGCGCAACCGCTGCTGCTCGAATCACTCGCGCTGCGCCAGGCGCGTTTCGGCGCGCGGCACGGGCTGGTCGGCGACACGCTGCGGATGCTCGGCGAGGTGGAAGCGGCACTCGAACCGGGCGCCGGCACCCGCCATCTCGAAGACGCGGCCACCATCACCGCCGAAGCCTACGGCGCGCAACATCCCAACGCATTGCGCGCGGCGCTGTCACGCGATCGCGTCGCCGCGGACGCAGGCAACATCGACGCGCTCGCCGGACTGGACCGCCTCGCACGCACGCCGCCCGACGACAGCGAACTGCGCAAGATCGCCTGGATCGCACGCGCCCATGCCGCCGCCCTGCGATGCGCCGCGCCGGGTGCCACGCATGCCCGCAATGATCTCGCGGTGCTCGCCACCCAAGTCCGCGCCGCGCAGCCCGAAGGCGGCGCGATCAGTCGCGACATCGAGGCCGCCCGCAAGCGCTGCGGCGTATTGCTGGCCAGATCCTGAGAATTCAGGCGGAGCGCTTGCCCCGTCACCCTGCACTACTTATTTCCGGTGGAGGCATCGCTTAGACGCGCCTGCAACCTCTCTCAGCTTTCAGAAAACTCTCATAGCCGGTGTTTAAAAGGACGTGCTTGTATCGGGACGTCGGGTGCGAATGTGATCGCTGTCGCGCCTGTAACGTGAAATCCCTGGTTGCAACGTCCGAACGGAGATCGCATGCATGAAACGAATCACTGCATTGGCACTGGTGGCCTGCGCATCATTTTCGACACTGGCTCTTGCCGCGCCGCGCGAAGCCAACAAGAGCAACGTTGTCGAGCAGGCGCGATACGCTGCGACAATATCGAACCGCTGGGGGAGCGAGATCCAGCAGCGCTATGGCATCTCCGCGAATGAATGGACCGAGTTGATGATGGGCACGTTCAGCGCGTCAGACATCGACAACCTTCGTCGCGCCGCGTCCTCGCGTACCTTCGATGGTATGTCCGGCGCGTTGTTCGGCGGTAGCTCGGCATCCAACCGAGATGATGTCCGACCATTGCAACTCGGGTCGACAGAGAACAGTCTCGTCTTCACGCCGCTGCCCCCGTGTCGGATTGTCGATACCCGTGCGGTGGGCGGGCCGATTCCGGCAATGGGAACACGCAGTTTCATCGGCTGGACGACAGGCGATTTCACTGCACAGGGTGGTGCAACGACGAACTGCGGAATTCCGGAGAACGCATCGGCTCTCGTCGCGAACGTCGTAGCTGTCAATACTGCGAGTTCGGTGGGCTATCTGACCGTGTTTCCTTCCAACACACCACAACCGAACGCGGCATCTCTTAATTTCGGGGGATCCGACGAAGCCAACAACATCGCGCTCAAGCTGTGTCGCCCGGGCTGCCCGACGCAGTTCTCGACCTTCACCACGTCCGAAACCCAGTTCGTCGTTGACGTATACGGTTACTACATGGAGCCGCCCGCGACCGCGCTGGATTGTATGGTTCAGACGCAGGCGGGCTCGCTTCTTAACGGTTCCCTCAACCCGACCGCAACATGCCCGTCTGGCTACACGTCCACGGGCGGTGCTTGCGGTGGCCCGATCGGACTGACCGTCGCCAGCTCGCATCCTACTGTCGACAGCACAGGCCGCCCGAACGGCTGGACCTGCAGTGTCACGGCAGGCCTGCTCGGCGGGTTGCTCGGTTATCGCGTCGATGCAACCTGTTGCCGCGTACCGGGCCGCTAATCCTCAAGCTGCACAACTGGGAACGGACGCACGTATTTCGTGCGTCCGTTCTGTTTTGCGCCTCTTCTGGATCGTGCACCGCTGTTCTCACGCACTGCCTTGTTTTTGCGCGAGAAAAGCGTTTTTGTCGCTGTCTCCAATCGCTGCCATAATCCTCAGCCCCACGATCGCGCATCTTTGTGTATCGCGGCTGCCCGTGGATTTTGAGCAAAGCTTTGAGGACCCGCACGTATGCACACGAGCTCGATGCGACACATGCGGGACCTTCTTTCGCGGCACCTCGATCCTGCGCTCAGGTTGAAGATTGCAGATATCGGGAGCTACGACGTCAACGGGAGTTACAAGGATCTGATCGGCGACACGCGCTGGGAGTACACAGGCGTTGATCTGGAACCTGGACCGAATGTGGACGTCGTGATGGCGTCACCGTACCGATTGCCCTTCCAGACGGGATCGATGGACGTCCTGCTCTCTGGCCAAGCGCTCGAGCACATGGATTTTTTCTGGGTCAGTTGGCTTGAGATGATTCGGGTCGTCAAACCCGGAGGACTCATCCTCATGATCGCGCCGTCCCGTGGACCTGAGCATCGCTACCCCGTGGACTGTTGGCGCTTTTACCCGGACGGGTTTGATGCGCTTGCTCGCTGGGGGGGGGCCGAAAGCATAGAGATCACAACTGACTGGCATCCGGACGAGGATGCTGAGAGTGCACCATGGGGCGATACTGTCGGCGTGTTCCGTGTCGCCGGCGCTGGCTGGCGTCACCGTCTTGCCCGCAGGCTTATTTTGAGCCTGTCCCGCCGCATGCTGCGCAGCAGGCTGGGTACGACACGTCCCTCTCACGGCGGTCAGGATCTCCGCCCCGGCGAAGTCCGCTGATGCCCCTTGCCGCTAAAGCAGCGGTGGCTGCACTGGCTCGATCCGGCCTTCCCCGCGCACGATGCGCTTGAACTCCGCGCGGCTCACGGACACGTAGCGCTCGTTGCCGCCGATCTCGACCTGCGGGCCGTCCTGCACCGCGTAGCCCTGCTCGTCGACGCGCACGGTCATCGTCGCCTTCTTGCCGGTGTGGCAGATGGTCTTGATCTCGGTCAGCTCGTCGGCCCAAGCCAGCAGATACTGGCTGCCCTCGAACAATTCGCCGCGGAAGTCGGTGCGCAGCCCGTAGCACAGCACCGGAATCCGCAGCGCGTCGACGACTTCCGACAGCTGCCAGACCTGCGCCTGCGACAGGAACTGGGCCTCGTCGATCAGCACGCAATGCAGGCTGCCGTCGCCGTCGACCAGCGCGCGGATGCGTTCGAGCAGATCGTCGTTGCGATCGAACGCGATCGCATCGGCCGACAGCCCGATCCGCGACGCCACACGCCCTACGCCAGCGCGGTGGTCGAGCCGCGGCGTCAGCAACGCGACCCGCATGCCACGCTCGCGATAGTTGTGCGCGCTCTGCAGCAGCGTGGTGGTCTTTCCGGCGTTCATCGCCGAGTAGTAGAAGTACAGCTTGGCCATGGGCCCATTCTACCGGCGGCCTTCAGGCCCGGCGGAGATCCGGCCGCTACAATGCGTATCGCTGAATCCAGTGGTCCCGATGCACGGTCTCAACCCCCAACAAGCCCAGGCGCTCGGCCATGTCGAGGGTCCATTGCTGGTGCTCGCAGGCGCGGGCAGCGGCAAGACGCGCGTGATCGTCGAGAAGATCGCCCACCTGATCCAGTCGGGCCGCTACCCGGCCAAGCGGATCGCGGCGATCACCTTCACCAACAAGTCGGCCAAGGAGATGCGCGAGCGCATCGCCCGGCGCATCCGCGGCGACGCGGCGGACGGGCTGACGATCTGCACCTTCCATGCGCTCGGTCTGAAGATGCTGCAGATCGATCACGCCAAGCTCGGGCTGCGGCGCGGGTTTTCGATCTTCGACGCCGACGACAGCGCGTCGCAGATCAAGGACCTGCTCCCGGGCGTCAAGCCGGACATGATCCAGCTGCTGCAGGGGCTGGTGTCGAAAGCGAAGAATGCGGGGCTGTCGCCGGAGCAGGCGCATGCCGTGGCGATCAGCGCGCGCGAGTTCGAGGCGGCCGCGCTGTATGCGCGCTACCAGGAACGCCTGACCGCGTTCAACGCGGTGGACTTCGACGATCTGATCCGTCTGCCGGTGCAGTTGCTCGAATCCGACGACGACGCGCGCGATGCGTGGCGCGAGCGGATCGGCTATCTGCTGGTCGACGAGTGCCAGGACACCAACGACGCACAGTACCGGCTGCTCAAGGCGATCGCCGGTCCGAAGGGCAACTTCACCTGCGTGGGCGACGACGACCAGAGCATCTATGCCTGGCGCGGTGCGAATCCGGAGAACCTGACTGCGCTGGGCGAGGACTATCCGACCCTGCGCATCGTCAAGCTCGAACAGAACTACCGCTGCAGCAACCGCGTACTGCGCGCGGCGAACGCACTGATCGCCAACAATCCGCACGAACATCCCAAAACGCTGTGGAGCGCGCAGGCCGATGGCGAGCGCATCCGCATCTGGGAGTGTCGCGACAGCGCGCACGAGGCCGAAAAGGTGGCCGGCGAGATCCAGTTCCTGCAGTCCTCGCGCCAGGTGGAATGGAGCGAGTTCTGCATCCTGTTCCGCAGCAACCATCTCTCGCGCCCGCTGGAAAAAGCGCTGCAGTTGCTGCGCGTGCCGTATCACCTGAGCGGCGGCACGGCGTTCCTCGATCGCGGCGAGGTCAAGGACGCGATGTCGTGGCTGCGCATGCTGGCCAATCCCGACGACGATTCGGCCTTCCTGCGCGCGGTGCAGTCACCTGCGCGCGGCGTGGGTCAGACCTCGCTGGCAAGACTGTCGGAACTGGCACGCGCGGCCGACATGCCGATGTCGCGCGCGATCGAATCGATGGGGCTGCTCAAGCAGTTGCCGCCGCGCGCGGCCAACGCGCTCAGCGAGTTCGGCGACATCCTGCGCGGGCTGCGCGAGGACGCGCGCCGCCTGCCGGCCGGCGAACTGGTGCGCGAACTCAACGAGCGCTCCGGGCTGATCGCGATGCTTAAGGCCCAGTGCAAGACCGACGACCTGTTCCGGATCCGCTCCGGCAATCTCAACGAACTGGCCGACTGGTTCGAAGGCGCACGCGGGGCCGGCCCCGGCGAACTGGCCTCGCAGCTCGCGCTGCTGAGTCACGCCGACAAGGGCGACCCCGGCAACCAGGTGCGGTTGATGAGCATGCACGCGGCCAAGGGACTGGAGTTCCGCTACGTGTTCATCATCGGCATGGACGACAACACGCTGCCGCACGAGTCGAGCATCGACGAGGGCCGCATCGACGAGGAACGGCGCCTGCTCTACGTGGGTATTACCCGTGCGAAGGAGCAGCTGTGGCTGAGCCATCCGCGCGAGACCCAGCGCTGGGGCCAGAAGCTGCGGCTCACGCCGAGCCGGTTCTTCGAGGAACTGCCGGCGGCCGAAGTCCAGCGCGACGGCGCCGACCCGGTGGCCGATGCGGCCCGCAAGCGCGAACGCGCGGATCACGGGTTCGCGGCGATCCGCGCGCTGCTCGACAGCTGAGCCCACTCAGCCGGACGGACGAGCCGTCAGTGCATCGAGCGTGTCCCGCAGCGCGGCGACTTCGGCTTCGAGCGCTTCGACGCGGGCCGCCAGACCCGGATCGCCTGCGGATTCGCGCGCGGGGCCAGCCGCCGCGATGGCGGCCACATCGACCGGGCCGCTCAGCAGATGCGCATAGCGGTCCTCGCGGCGCCCGGCCGACGGCGGAATGCGCACCGCCAGACCCTTGCCGGCCAGACGTTCGAGATGATGGCGCGCGTCGTCGGCATCAGCGAAGGGATGCATGCGCTCGCTGCGCGTCACCAGCTCGGCGAGAGTCTGGGCGCCGCGCAGCATCAGCAGCGCCAGCAGCACGACCTGCGGCTGCGGGACATCCAGCGCCGTGCCCAGCACGTGCTCGTGCCGCTCGGCGCGCGAGGAGAACGATTGCCGCGCGAACCGGTGGCTTTCCAGTTGTCGCAGCGCGTGCTGCACATCGCCGAATGAGGCCGACATCACCGGCTCGCGCGCGGTCTTCTGGTTCGCCGCCGACTGCGCGGCGTTGACGGTCAGCGGATAGACGTCGGGCGTGGTCGCCTGCTTCTCCACCAGACAGCCGAGCACGCGCGCCTCGATCGGGGTGAGTCGGGGCCAGCGGTCCTGGTCCTGCGCGTGTTCGTCCATTGAAGTTCCAGCCTCGAAGGGGGGCGACAGGATGCGCCCCGCATGCCGGCCTGTCATGTCCGCAGCGACTGCGGCCGTTAAACTCGCGTGTTCACACGATGACGACGGACCCGCCCATGCGCATGACCGCACCCGCCCTCACCTTGCTCGCCAGCGCTTTGCTGCTGGCCGCGTGCAAGCCGACGACGCCTGCTACCGCACCTGCGGACGACGCTGCAGAAGCGGCGCCGACCACCTCGGCCGCCCAGGCGCCGGCCGCCACAGATGCCAGCGACAACCTCAACGCGGTGCTGTGGATCCAGCGATCGGAGGAGTACCGCGCCAACAGCCTGTCGATCTTCCGCGCCGCCGCCGATCACCTCGACGACGCGCTGGCCGAGAAGAACTGGGATGCGCTGGTGCCTGAAGAACGCGAACTGATCGGCGACGCGACCGCGCTGCCGCCGGCGGTGATCATGGACATCGACGAGACCGTGCTCGACAACTCGCCCTACCAGGCGCGCCTGATCCAGAACGGTCTGGAGTACGACGAGGTCACCTGGGCGCAGTGGGTCGCCGAGAAGAAGGCCAAGCCGGTGCCGGGCGTGCTCGAGTTCGCCAAAGCGGCCGAGGCCAAGGGCGTGACTATCCTGTATCTGTCCAACCGCGCCCAGCATCTGCAGGAGGCGACGCTCGCCAACCTGCGCGCCGAAGGGTTGCCGGTGAAGGACGAGAGCGTGTTCCTCGGCCTGGGCACGTTCGTCGAGAACTGCGAACAGAACGGGACCGAGAAGACCTGCCGCCGACGTCTGGCCGGTCGCGACTACCGCGTGCTGATGCAGTTCGGCGACCAGCTGGGCGACTTCGTCGACATCCTCGCCAACACGTCCGAGGCCCGCGGCGAGCTGCTCGATACCTACGGCGACTGGTTCGGCGAGCGCTGGTGGATGCTGGCCAATCCGAGCTACGGCGGCTGGGAGCCGGCCCAGTTCAACAACGCCTGGGACCAGCCTGCGGGCGCCCGTCGCGAGTCGAAGCGCCACGCGCTGGAACTTGCGAACTAATCAAATCAATTACTTGCAGCACACTATTTCAAGTGTTGCATCAGGTATCCGGACGCGGTAGCCTGCGTCCGCCACACCATAGTCCTCCGGCTCTGCCGGCTTGAAGGGAGACGAAAGTCTCCCTTTTTTTATGCTGCGACCGTCGTCCCAGAACGGCGCACGCTAGGGTTCACCCCAGGGTGCGGCAGTGCGCCGCCACGCCTACCCTCGGGATAGGCCGCCATCGAAGCGGTCTCCTGCGCACCCCTTTCCGCCTGCCATCCAGCCCCCGGAGGCAACGGTGTCTCTCTTTGATCCGCTCAACCTGTTTTCGGGCCGGACCAGTCAGACCGGCCAGAGCGGGTTCGGCCTGAATTCGGGTCTGCAATCGCTGCGCGCCAATTTCCCGAGCTTTCTGGGCTCGCTTCCGCAGAATCTGCTGCCCAATATTTTTCCCGGTTCTGGTACCGGAAATCCGAGTCCGACGGCTGGCGGGCAGGGCGCAAACGCGGGACCGTCAGTGAATGGCGGCGGACAGTCGTTGACCACGCCAAGTGGTCTCAATGTGCCATTGCCCCCGTCCCCTTTCGCGGCGCCCAATGCCGGGCCGGTAGCGCCGGGTACGCCGCAGACGGGTGGCGGTCTGCTCGGTTCCGCGGGCACGGTCCTCAATTCGGTGACAGACACTGTCAGGAGCATCCTCAACCCGGGTGGCCAGCCCCCGGGCGCACCCGCGTCGAACGCGCCCGGATCTTCCACCGGCATCGGTCACGCATCGCTCAACGCAGGCAGCCTTCCGGCCGGCGTCGTCAGTACGGCTGCTACCGTCGTGAGCACCGTTGCCAATACGCTGACGGGCGCCCCGCAGTCGGTGCCGCAGGCCGGCAACCAGATCACCGCGCAGGCGGCCTCGACGCAGCAGCCTACCGGTCCGATGCAGGCATCGCTGCCCCAGACATCGGCCGTGCCTGCGCAGCAGCCCGCAGTTATGCCGCAGACATCAGCGCAGGCGGCGCAGCCGCAGCCGCAGCCGCAGCCGCAGTTTGCGCAACTGCAGCCACAGGCAGCGAGCACGCTGCCGCAACAGGCCACCTCGGTGCCGGTCCCCCAACAGATGGTGCCTGCGCGGACGGACGCGCCGTTCGCGCCCCCCGGCAATCCGGCAACTGATCGTGCGGCGGTGCCCCAGCAAGCGCAGGCGCCAGTCCAGACCAATGCCCAGAGTGTACCGGCCGCCGCTCTGCTCGCAGCTGCTCCGCTGGCCGCAACGGTGGCGCAGGCGCCAGTCACACAACAGCTCGCCGGGAATCCACAGGCTCAGGCCGGCACGCCCATTGCCGGCACGGCCTCGCTCGATGCCGGTGGCCCGGTCCGCGCCGAGTTGACCGGCGCCGGCATCTACACGCTGGACGGACCTGGCCTGCGTCGACGCGGACGCATGAAGGTCGGCGCGCAGGAACTGGGTCAGTGGATGCTCGCGGCCGCGCAGGGCCGCCTGCACCTGATGCGTCCGTATGACGATGACACGCCGCGCCAGGTCGCCAAGGTGTTCCAGCAGATGTTCTGGGTGCTGGCGATCGTGGCGTACGGATGCCTGGGCCTCGTCCTCATCAGTTTCCTGCTGAGCCTCGGCGAACTCCCCGCCGCGCCCATGCTGCGTCGCTGGACGGGAGAGTTCGCATGGGCGGGCCTGTTGGCCGCCATTGGCGCTTGGTGGCTCGGTCGGCAGCTCATGCGTGCGCAACGACCACCGCCCGATCCGATCCGTCGCTAGTGAGCGACTGCAAGAAAAAGGGCGCCGAATATGGCGCCCTTTTCTTCTGAGATCCGTCGACCTTCAGCGGGCGACCAGTCCACCCTCTCCGAGCGATACGCGTTGCAGGTCCACGCCGTTGTTCCGCAGCCCTTGGCGCACGCTGCCCGACAACGCGGTCAGTGCCTGGCGATTGCCGTCTCGCTTGAGCGATTGATACGTCAACGCGGAAATCATCGTGAGGTAGGCCGTGCGTTCGGCCTGCGCCTGCTTCGCCGCGTCCGACATCGCTGCGATCTCCGGGACAGCAGCGAGAGGACCGATCAGCTGGCGTCGCACCGCGCGCTGTCCTGCCGGCGACTGGCGTGAGTCGCGGTCATTGACCACCTCCCACGAAATCAGCAGATGCGCGGCCAGCACATCGCCGAGATTGGTGGGGTCGTAGCCATATCTGCGCAGGATCTTGTCGAACTCGCGCAGCATGTCGCCCGAACCGATGATCTTTTCCAGATCGGCGATCTGCCCCGGGTTTCGACCGAGCGCCTGGATCGTCTCCTGCTCCACGCGTGTACTGACGGCAGCGTCGCGGCGGAACGACAGCGTATCGACCGCGCGCGCGTCCACCTCTGCCGGCGCGGACTGCGACACGGCTTGCAGAAGCGCGCGTTGCACCGCTGCATCGCCATCGGCGCCCCAGGCACCTGACGTAACCAGCACCAGCAGGCACGCGAGCAAACCACCGAGCGCCGATACGAGCGGCGCCGCTCTTTTCTTCGATGTACGCAGATTCATGCCACCTCCCTGAAATCGATATAGACCCGCACAAAAGGAAAAGGCGAGCCGAAGCCCGCCTTTCCCCAACCCGCCGAAGGCGATCCGTTACTGCTTACGCGCCATACCGGCGTTGGCTTCACCAAGCGACTTGATGACGGTGCTGGCATTGTTCATGAACATCTGGAACATCTGGCTCATACCGCTGAGCTCGGTGGTCTCGGCGGCGGTGGGCTCCTTGCCGAGCTTGTTGGCAAAGTCCTGCAGATCCTTCGCCATCTCGTCGAGCTTCTCGCCGAGCACCTGCGCGATCTGCATCAGAAAGCCACCGTACTTGCTCGAAAGCGTACCGGCCTGACCACCGGCGCGGGCCTCGTGCGTGCCCTGCGACGAGTCGAGGATGCCGCGCAGTGTGTCGGCCGAGAACTGGGCAGAAATATTGACTTCGGTCATTTTCGTGATCTCCGTACTTGGGTGAGGAATTGCCGTTGAATTCTTCGAGAAGCGCCGCTGGTTAAATGCATCCGAAAACGGGTCCAGCTACTTCTTTGTGGCTCTTCTGCTTACGGGACGATTCTCTCGAACGGGCAGGCGATGCGTAAGCTAGGGCGTACCCTAAGGGCCATTCAAATTCAACCCGCGTTACGTTCTGGACCCGTCGGCTGACTGGCCCACCATTCCCGAGCCTTCTCTGGACCATACGTCTCGACGTAACGAGAGAACTCGAGCGCCTTCTGCACAGCCGGGTTCAGTAGCGGCTTCTCGAGCACACCGCGCAGGCGATCCGAATCCGTATCGGACAGTCCGAACTGGACCTGCAACTGCGCGACCAGTTCCTGCCACTGCTGCATCAGCTCGGGGGCAGTCGCGGCGGTCGGATCCAGCTTGGCATCGTTCAAGCCTTCCTCGAACTTGGCCATCATCGTCTCCCGACCTGCAGCATCGATCTCCGGCTGCTCGAACAGGAACTTCTCGTATTGCTGGATCATCGCGGCACGATCTTCAGCACTCAGTAACGACTTCGTATTTTGGGACATGACTGCACCTGGTGAATGACGCACTGGCGCCGGAGGGAGCACGGCCGAAACGGCAATGCTCGGAACGGGTTTGTCGGAACAGATTAATTGCGACGGGCGAACCCGCGATCGGTGAGGACGACGGCTTGCAGATCGACGCCGCTCATCCGTTTCGCCAGCATCAACGTACCCAGCCGAAGCGCCTCGCGCTCATCGGAATCACGGGTGTTTCGCCATGCAGCAAGGGTCAGCATGTTGATAATCCCGAACATCTCCGCGACCTGCTGCCGCGATGCTTCGGGCGCCACGATTTTGGAATTCCGCATCGCGCGTTGAAGTCCACGGTAGGATCCGTCGTGCGCGTCCTGATGTTCGTCGTGCACCACGCGCCATGCCGTGACCAGATAGGCGTTGAGCATTTCGACGGGGTCATTGGCAGCGTAATCACGCTTGTCGAGGAGTTCCGACAGCCGCGACTGCAAGATGCCACGGTCGAGATTCCGTTCGATCTCCCGTGCATCCTGCCCGATCTGACGGGCCAGCAGCGCCCGGTAAGCCGGATGCTCGACGAACGCCGCCTGGACATTCGCGGACTCGGCAATATCGTTGCGCGGGGTACTGCCCGCGAGCAATTGCGACAACGCGCGGTTGAGTTCGCGCGACACCTGCGCTGAGGGTTCGAATGTCCGCACGGACTTCTCTTCGGCGCGCGCCTCACCCTCTTTGCCCCTGTAGCGATGCAACTGATGATGGGCGTAGGGCGTCACCGCGTCGATGTAGTTACCGTCCTGCGCAGCGACCGGGGCGCTCACGGAAGAAGCGCCTGCCGACAGCGCGACCAGAAGACCGGAGAATGCGACACGGGATCGAGTGTTCATGCGCTGAAGTCTCCTTTCGTCATCGATCGGTTCCAACGCAGTCGAGAATAGTCTGCCTGCATGTAGCGATGACGCGAACACGGACGAATCCCGAAAAAGACGATGCCCGTGGATGCACAGGCACCCACGGGCAGCGTGCGCCAGTACGGACACACTCAGGCAGCAGCGTCTTTCACGGATGACAGCGATTCCACCATGCGGCGGGCGTCGGCACCTTCCCGTTCACCCATCTCCCGCGCGCGCTGGCCGATCCACGCATCCGCAGCCTCCTGACCTTCCGACTCGACCCGTTCGTTGTATTCGGGCACGAGTCCGGTCAATTCCTGCTGCACAGCATCCAGTCGCTCATCCATGTGCCGGATCAGCGTGGTCTCATCATCAACGGTGATGGCGCCCTGCTCACGCAGCTGGGCCAAACCCTCGATCCACGCCTGCCGCTGCGCCTGCTGGTCGTACTGCATCGGTTACTTGCCGCCGATGTTGAAGTTGAAGTTGAAGCCGGACGAGAAGCCCTCGCTGATCGCGTCTTGAGCACCCTGCGGGAGACCCAGCGAAGAGAAGAGGCTGTCAAAGGCGGAGCTGAACACGTTGCCGATCAGATCACCCAGAAAGTTGCCGATGATGCCGCCGAGGGGGCCACCGATGGCGCTGCCGATCAGGGAGCCGATGCCGGAGAAGACGTCGCTGGACATGATGAAACTCCTGTTGGATAGAAACGGAAAAATAAACTTCTTGAACCCTTCGAACCCTTGCGCGCTGGTACCTGGACTGACTGCACCGGCGTGACTACAGGGCTAGTGTCTTCCCGATCGATCGGCGTAACAGCTAGGTCGTGCCCCATCTAGGGTGCGCCCTAGCTCACGCTCCGCACGTGACGCGAGTCGTCCACGCTATAACAGCGACCATGCAGACAGGATCATCCAGCGACGTCGACTCACTGTGTCATGGCCTCCCCGCCTTCTCCCGTGACGACCTGCCTCCAGATGGGCGTGACTATCAGACGAGCGAACAGCTGCGCTCGCGGCGCCTGCGTCTGCACGGATTCGCGTTCCGGCACGTGATGGATCTCTTGCAGCTCGGCCGAGAAGAACGCGTTACGCGGATGCTGCTCGACGATCCGATCGCCACGCTCGACGATGCGATGGGCCTGGTCGTCTGGGCCAACAAGGTCTATCGCGAGCGGCCGGGACTCGGGTTGTGGCACACGCGCGATCGCGCCGGTCGCTTCATCGGCCTGTTCTCGCTGACGCCCAGTGGCGATGCAGGCGACATTGCGATCGGCGTGCGGCTGCTGCCGTCGGCCTGGGGCCGTGGCTATGCGATCGAGGGCGGCGCGGCCCTGTGCATGCACGCGTTCGCGACGCTGCAACTGCCCGCGCTGATCGCGCAGTGCGCGCCGGAGAACCGATCGGTACCGCCGTTGTTGCTGCGCCTGGGATTCGAAGAGAGCGCTTCGGGCGAACAGTTCGGCAATCCGGCGCGCCGGTTCCGCCTGGCACGCGAAAATTGGCAAGGGCTGCGGCCCCGCCGCGCCGGCTCGCGCGATGCGGAACCGCCGAACGACTGAGACATCTCCGACCCACCGCAGATCCGCCTCACATGGAGCCGGCGCGGAGGCCGATGAGTCAGCCGTGGTAGTGCGGATCGATCGTCAGCGTGCCGAGATTCTGCTCGGCGAAACGCTTGGCCAGCTGCGGGCCCGCCTCGCGGATCGCATCGAAGCTTTCGCGCGAGCGGCTGTCGGCGCGTAGCACCCAGCCATCGGCGCCCTTGCTCAGCAGCAGATCGGTACCGGGCAATGTGGCGTCGGACATCCGCAGCAGCACCTGTCCGTCGCCGCCCGGATCGCGGGCATCGTGCACCGCCATCTGTCGCACGTGCTTTTCCATCATGTCGAACAGCTGGCCGGCATTGGACGCCGCAGCGGCCGGTGCGGCCGCAGGCGCGCCATCGCGCAATGCCATCTGCGCCTGCAGGATCGCGGCCGATTCCATGCCCGGGGTATGCAGGCTGCCGAAACCGTTGTCGTGCTGCTGACGGAACGTGCGCGCATCGACGACGTCCGTCAGCGACTGGCGCGACTTGGTGGCTTCCTGCTGGCTGGCCAGCTCCGCCATCTCGCCTTCTTGCAATTCACCCTCGCCGTGCAGCAGACCACCGCTCGACAGTTCTGACTCACCCTGAAGACCCTGCATGTCGCCGCGAGCCTGCTGCATCATCGAACGGAACTGGTCGACCCGCTCGCGCGGCGGCGTGTCCTTGGTGTCGGCCTTGGCTTCTCGGTCGACCTGCCGGTTACGCGCGGCCTGGTCCGGCGGTCTGGATGCGGAATCGTTGCGCTGCACGCTCATCGTCGTCTCCTCGTGTCCGTGCCTACTGTTGCCGCGCCGCCATGTAGCGCGCCTGCATCAGATCTTCGTTGGTCGCTTCTTCCTGCCGCTCGAACAGCCCACGCTGTTCGCGCTTCCACAGGTCGCGGCGCTTCTCCAGTGCGTCCTGCCGGCCCTTGGCGCGGAAGAACGCATCGCGCGCCTCCTGCAATACGGTCTCGGCCTGCCGCACGGCCTCCTGTGCTTTCGATAGGCGCTGTTGCGCACCCACGATCTGCTCGCCGAGCAGATCGATATGCGCCTCGCGCTGCGTCAGCGCGGCGGGCCATGGCACGCCGGACGGCGGCGGATCGAGCAGACGCGCACGATGACCACCGCGGTCGCCCTCAAGGCCCGTCAGTTCGCCCTGCACGCGCGTGCAGGCTTCGATGCACTGCTGCAGCGCGCGCTGCTTCTCCAGCACCACCAGACGCGCCGCTTCAGTGCGGTGTTCGCGCAGTTGCAAGAGCGTCTGGAGCGGATAGCGTTTCATCCAAACAGCTTCCGGAGTGCGCCGGACGAGGTGTCGAACGGCACGAGTTCGTGTTCGGACTGCTGCAGCAGGTTGCGGATCGGCCCGATCTTCTCGATCGCGATGTCGGCATCGGGATCGGTGCCGCGCTTGTACTCGCCGAGCTGAAGCAACAGCTCGATGTCCTGATGCTTGGCCAGATACTTGCGCAGCTGTCCGGCCGCGCGCAGATGCGGCTTGTCGACCACGCGCGGCATCGTGCGGCTGAGACTGGTCAGCACGTCGATTGCCGGGTAGTGGTAGGCCGCGGCAAGCTTGCGCGACAGCACGATGTGGCCGTCGAGGATGGAGCGCACTTCTTCCACGATGGGGTCGCCTCCGTCCTCGTCCTCGGCCAGCACGGTATAGAACGCGGTGATCGAGCCCCTGTCGTTGTTGCCCGCGCGTTCGAACAGCTTCGGCATTTCGCTGAAGACCGAAGGCGGAAAACCACGCCGCGCCGGCGGCTCGCCGATCGCCAGACCCACGTCGCGCAGCGCGCGCGCGAATCGCGTGACCGAGTCGACCAGCAGCAGTACGCGCTTGCCCTGGTCGCGGAAATGTTCGGCGATCGCGGTGCCCACCCACGCCGCGCGACTGCGCTCGAGCGCGGGGCGGTCCGAAGTGGCGACGACGACGACCGACTTCGCCAGGCCTTCGGCGCCGAGATTGTCGCTGATGAATTCGTTGACCTCGCGGCCGCGTTCGCCGACCAGCACGATGACGTTGACGTCGGCATCGCCGCCGCGGGCCAGCATGCCCAAGAGCGTGCTCTTGCCGCCGCCAGCAACGGCGAAGATGCCAATACGCTGGCCTTCGCCCGCCGTCATCACTGCGTCGATCGCGCGCACGCCCGTCGAGAACGGGCGGTCGATCAGCTTGCGTGAGAGCGGATTGGGTGACGCGGCATAGATCGGCGCATCGACCGTCGCGCCCAGCGAACCCTTGCCGTCGATCGGCGCGCCGTGTGCATCGAGCACGCGGCCTAGCAGTCCTTCGCCAACCGGCACGGATGCCTGCTTGCCGGTCGCGTAGACCTCGGTGGTCGAGGCGATGCCGTCGAGCGGGCCGAGCGGCGTCAGCAGCGTGTGCTGCCGCGCAACGCCGACCACTTCGGCCGCCAGTTCGAAATCGCTCTCGCCGGGATTGCGCAGATAGCAGAGTTCGCCGATTGCCGCGCGCAGGCCGGTCGCCTTGATCAGCGTGCCGTAGGCTTCGCTGACGCGGCCCACGCGCTCGATCGCCTGCACCTGCCCGAGCGCATGCAGCAGCGGATCACTGGCAACCGCGCCGGCGCCGAGATCATCGAGCAGGGACAGGGTGGGCCCGGGATTCATGTGCTCGCCACCGCGCTCGCCTGCGCCAGCGCCGTGCGGATCGCCTCGATCTGCTGGCTGACGCCGGCGCGCACTTCACCTGCTTCTGAAACCACCACACAGCTCAGCGGATCCAGACTCTCGTCGTCGACCAGCTCGATCACGCCGACGCCCGGGTGGGCCTGGCGCACCGCGCCGAGACCCTGCTCCACACCTTCGCGCGCATCGGGATGCACGCGGATCATCAGAAACTGCTCGGCCTGCGCGGATTCGACCGCGCGCATGACCAAGGCCGGCACGACTTTCGCTGCATCGAAGTCCGGCGCGATACGGGCCACGATCGCGCAGGCGAGATCGCCAATACGGCCAACTGCGTCACCCAGCACCCGCGCGCGGCGCTCGTTGAGTGAAGCGAGTTGTTCGGTCATCTGCTGCTTCACGCGTTCCAGGCCTTCCGCGAACCCTTCCGCGTAGCCCTGCTCGCGCGCCTTCTGCACTTCGGCCTGTGCGTCGTCGTAGAGCACATTGACCCGTGCGAGCAGCATGTCGAGTTCAGCCAGTGACTGCCATTCCGCAGCGCGCACGATCGGCGCCGATACGCCGCGACGGAACTCGCGACGTTCGAACACCACAGCGGCGGTGGACGCGCGTCGGGTGGGCGTAGCGGATGCGGCGTCAGCGGTCGGCATGCAGGCTCCGGAACAGGGAATGGATCAGGCGGCGACGGCGCGGTTCTGATGATGCGTGTGTACGACGAGCAGTGGCTTCTCCGGCAGATGCGCCTGCGGCAGTTCGACCGGCGGGTATACCAGCTGCGCCCAGTCGGCGAGAGCTGGTTCACGCTGGCGCGCCCAGACCTGAAACTCCGCACGGCCCTGCAGTTCCAGCGCCTCGAACAGACGCGGACCGAAGGCATCACCGGCCGCCAGCGCGGCAGCGAGCGTCGATGCGAGCCGACCTTGCAGCGGTGCATCGACCTTCGCGTCCCAGACGCTGCGATCGAGGGCCAACAGATAACTGGTGCCCAGTACCGCCTTGATGCGCTTGACCGCATCGCGTCCGACTTCGGCGCGGATCGCTGGCGCGTAGGCCAGCACGCCGAGATCGCGATGCAGGCCGCTCAGCCGCGCACGATTCCAGCGGGCCACCAGAACTGAGAATCCGTCCGGCGACGGCGCCAGCAGCTGTGCGGCCGGCCCGTCAGCAAGCGCACCAGCAAGCAGCCGGCGCCCAAGACGGCTGGAACGGGCACGCTGCAACAACGCGTCGTCCAAGGCGTCTTCGCCGGCGCCGTGCCAACGAGGATCGACCTCGGCGAGCAGCGCATCCAGCGACATGGATCAGCCCTGCCAACGTGCCGGCGCAGCCTTCTCCGCGGCGACGGGCTTCCGCGCCCGCAGTCGTCCGGCGAACGCGAACGCAACAGCCAGCAATGCGACCACCAGCGCGGCGATGACGATCGCCATCGGGCTCACGGCGGAGAGGGCCATCGCGGTACCGGTCGACGATGTCGCCTCCGGCGGCGCTGGCATCGAGACGAACTTCACCGAGACCTGATTGATGTCTGTCAGGCCTTCAACGCCGTCCTTGACCACGATCTTGATGTCGGCTTCGCGGTCGCGGACGTTCGCACCGGGCTGCTCGAAAATCCAAACCGCTGCCGAGGTCTTGCCATTCGAGCCGCCGAGCGGGTCACGCTCGGGCAGTGCCAGATGGACGCGCGCCTGCGCGACACCCGGCAGCATGGTCAGCGTCTGGGTGATCTCCTGTTGCAGCGCGTGCAGATAACGGCCGCGCTCGTCGGTGGCCGAAGAGGCGAAGCCCTCTTTCTTGAAGATGTCGCCGAGGTTCTGGTAGTTCTGCCGCGGCAGACCACGCGAGCCGAGCACGGCCATCGCTTGCGGGATGTCGCCCTCGGACACGAACACATCCCATCCCACCTTGGTGGCGGACGGTTTCTTCTGCGCCTGGATGCCCGAGCCGATGAGCGCGCCCATCATTTCGTTGGCCTGGCGCTCGTCGACTGCGCTGTAGAGCGCGGTACCGCCGCAACCGGCAAGCAGCAGGCAGGCAAGCAGCATGCCCATCCACGCGGACCATCGTTTGGATACGCTGGGTTGTGAAACGCGCATGCCGGTCACCTCTCGATCAGGACTGCTGACGGAACAGCTGCGAGATACCATCGGACGTCCGGTTGGCAACGTTCGACGTCATTTCGCACTGGAACAGAAAGTGGTGCGATTTCATCGTCATTTCGATGACCTGACCCGGCGTGAGCTCACCGGAATTCTGGGTCATTGTCTTGGCGAGGTCCTGGATGCTCGATGCACCACCGTTGAGGTTGTCCATCGCCGACATCACCATGCGCATGCCTTCGGAAGGCTCCGATGCACCGGTGCTGGCGACGCCCTGCGGCGCATTGGCCGCAGCGGCGGAACTCGTGCCTGCGCGATCCATCGCCTGTGAGAACTGTCCAACCTCGTACGCGGCGGCGACCGGCGAGTTTGCGCCGGCACCCGATGCCCCCTGTGCCGCGGCTTCGAGCCCAACGGCCTGGATCGCGTCGACCATGATCTTCTCCTTGCTGCTGTTGTCTGCGGGGGTCGCTTACTGCTTGCGGCCCAGCGTCTCGAGTGCCTGGCCAACGCTGTTCTGCGAGGTCGAGGCGTTGTTGGACAGAAACTGCATCTTCAAGCTTTCGGCGGTCAGCTTGACCACATTGGACGGCTGGTCGCCGCCCTGACCGATCACAGCGGACAAGTCAGTAATGCGGGTGGCCTGCTGGTCAAGGGTTTGGCCCCATGCACGCGACATGGCTTCGTACCAGCTCGACGAGCTCGCGCCACCACCGGCCTTGCGAACGCCGTTATCACCCTGCATCGAAGCGCGGCCGATGAAATTGCCGATCTGATCATTGGAAATCGTGGTCATGGAATTACTCCTTGCGACGGTCTGGAAGTGGATACAACGTTGGATCCGATTCGAACTGTGTACGGTACGACCTCAGTGATTCGACGATGCGGGCGCGCGTCCCGGATCGACCACCGGCACCTGTGCAATCCGGTTGCTGGCGTTGACGTTGGCGACCACCGAGGCGAAACGGGGATCACTGCTTTCCGCACCCTCGGTGCCTGCATCCGCGGTCGCCGTTTCCGCAGCCTCTTCAGGCGTCGGCGCGGGACCCGGAATGACCTTGGTCAGCGCGCCATCCGCGCCGAGCACATGGGCGAACTCGCCGATCGAAATCAGCTTGCCCTTGCCGGGAATCATCTCGCCGGTGACGAAGCGCTGGCCGTCGGAGGACAACAGATGCGGATTCTCACCGCGCACGATCTGCACGATGTGCGCCTCCGGCGGCGTCTGCGGCTGTTCGGTCTCGCTCTGCGACAGCAAACCGGTCGGCGTGCGCGGGAGGATGCGCTGTACCCCGGGGATGTCGGCGATCGCGCGCGACTGCGCGAGACGTTCGATCTCCGCGCCGTCCTTGAAGTCGCCGACCACCTCGACATCACCATTACCCACGTATCGAGCCTGCACCGGAATCGACTGACCGCGGAACATCTCGGCGACATCGCCGGCAATATGCTCGCCGGTACGGATCTGCAGGGTCGCGTCGATGTTCTCGGCGCGCACCTGGTTGCGCAGACGCTCGAGCGTAGCGCTGTCGTCAACAGCGCCCGTTACGGTTGCGCCACCTTGGGCACCGTCGGTGATCTGCACATTGGCGACGCGGTGTTCCTGCAACAGCGCCGTCAAACGCTGTCGCTGGTCCGCTCCTTGATCAGGCGCCGGCAACACCGCGGCGAAGATCGCCAGCGACGCCAGCGAAAGCGCAGCGATGCCGCCGATCCACGGCAGCTTGCGTACGAATCCGTTGCGTGGCGCCTGCTCTTCGTCGTTCGGCGCGAACACGGTGACGAATTCATCCCAGGCCGGATCGTTCTCCCGGCCGAATGCGATCACGGCTTCACCGATGCGCACCTGCTGCACTGCGGACAATTCAACCGGATCGCCGGGATGGATGTCCTGCGCGCCGACTTTCACCGGCGCATCAAGCGCGCGGACGAGGAATCGGCCGCCGACCAGACTGATCAGCGCATGATGCGCGGCGACAGCATCGTCGGCCAGCACGATATCGCAGTCTTCACCGCTGCCGACGAGGATCATTTCTTCGTCGGCGAGCACACGGCTGGCGCCGGCGTGCAGGCCATCGACGATGCGCAGCACGTTGTTCGACTGGTGTTCGGTACGTTCGGTCATGTCAGTCCTCTCATCGCCTGCACGGCATCTGTCACCGGAGTCCCGGAGAAGACGACGCGCACGCCCCGTAATGATGCGACTTGGTCATGCATTGATCTGGCCCGCCTGGACGATACGCAGGTCCGGTGCGAGTTCCTGGTACGACAGCACAGGCAGATCGAAGAAATCGACCTCCATGAGCTTGCGCAGATGCCGGCGCACATCCAATGAGCACAACAGCACCGGCTTGACGCCGGTCGCCTGACGGCCCAGGTGCGCGCGCACCTCGTTGCCGAGACGACCGGCCAGTTCCGGCGAGATCGCGAGCTGGCTGGCACCGCCCGCCACGCGAACCGATTGCCGCAACTTGTCCTCGAGTTCCGGATGAATCAACAGTACGTGCAGTGTGCGCTCATCGTCTGAATAGCGATCCGCGATCTCGCGCTTCAGCGCGACACGCACGTATTCGGTCAACAACACCACATCCTTTTCGCGACCGCCGACGTCGGTGATCGCTTCGAACGCATCGCGCAGGTTGCGCACCGGCACACCCTCTTCCGAAAGGCGACGCAGCACATCGGCCACACGCTGCGGTGCGACGACGCGCAGCATTTCCTTGACCAGATCCGGATAGTCGCGCTGCATCTTCGCGAACAGGTTCGAGGTTTCCTGGATGCCGAGGAAACCACCCATGCGCCTGCGGATCGCCGCCGTCATGTGGGCACCCAGCACTTCGAGCGGTGGCTGCGTACCTTCGCCGCTCTGTACCCACGCGCCCGCGACTACAGCAGGATAGAAGCCGGGCAGCTTGGTCGCGTTCGTCGCGGTGGCGGCCTGCGGCTGCAGCACTGCGTCACTGCGCAGACGACCTGTCGCAATGCGGGCACCGAACGCGGTCAGACGATATTCGTCCTCGCCGAAGGTCGACACGATGCGCAGCGACGGCACCGGCACCGGCACGCCGTATTCCTCGCGCAGGCGCTGGGCGATATCGACCGCACGCGCTTCGAGATTATGTGCACCCATCGTTTGCGCCAACAGCGGTGAAACCTGCAGTTGCAGCGGCGCGGGCGGCGCCAGATCGTCGTGCTCGACGGAGGCGTGCACATCGGCCAACACTTCCTCGTCGGTCACGCGGAACAGGCGACGCAGCAGTTCGAACTGGTAGCGGTAGTGATAAGCGCTGAAGGTCAGCAGTCCAACACCGAGCAACAGGAAGACCGGCCACGGGAAGCCCGGTACCAGTGTCATCAGCAGGGCGAGAATGCCGGTGATCAGCACCACGCGCGGCTGATTCGACACCTGCCGAGTGATCGCATCACCCAGATGGCGGTCATCGATCTCGCCAGTGGTGCGTGTGACCACGAGACCTGCAGCGATCGTCGCCAGGATCGCCGGGATCTGCGACACCAGACCGTCGCCGATCGTCAGGATGCTGTAGACGTGCGTCGCTTCGGCCAGCGGCATGCCGCGCTGGAGCACACCGATCGCCAGACCGCCGAGCAGGTTGATCAGGATGATGACGATGCCGGCGATGGCGTCGCCCTTGACGAACTTCATCGCGCCGTCGAGCGAGCCGTGCAGCTGGCTTTCGGTCTCCAGCAGGCGGCGCTTGCGGCGCGCTTCGTCCTTGTCGATCAGGCCAGCGCGCAGGTCCGAGTCGATCGACAGCTGCTTGCCGGGCATCGCATCCAGCGTGAAGCGGGCGGCGACTTCGGCCACGCGTTCGGCGCCCTTGGCGATGACGATGAACTGCACGACGGTGATGATCAGGAACACCACCATGCCGACGACCAGATTGCCGCCTGCGACCAGCGTGCCGAAGGTCTCGACGATGTGGCCGCCTTCGGCGTGCAGCAGGATCGAGCGGGTGATCGCGATCGAGATCGCCAGCCGGAACAGCGTGGTCAGCAGCAGCACGCTGGGGAAACTGGAGAAGGCGACCGGCGTCGGGATATAGATGCCCAGCAGCAGCAGGCCGAAGCCGATCGAGATGTTCACCGCCACCAGGGTGTCGATGATCACCAAGGGCAGCGGCAGGATCATCACACTGATGATCGTGACCGCGGCGACGGCGAGGATGATGTCGCTGTAACCGAACTTCGCGCGCGGTGCGGCGCCAGCAGGCGCGCCGGTCAGCGTAGCGAGAAAGGCCCTCATGCGCCCAGCATCCAGCAAAGCCCGGACCGGGTCATGCCTTCACCAACGCACACGCGAAGGCGCATGCCGGCACCGGCTGTCCCACACACACTGGTATCCATTCGCCGCATAAGCCCCTGCCCTCGTGCGTCACATTGTGCCCCTGTACGATAGCCGCCCTATGTTATGGACAGGTCAATTGGATGTTGCAAGGAGGTTCCAGTCAAAATGTCGAATTGGTGTGAAGGCGAGCCTTTCAGGATTTTTGGCGGCTAAAAACCCAAGCGTCACAGGGACTTAACGATGCGCGTCGATATTGGACAGTGAATGCGAGTCGGCCAGGGAGGCTGCTGGCACGGGGGCTTCCAGATCGTCGGAATCGAGATCTGTAATGAATGTCACAGATTGAGCCCCCACGCCAATCGCGAACACCCGGCCAGCGCGAGACTTCACCAGCACCACGCGCTCCCGCGGTCCTACGGGCAGGATCTGCAGCACCGTCAACGGGGCATCGCTGCCCGACAATCCGTACCGCCGTCGTACCAGCCGGAGCAGGAACAGCAGGCCCACGATGATCAGAACGAGTGGAATCACGATGGCGAGCAACTCCCCGACGAACGAGTCACTCGGCGTGCGGGCGGGCGTTGCGGCCGCATGCGCGGACGTGGCCACAAGCACGACGGGGAAGATGAGGGCGGAGCGGAATCGGGCGACGCGGATCATGGGTTCTCGCGGAAGGGACACCCTACTGGTGCGCCGTCACGTTATCAGTCAAACGATGTCGCGCATCGCATGACGCCGCCGACCGGAACCCGGCGCGCGAGCAAGGCGCGCGCCGTCGACACGGGCGTCGACGAGGGCGCAAACGCGCTGACCGAAGTCCTCGAAGCGGTGCCGTTCGCCTGCGCCGCGTTCGACCGCGGTACTGGTGTGCGGGTGGCCGCCAACTGCCGCTTCGAAGGCGATCTCGGCACCCTGCCCGGCCACGCACAGCGCGACGCGTTGCTGGCGACGCTGTATGGCGAAGTGACCGGAGAGGCCCGCGGCGAAGAAGTCCGCGCGCCCGGCAGCGGCCGCTGGTATGCGCTGCACTGGCGCGATCTCGACTGCGGCGGACGCGCACTGTCATTGCTGACCGCGGTCGACATCAGCGAACGCATCGAAACCCTGGACTCGCACAAGACACAGCAGGAAAAACTGCTGTTCACCTCGCGGATGATGTCGGTCGGCGAAATGGCCGCCACGCTCGCGCACGAGCTCAACCAGCCGCTCGCGGCGATCGTGAACTATCTCAACGGCAGCCTGCGTCTGGTCGACCAGGCGGGCGGGCCGGTGCAGGTCGAACGTGCCCTGCAGGCCGCGCGCACCCAGGCCGAACACGCCAGCGCGGTGATCGCACGCGTCCGCGAATTCGTCCGCGCCCGCGAGCCACGGCGCGACGCCCAGGATCTGCCGCTGATCGTCGACACCGTGCTCGAACTGCTGCGCCTGGAGGCCGAACGCCTGCAGTTGCGTGTCGAACTCGCGCTGGCACCGCAACTGCCGCCGGTGTACGCCGACCGGGTGATGGTCGAGCAGGTGCTGCTCAACCTGGTCAAGAATGCGATCGAAGCGATGCGCGAAGTGCCTGCCGCGCAGCGCGGCCTGCGCATCGAAGCGCGGGTGAATCTGGATGGCGACGTCGAGGTGCGTGTCTGCGACCGTGGCCCCGGCCTGAGCCAGGCCGAGAGCGAGCAACTGTTCTCGCCGTTCTACACCACCAAATCGGATGGGCTGGGCATCGGCCTGGCGATCTGCCGCTCGATCATCGAATACCACGAAGGCCGGCTGTTCTTCGAGGCCAGGGATGGCGGCGGTAGCGTGTTTGGGTTCACGCTACCGACCCCGGACAGGAGGATCTGACGCGTGACCGGCATCTGTGTCTATCTCGTCGACGACAACGACGGCTTCCGCGATTCCACTGCCTGGCTGCTCGAGACCGCGGGGTTCGAGGTGCGCGCGTTCGCATCCGGCGCGGCGTTCCTCACCGTGTTCGACAGCACCCGCCACGGCGATGGCGAGTGTCTGGTCTCCGACATCCGCATGCCGGAAATGAGCGGCCTGCAGCTGCAGGACGAACTGCTGCGCCGCGGCTCCACGTTGCCGCTGGTGTTCGTGACCGCGCACGGCGACGTGCCGCTGGCGGTCGAGGCGATGCGCAAGGGCGCGTCGAACTTCCTCGAGAAACCTTTCAGCGACGATGCGATCATCGACTCGATCCGCAACGCCCTCAGCCGCGAACGCGCGCAGGCCGGCTCGCCGCAGGGCGCGGCGCTCGCCAAATTGAGCCCGCGCGAGCGGCAGGTGCTGGATCTCGTCGTTGCCAGCAAACCGAACAAGATCATCGCCGACATCCTCGGCATCAGTATCAAGACCGTCGAACTGCATCGGGCCAACATGATGAGCAAACTCGGAGTGCGATCCCTCCCCGAACTGATGAAGGTGGCGCTGGGCCATGGCTGACGCAAACGCTGTCTCCCTGCCGCACGCGTCCCCCCACACGCCGTTGCGTGAGCGTCTACCGCGGCTTTCGCCGGCGCAGGCCGATGTGCTGCGTGGCCTGCATGCACGTGCCCGGCAATGGACCACGCCGACAGGCATCCTGCGGCTGCGCAGCGGTCGATCGCCCGCGATCGCCACCATCGACGGCGGCGTGGTCGAACTCGACGCCGACGGTACCAGGCTCGCGTTGCAACTCGCCTCGTCGCCACGCGTCGACGACGACGGCCTGCACTGGCAGGACCGGCGCGGCCGCGCCCGCGTGCTGGCCTGGAGTCTCATGCACGAGATGACGCTGGTGCAGATCAGCGAAGCGCTCGGTACCTCGCTGCTGCCGCTGCCCGATGCACCGCTCGCCGCGCCTGCGAGCGACGTGATCTGGTTGGAACTCGATTTCGCACCCGCCGATGGCAGCGCCGCGGTCAGTGGCGCGCTGCGCGCACCCGCCGCATGGCTGCAGGCCCTGCTCGCACGCACGGATGCCGACCCGCGCCCGCCGATCGATCCGGGGCACTGGCGCCAGTTGCCGACCGTCGCGACGATCGCGATTCCGGCGCCGCCGCTCACGCGCGCCGACATCCAGAGTCTGCGGCCCGGTGACGTGATCGTCGTCGGACACGTCAAGATGCCGCCACTCCACGCCAATGCCGTCGGTCTGCGCTGGCCGGTCCGATCCGGACCGGACGGATGGCGCATCGACGGTCCGCCCACCCAACGCCCCCGCCACCAGGAGACGCCCCGCATGAGCGAGACCGACGCAGCCGAAACACCGCAGACCGAAGACACCCCCGCCGTCGAGGATCCGTCCGGCCGCCTGCCGGTCGAGGTCGAGTTCGATGTGGGCAAGGTCGAACTGCGCCTGTCGGACATCGCCGGCCTGCAACCGGGCTACGTGTTCGCGCTGCCTGCGCACCTCGAAGGCGCCAACGTCACCATCCGCGCCAACGGTCGCGTCGCCGGACAGGGCGAACTGGTCGCGGTTGGCGATACGCTGGGCGTCCGCCTGCTGTCCTGGAGCTGATGCATGGATTTCAGCACGTTCTCGCCCGCCCTCGTCCTGGTGACGGTGGTCAGCCTTGCGCTGGCTCCGTTCGTGGCGGTCATGGTCACCTCGTTCACCAAGATCGTCGTGGTGCTGAGCCTGCTGCGCAACGCACTCGGCCTGCAGCAGGTGCCGCCGAACGTGGTCATCAACGGCCTGGCGATCGTGCTGTCGATCTATGTGATGTATCCGGTGATTCTGGACGTCAACGAAGCGGTGCAGGCGCGGCTCGAAGGGCGCCCGCCACCGGCGTCGGTGATGCGCCAGATCGAAGCTCGCGCCGAGCAACAGGCGATCCGCGAAGGGCGTCCGATCAACGTGCGGCCTGCGTCGACGCCGGCCGCCGCCGACGCTGACGCGCCTGCGCCGACCAGCCCGGCTGCGGCCGACGCGCTCGCCGCCGAAGCGCAGGCGCAGGGCACGCCGGAAGGCGTCGATCCGATGTTCTCCACGGTGCGGGGCGGGTCGAGCAACGACCCGCGCGAAGAAGAAGCGACAGAGCAGCCGCGCGGCCTCGCCGAAGTGATCACTGGCGGCAGTACCGGCACGGGCGGCGGTACGCCTGCGGCAGCGGGCGGCCGCTTCGACACCAACCGCATGCTGACGATGATCGATGCCGGCAAGGAACCGCTGCGCACGTTCCTGATCCAGCACTCCAGTGATTCCGAACGCGCGTTCTTCCTGCGCAGTGTGCAGCGCATGCTACCCCCCGAGCGCCGCGGTGGCCTGACGCCTGACGACTTCATCGTCATCGTGCCGGCGTTCACCGTCAGCGAGCTCACCGCTGCGTTCCAGATCGGCTTCCTGATCTTCCTGCCGTTTCTGATCATCGATCTGGTGGTCGCCAACATCCTGCTCGCGCTCGGCATGATGATGCTGTCGCCGACGACCGTCTCGCTGCCGTTTAAGCTGCTGCTGTTCGTGCTGATCGACGGCTGGGCGAAACTCGTGCACGGCCTCGTGCTCACGTACGGGGTGACCACATGAGCGACGTGCTGGAGTTCACCAAGGAAGCGTTGTGGCTGGTGCTGCTGCTGTCCGGCCCGCCGGTGGCCGCGGCCGCGCTGATCGGTCTGGTCGTGGCATTCCTGCAGGCGGCGACACAGCTGCAGGAGCAGACGTTTCCCTATGCGCTGAAATTCCTGGCCGTGGTGATCACACTGTTCGTCACGGCTTCTCTGATGGGCGGCACACTGTACGTGTTCGCCGACCGCATCTTCATCGATTTCCCCGGCCTCGTCCGACGCTGATGGACTTCGGCACGAACCCGATGTTGGCCCTCGCGCTGACGCTGCCGCGCATCGCCGGCGCCTTCATGATGCTGCCGCTACTGACCACCGAAACGGTACCGGCGATGGTGCGCAACAGTTTCATGGTGAGCCTGGCGATCGTCGCGATTCCGATCGCGCTCGCCGGCGCACCGTTGATCGAAGCGGCCGGCACCTCGCACTGGTCCTTGATCGTGCTCAAGGAAACCTTCATCGGCATCTCGATCGGCTTCTGTTACGGCATCGTCTTCTGGGCGATCAGCTCCGCCGGCGTGATCATCGACACCCAGGTCGGTATGTCGATGGCGCAGATCTTCGACCCGATCCAGGGCCACCAAACCTCGCTGCACGGCGAGTTCCTGTCGCAGTTCTCGACATGGCTGTTCATGGCCAGCGGCGCCTTCCTCGTGTTCCTCGATCTGTTGATGACGAGTTACACGGTCTGGCCGGTGCTGAGTTTCTTTCCCGACCTTCGAATGAGCGGGATGGCGTTGTTCGTCGGGCAGTTCGGTTATCTGATGACCGCGATGCTGCTGATCGCCGCGCCGGCCATGGTCATCCTGCTCGTCATCGACTTGTCCTTCGGCCTGGTCAACCGCTACGCCCCGCAGCTCAACGTGTTCGCGCTGACGATGCCGATCAAGGCGTGGCTGGCGACGGCGATCATCCTGTTGATGCTGGGCGTGTTTGTAGAGATCGTGATGACGCGGCTGGTCGACAACAGCGGTTTGATCGAGGCGCTCAAGCACGCGTTCAGTGCGACGTAGCGCTGCTGGTTGCTTCAGCGCGCGCTCGGCAGCGAGCTTCGGCTTTGACATTTGCTCCGGCTCTGACTTTTGCTCTGACTTTTGCTCTGGCTGTGGTTCTGGCTCTGGCTCTGGCTGTGGCTTTGGCTTTTGACTTGAATCGAGCCGTAAAGAGAGCCGAGCACCGGGGCCTGGCGTGGCCGAAGAGCAGCCCATGTCTGAGCGCAGCGAGTTTGGGCTGCGTGCCGCGTCAGGCGAGGAGCACAGGGGACCGATGCGGCTTCATCGCATCGGCTCGCGTCCGGCGAAGACGGTTTTGCTTACTTTTGCCAAGACAAAAGTAAGCCGCGCGACAGCGCGGAAGCCCTGTCTTTGATCTTCGCTCCTGCGATTGATTCTTCGCTTGGAATATCAAAGTCGCAGAGCGACGAGCGAAAAAGCCCGAGCAAGTGCAGGGCTTTCGCCCGCTGCGCGTGCGAGTCCCTTTTGGATGGACCCAAAAGGAACCAAAAGGTCCCTTCGCCGGACGCGATCCACCGCGATACAACCGCGGCGGTCCCCTGCGCTTCTCGGGCGACGGGGCACGCAGTCCAAACTCGCTGCGCTCAGACATGGGCTGCTCTTCGACCCCGCCGCCCTGCGATGCTCGGCTCGCTTTACGGCTCGATTGAAGTCAAAGGCTGAAAGCCAAAGCCAAAGCCAAGCCGAAGCCGAAGCCGAAGCCGAAGCCAAAAGCAAAGGCAGAGGCAGAGGCAGAGGCAAAGGCAGAGGCCGAAGCAGGCTCGAAACGCGAACAGCGGAAATCCCGCAACAGCGCGCGCCGGGCACGCGCAGAAAGGACTGAAAAGAAAAAGCGGCGCCTCGGCGCCGCCACGTATCCCTATCGCATTGGATCCCGCGGATCCTCGAACCGCTCCGCCACCGACGGATCATCCGCGAGCGGCGGCGCCCCGGGATCCCCCAGCCCGATCTCCTCGCGCATCTCGGGCGGCGGATTGAACTCTGGCGGCTCGGGACGGTGTTCGCCCATGCGCACGCCTTCGGCCCAGTACAGCACCTGCGCGACGGCTTCGAAGAAATCGTCGCTGATGTAGTCGTCGATCTCGACGCGTGCATTGAGGCCACGCGCCAGCGGCACGTTTTCCAGAATCGGCACGCCGGCTTCTTCAGCGACGCGCTTGATCTCTTCGGCAACGTGGCCTTCGCCCTTGGCGACGACCAGCGGCAGATCGTCGCCCTGCTCGTACTGCAATGCGACGGCGATGTGGGTGGGATTGGTCACGATGACATTCGATCCTCGGACGGCATTGAGCATGTTCTGTTGCGACCACTCCTGGTGCAACTGCTTGCGGCGCTGCTTCACGTAGGGGTCGCCTTCGTTTTCCTTGACCTCCTGCTTGATGTCGCGGCGGCTCATGCGCAGCTTCTTCATGTAGGAGTACTTCTGGTACGAGGCATCGACCGCGGACACGAAGAAGAAGACGAAGATCGTCCAGATGCCGATCCACTTGAGCGCGTGCCAGATGGCGCTGCCGATCGCCGCGGGCTGCGCGAACGGCAGCTGCAGCAGGCTCGGCAACATCCCCCACAACACGAAGCCGCCGATGGTGAGGAGCGCCGCGCTCTTCAGGACGCTTTTTATGAGCTCGACAAGGTTGTCCATCGAGAACATCTTCTTGACGCCGCTGACCGGATTCATCTTGGACAGGTCCGGCGTCACCTTTTTCATCGACAGGACCGGACCGACCTGCAGGAATTCGACGAGCAGCGCCAGCAGCACCGCGAGCAGCAACAACGGCAGCGACACTGCAAGAAAGGTCTGCGCCGCCAGCGGGATGATCGTGTGCAGCGCGACGTCGAACGGCTGGTTCATGACGTTCAGGCTCTGATCGAACAGCCCGCTGATCCGCCGGAACATGTAGCCCATCAGCATCCAGCCACCGGCCAGCCAGCCCATGATGAGCACGGTGCTGGTCAGCTCCCGGCTCTTGGCGACGTTGGCGTCCTTGCGCGCGTCCTTGAGCTTCTTGCTGGTCGGTTTTTCGGTTTTGTCGGCGCCCTCGTTCTCTTCGGCCATCCGCACTCCGATCGATCGAATGCACGCGGGTTCGCGCGGTTTGATCGGAGGCTAGCATGCACGGGTGACGCATCCGTTTGATGTGGAAAATGGGACGCACGGGTGAAGGCGGCGTCGCCTCAAACGGTGCTGTCGAAGCGGGATTCAGCTGCAAAGCCCAGCCCGGGCGGGTTCGCGGACACCCTAGGGACAGCCCGAGATAGCCGTTCCATGGCACCAGCGTTACAGTCCCGCCATCGCCGCAGAAGCGGTCCAGTCCCCCAAGGGTTTCCAGGCCTCCGTTCCGATGAGCAGCATTCCTTCCGACGTCAGCTTCAATGCCGCCAGCCTCGACAGGCTGGGTGGGCATGTCGCGTTCGACGATCTGCGCCAGCAGCCGGATTCCGGCCTCGCGCTGGCGGATGGTGGCTATGCGGATGCCCCGCGCGGCCCGCAGGCTGATCCGGGTGAGGATGTGCTCAATGTTGCGGCCTGGGACGGCGTTGCAGCCGGCAACCGGCAGCTGCCCGGGGATCTGGCGTTTGAAGCGCGCCTGTCAGCGATCGACCTGTCGCAGGCGGCCGATCAGGGTGCCGACGCAATTCTCGACGCACTCGTCTGAGTTCGCTGCGCAGGCCCGGCCAGTGGCTGGGTTAGAGTGCGGGCGCCTCGACTTCCGTGCCTGACGCTGCTGCCCCGCCCATGAACGCCGTTCCCACCGCGCAATCGCTGCGCGTCGCCGCCGATCGCATGGTGTCGGCGCTGGCGGCGCATGCCGATCCCGAGTACCGCCTGACCGTGCTCAAGCGGCTGGTGCGTCGGCTTGGCGAGGACCGGTATCCGGTGTTCCTGCGCCTGCTGGGCGTGGTGGCGGAAAGTGACGACACCCGCGCGCAGCGTCTGTTGGCCGACACGATCGGCACCGCGCTGCGGCGCATGGACCTGCCCGGCGGTGCGTTGAGTTCCTGGGGCGCGACCCGGCTGCCGGACAGCGCCGCGCCGGTCTCGGCCAGTGATTTTTCGGGCCAGTTCTTCGGCGGCACCCCGCGCCGCATGCTCGGTCCGGTCGAGTACCTCACCGTCTGGCACCTGCAGCGCACCCAACGCACCGCGCTGTCGGCCGAGACGTTCCACACCAGCCTGTCGCGAATGATCGCGCTGCTGAACCAGTCCGAAGACGCTCGCACGCTGTATCCGCAGAAGCTCGCCGTCGACGCGCAGAACGAGCTCGAAGGCGCCTACACCCGCGCGACCCGCGAGCGTTTGGCCGCGATCGCGACCGCCTGGAAGGCCGGACGCAGCCCGGACGAGATCGCCCAGGCCGCGCTCGATGCCCGCGCCACCGACACGCCGCACGGCTGGGTGCTGCGCGACCTGTGACAGCGCTTGTCCGGTCATCGACCGGCTTGCAAGATGGGATGTCCGGCTTCTCAGGAATCCATCGCATGCCTTTCCCCGCCCGCTCGCCCGACGCGCGCCGTCGAAGACGCAATGTCCACGCCGTCACGCTGCTGCTGCCGTTGATGCTGTGGCTGGCGGCCTGCCAGCGCGACGAGACGGCCGAGCCCGCGCCGGCCGTCGGTGCGGCAACGCCGGTGGAAGCAGTGACCCTGCTCACGTCGCATCTGCGTGCAGGCGACCTGGCGGCATTCGCGCGGGACGCGGCCACGCCCGAGCTGCTGCCCGAACTCGACGCCGCCTGGCGCGCCGGCCGCACCCGCTGGCCGCTCGACGAGTTGCCGCTGTCCGCGCAGATGCCGTCGGTGCTCGCAGCGTTGAGTGCACCGCAGGCCGAACGCGTGCTGCTGCAGACCTTCAACCGGCAGTTCGCCGGGGCCGAGCGCGAGATGCGTTCGGCCGCGGTCGGGCTGGGCGGGTTCGCCATCCAGTATCTGGAGCAGGGCGGCGACTTCAGCGAGGACGAACGCGTGCATTACACCCAGCTGATCGCCGCCGCCAGCGCATGGGCCGGTGCCGCGCCACTGGCCGACCGCGCGCGCGCGCAGGAGACCATTTCAGCGCTGGTGGCTGCCGCGCGGGCAGGCGGCATCGCCAGCGATGCCGCACTCGGCGCCGCGGGCATGCAGGCCGGGCTGACCGGGCTGTCGCCGCTGTTCACTGCCGGCAAGCTGCGGCTGGCCGCCTACGGACTGGATCTGGACCAGACTTTCGACAGTGTGGCGGCCACGCTCGAGAGCCAGACCGGCGACGCCGCGCGCGTGCGCATGCGGTATCTGCTGGCCGGCCGGCCGGTCGATGCGGTGATCGCTGTCGAACGCCATGACGGGCGCTGGTACGTCAGCGACTTTCTGGCCCATGCCCGCGAGGCCGCGGCGTCGCCCGCGGCTGCTGCGCCGGCGGAACCCTGAGTGGTGATCGGCGGGTGCGGTCCGAACGGGCCGCTTGGGCATAATGCCGACGATGCCTGATCAACCGACCCTCGAGTTCCCGGACGGCGACAACGCCGGGCGCGCCGACAACCGCCCGGCCGACGCCGCGTCCCCGCCTGCACCGTCGGCGCCAATGAGTGACGTGCCGTCTGCGGACGATGCCGCGGCGCCCGCACATGACGTCACACCCGCTGACGAAGCGCCGGCAGTCGCTCCCATCGCACCGAATGCATTGCCGGTACCGCTGGCCCCACCCCGTCGCGCGGTGCGCCGGCCGTGGTGGGCCGGCCTGCTGGGCTGGCTGATGCGTCCGTGGATCGGCCTGAAGGTGGAGCCGCAGACGCCCGAGACGCTCGTCGACCATCGCCCGGTCTGTTACGTGCTCGAAGACTACGGTCTGTCGAATGCGCTGATCCTAGAACGCGCGTGCCGCGAGGCCGGCCTGCCCTCACCGTTGCAACCCCTGCCCGGCGATCCGCTCGGTCGCAAACGCGCCTATGTCGCGCTGTCGCGGCGCAATGCCGGTGGCGCCCTGGCGATGGCCACCGGCCAGCCGCAATCCAAGGCGACGCATTCCGAATCGCTCGCGCGTCTGCTCGAAGCGCATCGCCGCGACCCGGCGCTCGACGTGCAGGTGGTGCCGGTCTCGATCTTCGTCGGCCGCTCGCCGGACAAGAACAACGGCTGGTTCGCGGTGCTGTTCTCCGAGAACTGGACCATCGTCGGTCGCTTCCGGCGTCTGCTGGCGATCCTGCTCAATGGCCGCGACACCCTGGTGCGCTTCGCCGAGCCGGTCGACGTGCGCCCACTGCTCGCAGAAGGTCTCGATCCCGAACGCACGGTGCGCAAGCTCTCGCGCGTGTTGCGCACGCATTTCAATCGCGTGCGCGAGGCAATCATCGGCCCCGATCTGTCGACCCGCCGCCTGCTGGTCGACAAGGTGCTGGCGTCGCCCGCGGTCAAGGACGCGATTGCCGACCAGGCGCGCCGCGACAACAGCAAGCCCGAGGACGCGTGGAAGAAGGCGCACGCCTACGCCTACGAGATCGCCGCCGACTACTCGCATCCGGTGGTGCGTTCGGCGAGCTATCTGCTCACTACGGTCTGGAACCGCATCTTCCGCGGCGTGCTGGTGCACCACATCGACACGCTGAAGGCCGCCGCGCCCGGACACGAAATCGTCTACGTGCCCAGCCACCGCAGCCACATGGATTACCTCTTGTTGAGCTATCTGCTCTACAACCGCGGCATCGTGCCGCCGCACATCGTCGCCGGTATCAACCTCAACCTGCCGGTCATTGGCACGATCCTGCGCAAGGGCGGCGCGTTCTTCATCCGCCGCTCGATCCGCGGCAACGCGCTGTACTCGACCGTTCTGGCGGAGTACGTCGCCCAGCTCGTCGCCGGCGGATATTCGATCGAGTACTTCGTCGAAGGGGGCCGTTCGCGCACCGGACGCCTGCTCTCGCCCAAGGGCGGCATGGTGTCGATGACTCTGCGCGCGTTCCTGCGCCAGCCCAGCCGACCCGTGCTGTTCCAGCCGATCTACGTCGGCTACGAAAAGCTGATGGAAGGCAACAGCTACCTCGACGAGCTGTCGGGCAAGAGCAAGAAGAAGGAATCGATCTGGCAGCTGCTGTGGAGCATCCCGCAGGTGCTGCGCTCCAACTACGGCCAGGTGGTGGTGAACTTCGGCGAGCCGATCGCGCTGGCTGACGTGCTCGCCGAACACGCGACCGGCTGGGACGGCAACGCCGTCGCCGACAGCGAACGTCCCGAGTGGTTGTCGCGAACGGTCGACGTCATCGCGCAGAAGATCAACGTCAACATCAACCGCGCCGCCGACGTCAATCCGATCAACCTGCTGGCGCTCGCGCTGCTGTCGACGCCGAAGCACGCGATGGGCGAGGCCGACCTGCTCGCGCAGATCACGCTGTCCAAGCAGCTGTTGGTCGATGTGCCGTACTCGGACCGCGTCACGGTGACACCGCATACGCCGCAGGAAATCGTCGCGCACGGCGAAGAGATCAACGTCCTCGAACGCGTCGCGCATCCGCTCGGCGACGTGTTCCGCGTCGACGACGAGAAGTCGGTACTGCTGACCTACTTCCGCAACAACGTGCTGCACCTGTTCACCGCCTCGGCGTGGATCGCGTGCTGCTTCCTGCACAACCGGCGCATGAGTCGGCACACGTTGCTGCGCCTGGGCCGCACGATGTATCCCTTCCTGCAGGCCGAGCTGTATCTGCCCTGGGACGAGGACACTTTCGCCGAGCGCATCGCGCTGACGCTGGAAACCTTCGAGCGCGAAGCGCTGCTCGAGCGTGTCAGCGACGACGACGACGGCATCTACGCCCGCAACGCCGGCCAGACCGACGAGGTCTTCCGCCTGCGCGCACTGAGCCATCCGCTGCAGCAGGCATTCGAGCGTTACTACATCGCGATTTCCGTGCTCGCCAAGAACGGCCCCGGTACCCTCGGCGCCGGCGAACTCGAAAGTCTCTGCCAGCTCGCCGCCCAACGCCTGTCGCTGCTCTACGCCCCGGCCGCGCCCGAGTTCTTCGACAAGTCCCTGTTCCGCGGCTTCATCCAGAAGCTCCGCGAACTCGGCCTCGTCAAACTCGACGGCAACAGCAAACTCGTCTTCGACGACCGCCTCGCCAACTGGGCCAAGGACGCCAAGGTCATCCTCGGCCGCGAACTGCGGCACTCGATCGAGAAGGTGAGTCCGGAGGCGGTGAAGCCCGCGGAGGCAGCGGTCGTCGTCAGCGAGTGAAGTCAACGCGCTGCATCTGCCGCCCAGGCGTCAGGCATCCGTTTCTCGGCGAACTTCAAATGAAATGCGCTGATATTTTGTACAAACGAACTTAGCTTCGCGGAATCATCAAGCCAGGCCGCAGTGGCCTGAACAGGTCGATAGAGGGTTGCATGAAAGCACGCGTTCTCCTCGCCACGGCAGCGTTGCTGCTCGCTGCCCAAACCGCTGTCGCATGCGGCACCCGTCTGCCAGCAGAGCAGTCGCAGATCGATGCCGCTGACCTGGCCGAGCTTCTGGAATTCACGCGGGTCGCGACGCAACAAGCTGATGAGATATTCGTAGGCACCGTCACGGCGCTCGTTCGCCCGACCATGGACCAGCCCGAGCGCGGCTCGGTTCGCTTCTCAGTCGAGCAGACCCTCAAGGGCGATCCGTCTCCCGTCCGTACCGCGCGATGGAAGGAGCAGTTCACTTTCGCGTGCCGGCAGTCCGCGTCATTCCACGACGTCGGCTTCCGCCCAGGTGGAAAATTCATCGTGTACGTCCGAAAGGGCGAGGTCATGCGTTCCGCAGCTGCCGATCACCTGCGCAGCGGATTGCTCGGCCTCGAACAGGAGCAGGCACTTGTAGCGGGTGTGGACCCCATCTGAGACGCGGGGCATCGAGAAGACGATTCGCGGCGTGTTGGCGAGGGTTACCGGGCTTAGGCGAGATCAAATGAATCTGGAAACGATCGAAATCAAGGCGTTCGTGCCAGCGCGCGAACTTGCCGAATCCATGGCGTTCTACGAAGCGCTCGGATTCGAGGCGACATTGGAATCGGACGACCTCGCATACCTCCGGTTCGGCGCGACATCATTCCTGCTGTCGCAGTTCTACAACCCGGAACATGCGAACAACTTCGTCATGCACATGCTCGTCTCGAATGCAGACGACTGGCACCGCAACGTCGAGGCGTCGGGCGTGGTTACGAGGTTCGCGGTTCGCCTCAGTCCGCCGGATGATCGGCCTTGGGGAATCCGGGACTTCACGCTGATCGATCCGACCGGCGTGCTCTGGCGTATCGGACATGTCATTCCAGAATGACCTTCACCATCTCGACCCGTCTGCTTGCCTTGAAGGTTGCTGCCGATGTTGAAGCGCTTCGCTGTTTCCCGCACCAGCCGCTCGCATTTTGCTGGTGTCCTGCTCCTGCTCCTCGCGTGCCTGCCGGCCACCCGAGCGGTGGCATGCGCGGATCCGCCCAAGGCAGTCTTCCGGGAGATCGTCGCGACCGCGCCGACGGTCTTTGTATTCCAGCTGACGAGTGCGTTCGAGGTAGAGAGGTCATTGGGAGGCGCTGCGCGCACCCATCACGCAGTCGGCCACATCAGGGTGCTCAATGCCCTCAAGGGCAATGCGGACGCCTTCAAGATGATCACCTATAGTTTTCGCGACTGCGGTTCGACACGCATGAGCGTCGGCCAGACCTACCTGGCAGCGACCTCGCAAGAGGGACCGCTTCTGGCGCTATGGGGACCGGACCAGGCGATCCTGGATCTCTCGCTCGATTTCTACGACGAGGCGACCATGCGATCGGCCGCAGTCGATATCGTCAGGCGCATCGTCGACGGCGGTGCAGTGCCGGTCGACTTTCCACGTGCAGCACTGCTTCGCCCACTGGATGTCTATCCGGATCCAGTGCCGCCGGAGACGCGGTACTGAGCGCACGCGCACGTGTCTGGACCGATGTCGCCGCCGCCCCGGAATAGCGCGACGGTCGTCCTGCTCTCCGTCCGCAGATGCCGGCATTTCGCCTCAGGCCGGCTCGTCCGGAATCATGTCCGACTCCAGTCGGGCGATGCAGTCCTTGAGCTGCAGCTTGCGCTTCTTCATGCGCTGCATCGCCAATGCTTCGGGCGCCGGCGTGGCCTGCAGTTCGGCGATGGCGTGGTCGAGATCGCGATGTTCGGCACGCAGCCGCATCAGCAGCGCGCTTCGACTCTGGTCGATGTCGGGGGTGTCGGTCGACATGCGGTGCAGCTTATCGCAACCGCGTGGCGGTTCGGAGTCTTGGCGGCGTGCGGCGCCGCTGCAACAATGCGGTGCGCCGTGCAGGGGGCCGGCGCGACGTCGGCGCGTGCCGCGTGGTGTCCATCTGCGGCAGCCCCGGCCGCTTCGCCAAGGAACCAGGATGTCCCTCAGATCGAACCGTCGCGCCTCCGCGCGTCTCGCTGCGCCTCTGCTCGCCCTCGCCGCGTTCGCGGCCACCGCCCAGCTCTCCGCACAGGAGAAGTACGATGGCTATCTGTGCTGCAACCTGCGCAGCGATGGCAGCTGGATCAGCGACAGCAACTACGCCGAGAACGGCAAGCGCGTGATCCCGGTCGGCACGCCGACCAGCGTGACCGGCTACGGCCGCCACCGCGTCAACGTGCGCATCGACGGCGCGCGCCAGTCGATCGGCAACGACTACAGCCGTGACATCGCCCTGTCCGATTTCGCGAAGCGCTACGTGGTAACCGAGGATCCGGCGGCGAAGATCGCCACGTATCCGGCCAAGATCCAGGACGCGATCAAGCGCGCGAAGATCACGCTTGGCATGACCCGCGAGCAGGTGCTGATGTCGCTGGGCTATCCGATCAGCAGCGAGAACCCGGATCTGGACGCGGACCTGTGGCGCTACTGGATGAGCAGCTTCGCCGAGTTCCAGGTGCAGTTCGACGGCAGCGGCCGCGTGCGCGAGATCACGGCCGATCCCAATACGCGCAATCTGGTGTGGGTGCCTTGAGGCCAAAAGCATCGGGTTGAGTGTGGAACGAGACAGGCGCCGGAAGGCGCCTGTTTTCGTTGGGGTGACTCGACTGTTGGTCGACATGCCAAGCCACTTGATGGGTTTCGCTGCGCTCTACCCATCCTACTGGCGCGGTTTGTAGCTCAAGGATCGACGGCTTCCAGGCGCAGGCAGTCGATGTCGAGCTGCAGGCGGTGTGTCAGCGCCAGCGCATCGAGCACTGCGGGGTCGTGACTGACGACGACGAGTGCGCCGGGCCAGCCACGCAGCAACGCGACCAGCGCGTCGACGCTGTCGAGATCGAGATGGCTGGCGGGTTCGTCGAGCAGCAGCAAGGGCGCTGCAGGCTGCGCCCACGCGGCGGCCGCGATGGCGACGCGCATGCGTTCGCCGCCCGACAGCAGGCCCAGCGGTTGGCGCGCCCGCGCACCGGCCAGCCCGAGCAGCGCGAGCCGCGTCGCCGGCACGTCCATCGCATCGGCCTGCATGCGTGCGGCCAGCCACTCGAGTGCCGGCATCGCATCGGGCAGGGTCGTGAGCATCTGGTCGAGCGACTGCACCGGCACGCAGGCCTCGACGGTGCCGCTGGCGAGCGTCGCCTCGCCGCGCAGCGCGCGCAGCAGCGTGGTCTTGCCGCTGCCGTTGCGCCCTTCCAGCCCGATGCGCACCGGGCCGAACGCGTCCCATGTCAGGGCGTCGACGGGCGCATCGGCGATCGGATGCGCGCCGTCGAAACGCAGCACTCGCCGAGAGGCGGGCAACGCAACGTCGGCATCCACGAATTCAGGCGCAGGCGTGGCATCGGTCGCGGCGAACGCATCACGTACCGCGGTTTCACCTTCGGCGAGGCGCTGCGCGAGTGCGCCGCGCGCGCGTCCGGCATGGCGCTCGGCATTGCCCCTGGCGTGGTCCAGCAGCAGCGGCGACTGGTTGCTGGTCTCGCGCATCCGCTGCCCGCGCGCCTGACGCTGGTCGAGCCGCTGACGTTCGCGCCCCACCGCACGTTGTGCACGCGCGCGATCGGTCCGCGCCTGCTCGAGTGCGTCGTCGGTCTGACGGCGCGTGGCATCTCGCACGGCGCGCCATGCATCGAGTCCGCCGTCGATCCACTGCAGCCCGTCGGCGCGCAGCTCGACCAGCCGCGGCATCGCACGCAGCCACACGGGATCGTGGGTGACGACCAGTACGGCCCCTGCGCGTTGCAGGAACTGCCGGCACCAGGACGCGGACGCGTCGCCATCGAGGAAGGTGCTGGGTTCGTCGAGCAGCAGCACGCGGGCATCGCACCAGGACACGGCGAGCAGACGCAGCTGCTGGCACTGCCCGCCTGAAAGCTGCGACGGATCGGATGTCGGCGTCAGATCCTGGAAACCCAGCGCTGCGAACGCATCCTCCAATCGCGTTTCGAGCGCCCAGTCGTCATCGACACACGCCGCATCGTCCGCGTCGCCACGACCCGCCAGCAGCCGATGCAGCGCATCGAAGCGCGCGCCCAGACCCAGCAGGTCGACGACACGCTGCGGCAACGGACCCGGGTGCTGCGACAGCAGCTGCAGACCGCCTGCCACTTCGACCGTGCCCGCGCGGGCGCCATCAGAAAGCTGCCGGAGCAGCGTGGATTTGCCGACGCCATTGGCACCGACCAGCCCACTTGGGCCGTCGTGCAGCACCAGCGACAGATCGTCGTACAGCGCGCTGCCCTCGTCGCGCGCGGCAGACAGGCCACGGGCGCGCAGCGCGGGCACGACGGAAGAGGACGCAGACAGCGACGCGAAAGGCGCCGGGGAGACGGGCACGGACATGGAGAACCTCGCGAACATGGGAACGCGACCCGGATGGGTCGTCGGACTCGATGTCGGCTCAGTACTTCACGTCATTGCGCTCCTGGAAGACGGTTGCGAACGCGCGGGTTGCAGCAGGCAGTCGCGCGATCGGCATACAGTTTACGACCGCGCGCCGCACCGCCGCATTAACGCGGGGAATCGGCCGGCGCTGTCGTCTGCGGCACAAGCGAACGGACTGTCCTCCATTCGCGCCTACGCGCCCGCGATCAGTCGCCGCCGACGAAGGTCTCGATCGGCACGTCGCCATCCACGAAATCCAGCGTCCGGCCCACGGTGCCCGCCGCATCCAGTACTGCGGCTGCGACCGCTGCCACGTTTGCGCGCGACACCGGCGTGCCGCTGTCGGCATTCGCGCCACCGGCGACACGGCCACTGCCGGCGTCGTCGGTCAGCCGGCCCGGACCGAGGATGGTCCAGTCCAGCGCGCTATCGCGCAGGTGCGCGTCGGCCGCGGCTTTCGCTTGCGCATAGGCGAAAAAGCCGTCGTCCGGCGCGATGCCGTGATCGAAGCCGGCGCCAATGTAGGACACCATCACGTAGCGCCGCACGCCGGCGATGGCCGCGGCATCGATCGAGCGGATCGCCGCATCGCGGTCGACCGCATAGGTGCGCGCGGCTTCGCCACCGCCTGCACCGGCCGACCAGACCACCGCGTCGTGTCCGGCAAGCTGCTGCACGATGGCATCGGTCTGCGCGTGCTCGATATCGAAGACGACCGGCGTGGCGCCGGTGTCGGCGACGGCGTCGCGGTGGGCCGCGTTGCGGAACAGCGCGGTCACGGCGTGTCCGTTTCGGGTGAGGCGCTCGGCCAGCTGCAGGGCGACGCGGCCATGGCCGCCGATGATGACGATGCGAGACATGGCGCTCTCCGTTCAACAGGAATGGCGTCACAGCCTTGCACGGCGCATGTTGGCGCGCGGTCGCGGAGACGTTGCCGTACGGCCGCCTGGAGCGCCCGGTAAACTGGCGCGATGCACACCGTCCTGCCCCTGCACGAACCGCTGCCGCGCGCGCATGATCCGCGCCGCGCCGCGCCGGCGGTACACAGGCTGGGCAAGCGGCTGCGCCATCAGATGGGTCGCGCGATCGCCGACTTCGGCATGATCGAGGATGGCGACCGGGTGATGGTGTGCCTGTCGGGCGGCAAGGACAGCTACACCCTGCTCGACATCCTGCTGCAGCTGCAATCGAAGGCGCCGGTGGCGTTCTCGATCACCGCGGTCAACCTCGACCAGAAGCAACCCGGATTTCCCGCACATGTGCTGCCGGACTATCTGGCATCGCGCGGCGTCGATTTCCACATCATCGAACAGGACACCTATTCGGTCGTCAGCCGGGTGATCCCGGAAGGCAAGACGATGTGTTCGCTGTGCTCGCGCCTGCGCCGCGGTGCGCTGTACCACCACGCGGCGCAGCACGGATTCACGAAGATCGCGCTCGGCCACCATCGCGATGATCTGGTCGCGACGTTTTTCCTGAACATGTTCTTCCACGCGAAGCTCGGCGGCATGCCGCCGAAACTGCGCAGCGATGACGGCCAGCATGTCGTGATCCGTCCGCTGGCCTACGCTGCAGAAGACGACATCGCCGCGTATGCGCAGGCCAGGGCGTTCCCGATCATCCCCTGCAATCTGTGCGGCTCGCAGGAGAACCTGCAGCGTAAACAGGTGCAGAAGATGCTGGATGCCTGGGAGCGCGAGACGCCCGGCCGCATCGAGACGATCGCGCGTTCGCTGGGCAATGTCAGTCCGTCGCAGCTCAGCGATCCGGCGCTGTTCGACTTCCGCATGCCCGGCGCGGGCGGGGCGCCTGCTGCGGTCGACGCCTGGTTGCCCGACGCGCAGGTCGCGCCGATCGACATCGCGATGCGGGAGGCATGAACACCGCCATCCGCGCCGCGTCGACGCAGCGTCGGCCGTCCACGCCTGCCCACACCCCGGACCAGGCACGTATCACACCGTTTCTGACGCCCACCGCTTCCGTGCGGCGTCCTTCCCCACTTCCAATGGACTCATCAGCCCCATGTTTTTTCGCAATCTGACCTTGTTCCGCTTCCCCACCAACCTCGACCTGTCCGAACTCGACGCGCGTCTGGCGGAATTCCCGCTCAAGCCGGTCGGTCCGCTGGAGATGTCCTCGCACGGTTTCGTCTCGCCGATCAGCCGCGACGCTGACGTCATGGCGCACCCCATCGAGGACACCATCTGGGTCACCGTCGGCGGCGAAGAGAAAATCCTGCCCGGCCCGGTGGTCAATGAACTGCTGTCGCGGCGCATCGAGGAGTTCGAGGAGAAGCAGGGCCGCAAGCCGGGCGGCAAGATGCGCAAGCAGATGAAGGACGACCTGCTGCAGGAACTGATGCCACGTGCATTTGTGAAGCCGGTGCGCAGCGACGCGCTGATCGACCTCGAACACGGCGTGGTCGCAGTGAATTCCTCCAGCCGCAAGAGTGCGGAAAATCTGGTGTCGCAGATCCGCACTGCGCTGGGCAGCTTTCCCGCGCTACCGCTCAATGCCGAAGTCTCGCCGCGCGGCGTGATGACCGGCTGGATCGCCGGTGAGCCGCTGCCCGACGGCCTGACGCTGGGCGAGGAATGCGAGCTCAAGGATCCTTCCGACCAGGGCGCGATCGTGCGCTGCCAGCGTCAGGACCTGCAATGCGAGGAGATCACCCGCCACCTCGACGCCGGCAAGCAGGTCACCAAGCTCGCGCTCAACCTCGACGACCACGTCTCGTTCGTGCTCGGCGAGGATCTGATCGTGCGCAAGTTCAAGCTGCTCGACGGCGCGCTCGATACGCTCGAGAACACCGACAACGACGACATGCGCGCCGAGCTCGACGCCCGCTTCGCCCTGATGCGCGGCGAGTTCAAGCGCCTGTTCAAGGTGCTCGAAGGCGCACTGAAGCTGTCGAAGGCGGAGTGATCGCAGGCGCATGTGCGACGTCGACCCCGGTCGCGTCGCACGCAGCGCATACAATCCGCGCATGCCGTCCCTGTCGCGCCTGTTGTCGCGTTCCGCGAAGCCCGCTTCGATCCAGCGCGACTCGCTTCGTCTGACGCTCGAGGACGGGCGCGAGATCGAGGTGCTGCGCGTGCGCGACCCGCGCGCGCGGCGCATCCGCCTCAGCGTCAGCGAACGCGGCGCGCGCCTGACCCTGCCGCTGCGCGCGAGCCTCGTCTCGGGCGATGCCTTCCTGCAGCAGCACCGCGCATGGCTGGCCGCGCAGATCGCGGCGCATGGCGAAGCGCTGCCCCTGCAGCGTGGCGTCACCACGCACCTGCCGCTGCGCGGCGCGTTGCATCCGCTGCGCTGGGACAGCGGGCGCTTCAGTCATGTGCGCATGGGCGATGACGGCACGCTGACGTTCGTGTCGCCCGAGCACGCCGGCCCCGCCGCGCTGCAACGCGCGCTGCGCGAGTTCTACGAAGCGCAGGCACGCGCCGACATCGGCCGCTGGCTGCCGACCTATCTGCCGGGCCTGCCACGCATCCCGCGACGCATCTGTCTGAAGGTGATGTCTTCGCAGTGGGGCTCGCTAGCGCCGGACGGGACGCTCAATCTGGACCTGGCGCTGGTGCTCGGGGCGCCCTCGGCGTTCGAGTACGTGCTGGTGCACGAGCTCTGCCACCTGATCCATGCCGATCATTCGCGCCGGTTCTGGGCCGAGGTCGAAGCGCGCTGCCCGGCATGGCGCGACGCGCGCGACTACTTCCGCGACAGCGGACGCCGCCTCAAGGCCGACCTGCACGCGCTGCTGGCCTGAGCCACACGCTGTGCGCGGCCCGATGGCCGCTTCCTTGCTGCACTCGCGTTGACCGGAATGCGCGGCCAGTGCCGCCGGAGAACCCCCATGGTCCGCCTGTGCCTGGCCTTGCTGCTCGTCGTCGTCCTGCCCGGCTGCCGCCCACCCGGCGATGCGCTGGGCACCACGATCCGCTTCGATGCGCGCGGCGACCGCGTCGCAGCGACGCCGGCGCCGCCCGTCGCGCAGCGGACGACTCCGCTGGCACTGCCTGCGGACTTCCCGCGTGATGTGCATCTGCCCGCGCGCTACGCGATCGACACGCTGACCGAGATGCCGGGCACGCAGATCATCAGCCTGCTCGCCGAGGGCGAGGTGGTGGCGCTGTCGCAGGACACCCGCCGCGCGATGGAACACGACGGCTGGCAGCGTCGGCTCGCCACGCATCACGGCGGCGACAGTGCGGTCCTCGCGTTCGAGAAGGACGGCCGCAGTGCGCTGTTCGCGTTCGACCGCAACCAGCCGGCGCAGCCGTCGGAAGATCCGGGCGTGATCGTGAACCTGCAACTGCAGGACGGCGCGGCGCGGCTCTGAGGTGAGGTGCAGCGGGTCGCGTCAGTGCAGTACGTAGGACGGGTAGAGCGCAGCGAAACCCATCGTTGGCACACCACGCGCGATGCGAATATCGGTGCGGTCTTCGACCTCGTCGCGATTCCCCGGCGGTACGGATGGGATACCAGAGGCGCTGGAACTTCGTCACCGCTAGTGGCACGTGCGGCGATGGGTTTCGCTGCGCTCTACCCATCCTACGAAAGCCTTCCTGCGAAACCCTTCAGAAGAACCGGACGCCTCAGCGCTGGAGAAAATCCCCGATCGCGGCGGCGACTTCCGCAGGCTGTTCCATATGCAGATGATGGCCGCCCGCGATGATGGTGAGCTCGCCGTCGGGCAGCAGACGCGCGCGGCGGGAGCGGTCGGGTTCGGGCAGATAGACCTGCGGCGGGTCGGCGTAGATCACGCGGGTGGGGCACTCGATGCCGGCGATCAGCGCGTCGACCTGGCCGGGCGTCATGCGCACGGCTGTGGGGATCGTCAGACGCGGATCGCTGCACCAGACGTGGCCGCCTTCGACCGGCTGCACACCGCGCTCGACCAGCAACCGCGCGACCGGTTCGCTGAGCGCATTAACCCGCATGCGCGCGCGGATCGGCGCTTCCAGATCGGGAAACACGCGCAGCGGACGTGTGCCCAGGCTGCGCGAGGAGATTACCGCTTCGCGCAGGCGCGGCACGGTTTCCGCTTCGATTTCAGGCAACGCGCCCAGCGCTTCGATCGCGACCAGACGGTCGATGCGTTCGGGGACCGCCGCGGCAACGAGACTGGCGATGCCCGCGCCCATCGAATGCCCAAGCAGCGCGAAACGATCCCAGCCCAGCGCGTCGGCGATATCGAGCACCTGGTGCACGGCGCCGACGAAGGTGTAGTCGGTGCCCACCGGCATGTGCGCGCTGCGGCCGTGTCCGGGCAGATCCGGCGCGACGACATCCAGACCTTCGAAGTACGCGGACAACGGGACGAAGCTTGCGGCATTGTCGAGCCAGCCGTGCAGCGCGAGCACGCGACGCGCGCCCATGGTGCCGAAGCGCAGGCCGCGCACGGTGCCGATCCCGATGTCGACCTCGAACGTTTGTGACTGTGCGACGCCGCTCATGCGCGCAGCTCCAGATCGCGACGCGTCAACGACGCCAGTGCGCGCGCATGCACCGGTGCGTCGTTGAGGCAGGGGATGTAACGCAGGTCCTTGCCCCCGTGCGCGTGGAAGATTTCCGCGTTCTGAAGCGCGATCTCCTCCAGCGTTTCCAGACAGTCGACCGCGAAGCCCGGACACACGACGTCGATCGTGCGGATGCCCTCGCCGCCCAGTGCCTTGAGCGTTTCGTCGGTGTAGGGCTGCAGCCATGGCTCGCGGCCGAAGCGCGATTGGAACGTCAGCATCGCCTCGTCCGGCGCGAGGCCCAGCGCCTGCACGATCGCATCGACACTCGCGCGGCACTGCAGCGGATACGGATCACCGGCATCGGCCAGCCGCTGTGGAATGCCGTGGAAGGAGAACAGCAGGCGCTCGCCGCGGCCGTGCGTGTCCCAGTGCGCGCGGATCGATCCAGCCACCGCGTCGACCCAGTCCGGATCCAGATGGTAGTCGTCGCGCATGTGCGCGATGCCGGTGGCGCCGAAGATCTCGTCGACCACGTCACGCACCGATGCCGTCGTCGTCGTCGAGTACTGCGGATACAGCGGCAGCACCTGCACCCGCGCGTGGCCCGCGTCACGCAGGCGCGTCAGCGCGCTGCGCAGCGACGGGTTGCCGTAGCGCATGGCGTAGACCACCTCGGCGTCAGGCATTTCCGTCTGCACCGCCTTGGTGAGACGCGCGGTGTAGACAGCGAGCGGCGAACCGTCCTCCATCCACACGCCGGCATAGAGTTTCGCCACGCGCGGAGAGCGGAACGGCAGGATCACGAAATGCAGGATCGGGCACCACAGCCAACGGGTCAGCGCGACCACACGATGGTCGTGCAGGAACTCGGCGAGATAGCGGCGCACCGCTTTAGGCGTCGGCGCGTCGGGCGTGCCGAGATTGACGAGCACGACGGCGTCGCGCGCGGCGTGCGGGGAGGGGGATTCGGACATCCCCATAGAATGGCAGGCGCACCGGCGCAATGGCAGCGTCCGGGACCCACGGAAAAACTCATGTGCGATTCATTGCACCGTCACTAGCCTGAATCCGTTCTGCGTGCGCTTCCCGGCGCGCGTCCGATTCGCGCCTTTGCCCCGGAGCCACCATGACCCGTCCGTTCCGCCACACCGTGCTGGTTGCCGCCCTCGCCGCCGCGTTCGTCGCAGGTCCTGCCATTGCCGGCCCGACCGAAGACGCCCGGGCGCAGAACGCCGTGCGCGTGCTCAACGAGATCCAGGCGATTCCCGAATCGGGCATTCCCGACAAGCTGCTCGACGAAGCACGGGCGATCGTCGTCATTCCCGACACCATCAAGGCGGGCCTGATCATCGGCGGCCGCCGCGGCCACGGCCTGATGTCGGTCAAGACGCCGGAAGGCACGTGGTCGAGCCCCTCCTTCGTCAAGATCACCGGCGGCAGCATCGGCTTCCAGGCCGGCGTGCAGTCCTCGGACGTGGTGCTGGTGTTCCGCAACGAGCGCAGCCTCGAATCGATCGTCAACGGCAAGTTCACCCTCGGCGCCGATGCCGGCGTGGCCGCGGGGCCGGTGGGCCGCAACGCCGCCGCGCTGACCGACGGCCAGCTCAAGGCCGAGATCTGGTCGTGGTCGCGCGCACGCGGCCTGTTCGCCGGTGTCGCGCTTGATGGCGCGGTGCTGCAGATCGACGACGACGCCAACATCGCCGTCTACGGCCGCAACACCACACCGCGAGCGATTCTCGAGAATCGTCCGGGCACCGCACCTTCGAGCGCGGTCGTCGATTTCCGTGACCGTCTGGAAGAAGCCAGTGCCACGGCGCGCGTCTCGCGTGGCGGCACCGCGGTGCCGGTCGCGCGCAGCACGCAACAGCCCGCGTACACGCCGGCGATCCAGAACGTGCCGGAAACCACCACCGCGCCGGTGCAGCCGCAGCAGGGCCAGCCGTCGACGCAGGGCTTCCAGAACGTCGACGATCAGCCGGCGACCGTCGAACCGCTGCCCGAATACTGAAGTGCAGCGCGCACCCGCACGTTGCGTGCGGGTGCGGTGCGTTATCCTGCGAGACCACCCGCAGCTCCCGGAATCCCGCCATGGGCAGTTTCAGCATCTGGCATTGGGCCATCGTCCTCGTTGTCGTCCTGCTGGTCTTCGGCACCAAGAAGCTGCGCGGCGCCGGCCGTGATCTCGGCGAAGCGGTGAAGGGCTTCAAAAAAGGCATGCACGACGACGAGACGCCCGAGCGTCTCGACGACCGTTCGCAGGATGCGGCGGCCCGTGAGGCCGAGAGGACGCGCCACGACGACACCCCGCGCTGACGCGGGACGCGGTCGATGTTCGGGATCGGCACGGCCGAGTTGATGGTTATCGCGTTGATCGCGCTGGTCGTGCTCGGTCCCGAGAAGCTGCCCAAAGCGGCCCGATTCGCCGGTCTCTGGATCCGCCGTGCGCGCGCGCAGTGGTATTCGGTGAAATCCGAACTCGAGCGTGAACTCGCCGCGGAGGATCTCAAGCGCAGCGTGCGCGACGCCCAGCGTTCCATCGCGGACGTGGGGACTCAGGTGCGCGATGCCGAGCAGCACGCCCGCAGCAGCCTCGATGACGTGCGCAAAGAGGCCGGCGATCTGGTTGCCCAGGCGCGTCGCATGTCCAGCGAGCCGCCGGTGACGCATCGCAGCCTCGACGCCTTGCCCGATCCGGCGCCGCAGCTTGAGGCACCGTTGCCGCCCCAAGCGATCGCCGGCGATCCCACCCGCCCGCCGGTCCCGGCGACGGCCATTGCCGACGAGGAGTCCGATCGTGGCGCTGCACGCTGACGAAGACGGCGGCGAAGGCAGCCTGATCGACCATCTGATCGAACTGCGCATGCGCCTGATGCGCGGTCTGGCCGGCACCGGCATCGTGCTGCTGTGCCTGCTGCCGTTCGCGAACAAGCTCTACGGCCTGCTCGCGCAGCCGCTGCTCGACAAGCTGCCCGAAGGCGCGCACCTGATCGCGATCGAAGTCGCGTCGCCGTTCTTCGCGCCGCTGAAGCTCGCCTTCTTCACCGCGCTGGTCGTGACCATGCCGTGGCTGCTCTACCAGGCCTGGGCCTTCGTCGCGCCAGGGCTGTACAAGCGCGAAAAGCGGCTGGCGATGCCGCTGCTGGCGTCGGCGGTCGCGTTGTTCTACATCGGCTGCGCATTCGCGTTCTTCCTCGTGCTGCCGTCGGTGTTCAAGTTCCTGACGCTGGTAACGCCCGATGGCGTGTCGATGATGACCGACATCAACGCCTATCTGAATTTCGTCCTGGTGATCTTCCTCGCGTTCGGCCTGAGCTTCGAGCTGCCGGTCGCGCTGGTGATCCTGGTGCTGCTGGGCTGGGTGACCACCGACCAGCTGCGCGAATCACGCGGCTACGCGGTCGTCGGTGTGTTCGTGCTGGCCGCGATCATCACCCCGCCCGATGTCGTTTCGCAGCTGATGCTGGCGATTCCGATGTGCCTGCTCTACGAGGCCGGCATCATCGCCGCGCGCCTGCTCGCGCCCAAACCCGGCGCGGTGCGCGACGAGGCATGAGCCCGCCGGTCGCCGCGCCCACGCCGTTGCTGCGCCGCTACACGGCGTGGTCGCTGGATGCGGCAGCGATCGGTGTGCTGGTCGTCGCGCTGATGCACCGGCGCCTGTGCGAAGCACTCGAGACCTGCGGACAAGCCATCGATGCACTGGCGCAGGCGATGGCCGCGCTGATGCAGCAGACACTCGACCTTGCCGCGTCGCCGGCCGCGCTGTTGCAGGCATGGATGGCGGATCCCGCGCTGCAGGTCGCGATCACCGCGCTGACACTTGCGATCACCGCGCTGACCCTGCCGACGATGGCGGTGTTCGCACTGCTCGCGCTGGTGTGGTTCACCGCCTTCGAGGGCTCGCGCTGGCAGGCCACGCCGGGCAAGCGCCTGCTCGGTCTGCAGGTGGTCGACGACGACGGACTGCCGCCCGGCTACGTGCGCGCCGGCCTGCGCACGGCGGCCGGCCTGCTGTCGTGGGTGAGCCTCAACATCGGCCATCTGATGGCCGCACGCGCGCCGCGCTATCAGGCCCTGCATGACCGCATCGCCGGCACCCACGTGGTGCGACTCACGGATGCGCCGATGCCGATGCCGGCACGCCTGTGGCTGGTGCTGCAGCCGCCGGTGTTCTTTCTGATGCTCGCGCTGCTGATGCGCCAGATCGACCAGAGCGTCGCCGCCGCGCTGGACGCGACGCTCGGGCTCTAACGCGTTTTCATCGGTCCCGGCACACGCCGGGCATGTGCAGGCGTGGCGTCAGAGTTCGATGCGACTGTTGTCGTGGCTGCCGGTGCCCGGCGTCGGGCCGCCCGTCGACGCGTCGTCCTGCGGACCGCAGACATCGCGCCACATCGCGTACATCGCACCGAACATCACGATGTAGAGGATCAGCAGCAGGATCAGATACAGCGGCAGCACGAGCAGCGCGGCGAGCCCCGGATGCACGAGGCTGGCGACGACGCTGATGATGGTCACGACCATTGCGAACGCGAGCATCAGCGCGAAGCCACCGGCCATCGCGATCGCGGCGGCCACGACCACCGGCAACACATTGCGCAGCGCACCACCGAGACCATCGGTGAACGCCTGCAGGACCGGCCGGCCGCCGAGCGCGACCTGGCCCAGGCCGATCGCGTAGACGGTCGCGTAATAGACGCCGAAGAAGATCGCCAGCGCCATCAGCGGACCGATGCCGGCCGGCGGCAGCGGCAGATCCGGCGGCGTGGCCGGCCCGGCCTGCGCGCTCATTTCCTGGCTGATCGTCAGCACCTGCATGTACCAGTCCACGACACCGTCGCCGAACGCACTGACCAGCGCGTAGAACGTCGCGATGTAGAGCGCGCCCATCAGCACGCCGAACCCGATCAGGCGCCCGGCATTGCCGCCGGTGAACACCGCGAACAGATCGGTCGGCTGCGCGGGACGTCCGTGCTCGGCCGCATCGATGACGTGCAGCACGCCGGCGATCAGCAGCGGATAGACGATGATCGACACCAGCGATGTGGCACCGATCAGCATGACCTGGGTACTGGCATCGAGCCCGAACGCGACCTGCGCGATCGCCTGCAACACGTTCGGGATCAGCGCGAGCAGCGCCACGATCGCCGTCGCGCCGTACACCGCGCGCGGATTGGACCGACCCACATTGACGCCCTGCACGATCCACTTCCAGCCGTGGCCGGCCCCTACCGTCCGAGTCGTCATTTCCGCCGTATTCCAGGTGTCTGTCGCGTGGGCGCGCCACGAAGGGCGTCATCGTATCGCATGCATTGGAGACGCCGTTGGGATGCGCTGTGTGTTCAGCCGCGATGGCGGCGGTTTGCTTCGGCATGCCCCGCCCTCCTCTAACAACAGCTTCCACTGCGCAGCGGGCAGCGGGCAGCGGGCAGCGGGCAGCGGGCAGCGGGCAGCGGGCAGCGAGGCTCGCAGCTTCCGCTTCCACGCCGTCATTCCCGCGAAAGCGGGGCTTTCAACGGACGCATGTCCGGTAATCCATCTTGATCTGGCTCTGGCTCTGGCTCTGGCTCTGGCTCTGGCCCTTGGCTTTGGCTTTGGCTTTGGCTTTGGCTCTGGCGTCGGCTCTGGCTTCGGCTTCGGCTTCGGCTTCGGCTTTCAGCCTTTGACTTCAATCGAGCCGTAGAGCGAGCCGAGCACCGGAGCCTGGCGTGGCCGAAGAGCAGCCCATGTCTGAGCGCAGCGAGTTTGGGCTGCGTGCCGCGTCAGGCGAGGAGCACAGGGCACCGATGCGGCTTCATCGCATCGGCTCGC